>CAVSSD010000019.1:0-458560 GCA_963730495.1 uncultured Acidobacteriota bacterium | reverse complement strand
GCTGCTTCTCGCGCCCCTTTTGGGTTCGTCAGAGAATCCCAGTGCAAGGCCGCACGACTCATTCGGCCTTATCTTGAGCTCCTTTGTTCTTCTATCATGCGTTGAGCATGCGCCTCATTTATTTTGCAAGCTCCGGAAGAATTTGGGACAGAATGCTGTGGGAAGCACGGGTGCACTTCTTGTGCGCCGTCTTTTTCACGTTTTCCGAGGGCGTTCGATCTTTACTCGACTTGGCCAATCCGAGGCCCGGCCGGATCGCACACATCGTTTTCTTGGTTTTCATGGGTGGCGCGATCGGTGTTGCCTACGGCTTTTGCTTCATGCGGGCGCCTAAGCTTCTACCGGTCCTCGTAGCTTTGCATGTGGTCCTGGCTCTTGTACTTACCCCTCATCTGGGATCGCTCGCCGTGGACTGGGCCCAGGTCGCTAGCACCGCAGCCGGGGTTGATGTGATTGGGTGCCTCTTTGCCATCTTACTTGGCTATGTTTTCTTCGTTCGATTCGTCAGAAAGCAAGGTCTGCGCTATTTTAGGGTCCAGACGGAAATCGAGCTTGCTGAACAGATACACCGCGGCCTGGTACCTCCGATCGCTTTGGCATACCTCATTTTTTACAAGATTCGAATTCTATGGGTTGTCAGCTCCCAGCGGGGAAATGGGTGGCGACCTGGTTGATCTGGTGCAAGACGACGACAAATGGATCGGTTATCTGGCAGATGTTTCCGGTCACGGCGTGCCGTCCGGCGTATTGATGGCTATGGTCAAGAGCGCCGCGCGCATGAGGCTCGCCACTTCATCCGAACCGCAGGTGCTCCTCGAAGATTTGAACCGCGTTATCTTCCGAATTGATAGCGGCGGAGATGTTTGTGACCCTGGCGTTCGTGTCGCTTGGGAAGTCGAACGATCTCCATTTCGCGACTGCAGGTCACCTGCCAATTCTCCATTTCCGCAGCAGCACTGGATCGGTCAGCGAACTTTCCACCTCCCAATCCACCCATTGGAATCTTCAAAGAGCAGAAGTTCGCGAGTTCTCATGTGGAATTCTCAAGGGGTGATATCGCGGTTCTTCTTGACGGACGGGCTGACCGAAGCCGCAAATCGAGAACGAGGACGAGTACGGGCTCGAAAGAGTCAAACAACAGGTGATGAAGCATTCCGGAGAGTCGCTAAAGGTTCTCTGCGAAATGCTTCTTGGCAGAGGCGAGGAAGTTCGGAAAACAAATGGACGATCAAAGTGTCCTTCTGGTGAGGCGTCTTTGAGCCCAAAACTGAGCAGAGCGGTCAGTC
Source organism: uncultured Acidobacteriota bacterium (assembly GCA_963730495.1). Classification (GTDB taxonomy): domain Bacteria; phylum Acidobacteriota; class Terriglobia; order Acidiferrales; family UBA7541; genus Acidiferrum. The sequence continues at coordinate 457,274 of CAVSSD010000019.1, read as the reverse complement.
CTGGTAAGCCTTTACATATGTTTTTTTTATCGCTTCTCCGGTAACGGCGTTCTATAAAGGGGAGAGTCAAGAGAAAAACTTCCCCGGCGACTGGAAGGAGCATAGATTTTTGCCAGGCTCTCCAGCCCACGTAATGTAGGGAGGCTCTTGGGGTTCTCTTTTTTCGCAGAGTCATGTTGCTGTCGTGACGACGCCTTCGGTTTCTGATGCGACAAGCAGTACGGTTGCAAAAATTGCCAACCATAGTTCTATCTGAGGCTCAAGGCCTATAGCTTTTTCTGGTTGTCCGAGGGGGCATATAGTTAACCAAGAGATGGTTGGTGCTCGAAGCACAGTCTCCACCTAACGCCGTTATGGATACTCACCCTCGAACCAGAGCGCCAGAAGAACCGACAGTTCGCCGCCAGACATGAATCAAGCGAGGAAAAGAGTTCTCACCAGTCGCTCAAGCTGCTTGTTGCTTTAACTGTTCAGCGTCGAAACAAACTCCTTTCTTCCAAACGAGCAAAGTGATGGCCGCGATCTTGCGCGCCAAGGTCAGGCGCGCCATCGGTGGTTTCATGCCGCTGGCGAGACGAGCCTCGTAGAAATTCTGGAGAGGCCCAGCTGTGGCAGCCGCTCGGGTGGCAGCTCCCTTAAAGATATTTTTCAGATCATGATTGTGATTTTTGTTCAGTCCGCGGATGGTCACAGCTTTCTTAGAGTGTTTCAGTTGACCGCCAACGAAGCGATATTCCCCATTATCGTAGGTTCTCAGTGCCAGTCCGCAGTAGGCCGACAGCTGCCGCTTGGTACGGAAGCGATGGGGTGTCTGCATCAGAGCGATCAACAAAGCGGCGCGGATGGGGCCGATCGAGGGAATCTGCCGCAGCAATATCATGGCCGGATGTGTCCGGGATTCCGCCAATAGCTCTCGGCGCACTTCCTGGCGCAAAGCAGCTAAGGCATCGAACTGCTGATAGTAGATCTCGGCGCGACGGCGCACGCCGGCTTCTGTGATCTTCGCGAGCCATGCGGCACGGTAGCGAGGTGCATACACTTGCTGGCCGGCACAAGCAATCCCCCAACCTCGATAGATCGCCTTCAGGCGATTCATCACGCGCGTCAGATCACGGTGACTGTCAGGTAGCTACGCGCCAGTTCCTTCAGCGTGCGAACTCCCATTTCGCCGTGATAGACCGGATGGAGCTTGTTCAGGAACAACAGTTCGGACAGCTTGCGTGCATCTTCACGGTCGTTCTTGTTTCCAACTCTCAACAGGGCATTCTTACGCGAATCACAAACCAACACTTCGGTAACGTGGGGTTTCAAAAGATCGTGCAACCAAGACGCACAGGTTCCTTCCTACAAAGCTCACGCGCAAACTGCCGCGCAGGCCATGAACAAACTCGAGGATTGTTTCGGCTTTCGTTTCGAGCGTGGCTTCCATCACTAGATTGCCGCTCGAATCCCGAACGGCAGCAGAGATCGTTGCCTGATGCACATCCCATCCCAATATACTTGGCGTCATTCATGAGGGATTCCTCCTTGTTGTGGATGTTAATGAAAGCGGTTACGAAAATCTACTTCAAGCGGGCGCCCTTTTATAATGCGTTTGCCAGGACTAGCCTAAAAAATACTACATCCGAGGGACGCGCTGAGCATCCAACTGAAACCGGTCCGGTGATATTCATTGACAGTTGAGAGCACCATATCGCCCTTGGAGAGGAGAACATGATGCAACTTCAAAGCAGCTACTTCACCGCTTATCACAACCTGAAGCTGACACGAGATGACAAAGGTGTGCTGGTTGCTGAATTCCACAGCAACGGCGGGCCGTTCATTATGACCGCGCCAGCTCACACGGAATTTGTCGATGCCTTCTACCGGATTGCGCAAGATCGAGCGAACAAGATCGTAATCCTGACGGGCGCAGGTGGGGAGTTCATTACTGATGTCGATTGGTCCTCTTTCGGCGATGTCACCGATCCCGGCGTGTGGAGTCAAGTTCACGATGAAGGCGTTCAGGTTTTGGAAAACATAGCCAACATACGCGTGCCGGTCATCGCGGCTATCGAAGGACGCGCCCATGTGCACTCCGACTACGCGCTACTTGCCAGCGTAATTGTGGCGGCGGAGGGCGCAACCTTCCAGGATGTGGCGCACTTCGCTGCGGGCGTTGCGCCGGGTGACGGAATCTTTACCACGTGGAGTTATCGCGCTGGAGCAGGACGAGCGGAGGCGTTCCTGCTGAACCCACAGCCGCTGGCAGCGCGTACCGCACACGAATGGGGAGTGGTTGCCGAAGTTGTGCCGAACGGTAAGGCGCTCAGTCGGGCGCGGGAATTGGCCGAACTGTACCTGAAGGCTCCGGAAGTGACGCGCCGCAACACGCGCATCCACTTTATTCAACCGTTGAAGGAGCGCATCGTGCGAGAAGTTGGCTACGGACTGTCGCTGGAAGGAGCATCGTCTGCCGCCCTCATGAAATCAATGCAAGCCAAGAATGAACCTGTCGCTCGGAAAGGAAAAGGCGCATAACGAGGGCGAAAACACTTCATTGGCTGGCCCTTCCGAGTCAACTGCCGATAAGTCGTTAATTAGGACTGAGGATGGTGCGGCCTGCGTTTTCAGGCGTGTTGCTGAGTCTCGCGATGAGCATAGATGAAGTGCGTCACCTTTGGCTTCGCCTCAAAGCGGTCAACATCCTCCTCGATCGCGCGGTCGGCCATAACCACACGCTCGTGTTGGCGCAGGTGTTCTGCCCATGATTCCACGATGAAGGTTTCCACGTAGTGCGTTGGATGCTCCGTATCGCGATAAATACCCCAGCGGTACGCGCCATCGCGCCTGCGCAGGCGCGACAATTTTTGGAGAGCGGCGAGAAATTCCTCTGCTTGGTTCGCTTCAACGTAGTATTCCACTGTAACCAACACCGGACCCAGGTCGAGGCCGACGTCACCGACAAAAATCGGTTTGGGCCAATGATTCCAAGCTTCCAAATCCACGGGTGCATCGACCAGTCGGGATATCAAAATCAGCAGAGGAGAAGCGGCCGTACCGATCGCCGCGGCCAGCAAAGAAAAATGCGTCCCTTTGTGCGCCGCGACATATCCCCAAAATGCGCTGCCGCCGGTCCACGTCCCCATGTAGACGAGCATAAAAACCGACATTGCCCGCGCGCGGACCCAATCGGGCGCAAGATTCTGCATCAGCGTACTCATCAGCGACTTGAGAAAAAGTTCCGATTAGCCCGTGACTCGGGAGCAATCCCCCCGAAGCCAGGAGCGTTTCCGCGGACTGTTAGTTTTGACAGTTCTCGGGGGTAGCCGGTTCAAATACCCTCGCGCATATTAAAGGTGCTTCAGGTCGAGGATGACGCCTTCGGCCTGATCGCTGCCACGAACATTAAGGACTACGTCAATCAACAGTCGGGACATAGCCGTGAAAAACCACCCGCACAATGTCCTAAGGGCCGGCACGCATGTTGAAGAAAGAAAAAATAATTAGGATTCCGGCGCATGGAACGAACGGGTTAGTCGTGGCGGCACGCCGACTTTCGTCCCAGATGGAATGGAGCAAATATGAGCAGGTATAAAGAGTTTATAAGAAATTCCTCAGTCGTGTTGATTCTTGCGGCGACGGTGCTGGCGGTATTATTGTTTGTCGCGGTGGCGCGGTCGAAGATGAATACGAATCGCGCGCACCCGGTGGTGGTGAGCACCGTTCATGCGGCACCAGCCCCTGCAACTCGGGCGACCCCGGCGCGGCCGGAGCGGAATCCAGACCGTGAAGCCTATTTTGGCGAGACGCACCAGCACACCAGCTGGTCGTTTGACGCCTACATCTTCGGTAACCATTTAACCGGTCCGGCCGACGCCTACAAGTATTGGAAGGGCGAAACGATAAAACATCCGCTCGGTTATGACATCAAGATTGATACTCCGTTGGATTGGGCCGGGGTGACGGATCATTCGGAATATGCCGGCGTTGTGCGCCTCTCTAACGATCCTTCTTCGCCGCTCAGCAAGATGCCGATTGCGCAGAAATTGATCGTCCATCAACCGTCGGACATTCAAAGAATCTACCTCTGGCTCGGCGTCAGCATGGTTGAAGGCAAGCCGGTCCCCGAGCTGGTAAAGCCAGAAGTCGCTGGCACGGTTTGGAAGGCGAATAACCAGGCCGCGGACGAGGCCAACGAACCCGGCAAATTTACGGCATTCTGCTCTTACGAGTGGACCTCTACACCTGATTTCCGCAATATGCATCGCAACGTATTTTTTAAAGACTGTGCCAAAGTCCCGGAAATGCCATTCAGCTCGCTGGATTCTGCGCATCCTGAAGATTTATGGAAATGGATGGACGCGCAGCGCAAGGCCGGAAACGAACTGCTGGCGATATCGCACAACGCTAATTTGAGCGACGGCCACATGTACCCCATTGACGTAGACAGCTATGGCAGGCCGATCGATGCTGCATGGGCGGAGTCGAGGGATCGCAACGAGCGTCTGATCGAGATGAAACAGATAAAAGGCTCCTCTGAAACGCACCCGGCGTTGTCGCCTAATGACGAATTTTCGAATTTCGAAATTATGACCTACCTATTAGGCGAGCCGCAGGGCCGCTTCGATCACATCGTAGGAAGTTATGCGCGTCAAGCCTTGAAAGATGGGCTGTCGATGCAAGACAACAAGGGATATAACCCGTACAAGTTCGGCGTCGTGGGAGGTTCTGACTCTCATAACACGGGCACGCCGTACCGGCAGGACAATTTTTACGGTGGGCATGGCACGGAGGATGGAACGATCGAAACACGCATGGCGGGCCACATTTTGGCGGGTATGGATGTCCGTTATGAAAACCCTGCGGGTGTTAGCGGCGTTTGGGCGGAAGAGAACACGCGCGCCTCGATCTTTGAAGCGATGCAGCGCAAAGAGACGTTTGCTGCCAGCGGACCGCATATAAAGTTGCGTTTTTTTGGCGGCTGGAAATACAAAGGCTCGGATGTCGAGGATAAGGCTTGGGTAAAGACTGGGTATAAAGAAGGTGTACCCATGGGTGGCGACCTCAAGAAGATGGACGGTAAGGCACCAACGTTCATCGTATGGGCGGTGAAGGATCCCACCTCAGGAAACCTGGATAGAATCCAGATTGTGAAGGGCTGGACGAAGAACGGCCAGAGCTTCGAGAAGATTTTCGATGTCGTGTGGGCCGGCGACCGCAAACCGGATGCAGCTAGCGGCAAGGTCCCGTCGATCGGAAGCACAGTGGACCTGGCGAACGCCACCTACACCAATACGATCGGATCGACAGAGCTGAAAACCGTGTGGACGGACCCGGAATTCGATCCGAGCCTCCATGCCTTCTACTACGCCCGCGCGTTGGAGATTCCCACGCCGCGCTGGACCACGATTCAAGCACATCAATTGGGTGTGCCGATCCCCGACGTGGTTGCCGCGACCGTTCAGGAGCGCGCGTGGAGTTCGCCAATCTGGTATACACCTTCAGAGGAAGACCGCAAGAAAGCGCAGCCAGGGATGAGCGTGACCGACCTGAAACGGAAGGGTGGCGTGGCGCTGACCAATGCGCAGCTGACCGCCCTAGTGGTGAATAAGTTTACTTGGGTTCGGAACAACGTCACCGGCGGAGTCATGAAGGTCATCTACAACAAGGAAGGGCAGTACCTCGTGATTAACGTCGGACGAAACGCGCAGTTGCCCAGCGATGTAGGAAACGTGGCCGCAACCGCCTACTCGGGCATGTCATCCGCATACGCTATACAGAACGGGAAAATCGTAACCTGGCTGCAACAGACGCCGTTTGAAGTGACCGTCTACAAGCTCGGCGACAAGTATTATGGCGCGCGGAGCAATGAATTCGGCTACGCAAACTACGAGATCATTCCGCCGGTCCTCAATTTGCTTGAGCCAGTGAAGGCCAAGCCATAGACCGCGGAATCAAAACAACCCACAAGGTCCTTGAACCGGAAATGATTTTGACAACTGCCGACGTGCAAGAAACGCAGCCGAAGGCGGTAAGCCTGGGGCTGCGTAGTCATTTTGTGGCGATTCTCCGCAAAGCAGTTCGCGAACCGCTTGTGCATTTTTTGGTTATTGGGCTCGCGCTGTTCGCGCTTTATTCGTGGATGGAGAGAGGTCGCGCGAGCGATGGAAATTATCAAATCACTCTGACACTGGATGACTTGAGGCAGTTGGAGATGTCGTTTGTGTCGCAGTGGCACAGGCAGCCAACGCCGGAGGAATTTCGTGGCCTGGTAGAGAGTTTTATTCGGCAAGAAGTGTTGTACCGCGAAGGGCTGGCGATGGGGCTCGATAAGGACGACACCATCGTGAAGCGGCGCATGGCACAGAAAATGGAGTTCCTATCGGAAGATGTGGCATCGGCGCACGAACCAAGCACCGACGAGTTGAAAGCCTGGTATTCCAACAATTCCCAGAAATTTGCTTTGCCGGACCGCGCCACGTTTCGTCATTTGTTTTTTGGGTTTGATCGCCGCGGGCAGAACGCGCAGGCCGATGCGCTGTCTGCGCTGAACAAAATCGCGAGTAAACCGGAAGATATTCCTCTTGGCAAGAAACTGGCTGACCCTTTTATGTTTCAAGATTATTACGGCGACCGTGCGCCCGATCAGCTCGCAAAGGAGTTTGGTCCTGGCTTCGCCATCGGACTATACAAATTGAAGCCAAAAATGTGGCAGGGTCCGATCGAGTCGGGTTACGGATGGCATCTGGTGTGGATCGAATCGATTACGCCGGGGCGTGTGCCAGCGTTTGAGGAAGTTGAACCAGACGTGAAGACCGCGTGGCTCGCGGATCAAAAGGCCATCGAATGGCAAAAAGCCTACGCCAAGATGCGAGAGAAATATGAGGTGGTAGCTCCCCAGCCGCCGCCGGAAGCAACTGACCCCAAAGCTGGGTCGGCTTTAGCGCCATGAACGCATCGCGACATTGCTTAGTGGCATTGATGATGATCGCCGTAGCGGCGTTGGTTCCGTCCTGCACGGCCCACGAGACGCGGCCTGCATATCTGGAAATTAAGGAAACCTCTCCGGATCATTACGACATTGTGTGGCGCACTCCGGTGAACGCCGGCATGCGTTTGCCGATTGTGCTGCAACTTCCCGCGGACGCAAAAAACGTAACGGCTCCAACTTCGCAAGAGCTCACCGATTCCCTGCTTGAGCGGCGTTCCATTGTGGTCGCGGGAGGTCTGGGCGGAAAGCGCGTCGATTTTGTCGGGTTGCAGGGCACCATCACGGACGTCTTGGTGCGAGTACAACTCCTCGACGGCCGAAGTTGGTCGACCATCGTGCGGCCATCGCAGGCGTGGATCGGCATTACTCCTAACCAGGGGCGGCTCGGGGTAGCCGGAGCATATGTTGTGCATGGCATTCGGCACATTTTATTTGGACCGGACCACCTTCTCTTCGTGCTGGGGTTACTGCTCATCGTGAAAGATCGGTGGATGCTTCTAAAAACGATCACCGCATTCACGGTGGCGCACAGCATCACGTTGGCGATTGCGACGCTAGGTTACGCAAACGCGCCAACGCTGCCGCTCAACGCGGCCATCGCGCTGAGCATCTTGTTTTTGGGGCCCGAGATTGTAAAGGTGTGGCGGGGCGAATCGAGTTTTACGATACGCCATCCATGGGTAGTGGCGTTTGCGTTTGGCCTACTGCATGGATTTGGATTTGCGAGTGCATTGACCAGTGCGGGATTACCGTCCAACGAATTACCGTGGGCGCTTTTGAGTTTCAACGTAGGTGTCGAGATCGGGCAGGTGGGCTTTGTAGTTTTGATTCTATTGCTGGAGCGCGCATTTCGCGTACTTGAAATTCGATGGCCTCGAATGGTGGCGGCCCTGCCGGGCTATACCGTAGGTTCGCTGGGAGCATTTTGGACTATCCAGCGCGTAGCGATGTTGATCGGCGTGATCCGATGACTTCTGCGCTTCGCCGCGCACATCTCAGAAGCTTGGCGGGCCTGGCTTTGGCCATCCAGTTTTCGCAAGTGGCGGGTGCCCACATCAGAAAGGGCGAAGCGAGCGGATTTTTGTCCGGAGTGCGTCATCCAATTTCTGGTCTCGATCACGTATTGGCCATGATTGCTGTCGGCTTGTGGGGTGCGCAACTTGGTGCACCTGCGATTTGGGTTTTACCTGTGGCGTTTCCGATGGTGATGGCGCTCGGCGGCATGATGGGGCTGCTGGGAATTCCGCTTCCTGGCACGGAGTATGGCATCGCCGCGTCGATGATTCTCCTGGGCGGGGTGGTGTTGTTTGAGCTCAAGCCGCCGCTGTGGGCGGCAGCCTTGCTGGTTTCGTTCTTCGCTATTTTCCATGGCCACGCTCATGGCACTGAGTTGCCGCCGGGCCAGGATGGGTTGTTGTACAGCATGGGATTCGTTTGCGCCACAGGCTGTTTGCACGGCATCGGCGTCTCGATCGGGCTGGTGCACCGTTGGACGTGGGGGCAAATGTTTCTGCGTTTGTCGGGCGGATTTATCTCCGCGATGGGAATGTATTTCCTGTGGAAGGCGTTGGCATGAAGCGTAAGTCTCTATTCGTGTTGGCCACGATGTCGGTGGTTTTTCTTGCTCTGCCCATCTCCGGCCTCGGCGCACTTGAATTCCACGGGGATGGGACCGATGTATGACGGCCTGCTTCACTTTTTCTTGAGCCCGGAAGACATTGTGCCGGTGGTAGCGCTGGCTCTGCTCGCGGGGCTACGCGGACCGCAGTATGGAAGGCGTGCCCTCTTTCTTCTCCCAGCGAGTTGGTTTGTCGGATGTTTTCTGGGAACGATGTTTCAGTGGGCCGTGTCCTGGCCCGTGGCCGCGATTTCGTTTTTGGTTCTTGGCGGATTGGTAGCTGCAAATGCGCAAGTATCGTTGCGCGGCATGACTGTGCTTGCCGGTTTGCTGGGATTGGTGCACGGGTGGATGAATGGCGCCGGAGTGCCATGGTCACTCTCGTTAGTCGGAGCGTATGCGGGATTGGTGGCAGGAATTTTTGTAGTTGTGGCCCTTGTCTCGGCGTCCGTGATCAAGCTGCGTCCGCCATGGACGAGAATCGCCGTGAGAGTAGCCGGGAGTTGGATTGTTGCGACCGGATTGTTGTTGCTGGGATGGGCGGCGCGGCGCGGGTAACGATGGGAAGACCAAGGTGGAAGGCGGTAGCCGCGTGGTGGCATTGTTCGTGTGCGTGCGGAAAATCTAACAAGTCTCTCTGAGTCATTGCATCGGCATTAATAGCGGTTACGAGTTCTCGTACCCCCACCACTTAGGCAGATTCTTCGCGACAATTCATTGCCCCTGATATGATTTCGGATGAATTGTCAGCTACTCGGAAGTTTTCCTCAGACCATCGTGGAAAGTCCCGCCCGTCTAATCGGACAAGTCCTCGGGGCGACTTCTCCGGTAACGCGCGTTTATCGGGCACGGATCAACCATGTGGTGGGAAGCCCTGTTATCATCAGGCAAGATGCTGACTCGTGGACGATGCACGCCGTTCTCACTCTGTGTCCCTACCATTCTTGGACTTATCTTGGGGATATGTTGTGCTCCCGGTTGTGCGGGTTACTCCGTTCTGACGCATGAAGCTATTATCGACGCCGCGTGGAAGGACAGCATCGAACCATTGCTCTTGCAGCGCTTTCCGAACGCGACCCTGGAGGAACTGCTCCAGGCCCACGCATATGCCTACGGCGGCGCAATTATCCAGGACATGGGTTACTATCCTTTCGGCAACCGATTCTTCAGCGATCTGACGCACTATGTCCGAAGTGGTGACTTTGTTCTCGCCTTGATCGATGAATCCAGAGATCTGAACGAATACGCTTTCGCGCTGGGTGCATTGGCGCACTACGCTGCCGACAACTCGGGGCACCCGCTGGCAACCAATCGCGCGGTTGCAATGATGTATCCCCAACTGGAGAAGAAATATGGATCTGTCGTTACGTATGAGGAAAAGCCGTCCGCGCATATGAAGGTAGAATTTGGTTTCGATGTGGACCAAGTAGCCAAAGGAAACTACGCGCCGAAAGCCTACCATGATTTTATCGGGTTTGAGGTCTCCAAGCCGGTCTTGGAAAGAGCATTCGCAAGAACATACTCGGTCGATATGTCGAGCGTCTTTTTTCGAGTGGATCTGGCGATCGGCAGCTATCGTCACGCTGTTTCAACCGTTATTCCACGCACGACCAAAGTAGCATGGCACATTGGAGCCTGCAAGGTCCCGTTTAGATGCATCAGGAAATGAGCGGAAATGCGCGAACTGACCCATCGGCGCTAGCTTGCCCTGAGGCGCTGCAACATTTGTCGACACTCGTCGAACGGAGTCCATCACGAGTAGCGGATACCCGTAGATGTATGCGTCTACCCCAAGCTGAAATGCTTCTTGCTCAGTCAGAGGTTGTTGGTCTTGAACAGCGGAGCCATGCTTACAAGCAGCCATAAAGCTGCAAATCACCAGCAGGCACATTGTTCGTCTCATCTGATATCCCCCCGGAAGGCATCCGCCGGAATTTCTTTTCCTTGCGTGACACTCCCTCATTTGTTCTTATTGAGGATCTTGGCTGCCACCGAGATACCAATAATTTGGTTAGTTTCCCAGCCCCCGGGCAAATTTACTGACTGCAACAGATAAAAAGGTCGTACCGAAAACGAATCAGAGATGGGGAGCCGGACCCCAACCTGAAAACGATTTTGCGTAAAGGCGCCACCAGCAGCAAAGCTATTGGTTCCGGGGACGACAAAAAACTCATTGCTCACGACCAGTACCGGGCGCCGTTTCATTCGCAACGGCAAGGTATAGTCGACCCCAGGTCGAATTCGAAATCGTGCCGAGGCTACTCGATTGTCGGGAAAACGCCCCTCCACGATCGTTCTCAGATTCGGCCGCCATGCGCCGCGCGATGTGCTCATCGTAACACTCAGAAGTAACCGGTTTTCGTAGGTGGTAGTGGGATTCGCGGGATAGCGTTGATATCGATAAAGCGGTGTTACTGTCAGCCATGGACGCACACGAAACGCAATGCCACCCTGAACAAAGTACTCGTATAGGTTCGAAATTACCTCGTCATATCTTTCGTAGAATTCGATTTCCAAGGACTTGTTGGGCGTGAGACCAGTCGAAATTCCCTGATCAAGCCAGAGGCCTAACTTCTTATCGTCCTCCGGATCCTCCGGTGGCTGTTGTTGCGCCCTCGCCTGGCCAGTCATCACACAACAAAACAGCGTAGCCATTACAATCACTGTGCCAACGTTATTCGGCATTGGTGGTCTTCAGTTCAAACATTCACAGATCCAAAAGCGAGTGCAATAGAGTTGCGGTGCCGTCTAGTGGTAGCACAACTGGATCAGTGTCCAAGATCACTTCAGTGCCATTTCGTGCCGCTGAACCCGCTAACTGACGAAGTCCACCACGCCATTCGCGAGGTTGTACATCGCACCGGTGATCTGGATCGATCCTTTCTTCTCCAGGTCCGCCAATACCGGGCTTCGTAGCCGAATGTTTTCGATTGCTAATTTGACATTGGTTCGGGCCACAGCGTCTACGTAAGCCGGATTCTTGCTGGACTTCTCGCCTTCAAACTTAGTTGCCGGAATGGCCGGTTTGATCCTTGCCAACAATCCCGTGAGATTGCCTAGTACCACGTCATCGATTGCGCCCTTTATCGCACCGCAAGCCGTATGTCCCAGGACTAAGACCAGCTTTGCTCCCGAAGCAGCACATGCAAACTCCATGCTGCCGAGCAGGTCATCGTTGACCACATTGCCGGCCACGCGCCCATTGAATGTGTCGCCGATCCCAACGTCGAAAATGATTTCCGCAGGCACCCGCGAATCGACGCATCCAAGGATTATCGCCGCGGGAAACTGTCCGGCAGCACTTGAGCGTTTCTCAGCTAAATAATCGCGGGGAGCCATCTTTCTCGCCCGAAATCGCTCATTCCCTTTTTTCAATTCGTCAACAACCTGCGACGGTGTCATGCTGTCACGTTGCTCTCTTGTTAGCGACTCACTCATGTTTGGCGCTAGTTGCATAGACCAAGAGCTAAGTGGACTGATGGCGCAGGCACCGAGAGCCGCGCCGAGAAATCTGCGGCGCTCCACAGCTAGGTTATTCACCGACTCGCGTGATGTCCTCTTCATAATCTGCCTCCAAGTCTTCGAAATGCGCGTCTCGCCGCCGTCCACCCCACAATCCACTGCTCAAGAACGGCACTTCCGCACCGATTTGCACCTATGATTTACTCTCCGGCGGGGACCCACACGTTGTCGGCAGCTGCGATGTCCGCGTTCGCCACTTCCGTTGTGATATTGACCCGTTGAAGTCCCTCTTTTTTCTTCGGCACTGCCTGAAACACGAGGTAGTACTGGTTGCTAAAGATCTTTTGCAAGCGGTCCAGGTAAGGCTTGAAACTAACGGCATTCTGAGTCCCCAGCGCAAAGTATTCGCCACCAGTTTCGTCAGCGATTTTCGCGACCCCGGACTGGCCCAGCTGTGTCTCCCAAGCATTCCGGCCAAGGCGACCCGCACCGAGCGCGTAAATCGAGTGAACGATAACGCCGTAACGCTGGCTATTTCTGCTTGCGTTATCCGCGTCCGGGCTGATTGTGGGCATCGTACTGGGTCCCGTCACGGCAGTTGGTGCCCCGGGGTAGCGCGAGGGGCTCTGCGAGAAGGAAGATCTATCGCCGCGGAGCCGGTCAATTCCATCCGTGATCATTAGAACTTCACGCCGGACTTTCGCTTGTGGCCAGCCCTTAACTAGGCTCATGAGCGACAAATACGGGCTATCCATGGAGGACAAGTTTCCCCGTGGGAGACGCACTGCCTTGGCCGCGAGGTCATGGTCGGGCGTGAAATTTTGCGTAATCTGGATCGTTGCGTTGGACATGTAGGCAACACCAATCACGGCTGTCGCCGGCTGGGCATTAATGGAATTCACGCAGGTCGGTGAGGTTGTTACCGATCGACGGGTCACACGTGTCGTCAATCAGAATAAACAATTGCAGGGCGGCGTTCTCTCCCTGAGCCGGAATTAACTGGGTTACCTTGAGGAAGTCCTTGCCCTGTTTAACCTTTATAGCATTCGGCTGGAGAATGGGAACTTCGCTGTTATCATTCATCGCCTGGTCTGTGATGACCATGTGAACCTGAACCGAGCTTGGAGCGGCCTTCTCTTGCGAGTGCAGCACCTGCGCACCGATGGCCAATACAGAGCACGCAAAAACGAGGCCCAGTACAGCTTTGTAATTTTTCATGTGTCCAGTCTCCCTCAACGGAAATGAAGTGCGGGCCCGCCCTCAAAGAAGGAAGCAAAGAGGCTTCCGAGGTTGGGCGATACTGTACAGAATGCTCTCCGAGTCGAAACTGTCAAAAGTGACAGTCTCTTGTGACCGGCAAAAGGATGTAGGGGATCGGTCTTCGGCGAGTAAATGGCGATATCTGCCGGTAAAAGGACATTTTACACCATCTAAACATCCGACTTGTGAAGAGTTGACGGTGCGAGTTACCGCGCTGCAGTATCGCTGGTATGAAGGCCTTTGTTCTCACTTCCTTCTCCCTGATGGCGCTGGCTTCGTTATTCGGCTGTGGAATCAACAAACCAGTCTCGCCAAGTCTGGCCCCAGTGCTGCCTCGAAGACGCAGTCAATGCTAATCGGGAGTTAGCCCGTCGCAGATAGTCGAATCACTCATTTTTCCGGTTAATGCCATGCAGGGACTGAGCGAGACTTGTTAAGTTTTGCGGGTGCACGCGAACTAGTCCGCCGCGCGGGCTGTCAATATTCGCTATGAGAGAGAATGAGATGGATACAATAAGCGGTAGAACAAGAAGCAGAACGGTTTTCGCTTCACCGCGACGCGCACCAAAGCCGATCAAGACTTAGGGTCCAGACGAGCAAAGGATATCTCACGATTTGGTTCATATTCTGTAATCTCCTGTCCTGCTCGGGTCAATTTACAGCATCTCGCAGGCGACGAACACCGCTTGTGCCCGGGTGACGGGCACTCTTGAAATAATCCACTTGAAGTTGTAACGCGGTTAACGGAAAAGCGGTATCGACCCAGAATCACAATGTCCGGTAACGCGTGCTAGCTCAACGGGTCGACGCAGCACTAAGCTCGATATGCATCGAGTATGTCCGTCACCTCGGGCTGCGCGCGTGTTTTAGCTCCGATGTGCAGCCTGGAATTCACAATAGTCTGCGTAGCAGGGACTGCAGGAAGTTAAGTGATCGAGCCAGTTCTCCGCCTCAGAGAGCGGCATCTCGTGACCGGCAATTCTTTTAAGGACGTGGGAGGGTGGGCATCCCGAGCGCGTGGGATTCGGAAATTCCTCGCGTAGAACTCGACGAGTCAGGCTTCTCCCTCGGCTCCATTGGCTCCTCGGCAATTTTGTGGGCTGGGCATAATGGGAATACAAAGCCTGCCATTCATTTTCCTTTAGCGTCAATAGAACGGCTGAACCGCGAGCAAGGCTCCAAGTGTGTTTTGACCAACCCATCTAAGTTGGGACAGGGAACCGACTCCGCCTGGTCGAGTCGAGTTCGCTCCGGGGATCCATGCAGGCGAAGCTCTCCCGGGCGTGCTTTTAATCTAGCCTACTGAAAAAGGAGATTTCGATGCTCTGAACATTCCACCTGATCACGTTGAACGCATTCAGGAACTCGGCTACACGGAGTCTGAGGCCCGATTTCTTTATATAGTGGCGGTGTTTTCCGGCTACTTCACGCTGCGGCAGTTCCGAGTTTTTACCGGCAGCAGTTACGGCAAGCGTCCAAGGTGACATCGCCCTCGCGGCTGGCAAGCATGACGAGGCCATCGAATGGCTGACCAGGTCGGACCGGGAAAATCAGACCGGCTTTTCCGTCGAAGCCATTGCTCACGCCTACCAGCAATCCGGCGACGTTGAGAAGGCCATCACTTGCTACGAGAAAACGCTCACATCACGTGAACGCTCGATCAGCTGGGAACCACAGCAGCGGTGGCTGGAGGCCCATTACACGCTCGCACTGGATTATTCCTCGCGCGGCGACAAGCAAAAGGCTCGCGAAACTCTGGCAACACTGCTGAATCTCTGGAAGGACGCCGATCCCAACCTCCCTCTTTTAAAGCAATCCAAAGCCGAATACGCGAAGCTGCAGTAACTCACCAACCATTTTCCGCGACAAAGGTCATGTCTGCCCTTGAAGCCCCACTAACGAAGCGCTCTTAGGTTCTGAATGCCCTATCGAAAAGTGTTTCAAGAAGTATGTGCCAGCTTAGGGGTTCACCCCATCTGATTGAGAACAACGTGTGCTTTCTTGAGCGGCTCACCATTGGCGCTCAAGACCGTGCCGCCAATCGTACAAAGAAGCTGATCGTTCTGATTGCTGGAGTTCAGTGCCGCAGCGTGTTGTTGCTCAAAGCAGAACGCAGGGGAAATAAGAATGCACATTGCGAACAAAGAAATTCAAGTCCTGACATCCTGTTGGAAGCAAGCCTCTAGGATGGAGAAATCGTCCGCGAGCTCGTGCGATCCGTGGAGTGTACGCACACGAGCAAGTAGTTCATCCATGAGGGCTCCTCCACGCGAGTCCCGCGTTGCCATGTATTCGATGCATGCGTCCATGTCCCAGACAGTCTGCCCATCGCGGAAAATCTCGAAAACCCCGTCACTGAAAATTAAAAGGCGTGCACCGACTGCCACTTCACACGATTCGGCTGGGTATTCCTGTCCGCTCATCACCCCGATCATCATGCCGGAGGACGGCAAGAGGATTGGATCACGCGCACCTGGTGCGAGGAGAATCGAGGGATGATGGCCGCCGCCCGACCACGTCAGCAATCCGGTGGAGCGCTTATATACGCCATACCAAGCCGTGAAGAACTTTTGACCGTGCCGCGCGCTTGGGAACGCGTCATTTAGTTTCGCTAGCACCTGATCCGGCTGCCTCATATCGGTGCCCATCAGCGAACCGGATCGCAAGACGTTCGCGATGGTGACGGACAGGAGTGCGGAGTCCAAACCATGTCCCGTCACGTCGATGAGGTAGAGTGCCAAGTGGTCGTCGTTGATCCAATGATAGCCGATCGTGTCGCCGCCGAGGTTTGACGAAGGAACGTAGCGCCAGTCGATCGAGACGGGTCCATCCATTGGCGGCGGGATGCAGCCCAGTACATATTTTGCCCCCGCTGCAAAATCGTCACGCATGCGCTCGTTTCCGAGCGTCTCCAGCAGTGCTTTGGCGTCCACGAGGTCCGGCGTCGTAAACCCTTCCGTGTACGTACTGTAGACAGCCGCCAGCGCGTCGCGGGCCTCGTTGCCATAGCCTTGGCGCTGCCAGAGCCGGGCGAGGCTCGTTGTGGCGCGAAGTTCCCAAGCCCTGCTCTGCTGGCGGCGTGCGGTTTCGATGGAGGTGTGGAAGCACTCTTCGGCGGTGGCTTGGTCGTTCGTCTCAGCTAAGTGTAACTCACCCAAGAGGCGGTGCAACTCGGCCTCCTGGAAACGGTCGTCGTTCTTATCCGCGAGGTCCAGCCCCTCGCCAAGGGCGCGGTGCGCATCCTCGAACCGGCCCGCCCGAGTGTAGCCGTCGCCAAGAAGGCTGAGGTAATAAGGAAGTGCCAGTTCAGCGCCGGTGGCCCGATAGGACTCAAGGCCTGCGACGAGCAGGGGAAGCCCTCCCTCATGGTTTCCTTGCAACAGCAACCCGCCGCCTCGGTAGAGCGTGCCCGTGGCATGCCAGAAAGCAAAGCCCTGTTCGGTCGCGATCTCGATCTGTTCATCGGCTGCCGCTTGCGCTTCGTCGCCGAGCTGGCAGTGTTGTCGAAGCCAACTTGCATGGTGCAATGCATACTCCAGGCTAAATGGGTGGCCGATGGTGTGCGCCAACGCGATGGCTTCTCGACTGAGTTGCAGCGCCTGGTCCGGGTAGCCCAGATGCCATAGAGCCAGCGCCAGATAGCAACGGTGCGTGGCACCGGAATCTTGGCCGGTGTGGGTGGCCCAGAATTTCGTGCGCCCGCGGTCATCGTAGTCGGCCACTGCTAGCGAGCAGTTTTCCCTGGCGCCAGCGAAATCCCCACGGTAGACCTTTGTCAGACCCGACAGGAACAGCGCTTCCATCATCATGCCGGGGTCGTTGAGCGCCCCAACAAATTGGATCGCTTCGGCTGCCAGGTCCATGCACAACTTGAAGTCGCCGCGCACCACGTGCCACGCAAAGTTGCCCCACATGACCGCAAACCGCTGGGCCGGCTGCCCGATCCGGTCAGCCAGTTCGCGCGCCCGGCTGAAGACGGGGCCGACCTCGGGTGCGGCATAACCGCGCGCAGCGATATAGGTGGTGCCCAACGGATTAAGAAACTGCAACTCTTGGGCATCACGTTCCGGCGACTCTGCTAAAGCACGAACAAACGCAAGTCCTTTTGTCAGGTGGCTGATAGCCTCGACGTTTGCCGAGCGCTCCAGACAACGCAACCCCGCCTTCAACCAATAGCTGACCCCCTTCTCCACCATGCCCGCTTCGGTGAAGTGATGAGCGAGCAATTCCGGCAGCGTCTGGGCGGTCTCCGAGAATCGCGATTCAAGCGTTTCCGCGATCTCGCGGTGGAACTGCTGTCGTTTCTCCGTAGCCAGCGCATCGTGCAACGCGCCTTCGAGGAGCGCGTGCTTGAACATGTACGTGGAACGGGGCGGGCAGCCCTTCTGATATAGGATCTCCGAACGTACCAAAGTCGCCAGCTCGACCTTGAGTGTCGCCTCGCTCACCGTCGTGACGGCGGCGAGCACCTCGTAAGCGAACTCGCGCCCGAGTATCGCGGCGAGCTGCGCGACCTCAGGATTCCTCGTCATGCCGTCCAGCCGGGCCACCACCAAGTCTCGGAGGGTGCCGGGGAGTCCCCGGTCGAGCAGGTCGCCTCGCGTGTTCTCTTCCCCGGCCTGGTCAAGCCGCCTCGATTCTTGCACCATCCTCGCGAGTTCTTCGACGAAAAGGGGCACACCACCGGTCCGTTGGTGGATCTGATCAATCAGTTGCTGTGGCAACGAGCCCGCGGGGCTCTTCCCCAACAGCTCTCCGACCTGGCGCCGTGTCAGGCGGTTCAATGCGAGACTGGTCTGGTGTGCGACGGCGGGCCAGGGTGTCTTGAATTCGGGACGGAATGTGAGCACCGTGAGGATCCGGTCGTGCAGGCCTTCCGCGAGGAACTGGCCGAGGAACTCCAGAGTGGACGCATCCACCCAGTGCAGGTCCTCAACGACGAAAAGGACCGGTCTCCGTACCGCGCGTGTGTGCAGCCATTCCCGCATGACCCGGAACGTTTCTTCCCTCAGCCGGGTCGGGGACAAAGAAAGCACCGGGAAGCGGTCTGATATTGGCAATCCCAACAGCGACGCCCATAGAGGCAAGGTTTCCGGCCGGGCGAGGTGGTACACCTCTAGGCGACTGAGCAGACGGTCGAACTGCTCCTCCGCCGACTCCTCGAGGCCGAAGTCAAGGGCTCGCTCATAAAAGTCAATGGCAGGGTGCAGTCCCGTGTACTGGAAGTGTGGCGAGCACCGCCACTCGATGACTGGCGAGTCCACCTCCCCTTCGACCATCTGCCCTAGGACATGCTCCTTCAGCGTGTGCACCAAACGTGATTTGCCCAGGCCCGCCTCGCCGATGAGCAATACAACCTGGCCCATACCTTCGTTCGCCTGCTCCCAACGATCCATTAGAAGATTGACCTCAGTATCGCGACCCGTTAACGGGGCGACCCGGGCCATCAGCGACACCTCGTCGACAGCTCCCTTGGGCTCGGGCACCGGTCCCGAAGGCGATGATTTTGAGAATTTCGAGGCGCTCATGGACCCTTTCCCTTCGAGCGGCATCCCTTCACGAGCTTTCTTGAATTGTGGTGAACCACCAGTTTTGATTGATCATCGTCATACAAGCTCAGCTCGCCATTTCTTGCCTGTGCGACTGCAATCGCCGATTCCTAGTGAACAGGCGTTCCTGGCCTGGTTGTTTCGCCTCAATTCGAGGATAATTCTGGAAACGATTGCATGGAGCACACTTGGAAATAAGTGTCAGAACTACTGCTTTTGAACTAATAAAAAAAGATATAACACCTGGAGTGGTAAACACCTTGCGGGGAGTGCGGGACCAGCTCAAATAGGAGAGACGCAGAATGTAGCCTCGTTAAATCCTGGTTAACGCATTATAAAAGGGCGCCCGCTTGAAGTAGATTTTGATCGTTCGCATCAACATCTACAACAAGGAGCACCCTCATGAATGACGCCAAGTATATTGGGATGGATGTGCATCAGGCAACGATCTCGGCGGCGGTTCGGGATTCGAGCGGGAATCTGGTGATGGAAGCCACGCTCGAAACGAAAGCCGAAACGATCCTCGAGTTTGTTCATGGTCTGCGCGGCAGTTTGCGCGTGAGCTTCGAAGAAGGAACGTGTGCCTCTTGGTTGCACGATCTTTTGAAACCCCACGTCACCGAAGTGTTGGTTTGTGATTCGCGTAAGAATGCCCTGTTGAGAGTTGGAAACAAGAACGACCGTGAAGATGCACGCAAGCTGTCCGAACTGTTGTTCCTGAACAAGCTCCATCCGGTCTATCACGGCGAAACGGGAATCCGCACGCTGAAGGAACTGGCGCGTAGCTACCTGACGATCACCCGCGATCTGACGCGCGTGATGAATCGCCTGAAGGCCATCTATCGAGGTTGGGGGATTGCTTGTGCCGGCCAGCAAGTGTATGCACCTCGCTACCGTGCCGAATGGCTCGCGAAGATCACGGAAGCCGGCGTGCGCCGACGCGCCGAGATCTACTATCAGCAGTTCGATGCCTTAGCGGCTTTGCGCCAGGAAGTGCGCCGAGAGCTATTAGCGGAATCCCGGAAACATCCGGCCATGAGATTGCTGCGGCAGATTCCCTCGATCGGCCCCATCCGCGCGGCTCTGTTGATCGCTCTGATGCAGACACCCCATCGCTTCCGTACCAAGCGGCAGCTGTGGGCCTACTGCGGACTGGCACTGAGAACCTACGATAGTGGGGAATATCGCTTCGTTGGCGGCCAACTGAAACGCTCGAAGAAAGCTGTGACCATCCGCGGACTGAACAAAAATCACAATCATGATTTGAAAAATATCTTCAAGGGAGCTGCCACGCGAGCGGCTGCTACAGCCGGACCTTTTCAGAAATTCTACGAGGCGCGCCTTGCTAACGGCATGAAACCACCGATGGCGCGCCTGACCTTGGCGCGCAAGATCGCGGCCATCACTTTGCTGGTTTGGAAGAAAGGAGTTGGTTTCGACGCTGAACAGTTAAAGCAACAAGCAGCTTGAGCGACTGGTGGGAACCCTTTTCTTCGCTGGATTCATGTCTGGCGGCGATCTGTCGGTTCTTCTGGCGCTCTGGTTCGAGGGTGAGTATCCATAACGGCGTTAGGTGGAGACTGTGCTTCGAGCACCAACCATCTCTTGGTTAACTATATGCCCCCTCGGACAACCAGAAAAAGCTATAGGCCTTGAGCCTCAGATAGAACCATGGTTGGCACTTTTTGCAACCGCACTGCTTGTCGCATCAGAAACCGAAGGCGTCGTCACGACAACAACATGACTCTGCGAAAAAAGAGAACCCCAAGAGCCTCCCTACATTACCTGGGCTGGAGAGCCGACCAAAAATCTTTGCTCCTTCCAGTCGCCGGGGAGTTTTTTCTCTTGACTCTCCCCTTTATAGAACGCCGTTACCGAAGAAGTGAAATCGGCCCGATCATCAACGTCCGGTAACGCGCGCCAGGCACAGGCAAGTGAAAGTCAATTGATAAACATAAGCGCGTTTATTATTACATATCGAAATTAAGTTCGAAGCGAAAAACTATGCAATACGCTCACGTTGACTTGAGCCTTGCGGTGACCTAGTATCCGCAGCGGAGCGCAACGGAGACAAAGAGGCATGGGTCGATGAGCGATTGGGTACACATACAAGCAAATTCCGCGGAGCAGTTGATGCAGCTGCATCACTTTTCCATTGTGAAGCAGACGGCAGACGGCAGCGTAATGTTTGCGATCACCGTGAAGGAGTTTGCCACGCCGCCTCCCGGGCAGCGATTGCGGTTTTATGCGGAGGCAGACAAGGCAGTGAACCAGAAGACGGCCTCGTTTGTGCCGTGCGGCTGGGGGACTTCGATTTTTTCCGCGCTTGGGGATTGCGTGCGGCTGATCCGGCAGTTTCCCTATGAGGGCGAGGAGAGCGGTGCGCCGCGATGACAGACTTCACAAAACGAACTTTGCAGCAAAATGTGACCGTGCTCGAGATGAAAGGCAGCATACACTGTGGACCGGACTGTGCCCGGCTGGAGCGAGAAGTGGATGGCATGATTGTGGCGCAGCAGACGCGGGTGATTTTTGACATGGCGGGCGTGACGCACGCCGACAGTGCGGCGATTGGAGCGATCGTAAGGTGCTTCACGAAGCTGAAAAGTGCAGCCGGAGGGCTCCGGATTGCCGCTGCACAGCCCGTGATTGAGCATAGCCTGAAATTGACGAAGGTAGACATGTTGATCGAGATGTCGCCCACTGTAGACCAGGCTGCAAACGGGTTTTCGGGGCCGCACAAAAGCGCCGGTCAGCAAGTCTGATATTTTCGAACCGTCCAGACACGAAAGCTGGGCGTCGCTCAACGTGGCCGTATAAGGCCTTCACCTGAAAAGTGGAATTGGCCAGATTTTCAATGTCCGGTTACGCGACTTATCGGATTTGTGAATGTTTACCAGGCTAAAGGCCACAAATAGCCCGTCCCAGGGACATTGAGTGTCGCAGCGCAGCAAACCTTGCTTAGTTCCAGTGGTGGGAGTGCCACCAGATTTTCTGGATATCAAACTGGACGTCGCGGCAGAGGTACATCGGTGTGTTTTCCTCTCCCATGCCGAAACGCTGGTAGTGCTCGAAGGCCTGAAAGGAAGTGCAGTTCTCCTGCACATCTTCGAGACCCCACTCAATAACGATGAGGTTTTTGTAGACTTGCGGCGGCGGACCCCAGTACCAGTGGTTCTGGTGGCGAGACCATGCAGTGGGCAGGCCGTAGCGAGGTCCGAACTCGTTAATCGCGCCAGCTTCGCCATAATTCCCGGCCCAGATGCCGGTCTTGGCGCGTTCATCGGCTGGCAACGAATTGTAGATCGCAGCCACCTCACTCACCATCTCGGGCCAACCGAACTGGTCGGCAACGGGTTGAGGCAGAAGCGACTCCTGGTGCACCTCGGCTTTGGAGAGTTTGAAGCCGATAGCGTTTTGATACACGAGGAGACGTTCCGGCGGCAGCATCCACGTCACCATTGGAATGGCGGGGAGACCGGCAAGCACAACGACGGCGATGACAGCCGCGCGTGTCCAGGCAGCACGGTGTGCCAGCCACAGTTCGATCACCACGGCGCCGCCCGCGAAGACCATCGGATAAATCGGGAAAACATAGTAGTTCTTGGCGTGAGCGACCTCCATCAAAACGAAAAAGACGGCAAAGCTAAGGCCGAGGACGCGCCAGCGGAGGTCGCGGAGGAACCAGACCAGACCCGCCAGCCACACCGGCAACAGGATCGGGTGCATGTCGATAACCTGTTCCTTGACGAACGCCAGTGGGCCGAGGATGACGTTTTTGCCCTCGCGGCGGACGTTTGCGAGATCTTCGATGGTCGGAAAGTGATGGCGGATTTGCCAGATGACGTTGGGAAGGAAGAGCGCGAGAGCTATCGCGCCTGCGATCCAGATCCAGGGGCGTGCAAACTCGCGCCGGTATTGCGTAAGAAGAAGAGCCACTGCAACGGCGAATCCAAAAGAAAGTGTGGAGTGCTTGTTCTCAAGACCGAGGCCAGCAAGTACACCGAACCACAGCCAGAGCCGCGAATCTCCAGTTCGCAAGATACGCGCGACGATCCAAATGCAGCCCATCCAGTAGAGCGGCTCGAAGGCATTCATAGTAAGCAGGCTGTCCATGATCAAGAAAGCTGGGCATAGCAGAATGATGCTTCCAGCGAGCAGCTGGGCATACCGGCCACCACCGAGTTCACGTGTGATCAGGATGGTGAGCGCGACGAGCGCTGTGCCGGCCAGCGCGGGAAGGATCCGCAGGGCAGCGAGCGAACCGCCCATCAGCATCGCGACTTTCGTGTACCCGGCGATCAGCGGTGCAGCATCGACGTAGCCCCAGTCGAGATGGCGGGCCATGTCGACGTAATAAAGCTCGTCTCGAAAGTAGCCGTAGTGACGAACGCTCGTGAAGAGATGCACCAGCAGTTTGATAGTGCAGAGCGCGACTAGCACGGGGACGGCGAGCGGAGGCAGAGATTCTACGTGGTGTGCTTCGCCTTGAGCCGAATGACTGTCAGGCGCGGGCGTGCCGGTTTTCACTGTATCCAAGATTGCGCTCCTGTTTATCCGGTGAGGCCAGGAAGGCGTCGCCTATGACGCTTCCGCAATTTTGGACGATGATTTCCGGAAAGCAAATTGTTGGGGATGAGCGGGCCCGGGGGAGGGACAAACTGGCACAGAGGTGGGTCCAGCGGCTCAGGTTTTCAGACACTCACCTTGGGCGCGCCCACGCAAACGATTGTCAGAGAAGAGTGGGGAACAGTGCTTATGACTGGCGAATCTGGCTCGACTCCTGACGCCGTTACCGGAAAAGAATTTACCGAAAAGGATGTCCGGTAATGCGTGCCAGGACTTAGCCGAAAGTTCGCTGCTGTTAGCGTCGCGGAGAGTCTATGCTATCCGGCAGTAGCACTCAGAGTGATGATGAAATCCCTTGACCAAAGACCTCTTTCGCAGCGAGTCCTTCTAACAAACGTAGTCGCGGTAGGTGGCGTATTGCTTGGGTTTGCAGTTTCGGACGTGAAGCCTTCTGCTCGCGTCTGTGTATATATTGCCGTGTTAATTGTCGCTTTGATGAACTTGATGTTTCTTGTCGTACGTCCGCGTTTGTTTGCGCTGCGAGCTGCTGGAGCAACGGCACTAAACCCCTTCCGTACTTTCTACGAAGTCCTGAAAGAGATTCGGAATTCTGGTATACGCATCATGGGGCAATGCCGAGAACGCGACAACAACAACGGCGTAAAGCCGGTCGATGAATACTGCGCCGTGAGCATGAGCAAAAGATTAGGCCACGGATTCAGCACTTTGTCCGGGAAAACCGCTGCACACCTCAGCCGATACGATGCAAGGGCAAAAGAATCCTTAGTTGCTTGGCAAAGTAAGCAGACTTCCTACAGCACTCGAACTAAGCAGACTCAGAGCACTGGCGACCCTTGTGGCTCTGTGCGTCCAACTGGCGCAGACGGCAGCTTCGATTTTGATTTTGATTTCAGCGGCATCATTTGTGACGGCCCGACCTTCCGTGACCTCTTCGATCAATTCTTTCGGCGGCGCTGACGCCGAGAGGCCCACCAAGTTTTAAATTCCTGTCTCAGAACCCGATGGTATGGTGGGGGCTGGGGAGGTTCGAACTCCCGACGTGGAGTTTAGGGAAGGGAATCAGCAAGCGGCAAATCGTCACTGTTCCGTTTGTTCCAGTTGGATGAGAGGTGGGCTGCAACGCTGCCGAAACACAGGACTTAGAGATTTACTTCCTGTTTCGACTCCCACACGCTTCCGCCAAATTGCTGATGATTCCATTGCTTTTGTGGGAGTCAGAACCCGAAAAAGAGCCTATAAACAAAGTGGTTTTGGACCCCCAATGGACCCAAGTTTTGTTAGGATTCGGGGCCTAAATTTCCCAATGTTTGGAAGTGGGTTCGATTCCCATCGCCCGCTCCATAACTCCTGATGATTCGATTGCCTTTACGCCTGGACCTTGCTGAAAATCGCCCCATAAATTGAGGGTTTTGTTCCAAAGATGTTCTACCCCGGAACTGTTCTAAGACATCCACGCCCGACATAGACGCCTTTGATCTGCGCTGGACGAAGAGCCGAGAATTGACCGAGCCGAGATCGGGAGAGAGGTGCATCTTCTCGGGAACTTGGGATCTGTTAGGTGTCGCTATTACGATCGTGCCATCTAATGGAAACCACATCTCCTGTAACGGGGTTAACCAGAACATAGAGAAGCCGAAGGCTTCATCAACGGAGTAGAAACGTGCTCCGGCGCCAAACCTCAAAGACGGCTGTCCCAAAACTGCTCGCCCGTACAGATGACAGTCCCCTTTCCGAGGGGTAGCGTGGCAAGCGGAGCTCGAACTGTAACCTACAGATTCTCGGAAGACACTATGCGGAACCTTCGGAACGTATTGCTTGTGATGGCGTTCGGTGCGATGCCGCTGGTCAAAGCAGCGCAACAGCCGATGACAGAGAGCCAGGTGGTGGACAGAATTGTGAACCGGGAATGGGAAGAAATGCAATTGATCCGGCAATACTCTCCCGTGGTGGAAACGTATGTCCAAAATTTCCGCGAAGATAAGCATCTGGGAGCAGTGCCGGACGGCGACAAGTATCTTCTCGGCCGTGCCGATTTTTCGCGTGGCGTTGAGGTCATCTCTCTGAATGACACTGAGAATAAAAACAAGAACTTTTTCGGATCCGTGGGAAATTTCATTGCGTTCGGAAAGCAGTATGTGCCTGCTGGCTTCTTGCAGATGGTCTTCATTGACACCGAAGGGTTCAACCAAGGGAACTACAAGTTCACCTACGTCCGCCGTGAATTCCTGGGCGAGGTCCGTTGCCTCGTCTTTGACATGACGCCATTACCCAAGACCGGCAAAGCACGATTCGTTGGGCGAATTTGGGTAGAGGATCAGGATTATTCCATCGTGCGTTTCAACGGCAGCTTCGGCCCTGCGTCCTTAACCAGCAACTACTTCAGTTTCGACAGCTGGAGGGTGAATGCCGGTAAGAAACAATGGTTTCCGGCTTTCATCTTCAGCCAGCAAGGCGATTTTCAGGACGCGCAGACAAAGAACATGGGATTCAAGCCATTCAAGGCGCAGACGCGCCTTTGGGGCTATTCCACTGGCGGTGAGGGGGAAAGGCAAGAGCTGACCAAGGTTCTAGTGGAAACACCAGTGAAGGATCAAGCTGAGAAAGCGGACGACTACTCGCCTCTCCTCGCCGAGCGTTCCTGGGCCCGCCAAGCCGAAGACAACGTCATGGAAAGCATGGAGAGGCTAGGGTTGATGGCACCGCACGGGGACGTGGACAAGGTGCTCGAGACTGTGGTCAACAATCTCGAAGTCACGAATGACCTCGAGATCCAACCGGAGGTCCGCTGCCGCGTGCTAATGACTTCAACCCTTGAGTCTTTCACAATCGGGCACACCATCGTGCTCAGCCGCGGACTGATTGATGTGCTCCCGGACGAGGCTAGCCTCGCGGTGATCATCGCGCACGAGCTCGGTCACGTTTTGCTGGGGCATCAAATGGACACGCAATTCGGGTTCCTCAATCACTTGCGGTTTGACCAGAAGGAAACCTTCAGCCACTTTGGCTTCAGCCGCACACATGAAGAAGAGCAGGCGGCGAACCAAAAGGGGGCCGAACTATTGAGCAAATCGCCCTACAAGGATCAGACTGGGACCGCTCGGCTCTTCCTCCAAGCGCTGAAGGACCGGTCTAAGGATATTCCCAACCTGATCAGTCCTCACCTGGGCGACCGGGTCCCGACGAATTTGGCAATCGCTTCCGAGTCGTCCGCAAAGTCCCCGGCCGAAAAACCGGCTGCGAACCTCATCGCTGCACTGCCGCTCGGCAGTCGAGTCAAAATCGAACCTTGGAGTGGCCGCTTGCAGATGCTTAAGTCCAAGCCGGTGAGCGGGGTGGCTGAGTACGAGAAAATACCGTTCGAGATAACTCCGTTCGTCCTCTTTCTCACTCGCCAAGGGGACCCTTCATACACAGAAGTGGTTGGTGCACCGTCTGTCCAACAAGAGGCAAATACAAAACCGTAGTCTTTGTCGAGCCCTTCGCCTTCTATTTCCTACTTCGAGACGCCCTGCAAGCGAGAAGCGACAGACCTTTTCAACACGGCCAAAGAGAAGAGCGTCGCCCAACCGAGCCGCACGAATTGTAGATAGAGGCGCCCACAATTCTCTTTGGGGGATCCGGCATCTTCCTTCCCGGCTGACTTTCTGGCAAATTTCAGGCCAACCGCCTTCGCCACAAGTGAATTCATATCTCCGGTAACGGCTGTCAGCTCAACTGGTCGTCGCAACACTTTCTAATAGCCTGATCCAACAGCACTTCCCTGAGAAAAGCGATCTGTCGGGCCGTCCTTAATCAGAACCTAGCCAGAGCAGTGATCTGTTCGATTCAACACTGCTTGTAAGCGATTTTAGCCTTTCAGACTCCGGCAGTTAGACTTTGAGCTTCGTGTTGCGTCTACCGCACGACTTATCGGGCGTTAACAGCCATGCCCCGCTGCGGCCACCAGTGGTCAGAACGGTTTGTTTTCATAAGACTTCAAGCGAGCTCTGAAATGCCATGATCTGGTGTAGCCCGCTGAACCGATGTCGTCTCGAAATAAACGGTGTGCCGCACGAAGACAGCCATCTGCATTAGCTCTGCGAAAGTACTCCTAGAAACCGCTATTAGCGAGTTCGCTGGCCCTAGCATTCACTGTGCTAGTACCGGGTCTCCTGCTCTGTATATTCAGATTGGGAGATTTTCACCATGCGATGCGTTTGTGGATCTGTTCGGAACACTCTGCCGTTCCGTTTTCACGGACGAATCCTTGGTGTGGTCAGTATGTTGGCTGTAATCCTTGGACTGCTCACTGTTTGGGGCTGCGCCGGCGGCTTTGAAGGCGCCAAACCGCTGGGGCCGTTGATTATCACGCAGCCCGTCAACCAGACAGTGACCGTCGGACAAACCGCAACGTTTAGCGTGACCGCGACCGGTACGGGCCCGCTGACTTACCAATGGTACGTAAACGGAGTTCCGATCAACGGTGCAACTTCCAGCATCTATACGACGCCGCCCACCACATTGGGTCAAAGCGGTTCGGTTTATACCGTGGTCGTGTCGAATTCCGTGGGCAGTGTAATGAGTACAGGGGCGACGCTCACCGTACAAGTCATACCTCCGATCGCAGGGAGCCTGGTACCGAGCAATGCAACCCCTCCCTATAACTCATCCGTAATGCTGGTTCCATCATTCTCTGGAGGGACGGCCGTCGTCGGTTCGACAGGCGTCGGGAGTTCCGACATTACAGCGTCAGCTGCAAGCGGCGGCTCATATCCGACCCCAACTTTAACTTCCGCCAAAACGTACACGCTAACGGTTACGAGTCCGCAGGGCACCGTGGTTTCGACGACATGCGTGGTAACACCAACCCCCGTCACGATTACCCCGATTGTGCCGGCGAATCAGACCACCGCGCCAGGCCAACTTACGTTCACTGCAACGGCTACCGGCGGTTCGACCAATGGGTTGACGTGGACCGCATCCACAGGAACCTTTAGCGGAAACGTTTGGACATCACCGACGGTGCCTGGCGCTTACACGATCACCGCGACGAGCGTGGACGAACCGTCTGTGTCAGTTTCAACGACGAGCACGATCAGCGGTCCCACGATCACGACCCAACCGGTTAGCCAGCACGTTTGCTCTGGATCGAGCATCGTGCTGAGTGTGACCGCCTCGTACGCGGCCAGTTACCAATGGAACCTCGACGGTACACCGATCCCAGGGGCTACCAGCTCGACCTACACCATTTCGACAGCGGCTCCTGTTAATGCGGGAAATTACACAGTGACGGTGACGAATGGAGCCGCGAGCGTAACTTCGGCTGTCGCCACTATTGCTGTGGGATCGCAAATCACGTCGAACCCCGCGAGCGTCACCATACTTCCGACACAAACTGCTGTTTTTTCAGTGGCGGCCCAAGGACTGAGTCCGTTTACGTATCAGTGGTACCAAATCCCTTCGGGCAGCGCCTCCGGCTCCGCTATCCCTGGCGCAACATCAAACATGTACACCACACCGCCGGTGGACGCCAGTTACAACGGCGCTCAATACTTCGCGACGGTTACAGATTCCTGTGGAACGACTCCACTCACCAGCACCTCGGCCACGCTAACGGTAACGACCGGAAATGCTTCGCCTACCATTATCATTCAGCCGGTTGGCGAAAGCGTCGCGCCGGGAGGCACCGCGACATTTAACGTCGTGGCTATCCGGCACACCGGTGCTCAGCTATCAGTGGTATGTGATTCCCGTGGGACAAACGACAGGAGTCGCGGTCGCAGGAGCGACTGCCGACAGCTACACGGTACCGAGCTCGGCGACCGCAATCGGCGACGATCAGAACCAATACTACGTTGTGGTGACGAATGCCTACGGGCAAGCAGTCTCCCAGCCGGCAACTCTGGCAGTTGGCAGTGGGATTCTGATCACCCAGCAACCGGTGACGCAGTATGTGGATGTGGGATCGCCCGCGACTTTTCAAGTGGCGGCGACTTCCAACCTTCCCTTGACGTACCAGTGGTATGAAGCCGTACCTGGCAGTTCTACATTTACCGCCATACCGGGAGCGACCAGTCCAACTTACACATCGGGTCCGGCGGCCAGCACGGATTCCGGTTCCGTCCTTTATGTGGTTGTGAGCAATGGGGTCACGGCGTCCGTGACGAGCGTGTCTGCGGGTTTGTTCGTTGGCACATTGCAGGGCATTCCGAATCTTTGTAATTCGAACTGGTCTCCACTGGGCAATGCGATGGCGGAAGCGGGATGCAGCTACCAATTAACGGCCGCAACTGGCGACCAGATTGGCTTACTGGTCTGGCCAAATCTGATTTCCACTGGCGACATCCAGCTCAGCTTTACAATGACGCTCAGCAATCCGAGCACTCTTCCTGCCGATGGCTTTACCGTGGTTTTCGGGGATCCCTCATTGGGAGCAACTCCCACGAGCGAAGGGGCGCAGGGCATGGGCCTGGGAGCGAAAGGAATTCCCGGGACCGTGTTCGGCTTCGACACTTATCACAATGCCGGCGACCCACCCGTACCCTATGTTGGCGTGGGCAGAGGAGAAGCTGCACTATTTGAAAATCCCTGGTTCAACGTCAATACGAGCATTCCAGTGCTCGTCGCCGAGTGGCATGACCATTTCGCACGACTACACCATAACAATCGAGCAGGGGCAAATGACGGTGACGCTGGATGGCGTTCAGGTAATGTCTGGTTCCGTAACGATTCCAGCGGTGGCTTATTTCTACATCACCGCCTCCACGGGTGGCTCATACGAGCAAGCCGTGATCAGTAATGTGTCAGCCACCGTTTCGGTGCCGTCGAATTGATGAGAGGCGCTTGAGGAGAATTGCGAATGCGATCGTTCTTATTGGCGACAATTTTCTTATTCGCAGGAAGTACGGCTGCGTTGGCGCAGGAATCGTACAAAGGGGATGCGGCTGCGACTTACGAATGGGTGCGCGCCAATGCTGGTCCCGGACAGTGCGGATGTTTTGGGATGAATGGCGGAGGGCTATCGGCGTCCTGGAATTTCCATAATCGCTGGTCTTTGGTTGCGGACATCAGCGCACAGAACGCGAACGGCGCTCCCACTGCGGGAAGCTCATTGACGTTGGTATCGTATCTGGCCGGAGTCCGTTACAGACTTCCGCAACCATGGTTCGAAGGGAAACATAAGCCCGAGCCCTTTGCACAAGTGTTGCTGGGCGCGACGCATGCCGGCGGCGGAGTGGCTGGAGTAAGCGATGGATCCTACCAGTTTGCTAGCCGGATTGGTGGAGGTATCGATGTACCGTTGAGTTCCCGGTTTGCGTTGCGAATTGTTCAGGTCGATTATTATTTAACTACTTTCGCGAACTCCACGAACGACCACCAGAACAATTTGTTGGTCGCCGCCGGCATCGTGTTTCATTGGTCCCGGTAAGAAACAATTCCCAGGCCAGCATTGCGCTATCTTCCTCGCTTGGACTACTGCCGCCTTCCAAACCTCAGAGCATCTCCGGATCACGGCCGATAGCAGGATCATGACCACCTAATTGCTAAGTCCTGGTAAACGCTAGCGCTTAATCGGACGCGCGTTTTCGCGAATATGTGAAGGCAGGCACGGTGCTCTGCGCGCGTTCGATTAAGCCGTTTGGACGTGGCCGCCCGTGGTTGCGGTGGACGCGGGCCCTATGCAAATTCAATGGTGGGAAGGAGCGGTGTTAAGGTGTGCCGAGACTGTGCTGCAGAGCACGACACAGGACACCGTGTGCGCGGAAAGTTGGCTACGGCGAAAAAGTATCGCAATGACGGTGGTCGAAGAAGCTAGAAGAAGAGATTGGTTTGACGGCAGAGGCACAGAGATGCGGAGCGCCTGGAAGGCACGCAGAGTTTTCGAGTTGGAGAGAGTAGTCTCATGCCGCAGCGCTGATCCGTGGTGGAGAACGAAGTTGAATTTCGGCAGCGGTGAGCCGTTCGATGACCTTCATCGGTCCACCGCATTTAGGGCAGCGCCAAAGATCGGGAGAATCTTCGGTGGAAGAAGCGTGTTGTTCGGCTTGCGGCTGTTGTGCCGAACCCAACAACTGAAAGCAAAGAGGCAGGAGCGTGGTGCGTCTGCGGTTGGCCAAAAAGCCGAAATTACGGATGCGCACGAAGCCTTGTGGAAGGATATGCAGTAAGAAGCGGCACAAGAATTCATTGACCGATAGAGGCAGCAACTTCTGTTTGTTGTGGTGAGCGGAATCACGCCAGCGAAAAGTGACTTGGCCATCGGTGAAGCGAGACCAGGCGATGGTTGGAGATGGCCACACGATGAGTGTAGCGGCCCAGATATTGCAGCACATATTCGGGGCCGCCGAAGGGACGTTTCAAGTACACCACCCAATCTTGCCGGTAGAGTGGCCGCAGCCAGGCGGCGAAGATCTTGGGTTGCGCAAGAAGCTTCAGGTCTCCCTGGAAGTTGAGCTGGCCATTCTGGAAAGCCTGCTTGAGAGCGTCGACGAACTTGCCGCGAAAAACTTCACGCAGCACTTTCTTGGGAAGAAAGTAGTTGTCTCGTGAGCGAACCCAGCGGGTGTGATCGGGCGAGAGGCCGCCGGCAGGAACGACACAATGAACATGCGGATGAATTTTGAGTTGTTGGCTCCAGGTGTGCAACACGCTGAAGAAGCCAATCTCTGCGCCGAGGTGTCTCGGATCGCGAGCCACTTCGAGAAGGGTTTCGGCACTGGTGCGGAACAGGAGATCGTAGAGGATCTTCTTGTTCTGCAGAACCAGTGGCGCCAAGCGGCTGGGGAGTGTGAAGACCACGTGCAGGTAGCGGGTCGGCAGAAGTTCTCGCCGACGCGCGGCGATCCAGCGTTCCCGAGCAGCGATCTGACACTTCGGGCAGTGGCGATTGCGGCAGCTGTTATAAGAAATGGTGGCACGATGTCCGCAACGGGTGCACTCGTCGATATGACCGCCGAGTGCGGCGGTACGACACCGCCGAATGGCCAACAGCACTTTGATGTGCCTCCAGCGAAGCCAATGACGGTTTCGTTCTATGAAAGCATCTCCCGCAGCGCGGATGATGATCGGCCACCTCCAGAGGCGGCCGGCTCATTTAGTTCTCGTCAGGCGGCTTGTCGTTCAGTGTTAGCGAGTCCAAAGGACTCGCGGTGGAGTTGAGGCGTTGTATCGCGAGATGCACGTAAAGCAAGGTGTCTTTCAGATCTTCATGACCGAGCAGGACCTGAATGGCGCGGAGATCCGCGCCAGCCTCGTAGTAGATGCGTCGCAAAACAGTGGCGAAGCAAATGGGGATACACGCGTTTCTGGAGGCCGGCGCGCTGGGCGGCTTTCTGACATGCGAACCAAACGGTTTTCGTATCGATGGGCCGATCCTTGCGATAGTTGCTGGGAAACAGCCAGGTACTGGATTTCCGATGGTAATAACGCCAGTGGGCGCGGAGTGCCGCCAGTAGCTTTGGGACTGAGCATGACATCGCGATCTTTGCGGCCCTTGCCGCCACGGATGTGCACCACCATGCGCTGACTGTCGATGTCGCTGACTTTCAAGTGGGTCAGTTCGGCGTTCCGGGCGCCGCTGGCGTAGAGGGTCATGAGCAGGATGCGCTCGCCAGGAGTGCGCGCCGCATGGAGGAGTTGCGCGACTTCTTCGCGGCTCAGAATCGTCGGCAAGTGACGTGTCTTTTTCGGATAGGGAGTTTCGGCAAGGCTCCAGGCTCGGCGAAGCGTCTTGATGTAGAAGAAGCGCAGAGCCGCCAGGTGTTGTCCTACGGAATTTGCTGACAACTTGCGCTTCTTGAATAACTCGGCTTGATATTCGCGAATCTGTCGAGGACCTAAGCGATCTGGCGAACAGTTGAAATCGTCGAGCAAAATCTTCTACTGCACGAAGGTAGTGGCGTATGGTATTTTGTGCATAATTACGAAGCTGGAGTTCTTCCAGCATCAGTTTGCGAAGATGGGTCACAGGAACACCTCCTGTGACCCACACTTACATCCAAGCCATCAAGCAACCAACGCTCCACTACCTCACGCGAAGCGTCCGCCGCCGGGCGGCTACGTCCAAACGCGGTTACCGTCCGAGTGAAATCGGCTCAGATTCCAATGTTCGGTTACCCGACTAATCGGGTGCGGTTAGCGCTCAGGCGTGATGGTGCAGTTGGTCCCTGCGATGATGGCGGTGGTGGGAGCGAAAGAACCGTGCATCGCAGTCCGCGCAGCGATAAGGGTTTTGAAACAACACATGGTGAAGGAACCAATCTTTGAGGCCGCTTCTTCTCGAACGGGAGAATATCCTGCCACCGCAATGGGGACAACTAGGGATTGAAGACTGAGAAGTGGTTTCGTTCATGAGGAAATCCTCTGTTTGGGATAAGGAGGAGGCCCGCGATGACGCCCCCGGGGCTCCCGAGCGACTGCCATCGCGGACCTAGCTCACACTCTCACTATCAAGTGGACGTTATGACTCGACCTCAGAGTCTGTCTGTTCAAAATTGTACACCGCGTAGGTGTAGCTCATAGTCTCCAAACTCCCGATTAGCCGTTACCGGACAAGTGCCGATCATCGATTCGACTTATCCGGTTAGGCGACGTAGTGAAGGAGATAGGCTCTGCTGGTTCTTTTCCGGCTTTCTCTTTAAAAAACTTCGGGGTTGGCGTGCTCACTGGGGCGGCGAGTTTTTCACGTATTTGTCAAACTAGCGGAGCATCTCGTAAACAAGCTGTTCATTGGACTCCATTGCCGTATACCAATGGGGCTCATGCGGGAGCATTACCAGGCGAGCGGTGCCGCCGTTACCTCGAATTGCTTCGTAAAGCTTGTGGGCTTGCAGTGGCGTAGTGCCAGGGTTGGCGTCCTCCGCGCCGTGCATGATGAGGAGCGGAGTCTTTAATTTGTCAGCAAAGAAAAATGGAGAGACTTTCAGATATACGTCCGATGCTTCCCAGACGGAACGCCGCTCGTTCTGGAAACCAAAAGGCGTGAGCGTCTTGTTGTAAGAACCACTTGTAGCGACACCGGCGCGGAATAAGTTGGGGGCCACAAGATTTGCGGTCATTAAAGCGCCGTGGCTGTGTCCCGTGACTCCTATACGGTTGGGGTCTGCAACGCCGAGCCGGATGGCCTCATCGACGGCGGCCTTGGCATCGGCGACGAGCTGATCCAAATACGTGTCGTAAGCCTTCTTCGGATCACCAATGATGGGAAACGAGGCGTCGTCAATGATCGCGTAGCCCCTAGGAGCATAAATCGATATTCCGCAAGCCGCGTAAATGTTTCCTGCGAGCCTGTAACCTGGCCGGCGCCCATCAGGTAGAGCGAGCAGTAGTTCTTTTGCGGCGAGAGCGCGACGTAGCAGATCGGCTGCTTGTTGTAAGTGTCTGGATATCGAGACAGGGGGATCGTCCAGCCGATTGTGCCCCAGACGAGGCACTCATCGTAGCCGCGCGGAATGTGCTTGTTCACGAGTGCGCACACCGTCGAGATCGTCTTCGCACGATCGGCTGGGAGTGAGGCGATGTATTGCGCTGGCGTCTTGACGTTCGATGGTGGCTTCATGGATTCGTCGTCTTCCCGAACGAAGTGTATCACCCGAATGTTTGAACCGCTCGTCACGGCGCTGGCCGACGAGTCTAAGCAGAATTGTCTCATTTCAGGACGGTTACTTAACGAGTTTTGGGTTTGTGGGCAGGGTAGGTTGCGGGCGCGATTTTGCCACCAAGACGGTTAATCGAGTCTTCCAATCCTTGGCGTTGCTTCCAGAATTCTGCCCACAAGTCACCCTTTTCTTTCAGCCTCTCGTGCATCGTTTCGATGTTGAGCTTTTCGGGCTTAAGGCTCGTTCGCAGTTCAGTGGGTAGCAACGGAGTGGACACAGGCGCTCCAGGAAAGGCTCGAATTGCGTAAGGTGCGGCTAGCGGTCGTCCCTGAGCATTCTGCTGTACGTCAATTAACACCCTGCCGGCGGGGCGCTTCGCTACGGTTCGCTCATTTGTCACCAGGCTAGGATGTTCGGCGGTTACAACGCGTGCCACGATTTCCGCAAACATTCGAACCTGCTCATAGGTGTACACCGGCTCCAAGGGAAGATACAGGTGGATTCCGGTAGCGCCGGAAGTCTTGAGAAATACGCTCATCTGTAATTCGTTCAACTTCTCGTACAGTGCCTTCGCAATTTGTACCACCACAGAAAAGTCAGTGCCCTCTGAAGGGTCTAAATCAAAGAAGAAATAATCTGGCCGCGCCAGGTCGGCGCGGCCGCTGCTCCAGGGGTTGTGGTCGATGCATCCGAGTCCCGTCAGATAAAGCAGGGAGGCACGATCATTAGCAAGAGCATAGTGAATCTGTTTTCCCTTGGATTCAGAATCCACTGGCAGAGTTTCAAACCAGTCCGGTAGACCGAGCACATCGCTCATATCTTTTTGAAAAAACGCCTGCCCCTTGATCCCATCTGGATATCGCCGTAACACCAAAGGATGATCTTTCAGAAACGGGAGCACATAATCCGCTATCCGGTAGTAATAGGCGATAAGAGCACGTTTTGTATAGCCGGATTCCGGGAAATAAACTTTATTCAGATTGCTGAGCCTGAATCGTTTGCCGTCCAATTCCAGCCAGACATTTTCCGCGCGACCGTTGAACAATTCCGCCTCGATCTGAGATTTTGTGGACAACACTTTTCCCAGCATTGGCGGCGCAGTGACGACATGCGGTTGCGCGGGTTCTGCCAGTGCCTCTTTCTTGCGGCAGTCGTCTGCGTTTACATCTCCCCGCAGGCCCAGAAAAACGGGATGCCTTAGCCGCTCCTCTTGAGTCCACCCGCTGAAGCGAACACGCGCCACTAGCTTTGGCGTAACCCAAGTCTCTTTCTCGTTGGTTTCCGGAATTTGTTCAAATGGACACTTTCTCGTTACCAATTCTTTGAGCGTCGCCGCAACTTGACTATGAGACTGCGTATCAAATCCGCATCCCACGTGTCCTATGAACTGCAATTTCTTGCCTGCGTACAATCCGAGCAACAAGGAACCAAATGGTGTGCCCCCGCGTGGAGCGGTCCAGCCACCAACAACCGCATCGAGGGTCTTCGATGTCTTCAGTTTCAGCCAATTTGCGCTACGTGCGTTGACATACTGGCTATCGATTCGTTTGGCGATGATTCCTTCGAGGTCGTTTTGTTTTGCTAGTTCAAATAATTCCTTTCCTTTCTCAATTTGGTGATCTGAAAAACGAGATCTATTGGAGTTGTGAAAGAGCCGCTGCAGAAACCGTTTGCGCTCCAGTAGTTGCACGGCGCGCAAGTCATATCCATCGCAGTACAAAAGATCGAAGACGAAGTAGACAACGGGATATTCGGAAACTAGTTTAGTCGCTGGATTGTGCACGTGTAGGCGCCTTTGCAGTTTTTCGAAATCGCTGCGACCGCGGCCATCCAAAACTGCAATTTCTCCATCAAGAATCCCTTGATGGTCGCTGAGCGCCTTCGGAAGACCGGCTAAGTCTGGGTACTGTGAGGTTATGTCCGATCCCGATCGCGCCTGCAATGTCAATTTGCCATTTTCGATCCACGCCAAAGCGCGAACTCCGTCCCACTTAATCTCGAATAACCAGCCCGGATCCGAAAAAGGCTTCTCCGAAAGCGTTGCCAGCATTGGCGCCATCCGCATGGGCATAGCTGCTTTACGCGCACCCTCCAGCTCCGCAGCATGCAAGGGACTCGGTCCATGCTTAGGCGGCTCGGCCGCCTTAATTTCTGTCAGCAAGCGTCCCGTGAGAACTGAGCCATCATGCTCGTCGATATTCCAATTCGGATCTGCGGAAGAGTCCTTATGTTTGATCATCAGCCATTCGTTTTGCTTCTGGCTGTTTTTCAATTTAACGATCACAAAACTGCCGCGGAGTTTCTCTCCATTCAGGCCGAATTTGATTTCCCCCCGCCGCAACTGCTCATTTGCATCTGTTTTACCTGCCACTTGAAATGTTCCTCGATCCCACACCATGACAGTGCCCGCGCCGTAGTTGCCTTCCGGAATGTTTCCTTCGAAATTGGCGTAGTCTAGAGGATGATCTTCGGTCTGAACCGCCAGTCGCTTGTCACTTGGATTGAGTGAGGGCCCCTTTGGTACCGCCCATGACTTCAGCGTGCCCTCGATAGCCAGTCGAAAGTCGTAATGCAGTCGCCGCGCGGCATGTTTTTGTACGACAAAGGTATTTTCACTTTTGGCCGCTGTCTCCGTCCCCGGCGGTTCCGTTGTGCGCTCAAATTGCCGCTTTTTGCGGTACTCCTCGAGCTTCTGCATCTTCGTCATGGGCGCATTCTAACTCAGGCCGTCCTACAGCATTTATGAGTACTTTTTTGGGGCTTTACATAGGATTTCAGCTTGCATCTGACCAGAGTGCTCGCTAACCTTAGAAACTCTTCTACGCCAAGTCGCTTTACGGAGGGGGTGTTGCCATGGCTACTACCGTTTGGAAAGGCCACCTGACATTCGGGTTAATCTCTATTCCCATGCGCTTGTTTGCAGCTGCCCGGGGCGAACGCGTCAGCTTTAACCAACTCCACAACGTCTGTCATTCTCGCCTGAAAATGCCACTCTTTTGCCCGGTCTGCAATCGCAACGTGGAGCGCTCCGAAATCGTCAAAGGTTACGAATACGACAAAGATCAATATGTGCTGTTCAATGAGGAAGAACTCGACAAGATTGAGCCACCTTCGGCACGGGTGATGGAAATCATCGAGTTCGTCAAGCTTGAAGAGATCGATCCGCTGTACCTCGATTCCTCTTATTACATCACCCCGGAGGATCCCGGTTTAAAAGCCTACACATTGTTGATGAAGGCTATGCAAGAGACCGGCTACGGAGCCATCGCTAAGATCACCATGCACCAGCGCGAACACATCGTCATTATTCGTCCTGGCTCCAAGAACCTGACGCTGCACACGATGTTTTATTCCAGTGAAATTCGCGCCGCGGAGGCGGTTCCCACCGACAAGATCGAAGTACAGGGTCAGGAAAAGAAACTTGCAGAGCAGCTCATTGAAAGCCTGGCTGCTCCCTTCCAGCCGGATAAATACCGCGATGAGTACAGCGACAATGTCCGCGCCTTGATTGCCGCCAAGCTTCAAGGCCAGGAAGTTGCTGAGGCGCCAAAGGCGCATCTGGCTCCGGTTATCGATTTGATGGAGGCCTTGAAAAAGAGCCTCGCCGAAAAGCACACCCCAACTACGGTGAAGACTCCTCCTGCGACTCAGCCTGGACCTATCGCCGTGTCTTCAGGCAAAAAACCGCCCACTCGAGCGATCCAACCGGAGTCTGTAACGCAAAAACGGGGGAAGAAAGCAGCCGGCTAATTCTTGATGGACGCCACGGATAGATTCAGCCCCGAAGACGTACAACGCATTATAGGTCTGACCCGAAAACAGTTGGACCAGTGGGATCGGTTACAGCTTGTTTCTCCGCGAGAGGAGCAAGGTACGCGATATTACGACTTTCGCGATTTGATTGGGCTGCGAACCATCAAGCAGCTTCTAGAAAAGGGCGTAACCGCGAATCGTTTGCAGCGCGCACTTTCTGCACTCAACGAAAAACTCTCCGAGGTCAAGATTCCGCTTTCCCAATTGCGCATTCTCTCGGATGGCAAACATGTTCTGGTGGAACAAGGAGCGACTCGCTTGGAACCTCTCTCGGGCCAGTTCGTATTGAACTTTGAAACGCGTGAACTCGCCGAAAGCATTCGCTTCATTGCTCACCGCAGCGCGGAAGATTGGCTGGCCGAGGCTCTCTCTCACGAAGCGAACAGTAAAACCAAATCGCAAGCAATTGAGGCATACGATCGTTGTGTGGCTGTCGATCCTCAAAATGCCAATGCATTACTGAACTGCGGAACTCTTTATTACGAGAGCGGAAATTTCGAGAAGGCCGCTGAATATTTCCAGCGTGCTCTTGCGGCGCAGCAGGAAAATCCTCTGGCGCATTTCAATCTCGGCAGTGTCCTGGAAGAAATCGGCAAACTCGAAGAGGCACGCCGACACCTACGCCAGGCGGTGCTGCTCGATCCCAACTATTCCGACGCTCACTACAATTTGGCCTTCGTTTGCGAGAAACTTCACGCTTTTTCCGAAGCCCGCGAACACTGGCGTGTATACGTCAATCTCGATCCTTTTGGGCCTTGGTCGACGTTTGCTCGTCAACGCCTCGCCGCCGTCCCCGCCGCCAAATCCGCTAACTGAGCTCGGAAATGCTCCAGCACGCTTTAAACCAAAAGCGGAGACACGCGAAGAGCAATTCCGGTATTCGATTGACAGGATTCGGGCTGCGGTGTCGTGAAAAGATTCCCTCCGCGACCGCTTAACCCTTTTATTTCCCACACGTACCAGTTCACCCACAGACGGCTTCCGGTTCACCGCCAGTGCATTGTGCTCTCCGGAGGAATGCAGCAAAGTGCGGAACATGACGAAGCGCTGAGGAATTCAGCGAACCAAGCAAAAGATGGATCAGCTTGGACGCCGCCAGCGAATACGAAAGAGGAGGTTCCCATGAAAACGAGAGCTTTGGTTATGGCAGCTGTGATGGCGCTGACCGCAATGGCAACGACGCGAGTAGCGCAGGCCCAAGACAGTATGGCAGTCAATGTTCCGTTCGATTTCGTCGCCGGCGGCAAGGCGCTTCCCGCCGGCGAGTATATCGTCAAGATCTCGGCCCCCACGCACTCCATGATCCTCATTTCCCGCAAGGACGCCACGACGTCGGCCTTCATCAACACAAACGCCGCCGTCTCGATCGAGCCCCAAACAGAATCTAAATTGGTTTTCAATCGCTATGGCGACAGTTATTTCCTCTCGCAGGTCTGGTCGGAAGGCAACACGCAGGGACGCCAACTCGTGAAGACCGCCCGGGAGAAGGAAATCGCGATGACCGCGAAGGTTGAGACCGAGGGTCAAGTGACCCTGGTCGCACAGCTCTCCCACACCAGCCGCTGACAACCCGCCCTAACCACCCTTGCAACCCCTGGGAATCCGGACGCCCATCTCCGGATTCCCATTTGTTTTTGCTTCTTGCTATGCGCGCCGTCAGTGTTGCAGCTGGAAACGCGAAAGCAGTATTCCAAGAGGTGAGAGGTTTGCTCTTCGAGAGCGTTGCTCAACGTCCGGTATCTCCAAGTCAAAAATGAATCCCGCGGCCTAGCCGCCCGTCCGGCCCGGCGCTCCTCGGATGGCCGGGTTTTGTTGTTAAGCATTTGGTCATCTTACCCTAACCAATACCTCCCTGCATCTTGTAACTAGCGCATTAGGCACACGAAAACCGAGGTTCTATATAGGCGGGGATACGTGTCCATATACTGAAACCAACGCGCGCCGGTCAACTACAGTTCCGTCTTGAACGCGGTGCAATTTATTGCAGCTCAAATCCGATGATTGCTGGACAACAATTCGTTCCTCGCATACTCATTGCCGAAGACTCGGCAGTGTTTCGAAAGTTTTTAGAAACCATTCTTGCGGAAAAACCCTACGAACTCTGCTCCGTTACGAACGGACGCGAAGCCCTGGATGCGTTCGCACAATTTCACCCCGACATTATCATCACAGACTGGATGATGCCCGACGTGACCGGCGTTGAGCTTTGCCGGCAGGTTCGCAAGGCACAGGATGTCTCCACGTATATAATTTTGGTCACCCAGAAGTCCGAGAAAGAAGACCTCATCGAAGCCTTGGACGCTGGAGCGGACGACTACCTCACGAAGCCGTTTGATGCCGGAGAGCTGTTAGCCCGAATTCGCGTAGGTTGCAGAACCGTTCAAATGGGCCGAGAAATCGAAGCCAAGAACGCGCTGCTTGAAAAGGCTGCCAGAACGGACCACCTGACAGGTTTGCCGAACAGGCTGGCGGTCGAAGAATTCGCTGCGAAGCAACTCAGCGCGGCAATCCGGCACAAATTCAACCTATGGGTTGTCGTAACAGATTTGGATAAATTTAAATTGGTAAACGATACCTACGGTCATTTCGCTGGCGATGAAGCGATCAAGCGTTTTGCGACGATCCTCAAAGCCCACACCCGTGCTGCGGACATTTCTGGCCGGCTTGGCGGCGATGAATTTTTAATCGTGATGTCGCACGGCAACAAGAAGGCGATTATTCAAACGATTGAGCGTCTAAGAGCGGACTTCGCCGATGAGCGCTTCAGCTTGAATGGGCAGCAGGTTTCCTTTACGGCAAGTTTTGGCATCGCTGGGTATGACGGGATGGAAAAAGTGACGTTTCGGGAAGTCCTTACTCGCGCCGACCATGCTTTGTACCTCGCGAAGGAATCTGGGCGGAATCTCGTAAGAGCGCACGTGCGAATCCCGGCTGTGAGCGAATTGGTTCCTGTTGCCAAACCGTAACTTGTGTTCGCCGGGCATGTATGACACAAGCAAATTGAACTGTGGCGCGAACAAATAGGAGTTCGCGGCCGGCAATTAAACAGGGATTTTCCTCGTCGACTCTTGGGTGGGATGAAAAAATGGGGTTGCCGCACCCTTGGAAACCGAAGGGTGCGGCAACCCCAAGTTAAAACAAATCGTAAGGCCCAGC
Source organism: uncultured Acidobacteriota bacterium (assembly GCA_963730495.1). Classification (GTDB taxonomy): domain Bacteria; phylum Acidobacteriota; class Terriglobia; order Acidiferrales; family UBA7541; genus Acidiferrum. The sequence continues at coordinate 415,277 of CAVSSD010000019.1, read as the reverse complement.
CACCCGCCATTGGGTTGATGGAACCTACTTGCGAGATGGCGACGTCTTGTCGAGAACATCAACAAGTGGTTTAGCTGGGGGAATAACTGCCTGGCCGCCTGTTATGATCTCCCTCGCGCCTAGCTTCTTGCCGTACAAAGCATTGTTGGCATCGTCGTCGGTTTCCATCGAAGCCCCCTCCAGCGAGACGCCAGCAAATAGTCCCTTTGACCGCGAGTAGGTCAGAACGTCCGTCTTCATCGCGTCGGCGTTGTAACCCGTAGCCTGAGCCCCGGTGGGACCGGCAGCCGCAGCGGCATTGCCACCTAGCTTCGTCTTTCCATTCAGGATTTGATCCGCGCCCTTTTGGTTCATGACCACCAGGACAAAATCGGTCGCGGTGGAACCGAGCTGCACGCCGATGCTGCCTTGATCGAGCTTGTACATGGCTGGAGCGCCCCAATCGCCATTCATCGTTGCGCCCGTACGGCAAACGAGTGCACCTCGACCGTAACTCCCTCCAATGCCGACAGCCACTTTTTTGACACTGGGAAAGATCAGGACGCATTCGGCCTGAGCAAGGATACTGTTGGGAAGGCCATTGTTCTCGCCAAGGATCTCCTGCATAACCGTGGCTGAGTTCGAGAGACGCTCCTCCTCCTTCTTCTGGGCAAGCAGAGGCGAAGCTACAGCGAAACAGAGTGCAAACACAACTATTGCTTTTGTCATAGGTTGTCCCCTCCTGAAGGGAATAGATGCCGAACTCAAACTGGGAGGTGCATTAAAGATTTGGCACAAAATCTTGGCTAAGGCGGTAGCCGTAGAAGGGCTAGAGACGGAATGTCCTGAATGCAAGATTAAACACTATTCGGTTGACTTCTTTAACCATGGGAGCCTCTGACGATTTTGAAATATCGTCGCAAACTCGACTCTCACACGCTTCTGCCAACTTATTTAGACAGGCTTTTGGCATAATTCGATGACAGTGGGAATCAGAGTTGCGCGGAGATTTGCTTTATCGAGAAGAATGGCCGCTCCTAAAACGTCAGCTAACATGCGCGTGGGTTCATCACCCCAAATACTGATAGCTAGAAGCTTTGAACAGCGGAGACGCGATATGAATTCGTTAGAAATGGCGGTGTGTTCACCGGGCATGTGAATGTCCATGATGACTACATCAGGATTCAAGTCTTTTATCAGCCGATCAGTTTCATTAAAATTCGTGGCCTCACCGACAACTTCGAATTCACTTTGCGTTGCCAGAATCTCGCGAATTCCCCGGCGAACTATTGCCGAGTCGTCTGCGATTAACATTTTCGATGGCATAACCACCTCGCATTATCAAACAGAGGTCTCGCACTGGTTCGACGCCGCAGATAGCCAAAAGGTTGCGGGGCCAGTTTTGGAGCATGACACCAACAAGTTGGGTTAGTGCGCGAACAAAACCGCACAGGCTGAAGTCTGTGCCACTTTTCATCGTACCCACTAAATTCGGTGCACCTACCCGACTAACCTGATAGTGCGCTCGTACCGCGCTGCTATCCTGACGACGATGTTGGTCGGGCAACGACGGGGCAGCGTCGTTAAACAAACGCAAAAGGAGACTGAGATGCTTGGAATAATTGCTGCGGTTCTCATCGTCATGTGGTTGCTTGGGTTTTTGGCGTTTCATGTTACCGCCGGGTTCATTCATATCTTGCTGGTGCTCGCGGTAATCATGTTCGTTCTTCACTTGCTCCGGGGAAGATCCGCCACAGCGTGATTGCCACTTCGGGCCGGGTCTAAGTGAACACAGAATTCCTTGACCGTTTGGCCAGCCAATTGAAAATTGGCAAGGGGCCTGCGTCCCGGCGTGCGATTGAGAGGATTTTGGACACTACCAAGACGGGCTATCAGAACGGCCAGTATGAAAGCCCGGTGGAAGCGGAAAGAGACTTCCGGCGACTCGTTAGGCTCCAAGAAGGCGACGAGTGATGGGTTGAGCGTATTCCTCCCACAGAGCAGCTATTATTTGCCGCCAGTCACGATCAGATCGAAGTCCGAATTTCCGCACATGCCATAGATAGAGCCGGGATTGCAGGCGCCGACAGTATATTTGTAGCAACCGGGCGTTTTCGTCTGAACAGTGACGGGTCGATCCGAGCCGCCCATGATCAGTCCGCCAGGATCGAAGGGAGACGTGCCAGCGAAGTTGACCATGATCCCGGTGTTCTTGCCCTCTCCTTGCCATGTCACGCTTGTGCCCGGGACGACACAAATCGGTGTCGGCCCTTTCGGAAAGTTGGGAATGTTGGGAGTGACGGATGCATCGTACCCACCTCCCGTGCGCCTAATCTCCAGAACGCAAGGAGAACTGCTCGACCCGCAGGTATTTGCCGCGGTACAAAGCTGTTCGGGATGTGGACTTGCGCAAACCGACGGCTTGGTTTTCTTATCGTTCGCGGTGATGTTGCCATCCATCAGTAACAGCCCAATCAACCCCAGAACTAAACTACTTCCAATCGCGAGCAGCGGCTTGCTTTTCATGCGACACCTCTCCCTAACTTAGAGTTCTGTCTTTTTAAAAACCTATCCGCACATCGAAAAAATACCAGAGTGGTCATTCTCATCATCTGTCGGACGCACTGCCGGGCTCTGAGGTGTTAATTGACGCCTGGCGTGCCCTTCCAATCGAGCACATCTACCAGGTTCCAAGCATTTTGATTGAGTTCGATTTGAAGCTGGCCCTGCTTGTCGATAGCGAGTTGGCACGCCGGATACAACACGCCAGTGCTCTTGCTCTTGTCCGTATCATTCAGATCGAATTCGCCGCCTGTAAGATTGAAAGCCGTTGACTGCGTGTCTGCCCAAACCTCTCCGAATCTCAACAGACGGTTGGTCACGAATCGAATTTTGCGGCCCGTCGGGGTTGGTATCATCCGAATATAAGCTAGGTCATATCCCAGTGTGCCGGTGATGGAAATGTGGCCAACAGCTTTCATTTTGCCCAGAGCGTTGACGAGGCCCTGGTTCTGTCCAGTTGCAAATGCCTGAACGAGGGTCTGCTTGTCCGCTGGCGTCGAGTAATCGTAGATTTCCACCGAAATGCCAACCATTGCACCCATTTGGGTGCTCGTGCCCATGGCTGTTGCTTCGATGGTCTCGTCCTTTACGCCCCTCGCTGAGAGGGCCGGGAAAGCAGCCGCGAGAAGCATTCCGGATAACATCAATCCCGCTAGGGCCCACTTGTATGACTTATTGCTCGTCTTGTTAGTCTGCGGCATACCGTTTTTTTCTCCTTAGCGCAACTACCGGAAACCGAACTAATCTGTCGTTTGCATTCTTGAGCAATCGAATAATCGGGTGGTAGTGTCAAAATGAACAGGTAGGCAAATTTATTCGGGGGCCCGCTTCGATCGTGACCGTGAAAGACTTGGGTTCACTTGGATCAGGTTTGTTACAGCAGGAAAGTCCATTGCAGTTCGGATCGAACCAGGAACGCTAGGCAAGAAACGGTAGCTCGGGAAAGTGTTTCGGGCGGACGCGGTTCTCACACTGGTCCGGCGAAGACGCGACGACTGCAAATTCTACCTGTTATTTTTGACAGTACCCGGCTAGAGGTGTGACGGTCAAAGTGACCTGGGACCGCGTAGCTGCCCCTTCCCCGCAATCAACTGGATTTGAAAGTCCCGGGCCGGGCATTTGGCGGCGACGCTTGTCCGGCGTAGCTGTTGACTTCCATTGCCACGCATCAATGATCAAACTTTTAGCAAACCTGAAACTCCGGCGAAAATTGCTGCTCGCCATGGCTCCCTTGGCGCTGATGGTGGTCGCCGCCGGGGTGTATTCGACGATTGAAAGCAAGACGATCGACGACTGGTACAGCAGTTTAATCGACACGGATGTCAAAGGACTACGAAGCCTGACCGAAGCGCGAAGCCACACGAATCGATACGGCATGTTTTTGTACCTGCTCGTCGCTGAGACGGACCCCGATCGAAAGCAAGTTATCGACGGAGAAATGGAAAAGACTCGCTCGGATTACGAGGCGGTGAGTTCGGCAGCTCTCAGGGAGATTCCCGAGCGCGCTAATAAAATCAACGCGGCTGCGGCGCTCTTCGACAAAACGGTGACTGACGCACGCCCTGTCCGCGCGGCGGCCATGGCCGGCAACAATGAAAAGGCGCTCAGCCTGCTACATGCAGGGGTGAGCGAGGAATTGCAGCAGGCACGTCAGGCCGCTATCGAGATCGTGGAGGATCTGCAAAGAGACATTGACAGGCGTTCCGACGATCTGACCAGAAATACGCATCATGCAATCGTGGTGACCTGGTTAGTGATTGGGGTTGGCCTGTTAGCATCCTTGGCCGCCGCTTTCTATATCGTGCAAACGGAAGTGGTGGAGGAGTTGTCGTCCTTGCAAGGCAGCATCCGGGACCTCGCCGACGGGAAACTGGACCAACCCATCTTGTATCTCGATCGCAGGAACGAAATCGGCGAGATCAGTCGCGCCGTGCGAACACTGCAGGGCGCTGCGCGCGAACGCGAGATTCAAGGATGGGTGAAAAGCGAGGTGGCCGCAACGCTCACGCGGATTCAAGCGGCCGAAGATTTTGAGCCTTTCGCGCAAGCCTTGTTGTCGAGCATCTCGGAATGCATTCCATTGGTTTATGGAAGTCTCTATCTGGCTGATAAAAGCAACGCGCATTTCACGCGGGTGGGTGCGTTTGCGATCGACAATTCGGCTAGCCATCGGGAATTCGCTCTAGGCGAGGGCCTAGTGGGACAGGCGGCAGTTGAGCGCCGCGCGCTGACCGTCACCGCTGGCGAGCATCTCCAAATTGCCGCCGGGATGTCCATGCTGAAGCCCGGAAGTTTGCTTTTTCTGCCGGTGATCAACCAAGACGCCGTCACGGCGGTAGTGGAGTTGGCACCGGTTTCACGCTTGGCCGACCGCCAGCACGCTCTGCTTGAGGCAATTTTGCCGTCGATAGGGCTGAGCGCTGAGATCTTGTCCGGCAACATCGAGACCAGAGAGCTTCTGAAACAGACTCGCGCTCAGGCAGAGGCGCTGGCGGCTTCGGAACAACAGATCACCGCACGCAAAGAGGAATTGGAGAGCATTAACCAGGCGCTCGAAGCGTCTGAGGTTGAACTTCGGCGCGCCAAGGATGTAGCCGAAGAAGCGACGAAAATCAAAGCGGATTTCCTTGCCAATATGAGTCATGAGATCCGCACGCCAATGAATGCCATCATTGGCATGTCCCACTTGACGTTGAGGACCGAACTTAATACTCGGCAAAGAGATTACGTCCGAAAGATTCAAATGTCCGGCCAGCACCTGTTGGGCATTATCAACGACATCCTGGATTTCTCGAAGATCGAGGCTGGCAAGTTGTCGGTGGAAAACATCGACTTCGATCTGGAAAAAGTATTAGAGAACGTCAGCAACCTGATCTCCGAGAAATCCTCGGCCAAAGGTTTGGAACTAATCTTCGACATTGAACCTTCGGTCTCCACTCAGCTCAAGGGTGATCCACTTCGCTTGGGGCAGATTCTCATAAACTTCTGCAACAACGCCGTTAAGTTCACGGAAACCGGCGAGATCGTCGTGAAAGCCCGAGTTCAGGAGAAAGATGAGAACGGCCAGTTGGTTTGCTTTTCGGTCAGCGACACTGGGATGGGGCTCACAGCGGAGCAAATGGGCCGTTTGTTTCAAGCATTTGAGCAGGCCGATGCTTCGACTACGCGTCAGCACGGCGGCACGGGGCTAGGGCTGGCCATATCGAAGAGGTTGGCGCAACTGATGGGCGGCGATGTCGGCGTCAACAGTGAAGTGGGCAAGGGGAGTACGTTCTGGTTCACCGCTCGACTTGGCAACGGCACATTGTCATCGCGCCGAACCTCCAGGCCTGAACTTCGGGGGCGCCGCGTCCTGACCATCGACGATAATCCGCAGGCCCGCGCGGTGTTGTCCAGCATGCTCACTAGTCTGACCTTTCTGGTACACGAGGCTTCCTCAGGCCTCGAAGGCATCGAGATGATCCGGCACGCCGCGGAAATCGGCGAGCCATACGAGATTGCTTTTGTTGACTGGCAGATGCCCGGCCTTGATGGCATCGAGACGGGCAAGCGCATTCGTGCCTTGCCCAACCTCGCAGTCCGGCCGCAATTGGTCATGGTCACTGCCTATGGGCGCGAGGAGGTCCTCAAGCAAGCGGAGGAAAACGCTTTTGCCAACATTTTAATTAAACCGGTTACTCCATCCATGTTGTTCGACTCGGCCATCGCGGTACTGGGTGCTGATTCCGAGAGAGTCTACGAGGCTCAGGCTGGTCCCTCTCTTGAACTTTCCCGCTTGCACGGCGCGCGAGTGCTGCTCGTGGAAGACAACGAACTCAATCGGGAAGTCGCACTAGGACTGCTGTCGGACGCAAGTCTCGCTATTGATATTGCGGAGAACGGACAAGTTGCCGTCCAGATGACCGCTGCTGGCAATTACGATGTGGTTCTCATGGACATGCAGATGCCAGTCATGGATGGGATCGCGGCGACGCGGGCGATCCGTTCCAATCCGCAACTTCGCAACTTGCCAATTATTGCTATGACTGCGAACGTGATGGCCCACGATATCGAGCAGTGCACCGAGGCTGGCATGAACGATCATGTTGCCAAGCCCATCGATCCCGACGCATTGTTCGCGGCGCTGCTTCGCTGGATTAAGCCGCGCAATGCGGAGAGTCCTTCCAATGCTCCTGCGCCTCCGATCGCGATCCCGTCCGAGGTGCCCACGGCTTCTGATTCCGATGCGTTGGAGATTACAGGGATCGACACTAAGTCGGCGCTGAGGCGCACCGGCGGAAATCGCCGACGCTACGAGTCGCTCTTACGCAAATTCGCGGAGCCGTCCGCGGGAGGAGTCGAGGAAATTCGCGCCGCTCTCGCCGCAGGTGACACTTCGACAGCAGCGCGCGTAGCACATTCCCTGAAAGGCGCGGCGGCGAATCTCGGCGCAGCTGGATTGGCCGAGATTGCTGCGAAGGCGGAAACAGCGGTTACCACCGGCCAGGGTGTCGAGGAGGCGTTACATGCGCTTGCGATTTCATTTGAGGGCGTAGCCGCAGCCATCAACTCGGCATTGCCCGTCGAACAATCTGTCACAGCAGGTCCGGCCCCGACCCCGGGCCAAGCGGATCTCGCCACCGTGGTCGAGCCCCTGACTCGGTTGAAGGTATTGCTGAAGAATGACGATGGTGATGCCGCTGATTACATACTTGAAGTCAGCCCAAGTTTGTCGAAGGTGTTGACCGCTGCGGAGATCAATACTCTGACCGGGTTGGTGGGCAATTTTAATTTCGAAGCTGCACTGGTTTCTCTTTCAAATATTGCCGATCGCCTCTCTCTTAGATTGGAGTGAAGATATGTCAGAAACACCGGCGCAAAATTCGATCTTGATTGTGGATGACACGCCTATCAATATCGGCGTAATTTCCGGGGCGCTGAAAGACTCATACAGGACTAAAGTTGCCACGAACGGCGAGAAGGCCCTGGCTATTGCGTCGGGCGACGATAAGCCAGACTTGATCTTGCTCGACGTCATGATGCCTGGCATGGATGGCTATGAAGTCTGCCGCCGTTTAAAAGCGAATCCGGAAACGAGAGATATCCCTGTAATCTTTCTTACAGGGCAGACGGGAACCGAGGATGAGACGAAAGGATTCGAAGTCGGAGCCGTAGACTATATTCATAAGCCGTTCTCTGAAGCCGTTGTGAAAGCTCGCGTGCGTACCCATCTCATGCTTCGTGCAGCGCACGAACAGATAGCGCAGCAACTGCAGGCAATCAATATTGAGCTGGAGATGGCCCGCCAAATTCAATTGTCCATCCTGCCGCGCAATACTCCAAAGCTCGCAGGTCTCGATATCGTGGCCCGTTACATTCCCATGACGTCGGTGGCTGGCGACTTCTACGATTTCATCACAATCGATGAAAAGCACGTGGGAATTCTAATCGCTGATGTTTCGGGACATGGTCTTCCATCCGCATTAATCGCTTCGATGTTGCAGGTGGCGCTTACCGCTCAAGTTGCCCATGCCTCCGACCCCGCGCGAGTATTGGCGGGTTTAAATAAAGCATTGTGCGGAAAGTTCGAGCAAAATTTTGTGACGGCGGCCTACGTGTTCGTAGACATGGAGAAAAGAGAGATAACCTACGCCGGTGCGGGACACCCTCCGCTTTTGTTCAGAAGCAAATCCAGCGGCAAAGTCAGCGAAGTACTGGAAAACGGCTTGTTTCTAGGAATGTTCCCGGAAGCAACCTTTACTTGTTTACGGTTGCCGGTCGAAGCCGGTGACCGCGGTATCCTCTACACCGACGGAATCGCTGAAACAAAGAATCCCGCGCAGGAAGAATTTGGGACTGCACGTATCAAACAGTTTATTGAAAAAAGCCACCGTCTCCCGGTTGATCATTTTGCGGAAGGACTCCTCGAAGAGCTGTCACTCTGGTCAGAGCAGCCTCAGGGGCAGGGACAGCAAGACGACATCACTGTCCTAACGATAGATTTCACTACTTCGTGATGAGCAGTATGTCATTTTGATGCGAGCGTTATCACGGAAGAGATTCTAGTTCCAGGCGTACCTCAGCTTTGCTTTCGCTCAGCGTGGAGGACCGGGGAGTAAGCCGGCGCTGATCTTTTGCGATGGCAGTCCATATCGACGACGGCGATCATGTCGGCGGCGTTTTCGCTGATCAAATGAAACAACTCTTCCCGGTCGACCAACTGACGACGGATTCGATGAATCAGAAGGTACTGGTAGATGGTGTAAAGATCGAAGAGGAAAACCAAGCCCACGAGCCCTCGTATGGCTTGAGGAAGAACGTTTTGCGAGTAGAAATCTTGATGAATGTGAGCGTTAGGAAGAAGAAAAGAGGCGAGGCCGGCCGTTAGCAGGAGAGTGATCATGGCGGCGGCTGCCCATAGCCACCATTCGCGCCGCTCGATCCGGCGGAAGTTCGCACGGATGTCGTTGGACTGCGTGCCTGCCCGATGGCGTACAGTTTTTGGCTGATGCGGTTTCAAGAATCACAGAGCCGAAGTCCACTCCTGCTCTCAGGCCAAATATTTTGGTGGCTAAGTCTGAGGTTGGTTGTGGGCCGCAGAACCTTCCAGACTCTACTTGCACGAAGCCATCCATGTGGTTCCTTGATTTCGACATATAGACTCCACTTAAGGTATTGAAACGTAAGGGGCTACCTTGGTCTGAGAAAGGGAAGAGAATAACCGTTTAGAGTATTTGCGCCATCGCCGTCGCGAAGTACCGGTTTGGAACAGGCTAGAGCGTAAGGGTCTGTTTTAGGACGAGAGATTGATGGAGATAAGACTACTGATTTTGCCCTGGATCGAGGTTCTTTCCGTAGCGGGTAGCCTGCTCAGCTCGTGCAGCACTCAGAGAATCTTACTGGACCGCGGCGCTTGCCTCGGTGCAACCCGCGCCGGACGGGTCAAAGCGGATCACGCCTACTTGATCGGTGCAAAACATGCGTTGACCCGAGCTTCCGACAACGAGCGGCGTCCCGGTGATCGTGTACGCGACCGATGGTGTAGCTCCGTCGCCGGTCCAGGCGAGCGAGTAACCGCTCTTCGTCCCCTGTGCGATGCTGTCATCGATCAAGCACGCCGAGGTCGGAGTTGCGTTGCATGGGTTCGCTCCGCCCATGTCCGCTAAGTTCACCGGAAATCCGACACTCCCATAGGTAGAGGAATAGGTGATGGCGGCGGTGTTGATGATGCGAAGAGAGCTGACAGCTGAGGCTTCATTGGCCTGCATCCGCGAGTGCAAATAACTGGGGATGGCTATAGCCGAAATGATGAGGATAATGGCGACCACAATGAGCAACTCGATCAACGAGAAACCCTTCTGGTTCTTCATGAATTCCCCTAGGCAATGTCCAGTCCGGCGGCGCACGCTGAAGCAGTGGAGCCGAACTCCCCAAGCGGACAAACTCTACCACCATGGTTGGTTTGCTTTCAAGTAAATTTAGAGCCTGTCAAGTCGTCGCGGATGCGATTCCGGGTTGTCGCGATATGATAGACCGATCCCGGCAGGAGGATTCAGAAACCTATGCCGATCCAAACGGTATTGCAACTTGGCGACCCACGATTGCGTGAGACTGCGAAGCGGGTGGTCGACCCTAGCAGCGCGGAGATTCGCGTGCTTGTCGAGGATCTTGCAGATACTCTTGCGTATTGGAAGAGCACGACCGGATATGGACGTGCGATTGCCGCGCCACAAATTGGCTCATCTCTGCGTGTGATTTTCCTCCAACTGCCCGGAGCCGATAGGTGGCCGTTTGTGAATCCTCAAATTACAGAGCGCAGCGAAGAAAAAATCGTGGTTTGGGACGCCTGCTTGAGTTTCCTTTGCATTTTCATGCAAGTGGAGCGACATCGTAAAATCACAGTGAAGTACCAAGATTTGCGCGGCGAGTGGCACGAAATTGTGGCAGGCGAAGAGCGAAATCTGTCTGAGCTGTTGCAGCATGAGATTGATCATCTCGATGGGATACTGGCCGTGGACCGCATCACGGACATTCGTACTATGTGTACTCGCGAAGAATTCGAGAAAAGGCATCGCGACGGGAGTCCTTACGAGATAATCGGCGAGAGCAAGACGGCCCGGTAGCGGCCTTTAGGATTCGAAGATGAAGGATTTGAAGACAAGCGTTTTGGCGTACACCTCGATGGAGAGTCCAATCGGTCCTCTGTTGTTGGCCGGGGATGAACGCGGACTTCACATGGTTTACTTCGCTAAATGGCAGGCGATCCCATGTCGCCTCCTCGCACCTGGATCGAGGACAAGAAGCTGTTCAAGGAAGTCATTCGCCAACTGAAGACTTATTTTGAGGGAAGGTTAACGGACTTCGATCTGCCACTTATCCTCGATGGCACTGATTTTCAACTCCTTGTCTGGAGCAACCTGCTGAAGATCCCGTACGGAAAGACTGTCAGTTACGGAGAGATTGCCAAGCGTATTGGGAGTCCCGATGCAGCTCGTGCAGTTGGATTGGCGAACGGCTCCAATCCCATACCGATCATAATTCCGTGCCATCGCGTTATCGGAAGCAACGGGGATTTGACCGGGTTTGGCGGCGGACTGCCGATCAAGAAGAAGCTTTTGGCGTTGGAAAGCAGGCAGCTGAGTTTTCTTTAAAGGCATGGCCCTTGCGTTTTTTTTGTTGCCCTGCGTGGCCCTCATCATTTTGGCTGACTATGCGATCAGTACCGCCAGCTTTTCACGTCTGCTCCCGCGGGTGCTGTTTTCTCGATGCGTTCTAAAATCTTTGCCAGATATTGAGTGTTGTAATGCAGTCTGGAAAGATAGTTGGGCAGAGTGGGATCACCGTTCCAGCAATGCTCAGCGCGTTCTCCATATTTCACTTCGCCGTCGTATGACGGGTTGGCGGTGGTTTTCAGAAAATCCTCCACTAGATACACGGCGTCGTTTAGGAAATAGTTGTCGGCGCTGCCGCAGTAAATGTGCAATTTACCCTGCAGTTTGGGTCCAAGCGTGGGCCAATCGCGGCGAAGAATGGCACCAAGATCGTAGTGTTCCTTCCAATAGGCTGCGACGGCGTGATCGATCTCTCCTGTTTCTTTGTTGAAGATAGGTACGGGATAGCCGTCTGCACCAGCTGGGGAATAAACCGCCTGCCAGATATCGAACTGCTCACCTGAACGGGAGTGTGAGCCCAGGGCTAGTTCGTATTGATTGATACCTTCGATGGAGACAAGAGTCTGCCCGAGATAATTTCGCATGCCCGGTTGCGCGACGCGTGTGTGTGGGCCTTCGTGATAGAACGCGTTCTTTTCGTCGTAGATATTGACGTGCGTATAGGCGCGAAAATCGACCGGATCAGGGCAGGCGATAAACGCGCCATTGTAATGGTCGGGATAAAACATCTGCACAGCGATGGATTCCCAGCCGCCAGTGGATCCTCCGTACAGAAAGCGAGCCCAGCCCTGGCCGATGCCGCGAAATTGTTTTTCAATCGCAGGGATAAGCTCAGTCTCAATCGCGTCGCCGTAAGGCCCCAGATTGGCTGAGTTCACGGCGTAAGAGTCGTCATAGTAAGGATTGGCGTGCTGAAGCTTCACCACCATGTAGCGGGGAAAATTCGGCGCGGTCCACTGCTTGTAAAACTTGTAGGCCTCCTCCTGCTGTATCCGGTTATAACCGGAGATGTGGAAACGTTCGCTATAGTCCGGCTTGAGATTTGGGTCGGGCGGCTCGGTGCGAAAACCGTCGAAGTCATGGACAAAGTGGTCTTCGAATACCATCACCGGAAAATGCGCTTGAGGATGCTCGTCGAAACCATCGGGGACAAGAATTGCCGCGCCGATATACATGGGCCGGCCCCAGAATTTCGTCAGCAGCGCAGATTGAATTTTGATGTGCCGGATAAACTTGGTGTCTTTTGGCGCTTCGATGGGAGGGATTTCTTGATCGAGAAGAATCGATATCGGAGCCGAGTCCGTACCTAAAATAATTTTCTGTGGCTCTGCTATACAGGTTTCCAGGAGCGATGTTCCAATGCTGGCCTTCGCCGCGGTCCATCGGGAGATTAACGGTGTGACCATCGGAGCGATGGAAGGTTTCATAGCGGTGGAGCACGGCCTGAACATAGTATTCGCCGGCAGGAACATCTCGGAGATGCCGCGTGGGATAACCATAAGCGTTATCGTTCGTAACCACGATCGGCTGGCCAGGAGCGAGTGCATCCACGTCGACGCCGAAAAGAATCTGCGTCTTGACCGAGAGATCAATCTGCATACGAGGTTCCTGCGACGGGTCGGTGGAGAGCAAAACGAAGACTCGGCCGTCGAGCGGCTGTGCGCTGCGCTCTTTGGTGAACGAGACGGAGAATTGCGGCCCATCCGCTGGTGTCGGATGCGCGAGTAGCGGTGATGCAGCTAGGAGACTCGCGAGGAACGCCAACGCAAAATAGACCCTGCAGCCTGTAAAAATATTCATTCGTATGCCTCTGGGGTGTGGGATGCGCGCAAGAGAATAGCTTCTTGAGCTGGCGAAAGACAGAGGATTTTACCTGGAGGCTCTAAGCTATAGCAGGAAAGTCGAGGACCACGAGGGTCATGTCATCGTCTTGAGATGCACCGGAAGCGCGTGTGGACCAACGCGCGATTTCGACGAGAAGTTCATCCGCGAGTGCAGTTGCGTTCAGACGAGGATTCGATTCGAGAAACTTCGTGCAACGGACAATCCCAAACTCTTCCCCCGTAGTGCTCTTGGATTCAGGCAAGCCGTCGGTATAAAGCAAGCAGCGGTCTCCGGTCTGCAGCGGCATTTCGATCGATGAGTATTCCGCTTCGGGAAACATTCCCAAGAACAGTCCGTTCTGCTCGATGGCGCGCGCCCCACCGTTCGAATGGTTTCTGAATAACAGCGGAGGATGTCCGGCGCCAGCGTACCGGAGGATTCTTGTGTCGAGATCAACGTACAGGTATGCCGCGGTGACGAAATGATCTTCAAATTTTCCGCAGAGAGCCTGGTTCAGTCCGGCGAGAACACGGGCCGGCTCTGAGGCGTGAGCGGATCTGGCCTGCAAAAGCGACTTTGAGCATCGAAGCAATAAGCGCGGCGGGGACGCCATGGCCGGTAACGTCGGCGATGAGAATGCCAAGCTGATTTCTTTCGAGCACGAGAAAATCGTAGAAATCGCCTGCGACGGCACTCATTGGAAGATAGCGCGCCGCGATTTCGATCCCGGCATGCCGAGGAACGTCGCGCGGAAGGATGGACGTTTGAATTTGCTCGGCAATTTCAAGTTCTTTCTGAATTGCGAAAAGACTCTCCTCCCTGGCGAAAATGCGGTGGGCAACGAAATATCCCAGGGTACAAACAAAAAATAGAAAACCAGCAGGTTCGAGGTCGCGTCCGGGAACCAGATGAAGCCCCGTGAGATTGGCGTGAATTACAAAGATGCCAAAAACGGCAAGCCCCACGGCGACGACGCGAAGTTCGCGCGGGAGACGGCCGGGCGGCCGGAGAAAAAAGAGGAAGACGATCAAGAGAATCCAGGAAGTCAGGACAAGAACGCTGTCAGTGATATCGACTGCGCGGCGGGCGACGCCGAGAAGGTCGAGAGGAATCGCGAAAGCGGCGAAAACCAATTGCACGCCAAGGCCCCACAGGAAGACGCGGCGCCAGCGGGCTTGCACAACTTCAAGAAACAGTAACAGAGCGGGTAGGGAAATCGTGTACGTGATGACGCGCTCGATGCGACCGGCGACGGCAGGCGAAATGGAAAAATAGAGGAAGAGCGCCTGCTGCGCGCATGAACATGCGAACGGCGTAGATGAACTACAAATACGCTGAAGTAGAGGAGCGCGCGGTCCGTTGGCTTTTTGCGAAAGAGAAAAATCCCCGTGGCGATGAGGCCGATGGTCAGGAGAATTGCACCGACGCCAACGGATAAAATTGTCCAGCGCCATTCGGCAGCGGAGACCCCAGCTTGCAGTCGTCAAGTTGGCCGAGAAGTCGTGCTGAAACATGGCAATTCTTATACGCGGTCGGCGGCGCTATGACAAATGAGTGCGAGGTGTGGATTTTGCCTGTGTCAAGATGCGTGATAGAACGGGAGGCTGGTGCCGAGGAGAGAAATGGTGACCAACAAAAAGGTAAAGTGGGGTGTGTTGAGCACGGCGTCGATTGGTGTTCGCAAGGTTCTTCCTGGAATGCAGTTGGGAGAATGGAGCGAGATCGTCGCCATTGCATCCCGCGACGGGAAGAAGGCCGAGGAGCATCGCACGCAAGCTGCGCATTCCCAAAGCTTACTGGTCGTACGAAGAACTGCTTGCCGACCCGGAGATCGAGGCTATCTATAATCCGCTGCCGAATCACTTGCACGTTCCGTGGTCGATAAAAGCCGCGGAAGCAGGGAAGCACGTCCTGTGCGAAAAGCCGATCGGCCTAAACGTGGCTGAGGCGAAGGCATTGCTCAATGCACGTGACCGCACTGGTGTAAAAATCGGAGAGGCGTTCATGGTGCGCACGCACCCGCAATGGCTGCGCACGCGCGAACTGATCCGCTCCGGACGAATCGGCGAGTTGCGCTCAATCATCGGCGCGTTTAGCTATTTCAATCGCGACCCTGCGAACATTCGTAACGTCTTGGATTGGGGCGGTGGCGGAATCTACGATATTGGCTGCTATCCCGTCACCACGTCGCGGTTTATCTTCGGCGAGGAGCCGACGCGAGCCATTGGCCTGGTAGAAAGGGACCCTGAGTTCCAATACCGACCGTTTGGCCTCGGTGATTTTAGACTTCCCGTCGGGGCAATCCATTTTCACGTGTAGCATGCAACTCGTTCCATATCAGCGCATGCAATTCCTCGGTACAAAAGGCCGCATCGAAATCGAAATCCCATTCAACGCTCCGAACGATCGCCCCTGCCGAATCTTCGTAGATGATGGCCGAGACGTCCACGGGGGCGGCGTGAGTACGGAAACATTCTCCACGTGCGATCAATACACCATTCAAGGAGACGTTTTTTCGCGTGCTATTCGAGGGGACGGCGAAGTTCCTGTTTCGATCGAAGACGCCATGCGGAACATAGCGGTCATAGAAGCAATCTTCCGCTCCGCCGAAACGGGAAGATGGGAGAGACCGTAGCGCGATTTCATGCCGTCAACCGGCAGAAGCGTTTGGAACGGCTACGAAGTCTTTGCCGCGCCAACTCAATGGTTCAACACGGCCAACAACAAAAGCCCAGGAAAGCGCTCCTGCCAGCAAAATCCCGGCCGTCACCGCAAACGCCCAGAAGAAGTGTCCGGTTCGTTGCACCACAAATCCGGTCAGCGCGGGAGCAATTATCCCGGCAAAATTTCCGGCACAATTTTGCAGGCCGGTCCATTTGCCCGCCGCCAGCGGTCCCGCAATAGTTTGGGTGATCGCCCAAAGATTCGAAGTGCACAATCCTGCACCAGCGCAAGTCAAAAAAAGAAAGAGCGTGGCGAGTCGCTCGTCAAACGCAAAAACCACAACCGCAAAGCAGAAAACGGAGCTTAACCCCAGGCCCAGGGAAGTAAATGTCTTTCGCACGCGCGTCGGCGTGCCGCCACGCAAAATCCACAAATCCGAAATCCAGCCGGACGCGAGCGCCGAAAGCGCCAGAATCAAATAAGCTGCTCCCCCGACGCCGCCCATTTTCTGCATCGAAAAATGCCGTTCGCTGAACAGAAAAGACGGCAACCAGGTCAGCAGAAAATACGAAAGGTAATTGTAGGCAAAGAGCCCGAAGAACGTGCCCCACGCGGAGCGCTGCTTGAGAATTTCAACGATACTGGGCATCTGCGCCTCGGATGAGACCAGCCAGTCCCGGGCCCGTTGGCATCCACTTCTTCCATGGCGGCAGCCAGAGCAGGCTGAACAGCCCGAGAACGACGAAGAACGGCCGCCATCCATACCTCGCCGATAAGCATCGCACCGAAAAATATCCCGAACGCTGGCCCGCCAGCGATGCCGGAGGAAATGAATGCGTTGGCCCGTCCGCGCAGAGTCTCAGGGCAATGCTTGGCGAGTATTTTGCTGTACGAAGGGAAAGCCACGGATTCGCCCGCGCCCAGAATGAGCCGCATGATCAGAAGCATCTGAAACCGTGGACCATGCCCGTCGTAGCCGTGGCGATGGACCAAATAAAAAAGCCGCCGGCAAGAACCCAGTTAACGTTAAAACGGTCGACCAGCCAACCCGAAATAATTTGAAAGCCGGTGTACGTCCAGAAAAAAGACGAAAGCAAAATCCCGAGCTGCCAGGGTGAAACTGAAGCTCCATCTTTGAGCAAGGGGGCGGCAAGGGAAAGGCTGCCGCGGTCGATATAGTTGATGAATGTAGAGATCGCTAGCAGGATCGCTACCAGCGATAGAGTCTTGGCAAGTCCATGTGGCGCGGTTTGAGAAGCGCTAGCTATTCTCGGCATTCCCTAGGGTCCCACCAAGCACACAGTCCGAAAGCGTGTGGCTTCTTTATGCGAAGCGCACTCTATACACGCCACCGTCGCGCGTCCACTCTAAAGAAGGTTTCGATCGTTACTGCGATTTGCGACAGAGAACGATGCGGGCCGTCGCACTGCATCAATTGTTACGATCGTGTCGCCGGCTGACGAAGTAAAGAAGAAGAGCGAAGACCGTTGGCGCCAACAATGACGCATATAGTTTTGATGGTGTAGTCAGACTGGCTCGTAACCGAAATTATGGGAAAAACAGAGAGTAGAACAAAGAGCAAAGGTACGAGAAACCCGGAAATCGCAGCTACACGCAGCCACCATCGCGGCCGAATCCCGGTTTGTTTCCTCGCTAAGACGGGAATTGCAAAAAGCGCCAAATATGCGATGCCGTAAAACGTAAATCACCAGATCTGCAGCATCTCGAACGACTCCTGGCCGCCAACGCCGATTAATACAGCGGTGCTCGCGGCCAGGGTGATCCGCACCGAAAAACATGATGGAATTCACGGGAGTTCGGTACTTCGCGTGGAGCCGGGTGAACCACTCGGGAAGAAGACGGTCCCAACCGGCGACCATAGGAAGCCGCGTATTGGCCGCAAAGTTAAGGCAAAAGAAGAGAGATAGTTTGTGAGAAGAAAGACGATGGCAATCGGCACGAGAAGGCGAGCGAAACCGAATCCGCGTAACGCCTTACTCAAAGCCTGCGGAATGGGTCCGATGAGGTCGATGTTATCGGAAGAAACAAAGGCCAGAATGGCGCTGGTCCCGAATATATAAAGAATTGCAATTGAGCGGCGCCGTTATGAAAATGGCGCGCGTGAGATGCCTCACTGGATTTCGAGATTCTCCGGCAAATATAGCAGCATACTCGAAACCGCACAGTGCTCCGAACGTCATTTTGCTGAATACGCTTAGGCTGAAAAGCGTCATTGGCGGGGTAACGAGCCTGAGCGGATGGTATTCAGGAAGAGAGCCGTGCAAAACGCACAGAATTGGCAGAACCGCCAGCATAGTGATCGTCAAAACTGTAAATAGAGCTGCCCGCATTGGTGACCCATTTGCCGATGCGGAGACCGAGATTCGCCACCAGCATGAGAGCGGCGATGCTAACTACCGAAACAGCTAGTATGAGCCACTTGTTGGAGGTAATCGCGGCCGCGTCCGCACCGAATGCGTAAGCTAGAAAAGTCGTCGTCACAAGCCAATGGAAGCGACGTACAAGACCACGTATAACCACAAATTCCACGCCACGAGAAATCCGATGCGGTCTCCGAACGCCAGCCGCGCCCATTCATATAGTCCGCCTTCCAGAGGCATCATCTGATTAAGATGCGTGACCACAACCGCCTGAGGAATAAAGAAGAGAGCGATCGCGAAGAGCCACAGCACTACATGCGCCGGACCCGCTTTGACGGCGGTTCCGAAAAAATCCGGAATGACGACAAGCAGGATCGAAGCGAAAACGAGGTCGGCGAAGCCGAGCTCTTTACGAAGGGACGCGCTGTGGGCCTGTTCGGGTAGCCCAGCAGCGATTGGCGGTGTGTTCGCGACGAAGTTGCCAAAGTTTGAGCGCGCCTCGTAAGCACAGAAATTGCCTGACAAATTTAGTCACAAAAAATTACTGCCAAATTGCAGGCGCTAGTCTGCCTTGAGTTGAGTCGGGAAACAATGCCTTTGGGGAACGCCTCTTGACGGGAGGAATTCAGCGGAGTAAGAACCGATTCGCTGGCTAGCGCTCGCGCATGCCAGCGATGAGAGAAGCCACTGCTTTTGCTGGCGCATAAAATGCCAGCAAAAAGAGGGAAGCGGCACCGTAAATTGCTAACCTTAGCCTCATGTGGATAGAACACTATTTGGCCCGCAAATGTTGCGGCATCCCTACCAGATGGGGATGCTTGCCCTACCTATTGCAGAGTTAGATCACCGGCTCCTACATGCGCGTGCAGGTGATATTTTCCGTTACCTTCTTTATGAAAGGAGCGGAACAGC
The DNA here is from genome assembly GCA_963730495.1 of uncultured Acidobacteriota bacterium. GTDB lineage: Bacteria > Acidobacteriota > Terriglobia > Acidiferrales > UBA7541 > Acidiferrum. The sequence continues at coordinate 396,304 of CAVSSD010000019.1, read as the reverse complement.
CCGCCGTGAGACTCGCCAAATGGGCTCGCTTCGAGGCCTCCGGAATAAACCGACGCGTCCACGCGTGAATAATCGCTGGCGTCTCCTACATCAATGATCAATTCTCCCGCGTGCAGTTCCGCGTCCTTATCGCCGGTGATATGGTGAAGCTCCAGGTTCCCCGCAGGCATGCGAACGAACAGCCCAGTCTTCTTCGGCACTTCGATGGTCACCTCAAGATCATTCTTTGGGCCGTCGCTGACCGTCAAATTTGCAAAATCTTTCGAGCCTTCCATCTGCACTCGCATGTCCCCCGCGTTGTAAGCATTTCGACCGGAAACCCGCACGGTAATCTTGTTCTCCGAGCCGCCAATAATGTGGAAACTCCCCGACTGCAGATACATCTTGAGCTTACCGCCCGAGTTGAAATCCGCCGTAAACGGATGATTCTCAATGTCTTTAACGTCCAGTTTCGTTTGCGCCGAACTCGACGCAACGGAGACCGCCAATAAAGCTGTCATCAACAAAGGAACACGCATAAAGACACCTCCGAAGCTCATGTAGTAAGAAACGAAGTCAGGCGTCGTAAAAGTTTCCTTCCGGACGAAACAATTCCCCTATTTAGCCTTGGGAATAGCCCCCGGCGATTGGAGGCACCAACGGCTGCGGTGGATAAATGCGCTACGACCGTGCGAAAATGCTGATGCGCGAATCAGGAGGCGCAGATCATGGGCGACCCAGGCGCAGCCGAAAAGCCCGACTGGAAAAATCATGGCTTGCGCATCGTGCGCGGCGGGCAATTGGATAGCAACACGCCTCAAACACCTGGCATGACTCGTGCCGAAGCCATTTCCTACGCCAAAGTGGGTGCGCAGAAACTTTGGGCGGGAACCGTTATCGTACATCCCAACGCCAAGACCGGTCCTCACCACCACGGCGAATTGGAAACGGTTATCTACGTGGTTCGCGGGCGCGCACGCTTTCGCTGGGGCAATAATCTCGAGTTTGTCGACGAAGCAGGCTCCGGCGATTTTGTATACGTCCCACCCTATGTTCCCCACCAGGAACTTAATGCGCGAAAGGACGAACCTGTGGAAGCAGTCATCGTCCGAAGCGGCCAGGAACCTATCGTAGTCAATCTGGATATCGCGAGTCCCGAGAACGGCCTCAGTCCGGCCGAAGCTGACCCGTTCCACTCGGCTCCCGGAAAACAGTAGCTCTCACCGAATGCGCCTCGATGATTTCTGTGGATTAGAATGGCTCGTGAATTAGGATTGGCGAAACGTCAGACCATCCAGTTGCGCTACTTCATAGTGCCGCACACGCGTGTCGTAGTCCGTCAAGAGTGCAGCCGCTTCGCTAGCCACAATGGCCGTCTCGCGATCCGACCCCGCAAAAGCCTCGATAGCCTGCAGAGATTGCCAGACTGTGCTAACGAGAATTTCGACTGAGTCTCCCTGCGAGCGCACGAGGACGCTCGAGCACACGTACCCATTAAATGTTTGGAGGGACGGCACAACACTCTGCCAAAAGTGTTCCAGGTACTTAGTGGATTGAAGACTAGTAGTTCGAGCGGACCACAGACGAGCAATCATCCCCGGGGATACTCCTATTGGTTTCCGACAACCACGTTCCACGAACGAATTTCCCATCGCTTTACAAGACCGTTGCGGACGTACGGGTCATTGCGGGCAAAATCTCGTGCAGGCGTTTCGTCGCCGCCGCGGAAAATTAACAGCGATCCATCCGGCGGGTCACCTAGAGCACCGGCTAGAACCAGTTCGCCTCGAGAATGGGCTTCGCGAGCAAGACCTAAATGCTCTTCGCGGTAAGCGCCACGCTGCGTAATAAAGTCAGGCACCACTTCGCGATAGAAAAGGGCGTAGTAAGCCATGGGCGTCTCCACCTTCATGATAGCTGAAAACGAAATCGTTCTGAATACGGCAGCCGGCGCTAAAACGGGGACTCATTCGTAGAACAGCACTCAATCAAAATAGAAACGCGATCACTCAGCCTCCCGCGATAGAGGGAACCAGCAGAACGCGGTCGCCTTCTTTCAGCGTGCATCCTTCGCCGCCAAGAAAGCGAATGTCCTCTTCATTGAGATAAACGTTGAGGAATTGGCGAATTTGCCCCTGTTCGTCGCGAACATGGCGCGAGAGATCCGGAAAGCGCGTGGTCAAGTCGTTCAGTGCCTCGGCAATGGTCGCCGCACTACAGTCGATCTTTGGCGTGCCGCCGTGTAAACGGCGGAACGCTGTGGGAATTTCAATGGTGACTGGCATTTTGAATCTATCTCCTTACTTGGCGCCGGCAGTCGCCGGAGCGGCGTTAAATTGATTATCGAGGTACGCCTCGAACGCATCGAGGCGCGGCGCAATGGCTTCACTAACCGGAAATTCCGCGGAAATAGCGTCGAGGGTCTTCAGGCCGTTTCCAGTAATGCAAACGACGGTGGTTTCATCGGCTCCAATTCGCCCTTGGCTGATGAGTTTTTGTGTTACTCCTGCTGTAACTCCGCCTGCGGTTTCCGTGAAGATGCCTTCGGTCTCCGCAAGCAGCTTGATGGCTGCGACAATTTCTGGATCCGAGATGTCTTCCGCCCAGCCGCCGCTCTCGCGCATCAGTTTGATCGCAAACGGCCCGTCGGCTGGATTGCCAATCGCCAGCGAGCGCGCGATCGTGTTCGGCTTTTGCGGTTCAAAACGCGCGAGGTTGCGCTTCACGCCATCCGAAATCGGCGAGCATCCAGTAGCCTGAGCTCCAAAGAATTTTACGGGCTTCGCTTCCACCCAGCCCAGCGTCACCAATTCTTTGAATGCTTTGGCGATTTTTGTGATCAGAGAGCCACCCGCCATCGGTACCACGACGTTGTCCGGCAAGCGCCAGCCGAGTTGCTCGGCGATTTCGTAGCCATGCGTCTTCGAGCCTTCCGAATAGTAGGGCCGCAGATTGACGTTCACCAAGCCCCACTTGAACCGGTCGGCGATCTGCGCGCAGAGACGGTTCACGTGGTCGTAATTCCCGTTAATGCGCACAATCCGCGCGCCGTAAACGGCGGTATTCAGCACCTTGGCAGGCTCGAGATCGGCGGGAATAAATACGCACGCGTCAAATCCTTGCTGTGCCGACTGCGCCGCAACCGCATTCGCCAAATTGCCGGTGGAAGAGCAGCCGACAGTTTGAAATCCAAATCGTCGCGCGGCCACTAGCGCCGTGCCAACCACCCGGTCCTTAAACGACAGAGAAGGGAAGCACACCGCGTCGTTCTTGAAATAAAGCTCGCCGATTCCCCAGTGCGAAGCCAGCTTTCGCGACGCAACCAGAGGCGTCCCGCCGACCGCGCTGGCAGGCGTGAAATCCTCGGGAAGCGGCAGCAGCTCTGCATAACGCCACATATTAAAGGTTCGGCCCAGCCAGGTTCTCGCGGCGGACTTTTTTCTTCAGAGAATCGTAATCGTAGGAGACTTCCAGAGGAGAGAAACAGTCTTCGCAGAAGGACTTCGGGGCATTTCCCCAGGTCTTGCCGCACTCCCGACATCGTAGTTCATATAGATCGGACATCGCATCACCTTTCAGCTCATCGTGCGAGGACCATTTCATTCGCATGCACATAAGCCACGACATCAACAAATCACCTGGGATTCGATTAGGGCAGCAGGGAGGTAAAACGAAAAACCCTCCGTGCCAAAGTGCTCGGAGGGTCTCAGAAAATCTTCTGGGATACTCTACAGCTCTTTAGCAGTTTTTTACGTGGAGCAAGTTGCCCTAAATCGCCACGTGTCGCCGCAACCGCAGCTAGCTCATTTATCCTAGATTCCAACGCATCTGTCAAGTACCGCACGTGAGATGGGGCAGTTTCCGGCTTACGTGACCACTTTGGAGCTACAAATAGTGCCGGGTAGGTCGGGCCCGACACTTACTTTCGGATTTCCGACAATTTGGGAGTGCAAGCCGGTTTGTGGACAGTTGCGCGTTTGTCGGTACTGATCCGACGAAGTGCCCGCAACTTCCGAGTGGCCCGTGATTCGTTCAGAATCACCGGACATAAGCTAATTTGACCGTAGCAATCGCCCAGCAGTAATTGCAAACGTTCGCCGTCCGGCTCCGGACTGCATAGTGTGCAAAAACGACAAAGATCGGGGGAACGCTCAGAGTCGGGCGGCTTGGTCTAGGAGCGTTCGACCTTGGGCTTCGACTGAGCTCCTAGCGGTTCGCGGAAAGGATCCATCGGAATCGGCGCGTATTCGACCTCGATGATCTCGAGATGCTCCGTCTTCGCTGGCGCGCGCAGTTCCACGCGGTCGCCGGGGCTCGCTTTCATCAGCGCATTGGCGAGAGGCGAGCGCCAACTGATGTAGCCGCGGTTGAGGTCCACCTCGTCGATGCCTACGATCGAGACGACGTGTTCGAGGCCGGTGGCGTCCTTGTAGGTCACGGTTGCGCCGAAGAAGATGCGCGTAGCGGCTGACCCCTGCCGCGCAGTGGCGGGATCGGTGACCACGGCAGCGTCGATGCGTTTCGTGAGAAAACGAATCCGCGAATCAATCTGGCCTAACCGTCGTTTGCCGTAGAGGTAGTCGGCGTTTTCACTGCGGTCCCCATTACTAGCAGCCCACGCTACGACCTCTACCACCGCGGGCCGCTCGCGCCTCAGTAGGAACACCTGCTCGTCTTTCAACCGCTGCAATCCGGCCGGCGTGATGTAGTTCTTGAGCGTCGGCCCCGCTGGCTCCGGCCGAGGTCCTCGGAGTGGCCGCTTTTCTCGCATTTGCCAATCTGTCATGGGATTTCGTGTACTTGTGGGTGACGCAATCTCGAAAGGCCCGCGCCTCGGTCCCGATAATTCCTCGCACGGTGAACGTGACGAACGCGGGCTAGATGTCGAATGATACATCGGTCTTTCCTGCGGCACTCTTAGAAAATGCTGTGACCCGTCCGCAGCCCGGCGATTCCACCTGTCGTGCGCTGGCGCTGGACGTTCTTCGAATTGAGGACGGCTTGATCACGGGAATCGTAACGTTCTCGCCGGACACTTTCCCACTCTTCGGGCTTCCGATGTTGATGGACCCGGCGCCGAAGATGAATGTGCGTCATTGATCCATGCATATCCTATTGTCACCTTGCGTTTGTTAACGTGATCTTGTTGGGACGGCGATGGCTTCGTAAGAATAAGGCGCACATAATCCACATTTGAAAGGCGGACCAAGATGACCCCGAAGATTTTGCAGAGGCAAAGCACACGGCGAGAAATGTTGCGCAATTCTGCGGCGTTTGCGGGAAGCGCCCTGCTGGCCCAACTGTTTCCAGCAAGTCTTGTAAGCGCCGGTGTTCCTGCTCTTCGGCAGCAGGCGGCAACGGCTCCAACTGACTCTCTGGCGGCCATGCGGGCGCAGATGGGTAGCGCACCTATCCAATCGCAACCCCTGGCGGAAAATCTCACGTTACTTTCCGGGCCTGGGGGAAATGTTGTGGTGTTGAACGGGCCTGATGGCAAAATCGTGGTCGACACGTTTCTTTTGCCGGCTTGGCCGAAGTTGAAAGAAACCCTAGATGGGCTGGGCAATGCGCCGCTGAAGACGGTGATCGACACGCACTGGCATGTCGACCACACAGACAATAACGCCAATCTGCACGCCGCGGGCGCCACAGTGCTGGCCCACGAAAACACCAAGACGCGCATGGCAGAGCCACACGACAGTGCGCTTTTTGGTTTGCACTTTCCGGCATCGCCTGCGGATGCTTTGCCGCAGCAGACATTCAAAACCAGCCAAAAACTGCAGGTCAACGGTGAAATCGTGATGCTGCAATATTTCCAGCCGGCCCATACCGACACGGACATCTACATTCACTTCCAGAAGGCCAACGTGATTCACATGGGCGATACTTTTTTTAACGGCTTTTACCCAGTCATCGACGCCAGCACCGGCGGAAAAATTGACGGGATGATTGTCGCCGCCGAGAAAGTTCTCCCCTTGGCCGACAGGACATTAGTCCCCTGAAGTCGGCTTGTGGGAATTGATCTCCGCGCTTGGCATCAACCCTGGACGGATTACGGGCCACCCGGAAGTAATCACCTTGTGTGATAAACGCGCCAATCGAATACTCACTTACCACCCAGCCACGCCACGATGGCAGGCCGCGTCTTGACGGGAAATCCCCTGACAACAAAATCCTGCCTTCCTGCGTCTAACGACATGAGACTATAACGTAAAGCCGACACGACTCGTCTTTTGAGCCCGTCCTCCAGGACAGTGACGACCCCGGCGCAACGGATTTACGGGGAAACTGTCCTTCATCTGCGGTGTTATACTTATTGAGGGGATCGTCGGGCGGTCAGTTTGAACGCTTCCGCGTAACTGCTGACTTGGGATTGTGGGTTTGTGCGGCCTAGATAGATAGGAGCAGCGACATGGGTGAGCAAGTCAAAGAGCTTTTCAATTGGGCGCGGCGCCGCAAGATTATGGCGTCTTTTTTTGTAGCATTCACGCTCGTCGTCGGAATCTTGATCGGCTCGGTGATTTCGGGCCGCGTTTCCGCCATGAAGTCTTTCAGCGGCACTGATGCGGCACACCTTTCTGTGCCAGATCCCATTCCTTCGGCAAGCTCCTTTTCCGGGATTGTGAATCGCGTCGAACCGGCCGTCGTTAATATTGCCACCACCCAGGTTCTCGAAAAAAAGCCCAACTCCAAAATGCGGCGCCAGAAGCCTGCCAATCCCGACGAGGACAACGATCCGATGCAAGATTTCTTCGACCGTTTCTTCGACGGTCGTCAGGATGGTCCTCCTCAGGCCGAGCGTAGCCTCGGTTCCGGCGTAATTGTTGACAAGCGCGGATACATCCTCACCAACAACCATGTCATCGAAAACGCCACAAAGATTCAGGTTCAACTCAATAACGACACGGCGCGCTACACCGCGAAAGTTGTCGGCGCCGATGACGACACCGATTTGGCAGTCATCAAAATTGAAGTCAACAAGGAACTCCCCGTCGCCAAGCTTGGCAATTCGGAGGGCGTCCAAGTTGGCGATTGGGTTCTGGCTATCGGCAGTCCCTTCGGACTACAAGCCACAGTCACCGCCGGTATCATCAGCGCCAAAGACCGCGGCGGCCTCGGACTAGCCAAGCAATTCCAGCGTTTCCTTCAAACCGATGCGGCTATCAATCCCGGTAACTCCGGCGGCCCGTTGGTTGATCTGGCGGGTCAAGTGATTGGCATCAATACCGCCATCATTACCGGCAGCCGTGGCTATGAAGGCGTCGGCTTCGCGCTTCCCTCGAACACTGCCATCAGCGTTTACAATCAACTCATCTCAAATGGTCGTGTGACGCGAGGCTCTATTGGCGTCAAGTTCGAGGAAGAACTCGGAACAAATCCGATCACGCTCAAGTCCCTTGGCGCGCCGAACGGCGTGGTAATTGAAGATATCGAACCCGGCAGTCCCGCCGAAAAGGCTGGCCTCAAGGGTGGCGACGTCATCACCAGCGTGAACGGCCAGACGATCAAGACCGGCAATGACCTTGTGAATCCCATTGCGCAAGCTCCCATAGGCACCAAGATGAAGCTGACCTTTGTCCGAGATCGTACTCAGAAAGAGGCGACCGTAACGGTTGAGGACCGCACGCATGTCTTCCCGACTACTGCCGGCCGTCTGGGCGACCAGCCTGGCGAGTCAGCTCCCATCGAATTCGGTCTCCATGTCGACGATCTCACCCGCGATCGCGCGCAGCGCTTTGGCGTGGAAGGCAAGAAGGGCGTAATCGTAACCGATGTCGATCCCGCCAGTTTTGCCCAGGATGATCTAAATTTCGGCCGCGGCGATGTAATTACCGAAATCAACCATGACCCGATAACTTCTTTGGAAGACTATCGCGCAGCCGTTTCCAAGCTGAAGCCTGGCGCTAACGTCGTCTTCAAGGTGCTACGTCGCGCGGACGACCGCATTCTGACCGTCTTTCTGTCTGGTGTGGTTCCGGCGGAGAACGATAAGCAATAGACCCGGGGAGACGCTTGCGTCTCCTGGAGCACTTAAGGGAAAACCGATGCGAGTGCGAAAAGCGACTCACTTAGCCCTGACGCTGCTCGTTACAGCCGGTATGGGTGTAACCGGAGCCATCGCGAAGGGGCAGGGCACCAGTGCCTCAAAGTCGCCCTCGGCAAAGCCGGGTTCCAAGGCGCACCACGCAAAATCCACAAAAAAGACAACCCGCCCGGAGCGAGGGCAGAAGGCCCCTGCTCCGGAGCGCATCTCCGAAATTCAAACCGCTCTCGCCAAGGACGGCTCCTTCGATGGAAAGCCGAATGGCAAATGGGATGCCTCGACCGTGGACGCGATGAAGAAGTTTCAAGAGGCCCATGGCCTGAATCCGTCCGGCAAGCTCGACGCAAAAACGCTGCAGAAACTAGGTTTGGGTTCCCAAACCGCAGGCCTCGCCCCACCTATGCCGCCGGTTAGCTCTTCCTCGTCGCTGACCGCGAGTCCATCCCCAGCTAGTCGTCGACAGCAATAAATTCCGTATTATTCCTAATACATTTCATGTAGGTTAAGAGCTAGATCGAGCCGTCTACCTGCTCCAGCGTTATGGCGAATCAGGCGGATAGGATCAAGGACTGCTTGTAAGCTATTGAGAAATAAAGGAATGAGCGCGGACTCTCGAAATGCCTTGCCGGTCCAAGAACAGGGTTTCTCAACGCGAGACCGAAACAAACTCTTCGGGAGCCTCGGTGATAGGAGCGCGAACCAGCCCACCAGGGTGAAGCGAACCGGCTCGCGCCATCAAGGAGAAACATCCGTTACCCCAGAGACTGGCAACTCACGAATAATATTCCCCGATCAGCTAATCCCCGCAAAACGAAGGATATAAATGGGAAAGAGCGGAACATGACGTTTCGCTCTTTGGATCGTCGTATTCAACCTTTCGGTTGAATATGACCGGTTTATCCCTGTGGTCGCAACGTTCAACTCAAGAGTTGAATGCGCTTTAGCTTTCGATCTGGGCCTGCAGAATCTCTCCAGGCAGAGCGGTCATTGTCGAGCGAACCGCGGCAACCTTTACCGCGCCGTTGGACGGCATTGGCGATGATTGCGTACGGATGTGCACTCCATTGTTTGGTTTCGTCGGGCTCGAATCGGCGTTGAGACGCTCGATGCGAATGCCAAGTGTCCTCTCCAACTGGAACAATTCGGAACGCTGTTCGCGGGAGAATAGGGTGGTGGCAACTCCGTGTCCACCGGCGCGGCCAGTTCGACCGACGCGATGAATGAAATTCTCCGCCATGTCCGGCAAGTCGTAGTTGATGACATGTACGATGTCCTGAACGTGGATTCCGCGCGAAGCGAGATCGGTCGCTACTAGTACGCGAAAGCGTCCCTGTTGAAAGCCGGCAAGTGCTGAGTTACGTTGCGATTGCGAGCGGTCGCCGTGAATCATCGCGGCAGAGAAACCGTCTCTGTTAAGGCTCTTCGTAATGCGCTCGGTGCCGCGCTTGGTGCGGGAGAAGACAAGGCAGCGTCCGGTCTCCTTGGCAAGTAAACGCTGCAGCATCTCCAGCTTGCGGTCGACGGCAACTTCAAAGGCCTGCATGCGCACATTTTCGGCAGGCTTGAGGGTGGAACCGAACGCGACGCGCGCCGGATTCTTCAAGTAATCCTTTACGAGGTGGGCGACAGAAGCTTCCATCGTCGCGGAGAAGCACATGGTTTGCCGCTCTTTGGGCAGAATCGAGGCGATGCGTTTGATGGCCGGGAGAAAGCCCATATCCAGCATGCGGTCGGCTTCGTCGAGGACCAAGATGCGCAACGAGTTGAAATTGAAGAGCTTGCGATCAAGATAGTCTTCCAGGCGGCCAGGGGTAGCTACAACGAAACGCGCTCCCTTGCGGATGGCCTGAAGTTGCGCTCCTTCGGAGAGGCCGCCAACGACAAGCGCCGCAGGTACTAGCTGAGAACCGCGGAGCGTGTTGAACACTGCCACGACTTGCATGGCCAGTTCACGTGTGGGGACCAGCGCCAGCGCCGCGATTCCGGGCGTCTTGCTCTTGAGCAGTTGTTCGATCACCGGGATCAGGAACGCCAGCGTTTTGCCGGTTCCGGTTTGCGCGGTTGCGAGCACGTCCTTGCCCTCGAGCGCTTGCGGAATGGCCGCAGCTTGCACGGGGGTCGGCGTCGTAAATCGCGCGTGTGCCAATCTCTCCTTCATATAGGCGGAGATCGGTAATTCTGTGAAACTTTGCATTCGTATTGCTTTCTTGCTGGCGGGAGCGGTCCCAGCGCGCACACACGTTCGGTGCAAGCGCGGCAATTCGCATTGCCAGTCTTGTTTTAGATTACGCTGAAGACGTACGGAGAAAACTGCAGGCGGGTAATCTCAGATCAACAACTCACCAGAGGGACCGCACAACACAACCGAGGTATTAAGCGCAAAAACAGCATATCACGTCCCCGCTCGGAAAGCGATCTAAATGGACCGTGTGTTCTGCGTGCTACCCAAAATCGATTTCAGTCTCTGTTTCTGGCAAAGGCTACTCCACATGCTCAACGTAACTACACGCTCCAAACTTATTTTCCTGTTTGAAACGGCGTGAGCTGGTCAGAGATTTTTGACTTGTCTCCAACGACGACAATGACCATTTCTTGGGGTCGGATATACTTCTGCGTCATTTTCTGAACATCTGCCGGTGTGACTGCGTTGACTCTGGGCACATAGTTCTTCAGGTAGTCCTCACCGAGGCCCTGAAAATCGACGAACTGCAATTGTCCGATGAGGGCTTGCCGGTTCGAGTTCTGAATTACGAAGATGCCCGACAGGTAGCTTTGAATTCCCTTGAGTTCCTGGGCAGGCGGAGGTTCCTTTTGTAAGCGTTCGATTTCGCCGAAGATTTCCTTCAGAGACGCACCTGTAAATTGCGTGGTGACATCCGCATTCTGCGCCCAGTAGGAGTCATGATATCGGCGAGAGATTTCACTGTACGGGGAGTAGGTGTAGCCTTTCTGCTCTCGAATGTTGGACGTTATGCGCGAGTTGAACGACCCTCCGAGCAACGCATTTGTTACTCCGAGGGGAATAGCGTCCGGACTGGTCGCCGGCGCGACAACCAAACCGAGCTTTAATGTGGATTGCGGTGCGTCGCGACGATCGATGACATCCAATTGGCGGCGCGCTGTTGTTGAAGGCACACTTTCATATCGTACGGGTCCCTTTGACCAACTGCCGAAACTTTCGTCAATCGCCTTCTTCACGGCTACTTTATCGAATTTTCCCGCAACATAGAGGTGAGATCTCTGAGCGCCGAAATTTGAACTGTAATAATCTTTCACGTCCTGCAGTCCAAGCTTTTTAACATCGTCTTCAGTCGGAAGGACTGTGCCGTATGGATGGTCCCCGTAAATCAGTTTTCGAAAACGTATTTCAGCAATTGTTTGCGGCTGCGACAATTGCAAGGCGATTCTTCGCGCTGCGTCGTTTTTCAGGCGCGCCAGCTCCGATTCCGGAAAAAGAGGATGCTCTACCACATCCGCCAGGAGCTTAACTGCATCGGGGGCGAATTCCTGCAGGACGTCTAGTTCAAACCTGCTCTGATCATCTCCAACGGAAATAGCCAGCGCGCTTCCCATTTGGGCGGTCGCTTCCGCTAACTGCTTTGAAGTGAGCGTGACGGTGCCTTCCTTGAAAAGGTCACCTGTGAGGCTGGCCACTCCCACACGCGCTTTGACTTCATTCATGCTTCCAGCGTCTACCGCCAGGCCGACCGCGGCTTTGGGGATGATGCCGTAAGGAACCAAAGTGACTTTCAAGCCGTTCGGCAAGACGTAGGTTTCACTCGCAGGCACAGAAAAGCTCTTTGGGGGACTGCCTTCGGGGGGCGTCTGCTTTTGCCCAAACGCTGGCGCGAGGGCCACCAGTGAAGCAACAAGAACCAACGAAGCTTTTTTCACGCGCCTCACCTTCATTTGTCTTCTCCTCTTTATTGGTTCACTGGTTCTTTGCCGGTGCTGCCGAGGCGTCTTTGTGTGCGGGTTCGACCAAGATCACGGTGCGATTGGCGGACCGCAAATATTCCTGCGCAGTTTTTTGTACCAGTTCTGGGTTCACTTTGCGGAATTCGCCGACCAGCGAGTTTACGCGAGCTGGGTCGTCGTCAAAGAGAGCAAAGCTGGCGAGCATGTCCATCAGTCCGAAGCCACCAAATTGCCCCATGGTGTCGTACAGGCTCGAGCGAAGCTTGACCAGCGAGCGGTCCAACGTTTTTTGATCCACTGGTTTGCTGCGAAGCGGTTCGACCACCGCGTCAATGCCTTCCAGCACGGTTTCAGGCTTTGTGGAGGCGTCAAAGGTGAGATCCGCAGAGAGGATCATAGGGCCGTTGTAATCGAACATGTTTCCCAGCAAGTTGATGCCACCCTCGACGCTGTCTGTTAGGCCGCGCTTCTGCACAAGTTCCTGGCGCAGCAGGCTATCGTCGCCTTCAATCAACATCTGTTCGATCAGCCCCATCGCGTAATACTCCGGGGTATTGCGATCCGGCATATGGTACCCAACAGCAATCGCTGGCTTGGGCGCAAGCAGATCCTTCTTGGTGACGTGTTTTTCCTTTTCCTGGCGGGGTTCCGTGAGATCAGGTTGGGGCGGGACTTGCTCGGCTTTGATCGGGGCAAAGTATTTTTCAATGAACTTCCTCGCTTCTGCCGGATCAAAGTCGCCAACGATCGCTAGCACGGCGTTGTTTGGTGCGTAAAACGTGTCAAAGAATTTCTTCACTTCATAGAGTTTGGCTGCCTCGATGTCGGTCAAGTCACCGTAAAAGTTGTGTGCGTTATACCAGTTGGAATTTGCGGCCATGGGCATGTCGATCCAGGGGAAGCCGCCGTAAGGGGCGTTCAATACGTTTACTTTCACCTCGTTGCCCACGACGCCCTGTTGATTCTTAAGGTTTTCCTCGGTAACCGCGAGTCCGCTCATACGATCGGCCTCGGCCCATAACACGGTTTCAAGTTTGCTCGAAGGCATCACTTCGAAGTAATTGGTGAAATCGAAGCGCGTGGAACCATTTAGTAAGCCCCCGTTCTCCTGCACCAGCTTGATGAATTCCATCTTGCCGAGGTTCTTGGAGCCCTGAAACATCATGTGTTCGAACAAATGAGCGAAGCCTGTTCGATCCTTCGGCTCGATCCGGAAACCAATACGATAGTAAACACCGACGCAGACCGTGGGGGCCGTGTGGTCCTGCGAAAGCACGACGCGCAGGCCGTTCGCCAGTTTGTAATACTCGACGGGCACGTGAAACTCTTCGGGGGCACTAAGTGCGCGGCTTGGTCCCAGGAATGCGTAGAGGAGAGGAAACAGCGCCATGAATGCCCGCGCCACCCGTCTTCTAGTTTCGATCATGCAATCCTCCCAACCGAACTGCGTCCACTTCTTCGAGTTAGACGAGGCGTCGACACCCAAGAGCGATTTGTGGACGATACCCTATATGTATGGGGGCATCAACGGAAAATCCAGTTACTAAGCGTGTCAAACTCTCTTATAACAAGGCCATTAGTCACCATTTGCAACTAAGGTGAACTTTGTTTCCTGCGCGGTGGCACAGTACGTTGTATCCCGATGGCAAAACGAAGCCCTTCGGCAAACTGTTCGCCACCCGACCATTGGCCACTATAGGCCGGTTTTGAGTTCTTCGACTCCAGCCGTCGATACCTTGACGTCGTCTTCGGATTTGCCGCCGCTGAACGCTGCGATCAAGTATCCGTTTTTGCCGCGGACGATGACGCCACCTCTCCATCCAAATTCCCCGGTCATTGCCGGGCGGACTTGGCTGCCGCTATCTTTGAGCGTGTCTGCCATCTCGACGGCTTTGGCGTAGGCGATGCCGATGAGGTTGGCGCCTTTGTTTGTGTCGGAAGGTTCGTCACGCATGCGGCCGATTACCAGCATTTTCGAACTCCAGAATTGAATCTTGTCGCCAGGGAAGTAAGCAACCACGGCTACGCCACCGATGCCGAGTTCGTCGGCGCGTTTCTTCATGGCCATGAGAGCCGAGTTGGCTAAGCCATCGAACGGATTGAATTGGGGTGGCCCATTCACAAAAGCGGGATCCATCTTTGCAATGTCGACGCGGAGGCTTTCGGAACCTGCTGTCGGAAAGTCAGCGGGAACCTTTTGCGTGACGCGGCCCGTGGCGGCCCATTCTGCTCCGCGCTGGTAAGTGGTGATAAAGCCCGCGCAACTGAGCGCCGCTACGTCGTGACCCATCGTCGTGTGAAAAATTCTGCCTTTGCCATAGCTCAACACCATAAGCATCGGCTCGTCATGCCCGGAGCCATGATTTGCGGGATCGGAGTGCGCGGTGGCAAGGACGGTCATGTTCTGACCAGGTCCACGTAGAGTTCCATACAGTTCGTCCGCGCCGTGCATCCAAACGTGCGGCAAGCCCTTCATGATCGGGTGCTCCGGAGCGCGAGTCTCTACCTGAAAGGGAAGGCGATTACCATGCGCGCCAGCGGAACCCGGCGAATTATCCGAGACAAGCTTGCCGTCCTTGAAATACCACATCGGGCCGGCTTTCTCCGTGCGGTTGCGCCAACCGCCGATGCCAATCATTTGATTGAAGGCGACCCAATCGGGGAAGGAATTATCCGCCGCGTGGACGATCACGAGGCCCCCGCCGTTCTTGACATAGTTCTCAAGCTCCTCACGCAATGCCGCTGGCCAATCGGGAGCGTCATAGTTGAGAACGACCGCTCGATACTTGCTGAACTCAGGCTTAAAACTGCTGAAGTCCTCGCCAAACTTGGGTGAGGTCGCGACGGTCACGCTAAATATACCCGCGTCCTCTAGCTCTTTTTTCAAGACGGCCGTGGTCAGTGGCCAGTCATGATAGGGACCGCCGCTTTGCCCATCCACAAGAAGAACCGGTATCGGATCAGCCTTGGCGGGGATTGGCGCCGCGCAAAGCGACGTGTTACCCAGAATTGCGAAAAGAATTGTGGCGCAGAAAAATTTCATACTATCTCCCGAATGGAGTCAGTTGCACCGTGAGCAAGCACTCCTTTGCAGGAGCATACATCTAACCGCAGTTCAAATCCGAACAATTCAACAGCTTCCTTTTCTACTTTGAGTCCACATATTCAAGGTGGTTGGGAGTCACGATTTGACGGTATTTACAGCGGCCTGTAAACTTTAGTTTCCGCGCGGTGGTGTCCTGTAAACGATCCCGCTGGCATGACCGGACTTTCAGAACTGGCTTCAAGGTAACGGAGGAAAGCGTATGGCTACGTCAATGGCTCCCCGAGTGTTCAAGAACTTCATTAATGGCGAGTGGGTGGAATCGCGCAGCGGCAAAGTCTACGAGAACCGCAATCCGGCAAATACGGATGAATTGGTGGGAATGTTTGTGTCTTCTACGTCGGAGGATGTGGATGCCGCCGTGGATGCGGCGAAAGAAGCGTACAAGAAATGGCGTCTGGTTCCGGCGCCGAAGCGCGCTGAGATTCTTTTTCGCACGGCTGAGCTTCTGGTGCAGCGCAAAGAGGAATTCTCCAAGGACATGACGCGCGAGATGGGCAAAGTCCTCACCGAGACGCGCGGCGACGTCCAGGAAGCCATTGATATGACCTATTACATGGCGGGCGAGGGCCGCCGGCTATTTGGACAGACCACTCCCTCGGAATTGCCAAATAAGTTTGCGATGAGCGTTCGCCAGTCGATTGGCGTATGCGGGATGATCACGCCGTGGAATTTTCCGATGGCGATTCCGTCCTGGAAGATGACACCGGCGCTCATCAGCGGCAACACGGTTGTGTTGAAGCCGGCTGAAGATACGCCGCTATCGTCCTACCATCTGGTGCAAGTTCTGACCGAAGCGGGAATCCCGCCCGGCGTTGTAAACATCGTCAGCGGTGATGGGCCGGGAGCCGGCGCGCCGCTGGCGGCCAGCGAAGATGTACCCGTGGTTAGCTTCACGGGTTCAACCGCAGTGGGCCGGCTTATCGCGCAGGCTTGCGCGCCTACCTTCAAGCATTGCAGCCTCGAGATGGGCGGCAAAAACATTATCGTCGTTATGGACGACGCGAATCTGGACCTCGCTGTGGATGGTGCGGTCTGGGGCGGGTTCGGGACGACCGGGCAACGCTGCACGGCCGCCAGCCGCGTTGCGGTTCATAAGAGCATCTATCACGAATTTATCACGCGCTTCGTGGATCGCGTGAAAGCGCTACGCGTTGGCAACGGCCTCGATTCTGGTGTGGATATGGGGCCGTGCATCAACGAGCAGCAACTCCAGACCGTGATGAGCTACGTCGAAATCGGCAAGAACGAAGGCGCAAAACTTCTGACCGGTGGGAATCGTTTGGACAGCGGCATTCACGCGAAGGGCTGGTTCCACGCTCCGACGGTGTTTGGGGATTGCTCGCCGCAAATGCGCATATCTCAAGAAGAGATCTTCGGCCCAGTCGTGTCAGTCATTCCTATCGATAGTTTTGAACAGGGAATTGAAGTCGCCAACGGCGTGCCATACGGTTTGTCGGCATCGATTTATACGCGCAACGTGAATCAAGCTTTTCAAGCGACACGCGATCTCTACACGGGAATCGTTTACGTTAATGCCCCAACCATAGGCGCCGAAACGCATCTGCCCTTCGGGGGGACCAAGCAGACCGGCAACGGTCACCGCGAAGCCGCGATCGCCGCCATCGATTTCTTCTCCGAGTGGAAGACAATTTATATCGATTATTCCGACAAGCTCCAGCGCGCGCAAATTGACAATAACTAGGGACCGTCTCACTAATAAGCGGCCTTCGTAGGAACCAGATAGACCAACTGCGTTGACGGTGCTTGACGCGCTTTCTACAATAGAGGTAGCGCTCTTTAGCACTTAGCGTAGAGTGCTGCTATGAGGAATCCAGCCCTACAGGAACGGCGCAACCGTCAGATTCTCGCGGATCTGGTGCGTACCTATATCGAGACCGGTGAGCCGGTATCCTCGCGCGCGATTTCCAAGAGGTACGAAGAGACGTTGAGCACGGCGACGATTCGCAATGTAATGGCCGATCTGGAAGACGGCGGATTTCTCTACCAGCCACACACTTCGGCAGGGCGCGTGCCCACGTCTTCGGCCTATCGATTCTTCGCTCAGGAGATTGCTTCGCAGGCGACGCTGACCATCGGCGATCGCGACTGGATCCAGCGCGAAATGGGCGGCGCAAAAACCGCTTCGGAGATTACCGAGCGCGCCGGGCACGTTCTTGCGGAAGTATCGAATGGACTTGGCATCATCGTTTCGCCGCCGCTTGGCCGGACCGTTCTGGAACACGCCCGAATGTGGTTGCTGCCCGATGGGCGCGTTGTTGTTGTGCTGATTTCCCCCGGCGGCAATACGCGCGACAAAATTGTCAGGCCGAACCGTCCGTTTGCCCAGGCGGAGCTCGACGCGACCGCGGACTTTTTGAATCGTCACTATTCCGGCTGGACTCTCGAAGCCATTCGGGGCGATCTGCTTTTGAAACTTGCCACAGACCGCGAGCAGTACGAGGGAATTATCGGCAACGCCCTCACCCTGTGGGACCCAGCGATGCTCGGAGAGAGTCAAACGAGTCAGGTTCACGTGGAGGGCACCGCCCAGATCGTGGGTACGCCCGAGTTTACGAACCAGGCGCAACTTCGTGAGCTGCTCGCAGCCATCGAAGAAAAGCACCGGCTAGTCACCGTGTTGAACGCGTGCATCGAAACGCCCGAGCCCGTGCACGTGCAAATTGGAGTGAAGGAGATAGCGGAAGCCGGCGACAATCTCGCAATCATCAGTGCACCCTACACGCGAAACGATCTTGTGCAAGGTTCGCTCGGGGTACTTGGCCCAACTCGCATGCATTACGAACGGGCTATGACTGCTGTCGCGTACGTCGCGCAGCTATTCAGCGAAGCATTGAGCAAAATTTGAAGAACTTATTCCACAAGAGAGGCAGCAAAGTGCCCGACAAAGACTCGCCTTTTAACAAAGACAGCAGCACGCAAGATACCGCGGAGCAAGCCGAAGAGGACAAGTTTGCCGCGGATTCATCCGCAGCCGATGCCGAGGTGGCAAAGCTTGCCAACGACCTGAATGACCTGCGCCAAACGCTTGTGCGCCGCCAGGCAGACTTCGATAATTACCGCAAACGTATCGAAAAGGAGCGCGCAGACGATTCCAAGCGCTCCATCGCTCGCGTCGTAGAAAGCTTGATACCGATTATTGACGGCTTCGAGCAAGCTCTCGCGGCGCATCGCGAAGCGGAGTACGAAAATTATCGCAAGGGCTTCGAGCTCATTTACAAACAGCTTGTGGACAATGTCCGCCGGCTTGGGGTCGAGCGCACGGATCCGCTAGGCAAGCAATTTGATCCGCATTTGCATCAGGCGATGGACAGGACCGAAACCCTTCAGCAAGAGGACGGCACGATTCTGCAGGTGTTTCAGCCTGGCTACGTTTTTCATGGACGCGTTCTTCGGCCGGCCATGGTGCGCGTAGCCGTTCATCCGGGTGGCGCATCGAAAGAAGCTGCGAACTAAATCGAATGAAAGGGATTGCATGCCAAAGGGGAATCAACGAGATTTTTATGAGGTTCTAGGCGTTTCGCGGACTGCTTCCGTCGAAGAGATCAAGACCTCCTATCGCAAAGCCGCATTGCAGTGGCACCCGGACCGCAATCCGGAAAATAAAGAAGAATCCGAAGTGAAATTCCGGGAGTGCACGGAAGCCTACAGTGTTTTGAGCGACGCGCAAAAGCGCGAAGTGTACGACACGTATGGACACGCGGGGCTTTCTGGGTCGGCCGGCGGCGTCGATTTTAACAGCACCGTCTTCCGCGACTTCCACGATATTCTCGGGGATTTCTTTGGCTTCGAGGATCTCTTTGGTGCCGGAGGGGGCCGCAGCCGCCGTCGTCAACAGCGCGGCGCGGATCTCCGTTATGACATGACGCTTACGTTTGAAGAAGCTTCCATCGGCGTCACCACAAAAATTAAACTGCCGCGCCAGGAGTATTGCGAAGCTTGCAACGGCACCGGCGCGAAAAAAGGTACGGGCATAGTTGCTTGCCAAACATGTGCTGGCCGCGGTCAGCTTGCCTACCAGCAGGGTTTCTTCACCATTACGCGCACGTGCCCCGCATGCCAGGGAGCGGGACAAATCGTGCGCGAGCGCTGCATGGATTGCCGCGGCCAGGGCCGCATCGAGCGCGAGAAGACTATCGAGTTGCGAATCCCGCCGGGAGTCGATTCGGGGACCCGGCTGCGTGTTACCGGCGAAGGAGAGCCCGCACCAAACGGTGGCGCGCCGGGCGATCTCTATGTGGTTCTCGACGTCAAGGAACATCCGTTTTTTGAGCGGCGCGGCGCGGATCTCTACTGCACGATTCCATTGAGCATTACGCAAGCCGCTCTCGGCACAGAGCTGCAAGTTCCTGGATTGATTGGCGAGGAGAAGCTAAAAATTCCGGAAGCTACGCAAAGCGGGGCTGTCTTTCGCATCAAGGGAAAAGGTCTTGCTGATCCTCGCGGGGGCGGCAAAGGCGATCTTTACTATCACGTTCGTGTTCTTACGCCTTCAAAACTTACACGCGAGCAGAGGAAACTGCTCGAACAACTCGGGGTGTCTCTAAAAGTGGAGAACAAGCCCGCGGACCGTAATTCCACCATCTTCGACAAAGTCAAAGACATCTTCGGCTAGCGAGGTGTTCTTACGCTAGAATTCCCGGATGCGCCGCCGATTCTTCGTCGAACAGCTCGCTGGAGACACCGCCGTAATGGAAGGTGACGCTGCGCATCATTTAGGAAACGTTCTACGAGCACAAAGCGGCCAGGTCTACGAACTCAGCGACGGTTCCGCGGCATGGCTTGCAAGGATTGAATCTGTTGGCCGAAACCGCGTCGAATTCGCTCTTATCGAGCAGCTTCCTGCACCAAGACCAGTCACTGACGTCGCTCTTCTTCTTTCCATCGTTAAATTCGATGCGTTCGAATGGGCCATTGAGAAAGCCGCCGAGCTAGGCGTCACAAGAATTATCCCAGTGGCTGCGGCTCGATCGGAAAAGGGATTGCTGGCCGCGGCAGCCAAACGTTCGCAACGCTGGAATAAAATTCTTCGGGAAGCTTCCCAACAGTCTCGACGTCTTCGCATCCCGCAGCTTGATGAACCGGCCAAGCCATCACAAGCCTTTGCGGGCCAAGCATCCAGATTTTGCCTGATGCTATCCGAACGCAGCGATGCCCCGTCGATTCGCAGTTCCCTGGAGAGAGTGAAGTCGGTTACCGCAGCTCTTGCGATCGGGCCCGAAGGGGGATGGACTGACGACGAACTCATTTCCGCTCGTGCTGCCGGATTCCAAGAGGCCTCGCTCGGCCAGCTCATTCTTCGCACAGAAACCGCGGTGATTGCTGCCCTGGCCATGCTGAACTTCGCGCTCTCTCCCGACTAAACAAAAGCGCAACACGCAAACTTCTCGACCGCACGGGCAACGTATGTCCACCGCGATGGAATCTATGTAAAGGTTGTAGAAGGGACGCCACGGAAGGCGTAAAGGGGCAATCCGTCAATGCGCAGTACAAATCCAATCTGGCGCGGCCAGCAACCCCCGTGTTATAAATAGAAGGCAATTGAAAATGCAAAGCGCGGACCAGAACCAACCTCTCGCTCCATCGGTTCCGGAAACAACTGCTCCGGCGACTTCGTCAGTCCATTCCTTACGAAATGAAATCCGTGTTTGGACGCGCGATCTTCTGATAGCCATCGGCCTGGCCCTCGTCATCATCGTGTTCCTGTATCAGCCGGTGAAAGTCGAAGGCACCAGTATGGCTCCGCTTTTATCCGACCAGGAACGCATTTTTATCAACAAGTTTGTCTACCGGTTCGAACCCATTCAGCGGCGCGATGTCGTTGTTTTCTGGTATCCTCTCGACCATTCGAAATCGTTC
The DNA here is from genome assembly GCA_963730495.1 of uncultured Acidobacteriota bacterium. Lineage (GTDB taxonomy): Bacteria > Acidobacteriota > Terriglobia > Acidiferrales > UBA7541 > Acidiferrum. Next base: position 375,380 of record CAVSSD010000019.1, on the reverse strand, counting down.
ATCAAGCGCGTCATCGGCTTACCTGGCGAAGATGTTCAAATTCGGCAGGGCATTGTGTACGTCAATGGCCACGCTATTGACGAACCTTACGTACCTCCGCAGTACGAGGATATGAGCGACTTCGGCCCCGTGCGAGTCCCGAAAGACAGCTACTTTGTCATGGGCGATCATCGCATCAGCTCGAATGATTCGCGCGTCTTTGGTCCCGTGGCCAGCCAATTCATTTATGGGCGCGCGGTTTTTGCGTACTGGCCGGTGGACCATTTCGGATCGCTTTCCACAACGGAAGCCAGTTCCACGAACTCAAAGTGACTGGCATACTCTATGACCATTCGCGGAGGATACACTGACCGAAGTTCAGCACCGACCTGCCACTCTCGCTCTGGAAGACGGTCGCATATTTAACGGCCGTGCTGCGGGCGCTATCACGCGCCGCGGCGGCGAAGTCGTTTTCAATACCAGCCTCACCGGTTATCAAGAAGTTTTCACCGACCCCAGCTACGCCGGACAAATCGTTTGCCTGACATACCCGCATATTGGAAACGTTGGCGCCAATCTTGACGACGAAGAGTCTTCGCGGCCGTACATTGAGTCGCTCATCGTGCGAGAGTTTTCGCAGATCTCTTCGAACTGGCGCTCGGCGGAAACAGCTCAACTTTATTTGAACCGTCACAAAATCCCCGCCATCTGGGATATCGATACGCGAGCACTTGTTCGCCATATTCGTAACGTCGGAGCGTTGCGCGGCGTTGTTGCCACCGACGGCACACCGGCAGAGCAATTGATCTTCGAAGCCAAGCAATTGCCCGCGATGGCAGGACAGGAACTCGCCAGCCGCGTAACTTGCAAAAAGGCCTACGGCTGGGAAAAAAGCTCGATCGAACTCACGATTCCTCCCTGGTCGGAAGCCATGGGCGAGTCCGGTAGAGTTTCAGATACTCGGAAATTCAGAGTAGCGGCCTACGACTTTGGCATTAAGCAAAATATTTTGCGTCTGCTCGTCGATCACCATTGCGACGTGTGGGTTGTTCCTTCGCAGACTTCGGCGCAAGATGTTCTCGATCTCAAGCCGGACGGAGTTTTTCTTTCGAATGGCCCGGGAGATCCGGAACCTATCGGCTACGCGGTGGAGAATATTCAGAAGCTTCTTGGACGCGTTCCAGTATTTGGAATATGCCTCGGCCACCAGCTCTGCGGGCTGGCTCTTGGCGGCAAAACCTTCAAACTGAAATTTGGGCATCATGGCTCGAATCATCCTGTACAAAACTTGCTTAACCAGAAGGTGGAAATCACTGCCCAAAATCACGGGTTCTGCGTCGATCCCGAATCTCTCCCGTCGAGCGACGTCGAAGTTACCCATATCAATCTAAACGACCACACCAACGAAGGCATGCGGCACAAGAATCTGCCGCTCTTCAGCGTGCAGTATCACCCCGAAGCCTCGCCGGGCCCGCATGATTCTCACTACCTCTTCACCAAATTCACGGACATGATGAAGGAGAACGCAGCGTGAAGTGGCAGTTGCTTGCTTTGGTTTTGCTGCTCGGGTTTTCCCGTTCCGCCAATTCGGCGGACAATCCGGAGCCGGTTGCCGTCGACGGAATTTGCGGCAAACTTGTTTCCAATGACGCGGCCGCGCAGCAGGGGGCAACGAATTCATCGAAGCAAGAAGTCAAGCCACTTGAGCACGTCCGCATTCGGCTGTTTTCTCCGAGCGCCGATTGCTGCGAGCTGGTTACGCCTCTAGCAGAACTCACGACGGGGCGCGACGGTAGTTTCCAATTCAAGAAGTTGGAGGCCGGCGACTATTGGGTCTCCGCCACGATCGGCAACAAGGATTACAAACTATTGGTTCGTCTTGTGCCGGGCAAGAAAGGGAGCACCCAATGCTCGGCGTTTTTGTACACGTTCGAGAAAGGTCAGCTTCGATTACGAACGACGGGACCCTGACCGTCAGCTGAGAATGCCCTTACTCTAACCCCCAAACTTGTCATCCCGAGCGTAGCGAGGAATCTGCTTTGTTTTCCTGTAAGATGTTGCAAGCCAAAAACACTGAGGACGGATGCCCAAACGTACTGACATCAAGAAAATTCTAATTATCGGTTCCGGGCCGATCGTCATCGGCCAGGCTTGCGAGTTTGACTATTCCGGGGCACAAGCGTGCAAAGCCCTGCGCGCCGAGGGCTATGAAGTGGTGCTGGTGAATTCCAATCCAGCCACGATCATGACCGATCCGGAGTTGGCACATCGCACTTACATCGAGCCTTTGACTAAGGAATATTTGGAAGAAATTCTCGCGCGGGAAAGACCCGAAGCGCTCTTGCCGACTGTTGGAGGCCAGACCGCTCTGAATCTTGCTGTTGAGCTTGCCGAGAGCGGGATCCTCGAAAAGTATAAGGTCGAGATGATTGGCGCGTCGCTGCGCGCCATCAAAGTCGCGGAAGACCGATTGTGGTTCAAGGATGCATGTCGCAAAATTGGGCTGGAGGTGCCGGCCTCGGCGCTCGTCAATAATGCGCAGGACGCGTTGCGATTGTGCGATCAACTGGGATTTCCACTCGTCATTCGCCCTTCTTTCACTCTAGGCGGCACCGGCGGTTCCATCGCGTATAACAAGGAAGAATTTGGCGAAGCCATCGCCCACGCGTTGGATATGAGCCCGGTTCATGAAGCTCTGGTCGAAGAATCGGTGCTCGGCTGGAAGGAATATGAACTCGAAGTGATGCGCGATCATCGCGACAACTTCGTGGTTATTTGCACCATCGAGAATTTCGATCCCATGGGTGTTCACACGGGCGATTCCATCACCGTGGCGCCAGCACAGACTTTGACGGACAAGGAATACCAGCGCATGCGTGACGCCGCGGCCGCCATCGTTCGCGAGGTCGGTGTAGAGACCGGTGGTTCGAACGTCCAGTTCGCTATCAATCCTGAGAATGGGCGTATGACCGTCATCGAAATGAATCCGCGCGTTTCGCGCAGTTCGGCTCTCGCCAGCAAGGCGACCGGGTTCCCAATCGCTAAAATTGCCGCGCGGCTCGCTGTCGGCATGACGCTCGATGAAATTCCCAACGACATTACGAAGAAAACGCCTGCCTGCTTCGAACCGACCATCGATTACGTAGTCGTTAAGATTCCCAAATGGCAGTTTGAGAAATTTCCGGGCGCGGACAGCACTCTCGGAACGCAAATGAAGTCGGTCGGGGAAGTTATGGCCATCGGCCGTACATTTAAGGAAGCATTGCAGAAGGGAATTCGTTCCCTTGAGCCGCACACGCCATGGCGCGCGCCTGCAGAAACGCCGGATTCGCTCTTGCGAGAAAAGCTCGCTACGCCGCGGCCTGACCGTATTCACTGGCTGCTTACCGCCGTCGACAAAGGTTTGCCCGCCGAAGAGATCTGCGAACTCACCAAAATCGATCCCTGGTTCGTTCATCAAATTGAAGAAATTGTGGCCATGAATCGCCGCGCCGCTACCGTTACGGTAGAGACTGCCTCAAAAGAACTGCTACGCGAGGTCAAGCGTCACGGGACGAGCGATGAACAACTGGCCCAAATCTGGAAGAGTACTCCCGCATCCGTGCGCCTTCAGCGCGCACGATATGGCGTGGCTCCGGTTTTCAAACGCGTCGATACTTGCGCTGCCGAATTTGAATCCTTTACCCCGTATCTGTATTCCACCTATGAGGACGAAGACGAGTCTGACGCTCAGCAACGTCCGAAAATCATGATTCTCGGCAGCGGTCCGAACCGAATTGGACAGGGAATCGAGTTCGATTACTGCTGCTGCCATGCGGCTTACGCTCTTCGCGAAGATGGTTTCGAAACCATCATGGTGAATTGCAATCCCGAGACAGTTTCGACCGACTATGACACTTCCGACCGCCTCTATTTCGAACCACTGACGCTGGAAGACGTTCTCGCGATCGTCGAACGCGAAAAACCACAAGGGGTGATTGTGCAGTTTGGCGGGCAAACGCCTCTGAATCTTGCGCAGGAACTGAAGCGCAATGGCGTGCCTATCATCGGCACAGCTCCGGAATCTATTGACCTGGCGGAAGACCGCCGCCGCTTCGGCGGTTTGCTCGACAAACTGAAAATTCCGCAGCCTCGCAATGGTACAGCGCTCGTGCCGGAAGAAGCTGCGCGCGTTGCGGCCGAAATCGGAATGCCGGTCCTCGTGCGCCCCAGCTACGTCCTTGGCGGGCGCGCTATGGTGATCGCGTACGACGTGAATACCGTGCAAGAGTATGTGGCGCAAGCGGCGATGATGGGGCCAGCTCGGCCGGTTCTGATCGATCAGTTTCTGGAAGAAGCCACGGAAGTTGATGTCGACGCGCTTGCCGACGGCACGGATGTGGTCATCGGTGGCATTATGGAACATATTGAGGAAGCCGGCGTGCACTCTGGTGATTCCTCTTGCGTGCTTCCGCCAGTTAGTCTGTCTCCTGCTGTCCTCGAGCATATCCGCGAGTATACGAAGCGTCTCGCGCTCGCTCTAAAGGTGATTGGCCTCATGAACGTGCAGTACGCCATTCAGCGAGACACGGTTTACGTTCTCGAAGTAAATCCGCGCGCCTCGCGCACGGTTCCTTACGTCAGCAAGGCGACCGGCGTGCCGCTGGCAAAAGTGGCCGCGCGCTTAATGGCTGGCAAAAAGCTGGCGGACATGAATCTGCCTGTGGTGTTGCACAACGGAATTGCCGAGGTTGCGGTCCACGAATTCTATTCCGTGAAATCGCCGGTCTTTCCGTTCAACAAGTTTCGCGGCGTGGACACAATACTAGGTCCGGAGATGCGCTCCACCGGCGAAGTCATGGGTATTTCCACTTCCTATGGCCTCGCTTTCGCGAAAGCTCAGCTCGCGGCCGGCCAGAGGCTTCCGCGCAAAGGTACGGTTTTTCTTAGCGTCAATGATCGCGACAAAAGGCACCTGGGCTCGCTCGGAAAAGAACTACACGAGCTCGGCTTCCGCTTGCTCGCGACACGTGGCACTGCGGCGGCTCTCGAAGCGGCGGGCATCCCTGCGGAATCCGTTTTCAAAGTAAACGAAGGCCGGCCTAATATCGTCGACCTCGTTAAGACGGGTAAAATCGATCTGGTAATCAACACACCGCTGGGGCGCGAATCGTTCTACGACGAAAAATCCATTCGCCGCGCTGCGATTCGCTATAACATTCCCTGCATCACAACGCTTGCGGCGGCACATGCCGCAGCCCGCGGCATTCGCGCGCTGCTCGATCAAGGGACCGAAGTTGCCGCCTTACAGGATTTGCATCGCGGCCGAGTCGCTGCCTCTGGCAGTACCGGCTCAGGAGACTAGATCATGAATCTTTCCGGTGTATTTCCCGCGCTCACGACGCCATTTTCGGCTGACGGTTCCGTTTCCGTTGCGGACATCAAGCACAACATTACCAAGTACAACTCGACGGGTCTCGCCGGCTACGTAGCGATTGGCTCGACCGGCGAATCCGTGCTGCTGTCCCGCAAGGAGGTCGACACTGTCCTCGTCGCGGTGAAGGAATCGGCTGCGCCTGGAATGCGGCTGATCGCCGGAACGGGTGCCGAGTCCACTGCCGAAACCATCGATCGAACAAAACGCGCGGCGGAACTTGGCTACCATGTTGCGCTGGTAAAGACGCCGTATTACTACAAGCCGATGTACAAACCGGAAGCGTTCATCGCTCATTACCGGCGCGTTGCCGATGCTTCGCCGATCCCTGTGCTGCTTTATTCGGTGCCGCAATTCACGGGCGTCGCTCTGGAAGCTTTGGAAGTCGGTGTTCTCGCGCAGCATCCCAATATAATTGGGATCAAGGAGAGCTCCGGAAATGTGCAGCGTGCAGCGGAGATGCTTGCCGCCGCTCCCCCCTCTTTTCAACTATTGGTTGGGTCGGCGAGCATGATGTTTCCGTCGATGGTGCTCGGCGCGGTCGGCTCCATCCTCGCTTTGGCTAGTGCGTTGCCAGAACAATGCGTCGCGCTCTTTGAAGCCGCACGAAAAGGCGATCTGGAAACGGCGCGGGCTTTGCAGGCGACGATTCTGCTCGCCTCGAAGCTGATCGTTTCTCAGAATGGCATTCCTGGTGTGAAGTACGCCATGGACCAAGCCGGTTATCGAGGTGGAATACCACGCCAGCCCCTATTGCCATTGCACGAAGAGCAGAGGGTTGCTATCCGCGAACTGATGGCGAAGGTGGGCGCCCATGCGCCCGCACACCTTTCTGGCGCGGTCTCCGTCTAAATCAAGGACTCTACTCGTCATCGCGGCATCCGTCCTGAATTCTGAAATCTAGCGAAAGGGAAGCGCTCAAGTTCGGTGTGACAAAAGGCTTTCAGCGTCATCTAATCCCCGATGGAATGTAGAAGCCTGCCGTTTCGCCAGCTCCCACATCAGTCCAAGCTCTTTCTTCAATTCCTTGATAATTTCTCCTCCGTCAAACAGTTCTACGGGCACCCACCAACAATCGCGGCGGTAAAGAAAGCAGCGGGGACGCTGGACTATCCGCAGGATAGGAGGGCGGAGGTTGCAGAAATACTGCGCGAACAGAACGCTGCGTTCGGTGCAGGTGAAGCGACACGCGCAAATCTTGACCGGCTAGCAAAGGGAGCAGTTGCCGTTGTGAGCGGGCAGCAGGTCGGATTGTTTGGCGGGCCGGCGTACGCCATCTACAAAGCTGTCAGCGCGATTCAGATCGCGCAGGAACTGACCAAAGCGGGAGTGGATGCTGTTCCGGTCTTTTGGATGGCGACGGAAGATCACGATTTGGATGAAGTGCGCACGTCGACGTGGTTTTATCAAGGCAAGTTGACGCGATTTGAGCTTCCGGGAAACGGTGATGCAGGCCAGCCGGTGGGCCGAATCGGGCTTGGATCGCAGGTTGCGGAAATGGTGGATGAGGCCGCGGGAATTCTGACAGCTGCCGGTGGAGAATTCGTGGCGGGAATATTCCGCGAGAGTTATGGAACTCAAGAAACGTACGGAAGCGCGTTTGGGAAATTGTTTACGCGATTGTTTGCCGAACAAGGGTTGATCCTGCTCGATCCGCTGGATGCACGGTTGCACCGCGTGGGCGGGGAAGTGCTGCGAAAGGCCGTGGAGGAACGAGATGGATTGAACGAAGCGCTGCTTGCGCGCGGCAAGGAGTTAGAGAAGGCAGGATATGCGGCTCAAGTGAAAGTGACAGCCCGGAGCTCTTTGATTTTCAGCATGGAAAAAGGCAAACGACTACCCATTACCGTGAGTGGCGCTAAATTCATTTGCGGCGAGCAGAACTGGACGAAGGAAGAATTGGTCCGAGAGGTGCAATCCGCACCGAAAAACTTTAGTCCCAATGCGCTGCTCCGTCCTGTGCTGCAAGATTTTCTATTGCCGACGGCGGCGTACATCGCTGGGCCAGCGGAAATTGCTTATTTCGCGCAGGCGGAAGTGATTTACAAGAAATTACTGGAGCGCATGCCGGTGATATTGCCACGCGCGGCATACACGATCCTGGATGCGAAAGCGGAGAAACTTTTGCGACGCTACGGATTGAAAGTCGAAGACGTATGGCGGGGCTCGCAAGAACTTCGCCGAAAGATGGAGACGGCCAGCGTGCCCACGACGCTCGGAAAGAATTTCGACAAGACTGTGAAAGAAAGCGCAAAGATGCTGGCGGCGCTGAAAAAACAGATCGTACGGCTCGATCCGACGCTGGCCGGGGCAGTGGAGACCGCACAGAAAAAGATCGCCTTTCAGCTCGACAAATTGAAGCGCAAGGCGGGCAGAGCGCAGGCTTTTAAGACCGGATTGATCGCCGCGCATCAGGAGTTTCTCGAGTCGCTGCTTTACCCACACAAGGTTTTACAATCGCGCGAGCTGTGCTTTTTGCCGTTCCTGGCAAGTTGGGGTATGGGCGGGTTAAAAGAACTCCAATCACTGGCAAAAAGTTCCAAACAGAATGAGCACAAGATTCTGCGGATTCCCTGAGGCGATTTAGCGGTCTAGAAATTTAAAGAGATTGGCACGATTGCAACGGTCTACGATGATTCTTCCGACCGTCGAGTTTGAGGGCTCTTAGCACTCCCGGGGGATGCAAAATTAGAGTCTTCTTATCTGACTGAAGTTGTCGGACGCGTCTGGCTTAAGAGGCCGGGTGATTAGCGCGCACCAAGATCGCTAAGAGGTTCTCTGGCGGCCCATTCCCGACAGTATCCGTAGCTCGCCGAGGATCAAAACAGGAACGTTTACCGCCTCGTCGTTGCGCACCAGATGCGCCGAGCGCTCGGAACCCGTGGAATATCCTTCGATGTGCAAGATCACGTCTGTTTCATTCTCGCGACGGCCGCCGTTCTTTAGAGTGACTAGCAGTTTCCTGGAATCGTAATGCACGGTCAGGTGTTTTGATGTGGCCGCGCACCAAACTCTGAGATCTCCAAGTGGAGTTTCCTTGCAGGTGAGAGTCTGTTCTTGCGTCACGGAATTCCATTCGTTGCACTGGGAGAAAATGGAATCGCGAAAATGCTTCCAAACTTGTAGTGAGCGGGCGACAGCGGTTTCCTGATTGAGCTTGTCCTCAAGTTTCTGCGCTTCTTCCGTAAGCTTCGCGGCTAGAAACTCCTGCGCTGCCTGCCTTGTGCTCTCGTCCCGCATCGGTCATCTCCCGCAGAATTATTTTACACAAGGTCAAACGGCAAGTCGTTAGCGTTCTTGCTGCGTGTTGATGCGAAATAGGTGTGGCGTTGTGTTGAGCCACGGAGCGGGCACGGCGTGCCGTGCCCCTACGATGGAAGGCGATTTTCTTTTGGGAGCGCGTCGGCCAGAAGCAAGATGGTGCCGGCAAACATCAGAGTATCGGCGAAATAGTTCAGGCCATTGCCGATGTCGGAGGGAATCGAGATCAAGATGGGCAGGTAGATCACGAGGACAATGAGAAGAATTGTGAGGCCGAGATAAGTCGCCGCCAGGCGGGATTTTTTGTTGACGAGGAGACATGCCCCGGCGATGAGGAGGCCTATGCCAGCAAGATAGGCCCAGAACAGGCGGAGCGGGATCCATTCGGGCGTGATTTTTGCGAGAGGGACGCCGGGCGCGAACTCCGGATGGAGAAAATGTTCGACGCCGAAAAAGATGGTTGTGACGGCGATAACGTTGCGAGCGAGAGTCACCAGGAGCGACGTTGTGTTTTTGGATTGAAGTGTTCGCTGAGCGCCCGCGAAAGCGAAGGCGCCTGCGCTGAACGAGAGATCTCTTAGAGCGACCGCCCAAGAAATCCTGTCGTGGGGGTTAGCGGCCACCCGTGGAATGTGGAGCAGCACAACGAAGAGAAGGATCATGGTGCCCAGGAGAGTTGCGGCCAGCTGCGAGTATTTCTTGATCACGATGCTTAAGGCTGCGGCGACCAGAGCCACGCCAACGAAATAGACCCAAAAAATATGCGCGGGAATCCAGGAGGGGATCCCGCCGGCCATCAACCTGCCCAGGGTGAAGTGTTCGCCAGCGAAGACGGCCAAGGGAATAGCGTAGAAAAGGCGGCCGAAGGGTATGAGCTTATCGAGGCCCCGAGCCTGCAGAACTTCGCTTTTCAGTATCACAGGAAGGCCGATGGCGAGGAGAGCCAAGCCAAGGAAGTACGGCCAGAAGACGGTTGCGGGGATTGAAAACACTAAGAGCGTAAGCGCAAGCGCTGGCATAGGTGCGAGTGTCGCGCAAGAAGTGGTATCACACAATGACCACTTGAAACGAGACTTCTATAACCAGTATGACCAGCGCCTGGGGCGATTGGGGGGCGGCCGTAAGGCTGGCGAGGCGCGGGCGTCCCAGTAGCCAGCCCGCCACTGCCGTAGGTTTAGAATCCAACTGGGAAACACTCCGCGAAGGGTCAAGCGAGCACGCGATCAAGGTCGCGTGCTTTGTTTTATTACCCGGCAAGTATCTGCCACCTGGCCTCTAGCCTAGTGGCCTACGAACAACAGCTCTTCGAGAGCCATGCGACGCACCTGCCAAGACTCGATGTGCTTCTCATTCACAATCATTTGGCATTGGCCATCGTCCGTAAACGTGAGTCTCACCTCAAACATCTGCTCGCCTTTATCGCCGCGAACCAGAATGCCGTGCTCGGCAAGGCTAAAGGTGACGGCTCTGCGTATATCCCCGGATACGAAGACAACGCTAAAGTCGCTCTCGACTTCCTCGACGGAAAATTCGTAAGGTGAATTTTTTGGACGAAGGCCGTTGCGCGTCTTAACATCCTCCTCGACTTGTGCGCGAAGTGCCTGGAAGACTCTAGGGAGCGAGCACGAAGAGCGCTCTGATACCCAGTTGAACTTCGACTTGTCCTTCTTTGTTTCATCCACTTTCTCCGCATTGTCATTCACGATTTGTCTCCCGAAATCCTACCTTGTCACAAAGGCTGCCCACTCGAGCTGCTTTCGCAAAAATACTGAGGAACGATTTGCGCCCATCAAATTGATTATAGGCTTGAAAGCAAATGAAGAGCGGAATCTAGTCAAAGATATTGAAACGCCGTCACTATCTCGCAGCACGAGCCGGTTGCCTTCAAATCCCCAAGATGCGTAATTCGCCAGCCGTTTCGGAAGATTGACAGGGGCTGGCCCAGTCCACCCCCGCGTGGGCGCTCTATTATCCCTCTTCGCGACCCTTCCGCAGTAGACTCCTATTTTCGCATTCGCTGACATGGCTTGATTTTTACTTTGTCTTATTGTATCTATACATTAAGATGATCCATAGGGGCAATGGACCACTCGCTTCTCGACTGCGTCAGCGCAAGTTTCAGCTGCTGCGGCGTTTCTCTATTCCCGCCGATGCCCTCCCTGGTTCGCTCTCCCTTTCGCATCTCCATTGCGGCAAGCCCACCTGTCATTGTGCCGAGGACCGTGGCCATCCGGTCTGGTCGTTGACCTTTATGGTGCAGGGAAAAAAACGTGTCCAGCACATTCCCAAGGACTGGGTCGAGGAAGTGCGGCGCCGGGTCAAAGCGGGACGGGAGTTTCAAGACGCCGTCCGCGAAGTGTTGGCGGCCAACGCCCAGCTGCTCGTGCTGGAGCGCAAGAAACCTAAGAAAAAGAAAAAATGAACCGTTCGACGCCACGTCATCTGCTCCACTATGTGACACGGCGTCTTCGCCTCCGACGGTATCTCCGGGATCCTGGAGACGGTCGGCCACAACCGCAGATTCCGGCGCAGGCTCTGCTCTGGGCCCTGCTGATCGGCCAAATCCTCCGCGAATCGAGTTTTCATGCCGTCGAAGCACTGGTACGATCTTCGGCACGACGCACTCTCTCCATCGCCACTCCGTTCTGTGACGATACCTTGGGTTATTTCACCGAGCGACTCGATCCCGGTCCAACACGGCAAGCCCTGCTCTCCCTCATCCGCGGCGCCAAGCGCAACAAGGCCTTTGATGATTGCCGCTGGATCGGCCTAGCCCTCGACGGCACCGGCGCGGGTTGGCGAACCCAGCAGGGTTGCACCCTCTGTCGGCCGAAGCAGAACGCTGCGAAACAGATCTTGGGCTATCAACATTCTTTCGTGATGGTCAGCGTGGTGGGAACCGGCCTGTCTCTGCCCTGCGATGGGGAACCCTACGGGCCGGGCGACAGCGAGTACGCCGCCGGGCAGCGCTTATTGCGACGGGTGATCGGGAGCGTGGGAAAGCGCTTGGCGCAATATGTGGTCGTCGATGGAGAATTCGCCACCGCACCGTTCCTGCATACGGCAGGTGAACTCGGTCTACGAGTGGTGGCACGGCTGAAAGACAATTTGCCGGAGTTACTGGCCGCCGCCCAGCAACGTTTTCCCTGCGGGCCTCCCGTAACGGTTTTCCAGCACGGAGCAGATCGCGTGGAGCTCTGGGACGCGGAGGACTTCGATCCCTGGGACACGCTCGATTGGGAAACCGTGCGCGTGTTCTTCTATCGTCAGCACAAGCCGGACGGCCAGGTAGTGCAAGCCTACTGGCTGACGAATTTCCCTTCCTCCACCGTGGGTTCGCAATCGCTATTCCGCATGGCCAAAAGCCGCTGGGAGATCGAAAACCAAGGCTTCAACGACGCCAAGAGTCGTCACGGCCTCGAGCATATCTGTCATCATCATGCCAACAGTCTGCTGATCGGCTGGCTCCTCACCATGCTGGCCTTGACCATCGAACGACTCTACCGCCTCCGCTATCTCCACCGCGGCAAACATCGGGTGCACAGCAGTGCTCAACTGCTGCTCCACCTGTGGCTCAGTCTTTCCCGCCCTTATGCAGCCGACAGTAGCTGACGCCCAGCAGAAAACAACTGAATATTCTCTTTCTTCGCATCCGACCACTCGCCATCACCAAGTTATTCCCGAGGGCTACGACGTCGAAGAAAAAAACTGTCTGAAAATAGGCCCGTTTCGCTCCGCTTCGTAAGTGAACAGAAAATGCTACCACCAGGACCCGTTCGTTCCTGGTCCCTCCAAAGTTCCGAGATCGTTGGTAATTCGCCTTTTCCCTTGATAAAACGCGTGAAATGTGATATAATTAGTAAAGGGAGTTTGTTAGGTATCGTCAAAATTCATGCTGTGAGGTGGGGCTTTTTATGGAGGCTCAAATGAAGGAAGACGTTGTTTATGCCATGACGGACGAGGGTGAGAAGCTGGCCGTTATAGATGTCACGAATCCTGCGTTTTCCGTGAGCGCGACCCACGGGGAACTTGCTGCTATGGCTGAGAAGTATATTCTCGAGGCCGGGCGACAACAGGAGATTCCTCCGGCTCTTCGAGAGGCCCTTCGAAGCTCGAAGCTTGGCCGTGGGCTTATGGCCGCTTCGGGGACGTTTGTAGATGGGATGACCACCTACCAATTGAAGCTTGGTCCGGAGAATTTGGGGGAGGGTTTCAGCCCGATAGACCAAAGGATCGCCGCTTCGTTTCCCGCGTTTACCGCCAGACTTCGTTTGCAGGACATGGCGCGATTGATGGCGGACGGCCTGGGGGCAGCAGGCGTGGTTGAGCCTCGTCGGCCTATATGTCTTGTAAATGTCGGTGGTGGACCGGGAGCAGACGGCTGGAATGCCTTGATTCTCCTCAGCCGTGGGCGCGCGGGACTGCTAGCTGACCGCGACATCAGGATCGCAATCTTGGACCTCGACCAGCGTGGGCCGGCCTTTGGCAAACGGGCTCTCGATGCCCTGTGTGCGTCTGCGGCACCCCTGAGCGGGCTTAAGATCGAATTCACGCATTTGGAGTACGAATGGTCGCGCGCCGATCGGCTGCGTGAGGTGCTTCACGAATTGCGAGCTGGCGACTCGGCATGCGGAATTTTGTCAGAAGGGGCCTTGTTTGAATATGGTTCGGACGAGGAGATCGTCTCGAATCTTCAAGCTCTCCATGCCGGAACAGCCGCTGCCTCTATCGTAGTGGGATCCGTCACGCGGGATGGCAAACCTGTGCGTGCTTCGTTGATTGGAAACCGTGTGCCGACACGGCCGCGAACGATCGAAGCATTCCAAACCCTTGCGAAACAGAGTGGCTGGATGGCGCAGGAGGTAATCGAGCGTCCGTTCAGCTACAACGTGCGACTCGTGAAGGCATAAAGCGCTGTCGTCCTGCAAGCAAAGCGGAAAGGGAAATCCCGCTTGCGTCGTTCGTAGAGCAATTTGGTGTTGCGTCTGCAAAGCGAAAGTCGAATTTGGCCATGCCTAATGCTCGCAACCCGGGGAACCCTTCATATTTGTTCAAGTTGAGGAAAGGGATGGGTGCTGGGGTGGGCGCTGCAGGCGCGGAGCCTTGCCAGCAAAGCTCTGAGGCGCTGGCGATCGCTGTCAGCCACAGCAGTAAATCTCAAGCCGAGTCCATTGCCACGCTTTACGTGACGAACCAAAGCTTCGGCCGTGATACGTCCTTCCTGGACCAAAAAATCGAGCTTGGCTGGCATGCCCTCTTTCACGCTGAGGTGAGGCGTCTCGATAAACAGGCCATCAATGCTGATGTCCAGGACGCGAGAAACATCGTCGCGGTCGTTGCAGCGCCAGCAGACCCAGATATCTTCTGAAGCCGGGAGGCGAGATAGCGCGCGGCGCGAATAAGACGGTTTCTGTACCATGGGAGACTCCCTTGAGCGCAGGCACGTTGCTAAGAGGAGAGGGCTGGGGGAGGCCGGCTCGCCTAAGGTGCTGGTACGCTCGCCATTCAATCGGTCACGAAATTTTGTAAAGGCGCTCATCAGTCAGCTGCGTTCTAGCCAAAAACAGTAGTGCTTATTGAGTAGAGACAAAGAGTGCGAAAACGTTTCATTTCGGGAATTCCGGGTCAGGCGGCTTTGCGATTGTCAGTGCTGATCGAGGCCATATTGGTGACTTTGGCCATGTTGATGACGGGCTGGCGGAGGGCGGCCAAGCGAACAACGGCCAGTTCCCAGGTCTTTTGGAGCATGTAGAGGCCTGCAATTACCGCAAGTAGAGCGGCAAAGCCCAAGGCGAAGATCGCAAACGCGGCCAACAATTCGCGGACGACGTAGAACTGTGCCAGTACCATTACCGCCAGAAATGCTACCAACCACAACCGACCGCTGTCCTTGCTAATCGCTTGCACTTGCACGATTCCTCCTGATTTTTCTAACGGCGGCCCCGGCTTGGGACATTGGCCAGGGCCGCCGTTCTGCTTACTTGGTGGTGGGTCAAGTAAGGTGGTCTTGGATGACGATGTGCACATTCGCTTAATTACGGGGAAGAGACAATGCACTGGGGATGACCAGCGGGTGGACTGTAGGTGAACCGGGAGGGAAGGCCTGCGGAGGAACGCTGGTGATAGTATTTGCCAGAGTTTAGGAGAGGTGTGATGGAAGTCTTGCGAGTGAAAACGGTACGGCGGACGCAGTTAGTGGATGTCACGAACTTGGTAGAGAATGCGGTGGCGAAGGCCGGGGTGACTTCGGGGATGTGCCACGTGTTTGTGCCGCACACAACGGCGGGGGTAATCATTAACGAGCACTTCGATCCGGATGTGGCGACGGATTTGGAAGGCGTGTTTGAGCGGTTGGTCCCCCGGTCAGGGCCTTACCGGCATGCGGAGGGGAATTCCGATTCGCACGCTAGCCGAACTTTCTCACTTGGGCACATCTGACCTAGTTAAGTGCTTTGGAATCAGTCGAGGTTAGGGAAAGGTCTTCACCACAAAATAGCCTCCTACCCGACGGTTGGTACCTGGATTTCGTAGCTCTGTTTTTGCGCGACCAGGCGCGGTGGCGGCTGACTCGGCAGCTGCAATTTCAACTTCTCGATGAGTAGCTTGGCGTCTGGAGAAGGTTGTGTGTAGCGCGGCAGAATCAACCATCGTTGATCGACCGTAGGAATCCAGACATCAATCATTTTGATTTCGGCTAACTTCTCCAACACCGCCGTAGGCGTTAACCCTGGGGCGTGCAGCAACAGACGCTGCTTCAGCGTCACTTGCAAGCAGTACGCGAGAAAGGCAATCAGAATGTGCGCGTCGGCGCGATGCTCCAGTTGATGGCGGATCGGACGTATGCATAGTTCGCTTTTGAGCGATTTAAATACCGCCTCGATCTGGGTCAACTGCACGTAGCGCGTCCACAGCACGCTGGGATCTCCGGCAGTAAGGTTGGAGCGTAACAAATAGTGTCCATCACGCCATTCCGCCTCCTGGAGTTTTTTCTTGTCCACACGAAACTGGAAGGTCTCCCGCGTCACCTGCTGGCCTTCTCCGGGTACTTGCATCTGCACGAAATGGAAGGCGCGCCCCGCTGCTGCTTTTGCGGCGCCCAAACGCATCAGCAGCTGGACCAGGGAGGGCAGACTTCGCCGCATGGCACGGAGTTTTTTGAGCAAGCGGGCCAGACGTTTGCGACGCATGGCGGTTTCTTTGGCTCTTCGTCCTTCACTCTTGGCCAGCACATAGAGTTCGCCGTCCTGCTCAAACAGTTTTACGTCCACCGACTCCCTGACCTTCTGCCAGGGCAGATCCAGCCACTTCTTTTCATACTCCTGGATCTTGCCTTTCGCTGTTCCCACCAGATAGAAAATCTCGCGTGCCGGATCCCGCATCTCCTGCAAGATCTCTTCGGTCGGAATGCCGCGATCCATCACCCACATGCGTTTGGCTTTCCCGTAGGTCTTCTCGATCTTGTCGAGAAAATCGCGGAGTGTGGTGCGACCGCTGGTATTGCCGTCCATCACTTCGTAGGCCAACGGGAATCCATCGGTGGTGATCACCAGCGCAATCACTACCTGCAAACAGTCCGTCCGTTTATCTGCACTGTGACCGTACTTGGCCTTGGGGTTCTCTTCCATCGCGCCTTCAAAGTACGTGCTGGTCAGATCGTAGAGCAGTACTTCGAATTCCGCCTTAAACAGATCGGCCCACTTCTGTCGCAGCCACAAAAAGAGATCTTGCTTGTGCTCCAGCACGCGATCCAGGCAGCGATACAAGCGGTTTTTCTCCGCCACGGAGTAATCTGTCCCGAGCAAAGCATCCATGGCGGTGGTCAGATACCACTGGTGATGTACACGAAACTCGCTTCCCGGATCCAGCAACTGGCTCACCACCAATAGCTGCAATACTTTTTCCCAAGGAACTTCTTCCCGTGTTCCGGCAAGGCGAGAGTTCCAAAACTCATCGAGGCCCAGTTGCCGCCACAACTCGCACCCCAACCAGCAACTGCCGAACAGGCGAGGACACCGCAGTTCGAGGCCGCTCAGTTTTACTTGCAGAGTGTCGACCGCATCGGCGGGAATCTCGCGATCGTCGGGAAACAAACTCAAGTTCGCATACTCTTGCTGCTGTTCATCAAACACCGACAGCGTCTTGCGCCATGCTACTTGTTGCTGATCGTTGATTTCGCCGAGATAGAGAACGGTTCGCTGCACCGTTTTGTCGGAAGCGATGCGATGGTTTTCTACAATGCTGAAGTAGCGGTGATCTTTACCGTCTTTTTTGCGAGGCGGTTTTGACAGGAGCCTCGCAGGTGATTTTTGTGGAGAAGGGGAAATTGGTGTTAGGGCAGTGGCAGGGAGTGTTTTTCTGTGAATTTGATGGACCGCGGGAAAGAAAGATTTGGGTGAGGGTAGTCGAAGATGCGCGATGACGGTTATGGTTGAGAGGGTAGAAGCAAAAGAAGGAGTAAAGATAACGCAGAGACGCAGAAGCTGTGAAAAAACCTCTCTGAAATTTCCACTTGAAAATAATTTGAGGGCAGTTATGTTTGGCACATGAACCAGGAAAATACGAACACCAAGCAGCGGTTGATTCGATATGTGAACCGGGAGCAGATGAGTTGGCGCGCGGTGGACATCGAGCGGCTGATTGAGCAGGACCATCAGGCGCGGGCGATCTGGGAGATGGTGGGGCGGCTGGATGTGAGCCGATTTTACGAAGCCATCGCCAGCAGCGCGGAGGAAGGCGGGCGTCCTGCGATTGATCCGCAACTGTTGATCAGCTTGTGGGTCTATGCCTACAGCCGCGGAATCGGAGCGGCGCGAGAAGTGGCGCGGCGATGTGAATACGATCCCGCGTTTCAGTGGCTGACGGGGATGGAAGCGGTGAACTATCACACGCTGGCGGATTTTCGTGTGGAAAAGGCCGAGGAGTTGGATGAGTTGTTCACCAATTTGCTGGGAGTGCTGAGCGCGAAAGGGCTGATCACGCTGGAAGAAGTGATGCAGGACGGGACGAAAATCAAAGCCGGGGCGAGCAGCGGCAGCTTTCATCGGGAGAAGACGCTGCGGGAACATTTGGAGCGCGCGCGGCAACAGGTGCAAGCTTTGCGGGATCCGCTGGCCGAGTCGGCGGCGAACCGGCATCAGCAAGCGGCGCGGGAACGAGCCGTGCAAGAGAAGCAAGAACGGTTGGAAGAAGCGTTGGCCGAACTGGAGAAGTTGCGCGAGGTAAAAAAGACGGTGGAAGAA
Source organism: uncultured Acidobacteriota bacterium (assembly GCA_963730495.1). Classification (GTDB taxonomy): domain Bacteria; phylum Acidobacteriota; class Terriglobia; order Acidiferrales; family UBA7541; genus Acidiferrum. Next base: position 357,488 of record CAVSSD010000019.1, on the reverse strand, counting down.
AAGCGCGAGGCGCGCGTGAGCACGAGCGATCCGCAGGCGCGAGTGATGAAGCAGGCCGGTGGCGGTTTTGCGCCGAGCTACAACGCGCAGATCTCGACCGACGCGCGGCACGGATTTATCGTGGACGCGGAAATCACCCAAGTAGGCAACGACTATCAGCAGTTGCTGCCGGCGGCGGAGCGGATCGAGCAGCGCTGGGGACGAAAGCCGGAACGAATGGTGGCCGACGCCGGCTACACGAGCGGCGAAAACATTCAGGGCATGGCGGAAAAAGGGATTGATTTCGTGGGCAGTCTGGCCGATGACGCGTCGAAAGCGCGGACGAATGCGAAGCGATTGGACGCGACGCGATTTATTTACGAGGCGGAAGAAGACCGTTACATTTGCCCGGCGGGCCAGACGTTGAACTACCAAGGCCACTGGGTGCGCGGCGGTGTGACTCATTATAAGTACCAGGCGGCCGCCGAAGAATGCGCCGAGTGTTCGTTGCGGGCGGAGTGTTGCGGCGCGAATCAAAAACACGGGCGGTCGGTCGAACGGAAACAGGAAAACGCGGCGCTCGGTGCGTTCCGGGAAAAGATGGCCAGCGAAAAAGCACAAGCGATTTACCGGCGGCGTGGTCCGGTGGCCGAGTTTGTGCATGCCTGGATCAAAACTAAACTGGGCCTGCGGCAATTTCATGTGCGCGGACTGCGCAAAGTACGAGCCGAAATGCTCTGGGCCTGCTTCACCTACAACATGCAGCAAGGGATCCGGCTCGGACGGGCACCTGACCCGGCTCCTGCGGGATAATCGAGCACGCAAAGCAACGACGCGAATCGGCAAACATTCAAGGAACGCAAAAAAGTGGGCGTCGGGATGTTCGGAAAGCAGCCACAAGGATGTTTTTTCACAGCTTCGCAGAGTACGCAGAAGGAACGCGGAGAAGACGGCGTGCGGCACGAGCGCTGGGTGTTGGGTGTGATAGAGTTTTTGCGATGAAGCTAGCGGCGAACAAACTGGGGATTTATGTGCAGGTTCCGTTCTGTCAGACCAAATGCACATACTGCAATTTCCACACGGGAGTGGTGTCTCCGGGCCGGTTCGCGCCGTACGTGGAAGCCGTGTGCCGGGAGATCAGAGTGCATCGGGAATTTTATCGAGCGGCCGGAGTGAATTTGCCGCAAGGATTTGAGAAGGCGATCGTGGACACGGTCTATTTTGGCGGAGGGACGCCCAGTTTGTTGGAGGCGGAATTGTTGGGACGGATGATTGGGGCAATTCGGGAGACGTTTGCGGAGGGATGGGCAAGCCCCTCCCCTACAGGCCAGCTCTTGGAAGTTACGTTGGAGGCGGACCCCGAGACGGTGACGGTAGAAAAGGCGGAGGCCTGGGTGACGGTGGGGATAAACCGGGTTAGTTTTGGAGTGCAGTCGTTTTCCGACAGGGAATTGGTGGCAGCAGGGCGGATGCATCGTAGGGTGGATATCTATCGGGCAGCGGAGATTTTGCGAGGGGCGGGGATTCAGAATATTAGTTTTGATTTGATTGCCGGATTGCCATTTCAGACGAAAGAGAGTTGGGGAGAATCGCTCGAGGAGTTGGGCAAGCTGTCGCCAGAGCATGTTTCGGTTTATTTGTTGGAGGTGGATGAGGGTAGCCGGTTGGGGTTGGAGATTTTGCAGAGTGGGACGCGATACTCAGCAGGGGCGGTTCCTAGCGATGATGCAATGGCGGAATTTTATGAAGCCGCTTGCGAATTTTTGGAGGCGGCAGGTTACCACCATTATGAGATTTCAAATTGGGGTAAGCCCGGATTTGAGTCTCGGCACAATTTGAAGTATTGGCGGCGTGAAGAATATTTGGGATTTGGGGCGGGAGCGCATTCGTTTTCGGGGACACAGCGGTGGGCGAATGCGCACGATGCGGCGGCCTATGTGGGTGCGATTGAGGCTGGGCGGTTGCCGATCGAACAGTTGGAGCCGGTGACGCCAGAGAGTGCCTTGGAGGAAGAGTTGTTCTTGGGGTTGCGACAGTTGGATGGGATTGATGTCGGACGGATTGAGAGAGAGTACGGCGTTGGATTGGGAGAGAGATTCGAGGGATTGCAGGCATCGGGGCTCGTGGAACGGGACGGGGAGATTGTGCGGTTGGCTTCTGCGAAGTTAAGCGTATCGAATGGGGTGTTTGTGGAATTGATGCGCTGATTCACGCTGATTGAGCTAGCAGGAGTTTAAAGGTTTTCTTAACACAGAGGACGCAGAGAAGAAGAGGAGCGCACACGGTGAGTGGAACGATTGCTAAAAGTGGAATGCGGAGTGAGGCGGAGGACGTGACTGGCGTCGACAACGTGGTGGATTTGCGGAGCGATACGGTTACGCGGCCGACGGCGGAGATGCGGCGGGCTATGGCTGAGGCGGTCGTTGGGGATGACGTTTATGGGGAAGACCCGACGGTGAATCGGTTGGAGCGGCGGGCCGCTGAGATTTTTGAGAAAGAGTCGGCGCTTTTTGTTCCCACCGGGTGTATGGGGAATTTGATTGCGATTAAGACTTGGACTCATCACGGCGATGAAGTGATTTGCGACGAAAAGAGTCATGTGAATTTGTATGAGTTGGCGTCGATGTCGGCGATTGCGGGGTGTATGCCGCGAATTGCGCGGGGTGTCGATGGGATTCTTTCGTGGAAGATGATTGAAGCGGTGATTCGGCCGAAAATTTATTACGATTCGCAGACGGCGCTGGTTTGTCTTGAGAACACGCACAATATGGCCGGAGGAACTTTGCATGCGACGGCTTCGGTAGATGAAATTTGCGGGCACGCGCACGAAGCAAAATTGAAAGTGCATTTGGATGGAGCGCGAATTTTCAATGCGTCGGTGGCGCTGGGCGAGAGCGTCGCCGTGATGACGAAGAACGTCGATTCGGTGATGTTCTGTTTGTCGAAGGGGTTGGCGGCGCCTGTGGGGTCGATGATCGTGGGGAGCGCAGCATTTATTGAGAAGGCGCGGATTTACCGCAAGATGTTTGGCGGCGGAATGCGGCAGGCGGGGGTAATTGCGGCAGCGGGATTGATTGCTCTGGAGGAGTCACCGGCGCGCCTGCATGTGGATCATGAGAATGCGCAGGTCTTGGCGAAGGGAATTGCGGCGATGCCAGGGTTGAAGATCGATCCAGCGAAGGTGAAGACGAATATTGTGATTTTTGATTGCGAAGGGACAGGGAATAACGCGGTGGAGTTGTGCGATTTGTTGCGTGAGAAAGAGATTTGGGCGCTGGATACGGCGACGTATTCGGTGCGGTTTGTGACGCACTGCGATGTGGATCGAGCGGGATGTGAGCGAGCGCTGGCTGCATTGGGAGAGATTGTGGGACGGCCGCAGACAGTTGGTGCGGCGTGAACAGTTGGCTCCCGAGATTCTCTCTTAGGACGTCTTCGCGGCCTCGACCGTCAAGAGCGGGCGGCGACGAAGAGTGTGCCACCGTGTGCCGAGCAATTTGCAGCAATTCGGGAAGAGCTGATGGCGATTATTGAAAGAATGGCTAACGCGCCAGACTTCGATGAGTCGACCTACAATGACTTCTATGAAATGTATAACAAGCTCACGGGAAGTCGCGGGCTATTCGGCGTGGCTGCGGATGAGATAACGGAGTACTACGCTTGCTGGCGAGGCGGCGGGAAGAACATTCCGCTTGGTGATGCAGAGGCAATTGAGATCCGAGAAAACCTGCGACTTCTGGCGGAAGCTCTACGAACAAATGTGACGAGCTTTAGGTCATTCGAGCAACTTCGGACATTTTTAGAGCTCCGGCCGAAATGATTGTCGGGCGTGGTCGCGAACAGACGTTGGAAATATTGCAAGAGGCTGTTATGCAACCGCATAAGGCGAGAGCATAGAGATCCGAGGGCGGGGCAAGCTCCTCGCCTGCAACTCGTTGTGGCATCCACAACGGGCGAGGATCTGAACGGCCCACGCGACGAACCGCACAACTTCAATCACAATCGGATTAGGGTCTGACTTGCGTTGTGTAGAATATAGCTATAAGAACTTTGGTGGAGTATAGCCGAGGCATATAGCCGCGCGGAGACAACGTGGACTTCACTTTTACCGAGGAACAGCAGCAGTTGCGGCGGAGCGTGCGGGAGTTTGCTCAGGGCGAGATATTGCCGCATGTGATGGAATGGGATGAGGCTTCGCACTTTCCGATTGAGATCATGCCCAAGTTAGGCGAGATGGGATTGCTCGGCGTGATTTTTCCGGAGGAGTATGGCGGGGCTGGGCTGGGGTACCTCGAGTACGTCATTGCGATTGAGGAATTGGCGCGAGTGGATGGATCAATTGGCTTGATTGTGGCGGCGCATAACTCCCTATGTAGCAACCACATTTTTAAGTTCGGGACTGAGGCGCAGAAGAAGAAATATCTGGCGCCTTTGGCTTCGGGAAAGAAGATTGGGGCCTGGTCGTTGACCGAGCCGGAGGCGGGATCGGATGCAGGCGGGACGCGGACGACGGCGCGTCGCGATGGGGATTTTTGGGTATTGAATGGGGCGAAGACGTTTACGACGAACGGGCACTACGCGGATTTTTGCGTGGCGATGGCGGTGACGGACAAGTCGAAGGGCTCGCACGGGATCAGCGCGTTCATTCTGGAAAAGGGGATGGCGGGATTTAAGCCGGGGAAGAAAGAGAACAAGCTGGGGATGCGGGCTAGCGATACGTCTGAAGTGATTTTTTCAGATTGCCGTGTGCCGGCCGAGAATCTCTTGGGGCCGGAGGGCGAGGGGTTTACGGGGAGTCTGAAAATCCTGGATGGCGGGAGAATTTCGATTGCGGCTCTGGCGCTGGGGATGGCACAAGGAGCGCTGGACGCGGCAGTGAGCTACGCAAAGCAGCGGAAGCAGTTTGGGCAGGCGATCAGCGAGTTTCAGGCGATTCAATTTAAGTTGGCGGACATGGCGACAGAAGTGGAGGCGGCGCGGCTATTGGTGTATCAGGCGGCTTGGCTGGCGGATCGGAAAGATGTGCGGTTCACGCGGGAATCCAGCATGGCGAAATTGTTTGCTAGCGAGGTAGCGGTGCGCGTGGCGAATGAGTGCGTGCAGGTCCATGGCGGCTATGGATTCATTAAGGATTATCCGGCGGAGAAATTTTATCGCGATGTGAAGCTGTGCACGATCGGGGAGGGGACTAGCGAAATTCAGAAGCTGGTGATTGCGAGACAGCTGTTGGGGAAAAAGTGAGTCGTGGGTCGATCGAGATTGAAGTAGAAGGCGGGTTTTAACACAGAGGTCGCAGAGTTCACGGAGAAGAGTGTGACGAGAACGCTTCTAGTCTGACGGAAATGCCTGCGACGCATTTGGGGCTAGTGGCAAAAATCGGGATAATAGGCGAGTGCACCCAGCCCTCTTCGCATTCGTGGACAATTCAAGGACAAAATGACGCTGCCTGTTGAAACGTGGGCGGAATTGGTGCGCGCAGGGGATGTGCGGGCGATTTCGCGCGCGATCACGGCGATTGAGAATCATCAGGCGGAAGCAGAAGAGTTATCGCGGCGGCTGTTTGCGTCGACGGGGCGAGCTTATCTGACAGGAGTTACCGGAGCGCCGGGAACGGGGAAGAGCACTCTAGTGGATCGGCTTGCGGCGTATTACAGGAAACATGACCAGCAAGTGGGCGTAATTGCGGTGGACCCAACGAGTCCGTACACCGGCGGGGCGATTCTTGGGGACCGGATTCGGATGCAAAGCCATGCCAGCGATCACGGGATGTTTATTCGGTCGATGGCCACGCGCGGATTTATGGGAGGGTTGGCGCGGGCGACGGCGGAAGTCGCGCTCTTGCTGGATGCGGCGGGGAAGCAGGAAGTTTTGATCGAGACTGTCGGCGTGGGGCAAGATGAAATCGACATCGTGCGACTGGCCGATTGCGTTTTGGTGGTGCTGGTGCCAGGGATGGGCGACGATATTCAAAATATGAAAGCCGGGTTGATGGAAATTGGAGATATTTTTGTTCTGAATAAGGCGGACCGCGAAGGCGCGGACCGCTTGGAGCAGCAACTGCACGCGATGTTGTCGCTGGTAATGCCACGCGACGGTTGGCATCCTCCTGTAGTGCGCACAGTAGCTAGCGAGAGCAAGGGAATTGGCACGCTGGCGGAGACCATTGGAAAATTTCGCAAACATTTTGAATCGAGCGGAGAACGCGAGCAAAAACATATCGAGCATTGGAAGCGGCGGCTTTTGGGATTGATCGAATCGCGTCTAGTAGAACTTGTTTTGGGCGGCGCCAACGGAGAGGCACGACTGGCGGAAATGGCGAAAGAAGTTGCAGAGCGAAGGAAAGATCCCTTTACAGCTGTGAACGAGTTGCTTGCGAAGAGCGGTGTTGTGGTCTGAGGCGGCTGAGAATGCACTTCGGCGACATCGAGGTTCGGCACATTCACGGCGGTATTTTTTGGCTGGATGGCGGATCCATGTTCGGCGTGGTGCCGAAGACGCTGTGGGAGAAGAAAATGCCCGCGGATGAGCGGAATCGGATTCCGCTTGCTGCAAATTCGTTGCTGGTGCGAGCAGGTGGAAAGAATATCTTGGTAGAGACGGGGAACGGGACGAAGTGGGACGCTAAATTGCGGAACATCTATGGGTTTGCAGAGGGTGATCCGTATGCAGATGCGTTGAAGGAAGCGGGAGTGAAGCCGGAAGAGATCGATTTCGTTATTAACACGCACTTGCATTTCGATCATGCTGGGGGAAATACGCGGTTAGTGAACGGAAAGCCTGTGCCCACATTCCCGAACGCGAAATATGTTGTGCAGCACGCGGAGTTGGTACATGCCATGCATCCTACGGAGCGGGATCGCGCCAGCTATTACGCGCATGATTTTACGGCGATTAGCGATGCCGGACAGTGGCAGCTTGTCGAAGGCGATTGCGAAATCGTGCCGGGAGTCTCGGTGGTGAAAATTCCGGGACACAACTTGCAGATTCAAAGCGTGCAGATTACGGGCGGCGGAAAGAAGTTGATGATGGTGGCGGATCTGATTCCCACGCGGCACCATTTGCCGTTACCGTGGATCATTGCGTACGATCTATATCCCTTGACGACATTGGAGACAAAACGGAAGTGGTTAGGGGAATTTGTACGGGACGGCTGGATTGTGGCGTTTGGACACGACCCGGATTTTCCCGCGGCGACGTTGCACGAGCAGGACGGGAAGGTCGCGTTCGAGCCGGTAAACCTCAATAGCTAATTTCACGGAGAAAAAGAATGGCAGCTGTAAAAGCGGAGAAGTCGAGGCGCGCAAGTACGCAGGCGGAGATTGGGATTATTGGCGGAAGCGGACTGTACTCCATGAGCGGTTTGACGAAGACACGCGAAATCACTGTGAAAACTCCGTTTGGCGAGCCTTCCGATGCGATTGTGCTTGGGATGCTGGAGGGAAAGCGTGTAGCGTTTCTTGCGCGTCATGGGCGTGGACACCGAATATTGCCGAGTGAAATCAATTTTCGAGCGAATGTATATGCGATGAAGCTGCTGGGAGTGGAGAGGATTGTTTCGGTTAGCGCCGTGGGGTCATTGATGGAGGATTTGCGTCCCGGAGAGTTCTTGGTCCCGGACCAGTTCGTGGACCGCACGAAAAATCGCGTTTCGACATTTTTCGGAGAAGGTCTTGTAGCGCACGTGGGTTTCGATAAACCGACCTGTGGGCAGGTATCGGCTGCACTCGCGGATGCGAGCGTACATTGCGGAGTGATGGTGCACCGGCGCGGGACGTATGTCTGCATCGAGGGTCCGCAATTTTCGACTTTGGCCGAAGCGAACATGCACCGGCAGTTGCGCTTCGAAGTGATTGGCATGACGAATGTCACGGAAGCGAAGCTAGCGCGCGAAGCGGAGATTTGCTACGCGACGATTGCCATGATCACGGATTTTGATTGCTGGCATCCAGATCACGAGTCGGTGACGGCTTCGCAGATTATCGCGACGCTGGTGCAGAATGCCGAAAACGCCCAAAAGGTTTTGCGCGAGGCAGTGCGCGCCATGCCGGAAGGGCGAAGCTGCAAGTGCGGCGCGGCGTTGAAGCACGCCTTGGTCACCGACATGAAGCTCGTACCGAAAGCCACGAAGAAGAAACTCGAAGCAATTATCGGCAAATATATTTCCTAGGAGAAGCCTGTGTCCTTACTTGTAGTCGGATCGGTGGCATTTGATGCGCTCGAGAGCCCGTACGGAAAAGTGGACTGGACGCTTGGTGGAGCGGCGACCTACTTTGCAGTTTCCGCGAGTTTTTTTGCGCCAGTTAGCCTTGTCGCGATCGTGGGCGAGGATTTTACGGCCAAAGATGAAGCAGTCTTTCGCGGGCGGCACATCGATACCGAAGGGCTGGAGCGCGCAGCCGGGAAGACCTTCTTTTGGGCTGGACGATACTCTGAAAATTTGAATGAGCGCGTTACGCTGACAACCGACCTGAACGTTTTTGCGGGCTTCAAGCCCAAGCTCCCGGAAAAATACAAATCGTCGAAGTACGTTTTTCTGGCGAACATCGCGCCGGATTTGCAGCGCGATGTTCTGAAACAAGTAAAGGGAAGGCCGAAACTCGCCGCGCTCGACACGATGAATTACTGGATCGAGCGGACGCCGGCGGAATTGCGCGAGACGCTAAAGCACGTCGATATTTTAATGATTAACGATTCGGAGACGCGCCAGCTTTCCAGCGAACACAACCTGCTGCGCGCGGCAAAACACATTTTCAAAATGGGACCTTCGACGCTAGTAGTTAAGCGCGGCGAATACGGGGCCATGATGGTCGACAAACGCGGCGTGTTCTGTGTACCGGCGTTTCCGCTAGAGGAGCCGCACGATCCCACCGGGGCCGGCGACAGCTTCGCGGGCGGCTTCATGGGCTATTTGGCAGGCGCCAAAGATTTGAGCGACGCCACTCTTCGCCGCGCAATGGTGTACGGTTCCGTGATGGGCAGTTTTACAGTCGAGAAATTCGGATTGGACCGGCTCCGCGTGCTGAAACGTAGCGAGATACACGCCAGGGCACGGCAGTTCGCGAAATTGACCCAATTCAAATTGTAGTGTGTAGAATCCTGCCATAGCCTAAGAATTGCAGGAGAACGTTCTGCCTCTAAGCACTATCATCGCGCGACTGGCGTGGGCTGCTCTGCTCGGCTCCATCATCGGCATCGAACGCAATATTCGCAGACGTCCCGCGGGGATGCGAACGGGATTCTGCGTTGCGTTGGGGGCCGCGCTCTTCACAATCGTTTCCGTAGAGATTGCAAAGCGCACTGGCGACACCAGTACGACGCGGATTGCGTCGAATATCGTGCAGGGAATCGGGTTTCTCGGGGCAGGCGTGATTTTGCGTGAACGTGGCAGTGTTATTGGGCTGACGACGGCCGCAACTATTTTCGTCGTTGCGGCGATCGGAATGGCGGCCGGCGGAGGGTTGTACTCGGTTTCGGGGATTGCCTGCGCTCTGGCGTTGGTCGCCCTTGTTCTCCTCTTCTACGTCGAGGATTGGCTCAACTTGAAGCCGCGGTATATGTTGTTCCGCATTTTTGTGGACCGCGCCGAAAACATGGTTACGGACGTACACCGGATTTTTTCAGAGCTTAAAGTGCCCATTGATAATTTTCAGGTGTCGCTCTCCGGCGAGAAGAATCTGATTCAGTTTGATGCGGAGGTCAGCACGCACCAGCAGGATAAAATCCTCCAGGCGCTGTGCAAGCCTGGCATGAGTTGCGAGATGCTGCCTGTGGAGCGGCAAAACGGATGAGCGATCGAAGCGGATGCCTCGGGGTAACAACTGTGGACGTCGAACTACGAAAACCGCGCGCCTTAAATTCGCAAAGTGTGTTCATGCCATTTGCGCCGGCATCTCCGGCGGAGTTTTCCAAGGTGTTGGCAGGCGCTGAGGAATTGCGCAACCTGGGATTTCATATTGGCGATTCGACGCCGCTTACGCCAGATGGATACTTCGCGGGATCGCTCGCGGGCAGGCGAAATGAGTTTTTGAGCGAGTTGGAGCGCGACGATGTGGACGCGCTGGTCGCCATTCGAGGAGGGTATGGGTCGAACTACCTCCTCGACGATCTCGCTTTGGAACGCGCGGACGCCCCGAAAGTGATTTTGGGGTATAGCGATTTGACGTCGCTGCACGCATTTCTATGGATGCGTTACGCCTGGGTGGGATTTTATGGGCCGATGCTGGCGGCGGGCTTGGATGCGGGCGACAGTGTGCCGAATGGTTATGACAGGGAGTCGCTGCTTACCGCGGTCGGAAAAACCGACGGCGGGTGGACGTTAAAGTTGCGCGGCGAAACGATGGCCGCCGGCGAGGCGGAAGGGCGTGTTCTTGGCGGATGTATGACCCTGGTGGAAACGACGCTGGGGACGCCGTGGGAATTGGATACGCGCGGTTCGATCTTGTTGCTTGAGGATCGCGGAATGAAACCGTGGCAAGTGGATCGAGCGTTGATGCATTTGAAGCAAGCCGGAAAATTTGAAGGCGTACGCGGGATCGTGCTCGGCGAATTTCCGGACGGTGGTCCGCTGATGTCCGGCAGTGCTTCGGTCTGGGACGTCTGTGCAAGAATTCTGGGTGAGCTGGGAGTGCCCATTGTTTATGGCGCGGCGGTCGGACATACGCCTCGCCCGATGTTGACTGTGCCGTTGGGAGTAAAGGCGCATCTCAGAGCGCAGGGAGAAGGACAGTTGGAGATTCTTGAACCGGCGGTCGTCCTATGAGTGATGCGAAGCATGTCCACGTGATTGGAATCGGCGGGTCAGCGATGGCGCCGCTTGCGGGGATGCTGCGCGAGCACGGCTACCGCGTGACGGGGTCGGATTCGGGAGTCTATCCGCCGGCTTCCACGCTTCTGGAGAAACTGGGGATTTCGTTTTTTCATACGTTTGATGCGGCGAACTTGGCGCCGGCGCCGGATTTAGTCGTGGTCGGGAATATTATCGCTCGCGGGAATCCGGAACTGGAAGAGGTCTTGGATCGTAAGATTCCGTACCGCTCGATGCCGGAAATTCTGGAAGAAGTCTTCTTGCCGGGGCGGCATTCGATTGTGGTCAGCGGCACGCATGGAAAGACGACGACGACGGCGATGCTGGCTTGGATTTTTCATACGGCAGGGAAACAGCCGAATTTTCTCGTGGGCGGTGTCGCTGAGAATTTTGGCAAGAGTTATGGCCTGGGTGGCGGCGAAGAATTTATTTTGGAAGGCGACGAGTACGAGACGGCGTTCTGGGACCGCGGCCCTAAGTTTTTTCATTACCATCCCGATGATTTGATCATTACTTCGCTGGAATTCGACCACGCGGACATTTACCGGGACTTTGAGACGTATGAGTTGGCATTTCGGCGTTTGGTGAATCTCGTGCCGCGGCGCGGGCGAGTCGTGATTTGGGGAGATACAGAAGAGTCTGGGCCGGCATTGCGACGGGCTGCGGAAAAGGCATTTTGTCCGGTGGAGACATACGGATTTTCTCGAGGAAACGATTGGGTGGCGAGCGACTTAGCGGTCGACGGCGCGGGAATGAAATTTCGCGTCATGCGTAAAGGCAAGCCGTTTGGTGACTTCGTGCTGGCAGCCAGCGGGCGTCACAACGTTTTGAATGCCATGGCGGCGATGGCTGTGGCGCACGGTCGCGGAATTAGCGCGGAGGATTTGGCGAAAGCGCTTGCGACTTTCCGAAGCGTGAAGCGGCGCATGGACGTGAAAGGGGAAGTGCGCGGAGTGCTGGTGGTCGATGATTTCGCGCATCACCCGACGGCCGTGCGCGCGACGATCGAAGCTGCGCGGGCGCGCTGGCCGGGCAGGCGACTCTGGGCGATCCTCGAGCCGCGTTCAAATTCGATGCGCCGGAAAGTGTTTGAGGAGACGCTGCCCGTAGCATTGGCGCTGGCAGATCGCGTAGTTCTGGGTGGTGTGTTTCGCGCACAACAGCTTGGCGACGAGAATCGGCTTGAGCCGGAAGCAGTGGCGGAAAGTGTGCGCGAGTTAGGAAAAAGCGCACGAGTTTTTCCAAGCGCCGATGCCATTGCGGACCAAGCTATCAGCAGAAGCGGAGTCCGGAGACGTGCTTCTCGTGATGTCCAACGGCAGCTTTGACGGGCTTTGCGAAAAACTGTTAAGCCAAGCTTGGCCATCCAGTGCTCGGTTTCTTCCGAGGCAAATACCAGGTGAAAACCAATTGTGGACGAGCCGGGCCATGCGCCCGGCGATAGCGCTCTTGGTGTGTGTGTTGGGCTGGGCAGGCCCAAGTTTCGCGACAATTCGATACGAAGTATCGATCGCCCATCCGGAGCAGCACCTCTTTCATGTTACGATGACAATCCCCGACGTCAACGGCGAATTCACGGTGCAGATACCTGCGTGGAATGCTCTGTATCAAATCCGGGACTTTAGCAGCCATATGCAGCGAGTGGAAGCGTTTGCAGGCACTGCAATAGCGGCGATTGAAAAAGTGGACAAAGCAAACATGGCGGGTGACGGGGCAGGGAACGATCACGGTCCGATATGCTACGTATTGGGATGAACCCGGACCGTTTGCAACGCAACTTAACGCAGAGCACGCCTTCATCAATCCAGCGATGATTCTCTTTTATATTCAAGAACGACGAGGCGAGGATGTACATCTTGACCTGCCGGACGTTCCCGCACCACAAAGAGCTGCAAGCGCAGGCCACCTTCTCGAGGACGTCAATAGGAGCTGCGCGAAATTTCGCCATCGATGCCAAGAGCTACGACGCGCTTGCGGATGCGCCCATTGAAATCGGCAATTTCAAGGATTTCAGCATTGCCGGGACTGCCAGTCAATATCCGTGCCGTGGTTCATGGCGACGGCTGGAAACAGAAGAAGATCGAAGCCGAGCTGAGCCGAATCTGCAATTACGAAATGAAGCTGATGGACGGCGCGCCATTCGAGCATTATACATTTATTTTGCACATCGGGAAAGGAGCGGGCGGCGGTGGAATGGAACATGCGAACTCGACGGCGATTGGCATTCCGTCGGATGAGTATCTCTCGGGAGTGGCGGCGCACGAATTTTTTCACTTGTGGAATGTGAAACGGATCCGACCGGCGACGCTGGAGCCGGTGGACTACGCGAAAGAGCAGTACACGCGAGCGCTGTGGTTCGCGGAGGGTGTGACGAGCACCTACGGCGCGTACACGCTGGTGCGAAGCGGCATTTGGAACAAGGAACGATTCTACGAAGACCTCGGCGAGCAGATCAGCGAACTCGAATCGCGGCCCGCGAACCATTGGCAGAGCGCGGAGGAGTCCAGCCTGGACGCTTGGCTCGAAAAATATTCACTCTACAACGGCCCGGACTACAGCGTTTCCTATTATACGAAAGGGCAGGTCCTGGGAGACCTGCTGGATATTCTGATTCGCGACCGCACGAACAACGAAAAGAGTCTCGATGATGTGCTGCGCGGCTTGAATACGGATTTCGCGAAGCAGGGGAAAACGTATCGGGACAGCCTGGACATTCGCCTGGAGGCGGAGAAAGTTGCAGGCGGCTCGTTTGAAGATTTTTTTCGAGATTATGTCGCTGCAGCGCAGCCACTTCCTTATCAGCAAGCGCTCGCGCTTGCGGGCATCGAGCTCGGCACAGTAGAACACAACCGAGCGGTGCTCGGATTTACCCCGGATCGCGAATCGGGTGGCACGGTTATGGTGCGCGCTGTTGACGACGCCCGCCCTGCGGCAGAAGCCGGGTTGCGGCCCGGCGACGTCATTTTGAATTGGAACGGCGGTGACGTTCCGCGATCGTTGGGACGATGGGTTCGCGAACGGCAGCCGGGAGAGATTGTGAAAGTGCGCATTCGCCGCGACGAAAAAGAGCAGGCTCTCCAGTTCAAGCTTGGCGAAGAAAAAGAAGTGCTCTATCAAGTCTCCGAAGACTCGCATGCCGGGGAAAAGGCCAAGCGTATTCGTGATGGGTTGCTTCACGGAGTCACGGAACCAGTCTCTGCTCACTGAGCATCAAGAGTGACCGCTCTAGATTTTCACGATGCGCTGCATCAAGCAATCTGCTTTGAGCAACCTTCGGCGGTTACTCCTCATCTTTTAGTAGTAGGGTCTTAACCAGCTGAGGACACCTCCAACTCCGCGGTCTGAATAGGTGCTAAAAAAGAAGTCGGGACTCCCAGGTCCCCTAAAGTAAAAAAGACAGACTAGTGGCTCGCGAAATCCATCGAGAAAATTCCGTGTAAACAGAGTTCAGGAAGGAACGTTCTGCTCTGAAAGAGGGAATTACCCTGATAGAGGACACACGATGAATTCAAGAATTCTGCGCGGACTATTTGCGTTGCTCTTGCTCCCGTTCCCAACGTTGGCCTCACTGGGTGGGGATGTAACAACAGTGCAGGCGGATCGGGCGAAAATGCAAGGTAGCCTGCGAACGTCCAGCAACAATTCGTACACGCTGCACGAAATCCAGTCGTCCACGGGTGTGGCCGTGAAGGAATACGTCGCGCCCACCGGAAAGGTCTTTGCCGTGACATGGCAAGGTCCCTTCCATCCAGACCTACGGCAGCTTCTTGGCACATACTTTGACCAATTTTCGCAGGCCGAACAAGCTCAGCGCACCCAGCGTCGGGGTCACGGGCCAGTGCTGATCCAGCAGGTTGGCTTGGTGGTTCAAATATCGGGGCACATGAGGGCATTCGTGGGGAAAGCGTACGTTCCTCAGATGTTGCCAGCAGGAGTCCACGTCGAGGATATCCGATGAAAATTGCACGATTGCAGAAACTCCTCTATTTGAGTTTGGCGGCAGCCCTGGCCGCAATAGCTGGATGTAGTGGAGCAGGCAGCAGTACAAGCACTGGCAGTGGTGGAGGCGGCTCGACTCCTTCGGTATCGAACGTAGCAGCGATATCCGTTAATACTGGACCGACCGCTGGCCCTCCGCTCAACTCCCCGTACGTTGATGGCGCATTTACGAGCGTAACGCTCTGCGCTCCGGGCAGTACAACGAACTGTCAGACCATTGGCGGCATACTTGTTGATACTGGCTCGCCGGGATTGAGAATCTTATCTTCGGCCCTGACCATTTCGCTGCCGCAACAAACCGCATCCAATGGCAGCCCCGTTGTCGAGTGCCTTCCATTCGTAGATGGCATCACGTGGGGGCCAGTCCAAACCGCGGATATGACCATCGCGGGTGAACAGGCGAAGTCTCTGCCGATTCAAGTCATTGGCAGTTCTACTTTCTCGAACATACCGAGCAGTTGCACAAGTTTTGGCGCGCCGGAAGATGATCTTTCCGATTTGGGCGCCAATGGCATATTGGGAGTGGGGGACCTTGCGCAAGACTGCGGTCCTGCTTGCACTGTGAGCGGTCCGTCCAACCCGGGGCTGTACTACGCATGTCCGGCTGCGGGTTGCGAGGTCACAGCAGAGAGCCTTTCAAACCAAGTAGTGAATCCAATAGTGCTGTTTCCCAAAGACAATAACGGCGTCATCATCGAATTGCCGTCGGTTACAGGAGCGGAGACGAGCATCAGCGGCTCGATGATCTTTGGCATCGGAACGCAAACAAATAACGGGCTTGGAAACGCGACGGTTTATACCATCGATCCGTCGAGCGGAAATTTCACAACAGTCTTCGATAACGTGACTTACGAGGACGCGAGCTTCATCGACAGCGGCTCGAACGCCATCTATTTTCTGGATTCAAACACCACGGGAATGCCGACCTGTAACGACGCTACCTTCTGGTATTGCCCAACCGCGACACAGAATTTTTCGGCAACCAACCAGGGAACAAATGGAGCGAGCGGTCCTATAAATTTCAGCGTCGCCAACGCCGATACTCTTTTAGCCAGCGAGACTGTCGGTGTGGCCAATGGATTGGGTGGGCCTGACGCCGGAACATTCGATTGGGGACTGCCATTCTTTTTTGGCCGCACCGTCTACACGGCCATTGAAGGGCAAAATACGCCAGCGGGCGTGGGCCCTTACTGGGCTTACTGAGAATCCATAGATTATTGTGACAGAGTTAAGAGCACGGCCTTACGTGCTTGATCTGCGCCTCTCAGCGGGCTCACGCGACCCGATTGGCAGATGCGGGCAACGAGGTCGTCACCCCTCTCTGTTTTTTGCAAAGAAGTGTGGCGTGCAGCGCAAGCATCACCGTGTAACTGGCCGCACAGCGTATGCGTGCCAAGTGTGCGGCCATCACATTTACCCGCTCGCTGGCACAGTATTCGAGAAGTCTACAACCTCACTCAAGACTTGGTTTTATGCGATGTATCTAATGGGTTCCACTCGTTGCGGCATCTCCGCAAAGCAGATCCAGCGTGAAACTGGCGTCACCTACAAAACGGCGTGGCGCATGTTCCGCCAGATTCGGAGTCTTTTGGCCGAAGTTCTGCAACTGGAGGGCTCGACGGTGGAGATGGACGAGATGTACCACGGCGGGAAGAGACAGCGGCTAGGGCAGCGCGGGCGGCCATCCGATGGCAGCCACAAGGTTCCGGTAATCGGCATGGCAGAACGGAGTAAGCCGGGGCGTATAGGCCGCATTGTGGCGCGTGTTGCTCCTGACGCGAAGCGCAGCACCCTACACGGTCTGGCGAAGGAATACATCCTGCCGTCGAGCACCGTGTTTACGGATGACTATGCTCATTCTAAAGGGTTTTAAGTTCAATCTTCTGGAACTGCACATTCCAAAGGAGTTAGTAAATTTGCAAGCGAAATAGAACGAAGTAATCAGTGTCAAAACTTCACACCTAAAACCGACGCGTGCGGCACCCGGCGATTCGCCAGCAGAAAGAATACCATTGATGGTATTACCGTGTCAATATAATTTATTCTGAGGGAGCGGATAGAGATTTCGGGACTTTGACGATTTAGGATATGAGTGGCAAATGTCTTTTTTCAAGAATATGTTTGGGGAGTCGAAGGCTCCGGAGAATCCGAGACTGGAGCGCGCCATGCACGAGCTGGCGCGTAACGACAATGTGGAGACGCGGGCGACGCTGTACAAGGCGATTCTTGCGAGTACGTTTATTTTGGAGGGTACGGCGACAGGCGGCGAAGTGCGCGGTGGGAAGACGATTGCGGACGGGAATACGCGGGTTGCGTTTAGAACTGTGGAGCATCCGCCGGGGAATATGGTGTTGCCAGTGTTTACGAACGTGGAGGCACTGAGCGCGTGGGCGGGGCCCGGTGGGCAGTGGATTGGGATGGGCGCACAACCGGTGTTTCAGTCGATTGCGGCGGGGAACATCGCGGAAGTGCGCGTAAATCCGTTCCGTCCGGGACAGGCGATCAGTAGGCCGGGAGGAGTGATCACGCGACATGAATTTCTGGCGTTGGCGCAGGGCCTGTTACCGGAAGCGCAGATTTCGGACAACACGACACAGATGAAAGTGACGGCGGGGCAACGGCTGCTCATCGGGACGCCGGCCAATGTGCCGCCGGCCGGGTTTCTAAAGAAGCTGACCGATTATTTTCAGCCGATGGCCGAGGTTCGAGGTGCGTATCTCTTCCCGATGGCGCAGGGAAATATGACGAGCGGGGTGATTGGGCTTCCTTTTGCCTCTCGACCTGATGAGCAGCGGATGCAAGAGATAATGCGAGGCGTGGGCGATGTGATACCTGGTGAGCTTCCGACGGGAGAGACTATGGATTTCGTGCCACTGGAGAATGGGCCGCTGCTGGAGGGCGTGCAGAAGAATGGTGTGATGTTGTTCCGGAAGTGAGCGGAGGTGTATGCAGGAGTGGCGATAGGCTGCGGTAGCGCGAGTTCTGTGCGACCAGAATATTGCAAATTAGGGCGGGCACGGGTTTGGGATTCGGCATTTAGGTTGCGCTTGACCTGCGGGGCGGGATTCGAGAGAGTTCTGCGTATTGCATGCTCCGAACGATTTTCATTGCGGTTTTTCTTTCGCTTTACATCCTGATACTTGGGCCAATCCTGCTGCTCTACACGGTTCTTACACGGCACGTCGATCCGCTGTATTGGGCGGGTGTTCGTGGCGTGATGTTTTTTGTGCGCGTGGTCGGCGTGAAGGTGCGCATCGCGGGGCTGCAGAATATCCCGTCCGGAGTTTGCCTCTTTGTGGCGAATCACACGAGTTCAGCGGATGCACCTGCCGTGGTTGGCGCTATTCCCAGGCGTATCGCCGTGTTATTGAAACAATCTCTCTTTAAGTGGCCGATCGTGGGGCAAGCGTTCAGGCTAGCTCACTTCATTCCGGTTGATCGAAAACTTCGAGATTCGGCGATCTCCAGTGTGGAAAAAGCGGCGGCGGCGATGCGGGCTGGCCAGTCATTTCTGATTTATCCCGAAGGGACACGCAGCTCCGATGGGCGCTTGCAGCAATTTAAAAAGGGGGCGGCTGTGCTGGCTATAAAAGCGGGTGCGCCAATCGTTCCGGTGCTTTGTTCTGGAGCACAGCGGGTGATGGCCAAACGGTCGATGGTCATTCACCCAGGAGAAATTCTCGTTGAGTTTCTGGAACCGATCGACGCCTCGAAATACAGCTGGGAGGAACGCGATAGTCTGAACCAGCGCCTGCACGATGCAATGGCGGCGGGTTTGCCGCCTGATCAACGCCCACTCGGATCCCCAGGGGCTTCGTAAGGACTAACGAGAGGCGGAGGAACGTGGTCGGCCGCCGAGACGCTCCAGTTCCGCCTCCAATTCCCGTACGCGCTTCTGCAGCTCCGGCAAGCGATTGAGAGCTGCCACGGTTTTGAGCCATTGGCGATTGTCGACGGCTGGATATCCAGAGAACATTGAGCGAGGCGGTATGTCGCTGGGGACGCCGCTCTTTGCGGTGACCACGGAGCCATCTCCGATGGTCAGATGACCGGCAGTGCCAACCTGACCGGCGAGAATGCAGCCATCGCCGACTTTAGTGGAGCCGGCGAGCCCGACTTGTCCGCAAAGCATGGTATTGGCCCCAACGCGCGAGGCATGCCCGACGATGACGAGGTCGTCGAGCTTGGTGCCGTGGCCTATGCGGGTTTCTCCGACGGTGGCGCGATCGACGCACGCATTCGCTTGGACTTCGACGTCATCTTCGAGAACGGCCGGGCCAGACTGCTGCATTTTGTACCAGGTGCCGTCTTTCTGTTTGGCAAAGCCGAGCCCGTCAGCACCGATGATCGCTCCGTTTTGGAGGATCACGCGGTTTCCAAGGCGGCAAAACTCTCGCACGACGGCGTGGGAGTGGGCGAAGAAGTCGTCGCCAATGCGAGCGCCCTGGTAGATGGTAACGAAGCTGTGTAGAACGGCGTTTCGACCGATGTGGGCATCTTCTCCCACTACGCAATAGGGACCGATATGCGCGCCTGTGCCTATTTTGGCTGATTTCGCGATCAGGGCCGTAGGGTGAAATCCCGGCGCGTACTTGGGAGCCTGGTAGAAGAGCTCGATCGCGTGAGCAAAGGCGAGGTACGGATTAGCGGTGCGCAGCGCTGCAAGCCGGGGCAAGTTGGCATCGCGTTCGATACTTATACCTTCTTCAACAAGCACGGCCGAGGCGCGCGTCGTCTTGAGGAGAGGAAAGTAGCGCCGATTGGCGAGAAAGGTGATGTGGCCCGGCTCGGCGTGTTCGATTCCCGCGATTCCATGGATGGGAGTTTCGCCTGGACCGTCGAGACGGCAGCCAAGCTTTTGGGCAATTTCAGAAAGGTTCATGGACATGGAAACAGCTCCTTACCGCTGGGTGCGAGTCTCGCACAGCGCGAAGAGGGAAGTACAGCCGAGCCGGGATTATTCGTTAAAAAGCCGCGGCTGGTTGGCTGCCGCAGCAGCGGCCGATGGTTTGCGGCGTGAGATTCCAACTACGCCGAGCACGGTTAGTTCGGTGAGGGCGGCGCGCGGGATGAAAATGCGATCGGTGGTCGAGTTTAGATCAGGCGGCGTGATTTGGATGCCATTATCGAGCATCGTGAGCAGGTCATTGGGGACTACGCCTTCAATGGTCTCGCCGTCGCTATAGCGGAGGCGGACCCAAAGCCCGTCCAGCTTGGGCCGGCTTAAGAAGGCTTTGCGCTCCGGTTCAAAATCGTCAGAGAACTCGCGCACAAAATAAATCGAGCGCACCCTGGCGAGAGAAATCTCCTGGTGCTCACCATCCGGAGTAAGCAGGTCGATAGGATCAGAATTGCCGAGCCGCGTCGGATTCAAATAGCCGCGGAGGGGCTTCTTGTCCGCAAGGACAAGGACGACTTTCTTGTGAGTAGAGGCTGGGGCTCTGTTTTTCAAAGAAATCAGTTTGCAAAAGTCCGGAACGGCGAAAATTTGCGATTAATCAAGATGTATGTTATGTTAAGCGCGTTTTGCCTGTCAACCTATTGTTTTCATTAGGGTTAGGTCCCGGAGCGCCGGCCGTTGACCGATAAAAAGCATATCCTCAAATCGGCCTCGATCATCTCCCTGGTTACTATCGTTAGTCGAATTCTCGGCTACGTGCGTGAGCAGCGCATAGCTCTTCTCCTCGGAACGACTCCGGTTGCCGACGCCTACTATCTCGCCTACCGCATCCCTAACCTGTTCCGCCGCTTGGTCGCTGAAGGATCGATGACCGCATCATTCATCCCGGTCTTCACGACGTACATGCGGGAGAAGTCCAAAGAAGAAGTCTGGGACTTCGCGAACAAGCTTTTCTGGACGCTGGCTCTTGTTGTAGCGGTAATCACTGTCCTTGGAATGGTTTTTTCGCCACAAGTTGTCCACTTATTTGCCGGGAAAAATATTGAGGGAGGTCAGGCGGTTGAACTGAACCGGATCGTGTTTCCTTACCTCTTCTTTATCGCGTTGGCGGCACTCGCGATGGGTATTTTGAACTGTTTCCATGTGTTTGGGCTGCCCGCGGCGACTCCAGTCTTTTTGAATCTGGCGACCATTCTGTTTACCTTCGCGGCAGTTCGGAGCCATTTTAAGAACGCGGCGACGGCGATCGTCGTGGGAGTGCTCGTTGGAGGAGTACTGCAGTTTCTGATTCAGGTACCGCTCCTGGTGCAAAAGGGCATGAAGTTTAGTTTTGGAGTTTCCTTTTCGGATCCAGGGATCAGAAACGTCGCTCGACTGATGATTCCCCGGCTGTTCGGAATTGGTATCGGGCAGATCAATCTTTTTGTAGATACGCGGTTCGCGACGGCACTCATAATGCCCATAGGAAGCTT
Source organism: uncultured Acidobacteriota bacterium (assembly GCA_963730495.1). Lineage (GTDB taxonomy): Bacteria > Acidobacteriota > Terriglobia > Acidiferrales > UBA7541 > Acidiferrum. The sequence continues at coordinate 336,334 of CAVSSD010000019.1, read as the reverse complement.
GGCTGCGCTGACCATTGCGGACCGCACCATGGAACTGGTGCTTGGGGGATATGCCATCGCCGTGGCGACCGCGATCCTTCCGATGATGTCGCATCAGGCCGCGGCCAAAGATTACGAATCGCTAAAGAAGACTCTGGCTTTTGCCGTGCGGATCGTGGCTTTCATCACAGTGCCGGCGGCATTGGGGCTAATGATCCTGCGTGAGCCGATAGTCCGGGTACTGTTCCAGCACGGGCAATTCGATGCGAACTCGACACGGTTGACGGCCAGGGCGCTGCTTTACTACGCCATTGGCTTGCCCGCTTTGGCTAGCGTGAAATTGGTTGTGCCCGCGTTCTACTCCACCTCCGATACCAAAACGCCGGTCATTGTCGCTTCGATATCATTGGTCATCAACGTAGTTCTAAATATCGTGTTTATGCAATTTTTCTTTAAGCGAGTGCAGAATGGCGGGCCAGCCTTGGCGACGGCGATCGCGTGTTTTTTTGATTTTTTTGCGCTTTTCATTATTTTCAGGCTGCGCTACGGGCAGATGGGAACGATGGAGATCCTGCAATCCTTCGCAAAGACTTCGTTGTGCGCGAGCATTATGGGAGTAGCGTGCTGGTTTGGAAATCACTACACGGAATTTACCGCGCACTCGCGCTTCCTCGTGCAGCTTCTCGTGTTTTCGGGACTCATTGTCGGGGCGACGGCGCTCTATTTGGCACTCGCTTGGCTTTTCCGCTGTCGCGAGATCCAAGAGGTTTATGGCATTGCCACGCGGCGACGGGCGGGCGCCGGAAACGGCTATACGGAGACTTAATGGAAATCGCGCCAGCCATATCGCAATTTTTGACGCACGTGAAGGTCGAAAAGGGACTTTCACCGAATACCGTGTCAGCCTATCAGCGCGACTTGGTGAAGTTCAACGTGTTCGCACAAAAACGGAAGCTCACGCTCGTGGCCGTGAGCCGCGACGACCTGGTGGATTTTCTGGCTGGGCTATACCGGGAAAAGCTGGAGAGCAGGACGGTAGCGCGCCACTTGGTCACGTTGCGGAACTTCTTCCGGTTCGCGCAGGTTCAGGAGTTCATCACCGTAGATCCATCGCTGAATCTGGAATCGCCAAAAATTCGACGTACTCTGCCGGGTTATCTGCGTTTAGAGGAAGTAGAGCGTTTACTGGCCGAGCCTGATGGCAAAACACCCTCCGGCTTGCGGGACCGTGCCATGCTAGAAGTGCTGTATTCCACTGGGCTGCGGGTTTCTGAGCTAATTGGGCTAAGGGTCACCGACCTGGACGCGAAAGTTGGCTGCATTCGCTGCATAGGCAAAGGCGATAAGGAACGCATTGTTCCTGCTGGTAAGAAAGCGCTGGGCATGGTGGAAAAATATCTTCGGGAAGCCCGGCCGAAGCTTTTGGGAAAAGGTGTTGCTAGTCAGGCGCTGTTCGTGAACCGGAGAGGCAATTCGCTCAGCAGGGTAGGCGTGTGGAAGATTCTTTCGGCGTACGGCAGGCGCGCTGGTTTGCGCGTTGCGCTGACTCCTCACATGTTGCGCCACAGCTTTGCGACGCACTTGCTGGAACGCGGGGCAGACTTGCGGTCGGTGCAGCTCATGCTGGGCCACGCAGACATTTCTACGACTCAAATCTATACCCATGTAGTGGAAGAGAGGTTGAAGCAGATTTACAAAGCGCATCACCCGCGCGCTTGAGGCGCGGGAGTCCTGGGCCAAAATTGCGGTTGCCTCCGCGGCAGTCAGCGCGGGCATCCAGAACGTGAAGGAGTGCGATGCCAGATTATATGTTTTTGTTGGAAAGCCGGCTGTCCCCCGAGCAGCGAGCCGTCATGATGCGCGTGCAGGAGCTTTCAGCCGCCATGGGATTCAACGTGTACCTGACAGGCGGAACGGTGCGCGATCTGGTAACCGGAGCCTCGCTGCGCGATCTTGATTTCTCGGTGGAAGGAAACCCATCGAAGATCGCCCGCGAACTGGAGAAGGGCGGCGCAAAAATCCTCTCCGAGGATGAAAAGCTTCGCCAGGTGGAAGTTCTATTTGCTGGAGACGTCGACGGCAGCATATCGGCCGCCCGCGACGACCACTACGTGCGTCCCGGGACGAGGCCGGAAATTCGTTGGTCCACCATCATGGAGGATTTGCGGCGGCGTGATTTCTCGCTGAACGCCATAGCCATCTCGCTTAATCCGGCTTCACGCGGATTGCTTCTCGATCCAACCAATGGACTCTCCGATGTCGAGCGTGCCGAGGTTCGCGCGCTTACGATTCACAGCTTCACGAATCAGCCGGTGCGCCTGCTCCGTGTTCTGCGCTTTGCCGCGCGCATGGGCTTCAAAATCGAAGCGCGGACGCAGGAGTGGTTTGACCTGGCCATCGAACGCGATTTGCATCACACCATTGCGCCGGAAGACGCGGGAGGGGAACTGCGGGCTGTGGCTCGCGAAGAACGCCCTGCCGTAGTCCTGAAGGAGTGGGAAGAGCACGACTTGCTCGAAGCAGTCCATCCTGTGCTTGCGAAACGGCACCCGAATTATGAAGCGATTGCGCGGTTGATGAAGGTTCGCGAGGATTTGTTTACTGCAGGTGTTCGTCCGAAGCTCGCGACACCGATGATGCTTGCCATTCTCGGGCGGCTGAAGGATCGGGAACAAAGCAGCGTTCTTTCCAAGGCAGGATTCCGCTCGGCGGAAGCGGATGCCATATTAAATTTTGAGGAAGAAGTCCTTGCTGACCAGAAGGAACTGATCGGACGCAAACTGAATGCGCCCATCGACGCTTACAAGTTTCTGGAAAAACTGCCGGTCGAACGTATCGGGTATCTTCTGGCGGAATCGAGCAACTCGGCGGCGCTTTCGAAAATTCGAGCGTATCTTCACAAGTGGCGGCCCATGCGGGCCGCGCTGCCCATGGTGGCGAATGAACTGGAAGTCTTGGGTTATGCGCGCGGGCAGAAGTTCGACGCCATTGTCGAACAAGTTTTCGGAATGCAACTGACGGGGCGCGGCAAGACACCTGAAGAGCGTGTGAAGATCCTGCGTAAATTGTCTGGGATCAAAGAGCAGCCAAAGAAGAAGGAAAAAGAAAAGAAACCCGCAAAGAGCGGTGACAAGCAGCCACCAGCTTCAGCCGCCGCAGTCGTCCCTGAAAAAGGCGCGCCGGCGAAACCTGCACACGGTGCATCGCACAAGAATCATCCGGTGATGTTGAAGCAAGCCGCAAAGCACAAAGCAGCCAAAGAACAGGCGAAGCACGCGTCAAGCGGCAAGAAAAGCGGCGGCCGGAAATAACGAACGGGCAGGGAAGTCAGGCCTGTGCAAATCCTGAGAAAGCGATTCGCAATTCTCGGGCGGGCGTTCTAGAATCGATATCCATGGGTCAGCCGCAGTTTGTTCACCTTCACGTTCATACGGATTTCAGCCTGCTCGACGGAGCATGCGAAACGTCGGAGCTGCTCGACGAAGCTTCGCGGCAGAAAATGCCCGCGGTGGCCGTTACGGATCACGGCAATCTTTTTGCCGCGGCCAACTTTTTCAATGAAGCCAGCAAGCGTGATGTTAAGCCCATCATTGGATGCGAAGTCTATGTGGCCAAGGGCAGCCGCCACGACCGCGGTGAAAAAACAAACGGATCAACTGGACAAGATCGCGGAGAGGTCGAACCCGCGGGGATTCGCGGAAGCAACCACCTGGTGCTCCTCTGCGAATCGCTCGAGGGCTATCACAATCTCATCAAGCTGGTCTCGTCGGGCTTTCTTGAGGGTTTCTACTACAGGCCGCGCATAGATTACGAACTTCTTGCGAAGCACAACAAGGGATTGATTGCTCTCTCCGCCTGTTTGCGGGGAGCGGTGACGGAAGCTGTGGTCGATGAAAAATACGACCAGGCGCGCGAAAACGCGTACCGGTTGCAGGATGTGTTCGGCAAGGGCAATTTTTTTCTAGAGATTCAGGACCAAGGCCTGGAGATCGAACAGGACGTGAATCGCGAGCTCGTCCGGCTGTCGAAAGAGACCGGGATCCCGCTGGTCGCCACGAACGACTGCCATTATCTGCATCACACCGATGCGCATGCACAGGAAGTCCTGCTGTGCATCCAAACAGGAAAGACGATGAGCGACACTCATCGGATGAAGTTCGCGACCGACCAGTTTTACTTTAAGAGCGCCGCGGAGATGGCCCAAGTGTTTGGGGAACTGCCGGCCGCGCTGAGCCGGACCGTAGACATCGCGGCGCGCTGCAACGTCAAGATCGAGCGGATCCCGAACCCATTTCCAGAGTTTAAGGTTCCAGACGGCCACACCGCCGGAAGCTATTTTGAGAAGGTGGTGCGCGAGGGCTTTGCCACGCGTGTGCCCTACTTGGAGCGGCTGTTGCAGCAAGGCGTCTTGCACAACCCGCTGGTCGAGTATGAGCGACGGCTGACGTCTGAAATCGAAATGATCAAGAAGATGCGCTACGAAGGCTACTTCCTGATCGTGTGGGATTTCATTCACTACGCGCGCGCGCAAGATGTGCCAGTCGGGCCAGGACGTGGATCGGCCGCGGGTAGCCTGGTCAGCTATGCATTGCGCATCACGGACGTGGATCCGTTGCAATACAACCTGCTGTTCGAGCGCTTTCTGAATCCGGAGCGCGTCTCATTGCCCGATATCGACATCGATTTTTGCATGCGGCGACGCGGCGAAGTGATCGAGTACGTCACGCAAAAGTATGGCCGAGAAAATGTCGCGCAAATTATTACGTTCGGAACGATGGCGGCGAAAGCGGCGGTTAAAGATGTTGGCCGGGCGATGGACATCCCGTATGGCGAAGTCGATCGGCTGGCGAAACTGATTCCCACTACTCTCGGCATCGACCTGGAAACCGCTCTCTCGGAGGCACCGCAGCTCAAGTCCGCCATTAACAGCGACGAAAAGCTGAAAGATTTGATGGCCGTCGCGCTGCGCCTGGAGGGATTAGCTAGGCATGCTTCCACGCACGCCGCTGGCGTGGTTATTTCACCGCGCCCCCTGACGGATGTGGTCCCGGTTTACAAAACGAACCGGGATGAAATCACGACGCAATATGACATGAATGCGCTCGAGCGCATCGGCTTGCTGAAGATGGACTTCCTCGGCTTGACGACGCTCACGGTTTTGCAAGACACCGTGGGCATGATCGAAAAGAACCGCGGCGTAAAGGTCGACGTCGACAATCTGACTCTGGACGATGAGCAGACTTACAAACTTTTTGCACGCGGGGACACGACGGCCATCTTCCAGTTTGAATCGCATGGGATGCGCGACATCCTGCGCCGTTATCAGCCTTCGCGCATTGAAGACCTCACCGCTTTGAACGCGCTATATCGTCCCGGGCCGATTCAGGGCGGCATGATCGACGACTTCATCAGCCGCAAGCAGGGAAAGACCAAAGTCAGCTACGAGCTTCCGCAACTCAAGGGCATTCTCGATGAGACCTACGGCGTAATCCTTTATCAGGAGCAGGTCATGCAGATCGCTAACCTGCTGGCCAGCTTCTCGCTGGGCGAAGCGGATATTCTCCGGCGCGCCATGGGCAAAAAGAAAAAAGAGGAGATGGCGGCACAACGCGCAAAATTCATCGCTGGCTGCATCACCAACAAAGTTTCGGAAAAGAAAGCCGCGGGCATTTTCGATTTGATGGAGGAGTTCGCCGGTTACGGATTCAACAAATCCCATTCCTGCGCGTATGCACTGCTCGCGTATCAAACGGCTTATTTGAAGACACATTATCCGGTGGAATTCATGGCCGCGCTGCTGACCTCCGAAACGGGTAACGCGGAAAAGGCTGTGAAGTACATCAACGAAGCGCGAGGGATGAGCATTTCGATTCTTCCGCCAGACGTGAACGAGAGCGACCTCTATTTCACGCCGGTCGGCGAATCGATACGATTCGGGCTCGCGGCCATCAAGAACGTGGGCGAGAACACCGCGAAAGCGGTCCGCGATTCACGCTTGAGCGCCGGCGAATTCACTACTCTGTACGATCTATGCGAACGCATCGAGGCTAAGTTTCTAAACAAGCGAGTGTTTGAGAGCTTGATTAAGTCCGGCGCCGTAGATTCACTCGGGCCGCGGGAATCCATGCTGGCTTCCGTTGACGATGCGCTAGCGGCCGTGCAGCGCGCAACGCGGATAAGAGAATCTGGACAACATGGCTTGTTCGGCACTGCGGCGGCACCTGCACGCATAGCTTTTGAATTGCACGACGCCGAACCGTGGAGCGAAGCCGAACGGCTCGCCAGTGAATACGCCATGCTCGGCTTTTATGTCTCTGGGCACCCACTCGCTAAGTACGCATCGCGATTGCAGGAATTGAAATGCGTTTCGCTCGATCAAGTCGAAGGCCAGCGCAATGGCAAAGAAATCACGGTTGCGGTGCTAGTTGTGGGTACGCGGCCGATGCGCTCCAAAAAGGGCGCCCGCTGGGCGATCTACACAATTCAGGACATGACCGGAGTCCAGGAATTGCTTGCCTTTCCGGAAAGTTTCGCGCGACTGGAGCAGATCCTCAAAGCCGGAACGCCGCTTTTGCTGAAGGTTCGCGTACAGGTAGAGGAAGCCGGAACAAGGCTGTCCCTACAGGAAGCGGCGCGCCTCGGCGACCTCGCAGAGCGGCCCGCGTCCGGCCTCCGCATCCGCATGAAGCTAGAAGATCTAAACGAGGAATTGCTGGACCGTTTGGAAGAAATATTGTCCTCCTATCGAGGCACGAGCATGGTTTCGCTTGATCTCTGTGACGCAAAAGGAGCGACAGCAATCCTTCAGGTAGAGCAGCGCGTCCGGACGTGCCCTGAACTAGTCGCCGCAATCCGGGAGTGCATAGGCAACGAATCGATTGAGCGGGTGATGTGATGAAGTCCAAGGACAAGGCCAAAACCCCGGCGGCACAGGCAAATCGACAGACTGAGATCGAACGCCTGGAAAAAGACGTCGAGGAATTGCGCCAACTCGCGGGCGACGAAGAGGCCGACGCGGAACTCGAACGCATACGTCAGCAGGTGGCTGAGCTGCGCAAGGAGTTTTACAGCCATCTCGGACCCTGGCAGCGCGCCCAAATCGCACGGCACACGCAGCGCCCTTACCCGTTGGACTACATCGCCATGCTCCTCACCGACTTCATCGAGCTTCACGGCGACCGTGGCTATGGCGATGACAAAGCTTTGATTACCGGTCTCGCGAAGTTTCGTGGCCGGCCCATCGCCGTTATCGGCCATCAAAAAGGCCGCGACACAAAACAACGGCTCGTACGCAATTTCGGCCAACCCAAACCGGAGGGCTACCGAAAAGCCCTGCGCATCATGCAACTTGCGGCGAAGTTTGGCCGGCCCATTTTCACCTTTATCGACACCCCTGGCGCGTATCCCGGGATCGACGCTGAGGAACGCGGACAAGCCGAAGCCATAGCACGCAACTTGCGTGAAATGGCGCGACTGCCCGTACCGATCATTGTCACTGTAACTGGCGAGGGCGGTTCCGGCGGAGCATTGGCGATTGCCGTTGGGGATCGCGTGAACATCCTCGAAAACAGCTTTTATTCCGTGATATCGCCGGAGGGCTGTGCGGCGATCATGTGGCGCGACGCCACAAAGGCAGAGACAGCCGCGGCCGCGCTGAAAATCACCGCTAAGGACCTCAAAGAACTTGGCATCGTCGATGAAATCGTGGCCGAGCCCGAAGGCGGAGCGCATGTTGACCCAGAAGGCGCTGGGCAGTTGCTCGGGGAAGTATTGGACCAGCAGCTGGTAGCCCTGACCCAACAGCCGACAAAAGTTTTGCTGGATACCCGCTACGATAAGTTCCGAAAAATGGGGCAATTCTTCGATTTTGGCAGTTAAATTTACCCTTCTGCGAGACGTTTTAGTCCTAGGTCTACCCCTTAGCACATTCGCAACTCATCCGAGAGCAATCGTTGTTGCTTCCAGGAGCCCGGGCTAATCTGAATAGGCAACCATCAGAGTGATCCGGATCGGGGCAACTTCCGCGCTTTCACGGCCACCCGTCTACGGAGAACAGGACTCATTATGTCGGAACCCTTTCGCCCCTATGAAAAGCTCGTGGAAATCACCGTGATGGGCAAGAAGTTTCAGGTGCCGGAGCGCAACTCGCTCTTACGATGCTTTCAGTTCATCAGTCCAGAAACGATTCCGTATGGGCGTTTCTGCTGGAATCAGGATTGCCAATATTGCCGGGTTTCCTGCCAATTGCCGGATGACGATGAACCGCGGGAAATGTTGAGCTGTAAATTCATCGTGATGCCGGGGATGGAAATTACAGAATTGAGCCAGGAACTAAAGTGGTGCCTGCGATCAAAGCTCCCAGCTGACGCAACAGTTTCCTCGTAAATTCCTCGTTCCGGAGCACAAAAAAGCTCGATCGCAAGACAACTTTTGCCCTCGGTGAGGGTTTGAAGTTGAAGCTACACGTATCAGCGAGCGACGGCGTTTGTGCGACGCCAAAACCCAATTAACCATCCCCGGCGCACAATCGCCGTCGTCGAATCTTGAAGTGTTTCCGCGCGCCGCTTGAGTTCATCTGCCAGCCATAGAAGGCGCTTCTGGCGATTGCACTCCTCTCTTCACTCGACTACGATTCATGCATACATCCCATGCCAATAGATCACATGGCTTGCGACGGCTGCGGACAAAGCGCATCTCCCGAACATATTGCACGGAGGCTTCAGCGCCTCGAATGGACCAGCCGGTACCGGCCCGTTCACATGTCCGCGCTTATGCTTGGCGGATTTTCTCCTTTAGCTGACGCCGACTTCTTATATTCAGGAAAATTTGAGGGTGAAGCGGGCCGATTGCTGAATGCCGTGGGGATCGCGGCTGCAGGGAAAGCGTCAGACGCAGTTTTAAGCGAGTTTCAACGCAGCGGCCTTTTTCTGACACACATACTCGAGTGTCCGCTCGAAAGTGGGCAGGCTGGACCGCTGGTGTGCGAGTCGCTCCTTATGAAACGCGTTTCGTCGGTGATGACGCGCATTCGCCGGTCGCTTAAGCCCAAGCGTGTTTTTTTGATTTCGGAATCGCTGGGACCGTTGTGTGCAGGGCTGTCGAGCGCCGAACTGGGTTGCCCCGTGGTCCTTGATGGCGGCCAGCCTTTCGGGTTGGATTCTTCTGACTTTTCTGAAGTGGCTAGACGGCTGCGGGCTGCTCTTGCCGCGCCGGTCGCTGCGAAGTAATATATCGCCCATCACCCCCTAGCCCCACTGGACTGGCCAAGAATTGAACTTCGACCAGCTTAGCAATCATCTGGTTGTGATAGAATCCGAAACTTAGATCCTATGCAGTCGGAGTAGGAGTCTCGGCGTGAAGAAACAGGCAAAATTCGGGATCGGCGTCACTGTAATCGTCGTTTCGATGGCCTTCCTGGCATGGCTCGGGTACGGGGAGAGCAAGACTTACTATCACACCATCGCGGAGCTGCAGACTCTACACGGATCTGAACTCTCGCATCGGATTCGCGTCGGGGGAACCGTCGCGCCGGGCAGCATTCGCCGTTTCACAGGCCGTGTGGATTTCGTTCTGGACGGGGAAGGGAAGTCACTTCCGGTAAGCTATGTCGGCAGCGACCCTCTGCCAGATACATTCGTGGATAAATCCCAAGCATTGGTCGAGGGCCGGGAAACGGATGGGCGCTTTGTCGCTGAGGTTGTCCAGGCGAAGTGCGCGTCCAAGTACGAGGCAGCTCCCGGGGGCACGGTTGCTACTCCTTCCACGGCGACACGGTAAGGCGAAACGCAGCAGTCCCGGTTTAACCGGGGGATAGGCGGAGGCCACGTGGATGTATTCGGTTCATTCGCTCTACTCCTTGCGTTCATTTGCGCGGTATTTGCGTTTGCAGGCGGAATTGCTGCGATCATTACGCGCCATCCGCTGCTAGTTAAAAGCACGCGTCAGGCAGGGATTGCCACCTGCTGCCTGATTTTTGTCGCTACCTTCAGCCTCGAATATCTTTTCTTCAGCGATAATTTCTCCGCGGCCTATGTCGTCGCGCATAGCAATCGCGCACTCGCCACGTTTTACAAAATCGCCGCTTTGTGGGCTGGCCAGGAAGGATCGTTGCTTTTCTGGAGCTTCCTTCTTTCGATTTATGTTTTTTCCGTCTTGATTGCATACCGGAATAAAAACGGCGAATTGATGCCGTATGTTGGCGTGATTCTCGCGGGCGTACAGATTTTCTTTTTGACGCTCAATAATTTCGTCGCTAGCCCGTTTAAAGCGCTCGCCGTTCCCGGCGCTCATGGCGCGATGGATCTCGTCGCCCGTGCCGATGGCAACGGGCTGACTCCGCTGCTGCAATATCCCGAGATGGTGATTCATCCGCCGAATCTTTATTCGGGTTACACGGGATTCACGATTCCGTTCGCGTTTGCGTTGGCAGCGCTACTGGCGCGTTATCCGGGCGAGAAGTGGATCCACCTAACGCGCAAGTGGACGATGATCGCTTGGGGTTTCCAAACTGCGGGAATTCTTCTTGGCGCGCATTGGGCCTATGCAGTCCTTGGCTGGGGGGGCTACTGGGGCTGGGATCCGGTGGAAAATGCCTCTCTGCTGCCGTGGCTAACGGGCACCGCGTTCCTGCACTCGGTCATGATGCAAGAGAAGCGCGGCATGATGAAGGTGTGGAACGTCTGGCTGGTATTTACGACGTTCCTTTTGTGCATTACCGGCACCTTCCTGACGCGCAGCGGTGTCGTTAGCTCCGTTCATGCGTTCGCGCAGTCCAGTATTGGCACTTGGTTTGTCGGATTTCTTGCGATCATATTCGCGGTCTGTCTTATCGCGTATTTTAAGAATCGCGACTATTTGAAGAGTGAAAACCAGCTGGATGCCCTTGTCTCTCGCGAATCCAGCTTTTTGTTCAACAATTTGATCTTGTTGGTTTCGTGCGTCGCGGTTCTCTCCGGTACGCTTTTCCCGGTCTTGTCGGAAGCGCTATCGGGCTCCAAAATTAGCGTGGGCGCGCCCTTCTTCAATAAAGTAAACATCCCGATCGGGCTGCTCCTGCTTTTCCTGACCGGCGTTGGACCGCTTCTGGCATGGCGCAAGACTTCCGTGGAAAGTTTGAAACGAAATTTTGCTTGGCCCTTGATTGTCGGCGTCATAGGTGGCGCGGTCATCTTTGCGCTGGGATACAGGGAAGTCTACTCGCTCATCTGTTTTGCGTTGTGCTTCTTCGTCACGGCCACGATCGTTATGGAATTTTACCGGGGCGCAAAAGTCATCCGCGTGCGTTCTGGGGCTTCTTATTTGACCTCCGCGATCGAATTGACCATGCGCAACACGCGCCGCTATGGCGGCTATATCGTCCACATGGGGATGGTGCTGATCTTCATCGGATTGGCTGGCGCGGCGTTCAATCAAAATGTCCAGAAGGAAATGCAGCCCGGTTCATCGATGGAGCTAGGGAAGTACAAGCTCGTTCTGCAGAGCTTCGATAGCAAGCCAGAAGCGAACTACACTGGGCTCCGGTTGAATGTGGAAGTCTTTGTCAACAATAAGCCGCTGATGATGCTCTACCCTGAGCGCCGCATCTTCGAGACAAATGGTGAAACCGGCACCATGGTCGCGATTTATTCAACGCTTCGCGAAGACTTGTACGTTGTTTACGCGGGACAGAGTCCGGAAACGAAATTGCCGGTCATCCATGCGTACCTGAACCCGCTGGTGAAGTGGATCTGGTTTGGCGGCGTGATCGTCGTATTTGGCACGCTCGTGGCATTGATGCCCAATCGCCGCGCCGTATTGGTTTTGTCCGCAGCGAAACAACCCGCGACAGAGCCATTGGTTCATGGAATGGCGCCGGCGGCCACCTACAAAGAAGGCCATGACTAACTTGCGAAAGATTCAACGGCCCGCTGCGCTTGTCTTGCCGCTCCTTCTGTGTTTTGGCGGCGCGCTGCCGCTTCTATCCGCTTTTGGGGACTCACAGCCACTCGATCACGCGCACCAGTTGGGCATGAAGGTGAAATGCATGTGCGGCGGCTGCAACGATTCCGCCGGCGGTTGTTACCATGTCGGAGGCGCGTTCTCCGGTCCTTGCGATACCGCTCTCGGAATGTTGAAAAAAATTGACGAGCGTATCGCTCAGGGCAATTCCGATGATCTGATCGTGCAGTCATTCGTTCAGGAATATGGGCAGGCCGTGCTCACAGAACCGCCGCACAGCGGATTTGGACGTGTGGCCTGGTGGATTCCCGCAGTCGCGCTGATTGGGGGATTTGCGCTAGTCCTTAGCGTCATTTCGCGCTGGCGGAATCGTCCACCGACCGGGCCTGCTTTGGCCACCGCGGGTAGCGCACCTCCCGTTTCGAGCGAGATGTTGGAGAGAGCGCGTGCGCAGGCTGCGCGGGACACTGAGGATTGATCTTGACGTTTGTTACAGCCACAACTGTTTTTCTGATTGCCTCTGCGGACTGGGCCGTTATCGGGGCGTGCCTGGCGCTGGCTATAGCTACGGGACTCTTTATTTTTTATATTCAGCCCGATGCGTCTGACCTTGCCCCACGGCGGTCGAAGCTCGATCAACTTCTTGAGCGTCGCGACACTCTCTATGACAATTTACGAGACTTGCGGTTCGAGTTTCGTTCAGGAAAATATGCGGAAAATGATTTCGAAGCGATGAAGATTTCTCTTGAGAATGAAGCGGCGCAGGTGCTTGCGGAAATCGATCAGGTTACGGAATCACAGGTGCGACGTCCTCGCGGGATCAAGCCGGCGGCCTCGGATCGGGGTGCGCAATGAGGCCCCCGTGGATTCTGCGTTTGGTGCTCGGAGTTTGCTTGCTGACGCCGTTTTCCTGCGCTTACGGCGCCACTGTTCATGGGACCGTAAAAAATGGCACCACTGGCAAACCCGCCGCTGACGTTGAGGTGATCCTGATTCAATTGCAGGGCGGAATGCAGCCAGTGCTCAATTCCAAGAGCGACGCGCAAGGCCAATTCTCATTCGATTATCCATCGATCGGCGCACAACCGATGTTGGTGCGCGCCGTCTATCACGGGATTAATTTTCATCAACCATTGCCGCCAGGCCAGAACCAGGTGCAAGTTGAGGTCTTCGAGCCGTCTAAAGATCCCAAAACCATCTCCGTGGGAACTCACTTCGTGATTTTTCAGCCGAATGGCACGACTTTGGAAGTTGGCGAAGAATATGCCATCAAGAACGATTCGCAGCCCGCGCTGGCCTATTTTCGCGCTGACGGCAACTTTGACTTTGCGATTCCTGAGGGCGCTAGCCTGAAACAAATCGCCGCGCAGGGCCCTTCAGGCATGCCGGTCGTACAAGCGCCCATCGATCGCGGCAAGAATAAGTACAGCGTAGCTTATGCCTTCCGTCCTGGCGAGAACGGGGTGCGTTTCTCGTACGAGCTGCCGTATACCGCAAATGCAGCAACCATAAAACTGCCGACAGTCTATCCAGGCGCACGACTCGTCCTTGTTGCGCCGCCCACCGTTCAAGTCACAGGCGATGGGTTGCAATCGAATGGGCAAGAGCAGGGAATGAGCCTTTACAGCCGCGACGCGCTCGCTGCCAATTCGATCTTGTCAGTCAGTGTTTCCGGGACGGCGCCGCCACCGAGCGGCAATGAATCTGCGTCCGGGGATCCAGACGCAGGCCCGCAGAACCGCGAAGCGCAGCAGGGAACCGCTCCGTCTTCCGGCGCGACCATTGCGGTGGTTCCGGGCCGTTTGGATGTTTTGAAATGGCCTCTGGTGGGAGGCTTCCTCTGCATGTTCGCGCTGCTTGCAATTCTTCTCGCGCGCAAGCCAGTGGTGGCCGTTGCGGGCAGCCCTTCCGACGGTGTTCCATCTCCGCCATCGAAACTTTCCAAGAAATTGGCGTCCGCTTCAGTTGCATCCGCGGTAGTTCCGAGCGCCAATCTAGCGGAAGTCGACGCGGCAGTGGGCAGCAGTCTCGATACATTGAAAGACACGCTCTTCCGGCTCGAGTTGCGCCGTCAGGCAGGGACAATTTCGGAAGAAGAGTACAACCAGGAACGCGCTCGCGCGGAAAAAGTCTTGCGCGATCTTGTGCGAGGCTAGAGGTTGACGCCGCTCGACGCCGCCTGCATTTTCTCCCTCGGTGAGACAGACTTTCCTGTCCGTCTTCTTCCGTTTCACGAGCTGCGCTCAACCGAGGTTTCTCGGTGACGGCCGCGGCATTTTCTCCTGTAGGCCTTCGTTTTGAAAACATCGATAAGCGCTATGGCGGCCTCCTGGCATTGCGCGGAGTGTCACTCACCGTCGCTGCGGGGGAATGCGTGGTTTTTGCAGGACGGAACGGTTCCGGCAAGACCACGCTTCTGCGGATTGCGGCGCGATTAGTACGGCCATCTCGAGGTGAGTTGAGTTTTACCGGTGCGCCGTCCGGCGGAGAGGACAACGTCACTCGTCCGGGATTCGTCGCTCACGCCACAATGGTTTATGACGAATTGACCGCCGAAGAGAATCTTCGATTGTTTGCACGGCTCCTGGGAACTGCCCAGCCCGAGAATCGCGTCGAAGCACTACTGCAAGAAGTCGGCTTATCCGATCGCCGCGCCTCTCGAGTGCGCACCTTCTCTCGCGGCATGCGGCAACGCGTGGCGATCGCTCGCGCTTTGCTGCATGAGCCTGCCGTCCTTTTGCTCGATGAGCCGGCAACCGGTCTCGATCCGCAGGGCGTTGCTTGGCTTGCGGAAGCGATTCGCAGGCTTCGCGACTCGGGCCGCACCATTTTGATGAGCCTCCACGGCGAATCGGAAATCTCTTCGCTCGGCACTCGGGCCATTCGCCTGGACTCGGGCTCGATCGCGGCGGATACGCGCACCGGTGCAACGTTTCGCTCGATTTTCACGTTTGCCGACGCCTGAATGAGCCTGTTTTCCAACGCGTCCGTTTTGCTTGGCAAAGAGCTTCGCACGGAGTTCCGCTCGCGCGAATTGCTGACGACAACGATTGTCTTTATTCTGATCGTGATCGTTCTCTTCAGCTTTACATTTGACCCGACATCGGACGAATCTCGCCGTTTTGCTCCCGGACTGCTCTGGCTCGCATTTCTCTTTGCTTCTTCCCTGATGCTGCAACCCTGTTTTCTGCGAGAACAGCAGAACGACACGCTGAGTGCTCTTCGCCTCTCGGTTAGCGATCCATTCGCCATATTTCTCGCCAAGCTCACAGCGAACACTTTTTTTCTTCTCCTGACCGAGCTGCTGCTGCTGCCGATTTTTGCCGTGATGTATAACGTGCCCGTCATGCCGGTGCTGCATTGGCTGCTGCTGGTGTTTTTTCTGGCAAGCCTGGGGATCTCCATTGCGGGTACAGCTCTTTCCGCCATCTCCGCGCAAGCGCGCATGCGCGAATTGCTTTTACCCCTGCTTATGCTGCCTCTGCTGACACCCATTCTCGTGGCCAGCACGGAAGTTACAAAGTCACTTCTTGACCGCACGCCATACGTGCAATGGAAGGGAATCGGATTCCTGGCCGTTTTTGACATGGTTTTTTTGACGGCGCTATGGCTTTTCGGCGAATATCTTCTGGAGGAATGAAGCACTATGTGGAAACGCGCGATGATCGGCGCCTTCGTTCTCTTCCTGGTTGGCGCCGCCGCCTATGCGTCTTTTTTTATCGCCCCGGAAGAGAAAACGATGCATGTGCTCCAGCGAATTTTCTATTTTCATGCCGCCGCCGCATGGGCCGGAATGACCGCTTTTTTCGTTTGCTTCGTTGCGAACCTTTTATACGTCTGGCGCCGTGATGAGAAGTGGGACGCGTTGGGCGTTTCCTCGGCAGAAGTGGGTCTTGCATTTATTACCGTTGTGCTAATCACAGGACCGATTTGGGCCAAGCCCGCGTGGGGAATTTATTGGACCTGGGATGCCAGGCTTACATCCACTTTTGTGCTCTGGCTCCTCTATATCTCCTACCTTCTTTTGCGTACGTTGATCGAGGAACCGGATCGCCGTGCGCTTCTGAGCGCTCTCTTTGGAATATTTTCTTTCATCGATGTACCGATTGTCTTTGGAGCGATTCGCTGGTGGCGGACGCAGCATCCGGCACCGGTCATCATGGGCGGCCCCGGCTCCGGCCTTGAGCCGACCATGCTCAAGGTATTCTTTTTCAGCGTGCTGGCGATGCACGTACTGATGGTGTTCCTAATCGCGGAACGCTATCGGCTCGAAAAGTTGCGCACGGATATCGAACTCTTGCGCCGCGAGGCGGAGGCAATATGACAAGTCTGAACAGTGTTTTCGCGGCGTACATCATTGGCTGGGCGGTGTTCTTCTTTTTTTACCTCACCGTTGCAAAACGCACCTCCTCTTTGCGCGAAGAGCTCGATCGCTTGAAGAATTCCTTGAACCAGGGAAAGTAATTGGCGCGGAACAAAAAAGTCGGCATTGTGATGTTCCAGCTCGGCGGGCCGGATTCGCTGGAGGCCGTCGAGCCGTTTCTTCTGAACTTGTTTCTCGACCCGGACATCATCCCCATGGGGCCGCTCGGTTTTTTGCGACGGCCGCTGGCGAAGAGGATTTCTTCGCGGCGTTCCATTCCTGTGCGGGGCAAGTATGCGGAGATTGGCGGCCGCTCGCCGATCGGAACCCTTACTGAACGGCAACGGCTCGCACTGGTCGAGGCACTATCTGGCGAGATTGATCCCGTTGCCGTGATTGCCATGCGCTACTGGCATCCGATGACCGGAGAAGCCGTCGAGTCGCTTCGCAAAGCCGCGCCGCTGGATGAGATCGTGCTCCTTCCGCTCTACCCGCAGTTCTCTTACGCCACAACTCTTAGCAGCTTCAAGGAATGGCGCCGCGTCTACGGACAGCCCGAGGGCGGCCCGCCGGAGCGTACGGTTAGCCAGTTCTGCAACCATCCGCTCTATATTCAAGCGCTCGTCCAACGCATCGGTTCCGTCTTACGACAATTCGCGGACAGCTCCCGCATTCATCTGGTTTTCAGCGCGCACGGATTGCCGATGAGCCTCGTCGAAAAAGGGGATCCGTATCCAAACCAAATCGAGGCCACGGTTCGGCTCGTCTGCGAAGAGGGAAGAAAGCAGTATCCCAGTTGGCCGCAAACACATCTATTGTGTTATCAGAGCCGGGTAGGGCCCTCAAAATGGTTGCAACCGCCTCTGACCGCCACCATCGAGCGGCTTGGTTCCGAGGGCGTCAAGGAAATGCTCGTTGTGCCGATTTCCTTTGTGACCGAGCACATCGAAACGCTGCACGAAATCAACATCGAAGCGCGCGAAGACGCCAAGAAGTTTGGCATTGAGGTTTTCCGGATGATGCCGGCCGTCGGCGATTCCCCTCTATTTATCGCCGCGCTGAAAGACCTCGTGCTTCGAGCGGTAGGTCTTGCGGGAGATCCGTTGGCCGCAAAGGTATCCTCGACGGCATCGTGATGAATATGCCGGCGGGGCAGGGCATCCTGGGACAACTGAGTACGCCCGTCGTCCCTGCGCTAAATCGAGTAGAACGGAGAGCAGGAATCCCACCAGTGCGTTATAATCCCGCGCTGGGACAACGGCTATGAAGGCTTCCTACCATGCGGGCGTACATCGCTTCGCCGTGTTTACCGTCTGCTGGACGGTTTTGCTCTTGGTCGCGGGCGCGCTTGTTACCTCCAACGACGCCGCGCTTTCCGTACCGGATTGGCCAAAATCTTTTGGAACTTGGACCCCGCCGATGGTCGGCGGCGTTTTTTACGAGCATTCCCACCGCGTCATTGCTGGGGTCTTGGGAGTGTGGACTCTCATTCTCGCCGTTCTAATTTGGATCAAGGAAGAGCGACGCTGGCTGCGGTGGTTCGCAGTGATCGCGGTGGGCGGCATTGTTGTTCAGGCGATTCTCGGCGGCCAGGTGGTGATTCAGTTGCTGCATTACTGGCTGCCGGTGCTGCACGCCTGCTTCGCGCAAATTATGTTCGGGGCGATTTTGAGCATTGCGGTATTCACCAGCAATTGGTGGATTTCAGACCGCCCTCAACTAGAGGATCGCGGCTCGCCTTCTATACACTCGCTTGCGGTGCTGAATGCGGTGGTGATCTTTCTCCAGGTATTTCTGGGAGCAGGCTTCCGTCATAGCGAAATTCCGATTTGGCCCCACGCGGCGGGATCCCTAGCGGTGCTGGCCACAGTCATTTGGACCGCTGTTGTTCTTCGCAAACGTTTTGGACATTCGCGTGAACTGACGAAAATGCGGATTCTGCTTCACACCTTCTTCGGTGTGCAGTTTCTGCTTGGCATCGGCGCTTACTGGTCGCGCATCGCAACCGCGGACGCCCCGCAGCCCATGCGTGTGATGGTTTTGCTGACCGTGACGCACACGGTGGTCGGCGCGCTCTTGTTTGCCGTCTCAATTGTGACGATTCTCGTATGCTATCGCTTGGTCCCGCGCGCTGGCGAGGTTGCCGTATCGTCGCAGGGGCGGGTTACGGTCTGATGAGCACGGTTCGCACAACAGAAATTACGCTAGCGTCCCGCGCCAATGCGTATGTCGCGCTCACCAAGCCAGATGTGTCTTTTCTCGTTCTGATGACCACTGCCGCGGGTTATTACATGGGTGCGCGCGGAGCGGTGGATTGGCTTCGTCTAATTCAAACCGTTTTCGCCACGCTCTTGATCGCGGCAGGTACCGCAACTCTAAACCATTACATCGAACGCGATTCCGACCGCTTTATGCGTCGCACGGCGTCGCGTCCGCTTCCCAGCGGACAATTGCAGCCGCGCGAAGCTTTGCTGTTTGGCTTGGTTCTCTGCATCGCGGGCGCGCTGGATCTGTATTTCACGGCCGGCTTTCTTGCTTCCGCGCTTGGGGTTCTTACGTCCGTGAGCTATCTGCTTGCGTATACTCCACTGAAAAAGCGCACGGTTTGGGCCACCGCCATTGGCGCATTTCCGGGAGCAATTCCTCCAATGATCGGATGGGTCGCCGCTACTGGGACTTTGGATCGCGGCGCGTGGCTGCTCTTTGCGATTCTATTTTTCTGGCAATTTCCGCATTTTTACGCCATTGCCTGGATGTATCGCGAAGATTACGCCCGCGCGGGCATCCTGATGTTGCCCGTCGTGGACCGCGAAGGAACACGTACGTTTCGGCAGATCATTCTCACAGCCATAGCACTCGTGGGAGTAAGTCTTTTGCCGTCCGTTATGGGACTGGCCGGAGTACGTTATTTCTTCGGCGCGCTGGTAGTCAGCACGGCGCTCGTCCAGGTTTGCTTGTGGGCGGCTGCTTCGAGGACCAACGTGCGTGCTAAATGGCTCATGCATGCCACTGTGCTGCACATTCCGATTCTTCTGGGTTTGATGATCTACGACAAAATTCCGCGCTGAGCAGCTGCCGCTGGGAAGGACATTCGCCAACCGATGTTTTCACAGGCCGCGCTCAACGCCTCTCTAAACGGCACCAGCGCCATCTTGCTTGCTTGCGGTTATGCGGCGATCCGAAACGGCAAAATGAAAGTTCACAGAGCTTTCA
This sequence comes from uncultured Acidobacteriota bacterium, assembly GCA_963730495.1. Classification (GTDB taxonomy): domain Bacteria; phylum Acidobacteriota; class Terriglobia; order Acidiferrales; family UBA7541; genus Acidiferrum. The sequence continues at coordinate 316,842 of CAVSSD010000019.1, read as the reverse complement.
TGATCGCCGCATTCTCCGTCTCGACCGTGTTCCTGATTTCGTATGTGATCTACCACATCCGCGTTGGTCACGTAGTTTTCCAAGGCCAGGGCTGGATTCGACCGGTCTATTTTGCGCTGCTACTTTCTCACACCGTACTGGCAATCGTCATCGTACCGTTGATTTTGATTACCTTGCGGCGAGCGTGGCTCGAGAAATTTGATAAGCACCGCGTGATTGCCCGCTGGACGTTGCCGCTGTGGTTCTATGTCTCGGTCACTGGGGTGATCGTCTATATTCTGCTATATCAGGTTTACGCTCCGCATGGAGGTTAGCGCCAGCTCCCCACCGTGGCCGCAGTAATCGCCTGAGAACAAGGCGAAAGCCAGCAAAACGTCAAATTTTTAGAAAAGATTCTCCTGTTAGCTTTGAGAAGAGATGTTGGGGGTCTTTCCCGGTTCGACGAGTGACCCGGTTTGCGAAGAACGCACCGCTTGTCGCGTACCCGCCTTGGGGAATACCACGTGCCAGAAATCATGCTTGGGTGTAGCAAAGCCGAGCCCTATGAATCGTCGGTCCTGCTTTTCGCGCACGGAGGTCACGAAGCATTCGACGGACTCTGCTGTCATTTCGTTGAAAACACGGACTGTTTGGCCCGGCAAAAGAGGCGCATCCATCACAATCAGGGCGCCGTGCGCGCTCACGAACTGAGTAAGGGCTTTTAAATCAATGGCTTCGCCTTCAGGCATCTGGCAGCGTACTTTTAAGGGAATTTGAAGCGTCATCCGAACTGTGCGACGCCTTTCAGGATACCTCGACCGATGCATTCACCCGCCTTGGAAGGGGACCACTAACGGTCTGAGAATGCCACGTTTAAAGAAGAATAACAAGGGTTTACGGCCATCTAAACCGCTCGCGTGCTAAAAATGTGTAAGCGGGGAACTAGCTTGGGCGAAGGGAGGAGATGACCGCTTCGGTAAATTCTTCGGTTCCGGCTTTGCCACCCACGTCCTGGGTGATGTGCTTACCCTCGCGGTGCACTCGTTTGAGGGCACTTTCGATCCGCCGCGCGGCGGACCTTTCACCAAGATGGTCCAGCATCATGATGCTGCTCAGTAATATCGCTGTCGGGTTCGCCAAACCTTTTCCGGCGATGTCGGGCGCAGTCCCGTGAACGGCCTCGAACATTGCCGCTTCGTTGCCAACGTTGGCGCTTCCGACTACGCCGAGTCCGCCAACAAGACCCGCTGCGAGGTCGCTCATCACGTCGCCATAGAGATTCGGAAGCAGCAACATGTCGAATTGCTGCGGATTCAACACCATTTGCATGCAGGCGTTGTCGACGATCATCTCTTTGTACTCTATGTCGGGATACTGCGGCGCCACGATGCGGATGGATTTCAGGAAAAGTCCGTCCGAGAGCTTCATAATATTGGCTTTATGGATGGCGTGAATTTTCTTTCGGCCTTCGCGTTTGGCATATTTGAAAGCGAACTGCGCGATTTGCGTGGATGCTTTTTCCGTGATGATCTTCAAGCTCTCGACAACGCCGGGAACCACTTCATGTTCCAGCCCGGAATAGAGATCTTCCGTATTTTCGCGAATCAGAACTACATCCACGTTCTCAAAACGGGATTTCACTCCGGGTAGATTCTTGACCGGCCGGACGTTGGCGTAAAGATCGAGCGTTTTCCTTAAGGCTACGTTTATGCTGGGCGCCCCACCGGCGACTGCGGTACCCATCGGGCCTTTAAGCGCCACGCGGTTGCGCCGGACGGACTCGACGGCGCCTTCCGTCACAAATTGTCCTGTCGCCGACGCTTTTTCTGAGCGCGCTTCGACTTCTTCCCAATCGATTTGGACGCCTGCAGCCTCAAGGATGCGCCGCGCGGCTGATGCGACTTCGGGACCAATGCCTTCTCCGGGGATCAACGTGACTTTGTGTCTCATGGCTGCATCTTATTGTATGCGAAGGCTATAGGGTTGTCGAAACACGCTCGAGCGAGGAGTTTCCAGACAAGAACTTCGCCGTCCAAGTGCCATGTGCAGTAGTGGAAAAGGTTTGCTATACTTCAGTTGAGAGTTGCGTCGCGGGCTTACCTGCGATGCGGAGGCCAAAGGAACTTATGATTAGTCTGACTCCTACTGCCAGTGTCAAGGTCAAGGAAATCATGGGCATGCAGAATCCTGTACCGGTGGCGTTGCGCGTTGCCGTCGTCGGCGGAGGCTGCTCCGGTTTTCAATACCACATGGCTTTTGAAAACCAGACCAACGAGACCGATGAAGTAGTTGATTTTAACGGGCTCAAGGTCGCGGTCGATCAGATGAGTTCGATGTATCTGGATGGCGTCGAAATCGACTACATCGAGACCATTGAGGGTGCCGGCTTCAAGTTCAACAACCCGAACGTGAAGAGCACTTGCGGCTGCGGCAGCTCCTTTAGCGTTTAATTATTCTGTTCTGTCATTCGCAAAATGACAGAGTGATGAAGCGGATCCTGTCGTTTCGTTCGACTTCTGTCCAGAATTCGAGGCTCTTGAACGCAACGTTCAAGAGCCTTTTTTTATGCCCGCTAACGTAACCGAATGGGACGCACGTCACCGCGAGGCCGCGCAAAACTCGCCCGCGGAACCCGCCAGCATTGTCTCGGAATGGCTGCCGTTGCTCCCGCTTGGGGCTGCTTTGGATCTCGCCTGTGGGACTGGCCGGCACGCGCTGATGCTGGCGGCGCGCGGACAATTTGTGAATGCCGTCGATTGGTCGGGAGCGGCGTCTCGATATCCTTGAAAGCCGGGCGCGCAAAGCCAAGATACACGTTAGCCGGGCAGACGACGCTTCTTATGCAAGGTCACGGGCGCATGGCATCCGGCTCATTCAAGCAAATCTGGAGGACATACAGCTTCCAGAGGCTTTGTTTTCCTTGATCCTTTGCCTTCAGTATTTGCAGAGATCTCTTTTCCAGCAAATGGCTGCTGCGCTTCGGCCTGGCGGAGTGCTGGTATTTGAAACATTTACACGGGCACAGCTCAGCCACTCGGGCGGTCCACGCAATCCTGACCATCTCCTCGAATCGGGAGAACTGCGAACCGCGTTTCCCGGATTGCATACATTGTTCTATCGAGAGCTGAACGCCGGGCAGGGAATCGCCAGCTTAGTTGCGCAGAAGCCGCCGAAAAATAGATAACGCGCGGTGCCGATAAACCGGACACAAAGCTTTTCGCTGGTGTTTGCAATCTCGCATTGGCATCCGTATTCTAAAGTGCGGGCATGAAGATAGCGCTCGCGCAGTTCAATCCCACGGTAGGCGATTTCGCAGGAAATTCGGCTCGCATCCTGAGTCTGGCGGAGAAAGCCAGGCAGCGAGGGGCCGACCTTGCTGTTTTTTCTGAACTTTGCCTGTGCGGCTATCTTCCTCAAGACCTCCTCGAGCGGCCTGCCTTTATCGATCGTAACCATCAGGAATTGAAAGCATCTAGCAGCCAAGCTGCCTCTGCCCGCCGATTGTTGGCTATGCGGGGCGCGTGAAAAATGGCAAAGGAAAATCCATTGCCAATAAGGCGGCGCTGATTTGCAGCGGGCGCGTGGTGTTTGAGCAGAGCAAAATGCTTCTGCCGACGTACGACGTATTTGACGAATCCCGCTATTTTCAACCCGCCGGCAAACAATTCGCCTACGGATTCGGCAAAGAGCAACTGGGCATCACCATTTGCGAAGACGTCTGGAACGACAAAAACTTTTGGGCCGAGTGCCGGTATGACCGCGATCCAGTGACGGAACTCATTGGGCAGGGAATTACCGTGCTGCTCAATATTTCCGCTTCGCCCTACACGATCGACAAGCGCGCTCTACGTCTGGAAATGCTGCAATCGATCGCCATGAACCAGCACCGGCCCATCGTTTACGTCAACCAGGTAGGCGGCGACGACAGCCTGATTTTTGATGGCGCGAGCATGGCCTTGACGGCGGAAGGAAAAGTCGCGGCACAAGCTCTGGCGTTTGAAGAAGATCTGGTCCTCTTCGATACGGTCACGGGCGAAGGCGAGATTCACAAACAGCCGCACGAAGAAATTGCGTATGCCTACCGGGCGCTGATCACCGGGACGCAAGATTACGTCCGCAAATGTGGATTCAAGAAAGTGCTGGTCGGCCTCAGCGGGGGCATCGATTCCTCCGTAGTGGCGAGCATCGCCGTGGACGCTCTCGGAGCGTCCAATGTTTTAGGCGTGTCCATGCCAGGGCCTTACTCTTCGGAGGGCAGCAAGTCTGACGCTCAAGCCCTGGCTCAGTAACCTGGGCATCGAGCTCATCACGCTCCGATTGGCGATGTGTTTGACGCTTATGAGAAGGCGCTGGCACCTGCATTTGGCATCGAGGTCGGCCGACGTCACGGAAGAAAATATCCAGGCGCGCATTCGCGGCAATTATCTGATGGCGATCTCCAACAAATTCGGCTCGATGGTTCTGAGCACTGGCAATAAATCCGAACTGGCTGTGGGTTATTGCACGCTTTACGGCGATATGGCCGGAGGTCTGGCGGTGATTTCCGACGTTCCAAAACTTATGGTCTACGAGCTGGCAAACTGGATCAATCGCGAAAGGGAATTAATTCCCCGCTCGTCCATCGACAAGGTCCCTTCCGCGGAGTTGCGTCCCAATCAGAAGGACGAGGACAGCCTTCCGCCTTATGATGTCCTGGACCGCATCCTGAAGGCTTATATCGAGGACCTGCACAGCCCCCAGGAGATTGCGGACCATTATGGGTTTGACCTGCAGCTCGTGCGAGACATTGCCCTGCATGTCGACCGGACCGAGTACAAACGCAAGCAAGCGGCTCCGGGGCTTAAGATTACGTCGCGAGCTTTTGGATTTGGCAGGCCGTTTCCGATTGCCCAGCGGTTTATTCCTTAGAGAATTGAGGTCCCACGTGAAGAAATCACTGTTGATTGTGCCAATTCTTGCCTTGAGTCTTGCTCTCCCAGCAGCGCGGGCGCAACAGTCTCAGACCAAGGCGGCCGTTGCACCTACATCCACCGCGCAGTCACCAATGCAGAAGACCGTCGAAGCTTATCTGCGAAATCTCTATGCGTTTGGGGCAGATACGATTGTCAAAATCAGCCGCTCCAAAAGACATCGGAATTGAGGGACTGCTGGAAGTCGATGTCGAGGTCAAGGTCGGAGAGAATCAGCAAACGGGCAAGGTCTACGTAACGCAAAGATGGGAAATATATGTTCCGCGGAGAGTTGTCGGATCTCTCCAAAGATCCCATGGCAGAAACGCGGGCTCAGCTGCATACGAAGGATAGCCCCTCAATGGGACCCGCCAATGCTCCAGTCACTCTAGTGGAGTTCTCGGACTTCGAGTGCCCTGTCTGCCGCGCCTTGCATGACGCGCTGCGCGGGATGCTTCCGAACTATCCCCAGCTACGCGTGGTCTTCAAGGATTTCCCCTTGGAGCAGATTCATCCTTGGGCTCGGACGGCGGCCCTTGCCGGTCGCTGCGCTTACCAGCAGAACCCTGCGGCCTTCTGGAAAATGTATGACTTCATCTACGACGGCCAGGAGCTCATTTCGGCGGAAAATGCCTGGAGCAAAATGACTGACTTTGCCAGCCAGTCCGGCTTGAACGCGGATGCGTTCAAGGCTTGCATGGCCAGCCCGGAAGCTGGGGCTGCGGTTGATGCCAGCCGCGCTAACGGTATCTTGCTAGAAGTCGGCAGCACGCCGACGATGTTTGTAAACGGCCGGCGTATTGTCGGCGCGGATCCGCACACTCTAGAACAATACATCAAGTACGAGCTAGACCAACGTAAAGCGCGACAATCCGCAGGGAAAAATTAACTACTGCAAGTGACGCCTTCCTCACTTAGTAGGCTCTGCGCGAGGCGATATTTCGCGGGAAGGACGCCCGCTTGGAAGAGCGGTTTTTAAGGGGGCGAGGGGAAGCAAAAGTTAGATTGAATTCGTAGTTAACATAATATTACTTATCAGACGCAGTGTCAAGAAAAATCTCTGGCTATTTAGAGGTTTTCCACTATTTTCCAGCAATGGCTACCGTTCCTATCCATATGCTCCTTCTTAGGAGGAATCCGGCTGGCGCGGGGGTGCGCCAGCCGGATTCGCTGGGGTTGGTGTAGCGGATTGAAACCGTGGTGGGACTTGGTAGATTTTTTTGATCGGCGCGCTCCGGCGGCGACATCAAGAGAATACTACTCGGCTTGGTTGGCGCTTTGCGCCTTGCTTCGTCCGGGATTCATCCAAAAGAATCAGGGCGCCTCGGTTTTCTTGCTGTGGGCGCCGGAAGGTATGGTGCGTCTGGTCACCTGACGATCGGCCAGCTCCGCCTCGCAGGTGAATAACCGCTGGGCTACGGCGAGAGCCGCACTAATGGATTTCCACAATGAATTTAGATGTAATCTCCTAGACTAACAACTATTCGATAGATTATAGTCCAGTCACTCCTACTCGCACCCCAGCCCCGTGAGCCGGAGCGTTTTACTGAGGAGCTAAGCATGATCATCGGCGAACGCCTGCGCGTCCTGCGCGAGGAAAAAAAACTCTCCCAAGGTGATATCGAGAAACGCACCGGCCTGCTGCGCTGCTATCTTTCGCGAGTGGAAAACGGCCACACCGTCCCGGCCATCGAGACGCTGGAAAAGCTGGCTCGGGCTCTCGAAATGCCGCTCTATCAGCTTCTTTACGATGGAGACCAACCACCCAAACAGGATATTCCGGCTGCCTGGACCGAATCCGCCAGCAATGCCTGGGGCAGTTCAGGAAAAGACTTACGCTTCATGCGTAAGCTCAGACATCTTCTGAGCAAGATGGATGCGCAAGATCGCTCTCTGCTGCTCTTCACGGTGCAGCAGATGGCCAAGAAGAAGAAATCGTCGGCAGCCGCCGCTCCGGCGGCGGCTTCATGCATGACTAAACTGGGCAACATTTTTTGTCTTCCTCAACCTTCTTCTCGTACCGCTCTGTTAGACTTTACGTGGACTCCTGGAAAACGACGCCGCGCCTGGCGAATATTCGTCTGCATCCCATCAAAGCGCTCGATCCTGTTTCGGTGAATGAGGCGCGTATTGGGCCCAATGGCGGTCTCGAGCTCGACCGGGTCTGGGCTCTGTATTCCTCCGACGGCCGCTGGGTGAATGCGAAACGTACCGTTGCTATGCACCTTATCCGCGCCGCGTACTCACCCGACATTAGTTCCGTCACGCTCACAGTTCCCGGCGACAGGCGCAACATTCCGGCAATGACGTTTGCGTTTCCTGGCGATGCCGATGGCGCTGCGGAATGGTTCAGCATGTACTTCGAGCAAGCGATTCAGATTCGCTACACGCGCGAAGGCTTTCCGGATGACGGGCTGGCGCCCGGCCCAACAATTGTTTCCACGGCGTCGCTCGAGACTGTTTGCGATTGGTTCCCTGGTTTGACGCTGGACGAGGCCCGCCGGCGTTTCCGTACAACGCTGGAAATCGATGCAGCGGTCGAGATGCAGGCACGCCCTCAGAATGGGCACACGGTCGCGTCTGAAAAATTGCCGGCATTCTGGGAAGATCAGCTCTTCGCCGAATCGGAGACCAGTGTTGTGCGTTTCCGCATTGGCGATGTCGCCTTTGAGGGCAGCAACCCCTGCGCACGCTGCCCGTTCCCGCTCGCGAATCACAAACAGGCATCACGAAGGACGTCTTCCAAAAACGTTTCACCGAGCTGCGTCGCGCGCAACTACCACCGTGGGCGCCTGCCGAACGCTTCGATCACTTCTATCGCCTCGCCACCAACACCCGCGTCCCCAGCACTGAACAAGGCAAACTCTTACGCGTCGGCGATCCACTTATACTTTGAGGCGATCGGCAGGTCGAGTGCGATTATGAACGTAGCGTCGATCGCAGACATCTTCTGTGAGCTCACCTGGCCAATGCGTTTTGTCAGGCGATTTTTCGAAACTGCGCGCACCTGCTCGCACAGAGCGACAGAGTTCTTCGATAGAGATCCTTCGCCAGCAGCGAACTCGACGTGCGTCGGATAAAGGCGCTTCTTGTTCTCGCGGCTTGTCAGAGGAACCACAATTACGATGGGAGCATTCGCGTTGAGTGCGTCGCGGCTCACGCGCAATTCAGGCAGGCGAGCACAACTTACGCGGACACAAAAATAGCGAATCCGCCTGGGCGGATTCGCTATTGGTAGTTACAGAAATGCGCGGTTTTAACGCCCGGTAGTTGGAGCGGCTGGCTGTTTTTCGAGAAGCTGTTCCTTGCGGTAGATCAACGAATTGATGTCGTATGTGGCGAGTTCAAAACCGTGCCCATGCGTTATCGCATCCGTGGGGCATGCTTCGACGCAGTAACCGCAGAAAATGCAACGCGAATAATCGATATTGTAAACGCTGGCGTAACGTTCTCCGGCGGAGATGCGGCTGGCATCCGTATTTTCCGCTGCTTCGATGTAAATGCAATTTGCTGGGCAGGCCGCGGCACAGAGAAAGCATCCAACGCACTTCTCGAGGCCGGATTCGTCGCGGTGCAACACGTGAATCCCGCGATAGCGCGGCTGAAAATGCACTGGCTCAAACGGGTAATTCTCTGTGACCGTTTTACGAAACATATTTCGGAAGGTCACGCTGAAGCCCTGCACCAGCGTGGTAAAAGTTTCGCCGACTTCCCTAAAGATGGATGCCATAGGCTAGGAGTCTAACAAACGTCCTTTGCACGGGCAAATCTTTGTCCTCGACGCAGTCCCCATCCCCAAGCAAATCATGGCTTTAGTGCGTCAATAATCTGCTTCCCGTGAAAGCGGCCGTTTTCGATAAATATATCGCCGGTGTGCCGCCCGCCGATCACTACTCCTGCCAAATGGATTCCCGGCACATTGCTTTCGAGCGTATTCGGATCAAGCGCTGGTTTTCTCGTATCGGGATCGAGACGCACGCCGAGGCTTTCGATAAACGCATAATCGGGATGATAGCCAGTCAGAGCGAAGACTTGTTTTGCCGACAACCGTTTTTCGCCCGCGCCATTCTGCACGACGACTTCATCTCGGGTGATCTCTTTCACGCGCGTTTCGAAGAGAGCTTTGACTTGCCCCGCCTTGATTCTGTTTTCGATGTCAGGTCGCACCCAATACTTGATCGAAGCACCGAGCTCCGCTTGTCTGTGTACCAACGTCACGCGCACGCCGTTGCGGTACAGGTCCAGAGCGGTTTCCGCGGCGGAGTTCTTCCCACCAATGACAACCACGTCCTGATTCCAAAACTCGAAAGGCTCCGTGTAGTAGTGCGAGACGTGCGGCAAATCCTCTCCCGGAATCCCCATCACGTTGGGAAGATCGTAGTAGCCTGTCGCAACAGCGATTTTTCTCGACGTGTATCGCTCTTGAATTCCCTTCTCCGTCTGCGTCACCACCGTAAAGTCGCCGTCATGGCCGTCCACTCGCAGAACGCGCTCAAAAAGCCGCAAATCCAGCTCGTAGTGCTCTGCCGCCTTGCGGTAATACTTCAACGCCTCGACCCGCACAGGCTTTTCCGCCGCGCTGATCAGAGGTAGGTCGCCAATCTCAAGAAGCTCGGGTGTAGTGAAAAACACCATGTTGACGGGGTAGTGGTAAATCGAGTTGCACAAGCAGCCTTTGTCGATCACCAATGGCTTCATTCTCGCGCGCTTCGCCTCGATGGCGCAGGCCAGTCCAGTGGGTCCAGCGCCAATGCAAATAATGTCGTAAGTTGTCATAACGTTTTTAGTTTGCCGGGAGGCTCTGAGAATTGCAAATGAAGGACAAATTACTGAGTTTGCGGCAATTCCAAAATGTCAGTGAGTTCCTGACGAAACGACGCAATCTCCTGCAATCGCTCAGGTGTCGCCGGCAATTCTGTCTTTCTCCACACAAAGACTTCTCCGGCTCCGCGCTTGAGCCTCACGCTCAGATTTCCATCAACCAGGTAAGACGGCGGAGCGAGAAGTTTCAATCCACCGTTGGGGATCGGCGACAGCACCGCAGCGCATTCGCCCCGCCGCACGCACAATGCACTCTCATACGGAGGAATCGCAATCGGCCGAAAGCCCGCCGCGAACAGTCTCTCCAGAACTTGCATCTGCTGAGGAGTGAATTCGACCATCTGAGAAGTTCGTAGGGGCACGGCATCGCCGTGCCCGTCCTCGATTTAGAGGTGAACCGCCTAAGCCGCCGTAGAATCCGCCGCGTCCGAAGACGTTCCTTCAAGTTGCCCAAGAATCTCGCGCAGCGTCACGATCAACTCATCGCGCGAGACATGACTCTTCTTAAACTGAATGCGAAACCGGAAGCTCTCGTTCTCCGGCTCAAACTGAAAGATGAACGGCTGCGGCCTCTGAGGACCGCCTTGTTCATCGCGGCGCTCGCGGCGCGCTTCGTCACGCGTCAAACCACCTTGCATGATGCGGTGCATCATCTCGATCATTTTCTTTTCGGTTGGCTGGCGCGCAATCTGCAGCAGCAGCGACTTCGAGATGATCCCGTGCTCCACACATTTCTTGCGCAACGACTCTGGAATGTTCCTGAGCGAGAGCGTCTCCGTAACCGAAGAACGTGCGCGCCCAATTTTCTTAGCAACATCCTCGTGTGTGTATTCGAATTGTGTGGCCAAACGATGCAACCCATCCGCTTCTTCAAACGGCGTCAAATCTTTACGCTGAATATTTTCAATAAGCGCGATTTCCAGCGTTTCCGCGTCGTCCGCCATTTTCTCAATGCAAGGAACCTCGCGCAGGCCCGCCGCACGGGAAGCGTGATAGCGCCGTTCTCCGGATATGATGTAGTAGCAGTCTTCGCGGGGCACAAACCGAACTAAGAGCGGTTCGAGCACGCCTTTCTCGCGGATGGAATCCGAAAGATCGCGCAAATCTCCCAGCGCCTTGCGCGGCTGATCCGGATTGGGACGGATCTGATCCACGGGGATCATCCTGCCCACTGCTGCCCCGCTATAGCTCGTCAGTGATTCAACGTAGTGCGCGTCATGCCGCATCTTCAGCGTGACGGGTAACCCGATCCTCTTCGACACGTTGGATAACCTCCCCTGCCAATTTCTTGTACTCGATCGCGCCGGGTGATTTCGGCGCGAACGTTAAAATCGTCTCTTTGTAAGCCGGGCTCTCTTCCAGCCGCACGTTTTTGCTGATCTTCGTCTTGAACAACACCTCTCCGAACACCGTGCGAATCTGCCCATGCGTATCGCGCGAAATATTCGTCCGCTTGTCGAACAAAGTGATGACCACACCCAGCACCTTCAGCCCAGGGTTGGGACGAGCGCGAATTCTCTCGTAAGTTTCGAGCAGATCGTCCGTGCCTTCGATTGCAAAATATGCCGCTTGAATTGGCACCAGCAAATGTGTGGAAGCCACCAGCGCGTTCACCGTCAGAATTCCCAGCGAGGGCGGCGTGTCCAACACAATGTAATCGTACTCTTTCAAAATTGGCGCGAGCGAATCCTTCAATCGATATGGCGCGTCGAATTGACCCGCTAGCACTTGCTCCAGCTTTGCCAGCGCCAGACGTCCCGGCCCAAGGAAAAGTATCGGATCTTTGGTGGGCTTAATGACGGACGCCATCGTCGCGCGGCTCTCGCTCAGCACGTCAAACATGGAAGTCGCGATCTCGCCGGACGAGTAAAATGCGATCGTGGAGTTTGCCTGAGGATCCAGATCAATCAAGAGCGTGCGTTTGCCGCGATGCGCCAAAGCAGCGGACAGATTAATCGCCGTGGTCGTTTTCCCAACGCCGCCTTTTTGGTTTGCTACCGTGATGATGGCAGTCATGCTCTTCTGCCTCCGTCTATGCGCATAGTAAACCGCGCCGACGCGATCCAGCAACCAGGTCCCTATATGTGGGTGCTGTGTGCAGTAAGCCCCCTAGCTCTAGGCCCACTCTACGTTCGCAACCCATTCTAGCGCAAGGGAAAAGTGGAAATTCACAGCAGGATCGGTGGAAATCTCTGAAGTTCTTTTCTGGGAAAACTAATGCGGGGCAGGTCAAGACATCCAGGGGAGAGATCTAAGAAAAATGTAAGAACGAGACGGCTAAGGGAAAGCGCTAGAAGGTCCGTGCTTTGCGTGGACTATAAATCCAAGCCCCAAAAATCCATTGAGGCATCTTGAAGTTGCAGCCCCAGTTCCCAACCAGTTCGTCCCTCGTGCCCTCGCCAAATCAAGACCGCTTCGCATGCATTCTTATTAACCAGGTTAATCAAGACGAGGCGCTGCCCGACTGAAAAAGCTTGAGGGATGATGGCGAGACACCCCGTCGTGCTGGCGTCCGCGGTGTAACCCTCCGCGCGCATCGCGCGTCCTGACTCCGCCCATTCCACAGCCACGGGCACTCGTGAATTTACACGCACTCCAGCCCGGATGTTCTGGGTTCGCGCTTCAAAGCTGGATATGTTCCCAATGCCCACGGTTGTCTCCTGGACTTGCCCAATCGCAAGCCGAACTAGCCATTCCAGATTGCTTCGAGAGAATATCCCTGGATCAGACCTCTTGAACCTATAGACCTGTCACGAAACACGCAAAATCCGCACTTTTCGCAGGCTACGGGGGCCCACCGCTTCGGTCAATGGGACTTAAGGCCTATAACAACGCCGAAGTTACCCATCCCGCTCTACCAGTATTCTGCTCCTCTACGTCGGCCCTGTTTTCACACCATCCGCGCCCAAGCCCGTTTGCGCCTTTCTACTAGCCCGCTTAAACTCTTTTCACTCCTCTTCCGCCAATGACTCGCTACAAAACATTCCGCGCCGAACTTGCTCCTACGCTGCGACTGGCTCTGCCGCTCGTCCTCGCCGAAGTCGGCTGGATGAGTATGGCGATCGTAGACACCATGATGGTGGGACGCCTTCCGAACAGCGCCGTTGCCATCGCTGCTGTGAGTCTCGGCGGAATTCTAGTCAACGTCCTCGCCATGTTTGGAGCTGGGTTATTAATTGGCCTGGATACTCTCGTCTCTCAAGCCTTTGGCGCCGGTCAGCGCGAGGACTGCCATCGCTCGCTTCTGCACGGCATCTATCTCAGCTTGGCACTTGCGCCGATATTGATGACCCCCGTTTGGTTTTTCGATCCTTTGCTTCGCAGCATGCACATCGCACCCGACGTGATCGCGCTCGCAGTTCCCTATTCAAAAGCGCTGGCCTGGGGAACAATGCCGCTCCTCCTCTACTTTGCCGTCCGTCGCTGCATGCAGGCTATGAATCTGGTGCGGCCCATCGCCTTCGCTCTGATCACCGCGAACCTCATCAACGCGGGCGGAAATATTCTCCTTATCTACGGCAAGCTTGGGTTTCCCGCCATGGGCACGGTGGGTTCTGGTTGGTCCACGGCTTGGGCGCGCATTTATCTCTCAGGACTACTCGTCGGTTATCTCCTCTGGTACGACCGCCGTTATCGCACGCGGTTGCTTCACACACCCATACAGCCTGACCTGCAACGCATCCGGCGCCTGATCGCGCTCGGCTTTCCCGCGGCTATGCAGATTACTCTGGAGGTTGGAGTTTTCGCGTTCGTGACAGCGCTCATCGGCCGGCTCGGAGCCATTGCGCTGGCCAGCCATCAGATCGCTCTGAATACCGTTTCCTTCACCTACATGGTTCCACTCGGCATCTCCTCCGCTGCTGCGGTGCGCGTCGGCCAAGCCATCGGCCGTAAAGATCCGCGAGGCGCGGGCGATGCCGGCGGAACAGCGATCTTTCTCGGCGCCGCGTTTATGACCGCCGCGAGCATCATTCTGCTTGTCTTTCCTCGCTGGCTTGCGCGCGCCTACACGCCAGACAAAGCCATCATCCGAAGTACAGTATTTCTGCTCGCGGCCGGCGCAGCCTTTCAGCTCTTTGATGGCATTCAAACGGTCGCCACCGGCGCGCTGCGTGGCCTGGGAGACACGCGCACCCCGATGCTCTGCCATTTCACCGCTTACTGGATCATCGGTTTGCCGCTCGGCGCATGGCTGTGTTTCCGCCGAGGCTGGGGAGCCTTCGGCCTCTGGGCCGGGCTAAGTCTAGCGCTGATTCTAATCGGAATTGTCCTCCTCGTCGTTTGGCGCAAGCGGGTACGCGATTTAATATTTTCCATCTCGTAAATCCTTTATCCGGTCAATAGTCCCGATGGACAGTTTTGCCGTTTCTATACTCCCCTTATCTGGTACATCAATCGGCAAGAGAGAAATACTTCCCTGCCATTCCGCGACTCTACACTGAGAGTAATTCAAATCCTCAGGCAGTCCCGGTGATCCTCGCTCATCTCGCCGGCGAAAGGGTGCAAGTCATGCGTCTAAGCTCGTGGTGGAAATGGTCGCTTTATCCCGTCCTGCTAACTCTCGCTCTACTGTGTGGCGCGGTTTCCGCGCATGCGCAGTCGCCCTCTGACGATTCGGACGACGTCGACGAAGATGCGAAACCGATTCCTACTGCTAGCCTAAGTGTAGTTTTTGGTGAAGACGGCACCACTCAGGTGAATTTCTACGCAAACGGGAGAGCGAGCAGCGAACCCGAGATCAAATACATGCTTGAATCTTTGCTTGGCTGTAGCCTTCAAACTAAAGCTCCCTTTCTTCACTCTATCGCCCAGGTCTACATGGGTTCTTGCCAGGCATCTCTTCAGCGCGCTTCGACAACTCGGGACTTAAAGATTGCCATCGCACCTCTGCGCCAATTCGCGCTGGAGCACGGGATAGAGAGGCTCAGTCTCAGCTTGCGCTTGCCCGATGTGGAAATTGCAGAAACTCAACCTGCTAGCAGCACGCAATCACGCCTTGTTGGGAGAATGCCTGCGAGCTTGCAGCACTTCTCCGAATTAACACACCAGTACTTCTGGCAAATCGGTTCCGGCATCCCCGAAGAAGTGACCGTCCGTTTCGGGTTCTCCGCCAGCTCTGTTAAGCGCACGGAATACGTTCTGTTGGGCGTTCTTTTGTTCCCCGCGCTTCTAGTTTTTTGGATGGGTCGGAAGGCACTCAGCAGCGAAGCACAGGACAAAGCAGTCGTGTGGTTCGCCTACATGCGCTATCTGAATTGGACGCTTAACTTATCGCTGCTCGGCTGGTGGATCGCCGCCGATTCGCTGCATATCTTGAAGCTTTTGCAATTCTTCTCTGCAGGCACTCGTTTCGCTCCCCTGTGGGCCTACACGGTGACGCCGACGATCGTCAGGTGGTTTCCGCCAGCAATTATATGGACCGTTTGCCTCGTGTTATCCCACCCCGTGCAAGAAAAGCTGCGCGGGCTCACCTGGACGCGTCGCGAACTAGCCATGCAGGGCATCCATACTCTCTGCGCTTCCCTATTGCCGCTGGCCTTGTTCCTCACGGGTCTTACCACCTTGCTGAAGGGATCGGTCCGCGTTGGCATGGTCTGGATGGTGGCGGCCTATGCGGTCTTCATCATCGCTAGTCGCGCCCGCCAGACGTTTCTCGGCATGCAGCCCCATGCCCTCACCACCGGTGACTTGCGCGATCGCGCTTTCGCCATGGCGCGGAAGTTAGGCGTCAAACTTCAACAGGTCTACATCATTCCTTCCGGAAAAGGGCAAATGGCTAACGCCTTTGCCCGTAAAGGAAATGTGATCTCCTTCACGGACTTTCTCTTGCAACGGATGACCCGGCGCGAAGTGAACTATGTTCTCGGACACGAGCTATCGCACCTGAAACTCGGCCACCCCGGCAAGCTGGGAATGGTCGCTCTGCTCAGCTATTTCGTGGCGATCACTGGATTCGGGTTCCTTAATGCTTTCTTGCATCTCTCTGTCGCTCCGCGGTACGCGTTGATCGTCGCCGCCGTGACGCTTGTTCCCTATTTCTGCTCGCGCCGCTTCGAATATGCCGCGGACGCAGGCGCCGTCGAAGTCACCGGCGACCCGGAAGCTGCCATCTCCGCGCTCTTCAAGCTCTCCCAGCTAAACATGTTACCGATTCATTGGAGCAACTGGAGCGAAAAATGGCTCACCCACCCCTCTTCTTTGCGCCGTGCGCAAGCCATCGCTCGCAAAGCAGGGATTCCAATGGAGCGTATTTCGGACGTCGCCCAAACGGCGGCGGCGGCGGACGATCACTATGTGCTTCCGGACACAGTCAGGCCCGGTGTCAAAGTCCACTCTACGCACACCAAGCAAGGCGGCAGTTTGCGCGTTGCTTTTACGATGCTAGCCTTGCTCATTTTCACGCCGGCGGCATTCGCTCTCCTCGCGAATCGCTTCCTCCTTCACTCGCCATTTCGAGGCGTTTTATTTCTCGCTGGGTTTGCGGTCACTATTGCGGTGTACTATGCGTGCGCAAATTTCTTGCTACCGATGAGATTGCCGAAACTGGTTGCTTCGCTGAAGACCAAGCTTGCTAAAGAAGGAATCCAGGCCGACGCCTGGGACGGTGTTTTCGTGGGCTTCTCGCCTGCCGCCGCACCCCGCAGCTACGAACATAATACCAACTGGGATCTGGGTTGCCTCTTTGTCCGCTCCGATCGCCTCTGCTATTGGGGCGAGGAAACGAAATTTTCCCTGCGTCCCGACCAGATTACCGCTATCAAAGTGGCGCCAGGAATGCCCGGCCTACTTCCTCCCCGCCGGATTTATATGGCGTGGAAGGACGATGAGCTCGGTACCAGCGGTGTTTTCAACATCGGTTGCATCAATGGCGCTTCTACGCTTCGACTTCGAGCGCTGTCCTCAAAGCTAGCCGAACGCCTCAACGTATGGTGGAAATCGACGCCTGCCGTGCGCCCTCTCCCCGGGCCGCTTGCGGCTTTGCGTTCTCCTCAGCTCGGCGCAGTCACTGGAGCAGTTCCGAGGTGGCGCGCCGGCAAAGTCTTCAACGAGCTCTTCGTGACCACTAGCTTTGCCATTGTTGGAGCCACCCTCTGCGGTCTGCCATTTCATTTACTGGGATTTTTCTTTTCGGGGATGATCCCGGCGGTTGCCAAAGTCACTCCCCTTCACGGCCCAGGCTCAGGGTGGTACGTCGTGGGTGTGGTTCTGGTCGTGCGTCTCCTCGCCATAATCCCGGCCTTCCGCTTCAAGGATCAGGCCGTAGTCACCCTCGCGCCCTCGCAACCACAAACCCAGCAGGTCAGCGCGGCGCTCAGCGGGCCATCACAACCGCGCAACGTCGAAAGCGACAAGGTGTTTACGCACTAACGCGCAAATCGAGAGCAAAAAACTTCCCCAATTGTCCGGAGAGCGGCACGAGCTACGTGGGATGAGAATTCGTACTGCCGAACTACATCTTATAGCGGCCGAGGTCGTCGTCGGAGAGACCTTCGAGCCAATTGCGCAGTTGTTCGTTGGTGCTGCGTTCCGTAATAGCGCTGGAGACTTTCGAGTTCTTCAATACTTCTTCATCCACAAATATCGGGCAATCCACACGCAGCGCCAGCGCCAGCGCATCGCTCGGCCGAGAATCGATGGTCATCATTTGCCCATCTCGCTCAACCCAAATCAACGCATAGAATGTATCGTCCTTGAGATCGTTTACCACAATCTTGTGAACCAGCACATCGAGCCCAAGCAAAACATTTTTCAGAAGATCGTGAGTCATCGGCCGAGGCGTCTGCACTTTCTCGATTTCCAGCGCAATCGCGTTGGCTTCATATACGCCGACCCAAATCGGCAATATCGCCTGGCCTTGCACATCCTTCAGCACAACGATGGGCATGTTTGTCACGGGATCCATCATCAGGCCGCGGATTTTCATCTCCACTTCCATATGACCTCCCGAGTAGCACAAACTTCTGTCTGTGCTTTCAAAATATCAGTTCGCCTCAAATCAGCAGGCGGAAATCTCTGCCCTAAAGGGCTTGCTCTCCAACCAAACCAGTTGGAGTCCCTCCCGTCACGCTAACCTGCACGTACTTTCCCAGAAGCGCCTGCTCTTGGGAAGCGAAATTTATAACTCGATGACAGGAAGTATGTCCCGACCACTGATTTTCTCGCCGAGATTTTCCGCCGACGAGCAATTCGAACGTCTCCCCAACCAGCGAGGCGTGCTTCACCGTCTGTATTTCTCTCTGTTTTTCCTGCAAGACAACCAGTCGCCGGCTTTTCTCCTCTTCAGGGATCGCGTCGCGCATCTTCAGCGACGGCGTATGCGGCCTCGGAGAATATTTGAACGCAAACACTCCGTCGTACCGCACCGCGTCTAACAAGCTCAGCGTTTCCTCGAGATCCTCTTCCGCCTCGCCAGGAAAGCCGACGATTATGTCCGTCGTAATACTGATGGACCGCCTCGCGCCGCGGATCATCGCGATCTTCTCCAAATACTCTTCGCGGGTGTACGTTCTCTGCATCGCCTGCAATACTCGGGTCGATCCCGATTGCACCGGCAGATGCACGTGATTGCACAACTTCGGCTGTGCATCAATGGCATCCACGATGTCCTGAGTGAAGTCGCGGGGGTGAGAAGTCGTAAAACGCACGCGACGAATGCCCGGCGCGTCCGCCACGGCCAGTAGCAAATCCGAAAAGCCCATCTGACGCGCCGTCGGGTCTTTGTAAGAATTGACCGTTTGTCCCAGGAGCTGCACTTCAGAATATCCAAGCTCCGCAAGCTGTTGCACTTCGCGCAAAATCGAATCGCTAGCGCGGCTGCGCTCAGGGCCACGCGTGTAGGGAACGACGCAATACGAGCAAGCCTTGTCGCAACCCTCGATAATCGTCAAATACGCGCGCCACGGATTGTCGCGCCGGGTCACGGGCGTCTCAAACGTCTCATCCGTATCATTATCGAGCCCGGTGACGCGCCGGTTCCCTGCTTCGACCTGTGCCAGAAGCTCAGGCAATTTGCTGTAGCTTGCCGAGCCGCATACAAGACTCACCCACGGTGCGCGCCTAAAAATCTCCTCGCCCTCCTGCTGCGCCACACAACCCAGCACACCGATAATCCGGCCTTCATTCTGCTGCAGGCCAAACTCCCCGAGCCTCGAAAAAACTTTCTGCGCCGCCTTCTCCCGGATGCTGCAAGTGTTATAGAGGATAAGCGAGGCCGATTCCGGCGACTCCACTTGCCGGTAACCCCGCGAAAGCAGCACGCCCGCCACTTTCTCCGAGTCGTGGTCGTTCATCTGGCAGCCAAACGTCTCCAAGAAAAACGTCCCGCGCGAAGTGCCAGGGATGTCCGCCTGGAGTTCGGCGCTCGTATTCTGGATGCCGGCGCCCGTTTCCGAGGGAAGTCCCGAGGCGCTGGTCAGTCTCTCCAACCCGATGTCGAACGTTTTGCTCATGCTCAATCCGAAGTCTAACACACCTGTTCGACCGCAAACTTCGGCTGGACGTCTCGTTCAGCGGCTGTTTAAATCCTCGATCCTCGCTCTCGCTTGTATCCAAAGAGGCAGCACCGTCTTAAGCTTGCGCATCTCATTTGTTTGACCACCCTGTGGGCGTGTGCTACGTTCCTGAAGTAAGGAAAATTTATTTCTAACTGAGGGGTCGCACCATTCTTCTGTTCGCCACGGTCTTTGTCGCTGATCTCGGTAACATTCTTGGACAGACGGGCTGGGTTGCTCGCGGCATTTTGCTCCTGCTCGGAATATTTTCCATTGTCTCCTGGGCCATGATCTTCCAGAAGCTCGGCCTGTTCGGCCGCGTCCGCCGTCAAAGCGATCAATTCCTTCGCATCTTTCGGGCCACCAAAGGCGTCGCCAACCCGCAAGCGCTCGCTTCCGCAGGATCTCCCTTTGCTTCGGTTTATGCTGCTGGCTATCGCGAACTCTTGAGCCAAGTCGGCACTGGCAA
The DNA here is from genome assembly GCA_963730495.1 of uncultured Acidobacteriota bacterium. Taxonomy (GTDB): domain Bacteria; phylum Acidobacteriota; class Terriglobia; order Acidiferrales; family UBA7541; genus Acidiferrum. The sequence goes on along the minus strand of CAVSSD010000019.1, from coordinate 297,133 downwards.
TCCGCAACCTACTGGAAAGCTGAAAAGCCTCCAAGCCGTCACCGTCAGCATGCAACTTGCGTCCGCGGAAGAAGTCCGCCGCGTCGAAAAAGGGATGTCCTGGCTGGCCACCACCGGCTCCGTAACCCCCTTCATCGGCCTCTTCGGCACAGTTTGGGGTATCATCGACGCTTTTTCCGGCCTCGGCAACGCCGGTGCCGCCAGCCTGCGCGCCGTAGCCCCAGGGATCGCCGAAGCGCTCATCACCACAGCCGCTGGCCTTTTCGTAGCCATTCCGGCCGTCATTTTCTACAACCACTTTTTGCAGAACATCCGCGATCTTGCGCAGCGCCTCGACACTTTTGCGCTTGAAGTCGGAGCCCAAATCGAAAAAACTTTTACGTAGACTTTTGCGGCCGCCAGCCCTCGGCCGCCCCACAAGACTATGCCGCAACTCTCCAAAAACACGCAGAGCACGCTCTCCGAGATCAACATGGTCCCGTTCATCGACGTTGTTCTCGTACTCCTCATTATTTTCATGATCACTGCCCCGATCTTGCAGTCCGGCATCGAAGTTGACGTCCCCAAAACCACCACCGTTAAAGAAATCAACGAGCAGCGTCTCGTGATCACCATCGACAAAAACCAGCGCGTCTATCTCGGCGACAGTCCCATTAACATTCACCAGCTTGGTGCTCAGGTAGCCGCCCAGCTTAAGAAGCCGCAGGACTCTGTCTTCCTTCGCGCCGACGAAACAATTCCCTTCGGTACCTTCGCCAAGGTGATCGACACTTTGCGCCAATCCGGCGTCAGTAATATTAGTATTGTTACGGAGCCACTTACGGAACGCGCCCGCACGCGCTAAGCTCTTATGAGCGGAAAATGAACACCGCCATCGTCAATTCGGTTGACCGCTTCGGAGCCAATTCCGCCGAAGACCTCGATCTCCGAAAATTCCTCGTCTATTCCGTGATTCTTCACATATTTCTCGCGCTCTGGATCGCCGTCTCCATTTATCTCCAGATGCGTGGCCCAGAATGGAGCGGCATTGGCGGCACGGAAGGCAGCGTCAACGTAAAGCTCGTCGGTCCTGCCGCGGGAATCCCCATGCCCTCGAAGCCCTCGGTCACCGAAAGTAATACGGTCGATCCGACAAAAGGCCTGTATAAAGAAGAACCCAAGCCGCCGGAACCCAAAACGCCGGCGGAAAAGATTCCGGATTTCAAGAACGAAAAACCAAAACCAATCTCGCATCCCTCAAAGGTCGATCCGCCGAAAATTCCGCCACCACCCAACGCCGTCGATTACGGCAAAGGCGGCTCTCCCAACCTTCCTACTAGTTACGCTGCAACACCCGGCGGCGGTTCTGGTCCTGTCACAGTGCAAGGGCAAGGCGGCGGCAACTTTGCATCACGCTATGCTTGGTATATCGAAGCAGTCCGTCGCAGTGTTGGTCAGAATTGGCTTCAAACCACGATTGATCCGGCGGTTCGCGCTGCGCGCCAGGCCCATTGCGTAATGACTTTTCGCATCAACCGCGACGGCTCCATTCAGAATGTCCAGATGGAGCAGTCCAGCGGCAATCTCTCGATGGACAATTCGGCAAAACGCGCGTTGGACGGCATTCACTTCGGACCGCTTCCCAATGATTTCCAAGGAAGCAGCGTGGATGTCACATTCGACTTTGATTTGTCTTTAACACACTAAAGCAGTTCCTTCGTTCGTGCATTGTGCGGCAAGGAAAATCGGAGGTAAGGGTGCTAGTGAAGTTCAAACAAGTTAGTTTACTGGTCGTCTTAGCTGTTCTCGCGTATGCAGTCATTCCCGTACGAGCACAGCAGGGCCAGAATGCGTGGTTCCGCGTTGGCACGGGTCTTGGCGTCGATAAAATCCGCCTCGCAGTAGCCGATTTCGGTCCCCGCGCAGACAATGCGAAGGTTCATTCTCAGCAATTCACCCAAATCGTCCGCGACGACCTCGCTTTCAGCGGCATTCTCGATCTCGTCAGCCCCAGTTTCTATCCCACCCAAGCTCCCACGCAACCCGGCGAACTGCAACGCACCGCCTGGACCGATCCCCAGGTCAACGCTCACTACGTCGCCTTCGGCAATCTCACCGAAACCACTTCCGAAGTTGCCATCCAAGCCTGGCTCTACGACGTTACCAGTCCCTCCAGCGAGTCCGTCGTCGGCAAAGTCTATCGAGGTGCGCCCACGGATGAGCAAGTCCGTAAATTCGCCCACCAATTCGCTGACGAAATAATCTTCAAACTTTCCGGCGGACTACCCGGCATCGCATCCACGCAAATCGCCTTCATCAGCTCACGGACAGGCTCCAAAGAAGTGTGGCTAATGGATTACGATGGCGCCAACCAGCATCCTCTCACGACTCTCCGCACCATCTCGCTCATGCCACGCTGGTCCCCAGACGCCTCGCGCATCGCTTTCACTTGCTACCAGCCCTACAACGGGGTCACCAACGCCCAAATTTGCATGTACTCTGCGGACGCCGGCAAAGTCATCTCCTTCCCTCGCTTCCGCGGCACTAACAGCGCCGCTGCCTGGTCACCCGACGGAACGCAACTCATCTTTTCCTCGTCCATGGCCGGCAATCCCGAGCTCTACGTTACCGACACTAGCGGCGGCAAGCCCAAGCGACTCACCTTCTCCAATGGCGGCAGTACTTCCCCTGCCTGGAATCCCAAGACCGGCCAAAGTGTCGTCTTCGTCAGCGATCGCGGCGGCATCCCCAAGCTCTACATGATGAACTCCGATGGCACCAACGTGAACCTCCTCGATCTTCCGGACAAAGGCTATGTCATCGATCCCGCATGGTCGCCCAACGGCCAACTCCTCGCCTTCAGTTGGCGCCGCCCTGATGGCAATTACGATATCTATGTTATGGAGCCAGCTTCACAGAAAATCCTCAATCTCACGCCGGACTCCGGCAGCCGTAACGAGCGTCCCAGCTGGGCTCCCGATGGCCGCCACATCGTCTTCGAATCCACCCGCACCGGCCCGCGCCAGATATGGACCATGCTGGCCGACGGCTCGCAGCCTCACGAGCTAACCACCGAAGGCCACAACGAGTCGCCCAACTGGTCGCCTAAGTAAAGCAGGCTTCAGCACAAATTTATCGAAACCTTCCGTGCGCGGCGGGCATCAGAAGCACAGGTTGCAATATTCTCCCTGAACTATGGTTTTTGCTGTTGCTTCTTAAGATTTTCTGTGGCATTTGTCTGTGTGCGATGAGTAATATATCGTGATACGATGTATTCACCTTTACCCAGCCCGCTAGTGATACCATGACGCCTCTAGTGGGACGACCAAAGGGATTCTTACGCTGAGGAGGATTCGAATGAATCGGGTTTCTAGTTCTTTGTATCGCGGGGCTATTCTCACTGCAGTTCTCGCTGTTGCTTTTGCCGCGGGTTGCGCCAAAAAGCCAGCCGCGGCGCCGCCACCACCGCCACCTCCACCGCCTCCGGCTGCGCGCCCGACGGTCTCGTTGCAGGCGAACCCCACGTCCATAAACACTGGAGATTCCACGACTCTGAGCTGGACTTCCACCGATGCCACACAGCTCACTATCGCGCCCGGAGTAGGTGCCGTGACGGCTCAAGGTTCGACCAAAGTTACGCCGTCTGATTCCACCACCTATACGATCACTGCCAGCGGTCCGGGCGGTTCGGCTGATTCCAGCGTCCGCGTCACCGTGGCACAGCCACTGCCGCCGCCACCGCCACCACCGGCTATCGACTATAACGCCCTCTTTCTCCAGGAAGTGAAGGACGCCTACTTCGACTTCAACAAAGCCGACATCCGTGCCGATGCCCGCGACGCTCTCGCAAAGACCGCGGACTTCCTCCGCAAGTATCCGCAAATTAAGGCGACCATCGAGGGTCATTGCGACGAACGCGGCTCTACCGAATACAACCTCGTCCTCGGCGATCGCCGCGCAGCGGCCGTCAAAGCCTATCTCGTCTCTCTCGGCATCTCGGCCGACCGCCTGAATACGACGAGCTTGGGCAAAGAGAAACCGTTCTGCTCGGAGAGCACCGAAGAATGCTGGCAGCGCAACCGCGTCGGCCACTTCGTTAAGGCCAACTAATCCGAGGGTAACCTCGTAACTGTTCGATGACCGACAGAGCCGCGTGGCCGAGCAACCTCTTGCTCGCGCGCGGCTCTGCCGTTAAAGTGAGTAAAGAGCCGCCCGGTTCCAGCTGTGCCGGCTGCTCAGCCGTTAAAAGCTAGAGCGCTCTTCCCTAGGCCCGTATGTTCGTCTGAGAAGCAGACGCATCTGAGGAGGTTTTTTTCATGAAAATTCGCACCATCGTTCTTTTTGCCGCCGCCATTTTTGCTGGGGCGCTCGGCGGAAGCCTAATCGGGCCGCGCCCAGCTGAGGCCGTCGCTCGCGAAATCATCGACCTGCAGCGCGATGTCACCACGCTTTTGCAAGGTCAAAAAGATATGTCCACTCAGATCACCACGGACCACACTGTCCTCAAAACTCTCGTCGAGCAGGCCAGCGAAAACGTCGGCAAACTCAACGCCACTATGGGCACCGTTCAAAAGTCCGTGCAGGACGTGCAAGCCAATTCCGGCGCCCGCCTGGACACCATGTCCACCCAGGTTCAGGGCCTCTCCGACAACCTCGAGGAGATTAAATCTCGTCTCGGCAAACTAAATCAGCAACTCGTCGATGTTCAAAGCGCCGTCCAAAGCATCGATTCCAAAATATCTGGCTCGTCGCCCGCCATATCTGCTCCTGGCTCAAGCCCCAGGCCGTCGAATGACGGAAACGCAGCTCTTCCCGCTCCAAGCAATGCTGCTGCTCCTTCTGCGGACATGCTCTATTCCAACGGTCTGCGGGATATCACCAGCGGCAAGTACGATCTAGCTCGGCAGGAATTTCTCGACTACTTGAAGTACTACAGCGACACCGATCTCGCATCGAACGCGCAGTTCTATCTCGGCGAAATTGCCTATCACCAGAAGCAGTATCAGGACGCCGTCGCCGAATACGACAAGGTCCTCACTGTCTACCCGAAGAGCTTCAAGCTCGCTCCCGCCCGCCTCAGAAAAGGTATGGCGCTAATCGATCTCGGCCAGAAGACTGCTGGAGTCCGCGAACTGCGCGAAGTCGTCCGCCGCTATCCAGGCACGGAAGAAGAACGCGCCGCCCGCGCCAAACTCAAAGAACTCGGCGTAGGAGTAACCGCAGCGGGCTAATCCCGAACCGTCGTTCCGGCCCTCGTGTCAATCCCCGCAAGCGCCCAGCCCCGCGCCGAATCCCCGCAACTCCACTCCAGCCTTTGTCCCATTCTCCTCTTCTCTGCGAAACCTCTGCGCACTCTGCGAAGCTGTGAAAAAACATCCTTGTGGCTGCTTTCCGAACATCCCGACGCCCACTTTTTTGCGTTCCTTGAATGTTTGCCGATTCGCGTCGTTGCTTTGCGTGCTCGATTATCCCGCAGGAGCCGGGTCAGGTGCCCGTCCGAGCCGGATCCCTTGCTGCATGTTGTAGGTGAAGCAGGCCCAGAGCATTTCGGCTCGTACTTTGCGCAGTCCGCGCACATGAAATTGCCGCAGGCCCAGTTTAGTTTTGATCCAGGCATGCACAAACTCGGCCACCGGACCACGCCGCCGGTAAATCGCTTGTGCTTTTTCGCTGGCCATCTTTTCCCGGAACGCACCGAGCGCCGCGTTTTCCTGTTTCCGTTCGACCGACCGCCCGTGTTTTTGATTCGCGCCGCAACACTCCGCCCGCAACGAACACTCGGCGCATTCTTCGGCGGCCGCCTGGTACTTATAATGAGTCACACCGCCGCGCACCCAGTGGCCTTGGTAGTTCAACGTCTGGCCCGCCGGGCAAATGTAACGGTCTTCTTCCGCCTCGTAAATAAATCGCGTCGCGTCAAATCGCTTCGCATTCGTCCGCGCTTTCGACGCGTCATCGGCCAGACTGCCCACGAAATCAATCCCTTTTTCCGCCATGCCCTGAATGTTTTCGCCGCTCGTGTAGCCGGCGTCGGCCACCATTCGTTCCGGCTTTCGTCCCCAGCGCTGCTCGATCCGCTCCGCCGCCGGCAGCAACTGCTGATAGTCGTTGCCTACTTGGGTGATTTCCGCGTCCACGATAAATCCGTGCCGCGCGTCGGTCGAGATCTGCGCGTTGTAGCTCGGCGCAAAACCGCCACCGGCCTGCTTCATCACTCGCGCCTGCGGATCGCTCGTGCTCACGCGCGCCTCGCGCTTTTCTTCCACCGTCTTTTTTACCTCGCGCAACTTCTCCAGTTCGGCCAACGCTTCTTCCAACCGTTCTTGCTTCTCTTGCACGGCTCGTTCCCGCGCCGCTTGCTGATGCCGGTTCGCCGCCGACTCGGCCAGCGGATCCCGCAAAGCTTGCACCTGTTGCCGCGCGCGCTCCAAATGTTCCCGCAGCGTCTTCTCCCGATGAAAGCTGCCGCTGCTCGCCCCGGCTTTGATTTTCGTCCCGTCCTGCATCACTTCTTCCAGCGTGATCAGCCCTTTCGCGCTCAGCACTCCCAGCAAATTGGTGAACAACTCATCCAACTCCTCGGCCTTTTCCACACGAAAATCCGCCAGCGTGTGATAGTTCACCGCTTCCATCCCCGTCAGCCACTGAAACGCGGGATCGTATTCACATCGCCGCGCCACTTCTCGCGCCGCTCCGATTCCGCGGCTGTAGGCATAGACCCACAAGCTGATCAACAGTTGCGGATCAATCGCAGGACGCCCGCCTTCCTCCGCGCTGCTGGCGATGGCTTCGTAAAATCGGCTCACATCCAGCCGCCCCACCATCTCCCAGATCGCCCGCGCCTGATGGTCCTGCTCAATCAGCCGCTCGATGTCCACCGCGCGCCAACTCATCTGCTCCCGGTTCACATATCGAATCAACCGCTGCTTGGTGTTCGTATTTTCCTGGTTCATGTGCCAAACATAACTGCCCTCAAATTATTTTCAAGTGGAAATTTCAGAGAGGTTTTTTCACAGCTTCTGCGCCTCCGCGTTATCCTTTGCTCTTCTCTTCTCTCTTCTTTTCTCGTTCTCTTCCCGAGAGCTACGCCACTCCCACCACCAACCGATCAATCCTCTTACTCACGTCCCGCAAATACGCTTCATCCCCACCATCCAATTCCGCAATCACACTCCCCGAATAACCAACCTCCGCAAACGCCTGCCGCACCGCCGCCCAGTCCACATCCCCATCGCCCAGGTTCACCCAAGCGTATCCATCTTCTTTCCGCTTGAAGTCTTTCAAATGCACCTTGTAAATACTCTTTCCCAAAGTCCGAATCCAATCTTGCGGATACCCATAGAGCACCACATTTCCCACATCAAACCACGCCTTGATCCAAGGGCTATCAAACTCGCTGACGTACTTCGCCATTTCCAACGGACTTAACAAGAACTTGTTCCAAACTTCCTCGATCGCGATTACAACCTTCAGCTCCGCAGCAAGCGGAATCAGCTTGCGAATCTCCGCCTGCGATCGCGTCCACGCGTCCCTGTAAGAAGTCTGTGCATTGACCACCGCTGGAACCAAAAGCACCGCGTCTGATCCCCACAACTTCGCATTGTGCAAGGATGTCCTCATCCCCTCCATACTCTTCGCCACCACCGCAGCATCGCTCGAGGACAGCGGATATTTCCAGTGATCCATATTCATAACGGAGTCGATGCGAACGTTCGCCGCATCCGCCGCCTTCTTGATTTCCTCCGCTTCGTGCATGTCAGGAGTCGTCGGCGCCTGCACCACCGCAAATCCCACGTCCCGCGCCATCTTAAACCGCTCCGCATAACTCAACTTCGAAGGCAGCATGTCCATCACAAGCCCCTTCTTGACCGGAAGCGGCGCGGTCGCTGGGGGCACGGATGCAGTGCCGACAACATTCTCGAGCCCAGTAGCTGCAACCAAATCCCGGGCCAGCGCTCCTCCAAACCCAGTCACGCAACCCGCCGCAACACCCGCCTTCACAAACTCACGCCGCGCTATTCGCCCCATCTCACTCCCTCTTCTCCGTGCCCTCTGCGCTCTCTGTGTTAAAACAAACCTTCCACTTCAACCCAACTCGACCTGTCAGCTCAACTTATTCAAATCAATCTTCGCGTCCCAAACCTCCTTCGACTTCCACTGCTCATCCCAAGTAACTTCCCTTCCCGTATAAGCCGCCGTCCGCGCCATCATGCACGACACCGCCGACTCGGCGCCCGTCGCCGCCTGATTATGGAATTTCCCCGAAGTAATGCTCTCCACGAACAGCTTCTTCTTCTCCGCATCCGCAAACTCCAAATTCGAAGTGAACTTTCCCGTAGCCGAAAACCCCTGCGCATCTTTCTCCGGAGTCTGCGGCGTCTGCCAAGCCTCATCGCCCCAAATCCCCAAGGGGCCCGAGTACGGCGACTGCGACGTTCCCTTCGTCCCAAAAAATCTTTCCGTAACGTCCCACCACCCTTTCGCAAATTGCGTCGAGCTGAACGTCACGTCGACTTCCCCCGGATACGTAAACACCACGTTGTAATTCCCGTAGACATCTCCATCCGCAGGCCGCCCCAATCTCCCGCCGGCCCCCGAACATTTCACCGGGTGCCCCTGCAAGATCCAATTGCAAATATCAATCACGTGAATGTTCTGCTCCACGATGATGTCGCCGGACAAAACGCGGTCATACACCCAGTTCCGCAATCTCCGCTCGGTAGGCGAAGCGTTTGGCCACGCTGGCCGGTCCAAATACCCCGAAAGATAATGCGCCTCGCCACAAACAATCTTCCCCAGCGCCCCGCCATGAATCCGCTTCACCAACTCCACAAACGGGGGACAATCTCGAATCTGGAATCCCACGTCCAAACTCAACTTCCCTTCAGCCCGCTTCCCAATCTCCACCACTTTTTTTGCCCCAGGCACGTCCACCGCCACCGGCTTTTCGCAGTAAACATGCTTGCCCGCAGCCACCACTGTCTCCAAATGCGAGGGGTGGTAGTAAGGGGGCGTTGCAATCACGATCGCGTCCACTTCCTTCGAAGCCGCAATCTTCTCGTAAGCCATCGGTCCCACAAAAAGCTGCGAAGCATCAATCGCGGCATATCCCTTCGCCGTCTGCATCTTGTCAAACGCCGCCCGCGCCGTATCCAGCTGGTCCTGGAACATATCGCCCAGCGCCACCACGCGCGCCCCGCCAGTCTCAAACAGGTTGGTAGCGTCCTCGGTCCCCCGCCCCCCACACCCAAGCAACCCCACGCGCACAGCCGAATTCGCCGCCGACCCCCAAACCCGCGCCGCCGGTATAAACATCACCCCTCCCACCGCCGCCGCACCCCGCGCTGCCGTCCCAATGAATTCTCGCCGGCCAATCTCATTCTTCTCGTCGCTGACCATTCCAAGCCTCCTGGTTTCCCACTGTCATCCTAAAACTTACCGTGCTGTCATCCTGAGCGGAGCGAAGGATCCTGGCTTGATCGCGCCAAACCACCCACCGCCATGATCAACCACAAATCCGCCGTCACACCGAATCCCAACCAACCGACCTACCCTCGATGAAAATCCTCGCTCAAGTCCCGAAACGCCGGATTACCCGCTCGTATCAACACCAGCTTCTTCGCCCTAAGCCAACCTTTGATCTGCTTCTCCCGCGCAATTGCGTTCCGCACATCCCCAAACGGCTCAAACCATACCAAGCGATTCACATCATATTTCTGCGAAAACCCTCGAAACAATTTCCGCTTATGCTCAAGCACTCGCCGTTCCAAATTATTCGTCACCCCAACGTACAGCACCCCGCTCGCTGAACACAGAATATAAGTGTGGTAAACAGCCATGGCCGCGCATTGTCCCACACCCCACAATCGCTGTCATCCTGAGCGAAGCGAAGGACCCCGGCTTGGTCGCGCACCAACGAATATCGACGCAGCCATCACAATCTCACACCCAATGGCGCATCCAACCCACGCCACGCTGTACCACATCCGTTGCACATCGCGCAACTAGCCCGGCTCACTGACGCCTACTTCGGGAACTAGTTGTGGCGTGATTGACCTGTCCGATATGAGCCGGATGAGGTTCCGCGTCGATGGAGGAAAGAAATCTAAACACATGGGAAGAATTTGAGGAAGTGTTGAAAGATGTACGCAAGGAGCATGATCAATCCGACGCCCAACTCAAGTCATCATTGTTGTTCCGCGGCCAGGAAAATTCCTGTTGGCTTCTTAGTACGACGCTCGACCGAAGGCGCGAGCGAATGCTCTTCAAAGACTATTACGGCACCATCACGAGAATTCGACCGCAGATTGAAACCCTGACAAGCAGAGAGTGGCCGATTCCCGACTACCCCCAGGTGAGGAAAGACGTCGAGGACTATGACAAGTTCAGCATGGACCTTTCGTGCGGGAAATGCCCCGGATACGCCTATATGGCGTACGACATCACGGATTTCCCTCACCGTTGATGGACTGGACCCGTTCCCCATATGTTGCTGCGTATTTTGCCTTCAACAGGGCCAACCTTAACTCAAGCAGTAGAGTCCCCATTTACATTTTCTCAGAGATTTCGAATAAGTCTTCAGGGAACCGGATGTCGGTTCTTCATCGCTATGGACCCTACGTAAAGACTCACCGCAGACACATTCTGCAGCAAAGTGAATACACTCTCTGCACAGTCTTCGATGACGCATTCCGATTTGAAAAGTACGACACCATATTTGATCTGGGACGACACCAACAAGGCCTCTGCTGGAAAATTACGCTGCCAACGACGGAGCGGACGAAAGTTCTTAGACTTTTAGATGACTGCAACCTTAACGCATTTTCCCTCCTCGATTCTGAGGACAGCATGATGGACATGTTAGCGGTGAGAGAATTCGATCTCAGAAAAGAAACGCCCTAATAGAGAGGATGGCGGGTAGGTGGCCAGGCGGCCGATCCTGCCCTTTTTCCCCGAAATTCACAACGTAGTACCGCCAGCATAGTACTAAAGTTCCATTGGTGGTTCTGCCCCAAAGGAACAAAACATTCCTGCGTTGGGGGCATCATGAGCATCACCACTGAAATTCTGAGCTTGCGGCGTGACCGGTCAAGCAGCGTATCGGCTTTACTTAACGCCATGGAATGGGAGTGCGCTGCGGAAACCGATATGCGCACCCGTGCGAGAGGATACGACGTACTGCGAATGGCCGACCTTGTCCTGCTGAACGTCGCCGCCCATGCAGCCGACGCTCTGGGCCAGCCGCCCGCCATCCCCAAAGCGCGCCGCCCCACGTTGCCACCCCGAAGGAAACGCCGCCGCCCAGACCCAGGCCAACTCCACCAACGCCTGCTTTTTGTCTTTTCCGCACGGATCACGGAACAGTGGACACGGGCCACGTTCCTAGCTCATCCAATCAACTTCTCCAAATACCCCTTCGCCTCTCGCACATCCTCCATCTGCTGCGGTCCAGAAGTCTCCCGCTCAATCGTCACCGCACCCGGATACTTCATCTCCTTCAATCGCCCAATAATCCGCGCGAAATCCACCTTCCCCTTACCGATCGCCACTTCTTCTCCCAACTCCTTCGGATTCGTCGGCCAGAGCCCGTCCTTCGCATGAATCCCCTGCACATACGGCGCAAGAATCTCAATCGCATCCACTGGATTCGCCTTCCCATACAAAATCAAATTCGCCAGATCAAAATTCACTCCCTGATTGTCGAGCCCCACATCCCGAATCGCCCGCACCAAAGTAATCGGTGTCTCTTGGCCCGTCTCATACCGAAAATTCTGTCCGTTCCTCTTGCAGTACTCCGCCACCTCGCGCATCGCCGACACGGTCTCCTTGTACAGCACGTCGTTCGGATTCTCCGGAATAAATCCGCAATGCGTCTGCACCGCCGCCACGCCGCACTCCTTCGCAAAATCCGACGCCTTCTTGATATGCGCAATCCGCGCCGCCCGCGTATCCCGCGGCACCAGCCCAATCGTGAGTGGCCCGTCATAGAAATCCCAAACCTCTTTGCCCGGCCCACCAACCACGATCGACGTCGCCTCAATCCTATACTTCCCCAGCGCCTTCTCCAAATTCCCCACAAGTCCCGTTGTAAACTCAGTCACATACACTTGGCACGTCGGCAAGCCAAGTTCATGCACTTTGGCCATCGCCGCATCCGGATCATTCCCGATCCCAATAATCAAACCCAGCCGCAGCGGCTTCTTCCCCTCATTCCCAAACGCTTTCCAGGCGACTGTCTGTTCCTCAATCGAGCCCGCCGAACCCAAGCCCACTGTAGGGGAGGGGCTTGCCCCTCCCGCTCCCATCGCCCCTCGCGCACCGAAAACGACCGCCGCCGTAGCCGCCGTCCCCCGCAAAAATCCCCGACGATCCTGTGTCCGCATCTCTTCGCTTTCCCCTTCTTCTCTGTGAACTCTGTGTCTCTGCGCCCTCTGTGTAAAATCTTTTCCTATCTTTATTTTTTCCTTATTTCTTCGCGTGCTTAAAAAACTCGCGCCTGCTCGCCAAGGCAACTTCGCTGATCGCGTTTTTCCGTTGAGTAAGAAGAGGAGGCGGTCGCCACGGCCCACCTATATCCCACACGAGCCCGTAAACCGTCAATGAAAACAATCGAGAGTTTGCGTTAGAGCTGGAATTGAGCCCGCCGAATATTACTTGACCGACATCGCTTTGGTGGCGTCAGCTTCCAATCACACGGCCCCCGGCGAGCTAAGCCATATTTGCTTTTGTCATCGGGAAGGCTATGGCGGTTAGGGGAGTACCAGACCGTTTTCAAGAGTGTAAATTTCACCATCGCCTCGTGTAAGAACAATGTCTTGAGGTCCCGAAGTCGCTGCTGGGACGATTAAGGTCAAGGTGTTCTGGTCAGTGAAACTCACAGAAGCCGCGACTCCTCCGACAGTGGCAGTAACGGTAGAGTCAAAGCCGCTTCCCCGCACGGTGACCTGAGTGCCGGGCGACGCATTCTGTGGGCTGAGGTGCCCAAACGAAAGCGGCGCCGCGCCAAGGTCAACCACGGTCAGCCCTTGATTAGTGATCATAAAAACGAACCGCCCGCCCGAATCAATCGCAATGGCCGAAGCGACGTTTTGAATTGTTTCGGTGAGCGAGAAGCGCGTGCGCAAAGTGGCGAAAGGCACGTCAACAATTTCGAAGTAATTCGGATACGCGAGGTAGAGTAAACTACCGGAGTCATTGAACCGGGCTCGGAGCAAAAGAACTGGTGGATTTTGTTGATAGGGTGAGCCGTACAAAGCGAGCGGCTGAGCGAGAGACCCAAGCATATTAGCGTTCACGTCGCCGAGGTATTGGTTGCCGACTATAACGTTCCCATCACCCGCTATGCCGACCACGTAGCCATTGTCGGTATAAGGAAACGACCCCGCAGTGAAAGACGAATTCTGCACGGAATAAATACAAGGCGAGTTTCCTACGGGCAAGGGAGGCGAATTCCCTACCACTACGAAATTGCCATCGCTGGTCGCGTCAACGCCAGCCCCGCCGCTACACTGAGACGCTGTTACGGTGCGCGCGACGAGATTCACAATATATGTGACACCTGAAGGGGGGCAGGAAGGCACGGGCAAACTGCCGGTACTGACGAAGGCTTGGCCATTGGAGGTTGCCGCAACATAGAGCGGCCCAACTGGGCACCCATTTACTGGGCTCGACGCTGGGATGGGAATTGCAAAGGTACTCGAAGGCGAGTCTGGGTTGATGACCGCAAGCGATGCGTCCAACAAATCCGCAGCCAGTAACTGGCTGCCGTCCGGACTAAGTGCTAGGCCTGCGAACTGCTTCTGCGCTCCTACGGTGGCCGGCTGAAGTGCAGTAACAAACTGATTGGAAGCCGCCGAGAACACGTCTATATGGTCGCCAGCCGACAGATAGACCTGATTGCGCTTTGCGTCAAAAAGAACTGCCGTAAAGGAACCTGTATCTGCTGAAGAGTAGTCGGTAACGCTCTTGGCGTAAAAAATGGACTTAGGCAGAGTGCCTGTACCATTGGGAGTAGTTACAGTGAGATCGGCCAAGCCGGGCGTACCTTGGGGGAATGTGTAGTTCAGGATTGTGGAGGGTATAGGCTCAGCGCTGAATGGGGGGTACTGCCCTATGGTAGACGTGATGGTCGCCGCGTTCATTCCGATGGTCACAGTTCCGCTGCTAGGATCCTCGGGCAAACCGTATCCTATGAGTTGCGCCTGTGCACCCCCATTCGGCGACGAACCGGACATCAGGGCGTATTCAGGAAACGCAGAATATGAGAAAAGCTGCGCGCCAAAAGCGGTTTCGCCGTCTGGATAGATGAATTTCACGTTGACGGGTCCGGCCGTGGTGCTGGGTGGAGAGGTAAGAGTTACGACGGATTGAAGGCGTCAATCGTTAGAATGGCGGGTAGCCCGTACTCAGCGATTTCATAGAGTTTTGTGCCGTCGGTGCTAAATAATATTCCCCCGTCGAGGCCCGGTCCCGACACTAAGGTTCCGGGAACAATCCCAAGCGGGTTCAAATTCTGATCATACAAATTCGCGCTGTTCTCGAATCCCAGTACAAGCCTCGATCCGTCGTGACTTACAGCCATAACAGGCAGGTAGCCGGTGCCGGAGTTGATTGTGCTGAATGTTTCCGAGCTCACGTTGTAAAAAGCCATCCCGCTGCTGTATGGCGTCGTGTTGGAAGCATATACGCGAGTGCCATCGCCACTTCGCACCGGCAGCTGCATTGCCGCAATCGGGCCGCTGGCTAGCACCGTCATTCCATTCGTTTGGGGATTCCAAATCCCAGCCGCTCCACCCGCCGAGGAGCCGGAATCACCAAAATAGACGAAAAGTGTTCCGTCGGAGAGCGCTAAAAGGGCGTCGACCCGGAACTGTACAGGCAGGCCGGAACTGGCCACAGCGCTCTTTGGCAAAGAATATTGTTTCGCTTGGAGGGAAGCAGAATTGATCGCATAGATGTTCTGGGACGCAGTTTGCACCCACACCGTGGAATTGTCCTGAGTAATATCAATGCCGCGCGGCGAACGGACCGGAATACTCCTTACGATTTTGTGTGTCACGTTTGAGATGACATCGACGCGATTCCAGCTTGGGTTACATGAAAAGATAAAGTTATGAGTAGGATCGAAGACTGCGGCAATGGGTGTTCCTGCGGTGGACACGAAGTCGCTGCGGTTTCCAGGCAGCGAACCAGGAGGCTGCGTGACATCCGCGAAAAAGTTGGCGGTTGCGTTTGCTGCCTGAGCCGAAGGCGTTCCAATCAGCGTCACCGTTGCGTTCTGTGTCACGGGAGCATTGTTGGCCGCGCTGAGCGTAACGGTCACATTTTGCCCCACCGAAAACACACTAGGCGAGAAAGTCGCGGTAGCTCCCGGAGGCAATCCGCTCACGGAGGGGGCAACGTCGTAATCCACGCTCCCACCCTGGCTTGCGCTTGTCTGAAACTGAATGCTGCCGGACCCGCCGATGGGTACCCCTACTTCGGTCCTTGGTGAGTAGAGAGAGAAACCAGGCGGAGTCCCAGTGCTCACGGTGAAATTAAACGTACCTTGTGCATTCGTGCCTCCTACCGCGGCGTTCAGTGGGATGGCGTAAGTCGCGGCGGCTGTCGTGCTGGCAGCCTGAAGGTGCAAGCTAGTGCCAGTCGGCGGCAGGGAAACGCTTGTATTTGCCCAGGTTATGCCTGTGGGCAAGGCTCCCAAAGTTAGTGTTCCATTGCCGCTGATATTTACTTCGGATGGTTGCACCGTAAGCGAAAAGCTGCTCGGGGCATAGATCGTGGGGGCCGTCGGAGTCGCACACACCGCCAGCGCCGCGGGACTTGTCGCAGGATAAGCAAATGTATTGGAGACGATAGGCCCCTGGTCTGGATTCGTCACTGTGAAGAAGAGAGCGCCGGGCGCGCTAACAAAACCCAAGGGCAAATCGTTGATAAGGATGGTCGGGTTCGGTCCGTAGAAAACGTTGGTTGGGAGCGTAACTCCATTTGCCTGGATCGTGGAATCATTGGCAAAATTTTGGCCGGTGATCGTAACCTGCAACTGAGCACATCCCCCATAAATAATGGCGGGCCCGGAGGTTGAGCTTGCGATGCTGACGCTCTGGATTACCGGAACCGGCTGAGAAGTGACCACCAGCGGTGCCGCGGGACTCGTGGATGGAGCTGGGGCCGGATTGCTTACCGTCAATGAACCCGTGCCCTGGTTTTGCAGGTCCGCCGCGCTCAGAACAACCTGCAACGTGGTATTGCTCGCGAAAGTTGTGGGCCGAGCCGAGGCGTTCCACAACACCATAGAGTTCGACTCAAAGCCCGTTCCAGTAACCGTGATCGTTGCAGGACTGCCCGGCGGCACGTACCGAGGCGAAATCGCAGTGATGACTGCTACAGGGCTATTCACGTCAAATGCCGTACCCGCGGATATTCCTCCTCCCGGCGAGGGGTTCTGCACAGTGATCAGACTCGCGGAACTGCCGGTCAGGTCCGCCGCTGGAAGTGTGACGCTCAGACTTGTTGCCGAATTATAGGTCGTCGCCAGTGCCGCGCCATTCCATTGAGCCGTCGAACTGGAAATGAATCCTGTGCCGGTGACCGTGATGGGGGTGTCGGCTGAACCAGCAAGGACAAACGACGGCGTGACCGTCGTGATGGCCGGAACGGGATTTGCAGGCGGAGGTGCGGGTGGTGGAATGATCGTCCTGGTCGATCCTCCACCGCAGCCGCCCATAAGCCACATACAAGACAGAACTGCAGTAGAGAGGACGCGGGAAGCACAGTTCATAGACTGTTTCTCTATGATACTAAAGGAATTTGACCCCGAGCGGCGGAGACGACGGGAAGCATCATACCTGTTTGCGTTCACCGCACAAGTACTTTATTGCGCCCGTATCATCAGGAAAGGTTATTGACTGCTGCTGAGGACACACTCAGGATTTTCCGGGTCATTTACGCGAATCGCTCGGAGAAAGTGACCCTGGTACGTCATGCTTGGTCATTTCCGTGCCAGTGATTACGGCGTTCCGAATTTGGCCAAACAGATCCGTCAGTGTGTTGGGTGTGTGCGGAATCAGCACGGTGTTGGTGCGATCGTTTGCCGCGATATCTTTTAACGTGTCGAAATACTGCGTCATGAGTACGAGTTGCATTACGTCCTGAGGCGTGGATCCTGGCACGGTTTTTGCAAAGTCTTCTACCGAGTCCTTCAACCCGGAAATAATTGCCTTGCGTTGGTTGGCAATGCCTTCGCCTTGCAGACGCTTGGATTCGGCTTCCGCTTCCGCCTGCTTCACGAGGAGCAATTTGTTCGTTTCCGCACGTGATACCGTAGCTTCGCGTTCCCGCTGCGCCGCGTTGATATCGTTCATCGCCGCTTTCACTTTTTGGTCCGGCACGATATCGGAGATCAGTACTTTCACGATTGAGTAGCCGTATTCCTTCATCGAACCGTCCAGGCTATCGCGCAAATCGTTGGCGATCGCTGCCTGGTTCAGGAAAGTGTCGTCCAACTTCATTTTTGGAACGTGCCCCAGCACCACGTTGTAGACCATGGATTCGATCTGCTTGACCGGATCGGTCAGTTTGTAAAACGCCGCTTCAACAGAGTCTGGTATCACTTTGTATTGAATCGAGACCGGGATTTGCACGAAAACGTTGTCCTGCGTCTTTGTTTCCACTTTCACATCAAACTGCTGCACTTTCATGCTCATCCGCCGGACCACCGTCTCGATCAATGGCGTCTTCCAATTAAGCCCTGGGCCTGCGACGCGTGCGAACTTACCTAGCCGCTGCACGATGGCTACCTGCGCTGTTTCGACAGTAAAGAAGGAGCCGAACACCAAGCCCAAGACAAATAGTACAAATAACACTCCAAAAACCGTTAGGACGCCGCCCATCGAGTCCATCCTTTCCTCCACAATCGCTCCAGCCGAAACCCAAACGAACGTTGTCCAAAGAAGGTGGCCCTAGGCATTCGATCATCGCGAGGCAGAAAGTCGTCCTTCGTCAAAACTCCGACACCGTTAGTTGGCGCCAATCTAATGTGCTAGATGACTTCTTCGTATGTTATTCCTTTCAGACGAGACTGCAATTTTTGCCGCGTCCTGCGTTGCGCTATTTGCCAAGTGCCCTGTGATCAGCTTACTCGGCTATCGGCTATCTTTGCGAACCGTCACACTGTGAGCTCATAATAGAGATCAGCCAATTTGCTGGCATGCGGCTTTGTGTTAGGGTTTTCCCGACAAAAGGCGCTGTCGGTTTCCCGCGCCGGGACTCTTTCAGCTTTGACGGACCGAAATTAAATCGAAGTTTGGCTCAACGAGCTTTCCATGCGCCCGTACGCGGAAGTCTCAGTCAACAGTTTCACCGTAACCGCGTAACATAGCGACATCGTCTGTGCTGACCATGGTTTGGACTGTAGCTTCGCATTGCAAAGCAGCTACCAACCAGTCCCGCTGGATCGGAGGTAGGCCATCGAAACCAAACGAGGTCAGCTGTCCCAGAGCATTGCCAGCCAGAACCCCTATCTCCGCATAGTTACCCAGGCTTGTTTGGTGGTCGCCCTCTGCTATATCGCTGGAAGACTGGGAGGCGCGCTGATCGTCCGGCCGCAAATGGTCTCGCCACTTTGGATGGGGAACATTCTTCTGGCCTCCGTGTTGGTGTTGAGCAGGCGAAAGACTTGGCCAGTAATTCTGCCGGCGGGCTTGGCTGGATTTGTCCTGTATGATCTGCAAGGGGGCGCGCCAACTCATGCCATTCTCTGGCTCGTTGTATCTAATGCAGTCGAAATCCTCACCGCCGCTTGGTGTCTTCGCATTGCGTTCGACGGCGTACCCCGGCTGAACAGTGTAAAAGCCTTCGCTAAATATTCCTTCTATGCGGTTTTCCTGGCTCCCTTCGTTGGGGCGTTCTTCGGGGCCCTTTCCTACAGCAGCAACTATTGGGCGACTTGGAAGGTCGCATTCTTTTCGGAGGCGCTAGGTTTTCTTACTTTGATGCCCGCCATTTTGGGATGGGCCAGAGAAATTCCACTTTGGGCCAAAAAACCGCTCGCGCATTACGTCGAAGCAATTGCGCTACTCCTTGCGCTGATTGTTCTTGGGCAACTTGCTTTCGCCTCTCCTTTGGGGAGCACTCTTCCCACATTGCTCTATTCCCTGGTGCCGCTCCTGATTTGGTGTACTTTGCGTTTCGGATCGACGGGAGTCAGCACGTCGATGATTGCCATTGCGTTTGTATCGATCTGGGGCGCAATCCATGGCCGCGGTCCGTTCACCGGACCGGGGCCTCTCATCGACGTCTCGTCGCTGCAACTGTTCCTTTTCTTTACTGCCGCGCCTTTCATGGCTCTCGCAGCTCTCGTTGAGGAAACCAATGATGTGGAGCAGGCCTTGCGGCAAAGAGACACCGAGTTGAACGAAGCCCAGCGCATGGCGAAGACCGGCAGCTGGCGTTGGGATCCCCGCACCGACGCAATTACCTGGTCAGCAGAGCTCTATCGCCTGTCCGGCTGCAATCCGAAACTGCCTGCTCCTTCCTTTAAGGAGCACGAACAATTCTTCACTCCTGAGAGCTGGGAACGATTGAAGCAGGGCGTGGAAAAGGCCATACGTGCAAAAATTCCCTACGAGTTGGACTTGGAGGCCAAGCGTTTAGACGGCTCGAGGCTGTGGCTTACTTCCCGCGGCGAAGCCGTCGTTGATGCGAGTGGTCATCCTATCTATTTGCGGGGCACGACTCAGGACATCACCGATAGGAAGTTGGCGGAGGATGCCCTCATGGCAATGAGTGGACGGCTTATCACTGCACAGGAAGAAGAGAGAACCCGTATTGCACGGGAGTTGCACGACGATCTGAGTCAGCGAATGGCGATACTCCAGATCGGCCTTGAACAATTTAAACAGGGCTTGCGTGATACTTCATCCAATGCTCGGCAACAACTGGACGCGCTTGCGGAAACGGCAAGAGAAGTATCCTCTGACATCCATAGCCTGTCCTATCAGCTACATCCATCGAGGCTGGAACTTCTCGGCCTGGTCGCATCTCTGAAGGGGTTCTGTAGAGAATTTTCTTCGCAGCACAATATAAACGTCCAGTTTCTCCACGCCAACATTTCAGGAGAGATCCCGAAAGATGTGACCCTCTGCCTCTACCGCATCACACAAGAAGCTTTGCAAAACGTCGTGAAACATAGCGAATCGACAGAAGCCGAGGTTGAACTTTCAGGTCACTCTGCAGAAATTGAACTTTGCATTTCGGACTCAGGCCACGGCTTCGATGTCGAATCGGCAAAGCGAGCAGCCGGCCTGGGGTTAATCAGCATGCGAGAGCGGCTGCGGCTGGTTGGAGGACATCTTTCCATCGAATCAGCACCTTCCCAAGGCACGCGCATCCGCGTTCGCGTCCCGCAAGTCGCAACCACCGAACCGCTTGATATCAGCACCTAGTCTGGTCCGAATGGGCCGACAGCCTTGAGGACGCGCAAGAAGAGTTTCTACTTCCAATCGCCAGATGCAACTCACTTACGTCTGAATGCCTTCAACTTCGGAATTTCCCACTACTTCTTCTTACCGCTAGCATTTTCGGATTTGTCATGTGCCTCTTGCGAGGACTTAAATGCCTTGGCTGAATATTCCATCGCCTGTTTAGAGAGTTCGTGACCAGTCAGGTGATCCTCTTTACCATGATGCACTGCAGCGGAACGGTGCGCATGCGCCGCCAAGTCGTGAAGCTCCGCCGCTCTCTGATGGAAACTCTGTGGCATAACCTTCCCTTTCAAAACATATGAATTGGCCGGCCTCATCGCTCAGGCCGCGCGATTCGTTGCAAATAAACCCTGCGCTTCACTTGCAGCCTCAGTCAAGCAACTTCTTCGGCACAACTCTTACGCCGCTCTCTTAATGTGTGGAACTAGCTTTTTGGCCCTTCACTTCCAACTCATTCACAACCTGCTTCACGTTCGGAACACCAGCCGCCAGGTGCTCCACCGAATCGCGTCTCGTTTGCGAATTGACTTTGCCCGTCAGTGTGATCACGCCGCTCTTCACGTCGTATTTTACGTCACTGTCCAGCCTATGTTGTATCAGCACCGCATCGAAGTTTTTCTCAATCCCCCCGTCGAGGTCGGCGTCCACTTTTTTCGCTAGGCTCTCGCCGCCCGGAGGACGCACGGCAACCTGGTCGGAAATTACCTGCCCCGCAGCAATAGAAGTGGCGATCGATTCGGCTTGCGATTTATCTACCTCCGATTTTGTCGTACCCGTCAGCGTTACAACTCCTTTGTCCCGGTCCTGACTGACACTCACATCTTTTAGCCCCGCCTGATCTAGCGCATGACGAATGGGTGCTTCTACATCCGCCGATTTCGTGGGCACACTGGAGCATCCCGAAACCGTTCCAATCGCAATGATCGCAAGCAGCGCACCAGACAGCATATTGGATCGCATGTTTCTCCTTTTCGCAGCGCTTGGTTCTTCTGTGTCAATGCGCAGACTCGCAATTAGTTACAATTCGAATTCAGCGCTTCCTTAGCAAGTGCAAGCCATGCAAGTTCCTCGGCCATAACTTTTGCGGTGCCATCTAAATCAGGTGCCACTTCGCAGCAGACACCGTGGCCTGGGCTTCGTTCATAGGCATCGAGCGACGAGAATGCCAATGCCTCGCACACCTCGTTCCATGTTGCGCGATGATCTAATAGCGTGGCATCCCTCATGACTTTGCCTCCCGATTTTTTCCCGGCGCTCGTGGCGCTCAAATTATCCATGCTCGCTCTATATTCGAATCCCCCCGAACAGGTACACGACCACCACAATAATGATCACTACGCCGACAATCCCAATCCCCCCGCGATTTCCCCATCTTGAATATCCGTAATACCCTCCTCCACCGCCGAACAATAGCAACAAGACAATAAGTAGCAGCAACATGTGAATCTCCTCTCAGTTTGCTAAACGCTTTAATCTCTTCTTGCTCCCGCGCTGTGCGCCATACGGCTCATCTCAACACAGCCCACAACACTTTCCGCTCCTGCTGGCCGCAAAAGCTACTCTACTTCCCGAGAACTTTCTTCACCTGCCCGACTTTCTCTTGAACCTTGCCGGCGATCTCTTCCGCTTGGCCTTCGGTCTCGAGATCGGGATCGTTTGTCAGCTCTCCAACCTTTTCTTTCACATTTCCCTTCAAGTTGTGCAGCTTACCCTCGACTTCATCTTGTATTCCTGGCTTCATCGGCTCTCTCCCTCGCATGTCTTAAAACTTTTCCGTTGCACTCACAAATTCCGCGCCAAACCCGTGGTTCTAGTCGATCTTCCCTTTGCAGCCCGTATGCCCGCATTTGCACTCAATGTCCGGCATTTTTTCCATCGTTTCATACTGCACGCTGCAGTACTTTCCGGACGACGCCATGCACGAACAGTTTGGATGAGCACACTTCTTCGTATTCTCGGCTGTCATTTGTCTCTCCTTCGGCCAGTTTTTTCGCTTAGGGAGACTCGGTGGCAGGTCGGTTTACCAAACATTTCCTGTCCGAAATCCCCGCGCGTTCAACATAGGACTATCCCTACCGGCTGTCTGTTCAATATCGCTCACTGTGCTTGGGCACCGTAATGCTCACCTCTGAGCCGCTCTGCGCTTCTCTTCACCCGGAGGACTGTATCGAACTGAACAGATTTCCCCATCCACTCCCAATAACATTTCACTGCGTGATGGCTTTCCCCAGCGGTCATCCGCACTTCGCGAGGCGCAAATCTCTCTGAATTCCTCGCCCAGACTTGAGGAGACAAAAACATGCTTGGACTTATCGCTCTGGTTTTAATTGTTCTCTGGCTACTCGGCTTTCTCGCATTTCACGTTAGCTCGGGCCTCATCCACATTCTGTTGGTCATTGGCCTGATCATGCTCGTTTTCCATTTCCTGCGCGGCAGTCCCCGAACCGCCTGAGTTCGGCTCTTACTCAACACAGGTCATCGCTCGCTCGGCTGCCTCCTGCCGCTAGGGTCACTCCCCGCAAAGGTGAGCCGAACGGCTTTTTCCATCTCTCTGTGCGAAATACCCTGCTGCATAAAAAAACAGAGCACGGGATCTTAGTCCCGTGCTCTGTGGGTTCCTTCCTCGAACGGTCGCACAGTCGATGCTTAAATTTGCTGCAGTGCCGGGCTAGCTGATGTGGCGCCGGCACGCGAGCTGCGTGATGAGTTGTTCCCCCTCGAGCTTTCGCTCCGCTTCGCAATTTTCATTTCTTACACTCTTTTCGTGCACGCCATCCGTACCTCTCCTGCTTTCTAGCAGAGTCCTGAAGCTTGGCCTGTGACGCAAGCACTCACCGCAATTAGACTGTTATACTTTCTCTGAAAGCTTGGTTTCATTGGCACATCTGAGTCTTCTTGACCTCATGTCTCCCGCGGGGACCCTCTTTATGCGCTCTTCCAGCACCCTGGCTCCCACACGCGAGGTAGCGCCATCGAGATCGGTTCCCCTCCTCATCGCGCTCTTTTTGACGCTTGCCGTCACCGCGTTTACATCGCCGCTTGTCTGCGCGGCGCAAACCGGATCGTCGTCAGAGTCACATGTCGGCATGAACGAAGAAGCCCAGGCAGCCTATCGTGCAGGCATTGCAGCGGCCGCGAACAACGACTTTCACACGGCGGAAATGCAGTTCGAGAAAGTCGTTCGCTTGGTGCCTCAGATCGAGGAAGGTCACAGCGCCTTAGGCGCGGTTCTCATGCGCCTTGGGAAACTTCCCGAAGCTATCAAAGAGTTGGAAAAAGCCCACGAGCTGAAGCCCGGCGATCCTTCCGTTCAGACCAATCTCGCCCTGGCGTATGAACAAACAGGCGCCGGCAAGAAGGCGATTGTTTTATTCAAGAGTGTTGAAGACGCGGTACAGCATACTCCTGGCTCGGATTCCCCTTCGGCACTCCCTTCGTATGTTCTGGCAGCTTATGCGCGCTCATTGGCAGCCACAGGTCAACTCGCGGCTGCAACCGCAAAGATGAAGGCTGCCGTTGCCGAGTCGCCGCAAAACCCCGATCTCCATGATGCCTTGGGCTCGCTCTACGCACAGCAGAGCAATTGGCCTTTGGCCGTCGGCGAATTCCAAAAGGTGATTCAATTGAATCCCAAAGCCGCCGGTGCTCACCTGCATCTTGGCGCAGCGCTTCTCGCCCAGCAACAAACCTCATCTGCAATCCAAGAGCTGACTCTGGCCACTCAGATGGTCCCGCAAAACGCGCTCGCCGCCACAGAGCTCGGCAAAGCCTACGCCGCGAACGATGAAGACGATAAGGCCGTCGCGGAATTCCAGCGCGCGATGAGCCTCGATCCTGGCTCCGCGGAAGCCAAGTATCAACTGGCTCGCGCCCTGCAGCGCACCGGCCACGGTCCTGAAGCTATTCCTCTGCTACGCCAGGTCGTGCAAGCCAATCCAAAAAACGTGGAGGCCGCCGCTAGTCTCGGACTGGCCCTTCTTCTCGCTGGAAACGCAAAAGATGCCATTCCCTTTCTTCAGCGCACGCTTCAACAAAATCCCGCCGACCCGACGGCCCATGAAAATCTCGCCGCTGCCTACTTACAAATGAACGAAGTCGATGAAGCGATCCATGTCCTTACCTCCGCCCTCAAGACCGATCCCCAGAGCTTCCAACTCCACTACAATCTCGGTCTCGCGCTTAAGCTAAAGGACGACAATGCCGCTGCCATTCCCGAACTCGAGGCTGCCTCCAAGCTAAACCCGTCGGCCCACGAGCCGCATTACACGCTTGGCATCCTGTACATGCAGGACGGCCGCTACGACGACGCTGCTCGCGAACTTTCTCTCGCCATGAAGCTCCATCCCGATAACCCAGATGGCTGGGCCACGCTTGGCAGCCTCTATCGCAAAATGGACAAATTGCCGGAAGCCGCCGACGCTCTCAGGGAGGCGATCCGCCAACTCCCGAGCCAGCCTGAGTCTCACCTCACTCTCGCAGCCGTCCTCGCCCAACAAGGAAACGCCACCGAGGCTGCCGCTGAGCGCAAAATAGGCGCCGACCTCGAGCGCGAAGTGATGCATCGCCAGCGCGCCACTGTCTCTACAAATTCCGGCAACTCTCTCCTCCAAAAGGGTCAAGTCGCCGACGCCATCGAACGATTTCAGGATGCGCTCACCGAGGACCCCAACTATGCCGAAGCGCATCGCGGCTTGGCCAATGCCCTGGAACGCCAAGGCAAAAAGGGCGAAGCTGCAGCCGAACGCCAAAGAGCCAATGAGCTCGCGAAGCCGCAGTCATAATCGTGAATTGCCGGCCAGTCAGTGGGCAAGTTTTCGTTGGTGTGAACGTGCTTTTCAGGAAGCGAAATCGGAGACGGCCCGAGACTAGCCAAGGCTAACCAAATTTCAAAACGCTCATCTATCCGGATTTCCTCGCGGAGATCACTGGGGGACTTATAGGTACGCGAGCGTGAATTGTGGCTCCAGCCTGCCGTTTCGAGTCGATGGAAAGATCTCCATTCACCAGTTTCAACCGTTCCTTCATTCCTGTGAGACCGAGCCCCCGCCCCTTGATAGCCTCCGCGGGGTCGAAGCCATTCCCAGAATCATGCACAGTCAGATAAATCTCATTCGATGCCGCACTGAGCGATACTTGGAAGTGTTTTGAGCCGCTATGCTTAGTCGCATTTTGCAGCGCTTCCTGCAAAACACGGAACATGCAAAGGGAGACCTCTCGGGAGAGATCTTTCGGAATGTTCTCCGATTGAAAGTCAATCTCCACTTTCTGGTGATCAGCAAGCTCTTTGCAAAAGCTTGCAGCTGCCCTGGCGAGCCCCGTAATTTCCAGCTTAGAGGAGTGTAGCCGGTGCGAAAGGGCCTGGATATCTTTCCCCAGTTCCTCCACTTCGTTCCTGGCCCCCGAGACCTGCTGCTTGAATTCAGCTGCGGAGGCCGGAACGTCTTGCATCAAGCGATCCAGATTCACTGCCAGCAATGCGAGCCGCTGATTGATATCGTCATGAAGTTCGCGGGCAATCCAGGTCCGTTCCTCTTCTTGCGC
This sequence comes from uncultured Acidobacteriota bacterium, assembly GCA_963730495.1. Taxonomy (GTDB): domain Bacteria; phylum Acidobacteriota; class Terriglobia; order Acidiferrales; family UBA7541; genus Acidiferrum. The sequence continues at coordinate 271,133 of CAVSSD010000019.1, read as the reverse complement.
CTGGATCAGGCGCCCAGCCAGCATCTGTAGACTCGCTTCAGAGCGCTGTAGCTTCTCCTCTGCAGCTCTTTTGTCGCTGATATCCTCCACCATGACGACTACCAGCGGAGTCGAACGCGTGGGGCTCTTCATCAGGGAAAGACTCAAGCGTCCCCAGATGATTGCGCCATCCTTCCGGTAAAAGCGCTTGTCAAGTTGATACCAGTCTATCAACCCTTCTCGCAACTGCTCAAAGAGGGCCTGATCCTTCGCTGCATCTTCGGGTGGAGAAAACTCGACACAGTGTTTGTTGCGCATTTCCTCTTCGCTAAACCCCAGCATCGAGCAAAGCGCCGGATTTGCGAACAAAGGCCGACCTTCCATGTCCTCCACGGCAATCCCGATAGGACTGGCAGTGAATGCATCATAGAAAACCCGATCATCGGTAATCGCTGTTTGTGCTTTTTCCGGGCCCATGGTGAAAGCCATATAGCACCAGTCTTTCTATAACTTCAAGTGAAATTCAAGTTTCACGGCGAGTCTTTTGGTGTCGGATGCTCAATTGGCGGTTGACCCATCACCACGAGTGGCCGTCCCTTGCCTTCTCCGCCGTGCGAATGCCATCATTTACAGCGAACTACGGATGCGTTATACCAGTGTGTACGCCATGCCAGCCCAAGGGGTCACAAGTTTGTGGGCAGCGGAATAATTCCGATGCATGAGTCCGCAGAATTCTGTCCGACCGTATTATCCCTGCCGCCCATGTACCTGGCTGGTAGGCTCGTTCATTCATGTTGCTCATGATAAACTCCCGAACGGACCGGATCCTCGTCAGCGCTGTCGGTTTCCTGATCAGCCTTTTGTTGCTCACCGTGATCGCGCCGTTCGCCATTCACGCCCAATCCAGCGAAGACCCCGAACGCAAGAATTACTCCGAAGAGATACGCAAAACCTATAACTTTCTTTTCGGCAAGGACAACTTTTCCCTCCCCGGCAATGCTGCCTCCGAAGGCAACCAGTTCATCGAGCCAGGCGCTTTCCCGAATGCCGAATATTGCGCCCATTGCCACGACGAAGCCTACAGCCAGTGGCGTCAGGCGCTGCACTCCAACTCCTTCCGCACGCCGTTCTACCGCGCCAGCGTCAACATCCTCATCCGCACAAAAGGGATCGAGTTCTCGCGCCATTGCGACAGTTGCCACAATCCAATCGCCGTCCTAACCGGTGCTCTCACCAAAGACTCCCATGTCGATCGCGCCTTCGACAAGGACGGCTTGACCTGCACCACCTGCCATTCGATCCAGCGGCTACAATCCACCTCTGGCAATGGCGGCTACGTAATGGGCATCCCTGCCGTAACGACCGATGAAAACGGCAATCGCATTCCTGGCCAGGTTCAGTTCGGCGAAATCCTCGAGCATCCCGAGCGTCATTCCAAAGCCGTCATGCAGCCGTTCTATCGCACGGCGGAATTTTGCGCGGCCTGCCACAAAGCCAATCTCCCCAATCCCCTCAATGAATACAAATTCATCCGCGCCTTCACTGTTTTTGACGAGTGGCAGAATTCCAAATTCTCACAACGCAACCCGCTCACTTTCTACTCCGCCGACTTCACCTCATGTCAGGGATGCCACATGCGTCGCGCACCAGCCGTACTCCACGACTACGGCGCGAAGGGCGGCACCTTCGCCTCCCATCGCTGGCTCGCCGGAAATACCGCCGTTCCCTACTACTATGGCTTCGACGAACAGCTCCAGAAAACGATCGAGTTCCTCAAAGCCGGCAATTTCCTCAACGTAGACATTTTCGCTCTGAAAAAAGCCGGCGACGACAATATGATCGCTCCCCTCGGCGCCGTTCCCTTCCATCTTGAGTCAAACAACGTCGTCACCGCTTTCGTCGTCATCCAGAACAAAAATATCGGTCACTCGTTGGTCCCCGAAGTTCGCGATCTCTACGAAGCCTGGGTCGAGGTCACCGTCAAAGACGCTGCCGGAAACGACATCTATCACAGCGGCTTCCTCAAGCCCGACGGCATGCTCGACACCCGCGCTCACAGTTTCACCAATCGCCCCGTGAATCTCTCCGGTGAGTTTGTCGACAATCACAAAGTATGGACCATCCACTCCATGGCCTACGACAACTCCATTCAGTCTGGCCGCTCAGCACTAGTCCGCTATGAATTCAAAATTCCGCCTGACGCCAAGGGACCTCTCAGCATCACAGCCCGCGTAAACTACCGTCACCTCCGTCAGAGCTACCTAAACAATGTCTTCGGTCCCGATCATCCCCTCTACCCTGTCGTAGAACTCGCATCCCGCACGCGCGCGTTGAACCTCGGCATGAACGATCCGACTTCTCCCGCGCCCAACGACAACCAAGACTGGATGCGTTGGAACAACGTCGGCATCGGCTATCTCGACCAACAGCAATACTCCGACTCTATCGCGGCCTTCGAGCAAGTCGTCAAGCTCCGCCCCGACTACGAAGACGGCTACGTCAACCTCGGCCTCACCTACATTGAGTGGGAAAAATATTCGTCGGCGCGCCCGCCGCTGGAGAAAGCTCTCCAGCTCCATCCGGATTACGCCCGCGCGCTTTACTACCTCGCCCTCGTCGAACGCCGCGAAGGACATCCCGAATCCGAAGTCGCCGATCTTCAAAGAGTCGTCGAGCAATTTCCTCAATCGCGCGACGCCCGCCGCGAACTCGGCATCGCCTATTACCAACAGCACCGCACCGATGACGCCGTCGCGCAGTTTCAAGCCCTGCAAGCCATCGATCCTGACGATCTCGCCGCCCATTACAATCTCGCCATCCTCTATCGCCGCAAAGGCATGAAAGCCGAAGCCGCCGCCCAAGCCGCCCTGTATGCCACCAAGCGCATTGACCCCGAAGCCCCTACCTATTCGCTGGATTATTTGCGCCGGCATCCCGAGACATCGACCGAAAGTGTGCCCTGGCACATGCACACAGACCTTAAGCCCGCTGCAACCGTCAACGCAGGCGCCGCTGGCAATGGCCCAGGCCAGCGTTAACCAAGGAGGATTCTTGTCGGACCAGGATCGCCGAAAATTTCTTCGCTCGCTCAGCCGCACAGCCCTCGTTCTTCCCTTTTCAGATCTTCTCGCCCTCGCCCCTCCTCAACAGCAGCAAGCCCCGCCGAAACCAAAAATCGGTCCTACCGAACGCAGCTACGACGCCAAACCCGCTCCTCCTCCGCCCGGTCCGAAATCCCCCATCGAAGGCACGCCGCTCGGCGTCTCGTTCGTCGACGTCGTCAAAGGTTCCGGCCTCGACGTTGAAACCATTTTCGGCGGCGTCGGCAAAAATAAATATCTCCTCGAAACCACCGGCTGCGGCCTTGCCTTCTACGACTATGACAATGACGGCTGGCTTGATCTCTTCTTCGTCAATGGCTGGCGCCTCGAGGGTTTTGCCAAAGGCAAGGAACCGCATTGCCGCCTCTTCAAAAATAATCGCGACGGCACCTTCACGGATGTCACCAAAGGTTCCGGCCTCGACGCCCGCACCGGCTGGGGACAAGCCTGCTGCGTCGGCGACTACAACAATGACGGCTATGACGATCTCTTCGTCACCTACTACGGCCAAAACGTTCTCTATCACAACAATGGCAACGGCACGTTCACCGATGTCACCGAACGCTCCGGCCTCCTCCAACCCGGCCCGAAAACGCGCTGGAACACTGGCTGCACCTGGGTCGACTATGACAAAGACGGCCATCTCGATCTCTTCGTCGCGAACTACGTCGACTTCGACCTAAAGACCGCTCCTCTCCCCGAAGAAGGTCCCTGCACCTACAAAGGCATCGTCGTCGCCTGCGGTCCTCCCGGGCTCGCCGGCGGAAAAAATCTCCTCTATCACAACAACGGCAACGGCACGTTCTCCGACGTCAGCCAAAAGGCCGGCATGTGGAACGCCGTCGGCACGTACGGCCTCAGTGTCGCCGCCTCCGATCTCGACAACGACGGCTGGCCCGACATTTACGTCGCCAACGATTCCGCTCCCGCTACGCTTTACCTCAACCAACACGACGGCACCTTCAAGGATGTCGCCATCGAAAACGGTGCCGCGCTCTCCGCCGAAGCCAAGCCTCAGGCTGGCATGGGCGTCTCCATAGGCGATTACAACCGCGACGGCAATCTCGATATCGTAAAAACAAATTTCGCCGGCGACACCGACTCGCTCTACACCAATCTCGGCGACGCTGTCTTCGAAGACCGCACTTATCCCAGCGGCCTGGGCGTCAACACTCGCCTCCTCGGGTGGGGGGTCGGCTTCTTCGATATGGACAACGACGGCTGGCTCGACATCCTCATGTCCAACGGCCACGTCTACCCCGAAGTCGACAAATCCAAAGCTGACCTCAAATACGCCGAACACAAATATCTCTACCGCAACCTCCGCAACGGCCGCTTCGAAGAAGTCACCAACCAGGGCGGCCCAGGAATCATGGAAAACGCTCCCGCTCGCGGCTGCGCCTTCGGCGACTACGACAATGACGGCGACCTCGATATCGCCGTCAACTGCGTCAACGCCATTCCCCAACTCCTCCGCTGCGATTCCACGCTCAGCCGCAACTGGATCAAGATCAAGCTAGTCGGCACAAAATCCAATCGCACCGGCATAGGCAGCCGCGTCCTGGTCACCGCGAAAACGATTCCCACAGCTGAAAAGCCGTTAGTCCAAATGGACGAACTCCGCAGCGGCGGCAGCTACTTCTCCCAAAACGACATGCGCATGCACTTCGGTCTGGAACAAGCTGCAAAGGTAGCCATGGTAGAAATTCGCTGGCTCAGCGGCCAAGTGGATCAATTGAAAGATCTCGAGGTAAACCGCCTCTACGTCATTCAAGAAGGCGGCAGAATCCTGAAAGCGGAAACCCTAAAACCCGCAACAAAATCCTAAAGCGATCGCAATGACGAACTGCGTCAACGGATCATTATCAAGAAATGAAAATCAGAAACAAAACGATGAAGCCGCAAAGACAAAGTCGCGCAGGGAAACTCCCAAGTTAACTGCGATGAGAACTTCTCCCACACTTCTCCTCGCCATTGCGTTCTTCACACCCGCCATCTGCCAAGCACAAACGAAGTGTCCCTGGCTCAACGAAGCCACCGCACGCGGCATCCTAGGCGGCAACGTAACCCTCACCGTTAAGCTCAACGATCAAGGCGCCGGTGTCTGCAAATTCACGCGACAACAAGGCGCCGCCACCCACGAACTCCGCATCTCCGTCGACCTAATGACCGACATCCCCAAACAATTCCCCACCCACCTGGCGCAATGCCCGCCCAAAAGCCCCGCCCTCCCGGCAACCGGCAATGAAGCAGTCATCTGCACCAGCCACACCAAAGAAAACCACTACGCCGAACTCGTCGTCGGCCGCGTCCGTAACCAAGCCTTCGTCGTTAGCATTAGTTCCACGGTCCAAGACGATTCGTCCATGACACAAAAAGAGCGCCGCGAAAAAACAAATCAAGTCGCCGAACAGGTCGCCGGAATCCTCTTCTAACTTCGCCTCACCGTGCCACGCATCACACCCGCCTTACTGTCATTTCGAACGAAGCAGACCGACACCCTTTCTTTCACGTTCGCTCTGCGAACGTGTCCACTAGCCTCAGGAAAACACCAACTCCTTTATCCCCTGCCACTCCCGATACCACCAAGCCAAAAACGCCCACAGCGACCCGCTCCGCACAATTTTTCCCTCACCCCGGCTTGACTCTTTCTTGACGCTCATCATCAACCCGCGTGACGGCCACAACCGCGGCTCTTTCTCATGATCTTCCGGCTGCCCCCACATACAGCAATAAGTAGCATCACGGCCAACGCAAACGTCAGCCATCCGCAAGCCGCAATCGACTCCCATCGCGGTTTCGTACACCTCCCGCGCTCGCACCGCGTTGCCGCTCGGCGATGGCTCTCGCACGCACACGATTCTCGTGCCCGTCGCCAAAATATTTTGAAGTTTCCTCTTGGTTACCCAATCGTATCAAACCAGGCCTCTACCGGGTGCCATTGACTAGCTCCCATATCCGCGCCAAATGGTGGTCCTCATGCTCCGCTACAAAATATAAATGATCCACCAGTCGCATCGGCATCTTCAAACGTGGATGCGGAATGACTCGAGTAAATAGCGAAGGGTCCAATTCTTCCACACGCCTCAACAATCTTCCCCGAGCAGCCCGAAACTCCGCCAAAATCTCTCCCAGCGGCCGCGCGTTATAGTCTGCTTCGTCCGTCTTTCGATTTCTCAAGTCCGCGACCGTGAGCTGCTCGCTCCCCGCCACGTAATCCTCCACACGCGCCAGCCACAGCGCCTCAAGATCCAGCAAATGCCCCGCATGTTCCTGAGCCGACCACTTCCCTTGTTCTTTCCTAATCAGAATTTCGCCAGAACGCCCACGAAGCATCTCTTCCAGCCTTGGCGGAGTGCCCCGCAATCGCGCGCACACATTCGGCCACACTTCCACCGGGAACGAAAACTCGAACTTCCGTTCAAACCAAACTGGCACCTGACTCATAGTCCCCCACGATCAAATCTCACCAACTCTAATCCCAAACGTTTACCTTTCAAACCTCCCGACCTACAAATCTCCCACGCGCTATTCCCTACTCACTACCCCAATTTTTTGCCTCCGACTCATCTTTCTGTTATCGTCAGCCCCGAACAGGGAGAACGCTTATGTCAGTAAATAAAGTCATGCTCGTAGGCCGTTTAGGCCGCGATCCAGAAACGCGCTACACCGGCGGCGGCCAAGCCGTTGCCAATTTTTCCGTGGCCACCGATGAAACGTACAAAGACCGCAACGGCGAGCGCCAAAAGCGCACCGAGTGGCACAAAATCGTCGTCTGGGGCAAACAAGCCGAAATCGCCCAACAATATCTAAAAAAAGGCTCGCTCGTCTTCATCGAGGGACGCATCCAATCCCGCGAATGGCAAGACAAAGAAGGTCAAAAGCGCACCAGCTTTGAAATCGTCGCCAGCAATTTCCGCATGCTAGGCGGCCGCAGCGACGGCGCAGCTGCCGGCGCGGGTGGCGGAGGCGCGCGCTCCAGCGGCGATGACATGGAGTCCCACGCCGCACCTGCCGAGGACTCGTACGGCGGCAGCCAGGGCCCGAGCGGCCCGGAAATCTCCGACGAAGATATTCCATTCTAGGTGGGACAGCCAATCTTGGCTGTCCTCTTGGATCCTTGCGCTGATGAGTAGCACAGCCAAACGCTTCTCCATCGCGCTGTTTGAACGCGATGAATCGTAGCTATGCACGTCACAACACAAAGCGCGAGCCAAAATATTTGGAGATCTGAAAGTGACCACAACAAATCGCCAACTTCGCCTGCAAGCCCGGCCCAAAGGCTTATGCGCACCCGGAGACTTCCAACTCGCGGAGACTCCAGTGCCCGAGCTGCAAGACGGCCAGGCCCTTGCCAAAGTTAAATATCTCTCGATCGATCCGACCATGCGCGTCTGGATGGCTGTAGACAGCTACCTCCCCGCGGTCGGCATCGGCGACGTCATGCGCTCTGGCGGCCTCGCCGAAATTGTCGAATCGCGCAACGCCCTATTCAAAAAGGGAGACAAGATCGTTGGCCTCACAGGTCTTCAGGAATACGTCGTAATCGAGTCACAATCGAAAGTCCCCTTCCAAAAAGTCCCCTCGATCCCTTTCGTCTCCGACACGCTATTCCTCGGAGTCCTCGGCATGACCGGCCTAACCGCCTATTTCGGGATGACCGAAATCGCCAAACCTCAAAAAGGCGAAACGCTAGTCGTCTCCGCCGCGGCTGGCGCAACCGGCAGCGTCGCCGGGCAAATCGGCAAGATTCATGGCTGCCGCGTAGTAGGCATCGCCGGAACGGACGATAAGTGCGCGTGGCTCACCGACGAACTCGGCTTCGACGCCGCCATCAACTACAAGCATCCCGACTGGAAAGAAAAGCTAGCCGCAGCCACGCCAAACGGCGTCGACATCGACTTCGAAAATGTAGGCGGAGAAATTATGGAAGCCGTCCTCAACCGGATGAATCTGCACGGCCGCGTCGCTCTCTGCGGCCTCATTTCCGGTTACACGAAGGAAACTTCCGGACCTAGCAACCTCGGAATACTGATTGTGAAGAGACTAAAGGTAGAGGGCTTTCTCGTGCTGGATTACGGCTCCCGCTTCACCGAAGCCGCGATGGAATTAGGCAAATGGAAAATGATGGGCAAACTCAAAGACCGCCAAACCGTCGTCGAAGGCCTTGAAAAAGCCCCCGAAGCCATCAACATGCTCTTCACCGGCGGCAATACGGGCAAACTCATCGTAAAAGTGTGAGTGAATAATCTGCAGAAAATGCGCTGAAGGAGAAGGGGTTTCTATTGGTGCGGCTGCGATGCCGCCGTGACACCAGCAGAATTAGAGGATTCTAAGATTTGCATCTGCAAGACTAACGCGGTGGAGGCGGCGGCTGGTTCCGCTTTCTTTCTTCGTCCATGCGCTTTAGAAATTCCTCGAACTTCGGTTTCTGCTCCGGTGTCAGAATCGAGCGAATTTGATCGCGGCCCTTCTGCCGCGCCTGTTCCATCTGCGCATCGGACTGGTCGTGGATCGATTTGTACTGAGCATGCAGTTGCGAAAGATCGCTGTCTAGCTGCAGTCTTTGATCGTTGGTAAGGCCCAGTTCCTTCGTGAGTTGATCGACTCTTTGCGCTCGCCGTTCGGGTTCGCTTAAAGGAGGACCTGCCGCGGATACACTGTTCCGGTGGCCATAAAAATAGCCAAACACACCGCCGAGCGCCGCGCCAAACACAAACACAACAATCACCCACAACGCAGCTTTCTGCTTAGCGGAACTCTCGTTCATCGTGGCTTCTCCGACAGGCTGACCAGAACTTCATCGTTGGTGGTTGGCGTCGCGGTATCCGCCACTGGCTCACCGGTAATGTCGGTAGCTACGGGCTTAGCTGAAGTGGACACGGGCTTCTGATACAGCCAGCCGCTGGCCAATAGTAACGCGATGGCGGAGGCCCAAGTTAGACGCGCGGCAAGTTTCGGCAGAAAAGTCCACGTGTCCGCCGCGCGGCTAAGTTCGGCCTTGCGCGCGGCGATCGCTGCCATCACACGCGGAGCAAACCACGGCCCGGCCGTCGCGGCATACGAGGGCAACTCAGCCAGGAGGGCGCGCGATGCAAGAATATTTTCGGCGGCGGCGCGGCAATCGGCACATCCAGTAACATGCTCTTTCAGCGCGATGGGTGCGGATGCAACAAGCTCCGTCAATGACTTGGCGCTCGGCGCGGTACCGGCCGCATCCTCGAGCTGCATCTGAAAACCGCGGCATTCCGCCTTGCGCTTGTTCAGAAAATTTATCATTCAAGACTCCTTTTGGTGCCCTACAACCAATCCGAAACTTCACTTCACTAAAAAACTAAACTGTTCAAACTCACTGCAAATTTTGACTCTCTTCAACCATTCATGCTTCGCGCCTTCTAAGCGCAGTCGCCGCGTCTATTCTCCGCGTTTGCGAACCTTGTTCACAATCCTCCGGCGCGCGCGGAAAAGCCGCACCTTCACCGTGTTCGCGTTCAAATCCAAAACTTGCGCAATCTCTTCCACCGCAAAACCTTCCACTTCTTTCAGAATAAGCATCAAGCGGTCGCGCTCATCAAGTCCCTCTAGCAGATTCTCGACTCGCTGGCGCGCTTCCAACCTCTCGCTGATGTCCGGGCCGCTGCTATTTTTCCCTTCGGCAGCGATCACCTGTTTGGCTTGCTCTTCGCTCAAATCCGACTCATAAACCAAAGGCCGGACTTTTTTCTTTCGCAACAGATCCCAGCACTCGTTCACGGTAATCTTATACAACCAAGTGCTGAAAGCCGCTCGCTGATCGAACCGCTTCAGCGAGAAATATGCCTTAACAAAAACCTGCTGCGCGATGTCCTCCACATCTTCACGGCGCCGCAAAATTCCGCCAGCCACAGCGAAGACACGGTGCTGATGCCGCCGCAGGAGCTCCTCAAAAGCCTCCTGGTCTTCGCCCTGTGCCCGCCGGACAAGTTCCCGGTCGTCCACAGCGCCCGACGCTTTCGCACCTGACGGTTTGGCGCCCGCCGGTCCGGCGGGAGGCTCCAGTGGCTCTACTTTAGGGACGCGTGGCATGTCATTCCGGTTACGTCTAATGTAGCTTGGTTTCCCCTGGCTCTGCGAGTCCGTTTCCCTTGCCTGCATCAATTGTTTCAATCTGCGCGTGCCAAGTTTCTACTTGCTTGACCCGTACCTACATGGAATAATGCCGCCATGATTATAGGTGACCGTCTTCGCGCACTCCGCGAAGAAAAGAAACTCTCCCAGGGCGACATCGAGAAGCGAACAGGGTTGCTGCGTTGTTATATTTCCCGCGTAGAAAATGGCCATACAGTACCGGCCATCGAAACGCTGGAAAAACTTGCGCGCGCTCTCGAGTGCCCACTCTATCAACTCTTTTATGACGGTGAAGAGCCGCCGCAGTTGCCCAACCTCCCCAAACGGAAGTCGTCGGATGACATCGCGTGGGGCAGCCTCGGTAAGGACGCACGCTTTCTCAACAAGCTTCGCCGCTTGCTGGGCAAAGTGGAAGAAGGGGACCGCAAGCTTATTCTGTACATGGCGCAGAAAATGGCTAACCGCTAGTCCTGCGAGGTTTTGTTTTGAGCTTGCTGTTGAAATGTTCGTGACTCCTGGATCGGCCGCGTCTCGTCCCTGCGCGGCCTTTACACTACTAGCGGCAGTAGTTGACCGCGATAAATCCTCGTTTGGCGTCTAAGTGCTATTCCCTCTTCTAGTTGCATTAGTTCCAAATTGGAACTTACTCCCACTCGATCGTGCTGGGCGGTTTCGAGCTAATGTCATAAACCACGCGGGTCACACCACGCACTTCATTCACGATGCGCGTCGAAATACTCTCAAGGACTTCGCCTGGCAGACGTACCCAGTCGGCAGTCATGGCATCCTCCGATTCGACGACTCGAACGGCAACGGTTAGTCCGTAGGTCCGGTAATCGCCCATGACACCCACGCTTCGGACGGGAAGAAGAACTGCAAAGGCTTGCCAAACTTGACTATAGAGTCCAGCACGACGTATCTCCTCAACTACTATGGCGTCGGCTTCTTGCAGAGTGAAGAGGTGCTCCCGAGTAATCTCGCCGAGAAGCCTTACAGCCAGCCCAGGACCGGGAAACGGATGTTTCAAAAGGATCTCGTCCGGCAATCCTAGATCCTTCCCGATGCGGCGGACCTCATCCTTAAAAAGGTCGCGCAGGGGTTCGATAAGGGCAAAAGGCATGTTTTCGGGTAAGCCGCCGACGTTGTGGTGGGTTTTGATGGTGGCCGAGGGGCCCTTCACGGAGACCGATTCTATGACGTCTGGATAGAGGGTCCCTTGGACCAACCAGCCGATTCCGCCGTGCGCTTCACCACTTAGGAGTTTCTGGGCTTCCTCGGCGAACACGGCGATGAATTCCCTGCCGATGATTTTGCGCTTTTGCTCGGGGTCCGTGACGCCTAGCAACTTACTTAGGAACCGGTCTGAGGCATCCACCCCTATGACTCGAAGGCCGAGGCGGTCTCGGAGCATTTCCAGGGTGTCTGCAAACTCATTCTTTCGAAGCATTCCGGTGTTCACGAAGATGTTCGTGAGACGATCGCCCATGGCCCGGTGAACCAGGACCGCTGCTACTGTCGAATCCACTCCCCCGCTTAGAGCGCAGATAGCCCGCCTCTGGCCGACCTTGTTTTGGATTGCTGCGACTGTTTCTTCAATGAAGGCCGAGCCGCTCCATTTGCGTTCCGTTTTGCACACGCGAAAGAGGAAATTGCGGAGAAGTTCGGTTCCGCTTTCCGTGTGATTTACTTCGACGTGAAATTGCACGGCGTAGATTTTTCGTTGAGGATCCTCGAGCGAGGCGATGGCGTTGTCGGTGTGGCCTGTTGCTGAAAAGCCGGGCGGTACCTCGCGGACATGATCGCCGTGGCTGTTCCAGATCCGAAGTGATTCTGGGACTCCGGCGAAGAGCGCAGATTCGGAGGGGCCGTTTTCCCGTTTTACTTTCAGCTGGGCTCGACCATATTCGCGGCGTTCGGCTTTTTCGACTTTGCCGCCGAGGGCGTGAGTGATCCATTGCATGCCGTAGCAGATGCCGAGGACGGGGATGTCCATAGCCAGGATCGCGGGATCGCATTTGGGAGCGTCGGTGTCATAAACCGAACTGGGGCCGCCGCTCAGGACCAGTCCCGCGGGAGCGTAGGCGCGGATTTCTTCGATGGTGGCGGTACACGGGAGGATGGCGGAGAAGACTTGTTGTTCGCGGATGCGGCGCGCGATGAGCTGTGTATATTGGCCGCCGAAATCGAGGACGACTACGCCGCCTAATTCGGATTTTGGCTTTTGAGGCTGTTCCGTCATTGCGGCTCCTGTCGCCATTGTGTACCCCTCACGTGTTACTCAAGCAAAAGCACGGGTCTAAAGACCCGCCACTACAAATTCCGCTTTCTGTATTCCATTGGATGCGGCGTAGCATATGGCAAGGTATTCCGCATCGGCAACCGGGATCGTAGGGGCACAGCATGCTGTGCCCGTCCCCGTCCTCGGCCAAACAAAAGCCTCGGTATCATTGCACCACCAGATTTAGAAGCCTGTTGGGGACATAGATTTGTTTTACGATGCGCTTGCCATCGAGGTGCCTGGCGACTGCGGGGATGGCTAACGCTTTCGGAACGATGTCGGCTTCGCTTATATCCGCCGGAACCCTTAGAGTGGCGCGGACGCGGCCGTTGACCTGGACCGGGATTTCGACTTCATTGTCTTTCGCCAACTCTAGCTGCTCATTCGCCAGAATCGGCCAGGGCGCGTTCCAAAGGCCGTCTGTGTTGCCGAGCATTTCCCACATTTCCTCAGCAATATGCGGCGTCATCGGAGCGAGCAGCAAGGTAAGGATCTGCAGCACTTCCTTGCGTATTTCGGGACGCACTCCGTTTTCGAGGGGCTCAGCTAAATAGATGTCATTTGTCAATTCCATGATCTGGGCGATCGCCGAATTGAAGTGCCAGCGCGTCTCGAAGTCTTGCGTAACTCTTTGCATGGTTTGGTAGGTGACGCGGATGAGGTCGCGTTCCTTGTCCGTCATACCCTTTGAGTCGAAATTCCAATCTTTGGTGCCGCGAATCGCAGCGGAGTGCTTATCCACCAGGCGGAAGACGCGGTTCAGGAAGCGCCACGAGCCTTCGATGCTTTCTTCACTCCACTCGAGATCTTTTTCAGGCGGCGCAGCGAAAAGCGTGTAGAGGCGGCCGGTGTCCGCGCCGTACTTTTCGGCCATGTCAATCGCGCCAACAACGTTGCCGCGCGACTTGGACATGGTGACGCCGCCCTTTTGGATCATGCCCTGGGTGAAGAGTCTGGAAATGGGCTCGTTGTGTTTGACAAGGCCCAGATCTCGCATGACTTTGCACCAGAAACGCGAGTACAGCAGGTGCAAAATGGCGTGAGTAATGCCGCCGATGTACTGGTCAATGGGAAACCAATAGGCGACTTTTGCGGTATCAAACGGAGCTAGGTCGTTGTGCGGATCGCAGTAGCGGTAGAAATACCACGACGAATCAACGAAGGTATCCATCGTGTCGGTTTCGCGGCGCGCGGGGCCACCGCATTTTGGACACGTAGTGTTGACGAATTCGGGAGTTGCCGCAAGCGGTGACTCCCCTTCGCCAGTGAGTTTTGGATTCGGCGGCAGCAGGACTGGCAAGTCTTTGTCCGGAACGGGTTGCAGGCCGTGGTCGGGGCAATAGACGACGGGAATCGGCGTGCCCCAATAACGCTGGCGGGAGATGCCCCAATCACGAAGGCGAAAGACAATTTCGCCTTTGCCGAAACCTTTTTTCTCCGCGTAGGCGGTCATTTTGGCGATCGCGTCTTCAGGCGAGAGGCCGTTGAATTCATCGGAATTCACAAGTATGCCGTTTTCGTCTTCGGAGAACGCAGCGGTCATTCTTTCTTCGACGAAGGGCTCGCCAGTGCGCGGTTGAATCACCACACGAATTGGCAGATCGTACTTGCGGCAAAATTCGAAATCGCGCTCGTCGTGGGCGGGGACGGCCATGATGGCTCCGGTGCCGTATTCCATAAGCACGAAGTTGCCAACCCAGATGGGGATTTTTTCGCCGCTAAAAGGATTGGTGGCGTGGCGTCCGGTGAAGAAGCCGACTTTTTCGGCGGTGGCGAGGTCCGCGGTCTTAACCGAAGTTTGGCGCATCTGCGCGAGATGCGGTTCCGCTTCAGCGCGATTTGGCGAGACTTCGATGAGTTTCGCTACGAGCGGGTGCGTGGGCGCAAGGATGATCGCGGTGGCGCCGTAGATGGTGTCGATGCGCGTAGTGAAAATCTCGATGGGCGGCGCGCCTTTCACGTCGGCGACGGCGAATTTCAGTTTCGCGCCCTGCGAGCGTCCAATCCAGTTGCGCTGCATGGTGATGACGCGCTCGGGCCAACTACCTTCCAACTCCTTTAGCTCATCGACCAACTGATCGGCGTAAGCGGTGGTTTTCAGAAACCACTGCACAAGCTCGCGAGACTCGACAAGCGTATCTTCGTGACGCCAACAATAGCCGCCATTGATAACCTGCTCGTTTGCGAGCACGGTGCAACACTTTGGACACCAGTTCACCCGGCTCTTTTTACGATAGGCGAGGCCCTTTTCCAGCATGCGCAGGAAGAACCACTGGTTCCAGCGATAGTATTCGGGCTCGCAGGTGGAAATTTCGCGGCGCCAGTCGTAGCTGAAGCCAAAGCGCCGGAGCGTTTTCTGAAACTCGGCGATGTTGTTGTTGGTCCAGACGCGCGGATGCGTGTTGTTCTTGATGGCCGCGTTTTCAGCGGGCAGGCCGAAGGCGTCCCAGCCCATGGGATGGAGGACATTGAAACCGCGCATGCGCTTGACGCGGGCGACGACATCGCCGATCGCGTAATTGCGCATGTGGCCCATGTGCATCGTGCCGGATGGATACGGAAGCATTTCGAGGACGTAGTACTTGGGCTTAGTGGAATCCGCTTCCGTCTCGAACACACGCGCTTCCGCCCAGCGCTTTTGCCACTTGGCTTCGATCTCTTGTGGGTTATAGTCCGCCACGCCTCGCTATCCCCTCTTGGTCTTGCGTGATTTCTTAGACTTGGTTGGTGCCTTTGCTTTCTTTGCCGCAGGTTTCGATTTCTTTTTTGGTTCGCCTGATCGCGACGGCATTGACGCTTCCAAAGCTTTCTTTCGGTGCTCCACGTTCTTGGCGATTGCCGCAGTCTTCATTTGTACTTTTTTGATGGCGGTCGTCAGCATCGAGAAGCCTTTTTCGGCGGGCGGAGCCTGTTCGGCCAAACCTGCCAGTTCCCATAGCTTGGCCACATTGCGGCGATCATCGCCGGGTTGATCGATGGGCGTTTCGAGCAGGAAGGCACGCCCCGTTAAGCCTGCGGGCGAGGATGCGCCTAGTCTAGGGTGCGTCAAGATGCGTTGAAAAGCTTCGGCGCCAATTTTGCCTTCGCCGATGTTTTCGTGGCGGTCGACGCGGCCCCCGAGAGGAATTTTCGAATCGTTGGCGTGAAAGACGGGAACGTGCTCGAGGCCAATGGTGCTGTCGATTACGTCAATCGTGGAAGTCAACCCGGCTTCGCTCCGGATGTCGTAGCCCGAGGCAAACAGATGCGCGGTGTCGAGGCAAGCGGCGGCAGGCACGTCTTTAAGTCCGGCAAGTATTTCCGCAACTTCTTCCAGTCGCGAGCCAACATAGACTCCCATTCCTGCCGTGTTTTCGATGAGGATGCGCAGATTGCCAAGCGAAACTCGTTTGGAGCCTTGCTTCACGGATTCGATCACAGTGGAAACGGCTCGCTCAGGCGTGGCTTCGCCGCGCGAGCCGGGATGAACCACCAGAAAATCGGCACCAAGGGCCATGGCGCGTATAAGCTCATCATGGAATGCCTGGATAGAGCGCACCCGGAGCATCGGCTGTGCGGCGGCCAGGTTGATCAGATAATTCGCGTGAATGACGAGCGGGCCTAGCCCGAGTTCCGCGCGGCGGGCGCGGAAAGCTGCGGCATCTACCTCGGGAATGCGGGCGGGTCCGCCTTCCCACATGCGCGGGCTCGACGAAAAAATTTGCAGCGCGTTACAGCCGAGTTTGCGCGCGGATTCGAGTGCGTTGAGATAACTTCCCGCGATGGAGGCGTGAATGCCAATGCGCAGGCTGCCGTCCATCCAGGTAGGCGGTAGCGGTTCAGGCTCAGGTTCCGGGCGGTATTCGTCTTCGTCGTCGAATTGGGTGTCGAGCGTGGGTTGAGAGTCGGGCATGCTGTCAGTGCGGTTTTTGTATGACTGTTAATCCCCTATTGTAGCCGAGGGAGAGACATTCTCCAAACTCGGGGGGGGGCGCGTGTCGCGGCCTCAGCGTTCTGGAGGCATCTCGACGTTAAACCTCGGGACACGCACAGATTTGGGTTCGCCGTCGAGCGAAGGCGGCGGAGGGGCGAGATTGTTTTGCTGCTTTATCGCGGCGGCCATTTCGGCGAGGACGCGCTCAGGGGTGCGCGAGGATTGAATTTCCAAGGCGTCTGAAATACGTGCGAGATAGAGCATCAGCTCTTCGGTCACGTCGGAATGTTGCAGGGCGACTTTGCGACGGCTGCTAAAGATGAGCAAAAACGCTGCAAGTACCAGAAGAATCGCGGCGGCGAGAATAAGGTCGCCACTGGAAAATGGGTAATCGAACCAAGAAATTGTATCTGACTGCATAGGCCCTCCGTTGTCGAAAGAGTCGTTCTGTGAGCTGCCAAATATTCAAAGGCTGGAGAACGGCCAGAAACACCATCGTGGAGATTAGATGCCGAATGAGGCGGCAGATGTAAGTCGGAAAGACCTTAAAAACGAGTGGAAATTGCTGTAGACGTCTGCCGACCGCGGACGATCCGCAAGAGCGTCCGAGACGGGCGTTCTTTGCGTCTGTTGTTTCGGTACAGTACACTCAGAAATTCACAACGCGTCTGAGGAATGCACCATGCTGATTGTAATGGGCTCGCACGCATCGGAGGAACAGGTTCGCGCGGTGTGCGAAAAAATTGAGTCGCTAGGGTTGAAGGCGCACCCGATTCCGGGGACGATTCGAACAGCGATTGGGATTACGGGGAACAAGGGCGCGGTCGATCTTGGCGTGTTGGAATCGTTGCCGGGAGTGGTGGAGTGCATTCCGGTAAGCAAACCGTACAAGCTGGTGAGCCGCGACGCGAAGGAAGAAGACAGCGTACTGCGGATTCCCACGCCGTCGGGAGATGTGCTTGTCGGCGGGAAAATGATCGCGCTGGTGGCTGGGCCTTGCGCGGTCGAGACAGAAGAACAGTGTCTGGCGATTGCAGAACGAGTGAAGAAATCTGGGGCGAGACTGTTTCGAGGCGGGGCTTACAAACCCAGGACGTCGCCGTACAGCTTTCAAGGGCTGGGTTTGCCGGGCTTGAAGATTTTGGCGAAGGTACGCGAAGCGTACGGGTTTGGAATCATCACGGAAGCGATCGATAACGAGAGCCTCGATCTTGTCGAGGAATATGCAGACGTGATTCAAATCGGCGCTCGGAACATGCAGAACTTTTCGCTGCTGAAGCGGGCGGGTCGCGCGAAGAAGCCGGTGCTCTTGAAGCGCGGAATGTCGGCGACGCTGGACGATTTCCTGATGGCCGCGGAATATATTTTATCCGAAGGAAATTACAACGTGATGTTGTGCGAGCGTGGAATTCGAACGTTTTCTGATTTTTCGCGCAACACTTTGGACCTGGCAGTGGTGCCGGCGGTCAAGAAGCGCAGCCACCTGCCGATTTTGGTCGATCCCTCGCATGGCACGGGCAAACGGCACAAGGTGTTGCCGCTTTCTCGAGCGGCGATCGCTGTGGGCGCGGACGGATTGCTCGTGGAAGTCCATCACGAGCCGGACAAAGCGCTCTCCGACGGGATGCAGTCGATCCTGCCGGAGGAGTTCAACCACTTGGTCGAAGAGGTGCGCCAGATTGCCGCAGTTTTGGGGCGCGAAGTAAATTGAGAATGCGCTACTCACCTTGGTGTATCTAAGCATCTGGTCAAATGCTTATGTCCTTCTCAGCTGGAACCAATTCTATTTTGTGAGCTTAATTTTCCCGCCAATTCGCGGATTCTGGCTAATTCCACGGACTACATGTAACAATCCATCCGACTCATGAACCGGCCGCGCAACTTCCGTGTGTACATCTTGCTTGTCATCCTGCTAATCGTGGGCGTAACGGAGCTTGTGCGCGAGCACCGGCCGTCCTTTTTGAGGCCCGGCTTGCGATTGTGCGCTTATGTTTCTACCGCCGACGGAAGCGTGACGGTGATCGATCTTGTGAAGCTCGCCGCCGTGGCGCGCGTTGGGGTTGGTCCAGGGTTATCCGGGATGCGCGAACATCCGACGCGCGCGGAAATTTGGGGCGTGAGTTCGGCGGGCGGGTATGCGTGGGTGCTCAATGCGCGAGTGAATCAGGTGACCGCGCGCATTCCAGTGGGCCCGCTTCCCTACTCGATTGATTTTTCGCCCGATGGCAGCCGCTTGTACACGACGTCCTCTGGATCGGACACACTCCTAGCGATTGATTGCCAAACGCGCAGCGTCCTCGCGAAAGCGAAGACAGGCGGCGAACCTGTTCTAGCGCACGTTACGCCTGACGGAAAAAGTGTGCTGGTACTCAATCATCGCGATGCCACGCTTGGGATTCACGACGCGGCCACGCTGGCGCTGCGCAGCATGATTGGGATCGTCAAACAACCGGAGCGGGTTGTAATACTCCCTGACAGCAGCCTGGCGTTTGTTCTGAGTAGAACGGAACACCGCCTTTCTGTCGTCGATCTGCGGAGGAGCGTGCTTGTAACGAACCTCGAACTGGATGGCAATCCGTCAGACATGCTGCTCAAGCAGGACGGCGGCGAGCTGTACGTCATTTCGCCCGAAGCACACGGCTTGCAGGTTATCAACACGTGGACACATGAGGTCGGCGACTATATGGTCCTCGGATCGGCCCCAACGCGCGGCGTTCTGAGCGCCGATGGAAACACGCTCTACGTTTCGGACAGCGCCGCGGGCCACATCATCCCCGTGGACATTGCCAATCGCCGAGTGATTCGCGATCCCGGCACCGGCAAAGAATTCCCAATTACGGCGGGCCAGTTCCCCGGCGTGCTGCGCTTCGATCCTGATGAACCCAATGAAAATCTGCTGATCGTGGTGAACGAGGGCTCCGGCGATGTTGCCATTATCCGTGTGCGTACCAATAGCCTGCTCACGATGATTCCCGTCGGAGACAAACCGCAGGACCTGGCAGTAAAACTCTTCTAACCAAGATAGCAAGCCCGAACAGTCAGACTTTTCTCACTTTGGAGGCCATAAGTCCAACGTTAATGTGCGTCGTCATTCGTGCCTTAACGCGACAAGGGGATCGAGGTGCGCGGCTCGTCGTGCCGGGATCCAAGACGCCGCAAGCGCGACCGCGGCCAGCAACGCACCGGCGCAGCAGTAGGTGAAAGGGTCGGTTCGGTTGACGCCGTAGAGAAAGATTCCTGATCCGCTCCAGCCGATCGGCCCGCTGGGAAAGAAACGCGTCAGCAGAAGCGCGCCAAGCGTGCCCGTTGCCAAGCCAGCGAGCGTGACCGTGAGCGTTTCACCCAGCACCAACCGGGCAACTTCACCGGGGGCTGCACCGAGCGCAACGCGAATGCCGATCTCTCGCGTGCGCTCCGAAACGGAATACGATGTCACTCCGAAGACGCCGACGAGAGCGAGTACGAGCGCCACGATGCCAAATGAAGCAAGAAGCAAAATCAGCGGGCGGCGCAGAGTGAGCGATTCGGAGTCGTGGATCAGCTGTTGCATGCTGCTCAGTTGCCACTGAAGTTGCGGGTCCACGGAGCGAAGACCGTTCTTGAGGTTTGCCGCGATATTCTTCACATCAAAAGAAGGACGAACACGCAAAGCCAAGCTCCAGCCGCCGTTAGGCAGCGTTTGCGCGAATGGGAAATAGGCGAGGGCTCTCATATCTTCCTCGGGATTGCGTTGTCGAAAATCGGATACTACGCCCACGATCTCTCTCCATACCGTAGGTGAGTCCGCAAAGGCAACGTGAAAGCCAATGGGGTTTGTGCCTGGGAAATACTGCCTCGCGAAAGTTTGATTGATGATGGCCTCCGGTCTAGAATCGTGCGCGTCCAATTCTTGGAAAGGACGGCCATCGAGCATGCCGACCTTCAGAGTTGAGAAGTAATCGGGGCTTACGGAGAGAAACCAGATTTCCTCTTCGGCAGCGGCTTGGGAAAAAGGCCTTTCGATCTTGAGTTGTGCGCTGTCCGCACCTTCCATTGGAAGAGAATCCGTGATGCCTGCAGACTCGACGCCGGGCATCGAACGGACACGCTCGAGCGTCTCACGCATTAAACGAGTTCGCGCGGCCACGTCCGAGTTAATCGAAGCCGGTAACCTTACGGTTGCTGTGAAAACATTGCGCGGGTCGTATCCCAAGCGCGCAGATTCCACGTGCAGCAGACTTCGGAACAACAGGCCGAACCCTACGAGCAGCACCATTCCGAGAGCGATCTGGAATCCAACCAAGAGATTACGAGACCGTCGAGATCGCGAGCCGCCCGCCGAGTTTGGGGCCGCATCTTTCAAACCGTCATTCAGACTTCCGCGAGTCCCCTGCAAAGCCGGGATAAGACCAAAAACTAGAGCGCTCAAAAGCGTTGCTCCCAGGCTTACCACCAATATTCGAGCATTGATTTGCAGATAAGCCCCTGAAACCATACCGGAGGCAATCTTGGTGATGATTTCCTGCGACCACCGCGCAAGGATCAACCCCAGACCGCCGCCGCAAAGAAACAAAAGCATGCTCTCGGTAAGGAGCTGTCGAATCATCCGCAGACGTGAACATCCGAGCGCCGCGCGGAGCGATACTTCGCGTTGCCGTTTGACAGCGCGCGCCAGAAGAAGGCTCGCGACATTGGAACAAGCGATCAGAAGCACAACGCCCGCTGCACAAGCCATCATCCACAGGCCACGGCGGGCGTTTTGCGTGGTCGGTCCGGGATGCCGGAATTCTTCCGAAAAATCCTCGACCACGAGGTGGCCGCCCCGGTCGGCGGCAACGCGCGCGCCTCTGAGCTGCTGCGCGATCACTTCCGCTTCGGAACGGGCTTGAGCCAGTGTTACTTCCGGCTTAAGCCGCGCCACAATCTCGACTCTGATCATCCCTGCCCTTAGTTGTCCGTGGCTCGCATAATGGTCTAGAACGAGAGGGGCAAATATCTCAGTGTTGTGGTAATAGGGTTCCAGGGACTGCGGTAGGACTCCAACAACGCTGACTGCCCGGCGATTCAAGATGATTTGTGTGCCGATAATAGCCGCGTCACCATGAAATCTCGTACGCCAGCAACGATAGGAAAGAATTACAACCGTGTCCCGGCCTGCGGTTTCTTCGTCTTCAAGAAAGTTCCGGCCGAGGATCGGTTGAACGCCGCGAACGAGCAGCCAGTTTTGGGTTACAAGAAGACCGGGCAGGTCTTCCACGCTGGCGTCGTCCCCATAGAAAAAATCGGCCCATCCGTTGGCCGAGACTTGCTCAAACGCCTGATTGCCCTCTCGCAAAGCCAGATATTCCGCCGGTGACGGTGTGTGTTCCTCACCACTTGCGTCTGTCGTCCAAATGTGCACCAGCCGCTCCGGTTCGTGGAATGGGAGTGAATGCAAAAGCGCGGAGTCTACCAATCCAAAAATGGCAGCGTTTGCCCCGATACCGAGCGCAAGAGTAAGGATAGCCACGGCGGCGAACCCCGGACTTTTGCGAAGGATCCGCCCTCCATAGCGCAAATCCTGGATCGCGGATTCGACCAATCTTACAGCGTGAGCCTCGCGACCTTCTTCTTTGACGCGTTCGATTCCGCAAAACTCAGTGCGAGCGCGGCACAGCGCTTCTTCTCGCGGTATCCCACCACGAATCAGGTCCTCGGCATATGAGTCCACGTGAAAGCGCAGCTCCGCGTCCATCTCGCTCTCCATTCGAGAACGATGCAGCGTTGCGCTCCACCAGGATCGAAGCCGGTTCCAAATCTTCATACTTCCTCCGGCTTGTTATCTGCAATTCTTATGATGATTCGCGTCATCATTCGTTTCTCAAAGCCACCATGGGATCGACGCACATGGCACGGCGCGTGGGGATGTAGCAGGCCAAGAGCGTGACGGCAGTCATGAGGGTACCAGCGGCGGCAAATGTGGCAGGATCTGCGGGGCTGATGCCGTATAGTTCGGTGGCGAGTAGGCGAGTGATTCCCAAAGCAGACGCCAGTCCGAGAGATATCCCGACGAGCGAGAATTTCGCGCCTTCCTTCATGACGAGCCACAGGACATCGCGGCGTTGCGCGCCAAGGGCGAGCCGGATACCAATTTCGCGAGTGCGCCTGGAGACAAGAAAGGAGAGAACACCGTAGATACCGATTAGCCCGAGGACAAGCGCAAGAGCGGCAAACGCGACGAAGAGAATCGTTGTGGAGGCTGGAGTGGAGACGGATTCGGAGACAACGGCACGCATCGGTTTCACTTCACTGGCGGGAACTTCCGGGTTGAGACCGGCAATGGTGCTCCGAAGAACATTCTGCAGCTGCGACTCTTCCAAGCTGGATTGAATGACGAGGGTCATGTCGGACGGCACGCGGCCGCCTTCGAGCGTCGCGTTTGTGGCGTACGGGAAGTAAATGGTGCCGTTGATCCAATCAGGCACATTCTTTTGCAAGTCATACGCACGGACATCGGAAACGATCCCCACAACTGTGCGCCAGTCTTTATCGCCGCTTAAGCGAACATGCGAGCCAATGGGGCTGCGGCCGGGCCAAAAGCGGCGGGCTGTCGTTGCAGTGATGAGGGCCACTGGAGGATTGCCAGAATCGTCTGCAAGAGTGAAACCGCGACCGGCGATGACGGGAATCTTCATGACTTGAAGATAGTCGGACGTCACGACGTCCATCCAGAAAAGCGGCATGGCTTCACCGGGAGGCACAGGCTGATTTTCGATTTCGAGAGAGCGCTTTGCGACGCGGCCGCCGAGAGGCAGCGTATTTACGACAGCGACAGAATTGACGCCGGGAACGGCCTGCATGCGATCCAGGAGTTCGCGGTAGAAAGAAATGCAGCGTGAAGGATCGCTGCAGAAAGCCTGATTGGGAGTGACCCGCGCCGTGAGAATCCGCTCGGCGCGAAAACCGGGATCGACGCGCGAGAGCGCCACAAAACTGCGGATGAGCAAACCGGCGGCGATAACGAGAAGCACCGCGAAAGCGACTTCGGCGATTGCCAGAGTGCTGCGCAATCGATGCGAGATGGAAGCGCCCGCACCGCGCGTGGCCGCGTTGAGCGACTGGGCGAGAGCGGCGCGCGAAGATTGGAGCGCAGGCGCAAGCCCGAAGAGAAGACCGGTGAGAATGGCAAGCCCACCGGTGAACGCAAGAACGCGCCAGTCGATATGCGCGTCGGCAAGACGCGGCGTGTCAACTGGAAGCGCAGCTTTGAGAAGATGCAGACCTTGGGTCGCAAGAATAATTCCGAGCACACCCCCCATTAGAGCGAGCAAAACGCTTTCCGTGAGAAGTTGGCGAATGACGCGGCCGCGTTCAGCGCCCATGGCCGTACGCACCGCGATTTCCTTTTCGCGCGTGGCGGCGCGAGAAAGCGCCAGATTGGCAACGTTCACGCACGCGATGAGAAGAATCAGACCGACTGCGCCCAGAAGCAGGAACAGACGGCCGCGCACGTCGGCGACCATGCCATTGCGCAATTCCACGACACTGATGTCTGCGTTCCAGTCCGCGGGCATGGGCCACGGAAACAATTTGGGTACACGAGACTGAAACATGCGAATTTCGGCGCGCGCCTGAGCAATCGTTGAACCGGGGCGGAGGCGGCCAATGACGGGCATGAAATCGCCGGCCCAATATGCGATGGTGTCGCGGGGATCATTGTGCAGAGGCAACCAAACCTGCGTTCTCCCCGAGGGAAAGGCAAATTCGGCGGGCATCACGCCCACAACTTCGCGATTGACGCCTTCGAGCTCGATGGAACGGCCAAGAATCGAGGGATCGCCGCCGAAACGCTGCTGCCAAAGGGAGTAACTCAGGATGACGTAGTTGTCCCGCCCGGCGGTGTCATCTCCGGGATAGAAAGCGTGGCCGATCTCGGGACGAGCGCCCAAGACGGAGAAAAACTCAGCGGAGACGAGCACGGCAGACAGCCGGACTGGATCTCCACGGCCCGTTAGATTAAATTCGTGGCCTTCAAAGTACGCCGCCGTATCGAGCGATTGTACTTGCTCGCGCATGGCGACGAAGCCGCCCTTCGGAAAAGTGCCGGAAGTGCCAGTAATGCTGACGAGATTCTGCGGCGCCGCGAACGGCAAAGGGCGCAGCAAAATGCCATCGACGAGGCTAAAGATGGCCGTGTTCGCTCCGATACCAAGAGCGAGTGTCAAAACCGCGACGCAGGTAAAGCCGGGGCTCTTGCGAAGCATGCGCGCGCCATAACGCAAATCCTGCAGCAAGGTTTCCATGATTTTGACGCCGCGAGCTTCGCGCCCCTCTTCTTTGACGCGTTCGATACCGCCGAACTCAATGCGTGCGCGCCGCATGGCTTCCTCTCGCGGCACTCCGCCACGGATCAGATCTTCAGCGAACGTTTCGATGTGAAAGCGGAGTTCCGCGTCCATATCGCTCTCCATACGAGAACGCCAGAAAGTGGTACGCGACCACGAACGAAGCCGGCTCCAAATCGTCATACTTCCTCCCGTTTACCATCCACCATTCCCATGATGATTCGCGCAATTATTCGTTTCTCAACGCCACCATAGGATCGACGCGCATCGCACGCCGCGCCGGAAGGTACGATGCTGCGACCGACACGATGACCAGCAGCAAGAGCACCCCCGCGAATGTAAGCGGATCTGTGGGACGCACTTCATAAAGCAAACTTTGAAGAAACCGCATCAAGACAAGCGACCCTGCAGCGCCTAAAACAATTCCGATCGCCGTAACGCGCAAACCTTGACCCAACACTTGACGGAGGACGTCGCTGCTTCGTGCGCCCAGCGCCATGCGCACACCGATCTCATGCGTACGTCGCGCGACCGTATACGCCAGCACGGCATAAATGCCGATTGCCGCTAGCATTAGCGCCAAGGCTGCAAACGAGCCAACCAATATGAGGCTGAAGCGCCGGCTCGCCGTGGACCGACTGATTACCTCGTCCATAGTGCGGACGCTTCCCAAAGCGAGTTGGGGATCCAAGCCCCTCACCGCGTCCCGAACCTCAGACGCTAGTCCTGCCGGGTCGCCTTGGCCCCGCACGGCAACTCGAAGTGAAAGCGGCGCCCCGAGCTGGGCGTAAGGTTCATAGGTGTGCGCATCAGTCGCCGTCTCGAGCGGCCCCTGTTTCACGTCGCCCACCACGCCGACAACGGTCAGCCAGGGATCTGACGACTCCGCTGGCCCCCATTTCAGGCGTTTGCCCAGAGGGTCCTGACCAGGCCAAAACTTTTTGACCAATGATTCGCTGACGATGAGCACGTGCGTGGACTTTGGTCCATCCTGCTCGGTGAAATTCCTCCCGCGAAGTAGCGGAATGCCCATCGCCTCGAGGTAGTCTCCGTAAATGACGGAGTGATTGTCCAAGTTGAGTTGAGGACCTGGGGGCGGCTGATACCCTTCCACCGTGAATGCATGTGTCCAGCCTCCAAGAAGAGGTAAGTCCGTGGAAGCTCCCGCAGCGGCAATGCCCGGCGTCTGGCGCAGCTTTTCCATCAACTGTTTGTAGAAAGACGCCACCTTTTCGTTTTGCGAGTAAGACTCCGTCGGCGGCAGATCGATTGAGACGGTCAAAACATGTTCTGGACGAAAGCCCGGATTGGTGCTCAAGACTCTCTGGAAGCTGCGCACCAGTAGACCCGCTCCTACGAGCAACATCACGGATAGCGCAACCTCGACAATTACAAATGCAGCGCGCAGTCGCCGATGATCTGGGCCTTGCGAATTGCCGCGGCCACTATCCTGCAGTGAAGAACTAAAATCAGTTCGCGATGCCCAGAGAGTCGGCAAAACGCTGAAGGCGAGTCCCGCCAGGGTGACAATCAGGAAGCTGAAAAGCAGCACCCTCCAATCGAGTTCGATGGCATGGAACTGCGGAATATTGGCAGGCATATGAGCCGCCAAAATGTCCTTCAGCCAAACGGCGAGAGCCAAACCAAGCCCGCCCCCAGTGAAAGCCAGCAACATGCCTTCCACTAAAAACTGACGCAGTAACCGAAGCCTGCCAGCGCCAATGGCCAATCGAACCGCTATCTCCTTCTGGCGTCCGACGGAACGCATCATCAGAAGGTTTGCCACGTTCACGCACGCTATCAGCAGTACGAATCCTACTGCGCCGAGTAACATCAACAGCATCGGCTTCAACGGGCCGGTCACCTCATCGCGGAGGGGCACCGAGACCATGCCGAGCCGGAAGTCACCCAGCGGCGAGTTCGCGTCGCGCGACCATTGTTTGTAGGTTTCCAGAACTCCTGGAGCGACAAGTTGCAAGTCCGCGTTGACCTGCCCCTGCTGAATCCCCGGTTTTAGCTTCCCCACGAGGGTGAAAGAAAAATTGTCTCCGAAATCGGCAAGCTCCTCCTTGGACAACCCGAGTGGTACCCAAAGATCAGCCGCGACTCCCTGCATCATCCCAGGGAGCGGAAAGATGAAACTCTCCGGCATCACACCGACGATCGTGTAAGGCTTACGGTCCAGATTGATCGTCTGGCCGAGGACATTGTGCTGTCCGCCGAATTGGCGCTGCCAGAATCCGTAGCTCAGGATGACGACTTGATTCCCGAACGGCTCTTCCTGTGGCTCGAATGCACGGCCTAGGATTGGCTGAACACCGAGTACATCGAAGAGATCACTGCTTATGCGGTCGGCGGTGAGACGCGCCGGCTCACCCCTTCCCGAAAACTCGTAGGTCCACATGCTGAATCCGCCGACCGCTTCAAATACATGATTCAGTTTCTGAATCTGAGCAATGTCCGGTCCCGAGACGTTGAATGGCTCAGCCGTGATGTTGGGCAAGAGTTCTTTGACCAGCATTAGGCGATGAGCATTCGCGTAGGGCAGCGGGCTAAGAAGTACAGCGTTCACCACGCTAAAGATAGCGGCATTCGCGCCAATGCCGAGGGCAAGAGTGAGCACGGCGATGGCTGTAAACCCCGGACTCTTGCGAAACATTCGTGCGCCGTACCGCAAATCCTGCTTCAGTTCGTCAAGAAGGCGAACGCCGCGCGCTTCCCTGCCTTCCTCTTTGACGCGCTCGACGCCGCCAAACTGGATGCGCGCTCGCCGCATGGCTTCTTCCCGCGAAACGCCGCCACGTATCAAATCCTCCGCGAACGATTCGATGTGGAAGCGCAGCTCCGCATCCATTTCGCTTTCCATGCGAGTGCGGCGAAGTGCTGCTTGGCACCATGAACTGAGCCGGCTCCAGAGAGTCATGTTTTCTCCAGCCTCCGGCTCGGAGTTCTTACGACGGAGCACTCCATCATTCGTATCTCAAGGCGACTATGGGATCGACCCGCGTAGCGCGGCGCGCAGGGAGATAACCAGCAATCAGCGCAACGAGCAACAGTAGAAGCGACGCCGCTGCAAAAGTAATAGCATCGGTGGAACGCACGCCGTAGAGCAAAGAAGAAAGCAGCCGCGTCCCTAGCAAAGCGCCGGCAATGCCAACAGTTAGCCCGATGCCGGAGAGCCGCACAGCGAAGCCGAGAACGCCCCAGACAATCTGCCCCCGCGATGCTCCGAGCGCCATGCGAATGCCGATATCGCGCGTCCGCTGCGCAACGATGTAGGAGAGCACTCCATAAATTCCGACCGACGAGAGCAGGAGCGCCGTACCGGCAAAGATCGCCAGGAGATATGTGTCGAAGTGCGAGCGTTCGAGCGTGCTGGAAATTTTCTGCTTCATGCTGGAGAGCCTGTAGATCGGAACTTCAGGCGCAACTGACGCCACTGTGCTTTGCAATTCACGCAAAGGAACTTCGCTTCCGCGAGTCCGTACCACCAAGTCCATGGTGCGGCCAATCCAATCCCAAGAGGCAGGCGGCATTTGAGCGATGGGAATGTAAAACGCCGGCTGTGCCTGACGGTCAAGGCCTTGCGCGCGAATGTCCGCCGCTACGCCGACCACTTCGTGCCAAACCGGATCGTAGCGCCCCTTTGGCCCGGCCTCGCAGCACGCGAAGCGCTTGCCGATGGGGTTTTCGCCCGGCCACATCGTACGAGCGAGCGTTTCATTGATGATGGCGACAAAAGTCCGCTCGCGCCTATCTTGCGGAGCGAAATCGCGGCCAGCTTTCAGCGGCACGCGAGCCGTCGAGAGATAACTAGGCGAGACGATTTGCAATTGCGAGTTCACGAGGTTTGCGAGATCGAGCGCCTTGCCTTCGGCGAGCAGGCCGTTGCTGCTGCCACCGCCCGCAAGCGGAGCGCGAGAGACAACGGCTGCCGACACGACTCCTGGCAAGGCACTAGCAGCGGTGATCATGCGCTCAAAAGTCTCTCGAGCAACGACTGGATCGTGGTAGCCAGCATCAGGCAGACCAATGCGCCCAACGACGACATTAGATGTGTCAAAGCCAGGATCTACGTGAGACACAAGCAGAGCGCTGCGAATCAAAAGTCCCGCACCAACCATGAGCACAAGGGCCAGGGCCACTTCCGCGACGACCAAGAGGCTGCGAACACGATCGCGGTTTCCACCCACAACACCGGAAGTTGATTTGAACACTTCATTAAGGCGAGTCGAGGCGGACCGCAGCGCCGGAGCCAGCCCAAACAAAAAGCTGGAAAGAAGTGCAACACCACCGGCGAACACGAGCGTGCTGGCGTCAATGCTGGACTGATCGAGTCGCGGCATCTCAGCGGGACCGTGGGCGACGATCCAGGAAACAGCCCAATAGGCCAGCAATACGCCAACACCACCGCCGGCCAGCCCAAGCACGATATTTTCCGCAAGAAGCTGCCTCACGATACGATTCGGCGCAGCACCGAGCGCGGCGCGCAAGGCGATTTCTTTTTGACGCGTGCGCGAGCGCGCCAACTGCAGATTTGCAATATTCGCGCAGGCAATCAAAAGCAAGAATCCAACTGCAGCGAGCATGAGCCGGAGACTCAGACGCTGGTCGCCTAGTAGCGCGCTTGCCAGCGGCTGAATGCGGAAGCTGCGATCGGCGTCATCCAGCGGATACTGCTTCTGGAGACGCTGAGCGATTATCTCGAGCTCGGATTGTGCCTGGGCCATGGCGATTCCGGGTTTGAGGCGGGCCATCACGTCCAGATAATGGTCGTCGTGTTCCGCAAGCCGCGCCGGAGTAAAACCAGCGGGAATCCAAACATTGCTATTGCTCAATAACGGATCAAAGCTCTTCGGCATCACGCCGACAACTACGGTTGGCAGGCCGTTGATGCGAATCGACTTGCCGACGATGGCGGGGTCGGCGTGAAGGCTGGTGCGCCAGAATCGCTCGCCGATGACGACGACAGGCGCATGGCCGGGCGTGTCTTCTTCGGATGTGAAAACGCGTCCAGCGATTGGCGGCACGCCAAATGTCGCAAAGTAATTGAAGGTTACGATTGCGCCGTCGATGCGTTCGGGAATGTCCTTAGTTTGCAGATTAAAGCTCGCATCATGCGAGCAGCTGATCTCCGTATAGGAGCTACTTTGCTTTTTGATGTCGTTGAAATTGCCAACGGAGACATCGACGCCTGAGCCCCTCCACTGCTCCTGCAGAAGCACCACGCGGGAGGCATCTTGAATAGCCAGCGGTCGCAGAAGGACAGCGTTGACCACGCTGAAGATGGCCGTCGTGGCGCCGATACCCAACGCCAAGGTAAGCACGGCAACAACCGCAAAGCCAGGACTCTTGCGTAGAACGCGCTGTCCGTAACGAAGATCTTGCAACAGTTCATCAAGAAAACTGACACCGCGCGCTTCCCTGCCTTCTTCTTTTACGCGCTCGACGCCGCCAAATTCAATGCGCGCTTGCCGCAAGGCTTCCTCCCTCGGCATGCCGCCGCGCATCAGGTGTTCAGCGCGTGCTTCGATATGGAATCGCAGCTCCGCGTCCATCTCGCTCTCCATCCGGGAACGATGCAGTATTGCCTGCGACCAAGTACGGAGCCCGCTCCAGAAGTTCATACTTCCTCCGGCTTCGTCCCCAGGATTCCTGCGATGACGTCGGCCATGCTGTTCCAGTTTTCGGTTTCGGCTTGTAGACGGCGCTTCCCTGCCACTGTGAGCGTGTAATATTTCGCTTTGCGTTTGTTCTCCGACTCTCCCCATTCGCTGGCGATCCAGCCTTGATGCTCGAGGCGGTAGAGCGCGGGATAGAGCGAGCCTTGCTGGATTTCGAGGCGGTCCTTCGATATTTGTTGGATGCGAAGAAGAATGCCGTAGCCATGGAGGGGCCCGAGCGATACGGCCTTAAGTATGAGCATATCGAGCGTGCCTTGCAGAAGGTCGAGTTGTTTGTCCATGCGCTGCGGGGAGTCAGGCCGGAGCCTATTCCCCTCTTCTCCTAGATCAACTAGGAATGTAAGCCGACTCTCCTAGGCTGTCAAGGAGAGAATTCGGAGGGGATCACGACGGGGCATGCAGCCACGTTCGCCAATGCTCATTGGTACGAAGAGCGCCGACATCAAGTTCCGCAATGGAGAAATAGAGAAAGGCGAATTACGCGGTGTCTTCGGGCGGCCAGGCCGAGTGATCTTCGCCAAGTTGGACTTCGAGATAGCCTTCTGCAGGCAGAACATCCACGGGTAATCCGCAGTGCCAGAGGGCGACGCCAAGCCTGAGCTTTGTTTGGCCTTTCAGGCTGAGTTCGCTGCGATGGATGGAGACTTCAAGTATTCGATCAAAGGAAGCTTCCGCGACGCTCTTGGGATTGAGAAGGCAAAGGCGTCCCTTTTCTACAGCGAATTCCTGCAAGTGCCCGCGCATCAGCTTCACTACAATATTGATTTCTTCGGCTGTGCCGATGGTGATTCGGAATTCACAATCTTCAAGTTCTCCTAGAAGATCGAGGAACGGGTCCACGCGCACGCAAAAACGGTCCTCTTCGAAACCATAACGTAATTCATGAAGGTAGAATGTGCGCCCATGCATGGCCCCACCGCGGCGCTCCGGCGAATACAAACCGGCGCCGAGCCATTCGAAGTAGGAAGTGTCTCGCCCATCCACGGCAATTTTCAGAAAGCTCGTCGGCGCCAGTTGCAATGCGTGCTCTGGCTGACGCTTGATAGGCTTTGCCAGCTCTTGCGGAGCGACTTGTCCGAGCGCCAGGTAAACAGCTGTAAGATGCTTTCGATAGAGCGCGTCGAACTCTGCGTCGTTCGCCGTGCTGTGCTCCGGACCATACCACCAGCACCAATCGCTTCCTTCCGCGGCCAGCAGGGATTCCATCGCTTCCTTCAACGCAGTTTCTGTCGGTGCCCCGTCGCGTCCTTGCTTCAACGCGTCGGCGGCCTTTCCGTAAGCCTCGCGCGCGTCCCAAAGCAGTTCCCAGGCTGCCACGTCTTCGCTATGGCCGATCCACACGTCGAAATTCGCGCTAATCCAGGAAGCGGGGAAAATACCCGGATTGGTTGGAATTTCGCCGGCCGCGGCGATCGCTTCTGTCGCCGTGAGTGCTCGAAAATCCTGATCACCCTGGATTCGGCCGTACAACTCACGCAAAAACTCGCGACCGTTTCCTGGATAGTATTCCCACGCGTTTTCGCCATCGAGAAAGAGACAAACCGTAAGGGGCTGCGATGTCTGTACGTGTTCGCCAAGTTCGCGGAGACGGCCGTGTAAATCCGCTGCGGCGGCTTTGCCGTCCATGCGGCTATAAACAAACCCGATGAGATCGGAAAGATGATGATCGCGGAAGAGGCCCGTCATCGGTTTTCCGCCGAGCTGCACGCGTAGCGGCTGGTAAAGACGATCCGCATTGGCGGGCACGCCTTTAGCATCCCGAAAGAATCCTGCGTTCAACGTCCTGCCGAGTACGCCTTCATCCGTGCCAAACCACTGGAAACCTTCCTCGGCGGCGATGGTTAAGGCCTGATCAGAGACAGACCCTTCCGAAGGCCAGAGTCCCGCGGGCTTCACGCCAAACACGCGTTCGTGATATTCGCATGCGCGCCGCAACTGCTCGCGCGCATCCTCAGGATGACGGTAGGCACGGCGCGGCAAAGGCGTGCTGGGATTGGCCACGCGAGCGATGTCCGAATCGCAGATTAGCGGAAGGATGGGGTGGTAAAACGGTGTGGTGCTGAGTTCAATCTGGCCCGTCTGCGCCACTGCGCGATACTCCGGCAAGACCAAACCAAGCAATTCTAATTGTTTTGACTTTAGAGCGGCTTTGTCGTTTTCCGTGAATTCTTTTCCTTTGCTCGCGAGACGGCTGACGACCGAATCCTTCTCGAACCAGGTTTCTTCCATCCAAGCCAATTGTGAGAGCAGTTGCAGGTCGCGCCAGTCACGCTGAGTAAAAGAGACCTGTGCCTGTGCTCCGCCGGCCGGCTGCGACCACTCATACAACTCCATAAAACGGGGCCAGCGCGACATTAGCCGTTCATGATTCACTTGAAATGCCCGAGCCAGGATCTCGGCCTTGTCTTCCCGTGTTAAGTCGTCAGCGGATTTGAACGCCAGCGAGAACCATGGCTCGTTGAATTCTCCACTGGCGTATTCCTCGAGCTGCATCCCGAGCGAAGGCACAACATTAAAGGTGGCGTGAAACTTCGGGAATTCCTTGAGCATCGCCACCATGCCCCAATAATCCTTCAATGCATGGAGGCGCGTCCACGCCAGGACATACCGGCCAGTTTCCGGGTCCCGGTATTGTGGCTGATGCATGTGCCACAAAAGCACCACATGCACGCGATTCATCGCGACTCTCTTTCCCGTTCTACTGGCGAGGCCGTGTTACACTCACGGTTTGCGTTATGCGCATCCTGGACCGCTATATTGTTCGTGAAGTTTTTCGTCACGCATTCCTCGGACTCGCCGTATTTACATTCGTTTTCTTCGTGCCGAAACTTGTTCAACTGATGGAGCTGTTTGTCCGTCATAGCGGTTCAGGCGCCCAAATCCTCGAACTATTTCTGTGCATTTTCCCCGCTGTCTTCACGTTTACCCTTCCCATGGCCGTGTTGATCGGCGTGCTCCTCGGACTTGGCCGCATGTCCGCCGACAGCGAAATCATCGCTCTAACTGCGCTCGGCATCGGCCGTCGGCGAATTCTCCTGCCTGTGGGCGTTCTCGCCGTCACCGGAGCTCTGGTCACTTTCTGCATGACGCTTTGGCTTGGCCCGATGGCTTATCACAGATACCGCAGCCTCGAAACCGACCTGCTCGCATCCCAAGCTTCTTTCGCGGTGCAGCCCCGCGTCTTCGACGAGCGCTTCCCCAAACTGGTTCTGTACGTCAACGACGTTTCTGCCAGCGGCACGCAATGGCACGGCGTATTTCTCGCTGAAGCCGGAGGAGAGAACGGCTCGCAACTCACGCTCGCGGAGAATGCGATTGTAATTGCCGAACCCAAAGAGGGCAAGCTGGAGCTTCACTTAAAGGGCGGCAGCACGCACGAATTTTCGCGAGAAGATCCTGACCGGTACTCGGTGACTTCGTTTGGACAAAGCGACTGGCCCCTCGAAGTGAATGGTCTCGTACCGGCGCAGCCGCGCGAACTTAGCAATTCCGAGCGTTCCCTGCGAGAGCTGCTGGACTCCCACGATGCCAACTGGCGCGAGGCGCGCGTGGAATTGCACCGACGCCTGGCCTTTCCCGTGGCGTGTCTGGCTTTCGCTCTGATTGCCGTGCCGCTTGGCGCTCAGCCTCGACGCGGCGGGCGAGCCGCTGGTTCGCTCATCGCGGTCATCATCATTGCCTCGTATTACCTGCTTACCGTAATTGGAGCTGGCCTCGCACGCCAAGGCGCTCTGCCTCCCTTTGCGGGGATCTGGGGCGCAAATATTCTGCTGGCGATTCTTGGCCTCGCGCTGCTTCCTCGCATGGAGCAATTCCGCGGCGAAAGTCGCTGGATGACTCCCATGGTGCGCTTTCGAAGCTGGGCCAGACTCCTTCGCCGACGCAAAGCGCGCGCGCAAGCGGCACTCGTCGCTCGTATTCCCAACGGCCTGGCCGAGCCTCTTGAAAACGGCGTTCACACAAGCGGCAGCTTCCCACGCTTAATGGATATGTACCTCTTGCGGCGCTTTTCCTTTCATTTTGCACTGCTAATGGCGGCCTTCATCTTTTTGTTCGAAGCCTTTACTTTCTTCGAGCTTCTCGACGACATCGCACGCCACAAGGTGCCATTTCTTATTGTTGTCGACTATTTCCGCTACCTGACGCCCTACCTGGTTTATAACCTCGCTCCGCTTGGCGCGCTCGTCGCCGTCCTCGTAACCCTCGGCGTGATGAGCAAAAACAACGAAATCGTAGCCTGCAAAGCGAGCGGCATCAGCCTATACCGCCTCGCCGTTCCTCTGCTTTTCGGCGGTCTGGCGCTTGCCGCCAGCATGATCGTCTTAGATGAAACGTATCTCCCCTACGCCAACCAGCGCCAGGACGCTCTGCGCAACCAGATCAAGGGCCGCCCGGCGCAAACATACGCTCGTCCCCAGCGCTGGATTTTTGGCAATGACGAAAAAATCTATAACTACGACCTGTTTGACCCCACTCAGAACCTTTTTGGCGGCCTCAGCGTAGTGGAACTCGATCCCGCGACGTTTCAAATGCGGCGGCGCGTCTTTGCCGCGCGTGCCACATGGTCCGATTCTCAGAAAGTGTGGGTTCTCGAAGGCGGCTGGGTACGTGATTTCACCGATGGCACCATCACTCGTTACCAACGCTTCCCGGTCACTTCGTTGCCCGAGCTTTCCGAGCCACCCAGTTATTTCAATCGCGAGGTCCGCCAGGCTTCGCAAATGAGCTGGGGAGCGCTGCGCCACTATATTGACGGGTTGCAGAAAGCTGGATTTGACGTCGCCAACTTGACCGTACAATGGCACGTCAAGCTGGCCTTTCCGCTGATCGCTCCGACTATCATGTTGCTTGCGATACCCTTCGCGCTATTGGTCGGCACGCGCGGCGCTATCGGCGGTGTGGCGCTGGGCGTAGCTATAGGAATCGTTTACTGGACCGCCGCCCGTCTGCTTGAAGCCATGGGCGGCGTCGGCCAGCTTCCTCCATTTCTCGCCGCTTGGTCGACAGACATTACTTTCTTTTTTCTCGGCCTCTATTTTTTCTTTAAGATGCCCACCTAAAAAAAGCCGCCGGGATCGCAGACTTTACTTCAGTTGTCTGCACGCCGACGGCTTCAAGTATTACTTCAATTTCAGATTATTGAATTTATTTGATCACTTCCCCTTCTGTTTCTTCGATTGCTCTTCTTCAACTACTGCTTGAGCTGCCGCAAGCCGCGCCACCGGCACTCGGAATGGCGAGCAACTCACATAAGTTAGTCCTGTGCGATGGCAGAATTTCACGCTATCCGGGTCACCGCCGTGTTCCCCGCAGATGCCCAACTTGATCCCGGGCCGCGTTTTGTTTCCCTTCGTCACCGCCATCTCGATGAGTTGGCCCACACCCGACTGATCGATGGTAGCGAACGGATTCTTCTTGACGATCTCCAATTCCTGGTAAGGCCCAAGGAAGGATCCGGAATCGTCGCGGCTCATGCCCAAGCAGGTCTGGGTCAAGTCGTTGGTGCCAAAACTGAAGAATTCGGCCGTCTGCGCAATCTCGTCGGCGGTCAGTGCTCCCCGCGGAACCTCGATCATCGTGCCAACTAAGTAATTCAGCTTTACACCCTTTTCCTTCATTACCTCGCTTGCAATCCGGTGAACGACCTCTACCTGCAGGTCCAACTCCTTCTTAAAGCCCACGAGTGGAATCATCACTTCAGGGTTTACCTTAATTCCGGCTTTCTGAACCTCCGCTGCCGCTTCGAAAATAGCGCGAGACTGCATCTCGGAAATCTCAGAGTACACAATTCCCAATCGGCAGCCTCGGAATCCGAGCATGGGGTTAAATTCATGTAATTCTTTAACTCTCTGTTTTACTTTTTCAACCGGCACTCCCATCTTCTTTGCAAGAGCGCTCTGCGCGGAATCATCATGGGGCAAAAACTCATGTAACGGCGGGTCAAGGAATCGGATGGTCGCAGGATATCCCTTCAGCTCTTTAAATATCCCGACGAAGTCTTCCCTCTGGTACGGCAGTATCTTCTTAAGTGCGACCTGCCTGTGCTCTTTCGTGTCCGCCAAAATCATCTCGCGCATGGCATCAATGCGATTGCCTTCAAAGAACATGTGCTCGGTGCGGCACAGGCCAATACCTACGGCGCCGAACGCTACGGCGTGGGCCGTCTGTTCCGGTGTGTCGGCATTCGTGCGGACCGTCATGCGCGTGACCTTTGCGCACCAATCCATCAGCTTCTTGAAGTTTTGATAAGTTTGGCTCTTGCTGCCATCGAGGGATTTCTCAATCAATACTTGAACAATCTCGGAGGCCGCCGTAGGTATTTGGCCTGCGTATACCTCGCCAGCAGTCCCGTTGATCGAAAGGAAATCCCCTTCCTTATATGTTGTGCCATCGACGGTCATGGTCTTGGCCGCGTAATCAATCTGAAGCGCCGCCGCTCCGCAAACGCAAACCTTGCCCATTTGCCGAGCAACAAGAGCCGCGTGCGAACTGACACCTCCCTTCGCCGTGAGAATCCCTTCGGCCGCGATCATGCCACGCAAATCTTCGGGAGAAGTCTCATTGCGAACGAGAAGGACCTTTTCTCCCTTTTCTGCAGCTGCGACGGCACGGTCCGCGTTCATATACATCCTGCCCGCAGCGGCACCGGGGCCGGCTGGCAGGCCCTTGGCAATCACCTTAGCAGCCGCAACCGCCTTGCGGTCAAAGATGGGCGCCAACACTTGTTCGAGTTGGTCAGCCGGAACTCTTCGGATAGCGGTCTTCCAATCGATCAGCTTCTCTTTCTCCATTTCGATGGCGACGCGCACGGCAGCGAGCCCTGTCCGCTTGCCGTTGCGGGTCTGAAGCATGAAGACTTTGCCGTCCTGAATCGTGAACTCGAAGTCCTGCATGTCCTTAAAGTGTTTCTCTAATGTTTGGCGAATTTTCTCCAATTCGTTGAACGCCTTGGGTAGGTAATTTTTCAGCTGCGCAACTGGCTCTGGTGTGCGTACGCCAGCCACCACATCTTCTCCTTGCGCATTTATGAGGAACTCGCCATAGAAAACTTTCTCTCCGGTCGCCGGATCGCGCGTAAACGCCACGCCAGACCCCGACTTGTCGCCCGTATTCCCGTAGACCATCGCCTGTACGTTTACTGCCGTGCCCCACTCGGAGGGGATGTTGTACTTGCGGCGATAGACAATCGCGCGATCATTCATCCAGGAACCAAACACGGCACCCACCGCACCCCAAAGTTGCTTCCAGGCATCCTGAGGGAACTCCTTCCCGCTGCGCTCCTTGATAAGTTTTTTGAAGCGGACCACAAGCTCCTGCAAATCCGCGACAGTAAGTTTCGGGTCGTCCACATCGGCGTGATACCGCTCGTGCTTCAATTCGTGAATGACAACTTCAAACGGTTCGTGGTCCTCGTCCGGACGCTTCTGCACGCCCATGACGACATCTCCGTACATCTGAATAAACCGGCGGTAACAGTCCCACGCGAACCTTTCGTTCTTGGTAGCCTTGGCCAGAGTGAGCACTGTCTCGTCGTTTAAGCCAAGGTTCAAAATCGTGTCCATCATGCCTGGCATCGAATCGCGCGCGCCTGAACGGACAGAGACCAGCATCGGCATGGCCTTGTTGTCGCCAAACTTCGTGCCCATGATCTTTTCCACACGCGCGACCGCTTTCCGAACTTCCGCGTCGAGCGACTTCGGATAGGTCTTTTTGTTTGCGTAAAAGTAAGTACAAACTTCTGTCGTGATGGTGATGCCGGGAGGTACGGGCAAGCCAATCCGGCTCATCTCCGCAAGACCAGCACCCTTCCCGCCCAAGAGGGCTCGCTGCGTCCCGTCACCTTCCGCTTTGCCTGCTCCGAAAAAATAGACCCATTTAGCCACTGTGTTCCTCACTTGTCGTTTTTTGGATTTTGAAAACTTTGCAGCGATTCCCAATCTTCATGGCGGCCGCTAAAACGTGTCGGCACGCCGACTCAACTTGCTCACTCAAAACTTAAAGCAAAAGTTTATCTCGCCTACCTGCGCTCCTCACCACCTAACTCCGAGAAATCCGCGATCGTCGTGAACTCTCTCAGTATTTCCGAGAGCAATGCCAGGCGATTTTTCCGCACAGCCTCATTCTCCGCCATCACCATTACGCCTTCAAAGAAGTCGTCCACCGCTTTACGAAGCCCTGCAATGACTTCAAGTGCTTCTTGATATTTTCCAGCGCGCTTCTCTGCTTGTACTTTCGCTGCTGCCGAACGCACGGCGGAGAAGAGTTCGCGCTCTACACCGCTCTCGAACAAGTCGGTCTGGATCCCCGGAGCATTCTCCTTCTTGAAATTCGATTTCTCGAGGATATTCCGGATGCGTTTAAAAGATACCGCCAGCGGCTCAAAGTTCTTGGACTTTCGAATAGCCTTCAGCGCGATGAGCCGTTTGTGCGCATCCACCAGATCATCGACTCCTGCGCGGAAGACGGCATTGACCTCGTCGTAGCTGAACTTCTCTCGCTCCCGCAGCACGAACTTTGCTCGGTCCAGCAGGAAGTCGAGAACCTGGGTCTCCTGCTCGGGGGTAACTCCGCGCTTCGGAGGATTCGTCAGCAATGCTTTGGCAGCCGCACCGACTGCCAGCGACAGCGAAACCGGCACCTTCCGTTCCAGGATAATCTTTACAATCCCCAAAGCCGCGCGCCGCAAAGCATACGGATCGCTTGATCCCGTGGGTAGCAGTCCAACAGCGAAGCACCCGACAATCGAGTCGAGCTTGTCACCCAAAGCGACCGCACAGCCGGTCAAGTTTCTCGGGATGGGATCTTCAAGACCAACCGGGCGGTAGTGGTCGTAGATCGCATCGGCGACGTCATCCGGTTCGCCTTGAGCACGCGCATAAAGTCCGCCAACGATTCCCTGCAGCTCGGTAAACTCGCGAACCATCTCGGTAGCCAGGTCGCACTTGGAAAGTTCGGCTGCGCGATCCGCCTCGGCCACATGCGCCTGCATCAGCCCGCTATTGAACCACTGCTCGGAAAGCCAGCGCGCAATCGCTCGCACGCGTTCCACTTTGTCGCGGTAACTTCCCAGCCGCGATTCGTACGTGACGCGTTCCAGCTTCGGCAAATAGTCGGCGAGCCGACATTTCTGATCCGACTCCCAAAAGAATTGTGCGTCCGCCAGCCGGGCTCGCAGCACCCTTTCATGTCCCGCGCGCACCAAGCCCTTGGGATCTTTCGGCAGATTGATGACCGCCAGGAAATGTGGCGCCACTTCCCCGCCCCGCTTCTCCACGGCAAAATACTTTTGGTGCCCGCGCATCACCGTGATCAATATCTCGTCAGGCAACGCTAGGTAAGCTGGATCGAAATCTCCTTCGAGCACGCTCGGGCATTCGTTAAGGTAGGTTACCAACCGCAGCAACTCCGCGTCCTCGTGAATCCGGTACCCAGCCTTCTTTGCATGGGCCGTCAGTTCCTTTGATATCTTCTCCCCACGTTCCGCGGGACGGACAATCACCCCGTTCGCCTTTAACTTTTTCTCGTAGTCCGCAAAGTCTTTTACCCGAAGCGGCCCCTTCCCCAAAAACCGGTGTCCTCGTGTCGTGTCCCCCGCTGTGACACCCGCGAACGAAAACTTCAGCGGCTTGCCGTTCACGACGGCGACGATCCAGCGAATCGGTCGGATGAATCTGGCCCCATCAATCCCTGTCCATGTCATCGACCGCGGCCAGGACAAATCATGAATCACTCGAGGAAGGATTTCGTTCAGTATCTGTTCGGCGGTCCGTCCGCGCTTCACCTGCTTGGCGGCAAGGTACTCGCCCTTGGGAGTCTTCACTATATAAAGGTCCTTCAGCGAAAGCCCCTGCTTCTCCGCGAAGCTATGCGCCGCGCGCGTCGGCTCGCCAACGGCATCGTACGCCACGGACTTCGGCGGGCCGGTCACCTCGCTCTCTACGTCGGCCTGTTTCTCCCGCAGGCCGCGAACATGCGCGACGAGCCGGCGCGGCGCGCTGAAAGTTTCCACGCTTACGCCTTCGGATAAATTCTCAGCTGCCAGCAGCTTCTCCAAATTTGCACGCAGATCTTCTTCTGCTTTGGGCAACATCCCCGCCGGAATTTCCTCACTTCCAACTTCAAGCAACACTTCAACTCTCTTATCGATCACTTTTTCTTTGGTCCGCTTCATCCGCGCACCTCGCGACGCACGGCAGGCCCGCCAATCTGTTCGAGATACGCCGCAGCCGCGCGGCAAGCCAGAGTTCGTACGCGCGCCATAAGCGCAGCGCGTTCCGTCGTCGAGATCACGCCGCGCGCATCCAGCAAGTTAAAAAGATTGGAGCACTTCAGGCAATGGTCGTATGCCGGAAGAAGAGGATACGTCGCCTGCTCCTTCCCCGCCGTTGCGGGAAAGCCGTCAAGTAACTCCTTGGCCTGTTTCTCGTGCAACTCGAATTCCGCGCGGATCGCTTTGGCATCGCTGCGATTGAAGCTGTACTCCGAGAACTGCTGCTCCTCGGCCAGCCGTATTTCTCCGTAGGTCTTGTCCGCCGACCACCGCAAGTCATAGACGCTCGTGGCATCCTGAATGAACTGACAGATGCGCTCCAGCCCGTACGTCAATTC
Source organism: uncultured Acidobacteriota bacterium (assembly GCA_963730495.1). Taxonomy (GTDB): domain Bacteria; phylum Acidobacteriota; class Terriglobia; order Acidiferrales; family UBA7541; genus Acidiferrum. The sequence goes on along the minus strand of CAVSSD010000019.1, from coordinate 230,160 downwards.
CACGGAGATGGGGTCGAGGTCAATCCCGCCGCTCTGCTGGAAATAAGTGAATTGAGTAATCTCCAAACCATCGAGCAGCACTTGCCACCCAATCCCCCAAGCCCCCAGCGTCGGCGACTCCCAGTTATCTTCCTCGAAACGAATATCATGTTCCTTTAACGTGATGCCGATCGCGCCGAGGCTCTGCAAGTAAAGATCCTGAACGTCCGCGGGCGACGGTTTCAGGATGACTTGAAATTGCGTGTGCTTGTAAAGCCGGTTGGGATTCTCGCCGTATCTCCCGTCGGCCGGCCGACGGCTGGGCTGCGCGTAAGCAACGCGATACGCTGCCGGTCCCAGCACGCGCAGAAAAGTTTCCGGATGCATCGTGCCCGCGCCGACTTCCACATCGTACGGCTGCTGCAGCACACATCCCTGTTTCACCCAAAAATGCGAGAGCTTCAAAACCAAATCCTGGAAGTTTAGCCCCACTGGTCTTTTCTCAAGCTTTACTTTAGCAATCAAGTGGTCTCCAAAAGCCTTCGTGTGGCCAACGGTTTCTCCGTGTGATGCTCAATCCAGTTCAGCGAAGCTTCTCGCAATTCCGCCGCGGGTTGTACCATCGCCGGAACGAATTCTATCTTGTCGAGTTTCTCCCCGGCAAATCGCTCCGCGAGTTGCCGCGCCTCCAAATGCAGGGGACGCATCCCGCCTCGCCGGCACTTCTCGCAAAGCAGTCCCGCTTCCCACGGTGCATGAAAAGCCGCTTGCGTTCCAAACGGCGTGCCGCAAGCGGCGCATCGATCAAACTGCGGAAGCCAGCCGCCTAAGCGCACGCTCCAAAACGCAAAGTAACTCAAGGGCAACTGCCATGCGCCGGTGCGCTCGATTTCCCGAACCGTCAGCAGCAGAAGCCGGAACATGGACTCCGCCGTCTCATGCTCCGGAAGAACCTGCTCCGAAACTTCGCTAACGACCGCCAGCCCCGTACTCAGCTCGTAGTTGCTCTGCGACTTATTAAAGGATTCGAGCAGTTCGCATTGCTGAATGCGCACCAGATCGCGCGTCTCTTTCTCGATATACCAGAGCTGCACGTGGGACAAAATCTCCAGAGTCGATCCATAGCGATTCTTTATCCGTCGCGCACCTGCCGCCACCCCGCGCATTCGTCCCGATGTCCGCCCAAAAAACTCACTAGGCGGTCCGCCTCTCCCAGCGAGAAGGTCTTCAAGATGATGGCTTCCGTTTCCCTGGCAGGCATGGGCAGTCGGCGCGCCGACGCTGCGCCGGACACAATGCAGAACTACATGCAGAGTCACGACCGATTCGCAGGCACACGCAGAACTAATTTAATTACCACACACGCTCCCCCCACGCAATGCTTACGTAGCACCTCGCAGAAAAATCGCGCGCCGTCATCTCCATAAAATGAAAACGCAGCGCGCATATGGAGTGCGGCAGCTCTGCTGCCGCTTTCCGCAATGACGCCACGACTTCATCTCCACATCCTGCAAGACTCAATCCTCGCAGAGGCTCGCACCCCAACGTCTCACAAAACCAGTCCGCCAGATTCTGTTAACCAACCCCAAGCCGCGCCCAAAATTATCGGACGCACGAATTCCCCTCATCGCCCTTTGCATTTCTCCCCTCTTCCGATACCCTGCACCACTACCTTATGCGCGCTCAAACGTTTCGATATTCTCGGCATCGGCGAAAACGCCACGGACACCGTATTGCAACTCCCCCAGTTCCCCGCCCTCGGCTCCAAAGTAGAGATGCTCGGCGCCCAAATTATGCCCGGCGGCCAAGTCGCCACCGCACTCATCTCCTGCCAGCGATGGGGACTGCGTACTCACTACGTCGGCGTCGTCGGTGATGACCACGCCGCTGACCTTCACCGCCGCGAACTCCGTCGTGCCGGCGTCCACAGCGACCTCGCCCAAATCCCGCGAACGCTCAGCCAAATGTCATTCATCCTTATTGATACCAGTTCAGGCGAGCGCACCATCGTCTGGAGGCGCGATCCCCGCCTCACTGTCTCACCCGCTTTTCTGCAAAGAGCATGGATCACTTCGGCGCGCTTGCTGCACGTCGACGGGCACGACCCCGCCACAACCAGCGTCGCCGCCTCCTGGGCCCGTGCCTCCGGCATCCCGGTCGTAGCTGATCTGGACCACGTGACTCCGGGACTTCTGCGCCTTCTTCCCTTTGTCGATTTCCCAGTAACCTCAAAAGAATTTCCGGTCGATGCTACAGGCGAAAAGAATCTTCTTAAAGCGTTACCTCAACTTCAGCGAAAGTACGGCTTTCGCACCATCTGCGCGACGCTCGGTGTAAATGGCGCGCTCGCTTGGGATGGCGGCCGCTTCTGGTATGCTCCCTCTTTTAAGATCCACGTGGTGGACACCACAGGAGCCGGCGATCTTTTCCACGCCGCCTTTTCTTACGGGATTCTTCACGCATGGGACCTGCAACGCATTCTGGATTTTGCCTGCGCCGCCGCCGGCCTGAATTGCGAAACGCTGGGAGCCCGCGGCGGCATCGGCACCCTCCCCAAAGTGAAGGAGCTCCTTCGCAAAGACACGCGCAATCGCGCGCTATTCTCCAAAGCGCAGCTCGATCGCGCCGCGGCCGACGCCCTGCACAAGAAGCGCGGTTAGCATTCAGGATGCGATCTAATTATCATCAAGACGTAGTCTTGCTCCCGTCAAGCTAGCGAATGTTCATCCCTCTCAAAGACCTGAATCCTCGCCGGACCTACCCGGTCATCAACACCCTTCTCATTTTGTCGAACGTCATCGTCTTTCTCTATCAACTCACAATGACGCCCCGTCAATACCAAGCCTTCGAGTTGGCCAACGCCACCATCCCCAACCACATCCGCCTCGCCCTCAACGGCCATGGCAGTCTCGAAGCTGCCTTTCTGCCTATTCTCACCAGCATGTTCATGCATAGCGGCTTTCTGCACATCGCAGGAAACATGCTCTTCCTCTGGATCTTCGGCGACAACGTGGAAGACTACTTTGGCCACCTCCCATACCTTCTCTTCTATCTTGTTTGCGGCATCGGTTCCGGCCTCGCGCATATCATCTTCAACTACCACTCTTCCTTGCCCGCACTAGGAGCCAGCGGCGCAATCTCCGGCGTCATGGGGGCCTACATCATGCTTTACCCGCGAGCTCAGGTCCTGACGCTTGTCTTTATTTTCTTCATTCCGATTCCAGCCTTCATTATTTTGGGATACTGGTTCCTGCTTCAGTTCTTCGCAGGTGTAAGTACCGTCGGCGCGTCGGCCACGGGAGGTGTCGCATGGTGGGCGCACATCGGGGGATTCCTGATGGGAATGTTGATCACTGGATTGACTCTGGGAAACCGAAAGCAAAACGTGAACTATAATTAGAGAGCGTCGGTGTGCGCGCCGGCACATGAAGTGCTGCTTTAAATAGCTTTATTGCGACTTACTAACGAACTCTGCCAACCAATTCCCAACTTCAACTGTTTGTTTAACTCCACCAAGATCAGGTGTAACAAAGTCTTCTTTGAGCGCAGCTTTCACGCCCTCGCGTAATACTTGAGCTTCCTTCTTCCAGTCCAGAAAATCGAGCATCATCGCCGAAGCCAGCACAGACCCAAATGGGTTCGCGATCCCCTTCCCGGCAATGTCCGGCGCAGACCCGTGCACCGGTTCAAACAGCGAAGTCCTGCCGGGATGAATATTCCCCGATGGAGCCAGTCCAAGCCCGCCCGCAAGTTGCGCTCCCAGATCGCTGACGATATCGCCGAACAGGTTGCACGTCACAATGACGTCAAACTGCGACGGGTCGCGCACAATCTCCATGCACAGCGTGTCGATATAAAGGTGCCGCGATTCAATCTTCGGATACTCTTGCCTCACTACCTTGAACACCCGCTGCCAAAGGTCATGTGCGAACGTCATCGCGTTCGACTTGTCGCTCATGCAAACGCGCTTCAACCCATTCTGGCGGGCATAGTCATACGCATACCGGATGATGCGCTCGACGCCCTTGCGTGAGTTCACGTCTTCCTGTACGGCAATCTCGTCCGCCGTCCCCTTCTTGAAGAACCCTCCCACGCCCACATACAGCCCTTCCGTATTCTCCCGGAAGACCATTAACTGGATGTCCTTCTCTGTCCGATCGCGCAGGGGTGTCAGCCGCTCATGCAGCAGCTCAACAGGCCGCGCATTCACATAAAGGTCCAGCTTGAAGCGAAGCCCTAGCAAAATGTCCGCGGCGTGCTGGTTGGAAGGAACCCGCGGATCACCCAAAGCCCCAAAAAGAACAGCGTCGAACTCGTCCCGCAGCATCTCCACTGCCCCCGCAGGCAAGCTCACGCCATCCTTCAGAAACCTGTCCGCGCCCCAGTCGAACTCCACAAACTCCAGCAGCCTCTTCGCCGGCGCCGTCACCGCCCGAATCGCCTTCACCGCCTCCGGCGTCACTTCCTTGCCAATCCCATCTCCGGGAATCACCGCAATACGCGCAGCTTCCCCGCCCCACCGCAACGGCATCTTGCCACTCGGATTAGTCGGTTTCGTCGTCATGCGAAGGACATGGCCTCTCAGCGCTGAGCATGCTTTTACTCCAATCGCACCTATTGTGAGCAGGACCGGGCGAGACTCGGCAAACTAACACGCCCCAGAAACCAGGTCAACGCGACGGGACGCCCGGCAGTGGGTCAGTTTCCGGTTGATACGGCGTTATCAGGACCTACGCCTCAACTACGCCGTCAGACGTGGTCTAGTGCTATAAATACCTCATGGATGAGACGGCTCGAAAGCAGGTTGCGGATTCACTCGTACATCTCTCGGAACAGTCGGAGTGGAATCCTCAGGTTTGGCAGCGATGTCATGACCTTGTGCAGGAAAATTGGGAGGACGAACTACTCGGATATGTCTATGATCACCTTGTCCACTATTCAGGCGTTTTCCACTCGTACAATCTGTTGGGCTTTCATGTGAAACCCGACCACAACCAACTCGAACATTATCGGAAGGAGTTCCGAGACATCGCAACAGCTTTGGGGTTAGGTCTTTCGCTCAGCGAAGCGAAGCAGAAGTTTGAATTGTGATTGCGTGTTGACTGCTAGTTAACCGGACGAGCCCAGTCCCAGTACTTTTCCGATACGGCGTTAATCAAGACTTAGGACCCAGACCACTTTCAAAGGCAACGCTTCTTGTAATCGTGTTTTGCGCGGCTCAGGTGTTGGTAGCATTACCCCCCGCCTCGGCACAGGAAAAGAAACCTAACATCGTATTCATCATGGGGGACGACATCGGCTGGATGCAGCCGAGCATCTACCACCGCGGCCTGATGGTCGGAAGAACGCCCAACATAGATCGCATCGGGAATGAAGGTGCGCTTTTCACAGACTACTACGCCGAACAGAGCTGCACCTCTGGACGCAACGCCTTCTTTACGGGCATGCATCCACTTGCGGACGGGCATGATCCCGCCGCAGCTGCCCGGTAGCCCGTCCTATCTACGGCCCGGCACGCCAGCGCTAGCATGGTTCCTGCACGATCTCGGCTACACCACTGGCGAGTTCGGCAAGAACCACTTGGGCGACCATGCGGCGGCTCTGCCGACGGCGCACGGCTTTCAGGAGTTTTGGGGCTACCTTTACCATTTGGACGCGATGCAGGGGGTGAGCTTCCCCGACCTCAACAAGTCCCCGCTCGTGCAGGGCATCGCACCGCCCTGCAAGAATACGCCGGTCAAAGGCCTCACAGAAGTTCCAGGAGCGTGGATCCTCAGACCACGAACTGCCTGACGCCCCCGCGCCCGGTTCTCTGGTGTCATTCCTCGGATGGAACCGAAGCGAACCAAAGCTGCCAGGATGAAGGTCCGCTAACGCTAGAACGTTCGAAGACCGTGGACGAGGAGATTTCTGCCAAGGTCGTCGATTTCCTCGGTCGCAACGATCCCAAGACCACCGGAAAACCATTCTTCGTCTGGTACAACCCCGCGCGCATGCACGTCTCGACGGTGCTGTCGGACAAGTACTTGGCCATGATTGGCGAGCCCGGCGGCAAGGACTGGGGCGCCAACGAAGCGGGATGAAACAGATGGACGACAACATTGGCGTGGTGATCACGAAATTGGAGCAGATGGGCCAGCTTGACAATACGATCCTCGTCTTCACCACGGATAATGGTGCTGAAGTCATCACCTATCCGGACGGCGGCGTTACCCCCTTCAAAGGAGGAAAGCTTACCACTTGGGAAGGCGGCATGCGCGCGCCGTGCGTCATCCGCTGGCCAGGCCACATCAAACCGGGCACGGTGTTCAACGACATATTCGCGTCACTAGACTGGGTCCCGACGTTTGTTGACATCGCCGGCGGCCCCAAAGGCGACAGCCTCAAGAAACAGATCGAGGCGGGGAAATACCCCGGGATCGTCAAGACCACGCTCGACGGTATCGACCAGCGCGCCTATCTCGAAGGCACGTCGGATAAATCGGCGCGCGACCATTCTTCTACTACTCGAACTCGACACCTTCAGCGGTGCGGTACAAGAACTGGAAGATGTATTACACGATGACTGGCACCGGCCCGACTTCTGCGATGTTAGGGAAGACGACCTACGGCTGGACTATGGTTGACAATATTAGGCGCGATCCATTCGAGATCGCTGGCGGGCTGGACGATATAAAGACCGCGTTGGGAGTCGGCGGTGCAATAGCCTCTCCAAGCACCGCTTATCTCTACGACTGGAATATGCTGCCTCTCGGCCAGTTGCTGTGGATGAAAGAGCTGATGTCGTACAAGGAGTTCCCTCCGCTCCAGGCGCCGGAAACCTACAACCTTGACGGGATCCTAGCGGAAATGCGGGCGGCCCGAACTGCGAGCCATGTGGGCGAGTAACCGTCTGAAACGATTCGTCGAGTCAGATCGTGGGCGCTCCAACCAGAGCGTTCCACGATCTAACTGAGAGATTGCTTGTCTTAATACAAAGTTGCTAAACAACTCGGTCTGGCCGCTACTTGTTGTCTCTACTGCTTTTTCCCGGCATGGGCAAGGCTTTACTGCCCGAGAAAGTGTCGGTTGCAAATCCCCAAAGCATATAAAGTCGAAAAGCCATGCCGCATTTCTTACTGCCACAACTAGACTTGCCAAGTCCTGGTTAGTCGTCTTACTGGACATGTGGTTTCGGCCCAATTTCACTTGTACGGTGACGGCGATAATCGAGAGTTAGATCAATTTCCTTCATGCATTGAGGACATCATTTCTGCTCTGCTAACTCGCAGAACATTTAAAAGCGTCGTCTTAACCTCCTCTGACGGAGCCGGATAGACCGTTACTTTTGACAGTTGCTAGCCGCGCGACGGTTGGGAAAGTATCGTCAGGTCCTTGCGGAGCACGACGCGGGGCGGACGAAAGCCTGAAGAACGATAATCACGTGGTGAGTAAGTAGACAAAACAAAAATGGAAGATGACTTGCGGGGCGCTCCAAACAGGGCGGCTACGATTCGATCAGCGCCAGATCAAAGTCTTTCAGTTTTTGACAAAAGGAAAACAAATGTCGATGGACGCCAGAAATCTCCGGAAGTTGAATTCGCTTCTGGGCCCCATACCGATAGCATTCATCCTGCTCATGACGCTTCCCCTACCGCTCCGCGCTCAGCAGAACGACGACTTTGATAACTATAAAGTGCGGATCTACGCCTTCTGGTTTTATTCAAATCCGTCGGGAAACATCCAGGGCTACGTCTCCGGTGACAGCGCATCCGTTGATTTGCAAAAAGACTTGGGTTTCAACACATACTCGACGTTTGCCGGCAAGTTTGACTGGAAGTTCACCCGCAAGAACCATTTCTACGTTGCAGCCAGTCCGTTCGATACCAGCCGGCAAACGACGCTCAGTCGTACATTCACCTTCCAAGGCCAGACGTTCGAAGTCGGTTTGGTCACCCAAAGCGATCTTCATGCCGTTCTCATCGCCCCAGGCTACCAGTACGATATCATCCGCCGAAAGCGCGGGCACCTCGGAATCGCGGTCCAGGTCGATTTGTTTGATACGTCAGCAAAGATCAGCGCCGCTGCCCAGGTCGTCAACGGAGTGCAACAGGGGGCAGTATCCGCGAGCGCGTCCCTGCTGGCTCCGATTCCCGTCGCGGGGCCCGAATTCCGGTTGTACTTGTTGAACTCTTCCAGACTTTTTGTGGAAGGCAACGTATATGGGATGTATCTCGGGGGATATGGTAATTTTGTCTCGACAACCGACACGATTGGGGTGACTCTAACCAAGCACCTTAGCTTGAACGCGGGCTATCAGCTTGGTTCGCGTCTCGTGGTGGACAACAACAACAGCTCCAAACGTATCGGTGTCCGCTTGACGCAGCAGGGCGCCCTCGTCGGATTGGAGTATTCCTTCTAAGGAGCAGGGCCGGATTCAGGTTCGAAGTCGTGGACGGATTGAATAGATTCTTGAATGTTTCAATCATGAGGAGAGAAGAATGAATATGAGAAAAGTGAGCTATATGGCTGTTTGCATGGTTCTCTTGGCGTTCATTTGTCTGGCGGACGATGTGGGAACTGTTGTCCACGGGACAGTGACGAAAGTGGATAGCGCCACGAAGACGGTGGTAGTGAAGAGCGCCGATGGCACGGAACACGCGATCAAGGTCACAGGCGATACCACCTATAAGGGAACGAAAGAGGGCTGGGACGGCCTCAAGAAAGGAACAGAAGTCGTGGCTCGTACGACCGGCAAAGGTGTTGAGGAAACCGGCTCGGAAATTGGCAAGGTCGGCAAGGACAGCTTGAAAGTTACCAAGGGCACGATCACAAAAATAGATGAAGGCACAAAAACCGTAGTCGTGAAGACCGCGGATGGGACAGAAAAGACTTTTGAGTACACCGGCGACGCCAGCAAAGACGTGGGCAAGGACGTCGGCAAAGGAACCGAGAAGAGCGCCAAGGTGACGGTCTACTATACGGAAGAGGCCGGAAAAAAGGTTGCCCACTTTTTCAGATTCTAGTGATCGCTCCTAAAAACAGGGAGCGTGCAGGTCAAACCGCATAAGGACCGCCGCTCCCGTCTCTTATGCTTCGGTGACAAGAAAGCGATGGCCCAGGCACCTGTGCAGAATGTTAAAAAGTGCCCAAGGCGCCTTGTCATGTGCGGATTCTGAGCGCATTAGCCGTACCGATCGTGGTCGCGGCTCATTTTGCGAGCGGATGGGCGCAGGTGACTTCGCGAACAGCCCCAAGACAGCAGGCCGCCACGGCGTCTCACCAGAACGATCCTTCGCAATCGACTGCTTCACTAGAACTACCCATCTCATTCGAACGGCGAGCCGGCGATCTGGATGGCATGCTCAAGAAACACGAGATCCGCGTTCTCGTTGTGCCCAGCCGTTCTGGCTTTTTCTACAACGAGGGGCATCCACATGGAATCTACTACGAAGCATTCGGTGGATTTCAGCGCTTCGTAAATCACAAATACAAAACTGGCAGCTTCAAGCTTAATGTCACTTATATTCCCATGCGACCAGAGCAGTTGGAACGCGCCCTCATGCAAGGGGTCGGCGATGTCATAGGCTATGGGGTGATTGTTACACCCGATCGGGAAAAGGAGGTATTGTTCACCACACCCCTCGATGCAAACGTGAAGCAAGTGATTGTGACGGGACCGAAGGCGCACGCGATTGCGAGTCTCGACGACCTGAGTGGGGAAGAGATTTATGTTAATCCGCTGACGGCCTACTACCAAAACCTGCAACTTTTGAGCGAATCATTCCAAAAGGCAGGCACGATGTTTGGAAACGTAATGCTCCAGCGTTACCTACAGAACACCAAATGGGTGAAGGATGCCACATCGCCAGAGGAATTGAGAAAATTTCAGGAGTACGTCCAATATTTTAAAACATACGGGGCTGAATACGATTTTGATTACCTGATGCTGGTAGCACAGGGATATGAGGAATCTGGATTGAACCAAGCCTTAAAGAATCCGAGTGGCGCGATAGGTATTATGCAGGTGATTCCGAAATATGCGGCTGGTCCGCCAATCAGCATTCCCAACGTAGATATCGCGGAAGGAAACATACATGCCAGCGCAAAGATGATGCGCAACATCGCGGATACCTACTTCAAAGATGACAAGCTGGATCCGTTGAACAAGACTCTCATGGTGTTCGCGTCCTACAATGCCGGGCCCACAGGATTGCGGGCCTGCGGAAAAGGGCATCCAGCGAGGGCTTGGATCCCAACCGATGGTTCGGAAACGTCGAATTCGCGGTGGCGAAAGAGGTTGGACAAGAAACGGTGCAATACGTCAGCAACATTTACAAATATTATGTCGCCTACAAACTCACACTGGAGGAATCCGAAACCGGAAAGTGAGCGAGCAAAAAAGGAGGTTGAACCCGCACCCGCCTACGGGCACCCTGACCAAGTTCTGAAGGCTTGGACCGGGGGAGTATTACGAAGGTGAGCATTGTATGTCCAGAGGTTTAGTAACTCCTGGAAGTCGGCTAATCGGAAACTGACCCACTACCGGACGCCACCGTTCGTCGCTAATCTCGGCGCCCGGCTGGATTCCGTCCAATAAACCCCGCCCAACGCCAGTCCACCGCCCACCAACTCCATCCACGATCCCTTTTCCCCCAGCGTCAAAATCCCCAGAATTGTCGCCAGCACCGGCAGCAAGTACGTAAACGCGCTCAGCTGCGAAGCCTCCAAATACCGCAGCAGCCAGTAGTACAGCAAATACGCCACTGCCGACCCAAACACCCCCATGTACAAAATCGACGCCCAAGCCTCCCACGGCACCGCCCGCCAATTTCCCGTCGCCACCAACGACCGCGCCTGCCGAATCCCCAGCGGTAACAAGATCAACGCCCCCGCAAAATGGTTGTAAGCCGTCATCGTCAACGCGTCATATTCCCGCGCCACGCGCTTCCCCAGCACCACATACGTCGCAAATCCTACTGAACCCGTCATGGTGATCGCATCCCCGAGCAACGAAGCCGAGTGCGCAGAGATCCCATGCTCCAAAGCCAGTACCGCAATCCCCGCAAACGAGATGGCCATCCCCACAGCCTTGTGCCACGTAGCCCGTTCCAGCCTCAGCGCAACAGCGAGAATCAATACGTAAATCGGCCCCATACCCACAATAATCGCCGAATGGCTCACTGACGTGTAATGCAATCCCAGCGTGAAGCAAAACTGGTTCACGCTAACTCCGAAAAATCCCAAATAAAGAAACGTCCACGCATCGCGCGCAGTAAATCCGCGGCCCACCGCACTGTCGGTTTTGGCAAACGCCGCCAACCGCAGCCGCCTCACACCAAAATAAAAAGGAATCATCACCAGCCCCGCGGCGCATACGCGGAAAGAAGCCATCGTCAAAGGCGGGAAAGACCGCAAACCGATCTTCGCAGTTATAAAGTTAATCGCCCAAATCACCACGATCAGGCCAATCAGGGAAGCAATGACGGGGCGGCTGGGCGCGCGCCCCTTGGAAGACTCAACAAGCACTCGTTCAGACCAGCCGTTCTTTCCGCACCGTCAGTTCCTCAATTCGCTCTCGCCGCGGCTCAAACCCAATGCCCGGTCCCGTAAGCACACGAATCGTACCCTGCGCCGACACAGTCACTTCCGGCTCGATAATATCCTCGTCCCAATAGCGCCGGCTCGCAGAGACGTCACCAGGCAACGTAAAATTCGGCAGCGTCGAAAGAGCAATGTTATGCGCTCGCCCAATCCCGGCCTCCAGCATCCCGCCGCACCACACCGGCATGCCATTCTGCTGGCACAAATCATGAATCCTCTTCGCGACAGTGTGGCCGCCGACCCGCCCCATCTTGATGTTGATAATCTTGCAAGCGCCTAAAAGAATCGCAGCACGCGCATCCTCTTCCGTGTGGATGCACTCGTCCAGACAAATCGGCGTGTCGAGCTTCTTCTGCAACTCCACATGCCCGTACAAATCGTCCCAGCCCAGCGGCTGCTCAATCATCATCAGATAAAAACTTTCCAGCTGCTTCAACAGCGGCCAGTCTTCCATCCGGTAAGCCGAGTTCGCGTCCACCATCAATTTGATCGCTGGAAATTCCTCGCGCAGCCGCTTAACCTGCGGCAACTCTTTCCCCGGCTTAATTTTTATTTTGATTCGCTGATAACCCGCCGCAAGCTCTTTGCGCACCGCCGCAGCCAATTCATCGAGCGAATCCTTAATCCCAATCGAAACGCCGCTAGAAATTTCCTCCCGTGCCCCGCCAAGCAATTTTGCCAGCGGCACACCTTTCTCCTTGGCCTCCGCGTCCCAAATCGCCGCTTCCAGCGCGGCCTTCGCCATGTTGTGCCCGCGAACTTGCTCCAGAGAACCCCACACATCCGCCGCCGAAGCGATCTCTCTCCCTTTAATCATCGGCCAAAGAAAGTCCCGCATCACAATCCAAGCGGTATCGGTCGTCTCCGGACTGTAGAAAGGATTCTCCCCAGCCACGCATTCGCCCCAGCCAATCGCGTCGTCCGTAACAACTTCCGTCAGAACGATGCGCCGCTCCTCCGTTCGCTCCGTACTCGTCTCAAACGGAGCGATCAGCTTCATCCGCACTTCTCGCAAAACAACTTCCCGTATCCTCATCGTCCCTTTCTTCCGTAGGGGCACAGCATGTTTACCCTGAGGCCCGAAGGGCCGTGCCCGTCTTCCAATTCGGCCCCTCTGTGCCCTCTGCGAACTCTGTGTTAAAAAAAACCTCCCAATACGAGCACCAACCTAGCCATCAAAACTAAAAATCGCTCCAAGGAGCCAACAAATACTCCATGCCCTTCTCCGATTTCCTCGTTCCGATTGCCGCATATCCCCGCGCAAACCACCCCATAAACTCTTCACGTATTCTGGTCTGCACTCTAGCCACCGAGGCCGTATCGTTCTGCTTCCACCGATCGAGTTCCGCAGGCAACTCAATCGTAGCGGGCGCGTCCCCCGGTTCCTTCGCCAAGTCAGACACCGCCACCACCACCCGCGCCGAATCCAGCGGCCACTCCGCCAAAAGACGGTCGGTCGGAAGCCCCAGATGCAGCGGACTCGTCGTCAGTCCATACAGATTCGGCAGATATTTCCGTGCAATCGCGCCGAGCCGGTTCAAATTAAAATGCGCGTTTCGATTCTCAAGCGGGTCAAACGTCCAGACGATCAGCCGAATCCCCCGCCCCAACGCTTCTTCGCGCTGAAAAAGTTTCAGCGCGCGCCCAACTCCCCTGTCGCGATACCCCTCAAGCACCCCCGTCATGTGCGAATGCAAAAAAACCGTCCCGTCTCGAACTCCGACAAGCGCCAGGGTATAACCAACTAATCGTTCTCCATCGAAGGCGCCAAAGACCTGCCCGCCCGTTTCCTCCGCCACGACAAACAAAGTCGCAGGCTCAACTTCCAGGTCGTCCTCGCCCCAAATCTCCCTCTGCAACGCAACGCAGCGTTGAAACTCCTCGATGCCGGTGCATTTTCGAACCACGATCCCTGCGCTCATTAGACTTTACGAGCCCCCGCCGACTTCGCCGCATCGCCCTTTTCTGCGCGTTTCGCCGTTTCCCAAAACTCTTCCATCTTTTCGCGCGGAATATCCGCCAGCGCCCTTCCGCTCTTCGCCGCCAAATCTTCCATTCGCCGGAATCGCGAAGAAAACTTCGCATTAGCTTTCTTCAGCGCAATCTCCGGATCAAGATGCAGAAAACGCGCCAGATTCACCGCCGCGAACAGCAAATCCCCCATCTCCTCTTCGCTCCGCTTGGCATCTTTCGCACTCACTGCCTCGCGAAGCTCGCCGCTCTCTTCGCTCAATTTGTCGAAAACGCCTTCGACATTCTCCCAATCAAATCCAATCCGCGCCGCCCGCCGCGTCAGATGCAGCCCCTCCAGCGCCGCTGGCAAGGCCTTCGACACGCCATCCAGCAAAGACGCTGGCTTATCTTCTGTCTTTTCTCCGTCACTATCCTTTTTCCCTGTTGCGATACGCTCTTCTTTTTTGATCTGTTCCCAGTTCTTCAAAACTTCCGCGGAATCCTTCGCGCGCTTCTCTCCAAACACATGCGGATGCCGTCGCACCATTTTGTCGTGCACTTCGCGAATCACGTCGGAAACCGTAAACCGTCCCTCCTCCTTCGCGATCTGTGAGTGAAACACGATCTGCAGCAGCAAATCCCCCATCTCTTCCGCAAACTTCCCGTCGTCGCCGCTCTCCAGCGCCTCCAAAACTTCGTAAGCCTCTTCAATCAAGTAAGTCCGCAAAGACGCGTGCGTTTGCTCGCGATCCCACGGACACCCGTCCGGCGCCCGCAGCCGCGCCTGCACCGCCGCAAGCTTTTCGAACCACTCCCCCGCCGACAAGCCTGGCGATTCCTTCGCGGTTCGACGCACCGCCCTCGGCTTCCTCGTTTTTCCTGTTTTCTTCTTTTTGTTTGCCATCTCTCAACCAGGTAAATCCACGCCGCAACAAACGTTCCACTCTACGGTGCGCCACAAACTTTGACAAGGCACCCCCATGAATCGTCGTCGGATGGCCTGGCCCAACTGCGCCGGTTCCCAAATCTCCCACCCGTGTTAAACTTGACGAGTCAAATACTATAGAGGATTGTCCCCGTGACCGATCACAAGCACGAAGACTCATTCCGCGTTATCGACCGACGCCCCTTCACATCCGATGGCGAACCTCGCAAGGAAGCCATGGAAGAAAAGGAACGCGAGGCCAAGCGCGAGGAAAAACTCCATCCGGTCGCCGAAGCTCCAAAGCCCGTCGCAGCCCAACCACCTGTCGAAGTCCCCAAGCGCTCCGAGCCGTTTGAGAATCTTGTCCGCATGATCGGCAGCAACGCCGCGATGGTCCTGGGAGCTTACGCCGATCCGCGCACCGGGCAGCCAGTGATCGACCCGGAAGCCGCGCACGAATTAATCGACATGCTCGACTCCCTGCACGTGAAAACAAATGGCAATCTCGCGCCCGAGGAAGACACCCTCTTGCTCGATCTTCTTGGCAAATTGAAGATGACCTATCTAGAAGTCAATCAAGCGGTCGCAGCGCAAGCCGCAGCGGCGCTACCTAAAGCCAAAGTGCGACCTTAACACGCAGCCATCTTGTAACGGCAAGTTCGACGTTGCGTTCGAAAGAGTTTCAGCATCATCAGAATGCCCCAGGCTCCGCTAAAAATCACCGTCCTCGGTTCCGGCACGTCCATGGGCGTTCCCTCGCTCGGATGCCACTGCCGCGTTTGCAGCTCTAAAGATCCGCATGACAACCGTCTGCGCCCTTCCCTGCTCCTCTCCCGCAATGGCCAAAACGTCGTTATCGACACCACCCCGGATTTTCGCCAGCAAGGTTTGCGCGCCCGCGTTGATCGCCTGGACGCAGTTCTCCTTACCCACGGTCACGCTGATCACATCATGGGTTTTGACGATATTCGGCCGTACAATCTTCGGCAGCAAATCGCTCTTCCCGTTTATTCGAACGAGGAAACTTTCCAAATCATTCGCCGCGCCTTTGCTTACGTCTTTGACGGAAAGCCGAGGCTGAGCTCCATTCCAAGCGTCACCCTGCGTGAAGCCAAAGAACCCTTCCATCTTCTGGGCATCACCTTCACTCCCATTCCGCTAATTCATGGCAACATGGAAGTTTTGGGATTCCGTTTCGGGCGCGCCGCTTACTTAACCGACTTCAGCTCGCTACCCGATTCTTCGCTCGCTCTATTGCACGATCTCGATGAGCTGATCATCGACGCCTTGCGCGACCTTCCTCACCCCATGCATCAAACCGTGGATCAAGCCCTGGCGCTCATCAAAAATTTAAATCCACGCCGCGCCTGGTTCACCCACATCGCCCACGATTTGTCCCACGCCGAAACCAACGAGCGCCTGCGCAACCTGGGCTATTCGAACGTGCAACTTGCCTACGACGGCCTCGAAATTGAAGTGAAGGTTGACGAATCCGACGCGACTCATGAAACTTCAAGCCCGGCCTCCGCCCGATCCGCTGCGGTCGGCGTATTTTCATCCTCAGGTGGTTGGGCCGAGCGCCATGGCGTTTCTCGCTGCGGCAGCACCCTCGCCATCGGCAATTTTGACGGCATCCACTTGGGCCACCAAGCCATTTTGCGCGCCGCCGTCGAGCGTGCCCGCGAAATCGAAGCCGTTGCTACCGCGCTGACGTTTGATCCCCTTCCCCAAAAGGTTCTGCGTCCGGAGACCGCTCCGTTGCGCCTTTCCACCACCGAGCAACGCCTCAGCTGTTTCGCCGCACTTGGCATGGACACCGCCGTCGTTCTTCCCTTCACTCTCAACCTCGCGAAACTCACTCCGCAGGAATTTGTCGATCAAATCCTCGTCCAACATCTTCAAGTACGTGTCGTTTTTGTCGGAGAAAATTTTCGCTTCGGCCACAAACAGGCCGGCAACGCCCGCATGCTTCTTCTCCTCGGTGCCGAGCGCGGCTTCGAAGTCGTCATTCTTCCGCCGGTCATTCACAAGGGAGAAGTCGTATCGAGCACCATTATCCGCCGCGAAATTGCTTGTGGCGACGTCTCCCACGCCGCCCGCCTCCTCGGCCGCCCCTTCATCCTTACCGGTAAAGTCGTTCCGGGCACCGGCACGGGTCGCCGCTTCACATTTCCCACGTTGAATCTCGCAGCGGAACAGGAACTGCTCCCCGCACGCGGCGTATACGTGACGCGCACCCTCATCGAGGGCGAATCGCGCAGCCGCCGTTCGGTAACAAACATCGGCGTGCGCCCAACCTTCAACGGCTCCGCTCTCAGCGTCGAGACCCATGTCCTCGAGCCCCTCGATGAAACGCCGCCCGCACGCATTGAAGTGGAATTCTGGAAGCGTCTTCGCGAAGAAAAAAAGTTCAACGGCCCAGAAGAATTGCGCGCCCAAATCGCGCAAGACATCGTAAATGCTGACAAGTTCTTCACGCGCCTGCGCCATCTGCGTTCGAACAATCAAGCCATCCCCACCCGCAACACTTAGCCGCAGCCTGCCCTCCGCTGTTGTTTTGGGACGTCACAGAAAAAGTGCCGGGCTGAAGCCCGGCGCCTACACGTTCAGTCTTAGCCTTTTGACATGCCCTTTTTTAAAAAACGCCTGCGACGTCCCGCGGAACACTACCGCAGTCGCCAGCATTATTTCGTGACCGTTGGGACCGAAAGTCGCGCGACTTTTTTCGCGGATAGGTCCAGGGGGGAATGGCTGCTCCGTCATCTCGTGGAAACTGCCGCTCAACGGAATTTTTCTCTGCATGCCTATTGCATCATGCCCGACCATGTTCATTTCCTTTGTGAAGGCCTCTCGGACATCTCCGATCTCGTGGAGTTGGTCGATGCCTTCAAACAGCGCACGGCCTATGAGTTCAAAAAAACCCTGGTGAGCGGCTCTGGCAAATGCGCTATTACGATCACATACTAACGGCCGAAGGAGGTGCCGGAGGTTGTTGCCTGCTACATTTCGTACGGAAGGGGCTTTGCGGCGACCCTCATCTTTATCCTTTGTCCGGCTCGCAAACCATCGATTGGATGAAGCACACTTCCGGGGCAAACTGGACCCCTCCCTGGAAAGCAAACACGAATCTGTAGAGGCTGGGCTTTAGCCCAGCAACTGCCCGGTGACTTTGTAGAGGCCGGACTTCAGTCCAGTTCCTGGGCTTAGCTTTAGAAAACGCCGGGCTAGAGCCCGGCCCCTACAAAAGCTTAACGACAGGATCAGCGAGCCATTGCGGCGTCAGAACCCGGCGGGGCGGAGTTTGCCGGCGGCTAGGTCTTTCAGGGCTAGGAGGCGGGCGTCGAGTTCGGCGGCGGTGAGCCGGCTCTTACGGTAGAACGTTCCATGTCCCCATATTCCCGTGTTTCTTGCCCCCATGTTTCTATATTCTGAGGAACCGATTGCGAATAATAGGAGGATGAATGGCGCAAGTTTGGTTAGTGACGGGCAGTTCTCGCGGTCTGGGTCGCGCGATTGTCGAAGCGGGCCTTGCGGCGGGTAATAAAGTGTTGGCGACAGCTAGGGACATCGAGTCTCTACATGACCTATCGGAGCGCCACGGTGACCAGATCAAGCTCTTCGCGCTAGACGTGACCGACGAGTCCGCGGCAGCGAGCGCAGTGAAGGCGGCGATCGGTGCCTTTGGCTCGCTGGAGGTTGTTATCAACAACGCAGGCTACGGCAATCTCTCGTCCGTCGAAGACACGCCGATGTCGGATTTTCGCGCACAAATCGAAACGAATCTCTTCGGGACGATCATCGTGACGAAGGCCGCTCTTCCGTACTTTCGCCAAAGGAAAGCCGGTCATTTTGTTCAGTTTTCGTCGATGGGCGGAAGGATCGGGCCTCCAGGGCGTGGGCCCTATTCGGCTGCGAAATGGGGCGTCGAGGGTTTCTCAGAAGTGTTGTCGCGCGAAGTGGCGCCGCTAGGCATCAAGGTCACCATCGTTGAGCCGGGTGGCTTCCGCACGGACTTCGCCGGCAGTTCCACCAAACTGAGCGAAGGAAATCCCGACTACGACTCGACGGTTGGAGCAACCGCCAGGTTTCAACGCGACTACAACGGTAAGCAGCCCGGTGATCCGAAAAAGGCGGCTCAAGCGATCGTGCGAGTGACGCAGGAACAGAAACCTCCATTGCGACTCTTGCTCGGCAGCGATGCGTACAACGGGGCGGAGAAAAACGACCTCGCGCGCCTAGAAGAAGCAAGGTCCTGGAAAGAACTCAGCGTGTCCACTGATTTCGAGTCGAAGCCCCCACACCCGGAGCGACCAAAGTGAACCTACCTTAAGAATCAGCGAGCCATTGCAGCATCAGAAGCCGGCGGGGCGGAGTTTGCCGGCGGCCAGGTCTTTCACGGCTTGGAGGCGGGCGTCGAGTTCGGCGGCGGTTAGGCGGCCTTTGCGGTAGAGATGCCATCCTAAAGACTTTTTAAGGATTCAGAGATCAGAAAACAGAAATCGGGAGCTTCAAAATTCACACTTGACATCGGCGGATAATTCACTACCATACGGTTGTGGATAAGTTAGATACAACCTTTACGGCTCTGTCTGATCCAACCCGCCGGGCGATGATCGAACGACTCTCCCACGGGCCTGCCTCTGTGCATGGATTGACGGAACCGTTTGCACTCTCGCAGCAGATGATTTCAAAACATATTGCCTACCTGGTGCGGGCGCGGATTGTGATCAAGACGAAGCGTGGAAGAGAGAGCGTGTGCAAGCTTAGGCCAGAGGCGATAAAGACAGTCAGCGACTGGGCGATTAGCTATCGCCGATTCTGGGAAGAGAGTTTCGATAAGTTGGATGTGGTTGTAAATCAAATGAAAAATGAGGAGGTCAAGAGATGACAAAAAACACGGTTAACGAGACAGAGCGGATGGTAGTCACTAGAGTGTTTGATGCCCCACGCGCATTGGTTTGGAAGGCGTGGACAGACCCGAAATATGTGATGCAGTGGTGGGGGCCGAAGGGTTTTACTGCGCCTTCTTGCGAGATGGATTTTCGCGTAGGAGGAAAATTTCTGTGCTGCATGAGATCGCCGGATGGGCAGGAGTTCTGGAATGGTGCGGACTACCACGAGATTGTCTTGCACGAGAAGATCGTCTACTCCATGTATTTTTCCGACTCGAAGGGAAACAAGGTTGATCCTGCGAGCCTTGGAATAGAACATGAAGCCATAGAAGATGCGAACGACGTGGTTATTTTTGAGGATTTTGGAAACGGCCAGACGAAAGTCACCTTGATTGGAAATGAAACCATGGAGCACGCGAAAAACAGCGGGCAACTCGAGGGCTGGGTTGAGATACTCGATAAACTTGCCGCAGTTGTTGCGGGGCTAGCGCAGGCGAAATAAGAAGTTGAAGTTTTGATGATCGTCATGCGCGAGATAACGCTAAGGCTAGCGGCGGAGGCTTGGTTAGAACGGCTTCTCGCCGCTTGGCTTTAGTTGGGTCCGGCTGCTAGGAACGGAATTCGGCAGAACTTTTATGTAACCATAGCGATGTTCCGCGAGTCCCATCTATAGACGATTCGCCCCCGAAAGGGGGTAAAGTGGGAGGCGTACAAAGACCTGGACGCCTCCCGTCCAATACTCCCTGCCTTCGAAAGTGAATAGGAATCGCGAGTACGAAGCTTTTGAAGTCCTGCCAGTATCGCTCGCTGCTTTGCGTTTTCTTTAGTCGATCAGCAAATCCATCGGAAGTGAATAGTGGGCGGTGAGTAGACAAGACAGAACCGGAGAAGAGTGACCCACCGCTTGCATGAGACAAGGGCGCAAACGGCAGGCAACGCTGGAATAAAGACGCTGCCACCCGGACGTGATTGCTCCCGTGGGTGAGGGCGCTGTAAACTGGAATTGTGAATTTTGAATGGGATCCGGGCAAAGCTCGACGGAATCGCCGGAAGCACCGGATTTCATTCCTGGAAGCGGCGACCGTATTTGGTGATCCACTGGCGGAGACGTATCCTGATCCGGACCATTCAATGGCGGAGCGGCGATTCATCACTGTGGGAATGTCGAACGCGGGCCGGGTGTTGATGGTCGCGCACGCGGATCGCGACGAAAGACGACGGCGCGCGAGCGAGAACAATATGAAGAAAAAAGCTGAGAAACGAGTTCGGCGGGACGAACTGCGGCGAGAGTATGACCTGTCTAAATTGAATGGCGGGGTCCGCGGCAAATATGTGGAGCGCTTTCGAGCGGGAACGAATCTCGTGCTGCTTTCGCCGGACGTTGCGAAGCACTTTCCGGATGAGCAATCGGTCAATCAAGCCTTGCGGGGCTTGATTCATGCGGCGAAGGGCAGTTTGCGCGGCGCGCGCTGATCGAATCCGAAGACTAAGGAAGAAAACCCGCACCCTTTTGTAAAACCAAAACCCAAAGGGTGCGCCACCCGCCATCACGACTGCCCGGTCATATACCCACCCAAGATCCGGTCGATCTGCTGAAGATGGTTCAAGTCGTGTGCCGCTTCCAAGCGGACGAACTCCTCGACCGTTTGCCGTCCGCGTACCTCGTGGACCCCATAGCACTCCACCCACCGTGCGCGCGGGACCGACTCCAACAGTCGCAGGTTGCTCTCGCGCAGCGCCCGAAAGACCCCTGCCGAAAGGCTCGCCTCTTGCTGCGCGTAACCCAAGCGCTCCGCCCATATGGCCTGATCCCACCACGTCAGGTCCACGCCCGGATTCGCCAGCATGTTTCGCAATCGCCACCCCATCGCCAGCTCCGCGTCTGCCAAGTGCGCTACGATCTCGGCGATGGACCACTTTTCAGGGGTAGGACGCCGGATCAACTCCTCGGGCGCGACATCGCGCAGTCGACGCTCGAGCTGGGATGGAGTGGCGCGTTGAACGCCGATGGGCTCCTCATCGCCAAGATAGCTCAGGACTCGGTTTCGGTATGCTTCGAACGTCTCTGCCATTGGTCCTCTCGGTAGACTGTGTATGCCGCCATCCTAGCGCACAACCTCAACGTTCCCAACAGCTTCCGTTTGACGCCATCATCAGCTACGACCGGCGCATGAATCGTCCTGCCACACCACCTCATTTCTAAGTCCTTTGGGGTTACAATGTTTACCGTTTTCGAAGCTACGAAAGAAAATCTCGGGTCAGAGGAAGGGGGCGATCATGCACCGGCGCGAATTCCTGAAGCTCGGAGCCGTAGCAGGCGGCACGTTCCTGGTGGGCGGCACGGGCCGCTTCGGAAGTATCCTCGACACTCCCAAGGAAATCCCCACCACTGACCGCCTCGTTCTCACCAACCTGGTGGACAACATTTACGACATTTTCGCCAAGGGCGGAAAAATCGGCAATCTCACGATCACTCGAAATACTTTGCCCCGTCCCTACGGCTCAGAGGTCTCATTGTTGTCGGAACATGGGCTGGCCTTTCACTTGGAGTCCTTCCGAGGCGCAGAGGAAAAGCAGATCCTGCTGGACTTCGCGCTCACGCCCCGGACGCTCACAAACAATTTCAAAGCGTTGAAAGTCGATCCCGCCACGGCCGACGCCCTGATCATCAGCCACGGGCACGACGATCATTACGGTGGCCTGCCCGACTTGGCGAAGGCCCTCCAGGGACAAGCCAAACCAGGGCTCACTCTCTATGCCGGAGGACGCGATACGTTCTGCCATCGCTGGGTGGTGCAGCCCGACGGCAATAAACTCGACTACGGTGAGCTCAAGCGGGATGAACTGGAGGCGCGAGGGTTGAAGGTCGTGATTGCGGAGGAGCCCACCGTAGTGGCGGGCCACGCCTTCACCTCAGGCCACATCGCGCGAATCACGGATTTCGAGATGTCTCCTCCGGCAGCTCGCATCGAAGCCGGCGCGCCCGGCTCCGCCTGCGACGCTACCTTCCACTTCCCTCCCGGCACAGTCAAGATGGAAGCCAAACCGGGCGAGCTGGTGAAAGACATCTTCTGGGGAGAGCACGCCACCGCTTACAACGTGATAGGCCGGGGACTCGTCGTGATCTCATCCTGCGGCCACGCCGGCATCATCAACTCCGTCCGCCAGATCCAGAAATCCACCGGGATCGAGAAGGTACACGCCGTGGTTGGCGGGTGGCACTTGGCTCCCTATCCTGATGAACTTATCGCCAAGACTGTGGGAGCCATGAAGGAAATCAACCCGGACTACTTGATTCCCATGCACTGCACCGGCTTCCGCACCATAGTGGCAATCCAGCGCGAGATGCCCGAAAAACTAATCATGCCGTCCACAGGCACGCGCGTCGTCTTCGGCACCTAGCCCCGATCCCGCTCCTCATTTACAAGTGACGATCCCGGCGCCCGCTGAGGCTTGCGGCCTTTGCCTTTTCCACTTTCAAATCTCAAATTTCCATCTAGACCCAAGACCCGCCCTCAAAAACCGAGGACGGGGCACCCTCCGCATAACTGAGAGTCCGGGCCAGCCGCCTTCAAATTACTGCCACATGCTGCGCAAATCCCAAGTGGTTGCCCCATTTGAGTTCGTATGTTGTGGTGTGGGCCGCTGCATGATGGAACAAACGTATTGGTCAACAAAGGGCCACAGCGCCAACGCAACCAGCAAGGAGAAAATCAGCCTGCAGCGCGCTCGCTTGGTTCCGGGCAATTCAAGTCGAAGGTTCATGCAGACTTAGACACCGGAGGCCGCGGCGATGTTTCTAGGTCCAATAGAAATCAAATGATTTAGGAAGGATTCTTGGCGAGGCAATCTTCGCAGTAGCCGCCTACTTCGGTGCGCGAAACCGTGACCTTCATCTTGAAGTCTCGCGCAATCTGCTGCTTGAGCTGCTCATACAGACGACTCTCAAACTCGCGCACCTTGCCGCAACTCAGGCACGCCACATGAATGTGGTCGCGTGGACCGTGGCTCTCGTAATAATGCCGGTCGCCGCGCAAGTGCAGCAGGTCGAGTTCGTCGATGAGCCCTTGTTTTTTAAGAAGATCGATTGTGCGGTAAACGGTGACGAGATGCACGTCGGAATCGATTTTCCGCGCGCGTTCCAAAATCTGGTCTACGTCCAGATGCTGCTCAGCAGCGTCCATCACTTCCAGGATGACGCGCCGCTGCCGCGTAAGCCGAATCCCGCGCTCACGTATGGCCTTCTGCAGCTTCCCTGTTGTCTCTGAAGTATTGAGCCGCTCGCCCGTCGAAGCCCGGTGGCCCAGCGATACAGACATGTGTCGCCCTCCTGGGGTACGGCGCACTCCGGGCTAAGAGTGACTCGAAATCCGCCGCAAAATGTCATTGTACATAACGATGGCGAAGATGACCAAGAGGAACAACAGTCCAACCTGCACAAAGCGCTCTTTGAAGCTTAGGCTCAAATCGCGGCGCATGATTCCTTCAATCGCCAGCAGCAAAATATTTCCGCCATCGAGGATAGGAATCGGCAGGAGATTCAAGATGCCCAGGTTGATGCTGATCACCACCATCAGAGTGATGACGTACGGGGGACCTTTCCGCACGGCTTGCCCTGCCATGTGGGAAATGCCAACTGGTCCTTGCAGCTGCTTGATCGACACGCGCCCGCTGAATAGCTTTCCAACAACGTCCACGGTTTGCGCGATGGTGTCCTTGGTTTCGAGCCCCGCAATTTTTACGCTCTCAGTGAACGAGACGCGCTTGTACGCAGTTTCTTCGCGAGGACCGATGCCAATCTGATAAACGTTTTCGCCGGTTCCCGCCGCGCCTTTCTCTGGCGTCACAACCAAATGAACAGGCTGCCCTTTGCGCGTAAGGTCCAGCGTCATGGGCTGGCCATTCGAGGACCTGGTCAGCTGCTGAAATTGTTCCCAAAAATCGATGTGGTTTCCATTTACAGCGGTGATCAAATCCCCTTCTTGCAAACCGGCGCGATCGGCGGGAGCGCCCTGCGCAACCTGGTCAATAATGGGGCGAATCGGCATGTATCCAAAGATTCGGGTCGGGTCGGTCTTATCCTTGATGGGAAGATCGACAGTTCGGCGCGTTCCGCCATCTTCTACTTCCAGCTTAAGAGTTGCTCCCGGAACGGCCTGCTTGAGCGCTCCGAAGGCCTGCTCCCAAGTCGGCGTTGCTGTTCCATTGATCGAAAGCACCGTATCGCCCGGCTTCAACGGGCTATCCGCGAAGTCGGAATTCGCGGGCAATCCCGTCACGTGCACCGGCGCATCCAGATAGGCCGGATATGGCACACCCGTAAATGCAAAGAGTCCGGCTAGAAGAAATATCGGCAAGATCAGGTTTACGGCAGGTCCCGCGAAAGAGATCAGCGCTCGCTGCCATCGCGGCTTGCTCATCAACTCGTCGGGCGCGCCCGTCGGCGGTTTATCTCCCGAGTCTACTTCGCTGAGATCCTGCCCGGCCATGCGCACGTAGCCGCCGAGCGGCAGCGCGCTTACTCGATAGTCCGTTGTCCCCTTCTTCCACCCAAAGAGGCGAGGACCGAAGCCTACGGAAAAGACATCCACGCGAACGCCGCACAGCCGCGCGACGATGAAGTGTCCCCACTCGTGAACCAGGACCATTACCCCGAGCACGAGGACAACGCCGACAATAACGTAAAGCGCTCCCATATCTCCGTCTTTCCCCTCTTCTGAACCTTATGATACCGCGACTGCCTTTACCGACAAACGCTCTACTTCTTCTTTCGCCGTGCGCCGCGCTTCCGCGTCGGCTTCTAGCACGTCGTCCATCTTTTCAAACCGAATACGCGGC
Organism: uncultured Acidobacteriota bacterium; assembly: GCA_963730495.1. Lineage (GTDB taxonomy): Bacteria > Acidobacteriota > Terriglobia > Acidiferrales > UBA7541 > Acidiferrum. Next base: position 204,990 of record CAVSSD010000019.1, on the reverse strand, counting down.
GTGCGCGCGAGCACACGCTCGATCACTTCCGCAATCCCGAGAAATGGCAAGCGCCGCTCCAGAAACGCCGCCACGGCAACTTCATCCGCCGCATTCAGGGCACATGGCAACGCGCCGCCCTTCTTCATCGCTTCGCGAGCCAGGCGAAGGCAGGGAAAACGCCGAGTGGAAACTTTTGCGAAATCCAACCGCCGCAACTTGCGCCAATCCAGGGCTATCTGGTTAGACGCGACTCTCTCTGGATAGGTTAACGCATATTGGATGGGCATTCGCATGTCTGTGGGACCAAGTTGCGCGAGGATCGAGCCGTCCACGAACTCGACCATGGAATGAATGGTGGACTGAGGATGAATCACGACGTCGATCTGGTCGGGGCGCACCCCAAACAGCCAGCGCGCCTCGATCACTTCGAAACCCTTGTTCATCATTGTCGCGGAGTCGATGGTGATTCGATTCCCCATCTTCCAATTTGGATGTGCGAGCGCTTGCTCTGGAGAGACATTCTCGAGCTCGGCCAGCGGCGTCTTGCGAAAGGGTCCTCCGCTCGCGGTCAGCACTAGCCGGCGAATCTCGCCATGCGTTCCGCCGCGCAGGCATTGGTGAACCGCATTGTGTTCACTGTCCACGGGCAGCAATTCATGTCCGGCCTTTTTCGCCGCGGCCATCACCAGTTGGCCCGCTGCAACCAGAACTTCCTTGTTCGAGAGCGCTACGGTTTTTCCGAGCTTGACCGCTTCGTAAGTGGCTTCGAGACCGACCACGCCAACTGCCGCGGAAACTACGATGTCCGCTTTGGAGTGGGTGCCAACCGCCAGCATTCCTTCGCGTCCATGATGTATAGCGGGAAGCGGAGAGATTCCTTTTGTACGCAGCGCGGACGCAAGCTCATCAGCCTTTTTCGCATCGCCAACGGAGACCAATTCGGGCTTGTGCCGCTCAATCTGCCCGGTCAGCTCGTCCAGGTTGCTGCCCGCAGCCAGCGCGACGATGCCAAACCTCTCCGGCAACGCCTCCACAACGGAAATGCACTGCCGCCCAATCGAACCCGTTGACCCTAATATGGATAGGTGCTTCAAAGACGAGTCTCTTTTCCCTTAAACGAATAGGTCGGACAGACATCTTCGTCTGTCTTCCGTCCCTAAGTGGAAGAACGTCTGAATCTACCTGCTGGGCAAGTAAATCCAAATCAAATAGTACCAGACAACCGGGATCGCCAAAATCAACGCATCGATCCGGTCAAGAACTCCGCCATGTCCCGGCAGCAGCGAGCCAGAATCTTTGACCCCGGCGCTGCGTTTATACGCAGATTCGAGCAAGTCGCCAGCTTGCCCGGCAATGTTGCCGACGATCGCCATCGCCAGCAGATGAGGCAAAGGCACAGTAAGCCACTTGGCAAACACAGCGGCCACGAGCAGTGCTCCGAGTATGCTGGCGATCGTACCCTCCCAGGATTTTTTGGGACTTAACACCGGCGCCAGGGAGTGCTTTCCAATTGCGCGGCCTACAAAATACGCCGCCGTGTCTCCGACCCATGTAATAACGAGCACGAACATCAGCAGCTTCGGGCCCTCCGCGTCGAATCCATGAAGCCGAATCGCGTAAGTCAGAGGCAGTGACAGAAGGATCAGCCCGCTCGAACTCATGCCTGCAGCCGGCAAGGCTTCCACCATCGGGCGCTTCGTCCAAAGCGTCAGCGCTGCTACACCGAGCAAAAACAGAAACAATACGTCGCTCGTCGTCACGGGGAGAGGAAATTCAAGATAGGAGTAGCGGCCATACGATCGAAATGTCGAAACTCCCGCCCGCGCCGCGCCAATGACCCCTAGCACCGGCGTCCTGGCGACCAACCATTGAACAAACACCAAGAGCAATGCGCATGTCGCCGTCCAAAAACGATAGGCTCGGTGGCCGATGGCATCGCCGAGAGCGAAAAACTCAAACAGCGCAAGCAAAATGACGAGTGCTGTGGCAATCGACACCACCGCCGTCGAGCCCCATAGCACCAGGCCGACTACACACGGGATTAGAACGGCCGCTGTCGCGACGCGCTTCCAAGTCATTGAAAAGAAGTCCCCTGACGAATCACTCGTTCCATCTCATCACATCAAGGGAAATAAATCACGGGGGAGAATAAAAGATTCACTTTCCAACAACGCGCGCTGACACTTCCGGGTGAGGCTGTCCTTCACGGATTCCGCCATAACGGCGCTCGCGTTTTTGAAACTCCACAAGCGATTCGAGCAGCCGCGCGCGATTGAAATCGGGCCAAAGCGTTTCCGTCACGAAAATTTCCGCATAGGCAATCTGCCAAAGAAGAAAATTGCTAACGCGCATTTCGCCGCTCGTCCGGATAAGCAAATCCGGGTCTGGCAGCCCACTTGTGTACATGTGCCGGGCCACACTCTCTTCCGTGATTTCGGCTCGGCCTGCATGGCCATTCTGTTCGGCCACAATGGCGTTCATGGCATCCACGATCTCCGCGCGACCGCCATAGTTCAGCGCTATACAGAGGAACATGCCCTTGTTACCAGAGGTTCGTTCCGTGGCGTCGCGCACGTCGTCCTGCACGCCTTTGGGAAGTTCGTTCGTACGGCCCAAAAAACGCATGCGGATATCGTTTTTCTGAATCAAAGGCATTTCCCTGCGCAAATACTCGCGCAGCAATTGCATGAGGAAGTCGGTTTCCGTTTTTGGACGCCGCCAGTTCTCCACCGAGAACGCATAAAGCGTAAGCGCTTCAATATTCAGGCGCGCGCAAGTTTCAATTGTCGAGCGCGCCGTCTTTGTGCCGGAGCGGTGGCCCGCCGCGCGTGGCAGATGCCGCTGCTGCGCCCAGCGCCCATTGCCGTCCATGATGACGGCCACATGCCGCGGCAGGCGCTCCAGATCAAGTTTTTCGAAGAGAAGCGCTTCCTCCGGGGTCAACGGACCCAGCGCGCCAGAGGCGGAAACTTGCAGCGTCGTGTGTGATTTAGTCTGCGGCACGAGTTTCTGAGGTTTCTTCTTTACGCCGCAAAGTTAACATACGATTTGGCAACGGCGCAATGGCGGGGTGCTGTTTCGAACATCCCCATTTCGAACACAACCATCCAAAGCGTCAACCTGCCCGGCGGTGGCGATTGGAAGAGCGAGGTGTAGACCAGCACGAGGGTCAGGATAATCATCGCGATCGCCGTGACCCACGCGACGATATTAAACGTGAGCGAATTGACGTGCTCGCCCATCAGATCGCGCCGGTTAACGAGAAGCAGAATGAAGATGACCACGATGGGCAGCCAAATCCCATTTCCTACCTGCGAAAAAATGAAAATCTTCCAGATCGGAACGTGCGGAATCAGAATGATGCCCGCGCCGACGGCAATCAAAACCGTGTAAAGCCCATAGAAGATTTTCGCGTCCTTAAATTTGTGGTCGATTCCGGCTTCAAATCCCAGGCCTTCGCAGATCACATGGGCGGTCGAGAGCGGCAAAATCGTGGCCGCAAAGAGCGAGGCGTTCAATAAACCAAACGCGAAAGTAAATCCAGCCCATTTGCCCGCCAAAGGAATCAATGCCTTGGCAGCATCGACCGCGTCGGTGATATTCCGCTGGCCGGAAACATACAAAGTCGCTGCCGTGGCCACGATAATGAAAAACACGATGACCATGCAGCTGATGCTGCCTACCAATAACGTCAGCACGCGCCTGCGGATACTGCCTCGGTCCGACCTTTTTCTCCACGAAACCCGCTTGCAAGTAAAAGAATTGCCACGGGGCGATGGTCGTTCCCACCAGAGCCGTGAGCGTCAGTAAATAGCCAGAATTGAATTGAAGGTTGGGAATGACAACGTGCTTGGCAGCCTCCAGCCAATCTGGCTTGGCCAGGATCGCGGAAATGATGTATGTGACGTAAAACCCGCACGCGATCAGGAAGATGACCTCGACTTGGCGATATGTACCTCGAAGCACAAGAATCCAAACCAATATCGCGGCTATAGGAACAGCGATGTACCTGCTGACGTGAAACATTTCCATCGACGCAGCCACGCCGGCAAACTCCGCAACGACGTTGGCTAGGTCTACAAAGAATCCCGTGACCATCACAAAAAACGTAGGGCGGAAGCCAAACTCTTCGCGAATGAGATCGGATAACCCTTTGCCGGTGATCACGCCCATGCGCGCGCACATTTCTTCGGTTACGTACAGCGCGATGGTCATGGGAATCAGCGACCACAGCAGTGCATAGCCATACTGCGCCCCTGCCTGCGAATACGTCGCGATACCGCCCGCATCGTTGTCGACGTTTGAGGTGATCAGCCCCGGCCCGACAACTGCGAGCAGCAAGCGTCAATCGCCGTCGCAAGCCGCGAATCTTCTGTTGCAGATTCGTGCCGCGCGTCTGCAGGCCCTCCAGACTCGATTTGAGAATGTCCCAATTCATCTGCTGCTTCCGATTCCCTTTTTATTTCTTTACCAGCCGCGAAACCACGTCGTCCACGGTAACCGTGCCGATAGGGCGTTTCTCCTCATCGATCACCGTAAGCATTCGCAGATTGTATTTGTCGAACAGCTCAAAAACGTCTTTCTCATCCGCGTCGCCGGCAATGCTCAAAAGCGGCTCGCTTCGCAGTTCAAACATCCTCTGCTCCGGAGCAGCGAGCAGCAATCGCGCAATGGACACCGTGCCGGAATACTCCGCCTTGCTGTCAAGCAATACGATGGTATCCAGTTGGTCGAGATTCAATTCCTGGCTGCGAATCCACTCGAGCACTTCTTCCCGCAGCGAGCGTTCCCCCACAAAGATGAACTCGGTGTTCATCATCCCGCCGGCGGTCGAAGGGTCGAACGACAGCAGTTCGCGCACTTCGTCGGCTTCCTGCCCCGGCATTTCTTCCAGTAGTTCGTCCGACGTTTCCTTCGGAAGGTCTGCCAGTAGGTCGGCCGCGGCGTCGGGCGCCATCTCTTCCAGAATGTCGGCAGCCTTTTCCGGGTCCAATTTTTCGACGATCTGCGTGGTCAGGCGCTCATCGAGCTCGGCCAGAACGGCAGCGGCGGTCTCTTCGTCGAGCGAAGCGATGATTCCCTGCCGCTCGGCCGCCGATAGGTCTTCCATAATTTCGGCCAGGTCCGCGGGGTGAAGGTCTTCCAGTTTTTCATGCGTGATGCGCAGTTTTACCCGACGCAAAGGGTCGGACTCGATCAAGTTCACGAATTCCCAGCGAATGGCGCTTTGGGGCAGCTTGCGCTGCAGTCTACGGATCACTCCTGGTGAAAATACACCTTGCAAGAGCCGCCGCACCGCGCCCGGCAGCCCCACATCGACTTGCGTTACCCGCAGTTCCACATTTCCATTGCTCTTGAATTCGGCCAAATCCACGTCGTTTACGCGAACGACCTTGCGGCCTCGCGTGTCAATAATCTGCTGGTCCATCAAATCCTTGCGCACCGCCAGCAAGGACTCGTTCGGTTCATAGAGTTGAAGAGCGCGCTCGCTGACGTTGAGCCGCATCGTGCCAGGAGCAAACGTAGCCACCTGATCATGGCTGGCCAGCAGCGGCTGGAAACGGCCGCGCGAAATAAGGAAATGAGATAGACGGCTAGTCGCCTGCGAGGGCTCGATGAAGAATTCGCGCACTCGCCCCACAAAGTTGCCCTGCGCGTCGTAAGCTTGCGCGCCCATTAGTTCTGTAGCGTAAAGTTCCACCGTCTAACCTCCTTCCCTGCCATCGACCCGGCTCACATCCGGCAGGCTTCAACAAAAAAGCCCGCATACCGAAATGACCTCGGCTGCGGGCAAGTACCTAATAAAAATGGACTTACCGTTAGCCCGACGTGAACCCTCCCCACCCTACCGCCTGCGGGAGATGTTGCGCCTCGCGCGACGTTGCCCAATCGCCCGTCCCAAGCCTCGCCCCGAAAGCCCGCTTCGAGTCGAAGCGACTAGGGCCAGGTTCCAGTTCGTCGGACGTACTCATTGAAGAGAATTCACCTCAAACATCACAGCCATGCCTCAGCACACCGCACTCAACCGCAAAACGGAGCAATTGCAGTGCCGTTTCGCAATGCCAAGTGCAGTGATAAGCCGGGCCCACCCCAAAGTCAAGCAGAGAATGGAGTTGCGCGTGATTTTTTTGATTTTTTCTTTTGTGGCGGCTATTTCTTGGCGGCGAACAGCATGTCTCGAGGCTCTTGGCCGAGACGGCGGCATTCTTCCACGTAAAGGGCGAGATAACTCCTCAAAACGTAATCTCGTCGCGAATAGCCGAGCTCTTGCGCCGCGCGATCGATTGCCAATGGCGGCCCCTCGAGTTCGACAAACGTTCCTATGGGAGTCTCATCCAACTCGATCAGCAAGCCTTTCGCCCAGCTCTTGCGCCCAGGCAGACGAAGTGTCGTGCGGTACTTTTCATAGTGGAACCATCCACGCATCCCCAAGCCTTCGAAGATTTTTGCGAGGACACTGGCATCGGCTACCTCAATCTCAATTTCTTCGCGCACTTTATGCCGATGATTCTCTTGCGCGCTCGCGGAAGGCGCCCCTCCAACGACGATAGGCCTTTTGAAGGTCAACACAGTGCGCTTTGCGCGTGTTGCTTTACCTTTTTTCGATTTGGCTTCCGGTGTTTCTATTCGAATGCGGAGCAGTTGCCCATGTTTGGCTAGGCCACCTTCGGGCGTATCGAAAATCACGTTCCATTCATGGACGCGGCCTGAGCCGCCGTTCGCAGGACGCGCACCCAGCCTCTTCAGCTCACGCTTCAAAGCTTTTGGATCACTGATTTTCAGCTTGATTTCGATTTCCTGCGCCATCACGATCCTTGCCGCTTGTCGTTGGCCTTAGAGGCCGGCTTTGTCCCGCCGCGGACTTCCGTTAGTATAACGGACGAACGTATTTCACCTTTGTTCAGTGTGACCCAGGCTAAATCCGGCGCAATGCGGCGACCGCCCCGCCGAGCGTACCAGATCAAGAGACTCATGAATCCAGACGCCAAAGCAGCAGCCCCCGCTTTTTCGAACGAGACGACAGCCACCACGCCGCTTTCTCCGCCGCTGGCGCGACGCGAGCCGGTCGAGACCGTGGTGCATGGCGACCGGCGCGTCGACCACTACGCTTGGCTGCGCCAAAAAGAAAACCCCGAAGTCATCGCCTATTTGGAAGCGGAAAACGCTTACACCGATACGATCCTGCGTCCGACTGAGCCTTTTCAGGAGGATCTCTATCAGGAAATGCTCGGCCGGATTCTGCAGACGGATTTGAGCGTTCCCTACCGCTTGCGGGGCTTTCTTTATTTTACGTGCACCGAAGAAGGTAAACAGTATCCGGTCTATTGCCGCCGCGCGGACAGGGGCGGTTCACTGGACGAGATGCTTTTGGACCTGAATCGTATGGCGGAGGGCCACTCGTTTCTCGGACTCGGGGCATTCGACGTTAGCAGCGACAACCAGCTTCTTGCCTACGCGCTGGACACCACTGGATTCCGGCAATACACGCTGCACATCAAAAATTTGTGGAGCGGCGGAGAGTTTCCCGAAGCGATGGAGCGCGTGACCAGCGCGGCTTGGGCGGCGGACAACCGCACGCTTTTTTATACCGTTGAAGACGCGACGACGAAGCGCGCTCACCGGCTCTATCGCCACATGGCCGGTTCGGGGGAGCCGGACGCGCTGATTTACGAAGAGACCGACGAGCGCTTCCGCGTTGAGATCGAGCGCACCCGCAGCGGCGCGTTCCTTCTGTTGGTGATTGCGAGCCATACGACGAGCGAGGTGCGCTTTCTGCCCGCAGCGCAGCCGAACGGCGAGTTTCGCCTCATCGCTCCGCGTGAGACGGACCATGAGTATTACGTGGACCATCATCCGAATCCGCTCACGCGCGAAGGGCGTGGGGCGAATCCGCATGACACGGGCGGTTACTTCTTCATCCGCACCAATTCGGGAGGGCGAACATTTCGGTTAGTTTGTGCGCCCGTGGCCGATCCGCAACGCACCAAATGGCGGCAGATCATTCCGAATCGTCCCGACGTGATGCTCGCCGGGCTCAACGTGTTTCGATCTCATATTATTTTGACGGAGCGTGAAGGCGGACTGCCTTATCTGCGCATCGTGGATCTCGGCGTGGAAACCCCCGATGCACTCTCCGCCTCGCACCGTATTGAATTCGCGGAGCCTGCCTACAATGCGTCTCTCGGAAGTAATCCCGAGTTCGATTCATCGTTTGTGCGTTATCAATATGAGTCCTTCGTTACGCCACGCTCCGTGTTTGACTACGACGTTCGAACACGCGAACGCGTACTTCGCAAAGAGCAGCCAGTGCTTGGCGGCTACGACGCTTCGCAATATGTCAGCGAACGGCTTCATGCCACGGCGGAAGACGGGGCGCGCGTGCCTATTTCGCTCGTTTATCGTCGAGACACGCCGCTCGACGGCTCTGCGCCTCTACTGCTTTACGGTTACGGAAGCTACGGGCACTCGATCGCGGTGAATTTCAGCTCGAACCGCGTGAGCCTGCTCGACCGCGGCGTGATTTTTGCCGTCGCGCATATCCGTGGCGGCGGTGAACTCGGCAAGCCGTGGCACGACGCGGGACGGCTGCGACACAAGCGCAATACATTTAAGGATTTTATTGCTGCGGCGGAACACCTCATTGCAGAGCGGTACTCGACTTCGCAAAAGCTGGTTATCGAAGGGGGAAGCGCCGGCGGGCTGTTGATGGGCGCGGTTGCGAATATGCGCCCTGAGCTTTTTCGCATGGTGATCAATCACGTGCCTTTCGTCGATGTGCTAAATACCATGCTCGACGCTTCGTTACCTCTTACCGTTGGAGAATATGAAGAGTGGGGCGATCCTCGCATCGCGGAAGATTATTTCTATATGAAAAGCTATTGTCCGTATACGAATATTGCGGCTAAGGCTTACCCGACGATGCTCGTGAAGACTGGGCTGAACGATAGCCAGGTCATGTATTGGGAGCCTGCGAAATATGTGGCGAAGTTGCGCACGTTGAAGACGGATACCAATACGTTGCTCTTCAAAACGAACATGGGCGCAGGGCACGGCGGAGCGTCGGGTCGTTACGATTATTTGCGGGAGATCGCGCTGGATTACGCTTTTCTTCTGAGCGAGCTGGGAATTCGCGAATGAGCAACGTTGGCGTCTCGAGATTGGGCGTTTCCATCGCCGGACGGGCACGGCATGCCGTGCCCCTACGAGAGAGAATCGCGCGAGAGGTAGCGTTTTTGCTTGGGCGGGAAATTATTGGCGAGCGATGAGCGAACCTACCTCACCTTTGATGCAGCAGTATCACGCGATCAAGACGCGTTATCCTCACGCGCTGCTACTTTTCCGTCTCGGCGATTTTTACGAGCTGTTTTACGAAGATGCCATCCTTGCTTCGCGCGAACTGCAAATCACTCTGACTTCGCGCAACCGCGAAAAGGGCCAGCCCATTCCCATGTGCGGGGTGCCTTATCACGCTGCGGATGGTTACATCGCGCGGCTGATTCGCGGCGGCTTCAAAATCGCGATATGCGATCAAATGGAGCTGCCCGGGCCAGGTAGGAAACTCGTGCGCCGCGAAGTTGTGCGTGTCATCACCCCTGGGACAGCCACTGACGGCTCGGTTCTTGACGCGCGCGAAAATAACTATTTGGCCGCCGTTGCAAAACATTCTTCGGGGTCGCCGATTGGCCTAGCGTTCGTGGACCTTTCGACCGGAGAATTTCAGTCTACAGAATTTTCCGGAGCCGATGCCGATGAGTCTCTTCGCGACGAACTGCAGCTTCTCCACCCGCGCGAAACGCTTCTCCCGCGTCCGCAGCAGCTTTTTGAAACCGCGAAGACTTCGTTCCTCGAAGGCGCCGGCGGCGTGGAAAGCTGTCTTGAGGATTGGATTTTTCAGCGCGACTACGCCGAGCGAATTCTACGTGAACAATTTGGCGTCGCTGAACTCACGGGATTGGGGCTCGACGACCATCCGCAAGCGCTCTCGGCTGCGGGTGCCATCATTCATTACTTGCGGGAAAATGCCGCGCGCGGTCCGGACACGGGCGCGGGTTCGACGAGCACACAGCCACCGAGCATTGAGGCGCTGCAGCATCTGGACCGCCTCCGCTACTACGAACAACACGAAACGCTTGTTCTCGATCCTGTCACGGTGCGCAACCTCGAGCTGATCACTCCGATTTTTACCGAGGAGTCTTCTCGAAGCGGACCGGTGACTCTCGTTGCTGCTTTAGACGCGACCGTTACGGGCATGGGCGCGCGGCTTTTGCGCTCGTGGATATTGCGGCCGCTGATTGATCGCGACGCCATCGAAGCGCGGCTCGAATCCGTTGCGCATCTCGTACAGCAAACCGTGGTTCGCGGCGAAATCCGTAAAGAGCTGCGCGGCATACAGGACCTGGAGCGGCTCACAAGCCGCATCACGCTGGGATTAGTCACACCCCGCGAACTCGTCGCGCTTCGCAAATCACTTGTGCAGCTTCCCGTGCTGAAGAATTTCTTGACGCCGCCTCCGGTGGGCGGCAGCGCGCTGCTGCGTCATCTTCATAGCGAGATCGACGAACTCGCTGACGTTCGCGAACGGCTCGAACGCGCCATTGCCGAAGAGCCGCCGGCTCTCGCGACCGATCCAGGCATGATTCGCAACGGCTATGATGGCGAGCTCGACGAGCTGCGCAACCTCAGCCAGCACAGCAAACAAATTATCGCCGCGATGGAAGAGCGCGAGCGCAAGCGCACCGGCATCGCGTCTCTGAAAATCCGCTTCAATTCCATTTTTGGCTACTACATGGAGATTTCGAAACCTAATCTCCATCTCGCGCCGGCCGACTACGAACGCAAGCAGACGCTCGTCAATGCCGAACGGTTCACTTCTCCCGAGCTAAAAGAGTACGAACGCAAGATTCTTGCTGCGGATGAACGGATTCTGGAGATCGAGCGCGCACTCTTCGTTGAGATTCGCTCCAGCATCGCTTCACAAGCTACGCGCCTTCGCCGCACGGCAGCCGCCGTCGCACAGCTGGATGTGCTCACTTCGTTCGCGAAGCTGGCGGCTGATCGTGGTTACGCGCGGCCGGAGTTTAACGCCACCGGCGAGTTGCTCATTGTGGCCGGGCGTCATCCGGTTATCGAAGAACTTTTGCGCCAACGAGGCGAGCGCTTTGTTCCAAATGATCTGTGCTTCGATCCCGGCCGCCAGCAGCTCTTGCTCATCACTGGTCCGAACATGGGCGGCAAATCGACTTATCTTAGGCAAGCTGCGCTAATTGTGCTGATGGCGCAGATGGGTTCGTTCGTTCCGGCACGTCAGGCCAAGCTTCCCGTAACCGATCGCATCTTTACGCGCATCGGGGCCAGCGACAACCTCGCACGCGGCCGTTCGACCTTTTTAGTCGAGATGAGCGAAGTCGCCGCCATCTTGCACCATGCCACGCCTTCGAGCCTCGTCCTTCTTGATGAAGTCGGCCGCGGCACCGCAACGTTTGATGGTCTTTCCATCGCATGGGCCGTGGTCGAGCATTTGCAGAAACACACTCGCGCGCGCACCCTCTTCGCCACGCACTACCACGAGCTCACTGAACTCGCCGACCTGCTCACCGGCGTGCAAAACGTTCACGTCTCCGTCAAAGAGACGCCCAATGAAATCATTTTTCTGCGCCGTGTCGAACCCGGTAGCGCCGACAAGAGCTACGGCATCGAAGTCGCCCGCCTCGCCGGCCTTCCACGCAGCGTCATCGAGCGTGCCCGCGAAGTCCTGAAGAAACACGAGCAGAGCGAACACGCGTTGAGTGAGACACTTTCACCCGGTGCCGTTGGTGACCCATCGATAAATTTGGCGGGCGCAATCGTCGGTGCCTTAGCCTCTTCTGGGCACCGCCGGAACGGCCACCAGGACGTTCTTTTTACCGCGCTCGACCGCGCCGTCTTGGATAAGCTACGCGGCGCCGACCTTGACCAACTCAAACCTCTCGACGCTCTCAACCTCCTCGCCGAACTAAAAAAACAAATCTCGTAGTTGGTCTGACTTGTGCGGGCGGGGCAAGCCCCGCCCCTACAGAGTCTTGGCGAGCGCGGGTGGCGTGCGTTCACTCTTTATCTCCGTCCCGCGCTGTCCGCCCTGTGTTCTCTGTGTCCTCTGTGTTTAAATCCAATCACAGACGATGGCATCCAAATCCATGCTCGTTCTCGGCCTCATGTCTGGCACTTCCGCCGATGGGATCGACGTCGCACTCGCCCGCATCGACGGCGAACCGCCGCACCTGCGGCGCGAAGCTTCTCGGCCACACTTCGAGCAAATTCCCTGCCGCGTTGCGGAAGGAAATTCTGCGCGTCGCCGAGCAGCAACCTATCACTGCCGGTGAACTCAGCCAATTGAATTTCGGTTTGGGAGAAGTCTTCGCCGAGGCGGCTCTCGCCGCGTGCAAAACTTTTCGTATTTCACCAAAACGCATTGCGCTGATCGGCAGTCACGGCCAAACCATCTTTCATCAAGGTAAGCCAGCAGCCTATCTCGGCCACCCGACAGCTTCGACGCTGCAAATCGGCGAGCCATCCGTCATCGCCGCGCGTACCGGCATTACCACGGTCGGTGATTTTCGTCCCGTAGATATAGCCCTTGGCGGCCAGGGCGCGCCGCTCGTCCCTTACGCCGACTATCTTCTTTATCGACACGAAAAGCTCGGCCGTGTCTCGCTGAATCTCGGCGGCATCGCGAACATCACCGTCATTCCCGCCGCAGCAAAGCCGGAGCAAATCTTCGCCTTCGATACCGGCCCCGCCAACATGCTCATCGACGCGCTCGTCGCTCACTTCACGCACGGCCGCCAGCGCTTCGACAAAGACGCTCGCATGGCCCAGACAGGCCGCTCGATTCCCGCGCTTCTCGACGAACTGATGCGCGACCCCTATCTAAAGCGCGCTCCTCCCAAATCCACCGGCCGTGAATACTACGGTCATGCCTACCTGAAAAAAGTTCTCGCACTCGGCAAAAAACATCGCGCAAAACCCGCCGATCTCATCCGCGCCGCAACGATTTTCACTGCGCTCTCAGTCGTCGACGCGCTGAATCGCTTCGTCTTACCCAAAACAAAAATCCGCCAACTCATTGTTTCCGGCGGCGGCGCAAAGAACCCTCTTCTCCTGGTGCAACTCTCCGCTGCCTTGAACGGCGTAGAAATTCTTTCTTCTTCGAGCTTCGGCATTCCCGAAGACGCCAAAGAAGCCTTCGCCTTTGCGCTCCTCGCTTACGAAACATTCCACCAACGCGCCAGCAATCTCCCCAGCGCTACCGGCGCGCACGCCCCCGCCATTCTCGGTAAAATCTCCTATGCCCCGCCGCGCTAGCGCCCAGCCTTCTTCTCGAACTCTGCGTCTCCTCAGTGCCTTCTTCGACTTCCTTGCCAAACTTCCATGACATCACCGCTATGAACTGAGGAAGTACTTCAAGGCCTCTTGAGCCTCGAATGCGAACAGCCAGCCGAGAAAAACACCAAATACGCCAACCCCGAGCGATAGAATTCCCATCAGACTCGTCGGCCAGCCTCCATGTCGAATATTGCGCACGACCTGATATCCGCCGTAAATCGCAGCCGCGATGCCGGCAACTCCAACGGCCAGCAAGAGGAAAGCTCCGGTTTCGCTATGAGGGCCGGCGCATATTCCCAGCGCACCCAAGAAGCCTCCGAGCGGCAAGATGATCAGCGACAGCCAAGAAAATCCGATGCCCCTTTTTAGCTTTGAGGCCCGCTCGTGATGTGGAAACGGCTCCAAGTTCATCGCGCAACCCAAAGAATCGTGGAGCTACTTCAGCGCCTTCTCAATCTCCGCCACGGGAATCGCGCCTTCGCGAATAATCTTCCACGCTCCGCCATGAACGTGCACGATCGTCGATCCCAGCACAGCGCCAGTTTCTCCGCCATCCAAAATTAGTGGGAGCCGCCCACCGAGCTGCTTCACCAACTGCTCCGCATTCGAACACGACGGAAATCCGGAAATGTTCGCGCTCGTTCCAGTGATGGGCCCGTCAAACTCTTCAATCAACCTTCTCGCTATATCGCTCTTCGGCCAGCGCAGCGCCACTTTTCCGGTGTTAGCAGTCACTTTCAGTGGCAAGCGGTTGGCTGCATCCACAACCAGCGTCAATGCGCCCGGCCAGAATTCCTGCGCCAATCGCAAAAAAATCTGCGGCACTTCGCGCGCGAGTTGCATGGCCTGCTCGAGCGAACGCACCAAAATCGGCAATGCGCGCGTCTCCGGGCGACCCTTCACTCGATAAATTTCATCCACGGCTGCGAGATTAAACGGATCGGCAGCCAATCCGTAAAAGGTATCCGTAGGGATACCAACCACACTTCCGCGGCCAAGAAAATCCGCCGCGTAGCGCAGCAATTCCGATTCCGGGTCTTGCGAATTCACGCGCAGCAGTTCTGCTGGCAATTTTTTGCCCTTTGGCGAAGATGCAATTCCACCCAGCCGTCTCTTCGCCCGCAATTTCAATCAGTCCGGCGACGCTAACACACCCATCTACGGCATGCAATAAGAGCCTGCTCGAAAAGCCCATTTAGGCAAGTCAAACACCCTTCCGGACCGTCGCACTCCTTCGCGTTCAGTCAAGATTGCCCTTCGTAACTTGGGCACTGACCATGGCATCCAATGAAACGTGATTCCCTTTTCCATTCTCGATCTCTCGCCGATTCCGCAAGGTGCAACCGCCTCCGTCGCGCTGCGCAACTCGCTCGATCTCGCGCAACACGCGGAAGCCTGCGGCTACAACCGTTTTTGGCTGGCGGAGCACCACAACATGCCCGGCATCGCTAGCGCCGCGACATCCGTCGTTATTGGACACGTCGCTGGAGGCACAAAGACCATCCGTGTCGGCTCCGGCGGCATCATGCTTCCGAATCATTCCCCACTCGTGATTGCGGAGCAATTCGGCACGCTCGCCTCGCTCTACCCGGACCGCATCGATCTCGGTCTGGGCCGCGCTCCCGGCACCGACCAGCCGACAATGCGCGCACTACGCCGCCAGGCAGCAGCCGCCTCCGACAACTTTCCGCAAGACGTCGAAGAGCTGCAATCCTATTTCGAGCCGGCGGCGCCCGGTCAAAAAATTCGCGCCATCCCCGGAGCGGGTCTGCGTGTGCCGATCTGGCTACTCGGCTCAAGCCTCTTCAGCGCGCAGCTTGCAGCCCAACTCGGCTTACCCTTTGCGTTTGCGTCGCATTTCGCCCCCGCCGACATGATGCAAGCGCTCCAGCTCTATCGCGCGCAGTTCAAGCCGTCCCGGCAGCTCGATCACCCTTACGCCATGCTTGGCCTGAACGTCATCGTGGCCGACACCGACGCCCAGGCGCGTTACCTCTTCACATCCGTCCAGCAAGCATTCACAAATCTTCGCCGCGGCACTCCCGGCCAAATTCCGCCGCCCATCGACGACATCGACTCCTTTTGGTCGCCCGCGGAAAAAGCCTCCGCCAGCATGACGCTCCTGGTCTCTGCCGTCGGCTCGCCCGAAACCGTCGAGCGCGGCATACTCAAATTCATCGAAGTCACCCAACCCGACGAAATCATTACCACCGCACACATCTACGATCACGCGGCGCGCCTCCGCTCGTTCGAACTCCTCTCACAATTCTCCGGTTTTGAAAATCAGGCAGCTGCTCGTACAATTCACGCAACGGCCATTGCAGACTAAGAGGTCACATGCAGTTTCGCACGTCGCCAGACGCCTTGGTCTATGTAGGCTCCGCGATCCTCTTCCTCTTACCCTTCTCGCTGCTCTACTTTGCGGCTAGAAGATTTGTCCAGACCAAGACTTCAATGCCGCATCCCACATGGAGAAGATACGTTGTCATAGGCGCTTTGGGTGTTGCAGGCTTAGCGACGGTTTTAAACGTAGCGTGGAATGCCTCCTGGCTCCGCAGCGGTGGGAGTCCTCACGGAATGGGAGCTGGGCCTGGAATCTGGCAGCCGCTTGGCCCAGTTCTAGTTTGGTCATTCTTAGCTCGCAACGATATTGAGCTCTTTTCGGCAAGGGAAGAGTGAGGGCCCTGTTGATCGGATGGTCCGCGTCCATGTACTTTGTTTTCCAAATGATCTACATGTTGCAATTTGACTGAAACCTGGCTTCCCACGGTCCACGGATCGACCAATTACCTTCAAAGGCCCGAAATTTGTTACGCTCCCCTTGATGGCCACTCCTGGCAAATCCGCCCGCAACGCTGCCAATGCGCCCTCAGCCGCGCCTGGAGTCCTCACCAGCCGCGACAATCGCTGGCTCAAACAGTTCCGCATGGCGCTTCGCGGCGGTCTTCCCACGGAATCCGGCTCCGTCGGCGTCGAAGGTGTCCGCCTGGTCGAAGAAACCCTGCGCTCCGGTTGTCCCATCGAAGCAGTCCTCTTCAGCGAATCCGGCGAACGCCACCGCGATCGTCTCGCCCCCTTCATCAGCCGGCCAGAAATCGCTTTTCCCACCCTGCGCACCACCGACCGCCTCTTCGAGGGCCTTGCTGACACCGAGCACCCGCAAGGAGTCGCCGCGCTCGTCCGTCCCCGCATCGTCACGCTCGACGAATTGCTAAGCGCTCCTTTACCAAATTCCGCGTGCTCACCGCTTCTTGTGGTCCTCGCTGGAGTACAAGACCCCGGTAATGTCGGCACCATCCTGCGCACCGCTGCGGCCTTTGGCGCCACAGGCGCGATCACCGCCGCTTCCGGCCAATCCGGCACCGCCAGTCCCTTTTCACCGAAAGCACTGCGCGCTTCCGCCGGCGCCGCTCTCCATCTCCCAATTCTTTCTGGAATGTCGCTACCGATTCTTCTAACGCAGCTAAAGATCGCCAATGTTCGCACCCTAGCCTCGTCCGCGCACGAAATCTCACCGTCGGGGTCCTCCTCCGTTGTAGGGGCGCGCTTCAGCGCGTCCTCTTCGAGCACGATCGCTCCGCTGCTCTCGCCCTGGGAAGTCGACTGGTGCGAACCGGTCGCCCTTCTAGTCGGCAACGAAGGCGCAGGCCTGCCCGAAGAAGTCGAGCGCAGCGCCGACGCCCGCATTCGCATCCCCATGGCCAGCGGTATCGAATCTCTCAACGCCGCCGCAGCCGCAGCCGTCCTCTTCTACGAAGCCGCCCGCCAGCGCAATTCCTTATCCGAAAAAAACGGGGCCAAATCGTGAGCCTCTTCTCGAAACTCCCCCCACCATCCGTCGAAGACTCCGCCCATCAACCGCTCGCCGAACGCATGCGCCCTCGCACGCTCGATGAATTCATCGGCCAGGAAAAACTTCTCGGCCCCGGCAAACCGCTCCGCCAGCAAATTGAAAACGATCAAATCACCTCGATGCTCCTGTGGGGCCCGCCCGGTTGCGGCAAAACCACGCTCGCGCGAATGATTGCCCGCCTCACTCGTTCGGAGTTCGTAGCCTTCAGTGCGGTGCTTGCCGGAATCAAAGAAATTAAGGAGGTCATGGCCGCCTCTGAACGAAAATCCCATGGCGGCCAGCGAACGATCGTCTTCGTCGACGAAGTCCATCGCTTTAATAAAGCCCAGCAAGACGCTTTTCTACCGTATGTCGAGGCAGGCCACATCACCTTCATCGGCGCGACCACCGAAAATCCATCATTCGAAGTAATTTCACCACTTCTTTCGCGCACTAAAGTTTACGTTCTCGACCCGCTGACCACGCCGCAAATCGTTGACCTGCTGAAACGGGCCATCGCCGACAAACAGCGCGGCCTCGGCAACGAAAACGTCGAAGCGACCGACGACGTTCTCTTTCGCATCGCTTCCTACGCCAACGGAGACGCCCGCTCCGCCTACAACACGCTCGATCTCGCCGTTCGCAGCGCGGGTGCCCCACCCTCGGTTTCTGAGGGTGGGCTTTCGAAACAAATCACGCGTGAACTCCTCGAAGACGTCCTCCAACGCAAACTCCTCCGTTACGACAAAGCCGGCGAAGAGCACTTCAATCTCATCTCCGCGCTTCACAAATCCGTGCGCAATTCCGATCCGGACGCCACGCTCTACTGGCTCACCCGCATGCTCGAATCCGGCGAAGATCCGCTCTATCTCGCCCGTCGCCTGGTCCGCATGGCCAGTGAAGACATCGGCCTCGCCGAACCCGGCGCGCTCGCAATCACTCTTGCCGCCAAAGATGCGTTCGATTTTCTCGGCGTTCCCGAAGGCAATCTCGCGCTCGCCCAGGCCGCCGTCTATCTAGCGCTCGCGCCAAAATCCAATGCCGTTTACACTGCCTACGGCGATGTCCTCGACGACGTGCACAAAACCGAAGCCGATCCCGTCCCGCTGCACCTGCGCAATGCCGTCACCGGCCTGATGAAAAACGTCGGCTACGGCGAAGGCTACAAGTACGCCCACAATTTCGATGAAAAAGTCACCGACATGACCTGCCTCCCAGACAATCTCGCCAGCCGCACCTACTATAAGCCCACCGATCAGGGCTTCGAACAGCGCCTTCGCGCTCGCTTGGAAGAGATTCGCAAGGTAAAATCTCGCACGGCAACTAATCTCTGAGGACATCGCATGAAAAAAATTGCACTCCTGCTTGCAAGTTTGCTCCTGTGTGTTTCGGTCGTGGCGAAGCGCAAAGTGCCGAAGCGTCCGCGCATACTCGGTATCGCTGGCGTCACCATTCTTGTTTCAGACCTAACCGAAGCGCGCAAATTCTATCTAAAGCTCATCGATCCGACTCATGCTTGCGATTATTGCCAGGCAGCGCCTCCACCATTTTTATTCCTTCCTAGCGGCCAGCGAATTAAGTTTGAAAAAGCACCAGTTCCTCCTCCAGCGAGTCTGCTCACCGAAGTCTCTTTTCTGACGGACGACCTCGAAGGATTCAAAAAATATTTCAACTACAACAAAGTTGACTTTAACGAGATCAAGAAGAAGCGCGGAGGAGAGCTCATCCGTCTCGTGCTCACGGATGCCGAGGGACATCACATTTCGATTACGGACTCCTATCATCTGGCCAACGCGGAAGACGTGAATGCCGGCCTGCCTCCGACGAGTCTTTCGAATCCGATCCGTATCATTCATGCAGGCTTCGTCGTTAATAATCGCGCGGCCGTCGACCGTTACTTTGTAAATGAGCTTGGCTTCCGCCCGTACTGGCATGGCGGCATGACCGATGAACGGGACGACTGGGTCGCCATGCAAGTCCCTGAGGGCACAGACTGGGTCGAGTACATGCTCAACATTTCATCCACCGCCGATAAGCACACACGCGGCGTCATGAACCACATCTCGATCGGCGTCCCAGACATCCACGTCATCGCCGACCAGGTCACAAAAGCCGGCATCAAACTCTCCGAACAACCCAAAATCGGCCGCGACGGCAAATGGCAGCTCAACATCTACGACGCCGACGACACTCGTATCGAATTCATGGAATTTACTCCCAAGCAAAAACCGTGCTGCTCCGAGTTCACCGGCCCGCACCCCGGCCCAAAACAGTGACGCATTTCCCAATGCAACCCGCCGCATGTCAAAATCCAAAAGTATGCGGATGAAACAAATCGTCCTTGTTCTGGCCGCCTGCTGCTTCGGCTCCTCGCTCGCCGCGCAGGTCCAACCCACGCGTCCGAAGATTACGGGCATCCATCACGTCCGGATCTACGTGACCAACATCGAAAAATCGCGAGACTTCTATGGCAATGTCTTAAGGTTGACTCCTTCTGACGATCGTTGTACAGGCGCGTCCCGGTCTTGCTTTGCGGTCAGTTGGTATGCCGCACAGCAGCACATCGAACTGGAACAAGTGCCTTCGACGGCCTCGAAGAATTGGCTGGCTGAAGTTGCCTTTCTAACCGACAACCTCGCCCAAATGCGACGCTATCTTCTTGCTCACGGTGTAGCTGTCGGCCCGATTTCAAAGGACTCTGAAGGCACCAAGCACTTTGGACTGCGCGACCCCGAGGGCAATCCCATCGCCTTCGTCGGGCTCTCTGCTCCATTCGCTGTTGACGACCCTCCTCCTCCTAACGCGGTCAGCATGCGCCTGCTCCATGCTGGTTTCGTGGTAAAGGATCTAGCCGCTGAGAACCGTTTTTACATGGGCCTTTTAGGTTTTCGCCTCTACTGGCGAGGCGGTTTCAAGGATAAGGACACCGACTGGTACGAAATCCAAGTTCCCGACGGCGATAACTGGATCGAATATATGCTGAACATCCCCGCCACCGCTGACCACAAAGAACTCGGCGTACAAAATCATTTTTCTCTAGGCGTAAAAAATGCTCAGGTTGCGGCGGCCCAATTACGCAAGAATGGGTTACAAACGTTTGATGGACCCGAAATCGGACGCGACGGAAAAAACAGCCTCGATGCTTACGATCCCGACGGCACGCGCGTCGAAATAATGGAATTTACGCCAACTCAAAAACCCTGCTGCCATCCCTACACCGCGGAACATCCCAAACCATGACCTCTCTTCGCTTCCCAACTCGGCTACTTAACCCCGCGCGTCAATGTGCGCTGATCCTTCTTGCGTTAAGCAGCTTTTGCATTCCGCAAGCTCGCGCCCAGGACCTCGACAAGCCTCTCCAAAATATCGATGACGAAGTCACCGCCTTCTCTTTCGCTCCTGACGGCCGCATCGTGTATTCCGTCCGCCGCAACATCAAAACCAAGAAATACGATCTGCAGCACGACGACATCTGGATCCAGGAGGCTAACGGCAAGCGCCGCCGTCTTTTCCAAGGCGACAAATTCAATCGTGGCGACACGCTTTTCTCTTATGCCGTCGACGCTTTCCGCTGGTCTCCCAACGGACGCATGTTCCTCGCGCAGCTCTTCACCACCAGCGTGGTCGACGAAGGCGGCCGCACCGAAGATTCATCTATGACTCTCGCGTTTGAAGACGGCGGCAAAGAAATCCACTTCGGAAACAAGGGCGACACTCTCATCAAAGACTGCTTCAACGCAACTTGGCTCTTGGACAACGCCACCATCATCTACTTCGAAGAAGCCATCAAGCCGCACATGCTTTTCTCTTTTCGCTACACCAATATCTCCACCGGTCCCTCCGGGTTGGCCTTCGAAGGCCGCACCTTCATCGACTCCGACCGCATCCCTCGCACCAACGCCGCAATCGCCGTCGAGCAAGATCGCACGCAATCCGGCCCTCCGCGCCTTCAGCGCCTCGAACTTCTTGCGCAGGACGACAAGGAAGTCGCCACGCTCGATAGCTATGCCGGTGGCCTCTCCGTTTCACCGAGCGGAAAAAAGGTCGGGTATTTCATCGACAAGGAAGTGCTGGAAGTTCGCGATCTCGCCGCCCCCGATCACTTTGTCCGCTTGCGCGTAGGCCTCGGCGTTTTTCATTGGTCGGCTGACGAAAATCGCATCATGCTCAAACGCGCCGTCGAAAGAAAATCCGGCGACGTCGTCTGGATCACCATTCCCGAACTTCCCGCACAAAAACCCGGCAATGCCGTCCCCATCGTACAACCCACGCCGCAACCACTCCTCCACGGCCTCTCCATCCGCGAATTCAACATCTCGCCCGACGGCCGCTTCCTCGCTGTCATCCTCCCCGGCAAACGCAATCTCGCAATCTTCCCCCTTCCCAACTGACGCGATCCTGTCGCGGCCCCTCTCGGCAACGCGTGTCCATTACGCTCGCATTTGCCTTCCCACAAAATAAAAAAACCGCGCAAACCTCCGCGCGGTTCATCCATTCCTCACAACTCATCGCATTATTTCACTCCAACTGCCTCGCTCGCCTCCGATGCTCCACCAAAATGCAACCATTCTCCACCACAATCAATCCCGCCGCGCGTGCCCGCTCCGCCGCCGCCGCATTCTCAACACCCAACTGCATCCAAACCACCTTGGCCCCCACCCGTATCGCGCTCTCCACAACCGGCGGCACATTTTCCGCCCGCCGAAACACGTCCACAATCCCAATCTTCTCCCGGCACATCCTCCAGCCGCACGTAACTCTTCTCTCCCAGCACTTCCGTCTCGTTTGGATTCACCGGAATAATTCTGTATCCGCGCCGTCTGCATGTACTCCGTCACACCAAAGCTCGCCCGCGCCGGATTCGAAGACAATCCAACCACCGCAATCGTTTTATATTTTTTCAGAATTTCGAGAATCGGATCAGCCGCGGCCGTCAGGCCATCCGGCAACAACACTCTCATCGCGCCGCCAACTCGCCTTTTCCCGCGCGCTTCGCCAATATCTCCGCCCATTGCCGCGAGGCACTTCTCATTTTCTTCCGCCGTCCCTACCGATATGCGGATCGCCTCCGGAAAGCCCATCCAACCGAGCGGCCGCACGATCACTCCCAAATGCAGCAGCTCGTCGCAAATCTCTTTCGCTTCCGGCCCCACTTCCATGAAAATAAAATTCGTCTCGCTCGGCACCGGCGCCAATCCCAGCTTGCTCAAACCCTCGCTCAATCGTGCCGCTCTCATCGCATTCGTCTCGATGCACCGCGTGACGTGCTCCCTGTCGTCAATCGCTGCCAGCGCCGCCGCCTGCGCCACTCCCGAAGTATTAAATGGCGTCTTCAATTTGTTCATCGCGGCATGCAATTCCGGCCGGCCAATCGCAAACCCGATGCGCATCCCCGCCAGCCCATACACTTTCGAAAACGTCCGCAAAATCAACAAATTCGCGTGCCGCCGAAATATCTCTTCCGACTTCCGCCGGTTCAAGCTCGGCGCATAGTGCACGTACGCCTCATCCAGCACCACCAGCACGCTCTCCGGCACGCGTCCAAGAAATTCCTCCAGCTCCGCCAAACTAAATGCCGTCCCCGTCGGATTATTCGGATTCGCCAGATAAATCACGCCCGTCTTCGGCGTAATCGCGTTCGCCATCGCCTCCAAATCAAACGCGAAATGTTTCTGCGGCACCAGCACCAATTCCGCCCCGCTCGCCCGAATCGCCACCGAAAACGGCGCGTAACTCCCGTGCGAAGTCAGTCCCTGCAATCCCGGCCGCAAAAACACCCGCGAAGCCAAATCAATAATCTCGCTCGACCCCAACCCCACAAAAATCTCTTCCGCCGCAAGCCCCGTCCGCGCCGCGAGCGTCTCGCGCAGCAAATGCGACCCGCCGTCCGGATACCGGTTCGCATCTCCAAGCGCCTTCTTCGCCGCTTCCATCGCCATCGGCGATGGCCCCAGCGGATTCTCGTTCGACGCCAGCTTCACCGCCTGAATCTTCAGCTCGCGCTCCACTTCCTCAATCGGCCGCCCCGGCACATACACGGGCAGCCCTCGAATGTAATCCGGTATCAACTCTTCAATCGTCCGTGTCATCGAATCCTATCCGCCACCTGCGTGCCCGCAATTTCTAATCTTGCCGCACTCTATTCTCGCATCTTCGACGCGCCTTCTCTGCGAACTCTGTGCTCTCCGTGCTCTCTGTGTAAAATCCTTTTCCTTCCTCTCCTTCTATTCCTCATTCCCGCCAGCCGCTTTCTTCAACAACTCGATTTCCTTTCCGTCAAAGGCCGAAATCTCCCCGGCTCCAAATCCAAAACCAAAGGCCCCATCCGCACCCGCCGAATCTTCTCCACCAAATGCCCCACCTTCTCAAACATTCGCCGTATCTGCCGATTCCGCCCCTCAATCAAAACCACCTCGTACCACGGATTCTCCCCATCCTCAAAAAGCCGAATCTTCGCCGGCGAAGTCTTCACCTTCCGCCCATCCTCCAACTCAATCACAATCCCCGCCCGCAAACGCGCAATTCTCTTCTCATCCGGCTTTCCGCTCACCTTCACCAAATACGTCTTCGGCATGTGCGACCCAGCCTTCATCATTCGCGCCGCCAACGCCCCGTCATTCGTCATCAAAAGCAATCCTTCGCTCGCGTAATCCAGCCGCCCCACGGGATAAACCCTGCCCACACTCTTCCCCAAAATCTGCACCACCGTCGGCCGCCCCTCCGGATCGCTCACCGTCGTCACATAACCCTTCGGCTTGTTCAACATGAAATAAACCAGCTTCTCCGGCTTCGCGATCGCCACGCCGTCCACGCAAATCGCATCCTGTCTCAAGATCCGCCTTCGTTCCCAATTCGCGCACAACGTGCCATTCACCGTCACGCGCCCGGCCAGAATAATCTCTTCCGCCTTGCGCCGCGACGCCACACCGCAAGCCGCCATTATTTTCTGAATCGTTCAAGAGCCATCAGCGGAATTTCCTGCAAGCGTACTAGCTTCTCGGTGGGACCGGTCTTCTGCCGGCGACTTCGCTGTCCGCCTGTTCTCTGCGGCTTCTCGCTTCTATGCGGCCTCTCCGTTTCTGCGGTACTCACTTCTGCAGCCTCTGTCTCTCGTTTCTGTCGTCCCTCCGTTTTCGCGGTACCTCTTTGCGGCCTCTCCTATTGCGAGGGGTATTTCTCTCTGCCGTTCCGTTCTCTGGCCTTTCCGTTCTCTGCGGCCTTGGTCCTCTGGGGCCTCTGTGTGAAAACTCTCTTCTCAACGCAATCGTCTTTATTCCCTGGCTTGCGCTCTTCCGCAACGCCGCCACTTCCTTCTCCTTCAGCAACCGGTATCGCCCCCGCGGCAATCCCTCCACCGTCAGCGCCCCCAATCCAATCCGCATCAACTTCTCCATCGGATGCATTTCCTTCATCAAAAGCCGCCGCAACTCATCCTTCTTCGAATCCCGCATCCGCACTTCATACCAAAAATTCGCCGCCCGCCCGCGCGTAGCGTCCGGCTGCCGCACCGTCTTCATCCTCAATCCAACTTCTTTTCCAATCCGGTCCAAATCCGCCAGAGTCAGCATCCCCTTCACTTTGACGTGATACACCTGCTCGATCTGCGCCCAGTTCTTCAACATCTCCGCCGCCAAATCGCCGTCGTTCGTCAAAAACACCAGCCCCGACGCCGCATACTCCAAATTCCCCACTGGAAACACGCGCTCCGGCAACCCACGCAAACAATTCCGCAAAGTTTTCCGCCCCTCCGGATCAGCCATCGCCGAAACCACTTCCGGCGGCTTATGCAAAGCCAAATAAATATTCCTCTGCGCCGCCGTTCCGACTCCCACCGTCCGCCCCGCCGCCTCAATCTTATCGGTAGCAGGATCCGCCTTCGTCCCCAACTCCCGCACCACAACGCCATTCACGCGCACCTGTCCGCTCAATATCAATTGCTCCGCATGCCTTCGCGAAGCAATCCCCGCCCGTCCAATAATCTTCTGCAATCTTTCCTGCATTCAGTTTTATCCCGTAGGGGCACGGCATGCCGTGCCCGTCCTTTGCCGAAGCGGCTCATGCCCTTTTCACCTCTTCACGCCAGTCTCGTTAATGCCAGCCTCTCAGCTCTTCTTCAACTCAATCCCGCCATTCGTCGTCGCCAATTTCAATTCTCGCCCT
The DNA here is from genome assembly GCA_963730495.1 of uncultured Acidobacteriota bacterium. GTDB lineage: Bacteria > Acidobacteriota > Terriglobia > Acidiferrales > UBA7541 > Acidiferrum. The sequence continues at coordinate 179,654 of CAVSSD010000019.1, read as the reverse complement.
CCTCCGCCCACCGTTCCCGGAAAGCTCCTTCGAGTTAAATCTCCCCTGCACGCTAATGGGAAAGTCCGTGTTAATCCCGCCATTGGTCGTCGCCGCATCCACTTTGAATTCCGCGGAAGCCGGCAGCGTAACATTCACACTGCCATTCGTAGTCTTTTCCTCCAACTCGCCACTCCATTTCGCGTTGCCCATGGACACGCGCACTCCACCATTGGTCGTCTTCGCCGAGGCCCATTCGCTCGTCGACACTTCCACGTCGCCGTTCGTTGTCGCCGCTTCCACCACGCTCTCCAGCCTAACGCAATGCACAGCTCCGTTCGTCGTCATCGCATGAAACCGCACACCACGTGGCACTTGCACGTTGAAGCTGAGCTTCGCGTGATGCCCATGCCAATTCCAGCTTTTGGACTCCGACGAAACGCCGCCGCGGTGGCATCGTCCCGGTGTCTTATCCTTCGCATACACGGCGCAAATCGTAACGCCATCCGAGTACTCGACGACCTCGATAAACAATTCCCGGTCGTCATCGCTTCCTTTCCTAACGCCTTCAACGCGCCCGCCATCCCCGGAGCCTTTGCTCGCTCCGATCTCCCCATTCGTATTGATCACTTCCAATGTCTGCCCCGCTTTCAAGTTCCCTTGCCAATGAAAATCGCCCTCCGCGAAGACCGTCCGCTTTTCGCCCTGCGCCCGCGCGGGCACACCAGCCGCCAGCAAAATCGCTGCCATGCAAACCACGCCTGGTATGCAGCCCCATACGAAATTCTTTATCTTGTTCATGATTTCTCCCTCCCGAACTCTTGTCTGTTTCTTGAAGCGGCCTGCCGCCCTCATTCAGTACGGAGCCCGACCCACTTTGGTTCCCAAGAGCTCCAGTCTTATCTCGTAGGGGCACGGCACGCCGTGCCCGTCTTTCCGGTGGGGAACTTACTCTCCTGCCGCCGTCGACTTCACCACAGGCGGTGGCGGGTCCTCGTCCAATTCCCCCGAAGGCATTCCCTCGGATGTAGCCAGCGCTTCGTGTTCGCGAAACGCTTCCGCCTCGGCAAGCTCCTCTTGCACGTGCGCGATCGCCTCGGACGCGCTGTTGTGCGAATGAGCCTCCGACGCCGCAACCTCCGCCGCAACTTCAGATCCATCCTCGTTTGCCGCCGCGCCTTCGCTCGCCACTCGCCACTCGTCACTCGCCACTTCCCCACCCGAAGGAGCAACTCCCTCATCACTCCCCAGCGCCTCGCGTGCCAAAGCCTCAAACTCCTTCAAACTCGGCAACTCCTCCAAATCGCTCAACCCAAACCGCATCAAAAATTCCTTCGAAGTCTTATAAAGAATCGGCCGCCCAATCACTTCCTTCCTCCCAGCCGTAGTTATCAAGCGCTTATCCAAAAGCGTGCTGAGCACGCCCGAAGTATTCACCCCGCGAATCTCCGAAATCTCCGGCGAAGTCACCGGCTGCTTGTAAGCAATCACGGCCAGCGTCTCCAGCGCCGGCATCGTCAACCGCAGCGGCGGCCGCAAACTCTTGATAAATCTCCGCACTACATCATGCTGTTGCGGCTTTGTATAAAGCTTGTACCCGCCGGCCACAGCCCGAATCTCAATCCCCCGCTCCTCCACCGCGTAGCTGGCCACCAACTCATCGAGCGAAGCCTGCACAACAAGCTTCTCCTCGCCCAAAGCCTTAGCCAACTGCTCAATAGTCGCCGGCTCATCCGCCGCATAAATAATCGCTTCGAGTGCCGCTTTTCTCTCTTCATTCGTCATGCTGAACTCTCTCTTCCCTACGGTTCCCTAAATCTCGTCTTCGTCTTACTCTTCTTTGTGCCCTCTGCGAACTCTGCGAAGCTGTGAAAAAACATCCTTGTGGCTGCTTTCCGAACATCCCGACGCCCACTTTTTTGCGTTCCTTGAATGTTTGCCGATTCGCGTCGTTGCTTTGCGTGCTCGATTATCCCGCAGGAGCCGGGTCAGGTGCCCGTCCGAGCCGGATCCCTTGCTGCATGTTGTAGGTGAAGCAGGCCCAGAGCATTTCGGCTCGTACTTTGCGCAGTCCGCGCACATGAAATTGCCGCAGGCCCAGTTTAGTTTTGATCCAGGCATGCACAAACTCGGCCACCGGACCACGCCGCCGGTAAATCGCTTGTGCTTTTTCGCTGGCCATCTTTTCCCGGAACGCACCGAGCGCCGCGTTTTCCTGTTTCCGTTCGACCGACCGCCCGTGTTTTTGATTCGCGCCGCAACACTCCGCCCGCAACGAACACTCGGCGCATTCTTCGGCGGCCGCCTGGTACTTATAATGAGTCACACCGCCGCGCACCCAGTGGCCTTGGTAGTTCAACGTCTGGCCCGCCGGGCAAATGTAACGGTCTTCTTCCGCCTCGTAAATAAATCGCGTCGCGTCAAATCGCTTCGCATTCGTCCGCGCTTTCGACGCGTCATCGGCCAGACTGCCCACGAAATCAATCCCTTTTTCCGCCATGCCCTGAATGTTTTCGCCGCTCGTGTAGCCGGCGTCGGCCACCATTCGTTCCGGCTTTCGTCCCCAGCGCTGCTCGATCCGCTCCGCCGCCGGCAGCAACTGCTGATAGTCGTTGCCTACTTGGGTGATTTCCGCGTCCACGATAAATCCGTGCCGCGCGTCGGTCGAGATCTGCGCGTTGTAGCTCGGCGCAAAACCGCCACCGGCCTGCTTCATCACTCGCGCCTGCGGATCGCTCGTGCTCACGCGCGCCTCGCGCTTTTCTTCCACCGTCTTTTTTACCTCGCGCAACTTCTCCAGTTCGGCCAACGCTTCTTCCAACCGTTCTTGCTTCTCTTGCACGGCTCGTTCCCGCGCCGCTTGCTGATGCCGGTTCGCCGCCGACTCGGCCAGCGGATCCCGCAAAGCTTGCACCTGTTGCCGCGCGCGCTCCAAATGTTCCCGCAGCGTCTTCTCCCGATGAAAGCTGCCGCTGCTCGCCCCGGCTTTGATTTTCGTCCCGTCCTGCATCACTTCTTCCAGCGTGATCAGCCCTTTCGCGCTCAGCACTCCCAGCAAATTGGTGAACAACTCATCCAACTCCTCGGCCTTTTCCACACGAAAATCCGCCAGCGTGTGATAGTTCACCGCTTCCATCCCCGTCAGCCACTGAAACGCGGGATCGTATTCACATCGCCGCGCCACTTCTCGCGCCGCTCCGATTCCGCGGCTGTAGGCATAGACCCACAAGCTGATCAACAGTTGCGGATCAATCGCAGGACGCCCGCCTTCCTCCGCGCTGCTGGCGATGGCTTCGTAAAATCGGCTCACATCCAGCCGCCCCACCATCTCCCAGATCGCCCGCGCCTGATGGTCCTGCTCAATCAGCCGCTCGATGTCCACCGCGCGCCAACTCATCTGCTCCCGGTTCACATATCGAATCAACCGCTGCTTGGTGTTCGTATTTTCCTGGTTCATGTGCCAAACATAACTGCCCTCAAATTATTTTCAAGTGGAAATTTCAGAGAGGTTTTTTCACAGCTTCTGCGTCTCTGCGTTAAGCTCTCTTTTCTTTCTTTTTCTTCTCTTCTCTGCGCTGACTCTGTTAACTCTGCGTCTCTGCGTTATCTTTTTCTTTTTCCGCTCTTGCTGTCAGCTTCACTATTTATATTCCTCATCAATCTGCTTAATCCCACCCGCCTCATCAAAAATCACATCAAACGACTTCCCCTTCTTCACCACAATTTCCCCAAACTGCTTCTCCTGCGCCAATCCCACAGCCTGCAGTTTCACCATCTCCAGAACCGCCAAAAACGCCACAATCATCGCGTGCCGCGAAGGACAAGCCTCAAAAAACGCAATCAAATTGACGCTATTTTCCGCGCTAGCCAAAATCTGCGCCCGCAAAGCCGCAATCATCTGCGCCACAGTAAACTGCTCGTGGTGCAATTCAATCCGTGTGATTTCCTTGCGCCGCTCCAAAACCTGCTGAAACACTTTCACCAAATCCACTAAGGAAACAACCAGCTCGCCCTCAGTTCCCTCGTCGTTATAAAGCGACTTGTCCGGCTTCGACCAAACGTTCTCTTCCACCTGTTGCTTCTGATACAGAAGCTGCGCCGCATTCTTAAACTTCTCGTGCTCCACAAGCCGCTGTACCAACTCCGCCCGGGGATCGCCCTCGACGCCTTCCTCCGCAGCCAAAGGATCCGGCGGCAAAAGCATCTTCGATTTGATGTAAATCAAAGTCGCCGCCATATAAATAAAATCCGCCGACACATCCACATTCAACTCTTCCAATTTGTGCAGGTATTCGAGGTACTGCGCCGTGATCAGCGAAATCTGAATATCATGGATATTCATCTCATGCTTCTTGATCAAATCAAGCAAGAGGTCCAGCGGCCCCTCATACAAAGGTATGTTCACCTTGTAAGCCGCATCCCGCGTCAATTTATTCCCCGGCGTCGCCATTCGTTCCTCGCCTTTGCTGTTGCCTTTGTAGGTGCCGGTCTTTAGACCGGCGCTTTTCTCTTCCGTCTTTGGTGGCACAGCCAATCTTGGCTGTGTTCATCCTTCTCCGCTAACTAATAATCCGCCGAAATCCCTAAAATTGTCATTCCGAGCGTAGCGAGGAATCTGCTTTTTCTTCTCTTCCTCTGAGCTGACTCTGTGTCCTCTGCGTTATCCTTTTCTTCTTCTCTCTTATCCCTCAAATATGCGAATCATGGCTTTCCGTCCCACTCGCCTTCAACTCGCCTCTCTTCTTCTCCCACCCAAACACCGCTTCCCTCACCCGCTCCATCGTCTTCTTTGCTTCCACCCGCGCGAGCTTCGATCCTTCTTGAATCATTTCCAAAACGGTTCCCGGCCGCTTCTCGTACTCCACCCGCCGTTCCCGCACCGGCCCAATCCACTTGATCAAATTCTCCGCCATCGCCGCCTTACACTCAATGCACCCAATCCCCGCGGTCGTGCACCCCTGCCGCACCCACTCCAACCGCCCCGGCTCTCCCGCCGAGAACAGTTTATGCCAGTCGTACACCGGACACACGTCCGGATTTCCCGGATCGGTCCGCCTCTTCCGCGCCGGGTCCGTCACCATCACCTTTGTCTTCTTCCGTATCTCCTCATCCGTCTCGCTCAACGTGATCGCATTCCCATAACTCTTCGACATCTTCCGGCCGTCCAACCCAGGAATCCGCGGCGTCTTCGTAAGCATCACGCCCGGCTCAGACAAATGCTCGCCCGTCGTGAAAAACTTACTTGCATCTCCAACCTGTGTCAGGAAGTTTTCTATCCCGATCTCCTGAGCCCGTGTCTTCGAGGCGAAAGCAAGGGCGATATCGTGATCGTCCAGCGCACCCGGATTGGGCTTGCCTAGAAGCGGAGGATATTTAGCTGACTCGGCGACCGCAATTAATGCTTTGCGGTTTTCGGGCAGAAAGATTTGGCGATCCATCTCAAAGCCTGAATAAAAGTTGAATCTGCGCACAATCTCCCGGCTCAACTCGACATGCGAAACCTGATCCTCGCCCACCGGCACGTAAAGCTGTGCTCCTTCTTTACCCGCGTCAGCGGGTGAGCTGTAAATCACAATATCCGCCGTCTGCAAACACGGATACCCCAAAAACCCATAATTATGGAGATCCTTATCCTTCACCTGCTCCAACGCCTCTTTATACGTCGGCACCCTTTCCAGCCAACTCAATGGCGTCACCATCGACAACAATAAATGCAATTCCGCATGCTCCGGCACCAAAGACTGCTGAAAAATCACCGACTTAGCCGGATCGAGCCCGGACGCCAAATAATCCGTCATAATCTCTACCGTGTTCTTCGCCACGCCCGACGTATCCGCATAGTCGCTAGTGAGCGCATGCCAATCCGCAATAAAGTAAAAACACTCGTAAGCCTTCTCCCCGCCCCGTAGGAGCACGGCACTGCCGTGCCCGCTCTTCTCCGTGACGGGGCCTGATGCCTGTAGGGAAGGGGCTTGCCCCTCCCGCCCGCCATCACTCGGCAAGGTTTCATTCTGCAACCGCACCCAATTCTCCAGCGCCCCAAAGTAATGCCCAATATGCAGCCGACCCGTAGGCCGCATCCCGCTAACCACCCGACTCCTCTTCTTCCCCTCATCCCCTGTCGTCAACCCGCTCTCCTCTTCTCCGTGAACTCTATGTACTCCGCGCCCTCTGTGTAAAACGTGTAAAAGTTTTGTCTTTTCGCCGCCAAAAACCTGTTATTCCTTGACAAATATCTAACTTATGCGATATCATTCTCGCGGTACTCTTCCGCGCACGGTTCGACTTCCCCGTTTTGGAATCATCCCAACTTTCATGCACCCAGCGAGCAAACTTGCGCTCTCACAGAGCAAACTGAGAGCATTTCTGCCCCTTTGTTTTCTTACGCTTACAAACATCATTTACGACAAGTCCACTAAAATCATAGATTTACAAATTCAGCGGGGTGTTTTTTTACCGCGACCCTTTCCCCGCATTCCCCTGCCGCTCCCGTTTACCCTGAGCGCAGCGAAGGGCGCAATGATCCTATTTCCCCAGGAGTTCTCGAGCAATGATCGTCCTCTGGATCTCGCTAGTCCCCTCATAAATCGTAATCACGCGCGCGTCGCGGTACATCCGCTCCACATCCGACTCCCGCGAATACCCCGAGCTCCCATGAATCTGCACCGCCTTAGCCACCACCCGGTTCACCATCTCGCTGGCATAGAGCTTGGCCTTGGACGACGCCGCCCCCAGCTTCCCTGGGTGCGTATCCTTAAGCCACGCCGCATGATAGACGAGCCCGCGCGCCGCCTCGATCTCCGTCTGCATATCCGCCAGCATCCACTGAATCGCCTGAAACTCGCCAATCGACTTCCCAAACGCCCGCCGCGCCTTGGCATGCTTCACCGACTCATCGAGCGCCCCCTGTGCCAACCCAAGCGCCTGCGCCGCAATCCCGATTCGCCCGCCGTCAAGCGCGCTCAGAGCAATCTTCAACCCCTGCCCTTCTTCGCCCAGCCGGTTCTCGCGCGGCACTTCGCAGTCGTTCAGCAAAATCTCGACAGCAGGAGTGCTACGCTGCCCCATCTTGTCCTCGTGCCGCCCAACCCTGAACCCCGGAAACCCCGGCTCAACCAGGAACGCGGTAATGCCCTTGCCGCCCGCGTCCGGATCGGTCTTCGCAAATACGATGAACAAGCCGGCGACGTGCCCGTTGGACACCCAAGTCTTCGTTCCGCTCAGGCGATAAATGTCACCGCCAGGCGTGCCCAGCGACGCCCCGCTCCAGCCCGCGTCAGCTGCGGGCGCGAAGGCGGGTAGCGGGGAAGTCCTTGCTCCAAGCCCCGACCCAACTCGCTGCACCGCCACTGCGCGCGCCTGAATCCCCGCCGCGTCCGAACCAGCCGCCGGCTCCGTCAAACAAAACGAGCCGAGAATTTCTCCGGTCGCCAGCCGCCGCAAATATTTTTTCTTCTGCTCTTCGGTACCGAATTTCGCCAGCGGCACTTGCACCGCGGAATTCGTTACGCTCAGCGAAGTAGCCATCGCAGCGTCAACGCGGGCCACTTCCTCCAGCATCAGCACATAGGAGAGCGTGTCGAGCCCCGGCCCGCCCCACTCTTCGGGAATCATCATCCCGCAGCAGCCCAGCTCGGCCAATTTCTTGATTTCTTCGGCAGGAAAACGCTCTTCGCGGTCGCGCTGCTTCACCAAAGGCCGCACTTCCGCCTCCATGAATTGGCGAACCGTATCCCGTATCAGTGTTTGGTGGTCATTAAGCGAAAAATCCATCGTCTGAAGTGTACGCGCGGTACGCAGAATGCTAACACACCTTCATGACCACCCGTAGGGGCACAGCAGGCTGTGCCCGTCTTTCTGGCTGACGTGAGACTAAAGTTTGAAGAGTTCGCGCAGGCGTTTTGCTTGGACGCGGCTTACGGGGACTTCGGTGGATTTTTTGTCATTCATTTTTAGGATGAACGTGGAGTTGAACCAGGGGACGACTTCCTTGATGTGCTGCGTGTTGACGAGGAACGAGCGGTGCGGCCGCCAAAACGCTTCCGAGTCAAGCGTCTCGTTCAACTCCTCGAGCGTACGGTAGTTCGACGAGCCTTCCACGTCACGCGTCACAACGGAGATCGAGCCGCCGACAAACGTTGCGAAAATCACGTCTTCCGCATTCACGAGCAGAAGCCGCTGCTGCGATTGCACCAGCACTTTCACCTTTTGGGGGGCGCTTTTCGCAGCACCGAGCTGGCTCACGAGTTGTTCGAGACGCTCTGTTGTCGACGTTTGCGTATCGAGCATTTTTTTCGCGCGCTGAATGGCTTTGGATATCCGCGCCTTATCGAACGGTTTCAGCACGTAATCAACCGCGTTCACGTCGAACGCCTGCACGGCGTATTGGTCGAAGGCCGTCGCAAAGACCACGTGCGGCATTTTCATTTTTCGTTCGACTAATTTTTTCAGGACGCCGAAGCCGTCAAGACCCGGCATTTGCACGTCCAGAAAAACGAGGTCGGGCGAGTGCTCTTTGATCAGCGCCACGGCTTCTACGCCGTTTTTGCCTTGGCCGATTACGTTGATTTCTGGAAATGCGCGGAGCAGGAACGCTAGCTCGTCTCGCGCGGGTTTTTCATCGTCGACGATGATGGTGTTGATCGGCATGCTCTAGCGATTCTGCAGTGCAGGTCAAAGTGCCGGGCTAAAGCCCGGCCTCTACAGTGTATGATAACGCTGGAGAAAACGTACGCTCTATGCCGCCCAAAGCAGCCAGCCGCACTACCGCCAAAGTCCTTCGCAGCAAAATGATTTACCAGGGGCCGGTTTTCGGCCTTCGTCGCGATGAAATTATCGAGCCGAGCGGCCTGCGTGTCACGCGCGAAGTCATCACACACCCTGGCTCCGTCGTCGTTCTGCCCGCGCTGCCCGATGGGCGCATCGTGATGATTCGACAGTATCGCCACGCCACGCGGCAATTCCTTTGGGAATTAGTTGCGGGTCGCATCGACAAGGGCGAAAATCCGCGCCGCGCAGCTGCTCGCGAGTTGATCGAAGAAACCGGTTACCGCGCCAAGCGTTTCCATGTTTTCCTCGATATTTTCCCCACGCCAGGTTTTCTCGAAGAGCGCATGTACATTCTTCTCGCCGAAGATCTGACTCTCGGAGAAGCTGAACCTGAGGAAGATGAACGAATTACCATGAAAGCCTTCACGCACGGCGAAATCGAACAGATGATTCGCCGCAACAAAATTCGCGACGCGAAATCCGTCGCCGGAATCCTGTACTATCTGCGCTTCCTAGTTCGTTCCTGATTCTGGCAGGTGCATGCGAATCACGATGCCGAAGGCGCACCGCCTGCTGTTCGCCACGACAATTTTTCTGGGAGCTTTTCTTCTTTTCCTGATCGAACCGCTCATCGCCAAATTAATTCTTCCATGGTTCGGGGGATCGGCGGCAGTTTGGGCAACATGTCTTGTGTTTTTTCAAACTGCGCTTCTTCTCGGCTACTTGTACGCAGACGCGACGATTCGTCGCCTCTCACCAAGACGTCAATCCGTGCTTCATTTGGGTCTTCTTCTCGTCAGCCTTCTGTGGCTGCCGATCGCTCCCCAATTATTCTGGCGTTCGCATGTAACAGTTGATCCAGTGTGGCGCATCTTGGGGCTGCTTACGTTTTCGATCGGGCTGCCTTTTCTCCTGCTCAGTTCCACTAGCCCGTTGCTACAAACGTGGTACGCGCGCCGCTCTCCAGGTCGCTCGCCATATCATCTTTTCGCGCTCTCCAATCTCGCTTCCCTGCTCGCTCTTTTAAGTTTTCCATTTCTCATCGAGCCTCGTCTTTCTTCTCGCCATCAAGCTGTGTTGTGGTCCATTGGCTATGCATTGTTCGCGCTGTGCTGCGCGCTCTCAGCTTGGATCAGTCGCGACTACCGTCCGATTGCGCCAAGTGCGCCAGAAACATCACAGGATGAAGCGCCGCCCACATTTAGCACGAAGCTTCTATGGCTGAGCCTCGCCGCTTGTAGTTCGATGATGCTGCTTGCGGCGACAAATCATCTCTCGGAAAATGTGGCACCGATACCGCTCTTGTGGGTTGTCCCTCTCGCGCTCTATTTGCTTTCTTTCGCGATGGTGTTTGCCAAACACCAGTTCTATTCGCGCTGGTTCGTGGCACGGCTGCTGGCAGTCGCGCTGGGCGCGGCTGGCTATGCGATTTACGATTCCTCAATTACGCACGCCATTCAAATCAGCGTGCCGCTTTTCTGCTCCGCGCTCTTTGTGGTCTGTTTTTTCTGTCATGGCGAACTCGTTCAACGAAAGCCTGCCGTACGTTACCTGACCTCTTTCTACCTAACCATCGCGCTTGGAGGCGCGCTCGGCGCGGTCATGCGTCGGCTTGCTCGCTCCCCATATTCTTTCTGGAATTTACGAGTTGCCGATCGTCCTGCTGCTTACAGCGATTCTTGCGTCCGTCGTTCTCTGGCGCGACGGCTGGTCGGCGCGGATTTTTTGGGCGTGCGTGACCGTTTCGATGGGCGCCGTGCTTGTCTTTAATGTTCGAACGATGCGCGAGGACACCGTCGCGATGATGCGCAATTTTTATGGAGCGCTACGCATTCAAGAATTTAAAACTGGTCTTAAACTCCCATACCGCAGTTTGGTTCACGGAACGATTGAGCATGGCGCGCAATATCTTTCCTTCCCCGAGAATCGCAACCCCACGACGTACTACGGAAGAAGATCGGGCGCCGGGCTGGCGCTGCGATTTTGTTGTGACGGGCCAAAACGAGTGGGAGTGATTGGCCTGGGCGCGGGAACGCTCGCGGCCTATGGGAAGCCGGGCGATTCATTTCGATTTTACGAAATCAATCCGCAAGTCATCTCGGTAGCAAATGGCTGGTTTACGTTCCTCAAGCAAAGCCCGGCGAAGATTGAAATCATTCTAGGAGACGCACGGCTTTCGCTGGAGAGCGAGCCGCCACAGAATTTCGATGTGCTGGCGGTCGATGCATTTTCTGGTGACGCGATCCCAGTGCATTTGCTCACCAAAGAGGCGTTTGCAGTTTACTTTCGTCATTTGAAGCCGGGCGGCATTCTCGCGATTCACACGTCGAACACGTATCTCAGACTCGCGCCAGTGGTTAAAATGCTGGCAGAAGACGCCGATTACGCCTCGCGGCTCATTTCGAGCGATGAAGATGCGGCAATGATGGTTTCACCGGCCGATTGGGTGCTGGTCACGCGAAACCAGGAATTCTTAAACAAACAAGAAACGTTCGTCGGCAGCGAAAACATCGACGTGCCGCCCCATTTGCGGGTTTGGACCGACGACTACAATAATCTTTACGAAATCCTTAGGCCTGTGAGCTACGTAACGCATCCATCCGATGGGAAATAAATTTATTTTGTTTGTGGAGTTACCTCCGTGAAACAAATGATTCTCGGCTTGAAACAAAAATATGCAAACCCTGTGTTCGCTTGGACTTGCGAGGGACGCCGACAATCCGCTCTCGCGATCGAAAAGAAAAATATCGGGACCGAATCGATTTTATAGTCGAATAATCGTTGATTTTTGGAGACATAGACCGCGAATGCTCTCTTGACTGAATGCCTCATTCTGGTACACTCCGCGCAAATTATTACAGGTGGTCGCAACTTTCGTTGCTAATGGGCCACCCGGAGAAACATCCAGGTCTCCATCAGGAGGAGCACATCTGTGCAAGGAACCGTAAAATGGTTTAATAATTCAAAAGGGTATGGCTTCATAGGGCGCGACGATGGTCCAGACGTATTTGTTCATTATTCCGCAATCTTGGGAGATGGCTACCGCAGTTTGCAGGAAGGAGACACGGTAGAGTTCGAGATAGTCCAGGGACCGAAAGGACCTCAGGCAGCGAACGTGCAAAAGCCAGCGTAAAAAGCCAGTTATCATTCGGCCGGCAGAGGGCGCCCCTTTGCCGGCCCTTTTTTGAAAAGGTGGGTAGTGAATAGTGAGTAGTGGGGAGCAACCAAGCATCAGCGGTTAGCGTTAAACGACGGAAAAAAGGATTTTACGCAGAGAGCGCGGAGATCGCAGAGCGCACAGAGAAGAAGAGCGGTAATCGAAGTGCGGCGCGGTAGACTGCTCGCTGTTCCACTATTCACTATTCACTTTTCGGTTCGCCACGAGACGACCGATTTGAAGGCGGAAGAAGGCGTCGGCGTCGGAGTGCATGCAGACTTGAGCATTGGGAGCGCCGGATTCTTTGCGAGTGAAACCTTTGTCGTCGACCCGGATGTGCATGGGCTCCACGGGGCAGACTTTGGGATCGAGGATGTAGGCCACCGTTACGGCATCGAAGAGAGTTGGAGTTTGCTGGCCCCACTGGTGATAAAGCAGCGTCAATGAGTCGGTGAGCGGAGTTCCCTGTCGAAATAGGTAGGCGCGCTTAACCTCGTCGAGCTTCAACTGGGTGGAATCGAGCGGCATGACATAGAGCGGCACGCCCGACAGAAACAGTTTTTTGGCGGAGGGAATGTCATTGATGATGTTCCACTCCGCGTCCGGCCCGCGTTCTGGACAGAACCAAAGCTCACCGTAACCGCACTCGATGGAGCCACCCATAATTACTACGCGTTTCAGCTTGAGAAAAGTTTCTGGATCCTCGTCGATGAGCGCGCCGACATTTATCAGCGGGCCGATAGCGATTAACGTGATTTGGCCGGGATAGCGGCGAATCTCATTGACGATGAAGTCCACGGCGTTCGGATGCACGGCTTTGCCGAAATGGCCGCCTTCGCCGTAGCGCTTCTGATTCATCACGTTGGTGGTGTGGGTCGGAGCGCCGGCAAGGACCGGAATATCCGTCCTGCCTGCTTCGCCTAGCAAGCGGTCCACGATTTTCGCTCTGGCTTCGGTGTCGCCGAAGGTGGTGGAGATGCCGAGAATTTGGAGTTCAGGACTCTTGAGAGCGAGGGCGATCGCAAAGGCGTCGTCGATATCGTCGCCGATGTCGGTATCGATGATAACTTTCTCGGACTGACTCGCGGCCTGCGGGGACTTCTGTGATTGCGCATGAACGCTGGAAACTACAAGTATTGTGAACAAAGTCGCGAAAATCGAAAGACGCACTCTGCCTCCCAAAAAATCTAGCCAAGCGAGACTCATCCGGCTGCAAGATTTTCTGTGCAGCGCTAACTTAGCAGAGAGTCTATCGCACAGCGGCAACGGTATTACGCGATCGCTGGCAATTATTCTACTAGATGAACCTTCACAACGATTGCTCGGCTCGGGCGCGGCCGAAATACTTGGAATCCGGCGGAGTGAACAGAAAATAGGTGACGGCGACTAATAGCAGCAAGTGCGGCACAGACTCAGAGAGCGAGTTCAACGCCATGGCGATGACGTGAAACGCGATCCAAAGCAGTAACAACCATCGAGCCCAGTTGCGGCCCTTGAGCAAGAAGACGCCTGCGACGATGGCAATGATCTCGAAAGGCACAATAAGTAACATCCAAATGTCGAGCCCACCTTTCGCGAGGTGATAGATAAGCGCGAACAGTCCAACGGCGATGAAAAGCCAACCAAGGAATGTGACGGCAAAAGGGCGCTTCATGGTGTTAGCCACCTCACGAACGGTAGCTTGGAAGCAGTCTAATCAAAAAGCTGTGAAGAGTTAACTCCCGAGGAACGCGTGAGTCGCAAACGGCCAAGTGTCCGACGAGCGATGTTCTCGCGCGTGCCTTTCGCGGGACACTGGCTTTATAATCTCCCCCATGGACAACAAATCGATCGCCCGCATCCTCCGCGAAACGGCGGAACTTCTGCAAATCGACGGCGCAATCATAGGACGTTACCGCAGCTATGAAAAGGCGGCGGAGTTGATTGGCGGCATGCACGAATCCATCGAGCAAATGGCTAAAGAACCGGGGAAGCTCGAGGAACTCCCCGGAATTGGCGAGCGGATGGCGGAGCACATCGAGGAAATAATCGCTACGGGCGATTACGGTCTGAGGAAAAAACTGCTGAAGAAATTTCCGGCCACACTTCTCGAAATTATGACGCTGCAATCGCTGGGGCCCAAAAAGGTAGCATTTCTGTGGTCCAATTTTCAGGCCGCAACTGTCGCCGACGTGGAAAAACTTGCCAAAGAGGGGAAGCTTCGAGATGTGCCGGGGTTCGGAGAAAAGACCGAACAAAACATTTTGAAAGCGGTGGAAACGTTTAAGCGCTCGACGGGACGCTTCCGGATCGACAAGGCGGAAGCTGCCGCGGCGGACTTGATCGAGTTCATCAAGCAATACGGAAAGGGAGTGGAGTCGATTACTCCCGCAGGCTCCTTGCGACGCGGAAGAGAAACGGTCGGCGACCTCGATTTACTCTTGATTTTGAGCGAAGGGCATACGTCGCAGAAGAAAGTTGATGCGATCGCTGAACATATTTTGAAATTCCCGCGAATCGAGCAAACGCTGGCGCATGGAGAAAACAAAGTTAGCTTTACGCTGCAGAATGGCTTGCAGGTGGACGTGCGGCTACTCGAAAAGGAGAGTTTTGGAGCGGCGCTGCTTTATTTTAGCGGATCGAAAGAACATAACGTTGCGCTGCGCGGGCGCGCGAATGATATGGGTCTCACGCTGAATGAATATGCGCTGGCGACGCTGAAGGGCGAAAAGCCAGTCGCGCGGCGCACCGAAGAGGAGATTTACGCCAAGCTAAAGCTCGACTACATCCCGCCCGAACTGCGAGAAAACAAAGGCGAGATCGCCGCCGCGGAAGCGCACAAACTGCCTCAACTCCTCGAAGTTACGGATATGACGGGCGACCCTCACATGCATACGACGGCCAGCGATGGAAAGAACTCCATCGAGGAAATGGCCGAAGCGGCTCGCAAACTTGGACACAAGTTCATCGCCCTGACGGACCACTCGAAAGCCGTTACCGTGGCCAATGGGCTCGATGAAAAACGCATGACGGAACATCTGCAGAAAATTCGAGAAGCGAACGAGAAAGGACTTGGGATTCGCTTATTTGCGGGATCGGAAGTCGACATCTTGAAGGACGGCTCGCTGGATTACTCCGACGAACTGCTTGCGCAGATGGATGTCGTGGTGTGCTCGGTACATTCTTACTTCAACCTCGATCGATCTGAGATGACCGACACGCATGCTCGCGGCAATCGAAAATCCGTATGCGCAGATCATTGGACATCCTACGGGGCGGCTGATCTTGCGACGCGATCCGCTCGATTACGATATGGAGAAAATTCTGGATGCTTGTGCAAAGCACGGCGTGGCCATGGAGTGCAATTCTTTCCCCGACAGGCTGGATTTGAACGACATCCACTTGCGGATGTGCAAGGAGCGCGGCGTGAGAGTCGTCATTTCGACGGACTCGCATACCACGTTGAATCTGCCTTACATTCGACATGGCGTTACTGTAGCGCAGGCGGGGTTGGCTTGAAAAGAAAGACGTACTCAATACTCTACCGCCGGAGCAGTTCCTGGCGGCGTTGCGCCCCAAACCTGGCGCGGCAAAGCGAACCCCCCCACTAGCAAAAAGGCATGCCGCCAAACGGTGACGGCTGTTTGGAAGGTTCTCGTCCAGGCAGGCAATTGCGACCAGAAAGACGATGGGGCTTAAGGGTCGTCTATCCGGGCAAGTTAGACACAATGGGGCGCGGGGACTTGGGAAAGGGAACATTTTGACCCTGGGTGTCGTACCTATTGTCAGAACGGCATACTTCGGAGGCTTTGAGTCATGAAATTGCATCCTAATCGCACGACAGTGCTTCGCTTGGGGATTGTCGCTACTGCCCTGCTTGCGGTGGTGGCCCTTGCACCGCGGGCCAATGCCACGGACTGGTCCAAGAACTTCACGATCAGCGGGCGCGCCAATGTGCGGATTGACACAAATGATGGCAGCGTGCGCGTTACCACCAGCGACTCCAAGGAAGTTCAGTTCAGCGTGCAATATGAAGGCTATGAGCTGGATAAGAATCTCCACGTCGAGGCGCACCAGAATGGCGACCAAGTGGAGTTGGTAGCGCGGGCTACGGGACATTGGGGATTCTCCTGGGGCAGCCACGGCAGGCGGTTGCAAATTGAAGTCCGTATGCCGAAAGACGCTGATTTGAATGCACATACGGGCGACGGTTCGGTGGAAGCCAGCTCGATCAATGGAAATATAACTATCCAGACGAGCGACGGGTCGATCAGGGCCAATAGCCTGACGGGAACCATCGACCTCAACACTCACGATGGCAGCATCAACGTGGACACGCTTAAGGGCGACATTCGCTTGCATACTGGTGATGGCTCGATTGAGGCGCGGCTCTTGGACGGAAAATTGGATGCCGACAGCGGTGACGGCCACGTCAGGATCGCGGGGCGATTTGACGCGCTAAATATCAGGACTGGCGACGGTAGCGTGGATACTCACGTCCTTCCCGGGTCCAAGATGGCCAGCAGCTGGAACATACGGACTGGGGACGGCAGCGTGGATCTGTCGTTGCCGAGCGACTTTCAGGCCAATATTGACGCTAGCACTGGCGACGGGCACATCAGCGTGGGATTGCCGGTGACCGTCGAGGGGACCTTCAGCAACTCGCAGCTTCACGGGAAGATGAATGGCGGGGGGCAGTCCTTGACGGTGCACACGGGGGATGGATCGATTCGTCTTGAGCAAGGCATAGGCTGCCGCAGCTTTTCATTGACACAATGGGCCCCTGACTCAGGCTCGCTGAGGGGATCTCCTTGATCGAGCTGAGTCAGTACTATTACTGGAAAAATGTGCCTCCCGAGAGACAGTTGTCCTCCTCCGCTGACAGAGATCTCCCTTCGCTATTGCGTATCTTGCTGAAAATACAAAGGTGACGTTTGGAAGCATACCTGCCCTTCAGTTCATTGTCTGAAAAGGGGGTTTGCCGTGATAGTCGTCGCTCTCGCGTTCGCTATGGTGGCTTTGGTTTCCATCACGATTGCCAGCACCATTTCTGGCATGACTGGCCGCCGCGGCTCCTGATCAAGCTTGCCAGCGCCAGCCTGCGAGTCTCATCTCGGACGCAATATTCGTCCGCCCTGCTTCTACGGTTTCTTTCCGTCACACGATTCCTCTTCGTTCTACCCTATCGACGTTGACTCGTTCTGGAGCATAATCAAGCGCTCAAGGACTAGCCCATGGCGATTCGCTCAACTAGCCGCCCAACATCGAATCGAACGCCGCACGTGACTGGTGCGACGGCGCAGACGGGCTTGCTCGGCCTCACGCGCGCGCAGGGATGGGGCATTCTTTTTCTCGTTTACACGGCGCTCTTCGTACTTTTCTTTGGTTACCACTATCTCGACGATCTTTCCCGGCAACACCCTGGGACGTTTGCCGTGCGTTTTCTGGAAGAGTCCACCGGTGTCTACAGCGTTTTCCTTCTGTTGCCGCTCGTGTTGCGCGTAGCGGAATTCTACTTATTTAAGAGTTAAGGGATGGGTGCGTCAGGTTTTGTTCCATCTGGCTAGCCGCGGCAGGGTTTTCTTTTTTACACACAAGTTTGATGGCGCTGAGCCGGTGGATTCTGGCTCCGCTGATTGGCCTGGGAAGCTACGACTACGGCATCATGCGGTTCCGGTTTCCGATGGAGTTTTCGAATGATTTGATGGGCTACACGGTAATCGTGCTGGTGTATTACTTCTTTGAGCGGCTGCGGATTGCGCAGGCGCAGCAGCTCGCCGCGGCGGAATTGCAGGCCAAATTGGCGCGGGCGCAGCTGGAGAATTTGCGATTGCAGTTGCAGCCACATTTTTTGTTTAACACTTTGAACACGATTTCTTCGGTGATGTACGAGGATGTGCCGGCGGCGGACGCGATGCTGACGCAACTGAGCGAATTGCTGCGTTTGACGTTGCGTACAGCCAACTCGCACGAAATTCCGCTGGCGCAGGAGCTGGAAATTACGCGGCTCTATTTGCAGATTATGCAGAAGCGGTTTGAATCGAATCTGCGCGTGACTTACTCGGTGGATGCAGAGCTGGAGAATTCACTGGTGCCGCAGCTGATTTTGCAGCCGCTGGTGGAGAATTCGTTGCGGCATGGTTTGAAGGATGGCGGGGCGGGGATAGATATTTCGATCGGGGCGCGGCGCGAGAATGGTTCGCTGATTCTGAAAGTGGCGGACACGGGAGCAGGGCTGGGAACGCAGAGTGCTGACCTGGTGATGAACCGCGGAGTCGGGCTAGCCAATATTCGGGGGCGGTTGGAGCAGCTGTATGGCGCCGAGCAAGAGTTTGCGATTGCCAACGGGGCGGCGGGCGGCGCCGAAGTTACCTTGAGGGTTCCGTTTCATTTGGAAGAAGAGCGGATTCAACCTGTTGGTTAAATGCGAGCCAGCCCCAAAAAACCGAGAAATTCGAGCTAAGACCAAGACACGGATGCCACGCAGTCATCAGTTGGGTGAATGGGTCCTTTGAACATACTTCAGGTTCTAGTTGTCGACGATGAGGCGCCCGCGCGACGCAAGATATTGCGGATGTTGCGGCAGGAACCAGATGTGCAGGTTGTTGGAGAGGCAGGAGGCGCGGAATCCGCGATTGCCGCTATTGGGAAACATCGGCCTGACCTGGTTTTTCTGGACGTACAAATGCCAGGGATGGATGGATTCGGAGTGGTTCAGGCTATCCCGCCAGAAAAGATGCCGCGTGTGGTTTTTGTGACGGCGCATGATCAGTACGCTTTGCGGGCGTTCGAAGTGCACGCGTTTGATTATTTGCTGAAGCCGTTTGGCGAAGAGCGTTTCCGCACCGTTTTGCGGCGTGCGCGGGAACAGAACGCGCAATCTGGGGAGGGATTTGGGGCACGCATCCAGGATCTGCTGTGTCAACTAGAGCGCGAGAGGTCTTTTCCGGACCGGTTGCTGGTGCACGAAAATGAGCGGGCACATTTTGTTTCGATTCGTGAGATATCGTGGGTCGAAGTCGATCGAAATTATTTGATTTTGCATTGCGGGGCGAAGACGCACACTTTGCGGGGAACGCTAGAGTCGCTTGCGGGGACGCTTGACCCGAAGATTTTTGTGCGTATTAATCGGGGGAGTTTGGTTCGACTGGATGCGATACGTGAGTTGGTTCCGTGGTTTCACGGGGAGTACAAGGTTATTTTGAAGGATGCCACGGAATTGCGTTGGAGCCGGCGGTACGTGAAGTTGCGGCCGGAATTGTTGAAGCTGGGCTGAATAGGAACGGAAAACGAAATGAAAGGCCCACTTATCCCTAAGATGGGCCCGGTTGTCCCAAGTGGGTTGGCGATAGCGGAGTTGTGACGATAATCCTTCCATTATGAGATTCACACATCGATTTTACTTCTTGGCGATACCCGGACGGGCACGGCCCTTCGCAGCTCAGGGTAAACGTGCCGTGCCCCTAGGGGACGTTCGGGCGGGCGCGGGCGTGGGATGCGTCTTCCTGCTTTCATTTTTGTTTTTGGTTCCCTGCTTGGCAAAGGCGCAGACGGCGCCTGACGCTGGTTGGGCGAATTACGGTAGTGATCCGGGCGGGACGCGATACTCCCCTGCCCGGCAGATTGACCGCGGGAACGTGGCGCAACTGAAAGTAGCTTGGACTTATCGGACGGGTGCTTTGCCTTACGATGAAGACCTGGATAAGAAGGCGGCGTTTGAAGCCACAGCCGATTTTGGTCGATGGGAAACTTTTCTTGAGCACACCTTACGATCATGTGATTGCTCTGAACGCGGTGAGCGGCGCGAAGATTTGGGAATTTGATCCAAAGCTGGAACATCCTTACGGTTTTTCGGAGGTGACGTCGCGAGGAGTTTCGGCTTGGCGCGATACATCGGCAAAAGCTGGCAAACCTTGTGCGTTGCGTATTTTCATCGGGACGCTGGACGCACGGCTGATTGCACTTGATCTTGAAACCGGGAAGCCGTGCCTGGATTTTGGAACAAACGGTGAAGTCGACCTGACGAACGAAGTAAAGCTGCGCGACCCTGGCGATTATCAAGTGACTTCAGCGCCAGCGATATTCAAGGATTTAGTGATTACGGGATCTTCGCTGGGAGACAACCGCGCGGTCACTCTTGAGCGCGGAATCGTGCGGGCATTTGATGTTCGCACAGGAAAGCTGCGCTGGACTTGGGATCCCATTGCGCCGTGGGCCTATCAAACTTCGCCACGCACGGGCGCTGGCAATGCGTGGTCGACGATTTCTATCGACGCCTCGCAAGATCTTGCGTTTATTCCGACAGGTAGCGCGAGTCCGGATTATTACGGAGGATTTCGCAAGGGCGACAACAAGTGGGCCAATTCGGTTGTGGCGTTGCGAGCTTCGACGGGCGAGTTTGTGTGGGGATTTCAGGTAGTGCACCACGATCTTTGGGATTATGACGTGGCATCGCAGCCGGCACTTTTTGCGTGGAAAGATGGAACGCCAGCGATTGCGATTACTACCAAGATGGGGCGCGTTTTTGTGTTGAACCGGTTGACTGGAGTTCCACTTCTGCCAGTCGAAGAGCGTCCAGTCCCGAAGAGCGAGATCCCTGGGGAAGAATCTTGGCCCACGCAGCCGGCTTCGACTGTTTCACTCGTGCCGGAGAAGTTGTCGGTCGAAGATGCCTGGGGCAAGGATGATAAGGAAAAGCAGTGGTGCGCGGAACAGATCAAGGCTGCGCGCTCGGGGGATATTTTTATTCCACCAAGTTTGCAGGGGACGCTGGTGTTTCCGAGCAACGTGGGCGGAGTGAATTGGGGCAGCGCGGCTTACGACCCCCAGCGGCATTTGCTGTTTGTCGACACGAACCGGCTGCCGATGTTCGTGAAATTAATTCCGCGGGCGGAACTGGATGCTGCGCGAAAGAATGCGACCGACTCCGACAGACTGCATGGGGAGTTCGCGCGGCAGACTGGCGCACCGTACGCCATGTTTCGGACGCCGCTGCTCGCGCCGAGCGGGCTGCCCTGCAACACTCCGCCGTGGGGCACAGTGGCGGCGGTCGATCTGTTCGAGGGGAAAAAAGTTTGGGACGTACCGCTGGGGAGCTTTATTCCGGGGATGAATACCGGGACGATTACTCTGGGCGGGCCGATGGTGACGGCTGGAGGGATCGTTTTCACCGGGGCCGCGATGGACAACTATCTACGCGCTTTCGATTCGGAAACAGGCAAGGAGATTTGGAAGTATCAGCTTCCGGCGGGAGGGCAGGCTACTCCGATGACTTATAGCATCGGGGGCAAACAGTATTTGGTGATCGCGGCTGGCGGGCACGGTAAGCTCGGAACGAAGCAAGGAGATTACGTCATCGCGTTCAGCTTGCCTTGAGCATGAGCACTCGGGAGCAATAGAAAAAATCGAAGATTTGAATCTTCAAGGAGAATCTCCATGCAATGGGAAAAACCGGAGTTCGTTGAGATATCGCTGGCGTGCGAAGTGAGCGGCTACGCGAATGCGGAACTGAATGAGGCTCTTGCACAGGTACAAACCAACGCGAGGCCCGCAAACGTTGAGAAATAGAACTCGGTTTGCCAATTGGAAGCTTCTTTTCCTAGCGGCGGTCTTCCTGCTTGCATGCACGATTATCTCAGCGCAGCAGACCATTGACGCGGACTGGCCTTACTACGGCCACGACTCGGGCGGGATGCGCTATTCGGACTCACACAGATTAACCGCAGTAACGTGGCCAAGGTCAAAGTCGCTTGGGTGTACCACACCGGCGACATCTCAGACGGAACGAAATATCCTCGCAAGAGTGAATTTGAATCCACGCCGATTTTTGTCGAGGGAACTCTTTACCTGACTACCGCTTTTAACCGTGTAGTCGCTCTTGATCCCACAAGCGGCAAAGAACGCTGGGCTTTCGATCCGAAGATCAATCTTGGAGGGAAGTATTCCGAAGGACTGATGAATCGGGAGTATCCACATGGCTGGACAGCCAGCGAAAACCGGGCGCCGAATGCCGCAGAAGAATCTTTCTCGCCACCATCGACGCTCGCCTAATCAGTCTTGACGCCGCCTCTGGCAAACCATGCAGTGACTTCGGTGATAGGGGCGAAACTGATTTGACCAGCGGGATCGACCATATCATCCGCCAGGGAGAGTATGAGGAAACTTCCCCGCCTGCAATTGTTGATGATTTGGTCGTTGTTGGGTCCTCGATCGCGGACAATGATCGCGTCGATAGTCCGAACGGAGTGGTTCGGGCCTTTGACGGGCGAACTGGCAAGCTGAGTTGGAAATGGGATCCGATACCAGCGAGTCTTGCTCCGACTGGAGCAGGCAATGCCTGGTCGGTGATCTCTGTGGATGAAGCGCGAGATCTTGTTTTTGTGCCAACTGGTGCGCCGAGCCCGGACTACCATGGCGCAAAGCGTCTTGGCGACGATAAGTGGGCAAATTCGGTGGTAGCGCTCCGCGGTAGAGATGGTAGCTTCGTCTGGGGATTTCAGCTAGTCCATCACGATCTTTGGGACTACGACACGGCCTCGCAACCGCTGCTCGGCAACTTTACATCCGAAACGGATCAGACGTGCCGGTGGTGATCCAAGGGAACAAAACCGGCAATCTTTTTGTACTGCAACGTGAAAATGGCATTCCGGTGTTCAAGGTGGAGGAAAGGGCGGTTCCTCAGAGTGGGGCCGACGAGGAAAGGACTTCGCCAACGCAACCATTCCCGATCGCTCCACCGCCTCTTGCGCGTCAGCAGATCTCCGCAAAAGATATGTGGGGCACCACGGAGGCCTGAGCGAACTGCCTGCGAGGAGCGTTTCGCGCATTTGCGATCTGACGGGATGTTCACTCCACCAAGCGTTGAAGGTATTGTTGCTTTTCCCGGCAATCTTGGTGGCATGAATTGGAGTGGCGGAGCGTTCGACCCGCAACGGCAGCTGTTCGTGACGAATATCAACAATCTCGCGATGGAAGTTCACTTGATTCCGCGCGACAAGCTACCTACCACAGGAGCAAGCGGCGGAAGCTGGTAAATTCCGAGGTGACGTTTCTCCTCAGCACGGTACCCCTTACGGAATGAGCCGGCAGACATTTCGGTCCCCGGAGGGGTTGCCTTGCCTTCGGCCACCGTGGGGCGAACTCGTTGCGGTTGATCTTTCCAAAGGGACGATCCGATGGCGTGTTCCGCTGGGAGCGGCTGTTAAATTAGGCGGAAAGACGTTCCCGGTTGACGGCACTCCAAATCTGGGAGGACCGATCCTTACAGCGGGAGGACTCATCTTCATCGGCGCGGCGATGGATGATTTTATTCGTGCATTCGATGTGGACAGCGGGAAGGAACTCTGGAAGGCACAGCTGCCAGCGGGAGGCCAGGCAACACCAATGACGTACCAGGAGAACGGAAGGCAGTACGTAGTTATTGCCGCTGGTGGGCATGGAAAGCTAGGCACCACGCTTGGTGATTCACTTGTGGCCTTCACGCTGCCGTAATGGGACGTTGAAAAGATGGGTAAGCTTACCTGAAATGCGTTTGCCAAAATTTAAATGACTAGACACTTCCCTTCGAGTTTCCGGTCCCGGATCAAAAGAACAGTCTTGGTTAGCGAATGGCATGCTGATCGTTGTTGCTATAGCTTTGGCAAAATTTGCTTTTCATTGGTACTTCAACAACCAGTACGGATATTTTCGCGATGAATTTGATTACATGGCTTGCGGGAATCACCTGGCTTGGGGCTATGTTGACCAGCCGCCGCTGATTCCCTTCTTGATTCATGTTTGCCGCGCTGTGTTGGGAGACTCACTGCGAAGCATTCGGTTTATTCCGGCGGTGGCTTCTTCCCTGCTGGTGGTGCAAACGGCCATGCTTGCGCGTGAATTCGGCGGTCGGCGGTTTGCTTTGGTGCTAAGCGCAATCGCCGTTCTGATCGCGCCGCAATATCTCTCGAACGGAAGCTTGCTCGGCACCAATTGCCTGGAACCCAATTTATGGATAGGTTGCGCCTACTTCGCGGTGCTCGCGATCAAGCGAAACGACCCTCGATATTGGCTTTGGTTCGGCGTGGTGGCCGGAATAGGTCTGCAGGAGAAATATTCGATTGCTTTGTTTGGATTTGGGATAGTTGTTGGGCTTTTGCTGACGCCGCAACGGCGCGTGTTTTTGAATCTGTGGATTTGGATTGGCGGGTTGGCGGCTTTTTTGATTTTCCTGCCTAACCTGCTCTGGAACATCCACAATCAGTGGCCTTTTGTTCAGTTGATGCACAACATTCGCGCGGATGGGCGAGATGTAGTGCTGCCTTTGCCACAATTCTTCTTTCAGCAGATCCTGCTGATTGCCCCTATCACCGCCCCGATCTGGATCAGAGGATTGATTGCGCTTTTCGTCTCGCAAGCGCTAAAGCCATATCGTGTGCTCGGCTGGGCTTATGTGGTCTGCTTTACGGTTTTCTTTGTTCTGCACGGCAAGAATTATTATCTGTCGCCGATTTATCCGATGTTGCTGGCAGCGGGAGCAGTGACGATCGAAGCGGTGCTCGAGCGCAGAAAAATTGCAAGCACGGACGTGGAGAGTGTCCGCGTTGGCCCGAACCGGCTGCTTTGGCTGAAACCGATCATTATTATTCTCTTGTTGGCTAGCGGCGCGCACCTCGCTCCGCTGGTTGTGCCAATCCTTTCGCCGGACAAGTTCCTTGCCTACCTGAAATATTTGCCGATGAAACCGCCGGTGATGGAGCACGGCCACGAACGGGCGCCATTGCCGCAGTGGTATTCCGACCAGTTCGGTTGGGAAGAAATTGTGGCGGAGACGACGATGGCTTATAACCGGCTTTCGCCGGCGGAACGGCCGGGATGCGGGATTTTTGCGCAGGATTATGGGCAGGCTGGAGCGATCGATTTTTTTGGACCGCGCTTCGGACTGCCGCCGGCGCTCAGCGGGCACCAGACTTACTGGCTGTGGGGACCGCGGGGCTATTCGGGAAATTGTTTGGTTGTGCTGGGTGATACGCGGGAGCGGCTTGAAGAGTTATTCGAGCACGTGGAGTATGTGGGTACGTCGGCGGATAACCCCTATGCTTTGGAGAAAGAGATTGCGGTTTATATTTGCCGAGGGGCGAAGTTTGGGACGTTGGAGAAGATTTGGCCGGAGCTGAAGAAGTGGAGATAGGGGGCGATCGGAGAGGACCGCTTAGGTCCGGGCAGATCGGGCACGGCATGCCGTGCCCCTACGAGGGAACTCGGAGAACACCCGCGACGGAAAGCGAATCAGAGACGCGTTGCGTTTGAGTATCGTGGACAGCTAAACTTCCGCCATCATGAAACGCTTACTTACTTCATTTATTTTTGTTGCGGCGTTTACTTTTCTTGCGCCTGTTGGTCACGCGCAGCAGCCCAAATCACTTTTTTATATGACGCGCGAGCCGAAATCGGTGCGATCGTTTTTGGCGCACGCGGACAAAATCGATTTGCTGGTTCCTGCGTGGTATGGCGTGGATGCGGACGGGCTACTTTCCGGCGGACCGAATCCGCTAGTTCTGGAGACGGCGAAGCAGCACCACGTGCCAGTGATGCCGATTGTGGCGAACGGCGATTTTGCGCAGGAAGATTTTCGTAAACTGTTGAAGAATACTGCGGCGAAAGAGAGTATGTATGCAGAGCTCATTCGCGCGTGTAAGGAAAACGGTTACACGGGATTTCAATTTGATTTTGAAAACGTGCATTGGACGGACCGCGACGCGCTTTCGGACATGGTGCGCGACGCAGCCGCTGCATTTCATCGGGAGGGATTGCAACTGACCATTGCCACAGTGCCTAACGCGCCGGGCGAGCCTGGAGAAGGTGGATTCTCGGCTTGGATTTATGAGAATTGGCGGGGGGCGTACGACTTGAAGGCTCTCTCGCAATCCGTTGACCTGATTTGCTTGATGACATACGACCAGCACACGCGGTGGACGGCGCCTGGGCCGGTGGCGGGATGGGCTTGGACTACCGGCAACCTGGATTACGCGCTCAAATTTGTGCCGGCGCAAAAGCTATCGCTGGGGATTCCGTTGTACGGCTATCACTGGTTTGCAGGGACCCCTACAAAATCGGATGACAAATCCGGGGATAAACCGAATCCCTCGGCCGAATATATTGGCACTGACGATGCACTGGACCTCGCTAAGGCTTATGGCGGACATATTGAATGGGATTCTACGGATCGTGTGGCGTGGTTTTATTTTTACCGGGCGGACATGCGCGAATGGATTTTCTATACAGATGCGCACACTTTCCGCGAACGTTACACGCTTGTGAAGGAGCGCGGGCTCCAGGGATTTTGTTCGTGGGTGCTGGGAACGGAAGATCCTGCGATCTGGGATCTGCTGCCTTCACACAAATAGATTTTCGCTCGAAACAACTCGCACAATTGACTGTAGACCCGTTCGGACAGTACTAGTGACGGCGTAGGGGATTTGTGGTCTAAGATAGGGGCAGAGGGTTGTGTTCCTCTTGGGGTCCTGTCCTAAGTTAGCCTCTCGCTTCCTCGTGAGACTGTCTGCCGGTGAGGTACCCCATTTTAGAGACTTGGGTGGCCCCAGCTCCGCCCCGAAGACGTCGGTCCGAGACGACAAGGGGGAATCATGAAACTCCGTAATTCATTTGTCCTTCGTAGCGGTCTGTTTGCCTTTCTTCTGATTCTGACAGCGCACGCTTCGCTTGCCATACCTTCCAGCAAGCTGGTCGTGAGCAACACTGCGGCATGCCCGCACGCCCAATACACAAAGATCCAGGACGCGATTAACGCCGCTTCGGCAGGCGATGAGATTGTCGTCTGCAATGGCATCTACGCGGAGCAGCTCTCGATCACCAAATCTCTGGATATCGAGGCAGATTCCGGGGCGTTCCTGGTGCCGGCTTCGATCCAGCAGAATGCAACGAGTCTGACGACGGGTAATGGGATTGCCGCGGCTGTGTTCGTGAGTGGAGCAGCGAATGTCTCGATAACCGGATTGACGGTCGATGGGATCAACAATGGAATTACAGAATGCGCGCCGGTTTTGATCGGAGTTTACTTTCAGAATTCCTCGGGGAGTCTGCGGCACGCGACGGTTCGCAACTTTGCTCTCGCAGCGTCTTTAAATGGATGCCAGAGCGGTACAGGCATTTTTGTGGAAAGCGGCGGCGGCCAGAGTTCGGACGTGGAGATTTCCGATTGCTCCATACACGGCTACCAGAAGAATGGAGTCACCGCGAATGAAACGGGAACGACCGCGAAAATTCATGACAATGTTGTTACCGGTGCTGGACCAACCACTGGCGCCGCGCAGAATGGCATCCAGATTGGGTTTTCCGCGTCAGGCGCAATTCGCGGCAACACCGTATCGAACAATTTCTGGTCGCCTTGCAACGACGCCACGACATGCACAAATGTTGCAACAGCTATCTTGGTGACACAATCGAACAACGTACACGTGGGAGAGAACACCGTTGGAATCGATCAGGCGGGTATCTTCATCGACGGAAACGGCAACCACGTGCACAGCAACACTGCGTTTTCCGCGAGCATCTTCGAGAATATTACTATTTTCGGGAATCACAATCGCATTGAGGAGAATCGCGTGTTCAACGGCGGAGACGCGGACATTTTCATTCAAGGCAACAACAACAATGTGATGGGCAATTTGATTACGGAAGCTCCGGTGGGAATCTTGGTGGGTGCGGGATCGACAGGCAATTCCTTCGCGGCGAATACGTTCTATGGCGTGACAACGACGATTCAAGATCCGCCGACTGGCAATCTCAGTAAGAAAATATTGGCCGATCGCCCATAGTTGCAAGGGACGCAGTTTATATCGCACTCATAATACGCATCGCCTCTCGATGACTCGGAGGCAACACCTGAAGGTCTGCCTCGCCAGGCCCTGTACAATTGAGTCTGTACAATGGAAGCGGACTGGCCCTGGTAAATGCCCGGCACAAAACCACACTCTCGCGGATTGATGTTGATCGCAGCCTTCAAACTTTTGAAGGGAATCGCTTTGATTGCGGTCGGCATTGGGGCTTTGCACCTGTTGCACAGAGACGTGGCGACCGTGGTGGACCATTGGATTAATGCGTTTCGCGTGGATCCTCACAATCGGTTTATTCATTGGCTGCTGGCGAAAGTGCCGTTAGTCGATGACAAGAAGTTGAAGGAATTGAGCGTAGGAACATTTATCTACGCGGCAGTTTTTCTGACTGAGGGAACGGGACTGGCGCTGCGCAAACGCTGGGCAGAATATTTTACGATCATTACGACGGGTTCGTTCTTGCCGCTTGAAGTGTATGAAATTATTCACCATGTGACAGCGGCGAAAATCGTTGCGCTGATTATCAATATCGCGGTGGTTGTTTATTTGGTATGGGAGATTCGCCGGTATCCGAAACCGTGAACACCGGGCGTGAGTTCGATGGCGAAGTTATCGTTAGCTGGCGATCACAGGGCGCGACCCGCGGCTGCAGCAGAGGCCCAAGCCCATTGAAAATTGAACCCGCCTAAGTGGCCGGTGACATCGACGACTTCGCCGATGAAAAATAGTCCGGGAACTCTGCGGCTTTCCATCGTTTTGCTCGAAAGCTCATCGGTGTCGACGCCTCCTGCAGTGACTTCAGCTTTTTCGTAGCCTTCCGTATCGGCTGGGACAAGAATCCATTCATGCAGATCTCGTTCGAGCCAATCGAGGTCCTGGTTGGTCCAGGACTTCGGCGCATGGAGATCGAGCCAGCGTTCTGCGAAACGCTTTGGCAAGACTCCAAGAAAAGCTGCGCGGGCGGCGGACAGGTTTCTGGTCTTGGCTTCGCGAATAGACGGAGTAACCTGGCGATCGGGAGATAAATCGATGCGGAGCGGTTGGCCTTTTTCCCAATAAGAGGAGATTTGCAGGACGGCGGGGCCGCTGAGGCCTCGATGCGTGAAGAGCATTTGTTCGCGAAACGAATGATGATCGGTGGAGACAATAACGCCTGCAGAGACGCCAGCGAGATCGCTGTAGAGACCTTGCTCTTTTTTTGCGAGAACGAGCGGGACTAGCGCGGGGCGCGTTTTTACAATCCTCAGGCCGAATTGACGCGCCAAATCGTAACCTTGCGCAGTCGCTCCGATTTTGGGGATGGAGAGGCCGCCGGTGGCGACGACCAGGACGGGAGCGTGGAACTCCGCGGAATCGGTGCGCACGACAAACTCGGAGGAATGTCGAACTTCCTCGATTTTGGCATTCAGGAACATTTGAACATTAGCGTCGCGGCACTCGGATTCCAGCATGTTGGTGATGTCTTGGGCAGAGCGGTCGCAGAAAAGCTGCCCGAGAGTTTTCTCGTGGTACGGGATGCGATGCTTTTCGACAAGCGCGATGAAGTCCGATGGCGTATAGCGGGCTAGCGCGGATTTCGCGAAATGTTCATTTGCGCTGATGAAATTCTCCGCGCGGCAGTAGATATTTGTGAAATTGCAGCGGCCGCCGCCGGAGATGAGGATTTTCTTGCCGATGCGATCGGCGCGTTCAAGGACGGCGACACGTCGTCCGCGTTTGCCGGCTTCGGCCGCGCAGAAGAGTCCTGCAGCGCCGGCGCCGAGGATGATAGCGTCAAATTTGTGAGTTAGCAGAGCCAAGCTTTCTTCGAGCCTCGCGGTTGCATTCTGGGCTTACGTTCGTTCCTCAGGTTAAACTAAGAGAAGGAGAAGACCGAGAGAATTGCCACCCATCATCAGCGCCCAGGGACTGTCGAAAAGATACGGGGTCGCGCCACTATTCAAGAATATCTCGTTCACCGTGTCCGAAGGCGACCGCATTGGCGTAATTGGCCCGAATGGATCGGGAAAGTCGACGCTGTTGGAGATTCTTTGCGGAAAAACGAAGCCGGATAGCGGCGACGTCGCCGTACGCAAAGGCACGAGGCTCAGTTACGTCAAGCAGATTTCCGAATTTGCTCCAGGCATAACGATTCAAGACGTGATCGAGAACGCGCTGAATCGAGTTTCGATGCCGCAATCGGAGCGGGCGGCGCGCTCGGCCGAGACGCTGGGACGGGCTGGGTTTACAGATCTTGAGATTCCCGCGGCGACGTTGTCGGGAGGATGGCGCAAGCGACTGGCGATTGCCGAGGCGCTGGTGCAGAACCCTGACATTCTGCTGCTCGACGAACCGACCAATCATTTGGATCTCGCAGGAATCGAATGGCTGGAAAAGCTTCTGCACAGAGCCGCCTTCGCAAGCGTAGTGGTAAGCCACGATCGCTATTTCCTTGAAAATGTTACCAACGAGATGGTGGAGATAGATCGCGCGTATGAGGACGGCGCGTTGCGCGTGAAAGGAAACTACAGCACCTTCCTGGAAGCCAAGGAAGAACATTTGCACGCGCAACGAAACCGGCAAGAAGCTTTGGAGAATCTGGTTCATACGGAGATCGAATGGCTGCGGCGCGGGCCCAAAGCGCGGACTACCAAAGCGAAAGATCGCATCGGTAAAGCACACAAGATGATTGGCGACCTTGCGGTGATGAAGGCCAGGAGCACCGTCAGTACCGCGCAAATTGATTTTTCCGCGACGAACCGGCAGACAAAACAATTGATTCAGCTTGCGGCGGTGAGGTGCGAGATCGGCGATCGCGTCCTGTTCGACAATCTCGACTTTACGGTGACCTCGGGGATGCGCGTTGGGCTTGTGGGGCCAAACGGCAGCGGTAAGACGTCGTTGCTGCGGCTGCTTCGCGGCGACTTACTGCCTGCAGCGGGCACCATTCGCAAAGCGGAGCCACTGCGTATGGTTTATTTCGATCAGAACCGCGAGCTTGATTCAGATTTGCTGCTCCGACGAGCGCTGGCGCCGGACAGCGATGCGGTGGTCTATCAGGACCAAGTAATCCATGTGGCTTCGTGGGCCGCTCGATTTCTATTCACGGGAGAAGATTTGAACCGGCGGGTGGGAAAGCTTTCTGGAGGAGAACGCGCTCGCGTGCTGATCGCTCAACTGATGCTGCAGCCGGCGGACGTTTTGCTGCTAGACGAGCCGACGAATGATCTGGACATTCCCACGCTGGAAATTCTTGAGCAGAGTTTGCTGGAATTTCGCGGGGCGTTGGTTTTGGTGACGCACGATCGCTATATGCTGGACCGCGCCTCTACGATTGTCTTGGGGTTCGACGGATTGGGTGGGATCGAGCGTTTTGCAGATTATTCGCAATGGGACCTTTGGCAGGAATTGCGGCAGGAAGAGAGCGAAGAGGCAAACGTCTCTGAGCCCGTCGCCCGCTTGCAAACGGTCGCAGTTGCTGCGCCTGTCGTCGCGGCGAAAAAGAAGCTCTCGTTTAAAGAAACTCGCGAGCTCGAGAGCATCGAACAGCGTATCGCCGAAGCTGAACAGGAACTCCACGTGCGGCAGGCGGCGCTTCAGGATTCCGCCATCATGAGCGATGGAGCGAAGCTTCACAGCGCCTCGACACAGCTGGATGAAGCGCGAAAAACGGTAGACCAGCTGTATGCGCGATGGGCCGAGCTCGATCACAAGAAAAGCTGAGGCACCGCCGATTTGCAAATATGGAATCGCATCGAACGCGGCCGCCACTTCAACGCCAGTTCCAGCTAAAATGAAATCGTGCAGAAGAAGATTTTTTGGCTCACATTTACGGGATTGGGCCTAGCGGCGGACTTAGCGCTGCCCTTTTGGTGGGCCCTGTTTGCGACTATTCCCATCGTGTATGCCAGTTGGTGGGTGGCTTACCGCAGCGATTGGTTTTAGGCGGCGGAGCACTTAGCTGTTCTTCAAACCGGTGTCCAATAATGGACACTTTTTTCGTCTTAGGAAGCGGTCAAGAAGTGCGCACGCGCTTCAAAACAGCCCCAGATTAACCTATTCAAATGCAGCGCCGATGACTATACTTTAGATCCCCTTGCAGTTCCCCAATGTGCCACTCCTCTTCCTGGCGCACGGAGACAACCATGAAAATCACCAGTTTGAACCGGCGCCTGTCTCGCCGTCTTTCCCTTAAGACCCCGCTGGGCGTGCGTATCTCGAAATCCTCGGCGCCTGAGGAAAAAGCTGAATCGCTCAATCTGTCCCAAAACGGGGTTTACTTCGCTACAAATACGGTGATCCGCGAGGGGGAAACCGTAGAGATCCTTCTAAACATGCCAGCGGAGATCACGGACGAGCCGTCGACGGAATGGCGATGCACTGGCCACGTGGTACGAGTCGAGGCCGTGGACTCGACGCAGGCCACGTTGGGAGTGGGCGTGCAGTTTGATTGCTATGAAGTTTCGCGCGTGGAGCTGCCTGTAGCAAGCTGAGACACCGAGCCTGTGGCGATGGCAAAAACTAACTTCGCAGCCAGGTAATCGAACCTAAGGACCTACACATGGGATCTCCCGACGGCATTGAACTTTCGCGGGAGATGCGACGAGCAGGGTCAAACCGGACTACGCCGATCATCCTGTTGAGCGACGACCTGCGGCCGAGCGCCATGTCCCAGGGGTTTGCAGCCGGAAGCAAGCTTTTTCCTCTATAAGCCGGTCGACAGAGAGCGACTGTTGAAGCTTGTGCGAGCCACGCAGGGACGAATGGACCATGAGAAAAGGCAAACGAGACGCGTCCCGCTACTCTCCAAGGTGCGACTGCGGTTTGGATTCGAAGAGATCTTGTGCGAAACGGTGGATGTTAGTCTGGACGGAATACTGGTTAAGGCTCCGCGGACGATCCCAGCAGGTTCATCCGTGCAAGTGAGCATGGAACTAACGCAAAGGATGAAGCCGGTAGTGGGGGCAGGGTCTGTGGTACGAGTTCTCCGTGGGAATCACATGGAGATTCATCTGGACCGGCTGCCCGTCGAGGAGAGCGCGCGATTGCAGGAGTTTCTCTTGCCCATGATTCCAGCTGAATAAGTCGTCATCGGGTCCCAAAAAGCTATCCATGCCCCGGCCGGAACTTTTCCTCCCCAACGTCGTAAAGTTGGCACAGTTTTTCTGGCGCATGCGCGGCGCTTTAGGCGCACCGATTTGCAAATCCCACCGTCTTCGCGCATGATTACTGGTTTGTTCGGGCAGCGGATAGCTATCTGCTGCTTGCGCTTCTGTTTGCAAATCTTTGTGATTGGGGAGTTGAATGGAAAAGCCTGGGAAAATCGCGCCGCCAAAGGGAAAGCTCGGAATACTGACTCCTGGCATGGGCGCCGTCAGCACGACTTTTATGGCTGGAGTGGAATTGGTCCGCAAGGGCAAGTCACAGCCGGTGGGTTCGCTCACACAGCTGGGCACCATACGGCTCGGCAAGCGCACAGAGGGGCGTTCGCCGCTTCTGAAGCAGTTTGTGCCACTGGCGGAATTGAAGGATCTGACGTTCGGCGGATGGGACATTTTTAACGACAATGCCTACCAATCCGCGGCGAACGCGGGAGTGTTGAATCCGCAGGACCTCGCGAAGGTGAAGACTTTTCTTTCTGGCATCAAGCCGATGAAAGCAGCTTTCGACCACGAATACGTCAAGCTGCTCGATGGACCGAACATCAAGAAGGGCAAAAACAAGTACGAGCTGGCGCTGAAGATCAAGGAAGACATCGCGAATTATCGGAAGAGTTCGCGAGTTTCGCGGCTGGTAATGTGCTGGTGCGGTTCGACAGAAGTATTCGTTAAGCCAGAGGAAGTGCATTCGACGCCGGCAAAATTCGTCGAAGCGATGAAATCGAATCATCCGGCGATTGCGCCTTCGATGCTGTATGCGTGGGCGGCCATCACGAGTGGAGTGCCATTTGCCAACGGAGCGCCGAACCTCACTGTGGACTTCCCGGCGATTCAAGAACTCGCTCAAGAACATGGTGTGCCGATATGCGGCAAGGACTTTAAGACCGGGCAGACGTTGATGAAGACGATTCTGGCTCCCGGCTTCAAGGCACGCATGCTGGGACTGGACGGATGGTTCTCCACGAATATTCTTGGAAACCGCGACGGTGAAGTTCTGGAAGACCCTGGATCTTTCAAGACTAAAGAAGAGTCCAAGCTCAGCGTTCTGGAGTACATCCTGCAGCCCAAGCTCTACCCAATGCTTTACGGCAAGATGCATCACAAGGTGCGCATCAACTACTACCCCCCGCGCGGCGATAACAAAGAAGGCTGGGACAACATCGATATTTTCGGCTGGCTCGGGTATCCGATGCAGATCAAGGTGGATTTCCTGTGCCGCGACTCGATTCTGGCTGCGCCTCTCGTTCTGGACCTGGTTCTCTTCCTCGACCTCGCACAACGAGCTGGAATGAAGGGTATTCAGGAGTGGCTAAGCTTTTACTTCAAGTCCCCGATGACAGCTCCCGGCTTGTATCCCGAGCACGACCTGTTTATCCAATCGATGAAGCTGAAGAATACGCTGCGGTGGATGATGGGCGAGGATTTGATCACGCACCTCGGGCAGGAGTATTACGACTAGCGCAGATTCGGGAGCCGGAATAGGACAAATTGTCCGGCTCTCGATTCATTTTTTCGATGGCGCGAAATGATTTTTCGATTTGACGCTCGCAAGACCGGCGCGATACCCTACGGGCCGATGGTGAGCGCCTGCATGCCCCGCTTTGGACCGACTTACCCTATTTCATCTCATTTTGAGGAGATTCATGTCGAACGAACTGCGTAATTTCCTTGCTCTTTCCTATGACGAACTCGAAGAGCTGAACCTGAAAGCGAAAGAGCAGCGCAAGAACCGTGTTGCCGCGCACAAAGTCCAGGAAGAGCGGATCAAGTACCTGACAGACGAGAAGCGGATCAAGGCCGTGACCGTGCTTTTTAGCGACCTCGAAGGCCGCTTGCACATGTTGGACTACGATAAGAAGTTTTTGGTCAAGAGCTGGGACAACCTGACGTTTGACGGGTCCTCGATTCGCGGGTTTACGGCGCAGCGCGAGAGCGATTTGCGGTTGTCGATGGATTGGGGCGCGTTCTACTGGGGACCGGCGGATGTTTTCGGATCCGGCAAAGTACTGGTGTTTGGCGAAGTTATCGATAAGGACGGCTCGCCCTACAGTGCGGACATTCGGGGCGTGCTGAAAGGGTATGCCGCAGCATTGCACAAGAAGGAAGGCTACACGCTCAATGCGGCAAATGAGATCGAAGGTTTTCTCTTTAAGGGAGAAAACGCGGAGCGGCACTATCATGAAACGGGAAAATTTGAGTATGTAAACACGGGCGGGTACTACCATTCCCTTCCCGGCGATCCGCTACGCTCGTTTATCGATACGACCGCGGAAGTGCAGCGAGCGATGGGATTCCAAAACGAGAAGGATCACCCGGAAGTGGCGCCTTCGCAGTTCGAAATCAATTACGGCTACGGCGAGGTGGTGCAGGCCGCGGATCAGATACAGCTTTACAAATTAATCTGCCGCCAGGTGGCGACGAACATGAATTCGACAGCGTGCTTTTTGCCCAAGCCGGTTGTGGGCGTAAACGGTAACGGCATGCACACGAACGTTTCCATCAGCGAAGATGGCAATAATCTTTTCTGGGACCCGAAAGGCGAGGAAAAACTCAGCAAGATGGGCTGGGCGTTTGTGGACCGGATTTTGACGCACGGCAATGACAATTGTTTGCTGCTGAATGCCAGCGTCAATGCGTACCGCCGGTTGGACCCGCATTTTGAGGCGCCCAATCAGATTAAAGCGTCGCCCGTGGATCGCGGATCGATGATTCGGATTCCGATTGGCAACGAAAAGAGCATGCGCGTCGAGGTGCGCTCAGTGGCGCCGGACGCGAATCCTTATTTGGTGATGTATTCCATTTTCAAGACGGGACTCGACGGAGAGACGGCAAAGATCAAGAATTTGCGCCAAGCGGAGCGCTATCTGCCGGACAATATTTACACCGCGCTCGAGGACTTCAAGAAATCGGAGTGGACCACGAAGCTGCTTGGCGCAGACGTGAAGGGGCGCTACGCGGATTTAAAGCAGGCTTCGGCGGATCGCTGCTCGCGCCTTTTGGGCACATTTGTTAAGGCGCCCGAAGTGCAGTATCACCACGAGGTCTATAACCAGTTCCTGTGGAATATGTTCTAGCGCGGAGCTGCCAGAACAAGCAGGATTCGTCGGGCTGATAACGGAACCGCGAATTTGCAAGATGCGAGAAAACACGAACGCCCTGGCCTCGGCTATGGGCGTTTTTGTTTGTGCGCCCACTGGCGCGCTCTCCCTTGTTCATAGGCTTGTAATCACCACTGTGTTAGATTTTCTCACCCAGTAAATACCTTCAGAACCTATACGGAGGACACTATGGCCAGTCCCGGCTTTGCTTTTGCGAACCCTCAGCCTTCTCCGGACAACTACGACGAGTTCGACCCGCAAGATGTTTTTGCAGACTCTGCGATGTCAGGAATTCAGACCACGGAGGCCATTCCACCACCGTGGAAGACGCCACCGGTTATGTCGCTGAGCGACGTCATTGGCCCGAGCGCCGTTCAAGAAATTCAAAGCGCGGGGAAGATTGTCTTTCACTCAGCAGGCGACACAGGTGGCATCAAGGAGCCTTCGCACCAGTTTGCGGTTGCGGACGCGATGGCAGCGGACATTGGCACGGAGAAGTACGCAGATGGACGACCTGCGTTTTTGTATCACCTGGGGGACGTGATCTACTACTTTGGGCAGGAACGGTATTATTACGACCAATTTTACGACCCTTACCGAGATTACGCTGGGCCCATCTTCGCGATACCCGGAAATCATGACGGCGTACTTTTTAAGAGCGAG
This sequence comes from uncultured Acidobacteriota bacterium, assembly GCA_963730495.1. Classification (GTDB taxonomy): domain Bacteria; phylum Acidobacteriota; class Terriglobia; order Acidiferrales; family UBA7541; genus Acidiferrum. The sequence continues at coordinate 143,041 of CAVSSD010000019.1, read as the reverse complement.
CCAGTCCCCTTCTCGCTGGCAGGTTTCTACGAAAATTTCTGCTCGAAATCCCCGACCAACGATCCTTCGGCAAAGGGCTTTGCGCGCACCACGATGACGCAGCCGGGAGTGTATTTCACGCTGAACGCGCCGTTCTTGAAGATCATCGGGCTTTATTCAAATACGGGCGAGACCACGGGAATCATCAGCGACGCGACCACGGGAGCGGCGCAGTTGCAGTTTCTGCAAAGCCAGCTGACGGCTGCGGCGGCGCAACGCGTGAAAAAAGGATCCGCTCCTTTTGCGCTGGTGCTTGCGGTGCATCATCCGCCATTCACCGTCAGCAAGTCGCACTCTCCGAGCCCGGCCATGCTTGCGCAGATTGACGCCGCTTGCGTGGCTGCACAAATCTGGCCCGATATCGTGATTTCCGGCCACGCACATCTCTACGAGCGGTACACGCGAGTCATGAAGGCTGACGGGCGGCAAATACCGTACGTCGTGGCTGGCAATGGCGGCTACTACAATTTCAGCGACCCGCGTCAGGGCAAGAACGGCGCGAATCCTCAGCCAGGAATTCCGGGCAACGACGCGAAAGGCAATCAACTCACTCTAAATGTTTACAACAACACCATGCATGGCTTCTTGCGGCTGACGGTGGATGCAGACTCGGTTCTATGCGAGTCGCTGGGAGTCGACGAAACTACGTTAAAAACGTCGAGCATGGATGCGTTTACCGTGGATTTGACGAAGCACATCGTCACTACGCAAGGCGCTCCACAACCCAGCAGGACCCGGGCCGGAGATGTGATTCGGCCCAAGTCCTCCAAAGCCGCGAAAGCTTCAAAAGCAAAGAAAAAGAAGTAGCGCTTAGCGACGGCGTCGTCGCCCGGATCAGGCGCCCTGTGCTTTCGCTGTATGTGCGGCGACGGCATCCAGCACGCGTGACGAGTAAACCAGGGCAGCGCCGGCGTTCATGGCTACGGCTACGCCAAGGGCTTCGGAGATCTCCTCTTTCGTCGCACCCGCTTTCAACGCGGCCTCGGAATGGACGACGATGCAACCGTCGCAATGCGTCGTGACGGCGACGGCCAGCGAGATGAGTTGGCGAGTCTTTTCGTCGAGCTTGCCGGTCTTAGAGTTGGCTGCGCTTAGCGTTTGATATCCACGAACTGTGTCCGGGCTGAGCTTTGCCAGCTCGCCGATCCTCGCGCCCAGCTCTTTGTGATATTCATTCCAATCAAGCATCATCTCCGTGTCTCCTTGCTGCGCGTTGTAAGTTTCCGCGCAGCTCCGCCAGATAAGTATATATACACGAAAACATTCAGGTTGGGACAGCTAAGCTTTCTGCCCGGCGTTTGAGTGCCCTTTAGGCTGCTCATTTCGAAGTTCACACACATTGTGGTATGTTTTCTGGTTCGCGGAGACGTGCGAAAATTGGTTGGTCTGGTGATGTCTCGCACTGTTTTCCAACAGGAAGCGCTCTAATCTCCAGGGAGGATTTGCATTCATGAAGAGTTCGTACAACGGTCAAGCTATTCCTGTTGATGGTAAGGGGATTGGCTATAGCGGCGGGGAGTTGCAAGTACCGGATACACCGATCATTCCTTTTATCGAGGGCGACGGCACGGGGCGCGACATTTGGAAGGCTTCGCGACGGGTTTTTGACGCGGCGGTGGAGCACGCCTATGGCGGGAAGCGGAGTGTGGCGTGGTTTGAGGTCTTTGCTGGAGAGAAGGCGTTCAACGCGTACAAAGAATGGTTGCCGAATGAGACTGTCGACGCTATTCGCGATTTTCGCGTGGCCATTAAAGGACCACTAACGACTCCGGTAGGCGGCGGAATTCGTTCGCTGAACGTAGCGCTGCGGCAAATTCTGGACTTGTATTCGTGCGAGCGCCCGGTGCGGTATTTTGAGGGAGTTCCCTCCCCTGTTAAGCAGCCTGAAAAGATGGACATCGTAATCTTTCGAGAAAATACAGAAGACGTTTACATCGGCATTGAGTGGAAGTCGGGCACGCCTGAAGTGAAGAAGCTGCTCGAATTTTTGAATCATGAAATGCTGAAGGACGGTAAGAAACAGATTCGCTGGGATTCGGGCGTGGGGATTAAGCCGATTTCGCCGACGGGCACGAAGCGGCTGGTGCGCCGAGCGATTAAGTTTGCGCTGACGCACGGGCGGAAGAGCGTGACGCTGGTGCACAAAGGAAATATTCAAAAATTTACGGAGGGGGCGTTCCGCGACTGGGGATACGACCTGGCGCGCGAGGAATTCCGGGCGGACACGGTTACCGAACGAGAGAGCTGGATTCTCGACAATCTGGACAAGAACGCCGGGCTGAGCGTTGAACAGAATGCGGCAATGATCGAACCGGGACTTGAGCAGGCGACGGAAGCGTTTACGAAGGCCATTTGCGATGAAGTTAAACAGACATTGGACGCGATTTACGCGACGCACGGCAAGGGGCAGTGGAAAAAGAAGTTGATGATTAACGATCGCATCGCGGATTCGGTGTTTCAGCAAGTGCTGCTGCGGGCTGATGAATATAGCGTGCTGGCTACTTCAAATCTCAATGGCGATTATCTTTCGGATGCTTGCGCGGCACAGGTGGGCGGACTTGGGATGGCGCCGGGGTCGAACATCGGTGATGGGTTTGGCGTGTTCGAGGCCACGCACGGGACCGCGCCGAAATACGCGGACAAGGATGTGATCAATCCGAGTTCAGTGATGCTATCGGGGGCGATGATGTTTGAGTTTCTCGGATGGAAAGAGGCTGCACAATTGATCGAGGACGGCATTGCGCGGACGATTCAGCAGAAACGCGTGACTTATGATCTCGAACGGCTTATGGCTGGCGCAACGAAGGTTGGGACCGCGGCTTTTGCTACGGCGATTATTGAGAATATGCAGGCAGTTGCTGTGGCGCGGTAGTTATTAAATGCAAAGAAAAAGATAACGCAGAGACGCAGAGTACGCAGAGGCAGCGCAGAGACTTCCAACGAAAACCAGGAGACGGCTGAATGAGCAGGAAGAAAGTTACGGTGGTAGGCGGTGGTTTTGTGGGATCGACGACGGCGCAACGGATTGTGGATTTGGAACTGGCCGATGTCGTGTTGACGGATATTTTGGATGGGCCGCCGGCGGGTAAGGCACTGGACATGCTCGAGTCCGGGCCCATCACGCGGACGGATTCGCGTGCGACGGGCGCTTCTACGGCGACTGGAGACTACAGCGCTACGGCAGGCAGCGATATCGTGGTGATTACGGCGGGTTTTCCGCGCAAGCCCGGAATGAGCCGCGACGATTTGCTGAAAGCCAACTATGATGTGGTGAAGGCCGTCGTCGAGCAGATCGTCAAGCACTCTCCGGAGTGCGTCATTATCGTGGTTACTAATCCGCTAGACGCCATGGCCCAGGCTGCGTTCAGGGTCAGCGGCTTTCCGAAGAATCGCGTGCTGGGGATGGCCGGAGTGTTGGACTCGGCGCGCATGAGCTCGTTTGTGGCGGCCGAATGCAAAGTCAGCGTGGAAAACGTGCACTCATTCGTGCTCGGCGGCCATGGCGACGATATGGTTCCGCTGCCGAGATATTCGACCGTTGCGGGAATTCCCCTGCCTGATTTACTGCCCAAGGAGCGGATTGATGCGATCGTGGAACGCACGCGCAAAGGGGGCGCAGAGATCGTTAACCTGTTGAAGACAGGCTCGGCATACTATGCTCCGTCGGCAGCGGCTGTGGAAATGGTGGAAGCCATTTTGAAAGACAAAAAGAAGATTTTGCCATGTGCCGTGTATCTGGACGGAGAGTATGGGATCAAGGGGCTCTTCGTGGGGGTCCCCGTGAAACTAGGCGCAGGCGGAGCCGAAGAAATCATTCAGATCAAACTCACCGCCGAAGAAAATGCGGCGTTGCAGAAGTCCTCGGCGTCGGTGCGGGAATTGGTAAACGTTCTCGGGCTGTAGGAAATAAACAAAAAATGAGGGGCGCGGTTGTGATTCGGCAAGCCGAACTACTATCGCGCCCCATTTGTTTTGTGCTCTGGTCGATCAAAAGCCGAAGAGTTTTTCGGCTCCAACCACCAAGCCCAGTGTAAATACCGCGATCACGATTTCGCCGATGGCTCCTACGGCGAACGGGCGAAGGCCTTGTTTGCGCATGTCGCGGAAATTGGTCCGCAGACCGACGCCGGCGAACGTAAGCAGAAAAGCCCAGCGCGAGAGATTGGCGAGCGAGCCCACCTGATCTTTGCTGAAGAACTGATACGTGGCGAGCACAGAGATCAGAAGAAAGCCCAGGACGAACTTGGGAAACTTTTGCCAGAGGAACGCGGCTTTGTTCCCGACTGCTTTAGCTTGCCCCTGGCTGGCCCAGTAGATCGCGTAGGCGAGCACGACGAAGCCGATCATGGCGTTGCGGGTGGACTTCACTAGGACGGCCAACTTGCCAGCGGCGTCCGAATAGAGCGCGCCAGCAGCAGTCGCTTCGGCGGTGTTGTCCACAGCAAGCCCTGCCCAAATGCCGTAAGCGCGATCTCCCAGATGCAAATAGTGCCCGATTAAAGGAAACGTAAAGAGCGCCAGCGCGCCGAGAGCGAGAATGGCTGCGATGGAGAACGAAGAGTCTTCGTCGTCGGCGTCAATGGCGCCTTTCGTGGCAATGATGGCGCTGACACCGCAGACGGCAGACCCGACGGCTAGGAGCGTGGTTAATTTAGGCTTAAGCTTGAAAAGGCGCCCGAGGAGCGTCATGAAAGCGATGGCACCGACGATTTCGATCGCCACGAGCAGAAGACTGACGCCGCCGAGCTTCAGAATATCACCGAGCAGGAATCGCGAGCCGAGCAGAACGATGCCGGCTTTGAGCCAAAATTCGTAGGTCGCGACTCCGGTGCGAAAGATTTCTGGAACGCCGACCGTGTTGGAGATCAGAAGCCCCAGGAGAATGGCCCAAAGGACATACTCGATATTCGGAAACACCCAGTGATGGGCCTTGGCGTATTTGCCTACGTTTTGCTCGAGTAGTTTGCCGGCGTAGCCGATGGCCGCGAGCAAAAGAACGCCGGGTATGAGCCGAAGAAAACGTAGCGCAGGCTGCACGGGCTCAACTTGAGGAATTACGACTGCATCTGCCATGTTTTGTCCCTTTTCTCTTTTCGTTTTGCTTGTGAATCGATCACCACGGGATATGTTTGAAGACTCCGGCGCGGACCAGCAGCGCCGCGAGTAGCGCAACAACAACCGCCCAGCTATCCAGCGATAGACGCCACGGTTTTTTCGAAGGAACTGCGGTTTCTTCAGCACTCATTTCGTTCTCTCCTGACTAACTTACGGAAAATGTTTGCGCCGTGGACTCATTCCGCTCATCGCGCCAGAATGCGTCGCTTATTTCGCGAACTTGCTGAGAAGCGACGCGCCCTACGATCATGAGCGCGGGTGCGGGCAATTTTTCTTCGATGGAAATAGCGCCGACGCTGCTCCAACGCACCTGCTGATGCGAGCCCGAAGCGCCAGAGACGATGACACACGGCAAATCGCCCGGCAGCCCTGCATCCGCAAGCCGACGTGAAACTTCGGCGTAGTCGGGTCCCGGCATGTAGAGAACAAGCGTCGTGGCGGGCGTTAGGCAACCCCAATCCATCGCATTCGCGTCCGCGCCACGAGAAAAGGTAGAAAGCAATACTTGCGAGGCCACACGGCGATCTGTGAGGGAAATTCCAGCCGCGGCTGCGGCGCCCAGCGCGGCAGTCACACCGGGAACGACTGCATACTCCACATGCGCTTCGCGCAGAGCTTGCAGCTCTTCGCCGGCGCGCCCAAAGATGGAAGGATCGCCGCCTTTCAAGCGCACCACAATTTCGCGGGAAGCGGCATAGCTCACGAGCAGCGCGTTGATTTCGTCTTGCGTCAGAAGCTTTCTACCGCAGCGCTTGCCAACGTCGACTACTTCCGCGTTCGACGAAATTTTTTCGAGCACTTCGCGGCTCACAAGAGAATCGTGTAGCACGACGTCCGCGGAGGCCAGCAGCCGCGCGGCTTTTAGCGTCAGCAGCTCCGGATCGTCAGGACCAGCTCCTATGAGATAAACTTTGCCCATTAGGCTGCTCCTCGCTGCCCTGGCCGTTTACTGGCCTGGCGAAGAAATTCTTCGAACATCGGCTTGCTCGCCAGCTCATGCAGCAACTTCTTCGTGGTATCCGAGCTTGGGCCACTTGCTCGCAAGGATTCTCGCGCTGCCCCGAGCCATTGCAGCCAGACTTCGTATTCCGGGCCAAATTCTTCTTCGAACTCCTTGCGAAGACGCTGCGCTAGCGCTGGACTTTTGCCGTTCGTGGAAATGGCGATTTGCAGATCGCCGCGCTGGACGACCGCTCCGTAGTAAAAGTGGCAATGTTCGATGTCATCGACAGCGTTGCACAAGACTCCGCGCGCTTCCGCCTCGCGGAAAACGGCTTCATTCACACCCTTTGCGGAAGTCGCTGCGATTGTAAGAAAAGCGCCACCCAAGTCCGTCGGCTCAAACTCCTTCGGCAGCCAATCGATTTTGCCGAATCGTACCCATTCGGCGATTTGTGGCGTGATAGACGGCGCGATCAGACGGATCCGCGCTCCTGCCGCTAATACTCCAGGAATCTTGGCTTCGGCAATGTTCCCGCCGCCAACAACGACGATCAGCCGCCCTTCTAGTTTCACGAAGATGGGGAAGAGGCTCATAGCTTAGCCCTCGACTCCCTGGGGAACCTGGCCGAGCGCCATATCACGCTCCACTGGCGCGATGTAGCTCCCCGCGAGGATTTCGCGAATATCTTCGTTTGCGTGGCGTGCCAGGAAGCGCCGCAGATTTTCGCCCGATTCGCGTCGTTCCTCGAAGCCGGCAAGTAGTCGCTCGATGGCATCCGGAACGTCTGAGGCCGCGCAGCGGTAACCAACTGGGCGCGCAATCGACGCAAACTGGCCCACGCTTCCGCCGATGCAGAAGTAATAGGCGTCGACCATCCGGCCATCCACTTTGATTTTCTTACCTTCGATGCCGATGTCGGCGATCCAATGCTGCCCGCAACTGTTGGGGCAGCCGGTGATGTTGAGACGGAGCTGCTCTTGGAAATCAGGAAGTCGCTCTTCGAGTTCGTGCGTGAGCCACCGGGCAAAGCCCTTGGTCTCCGTAAGGGCCAGTTTGCAAAATTCAGAGCCTGTGCAAGCCACAGTTCCGCGAGCGAACACCGAGGCTTGCACCGGCAGGGCAGCAACTTCAAGCTCATGGGCCACCGCAGCGACATGGCGTTGCGGTACGTTGACGATCAGCAGATTTTGCATCGTCGTGGTGCGAATGTGACCATCGGCGTAGCGATCGGCCAGATCTGCGGCAGTTCGCAATTGTTCCGGCGTGATGCGACCTCGCAGCACGGAAGCGCCGACATAGACGAGGCCTTCTTGCTTTTGCGCGTGAACGCCGACGTGGTCGCGGTGAATGTCAGAGGAAACCTCTTCCGGCTCGGCTGGATCCAGAGAAAAACCAATCTGCCGTTGCAACTCTTCCAGAAAACTCTCTGCCGTCCAACCTTGCTGCAGGAACAAGAATTTCAGGCGTGCCTTTTCCCTGCTCTGCCGTAGGGTTTCACTGGCGCGAAAGATCTCGGCGACGCCACGCGCCACGGGCACGACTTGATCCCATTGGATGAATGCGTTCAAGCGCAAGGCGATGTGCGGATCGGTGGATAGCCCCCCGCCAACCCGCAGGGAAAATCCCGTTTCGACTACACCGGCCCTATTGCGCGTCGTGGCCGTGAGCGCGACATCGTTAATCTCCGGATAGGAGCACCAGTGCCTGCAACCGGTGATGGAGATTTTGAATTTGCGCGGCAAATTGTAGAAAGCTGCAGCGCCTCCCAATTCCCGGTCGATAGCGAGCGCCAGCGGCGAAGCATCAACAATTTCTTCCGCGTCCAGCCCTGCAACCGGGCAGCCAGTGATGTTGCGCGCGACGTCTCCGCAAGCGCCGGTTGTCGTCAAGCCGGCGCGCCAGAGCGATTCCAGGACTTCGGGCAACGATTCCAGCGTTACCCAATGCAACTGAAAGTTTTGCCGGACGGTAATATCGGCCACGCCGCGAGCGTGTCGCTCGGCAATATCCGCGACCGCGCGAACTTGGCCGCTGCTAAGCAAGCCGTTCGGGATGCGAATACGCACCATAAAGTATGGCGTGGCTTTGCCTTCTCCATTGGTGCCGCCCACCACGCCTGCGCCGTCTCCCTGGCTGTACACGCCCCAGGACCTGAAATAGGTGCCGAACCACTCGGGCGGAATCGAAGCGTAGCCATTGCGCGCGAACGCGCGAATTTCGTCAAAATGCTCCCACGCATTTTTCGCTTGTTTCAGGCGCTCCACGCGCTGTGCTTTGGTTTCTTTGACTTCGGCCATGGCTGAATCACCTGTCCTAAAAACGTGCTGTAAAAGCAAAAAACCCACGTGGCCTAAAACTCTGGCAACGTGGGCTTCGGAACTTTGAATCTTAGAGTAGCGCTAAGTCCGGAAACTCCCCTGGCCAGAGATGGGTGTCATACAACACGCAGCCTTGCGTGCGCACGAGCAACACATGATCTGGCGACAGGTCATCATGAAAACTGAGAATACCTCGCGGTCTCCTCTAAGTCAAAAGAAGACCATTACCAAAGATTAGATGCACAAAACTCAAAAAAGTAATCAACGCCTTATAGTTCTAAACTACGGTTTTTGGGGTGCAGCCGCCGGGGCTGGTTTCGTGGCAGCGGGTGTCTTCGCCGGCGCTGTTCCAGGAGGCAGAATCAACGTCGTCGTCTTAATCCAATCTAGCTTATCGAAGCCCTTATCGAGATAAGACTTGCCAAGTTTCTCGATCTTATCCTGTTCAGGTCCCTGGCCAGTAGGGGCACCCTCGCCGTAGTCGGCATATAGTCCTTCGACGACTTCCATACCCTCGGTTACCTGGCCAAATGGAGCGAACCCACCCATGGTGTCCAGCCGCTGGTTGTCACGAAGATTGATGAAAACCTCGGTGGTACGCGTGTCTGGATCGCCGGTTTTTGCATAGGTGACGTAGCCGCGAAGATTGCTCTGGATGACGGGGTCATCCTTTATAGGTGCATGTTCCCAGGCCGCCGTGACGGGAGGATAGGCGCTGATGCCCCACTGGACAACAAATCCCTTTAGCACGCGAAAAAAATGGGTATTGTCATAAAAATGGTGGCGCACAAGATTATAGAAGCGATCCGCGCCCAGCGGAGCCCACGCGCGCGTCACGGTGATTACAAAATCGCCCTTCGTCGTGGTGAATTTCACTTGATATGTGGCTGGTGCTTTCGCGACTAACAACGCCGGCCGAAGCAGTGCCCGATCATAGGGACTCGTTGCCGCCGGTTTGTGCGCCGGAGTTTGCGCTGGTGCTGCTTGCGCCCGTGCGTCGTTGCAGGGCACAGCCGACAAAAACAGCAGCCCCGCAGTGATCATCCATCCACATTTGTGCATTGCTCTTCCCTCTCCGATTTGAATTCTTGCGTTTTTTCTCCGATAGCGGACTGCAACTACTTCGCGGCATTCAGCTCGTGGCCGACGCGCTCGACCTCCGCCATAACTCTAAGAGTATTCTCGCCGAGAATCTTCTTTACGTCACCCTCGGAATAGCCTTTTTCCAAGAGAGCGTTCGTGATTCGTGGGAGCTTGCTGACGTCTTCCATCCCAAAGGGCATGTTTGCGCCGTCAAAATCGGAGCCAAGACCTACATGGTCGATTCCTGCGATCTTAACAGCGTGGTCAATGTGCTCGATGATTTTGGTCCATTCCACTCTGGGCAAATCGCCGCGCAAAACGTATTCCCGTGTGACACGGTCGCCCTCGATCAACTGGCAGCCTTGCCTATCCCCGCATCGCTTCTGGACTTCCAGTGCAATCGCTCTGTCCCATTCCGGATGGGCTTTCTCCGCATTACGAAATTCCTGGCTCAGAAAGCCGACGTGATAATTAATTTGGATGACGCCGCCTTTGGCTGCCAGCGCCCTGATCATGTTGTCGGTCATGTTACGCGGGGCATCGCAGATGGCGCGGCAGTCGGAATGCGACGCGAAAACGGGCGCCCCGCTGACTTCCAAAACGTCAGCGAACGTTTTGTCGCTGACGTGCGAGACGTCGACAATCATCCCGAGACGGTTCATCTCGCGCACGACGTCCTTGCCAAATTCGGACAATCCAGTGTGCTCCGGCTTGGCGGTCGAGGAATCAGCCCACTCGGCGTTTCCGCTGTGCGTCAACGTCATATAGCGCGCACCAAGCGAGGCATAACGGCGGAGCACGCCGAGGTCGCTCGCGATCATGTGGCCACCTTCGACACCGATGAGCGCAGCGATTTTGCCTTGTTTGTGAGCTTCGCGAATTCCCTCGGCTGTCGTCACAAGCACAAGATCGTTCGAATGCTTGCGAACTTGCTCATGCACAGAGTCAATTTGGGCGAGAGCGCGCTTCACAGCCTCCGGACCTTTAATTTTGCTCGGTATCCAAATGGAAAAGAAGATGGCCCCGAGGCCGCCTTCCTTCATGCGTGGGATGTCGATGCTTCCAAGAGCATTTCGCACGCCCAGATCAAATCCGGGATCGAAAAATCGTTGGGTGGTGTCGTCGTGCGTGTCGATCACGATCGAAGAGAAATGAAGCTGCCTCGCTCGTTCCGAAATTCCGTCCACAGCGATTTCCCTCGCCAGTACCATTCCCGCTGAAAGACACATCCCGACCACGACAAGCGCCTTCGACACTCCCGACAGCGTCATTTTGTTATTGAGCGGCCCGCATCTCGCGGCTTACGGCTTCGTTCTGTTCCATCACGCGCAGCAAGTTGCCGCCGAGGATTTTCCGAAGGTCTTCATCGCTGTAGCCCTTGCGCATCAGAGCTTCCGTGATCTGCGGCAGATGAGTGACGTCGTCCATGCCCTCGGGCATATTAGCTCCGTCGAAATCCGAGCCAAGTCCGACGTGATCCGCACCAACCAGTTTCACAACATGGTCGATGTGGTCGATGATTCTTTCCCAGCTTACGTGCGGCAGTTTACCCTCGGCAGTGGCTTTTTCGGTCATCTCGTTCATTTTTTTGTTCATGCAATCGTCATTGTCGCCGCACTCTTTTTTGAGCTTGTCCATCATCTCGACCACACCGCCAGAAAGCTTGTCCTCCGCGTCTTTGTAGGCTTGATCGATGAAGCTCTTTTCGTAGTTGATCTGAATGACGCCGCCCTTTGCGGCCAGCGCCTTGATCATGTCATCGGACATATCGCGGACATGGTTGCACAGCGCTCGGCAAGAAGAATGAGAAGCAATCAAAGGCGCTTTGCTGACCTCCAGCGCATCGTAGAAGGTTTTGTCGGAAACGTGCGAAATGTCCACCATGATTCCCTGCCGGTTCATTTCCCGTACGACTTGTTTGCCGAAGTCAGTTAGACCGTTATGCTCAGGTTTGGCGGTTGAGGAATCCGCCCATTCATCGTTGTAAAAATGCGTGAGCGTCATGTAACGAACGCCTAAGTGGCCGAACATACGCAGAACGCGGATGTCGTTTCCGATCATGTGGCCGCCTTCGACACCGATGAGCGCTGCAATCTTGCCTTGCGCGTGAGCGCGACGCACTTCTTCCGCCGTGCGGCAAAACGCCATGTCCTTTGAATATTTATTTACATTTTCATGTACAGCATCAATCTGATCGAGTGCCTTTTGCACGGCCGCCGGGCCCATAATTCTGCCGTCGATCCAGATGGAAAAGAAAATAGCGTTCATGCCGCCTTCGCGCATACGCGGAATATCGATGTGTCCATCGGGATTGCGCTTGCCGATATCAAAGTCCTTTGAGAAGAAGCGCTGCGTGGTGTCATCGTGCGTGTCGAGAACGATCGTCGAGAAATGAAGCTTCTTCGCGCGATCGGCGATGTCGTCGCTCGTCGCAACCTGACAAAACAGAAATCCAGCAACGAGCAGACAAGCAATTAGCGAGACACGGACCTGACGCATGTATTCCTCCAATGGAAAGGGTGCGGCGAGATTCTACCCTATTCGCCAGCCGACTAGCGCTTGTTTCCACACTTACCGGTACATTTCGGTGTCGCGCCGATAGGATGCATGTTGAATAATTGGCCTTGGCTGATGATTGGCGCGCGGCGGGCCACCCTGTTCCTATCTCGGACACGCGCCGTTCGGAAATGCGTTGCGCCCAACAGTCTTTCTCGCTTAAATGAGAATACGACGGATGGTATCCGCCCGGCCCCTCCTGCCTGGCAGCCTTCGCGTGCCCAACCGATATCCAATGACTGCGAGCCTTAGCCTAGTTTCGGAGCTGGAACGTATCGCGAGTGCCGTTGAATCGGACGCCACAGCCTTATCTCAAATCTCCTTGCCGGGTATTGCGCAACGAATCGCGAAAAGTCTCGGGGTCAAAACCGATGAGGTCGCCCTTATGGGAGTGTCCACACGCTGGCGCCACTTGCACTTTCTTGTACCGGAATCTCTGAAACAAGTGGGATTCATTCCGCTTTCCAGCACCTCGGCCATTGCTGCGCGGACGGCTCGCGAGAGCCGTCCGGACATCATCAACAATTTTGCTGGCGTGCGTCACGCCACCGTTTTCGAAGGAGTAAAAATCGGCGGCGAAACGACCGAGATCATCCAAAAGTTGATTAGCGCTCCGATTCTTTCCGGCGAAAAAGTTGTGGGCGTCATCCAGGTCAGCCGCAAAGGCGCGAACCCGTCGATCGCCGGGCCGGACTTCAGCGCCGACGATTTAGGCAAGGTTTTGGCGCTTTGCAAGCCGCTCGGGAAGTTGCTTCAGCGCATCTCCGGTGACTGTTGAGCGGAATCTGCACTTCTTGTCACAATCCATTCATTTTTAGTCTTCAGGTCCGCAAAAACTCCTCGAATTCGTTTGACAGTGAGATACCTTCTTGTTATTTTTCCACAGCGGAAATTTTTCCGCCGTTACTCCACTCACGGAGGCACCACAACCCGGCACCATGGCGTTCGTTGCTAAGAAAATCTTCCTCACCAAAGGCGTCGGAAAACATCGCGAAAGACTTTCGAGCTTTGAGCTCGCCCTGCGCAATGCAGGCATCGCCGCGTGCAACATCGTGCGCGTCTCTTCGATTTTCCCGCCCAACTGTAAATTGATTTCGCGCAGCGAGGGTTTGAAGCACATCAAGCCGGGCCAGGTGGCCTTCACCGTCATCAGCGAAAACTCCACTAAGGAAGCACACCGCCTCATTGCCGCAAGCATCGGCCTCGCCCTTCCGAGCGATAAGTTGATGTACGGCTATCTGTCCGAGCATCACTCCTTCGGCGAGACCGAAGAAGTTGCCGGTGAATACGCCGAAGAGCTCGCTGCAGAAATGCTTGCGACCACTCTGAACGTAGAATTTGATCCGGATCTCAGCTTCGACGAGAAAAAAGAGGTCTATCGCATCTCTAACAAAATCGTTCGCACCATGAACGTCACACAATCCGCCGTTGGCGACAAGCGCGGCCTCTGGACCACCGTTCTCGGCGCCGCCATCCTCATCGGCGAAGACGACTAACTTAAGTTTTCAGTTTTGAATTTCTTCCACGGCGAATCCTCGGATTTGCCGTTTGTTTTCTTCTCTGTGTCTCTTCGTTAAATCTTTTTCTTTCTCTACTTCGCATCCAAATCGTACGCCGTCTTCAACCACTTCTTCACTTCCGCATCAATCTCATCCACCAACGTGATCTCAATCCGATGTGTGATGCGATCTTTCTTAGCTAAACCGCCCGTATCAATGATCCTCTTGGGCAATCTCCCCTTGTAATTTGCCAGCGCAAACCCCAAATCAATCCGGGTATTCGTCGTCGGCTTGATCTGCGCAAAGACATGCTCGCGATAGAGCGGCACCATCGTTTTGCAGGGGCACGCCTTCACGTCCGCACCCATCGATTTCCCCAACTCCCGCAATTCCTCATAAACCGGCCGCAACTTCTGCTTGGCTCCCGCGTATTGCTCCTCGACATACACAATCGCAGTCTTCAAATACGCTTCCGGCGAGTCTTCCGCGCCACCCTTTCCGTCTACGCGCTCAGAAATCCACCAGGCGCTGTTCGTCCCAAGCTTGTGTTTTGTCTTTAACCATTCACGCCGCGCCTTATCCTCTTTCGGCCCTTCTTTTTTCGCCAACGCAATCCATTCTTCCAGCGACCGTCCCGTCTTTCCCTTCAATTCGGTAACCCACTTCTGCGCCATCGCCACTCCCGGGTGCACGTCATACGCGGACTTGCCTTTAGCCTCTCTGGCCTTCGCCATTTTGTAGCCTCTGAGTTATTTTTCGCGCTTGAAATACCCAATGCGGTCTAGGACGGCGCCAACGATCAGCGGCAGCGCCACCGTCGCGTCATCAAACACTTCTGCGAACTTCCCGCCTTCTTCCGGCAGGCACAAATTTGCCCCACGACACTGCTTCCGTGTACGTGCTCCCGCTCAACCCGCCCCAATGCACGGGCTCCGGGCAAATCCGCACGCCGTAGTTGTAGCGCTTTAGTGGAATTTTTTTGTAGCCGCGCCGCGCCAAAAGCTCCGCGTACACTCCGAATTGCTGCGACCAATTCCGCGGCACGCCTCCGCCCACCGTAAAAATACCCATGCGCTTTGTCGCGAGCATCGTGTCCGCAAATTTCTCAAAGTCCTCGAACGGATCGAATCGCAGCAGCGGCTTCTTTTCTTGTAAGCGCGCAATCTTCTGCAATGCAAAATCGATCCCCAGTTCTGAATCGCTAAATGCCGGCACGAATACCGGCACATTATGCTCGTATGCGGATTTCAGAATTCCCCGCCCTGCTCCTTGCTTGTGCAGCGTTTCGCCGATCTTTCGATGAATCTTCCAACTGCAAGCAACTTCATCGGCGTCCCAGTGGGAAAGAATGTCATCCATCACTTCTTCAACGTGGTCTAGATTCACTTCCGGCTCGAGCGAATCGTAAACGCGGTTGTAGCCTGCGTGAAAAAGCTCCTTGTCGTCCATCTTCGGGTCGTAGCGGAAATGCGAGTGCCCAGTCGCCTCGACAAGCCCATGCGCCATCAGTGCCCCGGTGGAGACGACGGCTTTGACCAAACCACTCTCAATCAAATCGCAAAAAATAAACCCCATCTTCGCGACGGTCAGCGCTCCGGAGAGCGTCATCACCACGAAACAATCTTTGTCGCGCGCCATGGTTTCCAAAACGTCGGCGGCATCGCCGATTTGCCGCCCTGTGAACGCCGTATTTCCCATCGCGCGAACCAAATCGTCGATGGTGCGACACTTCGACAAATCAATCGGAAACATCGGCCGCAACTTATCCTTCACCGGATCGTGCAGTACGCGCCCCGTGACCGTCTTTTCGTGCCGATTTGCCATCTGCTCTCCTCGAACTCACTTACGCTTTCGTTTCAGAACTTCACACCAAGTCCCACTGTGCACATTTCGCAACGATTGATATTACAAATGCGACCCGATGGAAAGAACAAAACGCAACAGAAAATGTTTCTATGAGCATGATAAACTAATTTTTATGACAAAGAAATTCACAATCGGCCTTTTGCAGATGCGCAGCACTGCGAACCCGGAGGAAAATCTTTCGCGCGCCATCGAGAAAATCCGCGAAGCCTCCGCGCGCGGCGCGCAAATCATCTGCATGGATGAACTTTTTCGCGGCGAATATTTCTGCCGCACCGAAGACGCCGACCTCTTCAATCTAGCCGAAGCCATTCCCGGCCCCTCCACCGAAGCGCTCGCGAAGATTGCAAAGAGAACTAAAAGTCGTCATCGTCGCTTCCCTCTTCGAACGCCGCGCCGCCGGCATTTATCACAACACCTGCGCCGTCCTTGACGCCGACGGCTCTCTCCTCGGCAAATACCGCAAGATGCACATCCCCGACGATCCTCTCTACTACGAAAAATTTTATTTCACGCCCGGCGATCTCGGTTTCCCGAATTTCGATACCGCTTACGGACGCATCGGCGTCCAGATCTGCTGGGATCAGTGGTATCCGGAAGGTTCGCGCCTCACCGCGCTGCAGGGCGCGCAGGTAATTTTCTATCCCACAAGCATTGGCTGGCATCCGCACGAGAAAGCCCAATTCGGCGCAGCCCAGCTAGACGCCTGGCGCACCATCCAGCGCGCACACGCTATCGCCAATGGCGTTTACGTCGCGGTGGTCAATCGCGTCGGCTACGAAGGCAAACCGGAAAAAGGCGACGCCGGCCTCGAATTCTGGGGAAATTCTTTCGTTGCCGATCCCTTCGGCCGCATTCTCTCCGAAGCCTCCAACGACAAAGAAGAAATTCTGGTAGTCGAATGCGACCCCGCCGAAAGCGAAGAAACCCGCCGCAACTGGCCCTTCCTGCGCGACCGCCGCATCGACGCCTATCAACCCATCCTTAACCGCTGGCTCGGCGAATGATTTTTCTTCTCTGTGCTCTCTGCGACCTCTGTGTTAAACAATCTGTGTTCACGCCGATTCTCTTCCTCGATGACAAAATCAACTCCGCACTGAACTCTCAAGGTTTCAGAATGCCCGCCGAATGGGATCAACACGAAGCCACCTGGCTAGGCTGGCCCCATGAACTCACCGACTGGCCCGGAAAATTCGCGCCCATTCCGTGGGCCTTCGCGGAAATCGTCCGCCATCTTTCGCAGGTTGAGCGGGTCTACCTGCTGGTTGAAAATAAAGAAGCCGAATCGCGCGTTCGAACCATCCTTAAAAAATCCGGCGCCAATCTCGCCGCAGTAGATTTTTTCCGCATTCCCACCGATCGCGGTTGGATGCGCGACTCCGGACCCATCTGCGTAAAGAATTCCTCCGGCGAAGTCGCCTACACCCATTGGCGTTTCAACGGTTGGGCCAAGTACGACAATCACAAAAAAGATGCTGCCGTCGTCCCGGCTGCAAACAAGAAACTCAAGCGCCGCGTCTGGCAACCTGATGCACAAAGGGCGGCGCGTCGTTCTGGAAGGCGGCAGCATCGATGTGAACGGCCGCGGCACGCTGCTCACCACGGAAGAATGCCTTCTCAGCAAAACGCAAGAACGCAATCCCGGCTTCACCCGCGAAGACTACGCCGAAGTTTTCAAGAACTATTTCGGCGTCACAAATGTTCTCTGGCTGAAAAACGGCATCGCCGGCGACGACACTCACGGCCACGTCGACGACCTTGCCAGATTTGTCGATCCCACGACTGTGGTCACTGTCGTCGAAGACGATTCGAACGACGCCAACTACGCTCCGCTCCAAGAAAATCTAGCCCTGCTAAAAAACATGAAAGACCAAGACGGCCGCGCGTTACGCGTCGAAACGCTTCCGATGCCTGCACCAATTTATTTCGATGGCCAGCGCCTTCCCGCCAGCTACGCTAATTTTTACATCGCCAACAAAATCGTCATCGTCCCTACGTTCAACGATGCGAACGACCGCATCGCTCTCAACACTCTGGCCAAACTTTTCCCTGACCGCGAAATCGTAGGCATCGCCTGCCGCGACCTCGTCCTTGGCCTCGGCACGCTCCACTGCATGACGCAACAGCAACCGAGCATCCGATAAGGTGCGAGTCCTGAGGAGCATCGCGACGAAGGACCTCTTTGCGAGGGTTAGCGAGGGCACGCTTTTCGTCCTTGCCCGATTTTTCTGACCGGATTCGATATTCGCAGAATCGCCCGCCCAAATTTGCTAGACTGCTGCACACCATTTCTTACGCCAAACGCATCGAATTTCTTGGAGGCTGAATGTCCGCCACGCTTTTTAGTGCCGTTGTTTGAGACAAAGGGTATTTTGGTTTACCTGCCAACCGGATTCTGGGGCTGGATCATCATCGGCCTGATCGCCGGATGGCTAGCCGGAAAAATCTCGCGCGGCCGCGGCTTCGGCTGCATCACCGACATTATTCTTGGCATTGTCGGCTCGTTCATCGGCGGCTGGATTTTCATGCGCCTCGGCATTTGGGGAGGCGGCTTCCTCTATTCTCTCGCCGCGGCTACCGTCGGGCGCCGTCCTGCTTGTCTTTATCGCACATCTCTTCAGCGGCGGCGATCGCTAGTCACTCCGCCGAGCCGTATCTCTCTCCCTGGACCAAGCCGGCTGCCGTTTGGACAAACTGTGCAATACAAGACAGCTGGCGCGGATAGGGTCCGCAGCGCGCGCCCATCATCCCACTGTGATACGATTCCTATGCACATCATACGGAGATAACCTTTCTTTGAGTAAGTCTACGCAGTCCCTACTAGCAATCCCTCTCGGCGGTCTCGGCGAATTTGGGATGAACATGATGGTCCTTCGTCTGGGTGACGACATTCTCGTCATCGACGCGGGCATGATGTTCCCGGAATCCGAACTCCTCGGCGTCGACCTCGTCATCCCCGACATCACGTATCTGAAGCAGAATCGCCAACACATTCGCGCCATTGTCCTCACCCACGGCCACGAAGATCACATCGGCGCACTTCCTTATATTTTGCGCGACTTGAACGTCCCTGTTTACGGCACGCGCTTCACTCTGGCGCTCGTAAAAAAACGCCTCGAAGAAGCCGGCCTCCTCGCCTCCACCACGCTTCGCGAAGTCATTCCCGGCCGCCTTGTCGAAATCGGCCCCTACGAAATCGAGTTTATCAACGTCACGCACAGCACTATCGACTGCGTCGCGCTTGCCGTTCGCACGCCGCTCGGCGTGATCATTCACACCGGCGATTTCAAGATCGACCAAACTCCAGTCGACGGCGCTCCTTTCGATCTTCACACCTTCGCGCGTTATGGCGCCGAAGGCGTCCTCGCGCTTTTCAGCGACTCCACCAACGTCGAGCGCCCCGGCTTCACTCCTTCCGAGCGCGCCATCGTTCCGCGCATCGAAGAGCTATGCCGATCCGCGCCGCGCCGCGTCATCCTTTCGTGTTTCGCGTCATCGATTCACCGCATTCAGCAAGTGATCGATGTCGCCGGGCGCGTCGGGCGCAAAGTCGCCTTCGTCGGCCGCAGCATGGTCGACAACGTCGAAATCGCGCACTCCATGAATTACTTGCGCATTCCGGACGGCATGGTCGTCCGCCCGCAGGACATTCGCAATTTCGATCCCAAGCGCATCGTCATTCTTGCCAGCGGCAGCCAAGCCGAACCGATGTCTTCCCTTTCGCGCATCGCGGTCGACAATCACCGCTTCGTCACCGTCGACGAAAACGACAGCGTCATTCTTTCCGCGCGCATCATTCCCGGCAACGAAAAAGCCATCTTCCGCATGCTGGACCACATGTTCCGCCGCCGCGCGCTTGTCTACTACGACAATTCCGCCGGCACGATTCACGTTTCCGGCCACGCCAGCCAGGAAGAGCAAAAACTGGTTCTTGCAGCTCGTTAAGCCGAAATACTTCATTCCCGTTCACGGCGAATATCGCCATCTATTCCGCCACGCCGCGCTTGCGCATCAACTCGGCTGCGTTTCTGGAGAAATCCTCCTCCTGGAAAATGGCAAGTGTATCGAATTTACCGCGGATGGAGTTCGCCGCCGCGATCCAGTAACGGCCGGCCGCGTCTGTGTCGATTCCGGTTCACTGGAAGAAATCGAAGACGTGGTGATCCGCGACCGCAAGCATCTTTCCGAAGACGGCGTTGTCGTCCCGATCATTGCGATCGACAAACACACCGGCAAAATGGAATCGCAGCCGGAGATCGTCACTCGCGGCCTCTTCAGCGACAACGGCCAGGAATTAATCGCCGGCGCCCGCGAAGTGATTATGAAAACGGTCGAGCAATCCAACGCCGAGGAAAAATCCGACTGGGGCGTCATCAAAGAAAAAATTCGCGTGGACCTCAAGCGCTACATCAATAAACAAACGTCCAAGCGCCCGTTAATCCTGCCGGTCATCCTGGAGATTTGAACTTCGTTTTATGTAGGTGAGTGACTGCAGCTAGAGTTTAGGGATCGCGGCAGCCGCGGTTGCAGGCGCAGCTGTTTCAGAGACCACCAGGTATTCGTATTTCTTTCCGTTTGCTTTAAATTTCATCTTATCTTTTTCCAGCGTGAACTCGACACTCGTATTCACCGGAATCAAAGCCTTATCCGCAGGCTTCTCCTGGCGGACGTGATACTCCGTACCTTCAGTCCGACAACATATTCCTGGCAGAGCAGTTCCGCCGTTTGCTTCTTGTTCTTCACCTGCGACCCGCAGGCCACCGAACTCTCCGAAACAATCATTCCTGCCTGAGGCTCCTTGGCCGCAGCTGGAATTCCCGCCAAGACTGCAACTGCCACCAGCACAAATGTCTTTCTCACGTCGCCTCCAAGGGACCTCACGAGCTTTCCCGGCACGCAAACAATGAATCGGCCCATCCAATACTGGACTATCATTTAGCCAATTCAAACGTTCGCTTCCAGTCCCTTGTCAATTCCTGTTTCGCAAGAGTAGCGAGAGCGCCGTGCCTGCGACCTGCACACACAATATTAGGCTGCCGGTACTTCGGCGTGACCAGGAATCTCTTTACGCCTTTACTCGGATCCCCCGCCAAACAGCCGCAACACCACACCAGTGGAAATCCAATAGTTGGTCTGGTGAGTATCCGTCCCGAACGCGGTCTTGTAGTAGTCCACGTCGATCAAACGGATTTCCCACCGATGGGATGGGTGGATATCGACTCCGCCTCCGACCTTGTACGAAAGTGTGGCGCCGGTGGACGCGGTGTAACCCCCGCTACCGCTGACGGTGGTCTTAAAGTTCGAGCCGCCGACCAGGGCCTCAGCAAAAGGGGTAATGCCCCATCGATTTCTCATGCGGTAGAAGAAACGTGGCCCGTAATGATTTCCATAGAGCACATTCTTGGCGCCGCTAACTGTTTCTAAGTTGTAGCTAGTGTCCGCCATAATCTGCAACCACGATCTTGCGTTCCAGCCAACCGACCCTAGCCCTCCGATCGAATTGCTTCCGAATCCTGTGCCACCCATGCGCGCAAAAGCGAACCCGCCGTACAGTTCTAGCAAAGGAGCCGCACGAACGCTCGGGCGCGGTTTCTCCCAGCTTTCCTTCAAATCCGCAGGGCGAATCGCAGGCGCTGCCGGTTTAGCCGGGGCAGGCTGAGCTGGTGCCGGTTGGGCTGGCGCTGCGGCCGCTGGTTCAGGCTGCGTTGGCGGCTGGTCAGCGGCAGGCTGTGCCGCCGCCGCATCCGAACCCGGCTGCTCGACAGAAGCAGTCGCCTCCGGCGCATCCACATTCGGCGTTGGCGGTGCCGCCGGTGGTGTCGTGAATACGGGAGCTGACGTCGCTGCAGGTAGCCGCTCGTTGGCCGAAGGGGCTGAGTCTCCACTACAGCACTAGAACTCACCTGTGCGGTCGTAGCAGACGTTGCCGTCCCATTTGAGGCAATGTTGCTTGAAGCCGATGTCGGGGCTGCGGACGCTACCTCGACTGCGGAGGCCTGCGTTGTGGCCGCTTGCACTGAGACCGCCGCCGCTGCTGTTTGCTGCGTCGCCACCTGAGGCGTCGCCGGCTGTGGTTGGGGAGCAGCCGCATTAGGCTGCGCATCGAACGGAGTCGAGCGCGGAATCTTTGTCTTCTCTGCGGCGGCTTGCAAGACCGGCGCCTGTTGGCCCGCCTGCGGCGTCGTGGCCGCTGGCTGCAACGACGTGGCCCCGCGATCCTGCGAGATCAAGCTCGAATAGATGTACCCTACCTGCCCATCTTTCGTCTGAATCCGCGAGAAGTAAAACCCATACACCAAAATCGTAAATCGTTCCCCGCAAGGCAATGAGGCGACGACGTCCTGCGACCTCCTGGGCTTCCCAAAGACCTGCGTCGCTTCCGCACTCTTCGAGCAGTCGACGAATCCCACTTCGTCCGCCCAAGCTCCAGAAGCCGCCAGAAAACATACCCCCAACGCAATAAGCAATCGATTCCGCAACATCGCCCCTCCTCCGCTCGGCCACACACCGAGCCCTCAAGAAGCTTACCGAGCGACGCGCCGCCCCATCAGATGGACCAAAGGCCAGTAGATTCCAAAACGGTACTGTCCGTTCGGCCCAGGGAAGCTAAATATTAAGGAGTGGATTCGCCCAGCTAGGTTGCAGGGCAAGGTTGAAACGACGACCAGTCAATGCTTTGCTGGAATTTCTCGTCAGCGGGAAACACTGTTTTGAACGTAAATGCGAACTGTGTTGCCCCACGCGCATCGAGATACGCAATCCGTTTCTTAGCTTCGTCGACTCCCGGGAGGTGTCCCGCCGGAACCCACCACAAAGCCGCATACACAGCGATCTTCTCGAACCATTCGTGCCGCTGCCGAAGCAATTCCGCGTGTGCCGTCTTGTATACGTAGTGCTTGAGCGCTTCGACGGACTCCCACACCGACATGTTCAGCAACATCCGGTCATCTCCATATGGCCGAAGATACGTGTTGTTCCCTTCCGGCGTCTGTAGTCTCCATACGAACCCGGCCGACTTATCGGCAAGCGCGTTGATCTCGTCTAAACGCGCCACAAATCCCGCCATAACCGGATCATCGAGTTGAGCTCTGATCCGTCCAATATTGACTTGCGCAATCTGATATTTCGTCATGTCGCTTCTCCAGAGAGTCTAGATTGCAGCAGCCGGGCAGGTAACAAACTAAAGAGGTATTTCCCTCTCTTGACCTCAAAAACAGCTTCAGGATACGGGCAAAGCTTTCACGGGCCGTTGCATTATACTGCTCCTAAGGATGGAGCTTGCTGCCATGCTCCGACAGTTTCAGAAGGAAAGACTGATCGAGAACGACAGACTGGCCGTCGTGAGATGAGTGCTCTCGAATTGCGCAGTGGCCATAAAGCGCCTCCCCCAATCCTACAACAGTTGATTAGATAACTAGTAGTTACTTCCTTTACTTTACCTTAACGATACAGCTAACACGCTTGGCTGAAGTAATCTCTCCAAAAAACATTAGCATTGTCCGCAGTAGTTGCAGTAGAGACCAGCCCGCCTTTATCTGAGCCAAGGGAGATTTCAATGTCCAACTTTCTGAGACTTACACAGCGAATAATCTTCGCCCTTCTTAGTCTACTTCTGCCGTTGCTCGCGACACCCAGGTCCTATGCCCAGGTTACGATCAACGTCCCTGCGGTCAGGCTACCATCCAGGCGGCCATCAACGCTGCCAACAGCGGCGATACGGTGCTCGTGGCGCCTGGCACTTATACGGAGAATATTAATTTCGGCGGAAGAGCGATCATTGTCACCAGTTCCGGCGGGCCCTCTGTAACATTTATTGATGGCGGTGCCAACGGTTCTGTCGTTACCTTCAATACGGGCGAAACAATAAAGTCACAGTTGAGCGGTTTCACAATACACAATGGTCTCCAGAATGGACTTTCCGGTGGCGGCATCTCCATAACTGCGGCCTCACCGACGATCACAGGAAATGTGATAACCGGGAATCACGCAGCGGTAGGAATCGGGATCTACGTCAATGGCGGATCGCCGGTAATCACGACCAACACCATTCGAGGAAATAATCAAACGGGCGCCGGGGACGGCGGCCAAGGCGGCGGCGGTATCCTTGTTTCCGGAAACAATTCCACACCGGGAAATCCGCAGATCATCGGGAACACTATCACCAACAACAGCGTCGCTGCTGGCGGCAACGGCGGAGGAATTTCGATCACCTATCTCAGCAGCCCGCTCATTCAAGGCAACTTGATTCAAGGCAACACCGCATACAACGGAGGTGGCGGCATTAGTTCGCAGTCATATAGCTCCCCAGTTGTCGTGGAGAACGTCATCGCCAGTAATTCGTCTCTCGCCGGAGGCAGCGAAGGAGGTCTTTGGGTTTCGTCCGGAAGTCTGCCTCAAACTTTCATCAACAATACGATTGTCAGCAACACCGCTCTAGACAACACTTCCGGAATCTATACCACTGGGTTCGGACAGAATGCGACTTTCACAAACAACATCGTCGTGGGGGCAAGTGATCAGACCGCAGTGACCTGTAATTCAACCTATAGTAGTCTCTCACCTCTTTTCTCTTACAACGACTCCTACAGCGCTTCGGGCCAAGCGTGGTCGGGCATTTGTGATTCAACGAGCAATCCGGGAAACGTCTCTTTGGATCCCCTTTTCGTTAACGCAACTTCTGACTTCCATCTTCAAACTGGATCCCCTGTCATTGATGCAGGCAGCAACTCCGCGCCAAATCTGCCAACAACAGATTTCGACAGCAATACCAGGATCTGGGATGGCAACAATGATTGTGTGAGTACCGTCGACCTGGGAGCATACGAACTTATTAATTCCATGGCGGCGAACATATCTCCCATTAGTTTTACCTTCCCGCCTCAGTTGGTGGGCACGACCAGCGCTCCGCAATCGGCCATTGCCGCGAGCTTCCTTGCTACTTGCTGGCAGTTCGCGAGCACTCTGGTAGCCGGACCATTCCATCCAGACGAACAATTGCCCCGCCCTCGGTATCCCGGCGGGCACTTCGTGCACATTCAATTTTGCCTTTGCGCCTTCTACTGCAGATATTGGGACGTCCCATGGAATCTTTGTGGCCAACAGTATCGTTGGCACAAGTCTTTATGTTGATTTGTACGGTACTGGAGTTGCACCTGCCCCCATCGTTTCGCTGTCCCCTCCGAGTCTGGTCTTCTCTCCCCAGATCGTCCGCAAACCGAGTGCCCCTCAAATTGTCACTCTGACCAATGTGGGCAACGCTGTTCTGACATTGGCAGGTTTCACCGCCACCGGGGACTTTGTGCAACACAACAACTGCCCTGCCCTTCTGAATCCGGGAACAAGCTGCGCCATCAGCATCATTTTTGTTCCATCCTCATACGGAAGCCGGACAGGTACCGTTTCCCTTTCGGACAACGCTGGCGGGAGCCCGCAAAGCATCGGCTTGAGCGGTACTGGAGTGGACTTTGCCGTCGCCGCCGCGCCAGCATCAGCAACTATCCTCCGCGGCCAATCATTCGAGTTCACGATTGACGTCACTTCTCTCGGCGCCGCATTTGGCGCCTCGGTGACTCTGTCTTGTTCCGGGCTGCCGAGTCATTCGACTTGCACGCTCTCTCCCACGAAGGTGACACCCGGTGCGGGTGGCGCGGCTTCGATCATGACTCTGTACACCCAGAACTCCACGCCCGTTGGAACCTTCGAAGTGTGTATCACTGGAGACTCGGGCGTGTTAACACACACCACGCAAGTGAAATTAACCGTCAACAAGCATTAGGATCGCACAACCTATTTGCGAAATCGGGCCGGTGAAAAACCGGCCAAGGTTTCTTTAGTGCTTATGTTTTGCAGGTGGCCGTTCCTTAGATCCGCATGTAGCGTTCGCGCGGTCCATCCCTGGTCGAGGCGCTTATCCTGATCCAGTTGACGCGAGAGCGGCGGGCAAAGCCATTGGCTTGGCGATCGACATAGTTCCTACGCGCGAAAGAGTGAAATGCCTTCAAGTCTAGGCGCATGGAGAGTGTGTAGCGCAGAAAGAAAGCCGCCAATAGACCTCACTCGAATATCTATTTCGACCTTGTGAAGCGGCCGCCGCTGTGAACCCTCTCCTAATTGGGCTTCTTCTTCGGCGCAGGCTCCCCCGCGTGGTCGGAGTCCCCGCCCTTAGCGCTTATGAGAGCCAGGAAATCCCGCGCGTTAAACGGATAGCGCCGCACGGACTGTTGTCCGGTGGTGCTCAAGGTGACGTCCACGCGGCGGTTGTTTGCCAGGACCAGGAGAGGTAGTATGTTTACCATTAGCGCTCCGTGAGGCCCTTGTTGTACTCCGCTGTGCCGCGTGGGTCGGCATGGCCGCCGAGGAAGAATATTCAGGCTGCGAGCAGTAGTCCCGTTTGTGAAAACCTATCCATACCAGATTGAAACGGAATCCGTTTCATTTGAGGAAGTGGGAATCGTTTGGAGATTCGCTGTTCATTGTTGACGATTAGCGTACTTGTCAATTCAATACCGGCCGGTCAGAAATTCGAAGCTTCGAAAAAACCCTCTCGCGCCCCCCCGAAGTTTCTAGTTTTCGCAGGTGGTGTGATAATGGCCTAATCAATCAGTGAAAACGCGACCTGCGGCGTCGGATTGGAGAGCACGGTGGGAGATGGAATTACGACGAAGAAAGTAGTGTTAATTGCTGGCGGGACCGGTGGATTGGGACACGCAGTTAGTTTGGCGTTCGTCGAGGCGGGCGCTCGCGTGATTGTTACGTTTCAGAGGCCGGGGGATTTGGACGAGTTAAAGAAGGCGGCTAGCACGAAGTTGGTGGCGACTGCAGGGTCTTCTCTGGAAGGCTATGCGGTGGACGTTGCCGATGAAGCGGCCGTTGCAAAACTGATTGACGGAATTGTGGAACGGCACGGACGGCTCGATTGCCTGGTGAACGCCGTCGGAGGATATGCGGGCGGAGTGAAATTGTGGGAGATGGAGGCAAAAGTTTTTGAGCAGCAGCTGACGCTGAATTTACGCGTAGGATTTGTACTGGCGAAAGTTGCGGCTCGGACAATGGTGAAGCAAGGGAACGGCGCGATTGTAAACGTCGCTTCAAAAGCGGCGGTAGACCACGCTGCGGGAGCGTCGGCCTACGCCGCCTCGAAATCGGCCGCAGTGGCGATGATCGATTGTTTAGCCGAGGATTTGAAAGGCACGGGAGTTCGGGCGAACTCGATTATGCCTAGCATTATTGATACGGCAGCGAATCGAAAAGCGATGCCGAAGGCTGACTATACAAAATGGCCAAAGCCAGAGGAAATTGCGAGAGTAATTTTGTTTTTGTGCAGCGACCAAGCCAAACTAATCCAGGGCGTGAGCGTGCCCGTTTACGGAGATAGCTGAGAAGGCGGCAAGGCAGTACCCTTTGATCCCAATGCCGTAAGGGCACGCCGTGCCCGTCTTGTGCGTAGACGCAATCCTATCGCGGGCGATGTAGTAGATGAGGAGGAAAAATGTCGATTCGACCAGTCAAAAGACTCGTAGCAGCTAAACCGACCGTGGAGGGCGCAGGAGTACATCTGCGGCGCGCCTTTGGATTCGGCAACACGACGGACTTCGACCC
Source organism: uncultured Acidobacteriota bacterium (assembly GCA_963730495.1). Lineage (GTDB taxonomy): Bacteria > Acidobacteriota > Terriglobia > Acidiferrales > UBA7541 > Acidiferrum. The sequence goes on along the minus strand of CAVSSD010000019.1, from coordinate 116,027 downwards.
ATTCCTGCTTCTAGACGATTTTCGCAACGACGTTCCCGAAGATTATCTGGCGGGATTTCCGTGGCATCCGCACCGCGGGATAGAAACCATTACCTATGTGTTGGCAGGGACTGTCGAACACGGCGACAGCATGGGCAACCACGGAGAGATTGCACCGGGCGAGGTGCAGTGGATGACGGCCGGGAGCGGGATCATTCACCAGGAGATGCCCAAGGGAGATCACGCGGGCCGAATGCACGGTTTTCAGTTGTGGGCAAACTTGCCGGCCTCGCTAAAGATGACGACTCCGCGCTATCAAGAAGTGAAAGCCCCTGAAATACCAGAAATCAAGGACGATGACGGGACACACGTGCGCGTAGTGTGCGGCAATTTTTGGGGCAAAACCGGGCCAGTGGATGGAATTGCCGCCGATCCGATTTATCTGGACGTGTCCGTGCCGCCAGGGCGAAGGAAGACTCTGCCTGTGGGGACTACGCGCCATGCGTTTGCATACGTGTTTGCTGGCTCTGGAAAGTTCTGCAATGCATCCGAACCTTTGGCGGTTCCGACGGAAGCCGTTGGATGGCTGGACACTGCTCCTCCTGTTGCGGCGGACAATCGTTCGCTGGTTCTGTTTGACCGCGGGGATGAGGTTGTCGTTCAAGCGGGCGACGAAGGGATTCGCTTCTTGCTCGTGTCGGGCAAACCCCTCGAAGAGCCGGTGGCCTGGTACGGACCAATCGTGATGAACACGCAGGAACAGTTACAGCAAGCGTTTAAGGATCTGGAGAAAGGGACGTTCTTGAAGGGGCCGAAATAAAAGATATAGGGGAAATTGAGGATAGACAGGAAGCTCCGGAGACGTTCAGGATAGTGTTGAAGAAGAGAGAGGTATGGAACATGCGTCTATGGATTGGGATGGCAGGGCTGGCATTAGCAGCGGCAACGCTAACGGTGGGTTGCCAGGGCGATTCGGCGCAGCGCGAGAAGACGATTCGAGAGGAAGCGTCGAAAGCCGCGGCGCAGGCCAAGCCCGCGGTGGAAGAGGCAGGCCGGGCGGTGAAAGCGGCGGTCGACGGAGCAAAAGAAGGCTGGGAAAACGGGAAACAGAAAACACTGGATTTGAATACTGCGAGCGAGGATGAGCTGACGGGATTGCCGGGCATCGGACAGCATGAAGCGCGGCGAATCATGGCCGGGAGACCGTACAAGGACAAGCACGAACTGGTCAGCAAGAAGATCATGAGCGCGTCGACATACGACAGATTAAAGGATGATGTAGACGTGAAATAGCGGCGTGACCTCACGTTAGGAAACAGCGTGGCCTGGCCCTCAAGTACTCACCTACAGAAGCTAATGTAAGTTGACAAGGGTTTATTGTTCGCGCAAAGCAACGACAGGGTCGACGCGAGTGGCGCGAAAAGCGGGAACGTAGCTAGCCACAAACGCCACGAAAAGAAGCAAGGCGGAGACGGCCGAGAGTGTGACGAAGTCGGTCGACTTGACTCCATAAAGCATAGAGCCCAAACCACGGAAAAGTAAGAACGACAGGATGATTCCCACGGCAGTTCCGATCAGCGCCATGTTCATTCCCTGCTTCAGGATCATGCCGAGCACGTGCGAGCGCTGGGCTCCGAGCGCAGTGCGAATGCCAATCTCCTGCGTGCGCTGGCTGACGGAATACGACACGACGCCGTAGACTCCCACCGACGCGAGAATCAATCCGAGGACACCGAAGGTGCCGACAAACATCACACCGAGTCGTGCGGGAAAGAGAGCCTTACCGTATTGCACCTGCTCGTCCATGGTAGTGACGTTGAACACCGGCAGACCGGCATCCATCTGGCGAACTTGATCGCGTACAACAGAGATAAGCCGCTGCGGATTGTCCTCCGTATGGACGAACAAGTTGGCTCCGGAGTTGTAGCTCTGCGCCAAGGGGAAATAAGCGTAAAGCTGCGGTTTTTCATAGAGAAAAAGATATTTGCCGGTGTGCGTCAGTCCGACGACCTGAATGGGCGGGCGGTCTTTTTTAGTGCGAAACACTTTGCCGATAGGATCCTGGCCGGGCCAGATTTCCTTGGCAAAAGTCTCGTTGATGATGGCCACATGGGGAGCTGTGGCGTTGTCGGCTTCGGTAAATTCGCGGCCCTGAATAACCGGAGTACCAGCGGTGCGGAAGTAGCCAGGCTGGACGCTGTCGTCGAAAGCAGACTCCGTTTTTGAATTGTCGTCATTGGGCTGGCCTTCAGGGAAAATATTGTCGAGCGAGGCGTCATTGCCCATGGGGATGGAGGAAGCAACGGCAGCGTCGCGAACCCCCGAAAGCGAGCGCACGCGCTCGGTAAGTTGCTTGAAAAATTGCTGCCCACGCTCTTCGCTATAGCCTTGCAGGCCAACGTCCATGGACATCAGAATCGTGTGGTCGACGCGAAAGCCCATGTCGACATTGGCCGAGTTCCGGAGGCTGCGAATGAAAAAGCCGGCGCAAGCAAGAAGAAGCATACAAACCGCTACTTGCGCAACGACCAGCGCATTGCGAAAGCGATGATGGCCTGCAGACGCTCCCCCTGAACGCCCACCAGCCTTTAGCGTATCAGCCAAATCCGTGCGCGAGGCCTGCAGCGAAGGAACCAAACCGGCGACCATTCCGGTTATGAGCGCAGCCAGAAAAGTGAACATAAAGATTCGCCAGTCCATGCGAAGGTCAAATAGTTTCAGTGGTATGTCGGTAGGGAGGCGCACGGACATCAGCGCCAAGGCGGCCCAACGTGCGAAGACAAGACCGAGAAGGCCTCCGAAGACGGAGAGCATGACAGTCTCCGTCAACATTTGGCGGACCATTCGCCCGCGTGTAGCGCCGAGAGCCGTGCGAGTGGCAAATTCTTTTCTACGGCCGTTGGCGCGAGCGAGAATGAGATTGGCGACGTTGGCGCAAGCGATCAGCAGGACGAGTCCAACAAGCAGCATAAAAACGAGGGCGGCTGTCGACATGAAGCCCGCCACCAAGCCGGGCTCTGGGCGGGCCTTGAGTTCCGGTATAACAAGCAACGACATGCCTTTGTGCGAATCCGGAAATTCCTGAGCCAAACGATGATCAAGCGGCTCGGCGGCGGCCATCGCCTGTGCAACAGTCACGCCAGGCTGGAGCCGGCCAAGAACGCGAAGGAAGGAAGCGCCACGATTGTTGAGGGCGTCAGCCTGGGTCGGGTCAAGAAGGCCCATGGTCGTCAGGGGAATATAGAAGTCCGGCTCAAGGAAGTAGTACGCTCCACGAAAACTTTCGGGAGCGACTCCAATGACGGTAAACGCATGGTTGTTGACCAGCACGGACTGGCCAACGATGGCAGGATTACCGCCAAAACGCTTTTGCCAAAATTTATAGCTCAGAACCATGAGTGGGTCCTTACCGGGAACCCATCCTTCGTCCGCCGCAAACGTGCGGCCTCGGATCGCCTCAAGACCGAGCATGGAGAAGTAATTGCCGCTGACCGTTTCGCACCAAGCGCGCTCGTGACGTCCCTCGGTGCCGAAGTTCACGGCGTTGGAGTTGTAAGCAATAAGGTCGGAAAAGACCGTCTTAAGGTTTCTATAGTCCTGGAAGTCCGGATAAGAAAGGTTCAGAGGAAAGTCGAAACTAGGCGTCTTGGAAGCGAGGACGACGAGCTGCTGCGGGTCTTTGACGGGGAGCGGCCGCCAGAGGACGCCATTGAAAACGCTGAAGATAGCGGTGTTTGCGCCAATGCCGAGACCGAGGGCGAGCATAGCGATGAGCGTGAAGCCAGGACTTTTCCAGAGCATGCGAAACGCGTAGCGCAGGTCTTTCCAGAAAGTTTCCATAGTTGTCCCCTCGCGGATGTCACTAGGAGAAACGACTGAGCACCCTAAAAGGTTCCATACGAACCGAACGATTGCCAAGAAGAGGGTGGCAAATGTGTCTTTCGGGCGTCTGGTCGAGCAGGAGCGTCAAAAAAGTTTATCTACTTGCGGATTTGGGTCGTTCAAGAGGAGAATGCGCAGCGTGAAAACCATAACCCGGCTCGTGCTTTTCTGCCTGCTCGCAACGGCTTGCTTTGCCCAAGACAAAAAAGAGAATGCGCCGAAGCCAGCGCAGTCCATTGCAGAACTCCAACAACAATTGGAGAAAATCCTCGTCGATACGCACACACCGGGCATGTCCATCGCGATCGTACACCGCGACGGTCCCGAGTGGATGGCAGGGTTGGGAAAATCGGATGTGGCAGCAAATCGTGACACAACCTCGGACACGCAGTTCCGCATTGGCTCCACGTCCAAGGCCTTCGCGTCGCTCTCTATTCTGAAACTCTCGAATGAGGGCAAGCTTTCGCTGGACGACTCGGTACACAAATTGGTGCCCGAAGTGTGGTTTGAGAACCCCTGGGAAGCAACAGATCCAGTGCGTGTCGTTGATCTTCTGGAACACACCACCGGATGGGACGACATGCACTTGCGCGAGTACGCCAAGGACGACCCTGCCCTGCCCCTTCGCGACGCGCTTGATTATGACCACCATTCGCGCATTTCACGCTGGCGGCCAGGCACTCGCATGGCTTACTGCAACTCCGGGCCTGCGGTTGCCGCCTACATCGTCGAGAAAATTACCGGTGAAAAATTCGAAGATTACGTCGGCAAGAATTTCTTTGAACCGATTGGCATGAAGACGGCAACTTATTTTCATCCCACTACTGGAATGCTGACGAATCTCTATCACGCGGACGGAAAGACCACCTATCCCTACTGGAACGTGGAGTATCGTCCGGCCGGCTCGATAAACGCGTCGGCAAAGGACATGGCGGCTTACGTTCAGTTTTATCTCAATCGTGGAACCGTGAACGGCGTGCAAGTGATTCCGTCCACTTCCATCGATCGCATGGAAATGCCTACGCGCACGTGGGCGGCCCAACAAGGATTGAAAGCTGGATATGGCTTGAGCAACTATTGGAGCATCAACGAAGGCTTCGTGTACCACGGGCATGACGGAGGCGTGGCAGGCGGCCTCACGGAAATGGCTTATATATCCGATAACGACTTGGGCTATTTCTATAGCATCAACGCGGCAAATGGCGGTTCTTTTGGAAAGATCGGCGAAGCCATTCGCGCATACATGACGCGCAATCTGCCAAAACCAGTTCCTCCACCAGTGGCACCCTTAGCTACCAACGCCGCCGCCTATGCCGGTTGGTATCAGCCTGACTCGACACGCTCAGAGTTGACTCATTTTCTCGAACGCCTGCTGGGAATAGTCCGGGTCCGTTTTGAGGACGGCCAACTCCTCGTTAGCAATATAGGAGAAAGAAATATAGTCTTCGTTCCTGTGACGGACACACAATTCCGTTCGAACCGCAAAAAAGCCCCCCCATCTCCCATTGCCACGCTTGAGTTGCTCACGCCAAACGCGGAAGGCCAATTCATTCAGCTCGGCGTCGGTGAGGAGACGATAAAGCGCATCCCTGCAGTGTGGGCGATCTCCGAAATTATTCTCACCTGCTGGTTCCTGCTAGCCATCATTCTGGTACTGCTGTATGCACCGTTCTGGATCCTGGGTGGGCTGAGAAAAGAGCGTCGCCGCCCGGAGGAGCGTGGCATGCGGTTATGGCCGCTGATCGCGGTTCTGAGCTTGATCGCAGTTGTGATCATCTTTAGCCTCGCGAGCGACGATCTGATTCCGCGCATGGGAAACCTGACTGTGTGGTCGGCCAGCTTCTTTCTGGCGACAGTGGTTTATGCCCTGGCTACTCTTGCAGGCGCCGTTTCCTTGTGGCGCGCTCCCAAAGAAGGCGTGCGAACGGGTGTTCGTAGGTTTTCGATGGTAGTTATCCTCGCACTCCTGGTCGCCGCTGCGTATTTCGCCTATTGGGGAATCATCGGCTTGCGCACCTGGGGGTAGCAACTCCCCAATCTTTATAAAGCTAACAGAGTTCCACGGATTGGCATGGCATCGGGCGCACGCTCCTGTTGTCCTGCGAATCCAGTCCCTGGTCCCCACTATCCCGGCGATTTTGCTTTCACTGAACTTCACTCCTGAGCCATCCCATGGCTGCGGGAAATCATTCTTAGCTCTTCTCCGTGTATTGATTGTGCCACTCACCCAAACAATTGTTCCTGATGTGGCGGCCAAACCAAGCAAAATAGAGACAAGTCTTAAACGATCCGTTCGCATCCTTATCGCCAGTCTCCTTGGAACAAGGAACAGGCACATCAATACGTTGTTTGTTGCTGGGACGCATGACACGGGACGTGGGAATTGCCTCGATAGGTGAGCGTGTGCAGGAAGCGGCTGGACAACTTCAAAGCACCTCAAGTGGCTGGAATTCCTCCAGCAAAAGAGTTCTTGTCGTTCTTGCGATCCTTCTACCCGTCTTGCTCGCTGGAGCCTCGCTTCGCGGCCGTCCAAGCTATGCGCTTACGGCCTTCGGGGATTTGAGCCAGTTTCTCTTGCTGCTTACAGCGACTCTCTTCTTTGCCTGGAAAGGTGTCTCCACTCGGAGCACGCTGAGGGCGTTCTGGCTCTTGATCGCTCTTGGGTTTGGCATGTGGTCGGTCAATATGTTTTTGTGGGTTTACTATGAAGTCTGGTTGAACACACCAGTTCCGTCGGTTCCAATCGGCGAATTCCTGCTTTTCGTTAAACTTGTTCCGATGCTTGCCGCGCTCGCTCTGGAGCCAAACAATGACAGCCCGGACCGTCCTCGCCTGCTGGGTCTTTTCGACCTCACTTCCCTGCTTGTTTTCTGGACGTACGTTTATCTTTTCTGGGCCATGGCGTACTTGCTTGCGGGAAACGACTTAGATCGCTACAACAGCAACTCCGACATTATCGATGTGGTTGGAAATCAAGTATTTCTCTTGATTCTTGCTGTCGTCGCCTATCGAAGCCGGGGCCGCTGGCGTGGCTTCTACCTGCATTTTCTCGGTGCCACGGCAACGTATGGCTTCGCTTCCTTTCTGATCAACCACGCCATCGCTTCCGGACACTATTACACAGGAAGTTTTTACGATGTGCCTCTCTCCGCTGCACTGGCGTGGTTTTGCGTCATATCCATAATCTACCCTGCAGATTCGCGAGCAGATCGCCTTCAAAACTCGGCGGAGTCTAAAAGCCCGGGCTCCCTAAACCGAAGAACTCTCGTTTGGTCCGCACGACTCTCCATGCTGGCAACTCTTTCGACCCCGGTAATCGGAGTGTGGTTGATGACGAGTGGAGAAACGCAAGATCCGGTGCGCCATTTTCGTATTCTGTTGACCCTATCAACGATGTTGTTTCTGACCATTCTGCTTTTGCTTAAACAAGATCTTCTCAATTCCAAGCTTGCCGGCTACCTGCAAGACGCATCCTTTGCCTATTCGAATCTCAAGCGATTCGAGAATCAACTCGTACAGAGCGAAAAACTTGCATCGCTCGGTAAACTGGTGGCGCGAGTGGCACATGAGATCAATAAAGCCATGGCCGCGGTGGGCAGGAATGTCGAAATATTAAGCTCGCATCCCAAAGCCGATGGAAACCGGCAAAGAATGACGACCAAGATCGGTGAATCCGCTCGCCGCACAGGCAGCCTGGTTGAGAACATGCTTAGCTTCGCGCAAGAGATGCCCTTGCATCGATCCTCCGTGAACGTTCGGCCTCTCCTGGAAAACGCCGTTAACTTGACGCGCGCGGGGCGCCGGCACAGCGTGCGAGTAGAGATTCAAGGGCAGGGCGCTGTACCGATGGTCGAGGGAGACACCAACCAGTTGCTCCAAGTTTTCCTGCATCTCATCGCGAATGCAATTGATGCGATGGAGGGAGACAAAGCAGGGCAGCTCACAATCGCTATCAAAGCGGTACAAGAGCATATCGAGATCGGATTTATAGACTCAGGTTCGGGCCTGAAAGAGCCGCGGCGCGTTTTTGAGCCGTTCTACACAACCAAGCCCGTCGGCAAAGGGGTGGGGCTCGGACTCAGCACCTGCTACGGGATCGTCCTGCAGCATGGCGGAGAAATCGACTGCCAAAATCGGCCAGAAGGCGGCGCCGTGTTCAGGCTGATGCTTCCAGCGACTGTAGCCGTGACGGTAGAAGCAGTTTCTTAAACTTCTTGGATTTATTGGTGACGCGAAATTGATTCGAACGATTGACACAATCTGGACGCGGATAGCGCTGGGCTTGGTTATCGCCCAGATGGCAGCCGCTGTCCTTTTGCGCACCAGTACGCCGTTAACTTGGCTAGGCGACACCTTTCCTTGTCTGCTGGCTCTGGTGGTGATGCTTTCTTTCCGGAGCAACCGGCGGCGATCCAACGGAACGGTTCGACTGTTTTGGGCCTTGAATGAAGCAGGGTTCGGCATCCTGCTTCTCTCGCAGGGGGTGTGGTTCTACTACGATGTTGTGCTGCACCGGAGCGCGCCCAATCCGATAGCAGGTGATGGACTTTTTCTCCTTGCTTTGGTTCCCACCTTGGCATCGTTCACGCTGAGGCCTCATGCCGAAGGTGCTGCCGGAGATCTGCGATTTCGCCGCTTGGACTTTCTTCTTCTGCTCTTCTGGTGGGTCTGCCTGTACCTTTATTTTGCATTGCCCTGGCAACTGGTAATAAATAGCTATCCCGACTACAACCCGGCGTACTACGGTCTTGCGCTGTCGGAACATGGTGCAGCCCTGGTGGCTGTGGGAGCGCTCTATCTGAAGAGCAAGGGATCCTGGAAAAGATTCTACGGACAATTTCTCATTGCACTGAGTGCGTTTGCCGCCGGGAGTCTTTTGCAAAATATTGTTATCGACCGGGGGCTGTACTACACCGGAAGTTTTTACGACGTGCCTTGGGGTTTCTCACTAGCCTTGCTCACAGTGGCTGCCGCACTAGGCGGCGATCTCGAGTCGCAAACAGGCGAATCCGCACTCTCTTTGCGCAACCGGGGATTGTGGAGCGCTCGGCTTGCGATGATCGGAGTTATCTCGCTGCCCGTTCTAGCCATCGCCACGTTTTCCGATGATCACACCCCTCAACTGATCGTTGTTTTTCGCCTCCGGTTGATCTTCGGTGCAATGCTTTTTCTGGGGAGTCTGACTTTTCTTAAGCTCTCTTCGATGGACCGCGAACTTCTGCGCTTGATTGGTTCCACCGAGTCATCACTCGAAAGCCTCAAGCTCGTTCAAAAGCAAATACTGGAATCTCAAAGAATGGCGGCGTTAGGGCGCCTGGCTGCCGGTGCGACACACGAAATCAGCAACCCGCTGACCGCAATTCTGGGTTATGCCGAACTCCTGCGCGACAATCCAACACTGACGGAAGAAGATCATCAATCGGTGAAAGAGATTCAAGGGCAAGTTCACCTGGCGCAGGCCGCTATCACCGGAATGCGCAGATTTGTCCGCGCGGAATCCGACGCCGAGAAAAATCCATCCACTGAATAAGCAACTTCCTGATTCCATACACCGCGGTTCAGGCTATGGCTCACCGGCGCCGAGGCACGTCGCCAGAAACCACGTGTTGCCGAATGGGTCCTTCACCGTAGCGGCGCGGTCGCCGTAAGGCGCATCGTTTGGAGGGGTCACGCCCGTGGCTCCCGCGGCAATCGCTCGCGTATACGTCGCGTCCGTGTCGGGCACATAGACATGTAGGTAGTGCGGAGAAGGCTGCGACTCGCCCTGAGCTTCTGCAACCTCGAACGTGGCGCCAGCGATTTCGATGGTGGCGTGAAGCACCACGCCTTCGGGAGATTCGGCCACACCGTCGGACTTTGCGCCAAGAGCTGCCTCAACAAACGAAATCATTTTGTGAGCATCGCGAACATGCAGATATGGCTGGACGGTGCGGAGACCTTCAGGACCAGGTACCCAACCTCTCGGCGTGGCAATGTACCAGGTGTTACCGAAAGGATCGGTGACGATACCCCAGCGATCACCTGAGGGATGGTCGTCGTTCGGCGGATGAATGGCTGTTGCGCCGGCTTCGAGAGCGCGAGCGTAGGCGGCGTGGGCATCTGGGACGTAGAGGTGTGTTGTCATTGGACGCGTAGGATATGGCTCGTTAGCGTCGCCGAGTTCGATGACATCTGAGGGACCGATGGCGACTTCGGCGTGCATGATGGAACCGTCGGGACGCGGCACGCGAATGCGTTCGGTAGCTTCGAAGGCAAAGACGAGGAAGGCCAGAAATCTTGGAGCGCCCTTGACGAGGAAGTACGGCGCGATGTTGTTGAAACCAGGACGCCGGAATTTGGAGGTTCGGGGTGATTCTGGAGTCGGCGCAGTGGCTTCGTTCATGGACGTTCTCCTGAGCCAATCATAGTTGAGAACTTCGTCGAAATGAAGGTCGCAGCATAGGTCGAACCACACTCATGTCCCAGCCCACGATCGAGACAATTTGTTTCCGCGCTCGCGAAATATTGTAAATTGCTTATAGCAGGACAGGAGACTCCAGCCCATGAACCCTCTAACGAACAGCCCTTTGTCTGTTTTCGTATTGTCTGTCGTTGTGTTGTGGCTGTCGGCTCGGATCGGCGCTTACTTTCGCAAGCGACGACGGCACCCTTTGGAAGATACAGATCGCCAGGACTACGGCGTTGTCGAGGGAGCGACGCTAACTCTGCTGGGGTTAATCATCGGTTTCAGTTTTTCGATGGCCATCAGTCGCTACGATCAGCGCAAGAATTACGAAGAGGCAGAGGCTAACGCTATCGGCACGGAGTACCTCCGCGTAGATATGCTGCCTGCCCCGGACGCGGCAAAGACTCGTGCGCTGCTGCGCGAATATCTCCGCCAGCGTATTTTGTTCTACAACACACGGGATGCCGGCCAGCTCAGGCAGATCAATGCCGCTACATCCCAACTGCAGACAAATCTGTGGTTGGCAGTCCGCGGTCCCGCCGCGGGAATGACTGTGCCTGTGGCCTCTCTTACTCTTTCCGGAATGAACGATGTCCTGAACTCACAGGGATACACACAAGCCGCTTGGTGGAATCGAATCCCCACGGCGGCCTGGGTATTGATGGGGGCCATCGGGATTTGCTGCAATCTTCTGATTGGCTATACTTCACGTCGGATTGAGGCGAAACCTTTCCTGTTTGTCGTTATACCCCTGGTTGTGGCCATCTCGTTTTCTCTTATTGCAGACATCGACAGTCCGCGCGGCGGCGTAATTCGTGTGGCTCCGCTAAATCTAGTCAGCCTCTCTCAGAACTTGCCTCAAAACTAAAGCGGGAATGCCGTCTGGCTGGCATGAGTGACCATCCATAGGGCGGCATTCTGACCATTTTGGGATTCCAACGTGTTATCCTCGCGGGCTCGCGATATTTTGAAACCGAGTTGAAATCAAGGGACTGGAAAGTTCAAATATAATCTTTCCAGTGGAGCCACGAGAATGGCCATAAGGGCAAAACTGAGCGGGCTTTCGATCATGCTGGTTCTCGGCTGTTCTCTTCTTGCACGGAGCGACGATCCTCTCAAGATTGCAGCTGCTCCTTTTCTCGCGCCCACAGGGCCTTATGCCGTTGGCACCCACGAATATTTGTGGATTGACCAGAGCCGGCAAGATCCTTTTACGAAAGACCCCAAAGCGCGGCGGCGTCTGATCGTGCGCGTCTGGTATCCAGCTGGGGCCGTGACCGGCACCGGGAAAGCGCCGTATATCCGCGACCCAAACGAATTCCCCGAGAAGAGCATTTATAGATCCTTTCAGAACGTGAAAACCAATGCGGTAACCGATGCGCCGATTGCCAAAAGCACAGCGCCCTTTCCAGTTCTGGTCTATCAGCCCGGAGGCGGCACGCCGCGTTTCATCGGAACGTTTGAAACGGAAGAACTAGCGAGCCATGGATACGTGGTGGTCAGTACTGATCATCCCGGTTTTAGTGACACTGTTCTATTTCCTGACGGCGTCGCATTTAAGCCGGATCAACACTTGGCTCCCGCAGAAACGGGTGACTTTCGCAAAGACGTAGAGAATAGCTGGGGTTGGTTGAATGACGAGGTTTTTCCAACTTGGGTTGCGGACGCTTCTTACACTTTGAACAAAATCGAAGAGCTCAACAAGACTTCGGGGCAGCTCTTCTATCACCAGCTCGACTTGTCGCGGATTGGGATGTTCGGCTGGTCTTTCGGCGGAGCAACGTCCGTGCAGATGAGCATCGACGACCCGCGCGTGAAAGCTGTCGTTGATCAAGATGGACAGCTTTTCGGCAGCGCGCGAAAACAAGGCACGTCGCGCCCATTGATGCTGATGCATCACGGCGGCGAAGACAAAGCGCCCAAGCCCGAACAGCAAGCTGTCCTGAATGAATACATTGCCCAGACTGAGGTTTGGGATCGTTCCATGATCGAACATTCGACCAACGACCGCTACGAAGTCACGATAGCCAAAACCCAGCACGGTCACTTTAGTGATTTCATGCTCGCCATTCCGCCGGATAAGGACGAACTCGACGCGCGACGCGGCCACGCAATCGTCATTGCCTACACGCTCGCGTTTTTTGACAAGTATTTGCGCGCCCAAGGTAGCGACCTTCTAAAAGGGCCCTCGGCCAAGTATTCCGAAGTCACTTTCAGCAAGAAACCGTAGGCAGGTCTACACAAGAAATGGAAATCCGGCTCGGTTGCAAGTGGCGGACCTGCCCTCCGGCGCCTCCCGACTGTCCTGCCAGCCGTTTCGGAAGATTGACAGGGGCTAGCCCAGTCCACCCCCGCGTGGGCGCTCTATTATCCCTCTTCGCGACCCTTCCGCAGTAGACTCCTATTTTCGCATTCGCTGACATGGCTTGATTTTTACTTTGTCTTATTGTATCTATACATTAAGATGATCCATAGGGGCAATGGACCACTCGCTTCTCGACTGCGTCAGCGCAAGTTTCAGCTGCTGCGGCGTTTCTCTATTCCCGCCGATGCCCTCCCTGGTTCGCTCTCCCTTTCGCATCTCCATTGCGGCAAGCCCACCTGTCATTGTGCCGAGGACCGTGGCCATCCGGTCTGGTCGTTGACCTTTATGGTGCAGGGAAAAAAACGTGTCCAGCACATTCCCAAGGACTGGGTCGAGGAAGTGCGGCGCCGGGTCAAAGCGGGACGGGAGTTTCAAGACGCCGTCCGCGAAGTGTTGGCGGCCAACGCCCAGCTGCTCGTGCTGGAGCGCAAGAAACCTAAGAAAAAGAAAAAATGAACCGTTCGACGCCACGTCATCTGCTCCACTATGTGACACGGCGTCTTCGCCTCCGACGGTATCTCCGGGATCCTGGAGACGGTCGGCCACAACCGCAGATTCCGGCGCAGGCTCTGCTCTGGGCCCTGCTGATCGGCCAAATCCTCCGCGAATCGAGTTTTCATGCCGTCGAAGCACTGGTACGATCTTCGGCACGACGCACTCTCTCCATCGCCACTCCGTTCTGTGACGATACCTTGGGTTATTTCACCGAGCGACTCGATCCCGGTCCAACACGGCAAGCCCTGCTCTCCCTCATCCGCGGCGCCAAGCGCAACAAGGCCTTTGATGATTGCCGCTGGATCGGCCTAGCCCTCGACGGCACCGGCGCGGGTTGGCGAACCCAGCAGGGTTGCACCCTCTGTCGGCCGAAGCAGAACGCTGCGAAACAGATCTTGGGCTATCAACATTCTTTCGTGATGGTCAGCGTGGTGGGAACCGGCCTGTCTCTGCCCTGCGATGGGGAACCCTACGGACCGGGCGACAGCGAGTACGCCGCCGGGCAGCGCTTATTGCGACGGGTGATCGGGAGCGTGGGAAAGCGCTTGGCGCAATATGTGGTCGTCGATGGAGAATTTGCCACCGCACCGTTCCTGCATACGGCAGGTGAACTCGGTCTACGAGTGGTGGCACGGCTGAAAGACAATTTGCCGGAGTTACTGGCCGCCGCCCAGCAACGTTTTCCCTGCGGGCCTCCCGTAACGGTTTTCCAGCACGGAGCAGATCGCGTGGAGCTCTGGGACGCGGAGGACTTCGATCCCTGGGACACGCTCGATTGGGAAACCGTGCGCGTGTTCTTCTATCGTCAGCACAAGCCGGACGGCCAGGTAGTGCAAGCCTACTGGCTGACGAATTTCCCTTCCTCCACCGTGGGTTCGCAATCGCTATTCCGCATGGCCAAAAGCCGCTGGGAGATCGAAAACCAAGGCTTCAACGACGCCAAGAGTCGTCACGGCCTCGAGCATATCTGTCATCATCATGCCAACAGTCTGCTGATCGGCTGGCTCCTCACCATGCTGGCCTTGACCATCGAACGACTCTACCGCCTCCGCTATCTCCACCGCGGCAAACATCGGGTGCACAGCAGTGCTCAACTGCTGCTCCACCTGTGGCTCAGTCTTTCCCGCCCTTATGCAGCCGACAGTAGCTGACGCCCAGCAGAAAACAACTGAATATTCTCTTTCTTCGCATCCGACCACTCGCCATCACCAAGTTATTCCCGAGGGCTACGACGTCGAAGAAAAAAACTGTCTGAAAATAGGCCCGTTTCGCTCCGCTCCGTAAGTGAACAGAAAATGCTACCACCAGGACCCGTTCGTTCCTGGTCCCCTCCAAAGTTCCGAGATCGTTGCTGTCCTGCCTGCCATCTTGCCTCTCGCCGCGCATGGGTATAGTCTTCTTCCCCGGCAGTACGTTTGCGCACGCCCAGGGCCGGAGGGTTCCGCCCTGCCTTCCTTTCATTGGCGCGAACGCGCTTCCTGGCCACCAACCGGCGGCTAATGAGATCAAATATTTCGTGGTAGCTCCCATAGTGTTCATTGTGAGGGGCGGTGCCGCGACGATTCCGATAAGGAGAATTCCATGGCGACAGCAACAGCTGCAATTGAACCAAGCGTCAAAATCAGTGCGAATAAGCTGCTGATCAACGGGCAGTGGGTCAACAGCGCCTCAGGCAAGACATTTCCTACGGTGAATCCGTCCACGGGCGAAATCATTACCCAAGTGGCGGAGGCCGATGCAGCCGATGTAGATAAGGCAGTAGCGGCGGCGCGGGCGGCATTTGAAACTGGCGCATGGCGCAGGAAGATGACCGCTTCGCAGCGCGGAGCCATGCTGAACCGGCTGGCGGATTTGATTGAAAAACACGCCGACGAATTGGCGCAGCTCGAATCGCTGGATAACGGCAAGCCTTACCAGGTAGCGAAGGCCGCGGACCTGCCGCTCACCGTTGCTTGTTATCGCTACTACGCAGGATGGGCTGACAAGAATCACGGGAAAACGATCCCCGTGAATGGAAATTATTTTTGCTACACAAAGCATGAGCCGGTTGGCGTTGTAGGACAGATTATTCCGTGGAACTTTCCGCTCTTGATGCAGGCGTGGAAACTCGGACCGGCACTGTCGATGGGCTGCACGGTAGTGATGAAGCCTGCAGAGCAGACACCGCTTTCAGCGCTACGCGTAGGCGAACTGATCATGGAAGCCGGATTCCCCGAGGGCGTCGTAAACATTTTGCCGGGGTACGGTCCGACGGCAGGCGCGTCGATTGCGCGGCACATGGACGTAGACAAGGTGGCGTTCACTGGCTCAACCGAAGTGGGCAAGTTGATCATGAAGGCTGCAGCCGAGACGAACCTGAAGCGCGTCACGCTCGAGCTTGGCGGAAAGAGCCCGAACATCGTGTTCGCAGACGCGAACATGGATGAAGCAATTGAAGGCGCGCACTTTGCGCTGTTCTTCAATCAAGGCCAGTGCTGCTGCGCAGGCTCGCGACTGTTCGTCGAAGAGAAAGCCTACGACGAATTTGTCGAGCGCAGCGTGGCACGAGCGAAGAAGCGTACCGTGGGAAATCCATTTGATGCGAAAACCGAACAGGGCCCGCAGGTCGACCAGGACCAGTTCGACAAGGTCATGGGCTACATCGACAAGGGCAAGAAAGAAAACGCCAAGATGCTGACCGGCGGAGGGCGGGTCGGAGACAAGGGTTACTTCATCGAGCCGACCGTGTTTGCCGACGTCACCGACAACATGACCATCGCGCAAGAAGAGATTTTCGGGCCGGTCATGTCCATCCTGAAGTTCAAAACTGTCGAAGAAGTTGCGGCCCGGGCTAATAAGAGTACGTATGGTCTTGCGGCTGCTGTGTGGACCAAGGACATCAGCAAAGCGCACGCCATCGCAGACAGCGTGAGGGCGGGCACCGTGTGGGTGAATTGCTATGACGTGTTCGATGCAGGAGCGCCGTTTGGCGGGTTCAAACAATCGGGCATCGGTCGTGAACTCGGCGAATACAGTCTGGCGAACTACACCGAGGTCAAAACGGTAACCGTAAAGCTGTAAAGCAAAGTCCTCAGCAGCGCCAGAGTTGAAACCGTAGGGGCACGATATATCGTGCCCCTACTTTTTTATGCGGCTGGCGTAGAATCGCGGGATGGCGGTCACGCTTAGGTCTTACGAACCGCACGACTTCGCCGCCTTGCACCGGCTGGATCAGTCCTGCTTCCCTGCCGGAATTTCCTATTCAAAGACTACCTTCCACTATTTTCTAACGATTGCCAGCGCGGATTGCATTGTCGCAGCCCATGGCGCGCGAATCGCGGGTTTTATTTTGACCGAAGAGAACCCTCCGCTAGCTCACATTATCACGCTGGACGTAGCGGAAACGCATCGGCGCCACAGAGTTGGCTCGGCCCTGCTAGCGGAAAGCGAAAGAAACCTTGCGCTGCGCGGCGTGCGCTCCATCCTGCTCGAAACGGCAATCGACAACGAGGGTGCTGTTGCGTTCTGGAAGAGGCATGGCTATCGTATCGAAGCAGTGTTGAAGCGCTACTATCTGGGCCGGCTAGACGCCTACGAAATGCGAAAAATTTTGTCACCGGGCACAGGCAAATCGGCTCCAGCGCCAAAGGAAACCTAAAACAAATGCCCCTATATCAGGCGATTGTCCTTGCCCTCGTGCAAGCATTCACCGAATTCTTGCCGGTGAGCAGCACGGCGCACCTCACCCTGTTTCCTTGGCTGCTGGGCTGGCAGGATCCAGGTCTGGCGTTCGATGTCGCACTGCATGCCGGTACGTTGATTGCCGTGCTTCTGTATTTTTTCAAGGATTGGCTAACGCTGGCGCTCTGCGGAATAGGTGTGAAATATCCGGCAAACGCCACCGCCGAGCAGGTGGGGCAACACAAGAAGCTCTTCTGGTACACGGTAATTGGAACCATTCCCGGAGGAATTCTAGGCGCCCTCTTCGAGCATAAGATTGAAGAACATTTCCGCACACCCTATGTGATTGCGATTTCGCTGATCGCCGTTGCATTAATAATGTGGTGGGCGGATTCCAAATCTCCACTGAAGAGACCTATTGAGGAGTCTAATATAGGAGATGCAGTCGCAATTGGCACCGCCCAAGCCCTTGCGCTCTGCCCCGGAGTTTCGCGCTCGGGTATCACGATTACCGCAGGGCTGTTTCGCGGCTTCACGCGCGAGGCCGCAACAAGGTTTTCCTTCCTTCTCTCCACCCCGCTAATTGCGGGAGCGGTTGTCTCGCACTTGCCCAAGCTGATCAAGCTGCACAAAGCCGGCGGCCTCGATTTGCCCCTCTCAACACTGCTCATCAGCATCCTGGTTTCAGGCGTAGCCGGATATTTCGTGATCGCTTTTTTTCTGCGCTACCTGCAAACACACACACTCAAACTATTTGTTTTCTACAGACTGTTGTTTGGTATCATCGTCCTTGTTTTAGCGTTTCTCCAGGCGGGCGCGCGATAGCGCCAACGTGCCCGTCGCACCACTCAGCCTTCCCCAAAATGCTGAGGAGAACCCCGTGCGTTTGCTGACTCCGACCGAAAATAAACGGCTCAATGAGCTGATTGGCTTTTTGTGTATCACGCTAGGCCTATTGATGGCGCTGGCCCTGATTTCATATTCGCCCCATGACGCGACATTCAACGTAAGCGCCGCTGGGCCTGAGGGGTCTTCCGCGCGAAATTGGATTGGCCCCGCTGGCGCGTATGGCGCGGACTTGCTCTTCCAAGTCCTCGGCTTTGCAGCGTTCCTTCTGCCGATGGCTCTCCTCGTACTAGGCTGGAGATGGTGCCGTAGCCGCGCGATCGATTCTCAAGTGGCTACGCTCATTGGATATGCCCTGCTGATCATCTCGCTCCCTTCTCTCTTGGCTTTGCTGCCCTTGCCAGGAGTGCGCGGCGCTGTCCCCGCGGGCGGGATGCTGGGTGAATTGCTCGCGCACGGCTTGCGCAGCGGCTTCAACTGGGGCGCGTACGTGATCTCCTTTGCCGTACTGATCACAGCAGTCTTTATGACCACGAGTTTTTCCTTTGCTGGTACCCATGCATGGGCGACAAGTTCGAAAGGTCCAATCGGCGCCGTAGAAAGGCTGGGACTTCTGCAGAAGGCCGCGGCGCGCTGGCACTCCTGGAGAGATGACCGCGAGCAGGAGCGCATGCGGCGGCGCGTTGAAGAGACGCGTATTTCCGGCCGCAAACCAGTCTCGCCGCAATCATTTGGTACTGCCACCGCCGTAGCTGAGCCGGTCAAATCGATCCAACTGGCAGATCAGAGCGACGTTTTTGAGGACGAGAAAGAAGAAGAGACGGAAAGACAAGACTCGCCGAGGCGGAAAGAGCCGATTGTCTTTGCTGGTCCTGAAAAAATCGTTGCGAAGAAGACAGGCGAGCCAAAAATCGCCAAAGGCAATCCCAACTACAAACTCCCGTCCCCTTCTTTGCTCCAAGAGGGAGAACGCAGCCAAAAGATTGACGAAGACGAGCTAAAGGAACGCGCGCGCGCTATTGAGGCCAAGTGCCTCGAGTTCGATATCCAAGGTCGCGTGACGCAGATTAATCCCGGGCCAGTCGTTACCACCTTCGAATTCAAGCCCGAAGCCGGAATCAAGTACAGCCGCATCATCGGCCTGACCGAAGATTTGTGCCTAGCGCTACAGGCCGAATCGATTTTGATCGAGCGCATCCCCGGCAAGTCTACCATCGGCATCGAAGTGCCGAATCTCACTCGGCAGACCATCGCGCTGCGAGAAATCATTGAGGCCCCAGAGTTCAGCAATTCGCCAAGCAAATTGACCCTTGCGATGGGGCGCGATTTGCACGGACGGATTCGCGTTACCGACCTGGCCGCCATGCCGCACTTGCTTATCGCAGGCTCAACAGGCACCGGCAAGAGCGTCTTCATTAACTCGCTGATGATGTCCATCCTTTATAAGGCTAGTCCGGATGACGTAAAAATGGTTCTAGTCGATCCGAAGCGCCTAGAGCTGAACCTCTACGAAAACATTCCGCACTTGATTGCGCCGGTGGTCACCGATCCGAAAATCGCCTCGAACGTACTGCGCAACGCGACACGCGAGATGGAAAAGCGTCTAAAGCTCCTCGCACAACGCGGCGTGCGAAACATCGAACAGTACAACCGCACCTTCCAGAAGACGCAATCGCTTTCGCTCTTCGAAAACCTTGAAGAGAGCGAGCACAAACCACTTCCCTACCTCGTGATCGTGATCGACGAACTCGCCGATTTGATGATGGTGGACACCAATAACGTCGAAGAGTCCATCACGCGGCTGGCCCAAATGGCGCGCGCAGTTGGTATCCACTTGATTCTTGCGACGCAGCGGCCGTCGGTAGACGTGATCACAGGCTTGATCAAAGCGAATTTCCCCGCTCGCATCTCCTTCCGAGTAGCAAGCAAGGTCGACTCGCGAACCATTCTCGATGCAAACGGCTCCGAATCGCTGCTGGGCAAAGGCGACATGCTCTACTTGCCTGCCGGCTCTGCTCGCCTCCACCGCATCCACGGACCACTCGTCTCGGAAGACGAAATCGTTAGGGTTTGCGACTTCTGGAGAGCACAAGCTCAGGCCAAGTACAACGAGCACCTCCTCGAAGCGCCGAAGGATGAGAATGGAAAAGTCGAAGGTTCTGCAGGCGGCGACGCGGAAGCCGGCGGCGAGCCTGTCGACGACGCTCTTTACCAGGACGCAGTTCGCGTCGTCTGCGAAATGGGCCGCGCCTCTACATCCACACTACAGCGGCGCCTGCGCATCGGCTACGGTCGCGCCGCCCACTTGATCGACATCATGGAAAAGGATGGCATTGTCGGCCCTCCTGACGGCACCCGCCCACGCGAAGTGCTAAAGGGCAAAAGCTGGATGAAGGAGTTCGACGAATCGGCGCAGTGAGCTATCGCACCACAGACTTTACACTGGAAGCCACCCCATAGATGCCTTCTAAGGGGTCGGAGCTTTAGCTCCGACATAGAAAGTCGGCAAAACCGGGGCTTCAGCCCCTGAGGAAACTTCCTTCCCCTGCGCATGATCCATGTATGAGACGAGTTCTAGACATTTTTCTTCTCCGCGTTTCAGGTGTCGAGTTACACCTCAGACGAAGTCATTCAACTCGGGCGAATTGACACAATCGCGCCGCACCCCATACAATTTCTACACCACACGTGCCGGGGTAGCTCAGTGGTAGAGCGCCGCCCTGAAAAGGCGGGCGTAGCCAGTTCGATTCTGGCCCCCGGCACCATCGATACTGCCACGCCCAACTAAATTCCAAGTACCCGACGGGACGTAGTGTTCTCCGCTCGGCGTCATCGTGATTTTCTCGATGTGCTTCGCGAATTCAGCGCGCACCCGGGCCGCATCGGAATTCAGGACGCTTCGGATGTCCCTCATACGAGTCTCGACGAGTTGATTTTATAACCTGGCATCTGGCCCGAAATGCCAGACTGCTGTTTCGTAAGTGGCGACCGACCTGCGATATGTTGCGACGTGATTAGTTCGTTGTCGGGAAGGGACCGCCAACGATCGGACCGGACACGAGCGGTAGAATTTCGTTGTGGCATCCGATGCAGTCGATCACGCAAGACATAAGTCCTCACGAGTCTCGACGAACAGGCTGGTGTAGCCAACGGAGAAAAGAGCTTTTCATCTTCGGCAATGCCATAGCGTCGATCAGGGCACTCCAATCGCGTTTTAAATCAATCCAGCAACGCCGCAGCCATAGTCGGGTCGTGAAGGCCGATTGTCCAATTTTTCGAAGAACCGCAAAGGACGCGCGCCGCCATCTTGCCAAAGAAATCGAGACCAAGAAACGATTTACGGAGATGTGCGCCGTTGATGATGGCGTGGTCTCAGTTCTCGAGGTCACGAAAGAAAGCGGAAGACGACGCTTTTAAGCGTTCTGCGAGTTGGCAGAGCAGAAATAATGACCTTAATGCATGAAGGAAATTGATCTAACTCGATTGAATCTAGAACTATAAGAAGCGGATTAGTTATCTGACTGGATGCCTGCCCGCAACTTTTCCATCACCTGGTCAATACCGAAGCTGGCGGGGGTCTGGCGTGGCGGGAATTCCCTGAACGTCATTAGGAACTGCCCGACGAACGCCTGTGCCGGAACAAGTATGTAAACGCGGTCAATCATCCAATGGTCGTAGTCAGAAGCTTCGTAAGAGGCTCTCTCATAGGGATCGGCACGGAGGTCTTCGATCAAAGGCACACGAAGAGGGATTAAAGGATTGGCCCATACACCAAATCCGTGCTCACGCTGTTCCAGGAAAACAAGTTTCCATTTTTCGTACCTGAGTCCGGCGAAATCACCGTCGTCGGTCCAATAGAAGAACTCTTTGCGCGGTCCAGGCGCCTTACCTGCGAGCAAGTCCATGAGGTTGTAGCCATCAAGATGGACTTTAAAGTTCTTCCCATTGGTTTGGTATCCCGTCAGCAGCTTCTTGGTGACATCGGGTTCGCCGGCGGCCGCCAGAAGCGTTGCGGCCCAATCCTCATGCGCGCAAATATCGTTGATTATCGTCCCGGGCTTGATCAGACCTGGCCAGCGAACGATCATGGGCACCCGGTAGCCGCCTTCCCAATTGGTGTTTTTCTCGCCGCGAAATGGGGTGGTGCCACCATCTGGCCAGGAAAATGTCTCGGCTCCGTTATCGGTGGTAATGATGACGATGGTGTTGTCTGCGATTCCCAAATCGTCCAGCTTCTTAAGTAGCACGCCGATATTGTCATCGAATTCCGTCATTCCCGCGCCGTAAAGACCCTTCTCCGCGACCATGGCCTGGTACTTCGGCTGAAGGTGCGTCCAGATGTGCATGCGCGTGGTGTTGTGCCAGATGAAGAAAGGTTTGCCTGCTTTCACAGAGTTATCAATATCCGCCAGCGTCTCCGCGAGAAATTCTTCATCGGCGGTTTCCATGCGCTGTTTGGAAAGAGGACCGGTGTCTTGGCAGGTCTGCTTGCCCCACGGACCGAAACGAGGATCCGGCGGAGCAGAATTTTCCGTGGCTGTGGCTGTGCACTTGTACACGCCCCGCGGCCCAAACTTCGCCATAAATGCGGGGTTCTTGGGGTAATCCACGTTCTCTGGCTCTTCTTCAGCGTTCAAGTGATAAAAGTTGCCGAAAAATTTATCAAATCCGTGCACCGTAGGAAGAAACTCATTTCGATCACCCAGATGATTTTTGCCGTTCTGAAAGGTCATGTAGCCCTGCCCCTTCAGCAAATCAGCAATGGTAGGATCCTGCGCGCGCAAACCAAGATCAGCACCGGGAAGTCCGACCTTCAATAGCCCCGTGCGAAACGGACTCTGTCCGGTGATAAACGCCGCCCGGCCAGCGGTGCAGCTCTGTTGCGCATAATAGTCGGTGAAAATCGCTCCTTGTTTCGCTACGCCATCGATATTGGGTGTTTTGTATCCCATCATGCCCATGTTATATGCGCTGATGTTGGAGTATCCGATATCGTCGCCGAAGATGACGAGGATATTGGGTTTCTTGGCCTGCGCCGAGGCTGCAGGGGACACGATTAGACCCACGGCTGTGAGGAATATGGCAATAACAAGAGCTCGCTTTACGGTGCGCTTCATTAAACTCCCCCTTCTACTTTCCAAAACAATGTGGCGAAATCCTGCACGGGACTGCGGGAAATTGAGTGAGCGCCTTGTCGCTCGGATCCCACGTTTGATTGTCAACGGTCTGGATCAGGGCCGCTCTCGAGTCGTATTCAATTCTTCGGAGGCTGCTCCTGTTCCAGCTGATGTAGTTTTTTCTCCAGCAGCATTTCCTTCTCTTCCTTGCTTAGCTTGGGAAAGAGCAACGCAAATTGTAATCGCATGGTCCAAGAGGAAGCACCTGGAGGATGAACTCCATTGCCATAAAACTGAGCTGTAATAGACACCGGCTGGGCCCCGAGTTTCATGATTCTTCCCAACCCGCCGCCAAACGGCACTACCCAGCGACCACCATTGGTAGCTTCCCAGTTCGCTGTCAGGGTGGGCTGCCATGTGATGTACCAGCCCTTCTTCAAGTTGTAGTTAATGAAATATTGCAGCAGGAATTGATTGACGGACGGACGGCTACCCGAACCGGCCACCGACCAAATATTGTTGAACAGCACACCCAGAGTCCAGTGGCCAGGCTGCATCAGCGCAACGGCGGACGGCCCAATTCCCAACTTACCCTGCCCCAGATAAGTGCTTGTGGCTGTAGGTAACTGGAAAACGGGGCCTAACCCCCAGATCAACTTTCCCGGCTTCTTCGGTGATAAGAAGAATGTTGGGACCATATCCCCGAAGCCGTAGACTCCCGTTTGCGGATCTGCCGGCGGGATGGGTAGGGGTTGGTAGACGATTGGCATAATCCAGCGAACGATTAGGTTCCAGTTCTTCGAAATGCCGACTGGTATCACAGGCTGAATATTTAAAACGTCCTGAGTCCGATCGCCGGGACTGATTCCAAAATTATTGTTGTTCTGGATCGGAACGCTGATGAGACTCGCGACCGGGTTTTGCGTCGCTTTTTGAAGAGCTTCCGCCCCAGCGTTGGTATTGGCTTCGGGTTCTTCTGCATCTTTCGGTTTTGCTTTTGCCGAGTTCTGAGTGGCCGGCTTCGCTTCCGGTTTGTCCTGCGGAGTGGCCGCGGTTTCCGGTCTCGACGATGCGGCATCGTCTGTTTGAGCCTGCGCTTGAGCAGCGCGCGCTGCCCGAGCAACGACTGCGGCGGAGAGTAGCACTGCAACGGCCGTAAAGCTTCGTGTCCATTTAACATTCATTTTTTGGCCTTTCAATTCTCGATCCGTTTCTCCCACTAATGCGGTCTGACGCTCGAACACTCTCTGCAAGCACTCCACGGTCGTCGGCATACTTCGTTCGGCGTCGTTCACGAATGGTTCTCGCCCCGCCTCAAAGGTGGCTCACATCGGCCTAAACTGAACTGTGCCTTTGCAGACTCGATAATGCTGCCCTTTGCTTCTTTACGATGTAAGTGTAAGAAGTGACAGGTATGTGGCCAATCGGGCTTGGCTCATTGTGCAGACAAAAGTCGCACCATTTCGCCCATCAAATCTTGCTGTCATCCGCATGCATATCACTCACTTCGCTTTATTAAAGAAGAAGTGCACCGTCACTCCGCCGACGTTCCAGTCTGTGGGACTGCAGGTTTCGCAGTGTTCCCGTTTGTAATATGTCTCGACCATCAGAAGACTTTTGTATGGCCATTGGATCCCTGCGGTATACCACTCTTCGTTCCAGGAATGCTTCGGACTATCGTAAAAAACCTCAGCAGAACCGAAGGGACTGAAACGGAAACCGTGAACAAGTAAGCCACGTTCAACCGAAATCATGTTCCGATAGGTTGTCGAGTACGTGCCATCGATCCAGCGGAACTCGACCCAATTCCTGTCGCGTACCAAGATCTTGGCTGGGAGGAAAAAGCCGGGCGTCGCGTCGATAGTTACACGGTTCTCGTGTTTCACTATTCCCGACTGTGTCGTCCGAAGGAGCGATGGATATTGGGAGAACCAATCGCGTCGACGTAAGCTCGTTTCCCTGAAACTCTCACTTATTTGAGGTCGCCGCTCTACTGGCTGTGACCGATTCCCTCGTCCTGATTTCCACTCCGTGGTGATTCACGATCAGCGCTGAACCTCGCTTGCCGGTCAGATAAGTCCAAACCCATTGCAGAAAAACGCTAAGACGGAGGTTCGATGTCGTCAGGAACTGGAGGTGTACACCTGCCCACACAAGCCACGCCCCTAAACCGCTCATACGTACTTTCCCACTTTCCAGCACAGCAAATCCCTTGCCCACTACGGCCATGCTGCCTTTGTCAAAGTAGCTGAATGGGGCCGGCGCACGTTTGTCGATGATGCGACTGTGAATCAGCTTTCCAGCGTAACGCCCTTGCTGGATCGCCACCTGTGCCACGCCTGGCAATGGTTTCCCACTTTGATCGAGAGACGACGTGTCACCAATCACGAAGATCTCAGGGTGCCCAGGAACCGTTAGATCATTCTGGATACGCACCCGCCCGGCGTGATCCGTCTCTGCGCTCAACCAATTCCCTGCCGACGAGGGAGCTACACCCGCTGTCCAGATCACGGTCTTGCTCCCAATACGTTCTCCCTCCACAATGATGCCGTCTGCGTCGATCTGATCGACGCGTTTGCCAAGCAAGACCTCTACTCCTAATTCCTCTAGTCGTCGCTTCGTGGCCTGCGAGAGAACTTCTGAAAACGAAGGCAGGACCCTCGTCGCCATATCCACCACGACAACTCGAGCAGATGCCGGATCGATCCGCCGGAACTCGGATTTCAGTTTGCTGCGCCGCACGAGCACAGCTAAAGCGCTTGCCAACTCGACACCGGTCGGGCCGGCTCCCACCATTATAAAAGTCAGTAGTTCCCTATGGCGGGCTGGATTTTCCTCGGCCTCCGCTTGTTCCAAAGCCTGCAGGATTTTGTTGCGGATCGCCACTGCATCCGCGAGACTTTTCAGCCCCGGTGCAAACTTCGCAAATTCGTTATGGCCGAAGTAGCTGTGAGTAACACCGGGTGGCTAGAATTAGGTAATCGTAGGCAACCGACACATTTTCGCGGTCCGCGTCGCTAACGAAAACGCATTTCTGATCTTTGTCGATACCCGTGACCTCGCCTAGGATCACCATGGTGTTTTTCTGCTTTCGAACAATTGCGCGGATCGGTGAGCCAATCTGACCGGGAGCAAGCACGGAAGTCGCTACCTGATAAAGTAGCGGCTGAAACACATGGTGGTTTGAACGATCAATCAGGGTAATTTGCACGGGCGCATTCCTTAGAGCTTTGGTGGCGGCCAAACCTCCAAAACCCGCGCCGACGATGACGATTCTCGGTAGAGTCATTTCTGCTGCTATCCACGTTGGCGGGTTGCTTCCTTTGTTCCCGGTTACGGCGCAATCATGGTTTGCACTTTGCGCTCGAAAGTGTGCTTCGCGTAAGGCGGGTAGCGCACACCGGGGTCAATCTTGGCGCTGTGATAGAGGACGCCACGTCCCCGGCCACCAAATCGTGTCGGTCTCATGTCTTCTTTTGTCAGATTTCTCTGATCACCTTTATCCTGAGCAACGCCGCAATTTCGGGTTTTAGATATCCCGGCGCTGAGGTGCCATCCGGGTTCAGTTTCAAGCAACAAAAGGACAAGAACGAGCAACTTTCTGATGGCGAAGCACGGTCGTTTATCCACGAGCCGTTGGAAGAGCTTATCAAACGGGTCCCTGAGTTGAAGACCCTTCAGCCCGCGACCGATCAACAGAAGCTGCCGATGATTTTGGAGAAGACAGGTGCGAACGTGCACGAGCTTTTCGACCGACTCGATGGTCTGGTTGCGAAAGAGAAGGTCACCGAAACAAGACTAAATCCGCTAACAGGAATGCCTCTGAAGGTCATGGCAGAAAGATCTAATCCGCAAACAGGAATGCCCGAAGGTCAGGCAGACCAGTACCAGGTTCAGCAAGACGAATACAGCTACTTCATCGTGCGCAAGGGCAACCTGCTGCAAACCGTGATTAAGGAGTATCGAAGGGACGCTTACGGACTTGAGGTACCTCCGGGAGTGCTGTTTCTTTCTACCGGTTTCGCATCAAGCGTCCTGCATTTTTCTAAGTTCCTTCAACCAGAATCCACATTCCGGTACCTTGGTGAGGATTATGTCGGATCTCGAAGCGCCTACGTAGTTGCATTCGCACAAATACCCGAAGTCGCCACCATTACGTTCAAGGTCAATAAGCTAGATGGGTCGGAGTTGGAGTGGCTGATTCAGGGTATTGCATGGGTGGACGCTTCCAACTTCCAGATCCTGCAAATGAAAACTGATCTGCTAATTCCCAAGTCTTTGCCCACAGAATACGTCCCGAAAGATCGGCTACAAACTCTGGTGAAATTCAACGAAATGAGGCTCAGTGGCTTTGCAAACCCGATATGGTTGCCGACGGAAGCTAACGTGCACGAGGAATTGCTTGGCCAGGAATTCCGAAACGTCCACCAATTCACGGATTATCGCATCTCCGGTGAAACGGACAGCGCCATGACCGCTCTGAAAGAGGGGCGGCGGGGCGAAGACCTAGAAGAGAGCGTTGAAAAGAATGATGTACAGGCGCATCCGTACCTAGAAGAGCCTTTGAAACGTCTCGTCAAACTTATTCCCGAGCTGAAGGGGATGCGGCCTGCGACAAATCAACTGGCCCTGCCGATGATTCTGGAAAGGACTGGAAAGGAAGTGGATGAATTCTTCGACAATCTGGTCGATCTGATCGCGCAAGAGGAGATAAAGCAAGAGAGATGGAACAAGAGCGAAGTCGTTCGAGACAACTACTTGATCCTACGTCATGCGAATCTCTCAAGGGCAAACATCCAAGAGTTCCGCATGGACGAAAAAGGTAATCGACTGGATGATCTGGGATTGGACAAAGGGTTTTTCGTCACTGCCGGCTTCGCGTTGAGCAGCGTACATTTCTCACGGGCGCTGCAGTGGGATTCTCGGTTCCTCTATCTGGGTGATCAAAAGACCGATGAGCGAGAAACGTATGTGGTCGGATTTGCCCAGCTGCCGGGCCAGGCAACAAACGCGATCACCCTGCGCGGCCACCAAGGAAACAAGGTGCACATGCTGTCGCAGGGAATTGTGTGGGTGGACAAGGCCAACTTCCACATCCTCCTAATGCGGACTGATTTGTTAGCGAGACAACCGGAAATTGGGCTTGATGAGCAGACAACCAAAATCAAATTCAGTGAAGTGCGGCTTCTGGACGATGGCGCTTCTTTATGGCTCCCTCGCGATGTGGACGTGTCTATCAGACTGACAAAATTCCTGGATCGAACCACAGATGAGACATTCCGGAACCGGCACCGCTATAAAAACTATCGGCGGTATCGAGTCTCCGCGAGAATCGTGCCTCCGCAGTGACGACCGACGGGTATTTTGTAGGCTGTCCGATGCCCGCCACGTTTGTCGGCAGCTTGCGACGACCAATTTTAGTTGGATACGGTCAACTGTATACAGTTGGACTTTGTCCTCTCAGCGCTGCTGTCAACATGGCCCTTATGCCTCGCGCGGCCTGCACAGTATATTCACCCGGTTCCAGCTTGTAGGGGTTGATGGCGGCGTTATGTGGTTAGCGGACATTTGCCAAGGATGAGCCTGATCTGTGTGAACCAGACATTAACCTTGTCACGTTCCGCTGCCGTGTTAACGTACACTCAGGATGTGGTCTTTCTTTTGTTGCGTAAATCGCGCCTAGCCTTGGCTTCCGCCAGTACCAAAATCAAAGACTCGTTCTATAGACTGAGAGCAATCACCAGACGTGCCTGGTGGCATTCAATAGATGGCTGGCGCCAGATTACTGCGGGAATAGAAATTGAGGAACTTTGGACGCAATTTAAGGCTGAAGCTGGTGAAAGCTCCCGTCTGTATAAACAAGATGTCGATGAACGCCCAGGGCGGCGCGGGCAATCCTGGAAACAGCCCTTCAAGATCTTCGGGACCCTGTTTTGGAGCATTCTCAGAAAACTCTCTCCGGCCCGGCGACTCTTTCTGCTTCTCACCATGCTCCTGGCATTTCTCTCTGTGATCGGCTTTCACTTCTTGTTCTTTACGCGAGGAATTGAATTTATCCTGGCGTTCGGCGGCCTGCTGATTCTGCTCGCCCTGGTCCTGGGCGATCACATCTCAATGAAGCGAGACATCGAGATCGCCCGTGAAATCCAGCGCTGGCTAGTGCCTCGTAGAGCTCCGGATGTGCCCGGTATAGACGTTGCGTTTGCCACACGCCCCGCCAAAACCATTGGAGGAGACTATTACGACGC
The DNA here is from genome assembly GCA_963730495.1 of uncultured Acidobacteriota bacterium. Taxonomy (GTDB): domain Bacteria; phylum Acidobacteriota; class Terriglobia; order Acidiferrales; family UBA7541; genus Acidiferrum. Next base: position 86,990 of record CAVSSD010000019.1, on the reverse strand, counting down.
ATTTCGGCGCGCCACGGATGGCCCGCTATTAATCGCCGTGGCCGACGTTTCGGGTAAAAGTGTACCCGCTGCGATGTTGATGGCTACATTTCAGGCTAGCCTGCGGGCTCTAGCGAGTGCCAAGGGGTCGCTCTCTGACCTTGTAGGAGGCCTGAATCGGCAAGTCTGTGCCAATAGTCAAGCTGGCCGTTTTACGACTGCTTTTCTTGCCGAACTGGACCCGGCAACAGGAGATCTCAGCTACCTTTGCGCCGGCCACAATCCACCCATTCTTAAACGTGAGGACGGAAGCTTCGAGCGGCTGAAATCGGACTATATTCCTCTAGGCATCGAACTGAAAGAAGATTACAAAACGGGGTTCACGCGACTCGAACCTCATGATCTATTGGTGATATACACGGATGGCGTGACGGAAGCCCGAAACGAGGATCGAAAAGAATTCGGAGAAGCTCGCCTCCTATCGATTATTCACACTGCGGGCGGGGAGCGATCCGCTCTGACGCTCTCGAACATCATGCGAAACCTCGACGAATTTGTTGGCGCTGCACCCCAGCATGACGACATCACCTGCATGATTGTTCGTCGAACCTAGATTTGCCGGCCTTGGGCATGAGAGCACGCAACGCCAGCCTTGCTGGCGCAGAAACAAATCAAGGCATGCGTATTTGCCAATTCGCAATTAATGATCTCGGCCCGTCTATCATATATTTGTTAATAATTTTGGTACCCACTTCACTTGTACGGTTACCGCAGCGTTTACCAGGACTTACAGAAGAAAGCTCGGTCTAGACTCCGGTGGTCAGTGAACTTTCCCACGTGAACGCAGTCTTTCATAACAGTGGTGACAGAGAAGCTTTATCTTGATTTTTGATTCGTTCCTTTCGTTCCATTCACTCTGTTCCTGAAAGAAAGCATCGCAAGCCGCACACCACGCATCAGGCCATTTGTGTTCGTCATCGGCTTCCCGCGAGAACCACAGTTGGGCTGGATTTGAGACAAGATGCTCGCAGGCGTGAGCAGCGAATCCGCTCCCGTGGTCAGCGCATTCCACCTGCTGTGGGCGAAGCGCCGTCTCTGGTTCACTCTGAGCGAAGCCGATAGAGGAGTAGACAACGTAAACGAAGCCATTCTCGCCTGGACATCGATACGCTCCCTTTGCTCCAAGGACTTTTGCGGCAACAGCAGTCATCCCCCAGCCAAGGTATTCATCGTCTGGCAGTTCCGCTTCTTTGAGTTCAGCTATGTTCTCGGCCTCTCCGAACGCTCGCACTCTCGCCACTGCCTTCGTCACGTTTGGAGGCAAACTCTCATTCGCCCAGCCCCACATCCATGTTCCCCCAGAAATGGAAGTCGTACCGATGACTTGAATTGAGGCCAAAACCTTGGGTACACCGTCCTGGGAAAATGTGAGAGTCCCTCGTTCGAACTCATAATCCCATCGCGGCCAAGATGAGATATGAAACTCCCGCTCGCATAACTCATTCATGCGCATGAGTTCATGCACCGCTTCGTGACGATAGACAGAAAATTGTTCGGGGCCCATTTGAAATAGTTTAAACCATGGAGGACAACCCGATTTATACCACATCCATTCTCAAGTCCTCTGGTAAGTCGTCTTACCGGACAAATGGATTATTGGGCGACTTCACTTTTCGGGTTTCCGCCTTAATCGGGGACCTGAATTAGTCCTGAGTTTGACGTTGATTCAAATGACTTCCAGCATACTTTTCGAGCCACTTTAGTTCTTCGCGGACTTTAATTTTCCCGTGCCAGGGATTTCCTTCGAGACCGTGTCCTTCGCCAGGAAAAATGAGCAAACTGTTAGGAATCCCTCGCGCAGTGAGGGCACGTTCGAGCAGGTAGTCCTCTCCAACAAAGACGTTAGTGTCTTCAGCGCCCGCGACGATATGAGTGGGCGTAGTAACCTTATCGATTTTCCAGATGGGAGATTGAGCGTTGTAGTTGGGTTCTGCCTCCCACGGCGCTCCTCCGAGCGAGTAAGCGAACGAAAGAGGGTCTTTATTGTTGCCCCAACCAACCACAAACTCGACGTCGCCTGCGCCTGTAACTGCGGCTTTGAACCGGGTTGTCTGCGTAATAAGCCAGTTCGTCAAGAAGCCACCGAAGCTATAGCCTCCGACCGTCAGCCGCGCGGGATCGGCGATGTCGTCCTTGATTAGAGAATCGATCCCTTGCAATATATCGCTCCCCGGGCGGGAGCCTGCGTGAGGGACAAGGCCCAGGGTAAAAGCGTCTCCATAGCCCACAGAGCCGCGGTAGTTGGGCTCGAATACGAGCCAGCCTTGCGTCGCAGCCAGTGCGGACCATGTGTCCCAGTCGAGCACGAAGCGGTTGCCGTCCGCCGATGCGGGTCCGCCGTGGATCAATGTGAGCATTGGCAGATGCTTGGCACCAAATTTCCCAGGTGGGTAGATCAGCATCCCTTCGATGTCCACGCCGTCATCGGCTTTCCAACGGTAGGGTTTGCCGTTTGGCAGCTCACGCTCCGTGAACAGTCGGTTGAAAGCAGTTATGGGATGGGCGTCCCCTAGCTTATCCGGGCCGTCCGCCAAGTAAACTTCGTCAGGTCGCTGCAGCGAGGAGAAAACGAACGCCAGGCGTGGTGATCGTTGCGCAGCAGAAAAGAGTTCATACGTGCCAGCCCAACCCGACTGCCCAACAAGGTCGGACGCGGAGTCCGGGGCAACATAGGCTTTGACTGCGGTACCGACGCGTGCGGCGCAGATGACGCTGCCATCATGGGTGACCGAATAGCTTTCCAAGTCACCGCGAAATTCCGACGCCCACCGACTTGATTTCCCTCCTTTCAGGGAGATCGCGTAGAGCCTAGTCTGAGGCGTCTGAAAGGGGCCTTCGGGTGTACCGAAACCGTAAGAAAAAAGGATTTGCAGGCTGTCTGGAGACCATGCGTCGCTGGCGGCTGCCCAAGGGTCCGGAGGGCCAAGAGTATGGAGGACCAAGCGCGGTGCTCCACCATTGGGTAGATCGACCACGTAAACGCCATGAGGTTCAGACGATTCGAGACGCCCGGAACGCGAGCTAGTAGTGAGAGCCAAGAAGTTCCCGTCAGGTGAGGCGGCGATCTGGTCTATGCGGTAAGGTACAGTGGCAATTTTTGAGGGCTTCGGGGATCGCGTCATTCGATTTGATTTGGCGATGTTGCGAGACGCCTTGGAAGCCACTTCGACACCAAAGACCGTGTCTCCGCGCTCCGATTCACGATATTGAATCACATCCTTCCATTCATCCAGGTACGCGGCATTTTGTTCGTTCGTCAACTCGTCCCGAGCGGCAAAATAAATCCAGTGGGAATTTGCGGACCAAGCGAAGGCATGGATTTCCAGGTCGTCGGAGGAGACGGGGAACGACTCACCACCTTGAGATGAAACCACATAGACTCGCGCGACAGCGTTCTTGGCGGTTTGGGTCGCCCCGTGCTCAGTATCTGTCGAGTCGGCAGCAGTGGACTCTCGGTCCGAGATGAACGCTACGGAGAGGCCATCCGGTGACCACTGTGGCCCGCTGTCATGCCCGGATCGTGTGAGCTGAACGAGCGAGCCTGCGCCAGAATCGCGATAAAGCCAAAGATCACTGCGGTAACGGTTATTCGGAAAGTCTCGGCGTACGGTCTCAATGACCACTTCATGGCCATCCGGAGAAATCTGGAGAGAACGGATCTCGACAGAGCTGAAGAAATCGTCGAGCGTGAGTGGCGGTTTCTGCCCCCACGCCCCGGAAAGCACGAAAAGGAAGAAAGCGATCAGAAATGTAATGAGTCTGACTGCCGACAAAGTATCCCCTTGTCCGACCCGCACGCGGTCAGCGACGCGACGCGCAAGCCAAACCGCAAAGGCATGACGCGTGGAGATTAGCACTCCTATGCCGATTTATGACGACTAGTTTCAAGTGCCCGCCCGTCTTACCGGACATCTGGTTTTGGATCGACTTCTCCGGCGTTACCAGACTTGTGGATTACTTCCGGATTGCCCGTGATCCAGGAGCAACCCGGAAATCACGTCCCACAACCGTTAATCGGGAGTTGAGAAAGCTAAGCGATACTTGTGTGGCCACATAGCACGTCATTTCTGACACTTACTCTGAGGTAGTGCGATGGAGTAAAGACCCTAACCGAGGATGAAAGTGGGGAGGGCCTCTCCATTCTGCTCGGCAACGCGCACACCTGAGGAGTCACAATTGCGAATCAATCCAAGCCTGGCGGCACTGTCGGTCTTTCGTCCTGTCAACAGTGCTCCGAAACTCAGGACTTCCCCATGAATGAAACCACTTCTAAGGCTCAAGTCCCTAATTGTCCCTATTGCGGCGAGAAACAATTCTTTCGATCGAGAAGGAGCGGCCTCAAAGATTGGCTCCTTCACCACCTGCTGTTTCGGAACCCTTATCGCTGCGCGGCCTGCGATGGGCGATTCTTTCGTATTAGCCACTTCCATCATCACAGGAAACGTCAGCACCACCACGTCTAGACTCTAAGCGCGCCAGGTTCGTCGCACGATTGCACATGTCCGGTAACGGCTAACCGGGCGCGAGTCGGGAAGTGCGTTTCCGAAGTAAGCCAACTCCAATGTTCAGCAGTCCAATCCCGATGATCGGCTTAAAGAAATAACCACCTAGCATTCGACTCATTTCGTAAGCGCGATGAGCTTGGTCGGATTGCTTTTGTGGCGACAAGAAAGACAACTGCGCGTTTGAGGGACCAAAGTTTTCCGGTTCGCCGGGCCACGGGGGCGTCGGATGGTAGTGGTGATAGACTCGCGAATATACAGCCCAACTTATGCTGAGCGCTAGAAATAGTCCAATAACAATCCACAGGGTTGATCGCTCAAGTGCTTTTGCCTTCTGCAAAGTCTCCACAGGTAACATATTCGCATGTCATACGGGAGTGCGGCGGCAGATTGGGTTCGGAGCAGCAAAAAGCGACAACTATGAGGTCAAGTCCTGATAACGCCGTTATCGTACAAGTGAATTCGTCTAAAACTAGTTGTCCGGTAACGCGATTATCCGTCCAAGTGGAATAACTTCCGGGTTGCCCGCACCACCCCCAAAGCTAGCTCCTCCCTCCGCTATCGCTTAGGGCAGCAGGCCGAAAACGGCCACGCTATTTGGCGTGCCGACGTACACCTTGCCATTTGCAACCACCGGCGTTATGTACTTGTTGCCGCTGAAATGATCGCGACTGTTTGCCGCTTGATTCGAGTTGTAGAGTTCGCTCGTCAGATTCGTGGGGCTGTAGGCGTGCAGCACGGCCGTCGTACCATTCTCGACAGCCCACACGATCCCGTTGGCCGTGCCGTTCGCCGAAATGCTCGGCGTTGTACCCGGGTAACCGTAGCTTATGGAACTCTGTGTCGCGGGTGTTGCCGAAAGTTTCGCATTCGTAATCGGAAACGCTTTCAAACGGTCCTCCACCGCGCCGTAGTAGACCGTATTGTTGAAGTAGCTCGGCTTGGACCACACGCTGCCGATTTGCCCGCTGATCTGCTGATAGATATTGTCGCTGCTGTTGTTGAACTTTCCCATGTTATCGCGGTCGACGACGTAGATGATGGCGTCCTTGCCAGAACCCACCGCGAGATGGTGCGTGGTGCCGTTGCTGTCCGTCAAGTCCGGCAAGAGCAGCGGTCCTCCCGAACCAAAGTCCGTGTCAGAGTTTGATTCGGAGACGGTGTTCAATGGCGTGAAGTAATCGAGGAGCTTCATCGGCGTGCTGGACGAGAGCTTTACGTAACAATTCCCGCAGTTGGCATTCGACGGAAAGCCGCTGGCGTTTAGTGTCGTGTCGAAGTCGCCGTTGCCGACCATGAAATAAATGTTCCCGGATGCGTCCGCCGCGGGAGCTGCCCCTGCCATCCAGATCCCGCCTTCGCCCCCATTCGGCACCAAGTTGAGCACGCTCGTTCGCGCGAGCGAATTGGCGTCGTACGAAATCACCCACGAAGTGTACGGCGGGGCATCGCAATGCGAAGACCAGGTCGTATAGATGGTGCTGCCAATCTCGAGCAGTCCCGGGCGTTCTTTGTATTGCTTGGCGTCGAAAATGACGTTGCCACCGGAGCTATTGTCACCGGTGCCCGGATACGTCGCTTGGACCGTCGTCGGCCCGCCGAAGAGCTCCGCACCTGTGGTTAAATCGAGCGCGTGCAGACGTTGAAAGTAATTTCCATTCGCATCCTTCGACATGGCCACCACATAAATCGCTCCATGCGTGCCGCGCGCCCGATCGATAACCGGTGTGGATGTCACGCCGATTTCAGGCGTGACCTGGCTACAGCCACGATCGTCGCTAGTCGTTTCGCCGCTGCCGAGTAGAGAAATCTTCCACAAGTATCTATTGGTCGTTCCGTTAATGGAATCGGCATCGAACGCGTACACACTATCGTGCTCCGTCGCCACATACAAAACGTTTTTCGTTCCAACGCTGGGAATGGCCACAACCGACAGATATAACGGTTGCGCGTCCACTAGCCCGTCTACCGTGAACGAACCCAGTTTCCCAAATGTCGCCGAGCTCACATTAGCCGGCGTAAGAATCGTCTCGTTCAGGTTCTGACCGGTTCGCATATTGTCGTAGTGATAGGTAACGACGTTAATCGAGGACGTGGTGGCCGTGTTTACCGTCAAGGAGGCCGTCGAGCTCGTGACGGTTCCGGTCGCGTCGCCGACCACGGCTTCGAAATTTGCGCCGCTGTCAGTCAATGCCGTTGAGGGCGTGGTGTAGCTGGCGGAAGTCGCTCCAGGAATGTTTGCGCCGTTCTTTTGCCATTGATAGCTGAGCGGCGCCGTTCCCGTCGCCGTCACGCTGAACGTCGCTGTTTGTCCAGCGGTAACAATCTGATTCGTCGGTTGTACCGTGATGATCGGCGCTGCCGTCGCTGAGTTTACCGTCAATATGGCAGTCTGGGAGCTACCCAGGTGTGCTGCGGTCGATCCACAGTCATAGAGATTGACTGCGACGGTCCAACCATTCATGGCTAAGGTTGTGTTTGGAATCGTATAAGAAATCGTTGAACCTACGGCGCCGTAATGTCCCGCCCCGTTAATGTACCAAAGGCTCCGGCACGGGCCGTTTGAGACCACCACAGTGAAGGTAGAAGATTGACCAGCCTGAATCGTTTCTGATTGGGGTTGTTGTGTAATAGCTGGAGCTCCCGGAAGTCCATTGACTGTCAGCGTCGCGGCATGGCTTGTTACGCTGCCCACCGAGTTGCTTGCCACCACCTTGAACGTGGAGCCGTTTTCGGCAGTCGCGGTCGAGGGCGTGGTGTAGCTGGCGGAAGTCGCTCCGGAAATGTTTGCACCGTTCTTCTGCCATTGATAGCTGAGCGGCGCCGTTCCCGTAGCCGTCACGCTGAACGTCGCTGTTTGTCCAACGGTAACAATCTGATTCGTCGGTTGTACCGTGATGATCGGCGCTATCGTCGCTGAGTTTACCGTCAATATGGCGGTCTGGGACTTACCCAGGTGTGCTGCCGTCGATCCGCAGTCATAGAGATCGACTGCGACGGTCCAACCATTCATGGCTAAGGTTGTGTTTGGAATCGTGTAAGAAATCGTTGAACCTACGGCGCCGTAATGTCCCGCCCCGTTAATGTACCAAAGGCTCCGGCACGGCCCGTTTGCAATCGCGACGTTGAACGTCGCTGCCTGGCCAGCCGTTACCGTTTGATCAGCAGGTTGCGTCGTGATCGCGGGCGTCTGTGCGGAAGTAGATTTGGCTGCAAGGACAGAGGAAAAAAACAGCAAGGCAAACGGCAAAATCTTGTTCCCCGGAAAACTCGGCACAATACTCTCCATTTAATCTGGTTCCAGTTGAAAGACCGCATCCAGGGCGGCTTAATTCTTGCTATTAGCTCGGACAGTTCTCAAAAAGAATCGCCTTCTTCGTAATGCTCAGTCTATCAGGCGATTCCAGTATTTTCTGTGCTCTCTGGACTCTATCCTGGTACCGGAGTTGTCCGGTAAGCCGGAAACTGACCCACCTCCTTGCCTGTGGTTTACTTGGCTCCGGGCGGACGCACGACGGTCAAATGCGCGCGTGGATTTACTTTGCAGGCGGTCGAGACGAAAACAATCCGAACAATAGGCCGTCCGTGGACATGGACCCTGGCATCTTTACACGGCCAAGATCGACGGTGATCCTGTTACTTACAAGCTTTCCACTCCTGCCATGAAGGGCTGGATGAAACGTGCCGCTGTGCTGCACATCGGAGACTACGCTGCCCGCTGGAACACGAATGGGACTCTGGAAATCCAGTACACGAACAGCAAAGGCAAGCCGGACCACGAGAGATTTCAAATACGGTCGGGGTCCAAGGAAGAACGGCCACTCCAGAATTTCGCAGCAATTAGAAGTATGACCGAACGTGGCTGAGACTGGCCGACTGAGTTGGAGTCAGCCTGAAGATACAGGTCTACCGAGCCGTCCGGGTTGGTAGCAAATTTGTCTCGCTGACTGAGCGTATAGCGATTCAGAGGATTAGCGGCCAAGAAATTGTCGTCGTCATACATGGTCAGCGACCAGAAGCCCTTCACTGGCGGGAACTGTCCTTTGTCAAAATGAAGTACGTATTTGTGGTCAGCGCCGTTGTAGTCGTTGCCGTTCGTGTCCTTCTGCGAGAGAGGCTTGGGGGTTCGAGTACTTCCACACCTGCTTGTTTCCTACACTCACCCGCTCGCGCCTCAACTCTCGCTGCCGCACCAGGGCCTGCTCGAGGATGCTTGCGGCGTTGCCGGGATGCAAAGTGTAGAATACGCTCGTGGCTACACCTGTCAGTTTACCTATTTTCGAGCAAGGTGGCGTGAATCAGCGTTCACCCGCCCAGGCCAAAATTGTTCTCTTCCGCTCGCTGTTTCATGGACGAGAGGATGTTTATCCGCAACGCTTCGAAAGCCGTAAGACAGGCAGAGCTGGCTATTCGCCAGCTTGCGGCAATGAGTGGGTCCGGGGAATTTGCGAGAAACCGAGAATCAAGTGTTCCGAATGTCCGCACCAACGTTTTCTTCGCATAACCGACGAGATAATTCGTTGGCATCTCTGCGGTCACGACGACAAGGGTCGGGAATTCGTGATGGGCGTCTATCCGATGCTTCGGGATGAGACCTGTTTCTTCCTGGCCGCCGATTTTGACAAAGCAACGTGGCAGCAAGATGCGGGCGCATTCTTGGAAACATGTCAACAAATGAACGTGCCCGCTGCCCTGGAGCGGTCCCGGTCGGGCAACGGCGGGCACGTTTGGTTCTTTTTCAATGAAGCCGTTCCCGCCGCATTGGCGCGCAAGCTGGGTACACACATACTAACGAAAACCATGGAACGCCGCCCCGAAGTCGGTCTGGATTCGTATGATCGGCTCTTTCCAAATCAAGACACACTACCGGTGGGCGGCTTCGGCAACCTGATCGCGTTGCCTCTTCAGCGGCGATCCCGAGAATTAGGTAATAGCGTTTTCCTGGACGAGCGATTCGCTCCCCATACCGACCAATGGGAGTTTTTGTCCTCGATCCGCAGAATCAGCCGGCAAGGAGTTGAGGAAATAGTCCGGCGTGCTGACGTAAAGGGCCAGATAATTGGCGTACGTTTGGCGCCTGAGAGCGAAGAAGATGAAGATACGCCTTGGAAGAGACCGCTATCACGGAGTCGGACAAAAGTTTTAATCGCTGGCCCATTACCGGAGAGCTTGGAACTCATCCTCGGCAATCAAATATACATTTCTAAAGATGCGTTGCCGCCTGCCCTCCGGAACCGGCTGATCCGGTTGGCGGCGTTCCAGAATCCCGAGTTTTACAAATTGCAGGCCCTGCGGCTTCCGACCTACGAGAAGCCTCGGATTATTGCCTGTGCCGAGGATCACCCCAAGCACGTAGGACTGCCGCGCGGTTGTCTGGATGAAGTCCGTCAGACTTTGTCGGATCTGAACATCAAGTCGATGGTCCGGGACGAGCGCAACCCCGGCCTGCCACTGAAAGCGACATTCCAAGGTGAACTGCGCCCCGAGCAAACCGTTGCCGCGCATGCCATGCTCGCCCATGATACGGGAGTGTTGGCAGCCACCACCGCGTTCGGAAAGACCGTGGTCGCCGCGTGGCTGATTGCGCAACGGGGAGTGAATACGCTCGTATTGGTACATCGGCGGCAGTTGCAACTTCAATGGATCGAGCGCCTTTCCACCTTCCTCGGAATGTCGGCGCGCACTATTGGCCGGATCGGTGGCGGCCGCACAAATGCAACCGGCTTGCTTGATGTAGCCGTGATACAAAGCATGGTACGAAACGGTCTCGTCGACGATCTCATGAGCAATTATGGCCACCTGATTGTGGACGAGTGCCACCACCTCTCTGCCCAAAGCTTTGAGCAGGTTGCCCGCCAGGCTAAGGCGAAGTTTGTGACGGGCCTATCTGCGACCGTCACCCGGAAGGATGGCCAGCATCCGATCATCTTCATGGAGTGTGGCCCCGTACGCTACCGGGGCAGTGTCCGACAGGGTGTTGCAACTCATCCCTTTGAGCATAAGGTAGTGGTTCGTCCGACTGGTTTTCGTCCACTACGACCAGCGGATCCTGATGTGCGGGTACAATTCCACAAACTCTATGAAGAACTAGTTGCCGATAAGGAGCGCAATCGACTCATCTGTCAGGACGTGATCCATGCCCTTCGAGAGGGGCGGTCGCCGCTGGTGTTGACCGAACGGAATGAGCATCTTGACTCTCTGACGAAGCAATTGACCTCTGAAGTGCCGCACCTGATTGTGCTCAGAGGAGGGATGCGCAAAAAGGAGCTTGACGCTATTCAAGCTCGCTTGGCTGCGATTCCTGGTGAGGAGGCTCGGCTACTCTTGGCAACCGGCCGGTATGTGGGGGAGGGCTTTGATGACGCCCGACTCGACACCTTATTCCTAACGCTGCCCGTCTCGTGGCAAGGGACGATCACGCAGTACGTTGGTCGGTTGCATCGCCTCTTTCACAACAAGCGGGAGGTGCGCGTCTACGACTACGCGGATCTCAACGTACCGATGCTGGCGCGAATGTTCGACCGCCGCTGTCACCACTACGAAGGTATCGGCTACACGATTCAGCTTCCAGGAAGCGCGGTGCCGGGCTGGCCGGCAGATGTGCCACTCCCCATCGATCCCGACTGGAAAAGCCAATATGCCGCCAGCGTGCGCCGCTTGGTGCGAGATGGCGTAGATTCCCCTTTGGCGAAACTATTTGTCCATGCTGCCGAAGTCCCGCCCTCCGATGCTGATAGTTCGGGTCGAGCGCGAAGTGCAACCGAGGCATTTCTCTATCGCCGATTGGAAACATTAGCCGAGACGGCCGGGAGGTTTCGCTTGAATGCAGAGCTGCCGATTCCGTTCGATGGCTGGGGCCGCATGGAAGTCGACCTGCTTTGCGAGCCGTCGCACATCGCTGTCGAACTTGACGGCAGGCAGCACCTGGGCGACCCTGAAGCCTACCGGCGAGATCGTCGCAAGGATGCTTTGCTGCAGGAGAATGGCTATCGGACCCTCCGCTTCCTCGCAGAAGACGTTGGCAAATGTCTAGACCAAGTTCTGGACGCTATCCTGCGAGCCTTAGTGCACCAAAACACCAGAATCTGAGCAGATGCCTAACCTTGCTTTGAGTATCGCCTCTCACCCAGTTTCGGCGGGCCTCCTGGGCGCGGTTCCGGCAGTTAGAATTGAGGCAGCACCGAGCGAAGACATAGCGGTGACTTGTTCGATGATGCCAAAGGCTTTCAAGGCAACTAGGCAGCTAAGTCAACAAAGAACATAGCTTGTGGCAGTATCGTGCCTGTCTGGCCCCCGGCACCTTCCTTCAGAGATGTCTCCTGACCAAGATGATGCCTTCACCCCAATCAAAATAATCGCCTGCACTTGTTCAGTGAGATTGCGATGTCGGCGGTAGCGAAAAGGCATACAGAATGTCTTGCACGGCAAAGATCACATATTGCCGCCCATCAAGCTGGTACGTCATCGGAGAAGCATCCAACTTGCCGCCCATATTCAAGTGCCACAAAGTTTTACCCGTAGCGGGATCAAGCGCCAGAAGATTGCCGGAGTTATCTGCACTGAATAGCAAATGTCCCGCGGTTGTTAGAATCCCTGCGATGCTCTCTCCGTCACCGAGCTCATGGTTCCAAACAACTTTTCCGGTGCGGTAGTCAAGAGCGCGCAGCGTGGAATTCGCCCACAGGTTGCGGTCGCGCCCTCCCCACCCTTCCGCCTTACCCTCGACCGTATTGTAAAAAATGCTGAAAAGGCGCCGGGCGTTCACGTAGAAAAGTCCTGTCTGAGGATTAAAGCTCGGGGCCATCCAATTTGTCGAGCCGTCGGAACCTGGTTCGACGAGCGCCCCGTCCGGAGTCGGCGTGGCTTCGGCCTTGGCGATCGGCCGTCCTCGCGAGTCAACACCTGAAGCCCAAGTCTGGTCAATAAATTCCGAAATGACCAGATGCTCTCCCGTCGCCCGGTCCAGCACAAAGAAAAATCCATTGCGGCTGGCTTGCGCGAGCAGCTTACGCGGTTTGCCTTTGAATTCAGCGTCGAACAGGACCGGTGTCTCGACGGCATCCCAGTCGTGCACGTCGTGTGGCGACGGTTGAAAATACCAAGCGAGTTTGCCTGTATCCGGATTCAAAGCGACAATCGAACAGGTGTAAAGATTGTCGCCAGGGCGCCCTTCGCCCACCAGCACTGGGTTCGGATTGCCTGTGCCCCAATAGAGCAAATTGAGATCAGGATCATACGTTCCAGTCATCCAGGTCATGCCGCCACCATGCCGGATGGCGTCGCCATCTTTGGGCCACGTTTCGGAACCCTGCTGGCCGGGCTCCGGCTCGGTGTTCCAGCGCCATTGGATTTTTCCGGTTTCTGGATCAAGCGATTCGAGAAAACCGGGAATGTCTGTAACGTCCCCCGAAACGCCCACAATCACATGGTCGCGTATGACCAGGGGAGCCATCGTCGAGAAATACTCGAGTTTCGAGTCGGCGAGCTCCACAATCCAGCGCACACTGCCATCCTTTGCATCGAGGCAGACCAATTTCGCGTCGGGAGTCGTAAAGTACAGCCAATTCTTGTACATCGCGAGCCCACGATGGCCGATATGGTCGCCTTCCGATTTTCGCTCGTAATGCCATATCCTGCGGCCGTAACGGGCATCCACCGCCCAAACATTGTCAGGCACGGAGAAATAAAGGATTCCGTTCACTTCGAGCGGAGTCGACTTGATCGCTGCGGCGCGAGTCTGAAAAGCCCAGGCAAGCGTGAGCGAGCTAATATTTCCTGCGTTGATTTGATCCAGGGTGCTGTAGCGCTTGCCTGAATAATCGCCGTTATACGTCGGCCAGGTATCGGTGGCAGGCTTAAGTAGCGCGGCGGGATCAAGTGCCTGAGCCGAAACAAAGGATGGGCCCAGTCCCAGAGCAAGAAACAAAAATAATAGAAAAGTGCTGGCTCGTTTAGCAGCGAAAGGAAAGCCAGCACAGCTGCTCGGGCGATTCATGCAGTCGCGCGCGACCTCAGCCACTCCACGGAAATTAAGAAGCATTCCGGCTCCTGTCCTATGGCTTGTGCTCCTGATTCCTTACTTCAAAGTTTCCAAATAAGCGAAGAGGTTGTGAACATCGGCTTGCGTGAGCTTGCCCAACAATTCCCGATGGGCCGCAAGAGCATCCTGCAATTCTACTTTCACCTGCTCGCGCGAAAAGGACCGATACCCACCTGAACCGTCGCGCAGCGAAACCATAAACTCGTCGAGGTGCTCGACCGGCCCCTTGATTTGTTCCCCAGAAGGAAGCGTTACGACCACAGTTGTATGGTGGCCCTCGGGATAAAGCATATGAGCTTCGAGATCGATGGGGGGATACTTGGTAGCGACCTTGTTCAGATCACCCGTTGGAGAATGACATTTATAGCAGCCGCCAGCGCCATTGAAGAATGCTTTACCGGCGTCGGCATTGCCCGTGAGCAGCTTCTCCACTGGATAGGCATTGGGTAAACCACTCGAGCTTAATGCTGCGGCAGCGCGCGCGTGAAGAAATGCCGCGATATCGCTCACCTGCCCATCCGTCAACGACATCGCAGGCATGCCCTTGTCCGGCCGGCCGTGACGAATCACATCACCGATGAGATCGCCCTTGACGTCGTGCGCAACAAGCGGCGAACGAACGAGGTCTGGCCCGCGAGCCCCCGTCGCATCAGGTCCGTGACAAAATCCGCAGGATTGCTCGAATTGTTTGTGCCCGCGCTCGATTGCAGGATCAGTAGTATCTGATTGTTGTTCCCGAGCGGGCGAGTTCGCCACCGCAATGAGAAAAACAATCGCCATAAGCAAAGGTGCAGCCACAACAAATCGTTTCACCAAGTGAAAACTCTCATCACTCATCGGCAGTATTCGCCTCGCGAATTGTGGATTCTAACATTGTGTCTCGCGCAGTGCATCCGAGCGGTCAACGGCCATCGCCCGTATTACTTAGCGCGCCGGGTTTGTCGAGCGAATCGGTAGCAGCGACTCCGGTGATCAAGCGCGCGCCCCGACTAAAGGTCAGATACTCAAATCCCCACTGCACGAAGACCAGCACCCGGCTCTGAAATTCCACGATGTAAATCAGGTGGACAAACAGCCACGTGAGCCACGCAAAAAGCCCCGCCAAATGAAACCCAAATATGTTGGCAACGGCCGCGGCGCGGCCAATCACTGCCATGTCCCCTTTATTGAAGTAGTGAAACGGCTTGGTGTCTTTCTTCCCTTTCAAGCGCGCGCGAATCGTCTTCGCCGCGTATGTTCCGCCCTGGATGGCCACTTGTGCGACACCGGGCAGTGGCTTCCCATCCTCTCCCAGGGACAGCGCGAGGTCACCGACAATGAATATGTCCGGGTAGCCTGCAACCGTGAGGTCAGGGTTGACTTTGATGCGCCCGCTGCGGTCCGTCTCCGCGTGAGTGCGCTCGGCGAGCTTTCTCCCGAACGCATTGGTTGTGACGCCGCCGGCCCATAGCACAGTTTTTGCGGGCAGGCTTTTTGACTCGTCGCCGGATTTGTAAGTGACGCCGTCCGCATCGATGCACGTAACCATCACTCCCTTTTGCACTTCAACGCCGAGCCGCGATACGAGCTTTTCCGCTTTCGCCGAGAGATCCTCAGGAAATGTATTCAGCACGCGCGGCCCGCCCTCCATAAGAATAATGCGCGCCTCGCGCGGGTTGATGCGCCGAAAATCGTTCTTCAGAGTCTCATTGGCGATCTCCGCGAGCGCGCCGGCCAGCTCCATACCAGTTGCTCCCGCGCCAACAATCACAAATGTGAGCCACGCACGCGCGTCTTCCTCATTCGTCGAACGTTCAGCACACTCAAACGCATAGAGAATTTTGTGCCGGATCGCGGTAGCCTCTTCGACCGACTTCAGGCTCGGCGCCCACTCGCGCCATGCATCGTTGCCATAGTAGGAGGTCTGTGAGCCGGTCGCTACAATCAACGAATCGTACGGAAAAGCGCCGCCATCGCGCAAAATCACGCGTTTCGCATCGGGATCAATGTCAGCCGCTTCGCCCAGCAGAACTTGAGTATTCTTTTGCTTGCTCAGGACGCCGCGCAACGGAGCGGCAATCTCGCCCGGCGACAATGATCCTGTCGCGACCTGATACATCAGCGGCTGAAAAAGATGAAAGTTGCGGCGGTCGATCAAGATAACATCCACGGGCGCACGCTTGAGCTTCTGCGCGGCATTCAAGCCGCCAAATCCGCCGCCCAGAATTACGACGCGGTGCTTTTCTTCCATTCTGACCGCCCCCGAGAACGCAACCCCGTCCTCCTTAGCATCATCTCATCTAGCGTGAATTTCTCAATTACGATGCTCGTCCAGCGCGTCAAGATACGAGGTTTTTCTGCGCACATCTGACATGAGGACAAAAACCATTTCCAAAACGCCGAACCGCGAGCAAATGGAGCGCAACACTTTACGCCTGCTCTGCTCTGTCCTCGTGAAACCAGGCACGCGGCTTGAAATCTGCCGGCTCTTGCACTCCAACGACTTTCTGGATCCTCTGCGTAGAACTGTCTTTGAAGAAGTTCAAGCCGCAGGAGTGCTCAGCTCAAAACAACTACGCGCATCGCTGCCGGAGCGCATGATCAGCCGCGGTTTCCTCGATTTCAATTTGGAGAAATTACTTGCCCCAAAACTCGCGAGCGAGGCTGAAATCGAACAATTGTTCGAGAGCACGCTATACTTGCTCAAATTAGGCGGGGCCGACGAACCAACCTTTTTTGCCTCCGAGGACGATGTCGAAAACTAGTTTTCGCATATTGACGGCTGTCGAGACACTCAGTCTAACGGCATACATTGCCTGGTACATTTGGCAACTCCAAAGTACGCGGCCCAATTCCTGGATCATCTTCCTCGTCTGGCTCTTACTAAGCATCGCAATCCATCGCGACACTCCCAAAACTCTGGGCTGGAGGGCTGACAATCTCTGGCCAGCAACACGCCAAGGGCTGAAACTTTTCGTAGTCTTCGTGATTGGGATTTGCTTCGCCGGTTTGTGGCTTGGCGCTTATCATCGCTTGCCGCTTCATTTAATTCAGTGGCGACATTTCTCGGGCTATTTCGCATTCTGCTTGTTGCAACAGGTTGCGCTCAATTCCTATTTAACGAACCGGCTCCTCTATGCGTTTGAGCAACCTCGCATAACCGCGCTCGTAGCCGGCGCCGTTTTTGCCGCTCTTCATTGGCCAAACCCGGTTCTCGTCCCGCTCACTTTCCTCGGTGGAACTGCAATGAGCTGGCTCTTCAGTCGAGAACGCAACATTATCCCTCTCACAGTGGGGCAAGCCATTCTAGGTGCGCTTGTATGGTGGGCGTTCCCGATAGCGTGGCATCACGGAATGCGCGTTGGCCCGGGTTACTACTCATTTCACCTATAGAATCTAGAAGCTTCGCGCTTCGGCCCGCCCCTCGCAGCGGCTACAAATTCAAGTGATCATACTTCCCTGCTGTTTTTTGTAAGCCAGTCGCTCGAGACAAAGGCTTCACAGACTGTTCCCACACTCCGGGAATGATCGACGAGCATTTTGGACAAGCGCCTTCGATAAGACGATTCTCAAGCACATCATGCCAGGAACGTCGGATCAACAATTCGCCACACTTGGGACAGCACGTATTCGCGCCGTCGCTAAAGATATTTCCCTCATAAACGTAGCGAAGGCCCGCTGCGCGAGCAATAGCTCGAGCCCGGTGAAGCGTCTCCGGCGGCGTGCGAGGCTTATCCTGCAGCTTGAAGTCTGGATGGAATGCCGTGAAGTGCAAGGGAACATCTGGCCCCAGATGCGTCAAAATCCATTCGGAAAGCTTGCGCGTTTCCGCTGGATCATCATTTAGCGTCGGAATCATCAGGTTGGTAATCTCGAACCAAACTTTCGTCTCGTTCTTCAGCCATTCAAGTGTCTCAAGCACTGGCTGCAAATGCGTCAGTGTAATCTTCCCGTAGAAGCCTTCCGTGAACCCTTTAAGATCGATATTTGCCGCGTCGATGTGATCGTAAATATCGTGGAAAGCCTCGTACGTAATGTAGCCATTCGAAACCATCACCGTTTTCAGCCCGTATTCCTTCGCCGCCTTACAAATATCGATGACATACTCACCCCAAATGGTCGGCTCATTGTAGGTAAACGCCAGCGAATCGCAGCCGTGCTGAAGCGCCAGCAAAGGCACTTCCTCCGGCGCAATATGCTGCGAACGCACTTGGTCCTGCCGCGATTTAGAAATGTCCCAGTTCTGGCAAAAAAAGCAGCCCATGTTGCAACCAGCCGTACCCATACTGAAGACACGCGTCCCAGGCAGGAAATGATTCAGCGGTTTTTTCTCAATGGGGTCGACTTGCAGCGCCGCAGGCGCGCCATAGCCCAGGCTATAGAGCTTTCCGCCTTGATTAACGCGGATGAAGCAAAAACCCGACTGTCCCGAATGAATATGGCAATGCCGAGGACAAAGATAGCAGTGCACGCGCCCGCCAGCTTCCGGCTCCCACCAGCGTCCTTCGTGCAACTCGTCAGTTTTCTGGAGGATCTTTAGCTCACTCACAGACGGATCCTCCTTCCATTCAAATCATACGCCTCCCCACCCATCCAGAGGTCCGTTTGTGCCTTTGACGATTACGTGCAGGCAAGCAAGCTGGAGAATTTCAGGCGTGATGCCGAATCCGTCGCTGGACTTGCTGCCGTTCCGCAGCCCAGTCCACAAAATTCATCATGTTCGATCTATATTTCCAGGAAAGCCGCAAGAATTTTCGCGCATCCATATTCTTCGCTTCCGGGCCAAGAAAAGTTTCAAACCGCCAACGCAAGTACGGGCTCTTCCAAGGTTTGAATCGATACCCGCGAGCAACGTTCCAGTAGTACCGCAGTGTCTTAAACATCGGTCTTACACGGGCCGTTCAGCCCGCTCCAATCTTCGTTCGTCTTAACCGCCGCCCAAGGGGGCTGACAGATGTTCATGTACCAGCACCCAGCCCGAACCGCGCCTCTCCCAAATTCCTGTATACCGGATCTCTGTTTCAGAATTCTTACCGTCTTTTGTTTTTTCCGCTAAATGCATGGAAACCGTGGTCCACGCCACCGTGCCGTGGCGCCTCACCTTCAAATCCTTCCCGGCAGTTAGCGATATGCTCTCCGCGTTATCCAAGAATTCCTTCTTCACTCCTGCGTCGTATTCCTTCCAATTGTGATAAGCGAAGGGCGCGACGTCATAAAACACCAGCCCATCTTCCTTTGCATAGAATCGCGCGGCATTCTCCGCGTTGCCGCTGCTCCAAGCTGCGCAATAGGAGTCGATTAGCTTGCGAAACGTTGCATCGTCAGTAGCCTTCTGCTGGGCGCGCGCTCCCACAAACGTAAGCAACCCTCCGGCAAGAGCTATCGCGACGTACACGAGCCAGCGCCATCGTTCGCCATGTTGAGCGTTTGCATTTTCTATCTGCAATACCATCTCCGTCCGCCGCAAGTTTTCTTCGGCGCTTAATTTGAGGAAAGCCACTCCGTATTGGGCATACCCTATGGTGAATCGCGAGAATTTGCAAGGGGGCCTGGTATCCTCCGCAAAATGCACTTAGCCTCCGTTCTTCGCCGATGCCAGACGCCACTGGCCGGTAAATCCCCCCTCTTCGCCGAATAGCAAATGCACACCCCACGGGCGGTGCGTAATCTCGCTCCTGGGCAGACAAACTGCCCGATTCGGAGGCGAGCATGGCCGGGCAGCAACATGCATCACTGGAAAAGAGGCGCTATATGGGCAGAATTCTAGTTTCCTTGGGTTTCGCAGGCTTGGTTGCCGACCTTGCCTTCCTGGCACGGCCCCTCGAGCGGCTGGCTCAAAGACTTACCGAAGGGTTTTTCAGCCTTGTTCCCGCTCTTGGCTTGTCGGTTCTCCATGCCGCTCGGGCCATCGCGTTCCACCAAATCGACTACTTCTCCCTCATTTCGCGTATCTTGGTATTATTCCTGGCGCTTGTAGCTATGGTGACGGGCACCGTTCTTTGGAACTCCCGCCACTCCGCTTCCGTTCGAGGAGACCGTTAATGGATCAGTCTGGCGACCAACCAACAAGAACTCCAAAGGTTGTCGTCGTCCATGGCGGCGCCCATTGGGGACTCATCTGGGGTTTCATCATCCTCATTGTGGGCGTCGCTTTGCTCCTCGACCACATGGGCGTCATTCCCTTCGACTACGTCTATCACTTTTGGCCCTCACTGCTTGTCCTTTTTGGAATCATGAATCTCATCTCCGCGTCGAACCGCGGCTTTGGATTTATGCTGATTGTCGCTGGCGTGCTCCTGCAACTCAACAAACTCGGCTTCCTTCGTTTGAGCTTTGCAGACCTTTGGCCCGTGGCGATCATCGGCATCGGTATCCTGATGATATGGGGCTCCCTCGAGTCTCGGGGCATCATCCGCAAGAAAATCAAATTCGACTGGACCCAGGCGTCCGCAGCCCAGAAATTTCGCGAGCACCTTACCGAACTCACCGGTGAAACCGATACCTCCTTCAACGCCGCTGCCGTTTTTGGCGGTTGCGAGCGCCGCTATACCGGACAACACCTCCAGTCTGGTAAAGCCACCTCCATCTTCGGAGGCGTTGAACTCGACTTGCGCGATGCCAATATCGACGATGAAGCCGTTCTCGAGATTACCTGTCTCTTTGGCGGCGTCGAAATTCGCGTTCCCGAAACCTGGACGGTGCATTCCCGCAGCCTGCCCATCTTCGGAGGTTTTGAAGACAAAACCAGGCAGATGAGGGTGGATGAGGCTGCCGGCGCCAAGCAAAAAACGCTGGTTGTCACAGGCGTCGTCGTGTTTGGCGGCGTGGAAATCTCAAATTAAGAGACATTTCTTGAAATCCAAAATGGACAGCCGCCGAATCAAGCCATGCCCTCTATGCCCTATATAATCGGCCGCCTTCGGATCTCCAGCTAATGCACCCGCTCCTTACACCGATCAATCGTTATGGGTACTACCTGCTGGCTTGGACTCCGCTAGCCGGCATTCTCGTCTACTTGCTGGCCGTCCCCGGCAACCTCGGCTGGCTGGACGCCACTATCTTGGTTCTCCCTCTTTGCCTCGTCTACCAGTTTGTTTGTCTTTCCGCCTGGTACATGTGCAAAGCCGCGCCCCTCCGCGGCGCCTCTTTCATTCGCATCCGTCTCACGCACCTTGTCGCCGCCGTCGTCATCAGCCTTCTTTGGATCGAATTTGCAAGGCTGCTGGCCTACGTCCTTTCGCAAACCGCTCCCTTTCGCGGATTGAGTGAACGCTTTGCGCCGCAAGTTCCTGTATTGTTCGGCGTCGGCTTCCTGTTCTATCTGCTCTCCGTCGCTGCGCATTACGTGATTCTCGCCATCGAGGAATCGCGCCAAGCCGAAGCGCGCGCGCTCGAAACCAGCATTTTTGCGCGTGACGCCGAATTAAGAGCCCTCAAGGCACAGGTAAATCCCCACTTTCTTTTCAACAGCCTCAACTCCATCAGCGCGCTCACAAGTGTCGACCCAGCGAAAGCCCGCGAAATGTGCATTCTACTAGCCGAATTTCTGCGCATGACTCTTGGGCTCGGCGAAAAAACCAGCGTGCCGCTCTCGGAAGAACTCTCGCTCCTTCATCGCTATCTTGCGATCGAGAAGGTGCGCTTCGGCGCGCGCTTGTTAATGGAAGAAGACCTCCAGCAAATTTCAAGTTCCCTTCAGCTTCCGCCTCTGCTTCTTCAGCCACTCATCGAGAATGCCGTTACGCACGGTATCGCTAATTTGCCAGAAGGAGGCACCGTCCGTCTTTCCGGCCAGAGTGAAAACGGCCGAGCCCATTTGGCGATTGAAAATAGTTTCGATCCGGAATCCGCGCCCATGCATAAAGGTGGTCTTGGGCTCAAGAATGTGCGCGAACGGCTGGAAGCGCGTTATGGCAAAGACGCGAATATGCGCGTCAGCGCCGAAAACGGAATCTTTCGTGTGGATTTGTCGTTCCCAGTGGACACCAAAGAGGTCAAGAATTGAGTAAGACACCCGAAAAGAAGATCACCGCTCTCGTCGTTGACGATGAAGACCTCGCGCGCCTGGTTCTTCGCGAATTGATCCACACGCATCCGGAGATCGAAGTTCTCGCGGAGTGCGGAAATGGCTTCGAGGCAGTGAAAGCCGTCGCCGAGCACAAGCCCGACCTGATCTTTCTGGACGTGCAGATGCCCAAGCTCTCAGGTTTCGATGTTCTCGAACTGATCGGCACGGACACCGCGGTCATTTTCGTCACCGCCTATGACCAATACGCCATGCGCGCGTTCGAAGTCCACGCCGTCGACTATCTCTTAAAGCCCATTGGCCGCGAGCGCTTTGAAGCCGCCCTCGAACGCGCGAAATCCCGCATAGGCGAAAAACTGCCGCCAGCTCCCGACCTCGCCGCCGCCGCCCGCCCGCCAAAACAATTTCTCGAACGCATCGTAGTGCGTGACGGAACTCGCGTCACCCTAATCCCGGCAAGAAAACTCCACTACGCCGAAGCTCAAGACGACTACGTGGCCCTAGCCAGCGAAGGCAAAAAGCACTTAAAGCAACAAACCATCGCCAACCTCGAAACCTGCCTCGATCCCGAACAGTTCGTGCGAATCCATCGCTCCTACATAGTGAATTTCGAAAAGGTAGTCCGCATCGAGCCCTACGGAAAGGACCGCCGCCTAGCCATCCTAGCTGATGGCACCCGCCTCCCAGTCAGCAAAGCCGGCTACGCCCGCCTAAAAACCCTCCTAGACCAACGCACTTAACTTGGGTCCCGACACTCTGTAGGGGCGGGGCTTGCCCCGCCCAATTCACCCAGGCGCAAACCCGAACCTGTCTTTTTTCGGATTCCAGAACGACAGAAAAGGACAACTATCCAAAGAAGGGTTATTCGTGTTTCGCGTTTCGAATTTCGTATTTTCGAATTTCGCCTTTCGTTTTTCCCTACCCCAACCGCCGCACCCAAATCCTCGAAGTCGCCGGCTTCCCCAAATGCATCGTATGTCCATCCGACCGCAAAGTCATCGTCTCGTCGTATTCCCGCTTCAGCACTTCCACTTTGGTCGATGGCCGCAATTTCAACCCTTCCAAAAACTCCAAAAACTGCCCGTCCTTCTCATAAACGCAAAGAATTTCCGCGTTCTCGTTAGCCCGCAAATCCGCCAGCAAAACCGCGCCCTGACTTCGCAGTTTCGCCACGCCTCCCCGCATTGGCACGCCGTGAGGACATGTCTTCTTGTTACTAAATCGCTTAAGCAAAAGCGCCTCGACTTCCGGTGATATTCCGTGCTCTAGCCGCTCGGCTTCGTCATGAGCCTTCGCCCACGAAAGCCCAATCACTTCCGTAAGCAGCATCTCCGCCAACTGATGGCGCAAAGCGAGTCGCTCCGCCACCATGCGCCCCTTACGCGTCAGATCGATTCGCCCAGTGCGTTCCACACGCACATGCCCGTCGCGCGCCATCCGCTTCAAAGCCGCCGTTACCGCCGGAGGCGTCACCTTCAACTCCTCAGCCAAACGCGCGCTGATCGGCGTCTGGTCCTCCTCCAGCATCTCCCAAATCGCCTTGAGATAGTCTTCCTGCGAAACGCTAGTCTTCTCTCGCCTCACTCCAGCATCTCCTCGACGCAACAACTCACTCTTGCCCGCCGCCGCTCGCGAGTCCGCTTTCCGTCCCGCGATCGCTTCCCTTTTCGCGCGAGCTACGCGCCGTAAATTTGCTCCCGTCCGACGTTCTCACTCTGCCCACGAGCTCAACCACGCGCCGCTCGATATCCTCAAAAATCCTCTGATACGTCTCCGCGTCCGAGCCATACGGATCTTCCACATTCCAATCTTCCACCTTCGAAGCATCCTGAAACACCACCAACCCCGGTCGCCCCGTCATATTGATAATGATGTCGGCCGTCTGCAGGTCCACATCCTCACACGGTTTCGACTCCAGTCCATCCGCTGGATAACCGTTCTTCGTCAGAGTCAGCTTGGACATGGTTTGTACACGCCCCAGTGCCGCCACTCCGGCGCTCGAAACCTCCATCACGTCCGAAGCAATGTGCGCCGCAATCCCTTCCGCCATCGGACTCCGGCACGAATTCCCAATGCAAACAAACACCACCCGCGCTCGACGAATCTCTTTCACGCCATCCCTCTCGCACCAATCCAGCTACTCGATTCTACCAGCCTAACCGGGACCCCAAACCGCTGCAACAAGAACCACGCTTTCTCCAATTGCTTTAAGTCTGCGGATCCATGCATTCGCAGGCGTCCCTGGAGTGCGGCAGCTCTGCTGCCGCTTTCGCAATTGTTCCATCGCCACGCCCGAAAAGTATCAGCGAGGCAAATCAAGAGTTGACCGGGATGAAAGACCACGGACTGCTCCCGGCAGGCTCACATCATGGGAAAAGAAGCCTGGACCACGATCGTCGGCGTGATTGCGGATGCCCGCACGGAATCGTTGGCGGGCGCGGCAATTCCGCAGCTCTACCGCAGCGTGTACCAGCACCCCGCCAAAAGCGTGGCCATCTTTCTTCGCGGACAACTCGATCCCAGCCGCATCTCCGCGCAAATGCGCGAGCAGATCCAGACCGTCGATCCGGAGCTTCCCGTCTTCCAGGCCGGAGACCTTGGACGACGTCCCCTCCTCCTCTCTTTCCGTTAGGCGATTCTCAATGGAAATGGTGTCGTTTTTTGCAGCCACTGCCTTACTCCTCGCCGGACTCGGAATCTACGGAACCATCTCCTATGTGGTGAATGAACAAAGACGTGAGATCGCCATTCGCCTAGCGCTGGGAGCTGAAAGAGGAAATATCGCCTGGATCCAATTACTTCACTCCACTCCGAATGACTTCTGCCTCTTTTGTTTCTAGAGCCCCAAAATACCGTGCATCCTGCCCCTGCGTGCGGCCTGCCTCTGTAGGGGAGGGGCTCGCCCCAGGGCTCGCCCCTCCCCTATCTCGGTGCACGCGAATGAAAAGAAATCTTGATGCCTCTCTCCGGGCTCCCTCTGTTAACATGGGCAAAATCGCGGAGCTTCCATGGCACTCCAATCCAACGATGCGCTTGCTGAAATTCGCGATTCCCTGCTCGATACCTACGCGATCAACGACGCCATGAACCAGCTCGTCCTCTCGCGTCTCGACCCGCGCGCTTGGCGCGCCCAACTCCCAGGCCAGAAAGCCGCCGGCCGCACCGTCGCCGCCATCTTCGCGCACCTCCACAACTGCCGTCTAAAATGGCTCAAGAAATCCGCGCCGCACCTCAAATGCCCGGCGCCCCTAAATCCCCATCGCTGCACCAAGAAGCAGGCCGCCGCCGCTCTCAAGAAGAGTGCCGCACAATGCCAACGCATGCTCTCCGACGCCTTGTCGACCGACCCGAACCGCCGCGTCACCAAGTTCGTTCGCGATAGCTGGATGCCAATCTGGCCCGCCACTGGCACCATGTTCGCCTACATCTTCGCCCACGAAGCCCACCACCGCGGCCAAGTCCTGATGCTAGCCCACCAACTGGGCCACCCCCTCCCCGAATACCCCGGCCTGTGGCACTGGGAAAGACTCTGGAAGCAAGCAGGCCTAACGCCCCACCCCGCAGACTGCAGGCCGCGGTGAGCCAAGCCCGAGCTCAGCCGAGCCCATGTTGCGCCGAACCCGACCGGCCTAGCGCAGCCAGGCTCGACGTCAATTGTAGTGGCGGAGCATGTTTACTCTGAGTCTCGAAGGGCCGTGCCCGACGCACCATGCTCCCAACAATCCACCAACGCACAGAACATCTAAGTCCTTTATCAGCAACGCTTACAAAAAAAGGGGGAGGGGCAAAGTGGCACAGCCACCTCTTCCACATCGCGCGGTCTGTGCGCGATGAATCCTGGCTGTGCTCCGAGGCCGCTCAGCCACCCCGCTGAAGTTAAGGGCGGAAGATTATGGCGCGATAGACGCGGACAATCTCTGGCGCGCCGCTACTAACTGCAGGAAATATCTGTGTACAGTGCTGTCCTGCGTCAACTCCGGGTGAAAAGTCCCAGCCATCAAGTTGCCCTTCTGCACCAAAACAGGCTTGCCGCCATATTCAGCCAAGGCCTCGACGCCAGCGCCAACGCGCTCAATAATCGGCGCCCGAATAAAAACCATCTCCAAAGGAGCATCCGTCAACTTGCTCGATCCAAAAAACACGTCGCTAGCCATCTGCCGCCCGTATCCATTGCGCAAAACCGTCATGTCCAGCAAACCCAAAGACGCCTGCGCGGGATTCTTCACCTCGGTCGCCAAAAGAATCGCTCCAGCGCAAGTGCCGAAAATGGCCCCACCCTCCGCCGCAAATTTCTTCACCGCCTCAAACAACCCTTCCTCCTGCAAAAATTGCAGCTGGGTCGTGCTCTCGCCGCCGGGAAGGATCAACCCATCGCACCCGTCAAGGTCGCCAACGGCACGCACCTCAACGGTTTCCGCGCCCAGCTCCGCAAGCCGAGCCGCATGCGCCGCAAAATCCCCCTGCACCGCCAAAATCCCAATCTTCACGGCAAGCACTCCCTCAAAATTTGTGGGGCGGGCTTGCCCCGCCCGTCGTCGTACAAAAGCAAACAATCTCAACTCAACGAGATTCGCTTACCAGCCACGAGTCGACAGCATGTCCTTCTCTTCGAGCTGGCGCACATCAATGCCGCGCATTGCCTCACCCAGCTCCTCGCACGCCTCAAGCACAGCCTTCGGATCATCGAAGTGCGTTGTGGCCTTCACAACGGCCTTCGCACGCGCTTCCGGATCGCTAGACTTGAAAATGCCCGACCCAACGAACACCGCTTCCGCGCCGAGACGGCGGACAAGAGCCGCGTCCGCGGGCGTCGCAATTCCACCCGCCGAAAAATTCGGTACAGGCAGCTTGCCCGTCTTAGCAATCTGGCGAATCAGATCGAGCGGCGCGCCGAGTTCCTTCGCTTCGCGCATCAATTCATCGTCGCGCAGCGTCGTCAGCTTTTTCATCTGACTGACAATCGTGCGCATGTGGCGCACAGCTTCGACTACGTTGCCGGAACCCGCCTCGCCCTTCGTGCGAATCATCGCCGCGCCTTCCGCAATGCGGCGCAGCGCTTCGCCGAGATTCCGTGCGCCGCAAACGAATGGCACGCGGTAATCATGTTTCCAGACGTGGTTCTCTTCATCGGCGGGAGTCAACACTTCGCTCTCGTCAATGAAATCCACTTCGAGCGCCTGCAGCACTTCCGCTTCGGCAAAATGTCCGATGCGCACCTTTGCCATCACCGGAATGGTGACCGTTTTCATAATCTCGCGAATGATCTTGATCGAGGCCATGCGCGCCACGCCGCCTTCTTTGCGAATGTCGGAGGGCACGCGCTCGAGCGCCATGACGGCGCAAGCTCCGGCTTTCTCCGCGATTTTCGCTTGCTCGGCGTTGGTGACGTCCATAATGACGCCGCCCTTAAGCATTTCCGCCAGACCGACTTTCACGCGCCATTCGTTCGCATTGCCGTCTACACCGCCGCTGCCGTTCACTTTCTTTGCATCCATGTCATTTCTCCTCTAGTCCGAAATTATTCGGCGTATTTTTTACCGCCAAAATCCTCTATGCCGCTTTCTTCTATGAGCCGCTCACTTCAGCCCTGGCATTTTCTTTCTGGCCGATCACCACAAATCTTCCGGTGCCTCGCGCCAGCACTTCGCCCGCTCCGTTCCGAATTTCTCCTACGAGAAACAGATTGCGCCCTTTTACTTCCGTCTCGAAACCCTCGACGACAATCTCCTCGTCTACTTTCACTGGCTTCAAGTACTTCACCGTCAGCTCAGCCGTCACAGCGCGAACTTCTCGAAAGCGGCAGACTTTTCCCATGACTTCGTCCAGGAGCGTCGCAATAATTCCGCCGTGTCCCATGCCCCCGCCGCCTTGATACGCTTCGCCCAAAATAAATTTTCCCACAATCCGGCGGTTGACGTTGTCCTGCACAAACGTCAGCTTCATGCCGAGATCGTTCGCTCCGCCGCAGCCAAAGCATTTGTTCGTTGGATTCGGCGCCAGTGTAATTGTGTCCGTCAAATTCAGCCAGCCTCTGCTTTCTTTTCTTTACCTCGCTACTTCCTTACTTCGTTTCTTCAAACCAGCGCAACGCGGCTCCGCTCGGCGCGCCGCACGCCGCGCTGGCGCTTGCGCATCTCGACGCGGAGTATATCCGCGAGAATCGTCACGCCGCGAGCGATTTGCTTTTCATCCAAGCCAGCGTAGCCGAGACGAAGAGTGTTGGGCAGCGGATTCTGCACGTAGAAATAGCGGCCGGGCGCGAAGAGCACTCCACGCTCTTTCGCGTGAATTAAGAGCTCGCTGGCGTCAAAACCCGGTGGAAGTTCCAGCCACAAACACATTCCGCCGTCGGGACGCGTCCAACGCGTGCCTTCCGGCATGTGTTTGCGAAGGGCCTCATCCAAAGCCACCAGGCGCGAGGCATAGACTTTGCGCATTTTCGCGATGTGTTTGGTAAACAGTCCGCGCCGCAGAAATTCCGCGAGTGTTGCTTGCGCAAGCTGGTCCGTATGTAGATCGGTTGTCTGTTTCACGATGCGCAACCGTTCGATCGCGGTTGCGGGTGCGACAATCCATCCCACTCGCAGTCCAGGAAAAGCGACTTTCGCAAAACTATCGATATGAATCACGATGTTGCCGCGGTCGAGCTGCTTCAAGGAAGGCACACGCTCGTCACAGGCATGGAGCCGTGCATAGATATGGTCTTCCACGACGGGCACTTGGTGACGGCCTGCAAGTTCCAGCACTTTACGCCGGGAAGCTAACGGCATCGACGTGCCCGTCGGATTCTGAAAATCAGGCGTGAGCACAATCAGTTTCACGCGATTTGCGGCGAGCGTGGCTTCCAGAGCTCCCAGGTCAAGCCCGAGCGTGGTTCCAGGCTCTGGACGCGTTTGCATAGGCACGCCAAGGCAACGGGCGCGTGCGCCATGGAAGATCGCCATCGCACCGGGATAGGTGGGATTTTCGAGAATGACGGAATCGCCGGGCCGCACGAAAGCTTTGCTGATGATGTCGAGCGATTGCTGGCAACCGTCTGTGATTAAGAGATTTTCGTCTTTGGCAGGAATGCCGTCGGCGCGAAGATGATCGAGAAGCGCTTCCTTTAAAGGGCCATAGCCATCGGAGGGTCCGAGCTTCAGAACGTCAGTGGCTTCTCGCCGGAGCACAGCGTTCACACAAATCTGCAATTCGTCGACGGGAAAGAATTCCTCGGCGGGACACGCCATCACGAAGGACAACGCATTCTCGGGTGCGGAGGCCGTCAACCGGCTGAGCGCTTCTTCGCCGCGTTCATCAGCGAAGAGCAATTCCCAGCGAATGCCAGCGCTTCCATTTCCATTCAGGACGGGCGGCGGTGGCGGAGTAAGTTTCAGGCCATTTCCATTACCTTTAATGTATGTACCACGACCGACGTGGCCCTGAATGAGGCCTTCGGATTCGAGCTCGGCGTAAGCGTTCGCTACCGTGGTGCGATGCACTCCCAGCAGGGTGGCCAGTTCGCGGCTGGCCGGAATACGGTCGCCAGGGCGCAAATCGCCCGCATGCACGAGCGAACGGAGTTGATCGCGAAGCTGGATGTACAGCGGGACGTGGCTCTCAGGCTGGAGATGCAGTGGCAACATTGTCTCTCACCTTGAGCCAATTCTACACGATATTGGACTGCTGCAAGAGCCAATTTGTCTACCGCCATTTTGGCGGGTTTTTGGGGCGTTTTTGAGCTGAGAGAAGGCAGGAGAGCCGGCTTATTGGGCCTCGTCAGAGGGGAGCCTGGGAGCTGCTTAGGAAAGCGGCAGCAGAGCTGCCGCACTCCAGATTAGTTGGAGGGTGGCTTGTAGCCGAGGCGACCGTTTTTTTCGCCGGAAGCCAGGGCGCGGATGCAGAGTTTGGTCAGGTCTTTTTCATCGCATTGGAAAATTTCCATGACCGGCAGGTCCTCGTCCTGGACCTCGTACTCCCCTGCTTGCATGTCTTCGGCGTCGTCATCGGAAGCGCTGACGACGGGGCTGCCGGGATGGGCCCGAATGCGAAATTGTCCGGAGGATGGCTCGTAATTCGCGTAGGTGAAGCAATGCCCGATGCAGGCACGGTCCACGATGTGGCCGATAAAAGAAACGCGCGAGTCCGGAGGCGCCCAGACCGTTGCGATGACGCGAGTGCCAAAAGGCAGACGGCTAACAATTTGCTCGGCGCTGGATTCCATGCGGTTCAAATCGAGTGTGTCCGTGAACAAGAAAGTGAAGAAGAAAATGGCGCATGTACCGAAACCCGCGAGGTGCCACTTTCTCCGCTTCAGGCAGCCCATCAGGCAGAGTCCAAATATGGCTGTGATCGCCGTCAATCGTGAGGCAAGCAATCCAATCCAGCCACCAGAGATTGATGGCCGCAAATTTTCAGGCAGCAGAGCCACGGCGACGATGGCAATGAAATACAACTCAGCGGGTAACCGTAAAGACTGCCAAAAAGAGGTGTCGCGCCAACGGGAAACTAAATCGACCACGACGCAGAGTACTCCGAAGCCTAGCGCGGCCCACCCCAGCACGCCGTAGCGTTGTCCGTAGAGCGTTAGCTGGTCAGCTCCGTTCATTACATAAAAAGGGCTGTGCTCCCAATCGACAGGAAAATTCGTCTGATGCGCCAGATACCAGTGGATAGCAACCAGTGTCACGAGGGCAGATGCGGGTGCGCACAATTTCCACCAATTCGGAAGCTTGGTCCAAAGAAATAGATAAAACGCCACCCCTGCCAGCCAGAGAAATCCAATCGGGTGCGCGAATAGAATGAACGGTACGATGAGCAACCCTAGGAATCGCTCCACTCCCCTTCCCCGCCACAAAAGAGTGATGCTGAACGATGCGAGTCCTAGCGACAAATTGTAGTTGAGGAAGCCCATGTTAAAGGTGTAGCCATACGCCAACATGGCGATGCACGGAGTGAGAAACCAGGGCGGCTGGCCACTGGCAGCGGCAATGAAAGAAAAAACTCCCCAAAAGAAAATCAGCACACAGAGCGAGACGACGATTTTTTCGGCCGCCGCGAAACCCACGAGGTTTGCGGCGTGCAGGAACGTCCAGTCAAACAGGACATTGTTCCACTTATGCACGATGTAGAGGCCCGGGGCTTGGCCCTTCTCGATTAATTGGGCCAACCACGCGTTGTAGATGTGGCTTGCGAGGTCGCCGGCTTCGATGCGCCGGTGCCAAAGGCACGGCACGATCATTACGACAGAAATGGCGAGGATGGTCCATTTTTTTGCGCGTACGAACTGCCACCCCGGCGATGGTTCCCTCGCTTCACTGGTCATCTTTTAGCTCGCGCGCCATTTCGCAATGCAGTCACCTCTCTCGGGAATCGAGTCGAGCCATTCTACTATCTCTGGCATTGGTGCTCGAAGCAGATCTGGTGTATGTGGCTAGACCTGATGCACGTCAGGCCAGCGCCCAACGTCACTGCTGCGAGCACACTTTACTTGCTATACTTGCTTGTTTGTCCGACAAACATATGTCCAAAGGTCATTTAGGGCCAGTGCCGCACTAGGCCGACGTCCGCCTAGGGTCTGCCGAATGATGTTGAAATGGCTGCGTCAGCTGAAGCCAAACGGCGTTTGAAAGCGGTCCAGGCTGCCCATGAAGTAGCTACATGGACTTGGGACATTCTGGAAAACCGGTCTGGTGGCGGACGAAAACCTGGCTCGATTATTTGGAGTGAACGCCGAAGATGCACGGGGTGGTCCCATTGAGAACTATATCCGGGCAATTCATCCCGAGGACCGAGGGCCGTTCAGAGCGCGATTTCTAAAGTGCTCGAAGGCCCGAACGACAGGTACGAAATTACCTATCGCGTAGTCAGAGAAAATGGCGATACGTCCTGGGTTTCCGCGCGCGGAACCGTCGAACGCGATGCTGCAGGAAAGGCCATCTCTCTTCCGGGCGTCGTCATCGATATTTCAGAGCTCAAGGCGACGCAACAAAAGCAGACTATCTCCTTTCGCTCACCAGGAGTTTCAGATGCTTATATGACAGCTCCAGCCTATACCGGGCTTTGCCTATATGATTTCACCGCGATGCTGAATTGGGTTTATCCACTCGATCTCTTTTGATCTCTGGGGCTAAACTCGAGGACGCCGTCGGCAAAAACTTCTTTGATTTGAAATATCCTGATGATCTTGCCACACGCCTTCAACGGCAAATTCAGACCGTGTTTGAAACAAAAGCAGGCCTGACGGATGAGACCCCGTACACCAGTCCAACTGGGGCGGGAGGGTACTACGAATATATATTCCGCCCGGTGCTGGATCGTGAAGGAAACGTCGAGCTGGTTGCAGGATCCACTAGAGATATTACGTACCGCAAAAGAGTGGAGTCGGACTTTCGGCAGAGCGAGGAACGACTTCGTACCCTGACGGAATCGCTCGAGAATCAGGTTCAGGAACGCACCAAAGAGCTGGAAATGCGTACGCGTGATGTACTCCAGCAATCGGAACTGCTTTGCGAGCTTTCGGTCCGCCTGATGAAAACGCAAGACGAAGAGCGTCGTCACATTGCCCGAGAAATGCATGATAGCGCTGGGCAGATCATCGCGGCGTTAGCTATGAACCTCGCGCAAATTTCGAAGCAATTCGGCAGCGTCAATCAAATCGCAGGAGAGCTCGCGAGCCAGGCTCAATCGATGGTAAAGGAATTGGAACAGGAAATTCGGGCGACCTCCTATCTGCTTCATCCACCGCTTCTGGACGAACTTGGACTTCGGGCGGCATTGGCCTGGTACATTGAGGGTTTGCAGCAGCGCGTCGGGATTAATGTTCGCCTGTCCATGACTGAGTTCGATCGGCTGCCAGAAGACATGGGGCTCACAATCTTCAGGGTTATTCAGGAGTGTTTGACGAACATACACCGGCACTCGGACAGCAAATCCGCGCAACTAAGTTTAGCCTGCGATCGCGCCAACGTTGTCATCGAGGTGCGCGATATCGGAAACGGAATCTCCGAACAAAATCTCGCCAAAATTAGAAATCGAGGCGTTGGTGTAGGACTCCGCGGAATGGTCGAACGCGTACGGCCGTTCGCGGGTGACGTACGGATCAATTCAGAAGAAGGAAAAGGAACTACGGTCACGATCACGCTTCCGCTCGCATTTCAAACTGGCCGCGCGATGGGTTCAACTGCCGGCGATTCAGGACACTCCAGCTCCTGACAGATTTAAACGGATAAGTCAGAAAATCGGAACCTGCCCCACAGCTTGAGATCGAACCCGCTTTCAGCCCCATGGAAGATTGAGGATCGCAATTATTGAGGTCACAACAATTGGCCCCGACTCGACAGCCCTGCGGCACACTCGGACAGCCGAGCAAAGACGTCTTCGGCTTGAATATTGCAGCGAGTTGCGATTCACCCCTGCCACACCTGCCGCTTATGGCTTCGGAGTCTGCTGCGCTTCTCTGCCACCAAATGCACGCTGGGTCCCCGTGGCTAGACGAATTGTGCTTGGCGGCGATTGCTCTTCGCAGCTGAACCCGTTTGCTGCTTCCGCGA
Organism: uncultured Acidobacteriota bacterium; assembly: GCA_963730495.1. Classification (GTDB taxonomy): domain Bacteria; phylum Acidobacteriota; class Terriglobia; order Acidiferrales; family UBA7541; genus Acidiferrum. The sequence goes on along the minus strand of CAVSSD010000019.1, from coordinate 53,873 downwards.
TGCGTTGCTGCCGGCTTTGGCTTCGCCGCTGGGTAAGCATCTTCGACGCCAGTATTCGGGAAAATCGCCGGGCTAACTTCCGCGCTTTGCAGGCCGGAGAGAGCAGCAGCGCCCCTCGAAGTCCCAGTAGGATCATCGGCATCTTCAACATATTAAAAGACTTCACTACGCACCTCCAACTTCAAAACAGATTAGAAAACCCTAGGGTGCCATCATTGTCCCCACTGCCCCTTCAGCGGCCAATAGAGCGCGAGTACTACTGTGTATCCGGTTGGCCAATACTGCCGTCGCTTCGGCCTGTTCCTGGGATTGGCCAACGACTGAGCTTCGAGTAGCCTCAAAGAGGACGACACGAAACCTGCCGGACGTTTGCGTCATTTCAGAATAAAAAGGACGTTGTCGAGAAGACCGAATGACAATGCAGAGGATGAAAAGCCGTGAATTAACTCCCCACTACCTGAGATCGCACGGGTAATCGGAAACTGACCCTACCGGCTTTGTGTTGTAGGGAGCCTATCGAGAGAGTTGGTTTTCGCCTAGCTTTTTGAGGCGGTCGCGGAGGCGGCGCTGTAGCGGAGTGGGAGTGTTGGGATTGAACGCTACGAGATACCAGAGCGGCTGGCTGCGATCTTTGCTGAGCCAGGTCAACGTGCCGGCGTCGGCGTTTGGATGGCGGGCGACATTTTCACGAATCGCACCGTAGGGATGCTTGGCCAGCTTATTTAGAGTTTTCGCGTTGGCGCGCGGATGTTCACTGATGAGCCGCAGCAAATAGTAATCTTCCTCAGGAGCTTGCTTGACGAGCTTTTCAAGCATTTCCGGTTTGGCGTCGGCGCTTAAAACGAGACCGATTTTTTCGTCCCAGGCTGTGTTGATTTGATTGAGTTCGCGAGTGCGCGCGTGGATGAGATCTTCCAGAATGCGGCGCTCCTGCTGCAGCCGGGCGATTGGCAAATCCGTGCCTTCGAGCGAATCGAGAACGCGCAGCAGATGCTGGCGCTCACCGAAGACGATTTGCGAAGTGCGCGTTACCGCGCCCTTCTCTTTTTCCTTATGCTGCACGAGGTCGGATCGTCGCATTGTCAGATTGCTCCAGCCGAATCTTTTCCCAAGCCCGTACAGCGGGGCCGGACTACTTGCCGCCAACCCACGAATTGCGCTACAGGGGTGGGTAAATCGTCTCTTGGTGGCTCAAGCGAATTATGTTCCGCGCACCGCATGGGGTAAAGTTTGGTGCGTGTTGTATGTGCCCGATGTGCAACCGTCTGGCGGGCCTGCGAAAGCGCGCGAAGGAACAAGGACTGGTATCCATGAATGCATTTGATGAACATAAGGATGAGCTGGAGCACTACGAGCAAATGTACGGACGGGAGCGCGGGCGGCTCGCCGTGTCACTGGATCGCATGACGAATGCACTGGTGCTAGTCGGACAGCACGGGGTTTACTGCACCAGCCAGCGAAATGCGGCGGTTCCCGCGATGGATCTGCGCATCATTACTCAGGAACTCGAACACGCGAAGCAGCTCGTGCAGTCCGTAATGGAAGAATTGAAACGCACGCGAGAGAAGCGGAACGCGTAGATTGCGGGCCACACCTTTCCGCCGAACGCGGCTGAAACTGGGTGCGCCTCCACAAGAAATCAGGTCGTAATCAAAAACGGATTCGTGTTGCGTTCCTGGCCGATGCTGGTTAAGCGGCCGTGGCCGGGATAGACGATCGTTTCGTCGGGCAACTGCATCAGCTTCCCTCGGAGAGAGTCCGTGATCTGGTCCATCGAACCGCCCCACAAATCGGTGCGGCCAATGCTTCCCGCGAAAAGCGTGTCGCCCGCAAAAAGGCGTGGAACGGGCGTGGCTACGGCGCCCGCGTCCTTCGGTAAATAAAGGCACACGCTGCCCGGCGTATGACCCGGTGTGTGCATGACGTTGGCTTGGAACGAACCCCAGCTCAGCGCGTCACCCTCTTTCAAAAGCTGGTCGACATCGCAGATCTCCGGCGTGGCAACGCCGAGGAACGCCGCTTGCACTTCCATCCCTTGATAAAGCGGCAGATCGTCGCGATGCATTAGGATGGGAGCGCCGGTGTACTGGCGCAGCTTGCTAAGACCGCCGACGTGGTCGATGTGCGCATGGGTGCTGACGATGGCTTTGACCGTTAGCCTGTGCCGGCCAAGGAGTTCCAGAATGCGCGTGACTTCGTCGCCCGGATCAATCACAAGCGCTTCGCGGCTTATGGGGTCTCCGATGATCGAACAGTTGCATTGCAGCATTCCCACGGGAATGGTGATGTGGATGAGTCCTTGCGATACAGCGTCGAAGGTGGGCACAGCGTCCGTCATAATTTTAGATTATATCATCCACCGCGGCCAAAGCAGGAGCGCAGCGAGCGCATACACTCTTTTACTTTGCTAAGCTGTTGAAAGAAGGAGAAGCATGGAGATAAGAGAAACAGGCGTTTCGATCGAAACGCCGCTTGCTGCGTTGCACAAAGACTCTGGTGCGACTCTGGGAACGTGGTTCGGTTGCGTCCTGCCGGACCATTGGACCGACCCGCGAGAAGAGCAAGAGTTCGCGCGCAAGAGCGTGGCGCTGGTCGACAAGAATTGTCTGGCGTATCTTTCGTTCACTGGGCCAGACCGAGTGCGCTATTTAAACGCCATCCTGACGAACAACATTAAAGATCTTCAGGTTGGACAAGGAAATTCGTCGCTGCTGCTAAATCCTCAAGGGCATATTCTTGCTGAGGTCGAAACTTACGCGCTGCCTGAGAGTCTTTTCTGTCTTTCCTACGCGATGATTCGGGAACGGCTTATCGAAGTGATTGAGAAATACATCATCATGGATGATGTGACGCTGACCGATGAATCGCAGCGATATGGGGCCATGTCGATTGAGGGTCCAAAGGCTGCCGACGTTGTTCAAGAGGTGGCAGGAATCGATCTATTAGCGCTCACCGAACTTGGTCGCATAGAGACAACATTTGCGTCCATTCCCTGTTGGCTCAAGCGGCGTTCTCCGGGCGGAGCTGCGGGATGCGAATTCCTGGTCGAGCGAGGGGATCTGAAGAATCTTTGGCAGATTCTTTCGGGAAGTGTGAAGAAACATGGCGGCGGTCCGATGGGCTATGCGGCGCTGAGTGCGCAGCGGCTTGCGCAGGGCGCGCCGTGGTTTGGATACGACTTTGGAGAAAGGCAGATTCCTCACGAGGCCGGCTTGCAGGACAGCCACATCAGCTACACGAAGGGCTGCTACACGGGACAAGAGATCGTAGAACGAGTGCGGTCACGCGGGCAAGTGAATCGGCGGAGAGTCGATATTCTTTTTGATGGCGCGGGCGTCCCCGTTGGGGGTGAGACGCTGACCGTGGATGGAAAAGAAGTCGGTTTCGTCACGAGGGCCGCGGTTCCTTCCTTTTTGCCCTATGCGATAGGCATGGGATATGTGCGCAAAGATCACAATGCTCTCGGAAGCGAGCTGAATTGGTCTGGTGGGAAGGCAATCGTTTCCAAATTTCCCGACGCGTTTGCTGCAGAAACCGCGACGGCGAAGTAATGGCAATCAGATTTTCCGCAGGAATTCCTCTACAGAAGTTCAGATGGCCTAATCGAATTCGCGGCGCGGGGCGGATTGATCTAGGCCTACGCGGCCGGTAGCGATTTCCGCTTTGAAATAATTTTCGCCTTTGATCGGGCAGCCAGCCAAACGGCGGAGCATGGCGAGTTGTCCAACGTGCGTTAGGGCATCCGCGAGGGGACCTTGAAAAAGGCCTTCGGCGGGAGAGTGAAGCGGTTCCGGTGAGGCCAGATAGTCGTCGAACTTTTTCAACGAGGCGAAAAAGCGGGCGACTTCCGCATCCCATGCGAGTGGTTGAGAATCGCGCCACACCGCTTCCCCACTTGCCATTGATAGAGCCCAATCGAAAAGATCGCCCATGTGAGCGAGGATTTTCGCTGGGGTTCGAGGGCTGTCGCCGAGAGCAAATGTCGCGAACGATTCGGGAGCGCCGCGTAGAGCTTTCCCACCGCGATAGGCGACCGTGGCCACGGCGTGGCGAAGGAGTTGGCGAGCGAAGTCTGCAGGCGTAGGCATGGTGATCAATTCTCCCGAACTGGCGGACAAAACTAGCGCTTAGTATAAACGCGCACGTAGTCGACGAGCAGGGTTTGCGGAAATTTGGTGGTCGCGTCCGGGCTGCCTGGCCAATCGCCTCCCACGGCGAGATTGAGAATGATGAAAAACGGATGATCGAAAACCCATTTGCCGCCTACGGGCCAGTCAGAAGAGTGGAAAGTAGTGTAGAGATTGGAGTCGACGTAGAAACGGACTATGTCGGATTCCCATTCGACGGCGTAGAGATGGAAATCGGCGGCAAAGTTCTGGCCGGCTGGAAGAGTGAAAATTGAAGTTAGGTCGCTCGTAGGAGCGACTGTGCTGGGGCCATGCAAGGAACCGTGAATCGCGCCGGGTTCTTTGCCGACGTTTTCCATGATGTCGATTTCGCCGCACTTCGGCCAGCCCGCGGTCGGAATGTCCTGGCCAAGCATCCAGAATGCGGGCCAGATTCCCTGCCCTTCCGGGATTTTTATTCGAGCTTCGAAGCGGCCATAAGTTTGCGTGAAAAGATTTTGTGTTTTGAGACGAGCGGAAGTGTAGTCACGCGTTACGCCATCAGCGGCGGTGTACGTTTCCTTTCGTGCGGTGATGACGAGATTTCCTTTTTCGATGCGGGCGTTTTCGCGGCGGTTGGTGTAAGACTCGAGTTCGTGGTTGCCCCAGCCTTTGCCGCCAATATCATAGGTCCATTTTTTGGAGTCTGGTGAGGATCCGTCTGGGCTGTTGAATTCGTCGCTCCAAGCTAGGGTCCACATGGACGGTGGAGGCGGGGGAGGTGGGTCGTGGATAACATGACAGCCGGAGAGAAGAGGAATCGAGCAAAGGAGTGCAGTGCGAAGGATTTGGGAGGGATTTACGCTGAGCTTCCGCATGCAAATTCAAAAGAGCACAGACTGAAGTCTGTGCTCTTAATCGAGATTCAGCGCGCGCTTGAAGGAGCCTTTTTCGTTGTCGATTTTCTTTTGTAGCTGGAGGATAGCGTAGAGGACTGCTTCGGGGCGCGGCGGGCAGCCGGGGACGTAGACATCGACGGGAATCACCTGATTGCAGCCCTGCACGATGGCGTAGTTGTTGAAGACGCCGCCGGAGGTGGCGCAAGCGCCCATGGAGATGACCCACTTGGGCTCGGGCATTTGATCGTAGAGCTGGCGGATGACGGGAGCCATTTTCTGCGAGAGGCGGCCGGCGACGATCATTAAGTCTGCCTGGCGCGGCGACGGGCGGAAAACTTCTGCGCCGAAACGCGCAACGTCAAAGCGGGCGGCGGCCATGGACATCATTTCGATGGCGCAGCAAGCGAGGCCGAAGCCGAGGGGCCAGATGGAACTTTTGCGGGCCCAGTTCACGGCCTTGTCGAGCGTCGTGAAAATAATGCCTTCGTCTTCGAGCAGGCTGCCGAAGTCATCAGGTTTGGTGAGTGTGACGTGCTTGCCGAGCGATGTGCTCATGGTGCCCCCGTCTGACTTCATTTTCGCACAGGCGAGCGGGGGACACAAATGAAGCTAAGGTGGGCATGTGGCATTACTAGCTCACTTCGTGGCTGGACGAGAGTCCGATGCGTCCTCAGCAACAAGCGCAAGCAGAAACGCCGCGCTCTCATGCAACGATTGCCGCGCTTCGGGAACGAGGTGCGGCGCAAGCTGCCAGGCGTGCGGAACGACCGGCCAAACTTTCAGTTCAACGCGAACGCCCGCCGCGCTCGCTCTCTCGGCTAGACGGGTGGAATCATCGCGCAGAACTTCGTCCTCGCCAACGTGAATTAGAAGCGGCGGAAGCCCGGTGAGATCGGCGTAGAGCGGAGAAGCAATCGGGTGGTGCGGATCCATCTCGCCCAAATAAAGGCGTGCACTAAAGACTACGTCCGGCCCGTGGAACATGGCACAGCTTTCCGAGTTTGTGCGGATAGATTCGCCGGTGGCGGCGAGATCGGTCCACGGCGAGAAAAGGGCGGCTCCGGCCGGAAGAGGATTCCCTTCTTCGCGGAGCGTCAGGAGGAGAGAGAGCGTGAGGCCGCCGCCCGCAGAGTCCCCGCTGACGACAATGCGCTCAGGCGAATACCCTTCGCCCAGAAGTCCGCGATAAACCGCCACCGCGTCATCGACTGCGGCTGGAAATTGATTTTCTGGCGCCAGACGGTAGTTCGGGGCGAAAACGCGGAATCCTTGACGCGCGAACGATACCGTAATCGGCCGGTGCGTCTGCGCTGAACATCCAAAATAGCCGCCGCCATGCAAATACAGAAGGACAGCGCTTGCCGAGCCAGTTCCCTCCACCCATTCACCGGGAACGCCGCCGACTTGCGCGGGAGAAATGCGCACATCAGCGGGCACCTTATAAGGATCAGGATTGAGAATTTTCCGTGCTACGTGGTAGTCGCGTACACCACGGAGTTTACGTTTGACCCGCCATTTGATGATCCACACTGAGAGATGAGCTTGCCAGCTTGCCATGTTTGATGCTCTCGGTTTTTCGCCTGAGAGACGACGAGAGAATAGCAAAATTCCAAAACAGCTACGCTACACGGCGAGAACTACTTTACCGAACTGCGATCCAGCTTCGAGATATGCGTGCGCGTCGGCAGCTTCCGCGAGCGGGAAAACGCGATCGACGATGGGCCTCAAACGGCCTGCGGCGACGAGTTTCATGACCGTCAGCAGTTCCGACTTCGCTCCCATATAGGACCCGAGCAGAGAAAGCTGCCGGCTGAAAAGAAAACGCAAGTCAATCTTTGCGTCATAGCCGGTCGTAGCGCCGCAGGTCACCAGGCGGCCCGCAAGAGCGAGGCTAGCCACGCTTTCGTCCCACGTCGCGGTGCCAACATGCTCGAACACCACGTCTACACCCCGCTTATTCGTAATGCGGCGCACTTCGTCGCGGATTCTTTGTGTTTTGTGGTTGATGACGTGGTCGGCGCCAAGTTCGCGGGCCTTTGCTAGCTTCTCATCGGTTCCTGCGGTGGCGATGACGCGCGCGCCGAAAAACTTGGCGACTTGTATCCCGGCGGTTCCGACGCCGCTGCCGGCTCCTAAAATCAGCACATCTTCCCCCGGCTGAAGTTCAGCACGCGAGACGAGCATGTGCCAGGCCGTCTGAAAAACAAGTGGGATGCTCGCCGCCTCTTCGAAGGAGAGATTCTCGGGATAGGGTATACAGTTTACTTCGGGGCAGCGAACAAATTCGGCGCAGCCGCCGTCGATCATGTAGCCCAAGTTTGTGAATTGGCGGCAGCGATTGTCGTGGCCGGAAAGGCAGGCAGCGCATTTGCCGCACGTCACGCCGGGAGCGAGCACCACCTTTTGCCCAACTTTAACTGTCGTTACCTCGGCACCAATTTGCGCTACTTCTCCGGATACATCGCTCCCCGGAATGTGCGGCAGCGGAATCGGGACGTTAGGCGAACCGACGCGCACCCAAAGATCGAGACGATTTAGAGCACAGGCTTTCACACGTATGAGCACTTCGTTGGCGCGCAAGACGGGCTCCGGCGCATCCTCATATTTCAATACCTCGGGCCCACCATGCTGATGGAATCGAATCGCCTTCATCCAGCCTCCAGCGTTTGCCAACCAATCGCAAAACTACACACGAAACGCACTAAGATCAAACATTGTTTAGAGAAACGCCGCGACAACTGACCTGCGCACGTCGTGTCTCTTGAGTATCTCAACGTGCGCAATCAAACTTGACGCAACGTCAATGATAATCATTCCCTCCGCCGCATCTAGGTCAAAGCAACGATGGGTCGGGGCCGCAGCGCCCCTCAGGCTTCGGCTGCGTACAGAGCGATGAGCAGAAGTCGTCTCCGCAGCGACAGCGGTCTATGATGTTCAGTGTTGAGACCTGGGCGGCCAAGTCCAACTCCCCCTGCTTTTTCAGAAGCAGTTCCAGTTCGCGAGCCAGCTGTGGAAGTATATCGATAAGCAACAAAGATCCGTCCCCTTAACAGTCGATGCTAGCACGGTCGCCGACGACTCCGTCGTGCGTCACTACGCGCTCACGCATTGACAGGTTTTACAGCCAGCCGTAGGCTGAGGGCTGAGGCAGAGCGTGGACCTCTTCGAAGAAATCGTAAAAATGCGGCACGCGGGGCTGCGCGGGGCGTTAGCCACGATTGTGCACACGAACGGTTCGATTCCCAGCTATGAAAGCTCGCGCATGCTTGTGCGAGACGATGGAACGATCATGGGAACGATCGGCGGTGGCTGCGTGGAAGCGGAAGTGTGGGCCGCTGCCAAGGAAGTGATGCACAAGGAAGCGCCGCGCAAAATGGTTTTCAACTTAAACAATGAGGCGACTTATGACAATGGCCTCATTTGCGGCGGCACGCTGGAAGTTTTCGTGGAACCTATCCTGCCGCAGCCTATCCTTTATCTCTTTGGAGGCGGACACGTTTCGATGGCTGTGGCGAAGGCTGCCAGCGCCGCTGGATTTGGCATTGCGATCGTGGACGACCGCGAGGCCTTTGCCAATCTTGAACGGTTCGGCATGGCGCAAGAAATTTATACGAGTTACGAGGATGCCTTCGAAAAGATTCGTCCAAATGTTGCCAGCTATCTGATCATCGTCACGCGCGGCCACAAAGAAGATATGCGCGTTCTCGGATGGGCTGTGCGAACGTCCGCACGCTACATCGGGATGATCGGGAGTAAGCGCAAAGTCATATCGGTATACAAGGCGTTGGAGAGCGAGGGATTCCGCCCCGCGGAGTTTCAGCGCGTCTACGCCCCCATGGGATTGGAAATTGGTGCGCTGGCGCCGGAAGAAATTGCCATCAGCATTGTGGCGGAGTTGATTGCCGTTCGACGCAATGCGGAATCGGCTGCCCACAAGAAATTGGTTTACGAACCGCGCCCTGCACTCACGGAACGCTGAAATCGGAAAGAGGCGGCATGCTCGCTGCCATCATCCTCTCGGGCGGCGCATCGCGCCGGATGGGCTCGCCGAAGGCGCTGCTCTCCTATCAAGGCCGTCCATTCCTTGAACATTTGCTGGACGTGGCTCGCCATCCAAAAATCGGCGCGCGCCGTGTGGTGCTGGGCGCCGATGCAGAGCCAATCGCGAAAGAAGTGAAGCTGGCTCCGGATGAGATCGTCATCAATGCGGATTGGGAAAAAGGCCAATTGAGTTCCACTCAGGCTGCGCTGCGGAGCCTCCCTCCACAAACCGATGGCATCATTCTCTTTCTGATTGACCACCCACTCATCAGTTCAACGCTTGTCGAACGAATTGGTGGAAGCTTTCTACAGTTCCGGTAAGTCCATCGTGCTTCCGGTTTACGAAGGCAAGCGGGGACATCCTGTTATTTTTTCTTCAGCGCTGTACGAGGAATTGAAGAATGCAGCGCTCGAAATGGGAGCGCGCTCTGTCGTTTGGGCGCATTCGGGTGATGTTCAGATTGTGCAGACGGGTGAAGAAGGCTGCGTCCTCAATTTGAATGATCCAGGCACGATGCAGAGGGCTCTGGGCAGTTGATGGCGGTCTTGCTAGATTCTTTCGATTACCGCAATTTCGCGAGCAATAGCGCGAGGGCGTCTGCGGCGAGTTGCGCGCCATGAAAGGTTGCCGGTGGTAGCCCGCCCAGTGCTTCGGAAATAGTTTCGGCTGTTATCAAGCGCGCGGCTGCGACGGTACAGCCCGTGAGACGCTCCGTTAAAAATGATGCAGAGGCGATCGAGGTCGTGCATCCGCGGCACAGGAAGCGCGCTTCCGCGATTGCGCCATTCTCGACGCGAACTGCCAGTTCAAGAATGTCGGCGCAAACCGGGTTCGTCGCTTGCACTTCCGCCGTAGCGTTCGCCAGCCTGCCAGCGTTGCGCGGATTCCGAAAATGCTCCAGGACTAGTTCGCTGTACACCGAACTATCGTAGCCCAAGTTACCCGGCGCATTTCAACTTGGGCGTAAAGCTCAACAAAGATTGCAGAATCGGACAATCACTCCTACACTTTCGTTGCGCACCGCGGCAAACAGCCTGAACATACTATTAGCGCTTCGATCCGACCATGCCACGACTAATCATTGAACGACCCGGCGCTCCGCCGCGTCTCTATGAGCTGAAAGACGGCTCGACGATTCACATCGGGCGAGCCGCGTCCAACGACATCACGCTTCCCCACTCGAGCATCTCACGGAGTCACGCGTTGCTCGAAGGCAATCACGATGTTTGGATTGTCAGGGACCAACGCAGCGCCAACGGCGTTCTGGTCAACGGCGTGCGCATCGAGCATGCGGAGCTGAAGAGCGGCGACGTCATTGGGCTCGGCGATATCAAGCTGCGGTTCGAAAATATGATGAGTGGCACCGTCGTGGCGAAAACTTCGCCGGAGCTGGCCTCACATCTGACGCAAATCCTGGATCAGGAAAGTGTCGCAAAACTTTTGGAGCGCTCGAAGAACCAGCCAACTTCGGAGTTGACCGACTCGCGTGTCGGTACGAACGGGGAGATCGAATATCTCAAGCGTGAAAATCGTTTACTCACTCTCCTCTATCAAGTAAGCCGAGCTTTGGGCGACAAAACTACCGTCGAAGATGTGACGGAATGTGTTCTCGATCTCGTCCTTCAGATCGATGGAGCGGAACGCGGTTACGCGATGTTGCTCACCGAAGAATCGCTTGGCGCTGCGCCGCACGCTGCGGCAGGCTACACCTTTTTGCCTGCGATCCTCCGCTATCGGCGGGCGCCAAAAACAGCCACCCCGCAAATGGCGCTCTCGCGAGCCATTATTCAGCAGGTTATGGAGAGCAAGGGGCCGCTCCTGGTGATGGACGCAAAGGAAGACGCGCGATTCTCCGGCAGCCAAAGCATGGCCATTTCGGGCATGCAATCCGCGATGTGCGCGCCGCTGGCGAGCCGCGATCGGCTGTTCGGCTTGCTGTACGTCGACAATCTTTCCAAGCGGGGGACTTTTCTGCAGGAGGATCTGGAGGTTTTCGCGGTCATTGCGGCGCAAGCGGGGCTGGTGATCGACCAAGTCATGGCGAAAAGTGAAGTGAAGCGCCAGGGAGTGCAACTCAGCGCGCTAGAGCGTTTTCTTTCGCCGGCCATTTCGAGAAAAATTACTGCAGAAGCTGCTGACATCCGCCTCGGCGGAGAGAGTCAACGCATTACTTTGCTTTTCGCAGACGTGCGCGGCTTTACCACCATGGCCGAAACCATGAAGCCTCGTGAGGCTGTAGAGGTACTGAATGAATTTTTCGCACGAATGACCAACGTTATTTTCGAGCACGATGGAACGCTCGACAAATATCTTGGCGATGGATTGATGGCACTTTTCGGAGCGCCCTTCGCTTTGCAGAACGATGCGGAGGCGGCTGTTCGCGCTGCAGTGAATATGCAAAAAAGTTTGGCGGAGCTAAATAAAATCTCGGGCAGACCGCCACTTTATATTGGAATCGGCATTCATACGGGAGAAGCGGTGGTGGGATTCCTGGGGACAGAAAGGCGAATGGACTACACCGCGATCGGAGACACGGTCAACGTGGCTTCGCGGCTGACATCTCAAGCGGGGCCCGGCCAGATTGTCATTTCCAATGCGACGCACGCCCAAATAGGGCGCGAACTTTCGTGCTGTCCTCTCTCTGCAATGAAACTGAAAGGCCGCGCCGAGCCGATTGATGTTCATGAAGTTCTCTGGCGTGATCCATTGCCGCAGAAACGCGGCGCTCAAGAAACCAAGCCTGAAGCGATCCTCCTGGATTGAGGCGCGGTTAGTTTACATTTCTCAATTCAATGCGCGGGAGAGGCACTCCGGGTGTTCGCAACTCTCGCCGGAAGATATTTCTTCTCCACTGAAGCAACCACGACGTAGTTTGGATCCACCATTTCTGTCAGGTGAATTTTGCCGACTTTTGAGAGCAACTCATAGGCGTCCAGCTCGGATAGCCCGTAGTCGGCATGAATCCACGCTACCAGCTCGGTGAACGCGATTCGTACCGCGTCGTCTACTGGCCGGTAGATGCCTGTGGTCATGATTTCCTTGTCGTTCTCTAACCTGGGCCACGCGGTGCTCTTCTTTTTCATCACGTCAAATTGCAGACGGACGCGCATCGGTACTTCGATGGCGCTGCCTGCAATTTCTCCATCGCCCATTGCGGCGTGGCCATCGCCGAAATAAAACAGCGCACCGCTTACATTTACGGGCAGATACAGGGTGTTGCCCACGCTGACTTCCGGGGCATCCATATTTCCGCCGAATTCCGCCGGGACAATCGAGCTGCGCGCTTCGCCGTTGGCCGGCGCTACACCGATGCAGCCGAGAAATGGATGCATGGGAATTTTGACCTTAAACCCAGAGTCGAGTGCCTGAAAGGTGGCCGTGTTATCCGCGTGATCGACCGGATAGAACCAAATCTTTTCTGGCAGCGGTTCTTTTTCAAGCATCGGAGTGTAATGCGTGGAATTGATCGCCCCGAACCCGGGAGAGAAAGCGCCGATTCCTTGATTGCCGTCGACCTGCAAATCGAGGATTCGCACCACTAGCGTGTCGCCGGGCTCCGCCCCTTCGATGAAAAATGGTCCCGTGAGCGGATTATCGCCCTTGGCCATGGCGGTCGTATCGCCGGGCTTCTGAATGCCGTTGCCAAAGCAATCGAGCGAATTTGCATCGAGGATATTTCCGGGTCGCAAGCGAGCCACGGGAGGAGCAACGCCGAAAACGTACTTCACGTTGTCGATGGAGCCTTTGTAATGCACAACTTGTTTGTCGGCATCTTTGTCGGCGTCCCGGTTTGCTTGGGGCATGGCGGGACAATTCGCGGCAGCGGTTAGCGCAAGCAAACTCGCAAACAAGATAGGTCTCATAAATCGTCACCTCAAAAAGAATTCCGTGAGTGCAACACACGCCAGAGACGAAGTCAATCGTCAACCGCACGGCATCAAGAAACAAATGTTGCACATTCGCGGGAGAGTGTTGCGTTTGTTGCGCCCGCGTGATACAACGCGCGCACAGGAATGCCCAAAATCGTTTCCAGATTCGATGCGGTTAGCCCGACGCCGCGAGCGGCCGCCCATTCCAACATTTTTCCTGGAGAATCATCATGCAAAACGTGGCCCGCGATCGTAATTCGCAGAGTCTGCTGCGTGCCCTTGCGTGGCTCTTCGCCGTCGCCCTTCTAGCTCCTGCATGGGCATCTGCTCAGGAGAAACCTCCGGCTCCGTGGGATACAACGAAGGCTCGAGGCGTCACCCGGGACATCGACTTTGATACCAGCGAAGGCACGTGGATGTCGCTCGACGTCTCGCCTGATGGCAAATGGATCGTGTTCGATCTACTCGGACACGTTTACCGCATGCCCTCGACGGGCGGCAAAGCAGAATCCCTGACACAGGATTCGGGCGTGGCCTTGAACATGACGCCGCGTTTTTCTCCCGACGGCAAGACCATCGCGTTTATTAGCGATCGCAAAGGCCAGAACAATCTTTGGCTCATGGATGCCGACGGCAAGAATCCGCGCGCCGTGTTCAACGACAAAACGCTGCGCGCACTAAGCCCCGTTTGGACACCCGACGGCAACTACATCATCGTGCAACGCCAGGGCACGCGGCGCGGCGGTTCGCCATTCGCGTGGTCTCTGGTCATGTACCACAAGGACGGCGGCTCCGGGATCGTACTCGTGGGAGACGACAAAAGACCATCGTGGCATTCCATTTCTCGCGATGGAAAATATCTCTATTTCGACGTGCAAGTCTGCTCGCCGCTTCCTTTTGGCCATACAGACCCAATGCTCGGCTGCGCGCAGATTAACCGGATGAATCTGCAAACGCGCAAAGTCGAAGAAATCACCGGCGGCCAAGATGAGCAGCAGGACCGCGGAACAAGCGGTGGGGCAATCGCGCCAGAGGTTTCTCCTGACGGCAGGTTTGTTGCCTTCGCGCGACGCATCCCCGATGGGACTGAATCCTACAAAGGACACGTGTTCGGACCGCGAACAGCTCTCTGGCTGCGCGATCTACAAACGGGTGAAGAACGCCTGCTCATGGATCCCATCGAGCTCGACGAATCCGACGAGATTTCTCGGCAGATGACTATCCTGCCGGGAATGGTTTGGAGCGCGGACGGAAAGTCCATGGTGATTTCACAGGGAGGAAAAATTCGCCGGCTGTGGGTTGAAAACGGGAAAGTCGAAAACATTCCGTTCACGGTGCACGTCCACCGCACCATTTCCGAAATGGCTTATTCGCCGATCCCCTTTCATGATGCCGCATTCGAAGCGAAGTTTATTCGCTGGCAAACGGCTTCTCCCGACGGTAAGCGCATCGTGTTCCAGACGATCGACAAGCTTTGGCTCATGGATTTGCCCAATGGCAAACCGAAGCGACTGACGCCGGATTTCGTTCACTCCCGGCGAATTTTCTCCCGCTTGGTCGCCTGATGGAAAGTCCATCGCGTTCACAAGCTGGGATGACGAAAAGCACGGTGTCCTCTGGACCGTCGCGGCGACCGGCGGCGAGCCGCATGCCGTAACTAATGAGCCCGGCGAATATTTGAATCCTACCTGGAGCGCGGACGGCGCGACGCTCGCCTATTCGCGCGGCTCGGGCGCGACGCTACGCGGCCGCGATTGGGCTCGCAATGAGTGGTACGACATCGTTCTGCAACCTGCAAGCGGCGGCGCAGCTCAGACGATCGTGCGCGTTGGCAGTCAGGAAGCTCCCGGCGCACGCCCGCAATTTGGTCCCGGCGGCAGAATCTACTTTACGCAGCACCGGCTTGAGAAAGGGACGGGTCCTTTTGATTCGAAGAGCGTCACGGACCTCGTCTCCGTGCAAATGGACGGCTCGGATCGGCGCGTACACGCCACATTTCCGAACGCCACTCTCGTCCAGGTGTCCCCGAACGGCCAGCAAGTCGCTTATCAGGAAGGCGACAACGTTTATGTCGCCCCGCTTCCTCTCAACGTCACCGGTCAAGAAGGCATCTCCCTCGATCGCAAGGCGCCGGTCTTCACCATTAAGCCCGCGAGTCTCGACGGCGGAATGTATCCGCGGTGGCGCGACGGTGCAACGATCGAATACGGCAATGCCAATAAATATTTTCTCTACCATACCGACAGCGCAAAAACGGACACCACGGAGATTCATCTCAGCGTGCCGCGCGCCATCCCGCAAGGCTCGATCGCGTTGACGAATGCACGAATCATTACGCTACAGAATCGCAAAGTGATTGAGAGCGGCACAATCGTCGCCAAGGCTGGGCGCATAACGTGTGTTGGCACTTGTCCAACAGATGGCGTCGATCGCGTCATTGATGCCAAAGGCAAAACGATTATTCCGGGATTTGTGGACATGCACGCCCATCATCACCGCGAATCGGGCGGCATTACTCCTACACATAATTTCGAGTCCGCCGTCTATCTGGCGTATGGCGTCACAACAACTCTCGATCCTTCCACGTGGTCCGAGGAAGTCTTCCCGCTCGCGGAAATGATCGAAGCCGGCCAATCCATCGGCCCTCGCACTTTTTCAACCGCGACTCCTCTGCTCAATGGCAGCGGCCCTCACCACAACGAACTTACCAGCTACGAAGTGACGGAACACGAAATCACTCGCCTCGCCTCGTACGGTGTCGTCGCCCTGAAACAATACAACCAGCCAGACCGCGAGCAGCGCCAATGGATCGTCGAGATTGCGCGAAAGCAAGGTTTACGGGTGACTGCCGAGGGCTCCAGCGATCTCCTTCACAAAGTCAGCATGGCTATGGATGGCCAGACCGGTTTTGAACACCCCACCCCTTATGCTCCGCTCTACGGCGACGCTACAAAATTCTTCGGCATGACTCACACCGTCTATTCTCCAACTTTTACTGTTGGCGGCACCGCTCCCTGGAACGAAGAATATTTTCAGCAGATCAGCGACGTTTGGAAAGATGCCAAGCTTCAGCGATGGACTCCCTGGCGCGAACTGATGCCGCACCTTCGTGCGCGTTGGATGCGTCCGCTCACGGATTATCATTTTGGCGTGCAGGCGCAAGGATTGGCGGACATCATCGCCAACGGTGGATATGGCGCTATCGGTTCGCACGGGCAGGCTCACGGCATTGGGTCGCATTGGGAAGTTTGGATGATTTCGAGCGCTACCGGCCCGATGGGGGCGTTGGAAGTGGCCAGCCTGCATGGCGCGCATTTCCTGGGAGCTGATAAGGACCTCGGTTCGCTCGAAGTAGGTAAGCTCGCCGATCTGATGGTGCTTAATGCCAATCCGCTGGACGATATCCATAACACGGCTAACATCGCCATGGTTATGAAGGCCGGTACGCTATATGACGCTGACACGCTCGACGAAATCTGGCCTGAGAAAAAACCGTTCGGCGCGTATTACTGGGTGAATCTCGATCAATTGCGCAATGACACAAAACCGGTCGACATCTTCGACCAGAAATAACAGTCTGCAGGCGATTGTAGAACGCTGTGCCCGGTAGGGGCGCAGCATGCTGCACCCCTACAACCACGCGACCAACGCGTTTGTTACACTTTTCCTATGAAGTCGCCTTCATCTAACGCCGCCCTGCGCATCGTGTCACTCGCGCCAAGCGTTACGTCGATTCTCTGCGCCATCGGCGCAAAACAATCTCTCGTAGGCGTTACGAAATGGTGCGCAGATGTTGCCCCGGTAGACGACCTCCCGAAACTGGGCGATTGCTGGCATATGGATTCCGTGGACGAAATCTTAGAGCTGAAGCCGTCTCTCGTGATCGGCTCGGTGCCTTACAAACAGGAAACCCTCGCGAAACTTTTGGAGCACCCGCTTAGCTTTCTGGCCACTAATCCGCGGTCGCTGGCGGATATTGAGAATGACATTCGTATGTTGGGCCGGATCGCAGGACGTCCGGCGCAGGCTGAACGCCTCATCAAGAAAATGCGCCAAGACTTTATCGCTGTCGCAAAGAAGAGCCACAGTCTGAAAAGCAAGCTGCGCGTCTATTGCGAGGCCTGGCCGAATCCTCGAATCAGCTCTCCCCCGTGGGTCGCGGAAATCGTGAAAATATGCGGCGGAGAAATGGTCTTGCCCCCCGGACAAAAAGTAAGTGACGAACAAGTAGCAGATGCAAGGCCAGATGTGATTGTGCTCGCGTGGGCCGCCACTGGCGACAAAGCCAAACCGCACAAATCCTATCAAGTCGCTGCTTGGAAAGACGTCCCCGCCATCCGTTATAAGCAGGTCCATGTCATCCGCGACGAATTGCTTAACACTCCGGGTCCGCCGCTCGTCGCTGGAGCGAAACAACTCTTCCGCATTCTGCAAAACGCCGCGACCCGGGAGAGCAAACAATGAAAGTAATCGTAGCCGCAGTGATTGAGCGAAGTGACCGCCGCATGCTCATCGGGCAGCGGCGGCGCAACGACACCTCTCCACTCAAATGGGAGTTCCCAGGCGGAAAGATCGAAGAAGGCGAAACACCAGAAGCGGCGTTAGCGCGTGAGCTTCGAGAAGAATTGGGCGCCACGTTGGAAAAATGCGCCGAACTGGGCCGCGTGCGCCACAAATACCCTGGGATGTCGGAGGAATTGGAAATTCGGTTTTACGCTGGAAGTATTAAAGAAGGCCCAATTACCCCGAACGAGTTCGAACAAATCGTGTGGGCGCTGCCAAAAGAATTGGGCAATTACGACTTTCTCGCCGCAAATTCCCAGCTAATCGCACAACTAGCTACTGGCCGTGTGAAACCGAGCGAAATTTTGGAACGCGCCAGCAATTCTCCCACAAAATAAGAAGGACGAACCGAAGTTCGCCCTTCCCGAATCGAACACATCCAAACAGCTCAAATGGCGGTCGAATAAATTAAGAAATTACCGGATTCAGTTTTTCCGGATTGATTCCCAGATCTTTGATCGCTTTGTCCACCACCGACCGGTCAATCTTTCCATCGCTTTGCAGTTCATGTAGTGTCGCCAACGTGATGAAACGCGAATCGACTTCGAAGAATTCGCGCAACGACGCACGTCCTTCGCTGCGGCCAAATCCATCGGTACCGAGCGAAGCTAGTCGCCGGGGCATCCACCTGCTAATCATGTTTGGCAGCGTTTTCAAATAATCGGAAGCGGCAACCAAAACGCCCGGGGCATCGGCAAGCAACTTGGTCACGTAGGGAACGTGGGGTTTGTCGCCGGGATGCAGACGGTTCCAGCGCTCAGTCTCATTTCCATCGACGTAAAGTTCCTTGTAGCTCGTCACGCTCCAAACATCCGCCGCAACGCCATATTTCGTGTCCAGAATTTCCTGCGCGCGGAGCACTTCGTTCAGGATCGCGCCGCTCCCGAAGAGTTGCGCGCGAAGTTTAGATTTGGGATTGGACGCTGGCCGGAAGCGATACATGCCCTTCAAAATTCCGTCTTTCACGTCTCCCGGCATCGCGGGCATCGCGTACGGTTCGTTCATTACCGTGATGTAGTAAAAAATACTTTCGCCATTTTTGTACATCCGGCGGATGCCGTCCTGCAGAATCACCGCCATCTCGTAAGCAAACGCCGGGTCGTACGCTCGCAAATTCGGCACGCTGAGCGCGAGTATGTGGCTGTTGCCGTCCTGGTGCTGCAATCCTTCGCCCGCTAGTGTGGTCCTGCCGGACGTTCCGCCCAGCAAAAAACCGCGCGTGCGCATGTCCGCCGCAGCCCAAATAAAATCGGCGATGCGCTGGAATCCAAACATCGAATAGTAAATGAAGAAAGGAATCGTATTGATGCCGTGCGTCGCATACGCTGATCCAGCGGCAATAAAAGAGCCCATGGAACCGGCTTCTGTGATTCCTTCCTCGAGAATCTGCCCGTCCTTCGCTTCCTTATAATAGAGCAGCGTGTTGACGTCGACGGGCTCGTACTTCTGCCCGACGCTCGAATAAATTCCGACCGTTCGAAACAGCGATTCCATACCAAAGGTGCGCGCCTCGTCGGGAACGATCGGCACAACCAGCTTGCCGATTTCCGGATCCTTCAGCATTTTGCGCAGCATGCCGACGAACGCCATCGTCGTCGAGACTTCCCTGCCCTCGCTGCCTTCGAAGAATTCCTTGAACAGTTCGTCGTTGTCGGCCACCAATGGCTTCGAGCGCACGCTGCGCTTCGGCGTGTAGCCGCCCAACGCTTCCCTGCGCGCCCGCAAATATTGAATCTCGATGCTATCTTCCGCGGGGCGGTAAAAAGGCACTTCGACGCAATCGTCATCGTTCAGCGGGACGCCAAACCGAGAGCGAAACTCGCGCAATTCCTCTTCGTTCAATTTTTTCTGCTGGTGCGTGACGTTCTTGCCTTCGCCCGCCTCGCCAAGTCCGTATCCTTTAATAGTACGAGCCAGAATCACGGTCGGCCCGCCCTTATGTTCGACGGCGGCTTTGTAAGCTGCGTACACCTTGCGCGGATCGTGCCCGCCCAACCGCAGGCGACGCAACGCCTCATCCGGCAGCGGCTCGACTAGCGCCAGAAGCCGCGGATCGCTGCCAAAAAAATGTTCACGGACATACGCGCCTGACGAAACCACCAGCTTCTGGTATTCGCCGTCCACCAATTCGCCCATGCGCTTGACGAGCAGGCCTTCGGTGTCGCGCTCTAGGATTGGATCCCACTCGCTGCCCCACAGAACCTTGATAACGTTCCATCGCGCGCCGCGGAATGCCGACTCCAGCTCTTGAATAATTTGTCCGTTGCCGCGCACTGGACCATCCAGACGCTGCAAATTGCAGTTCACCACAAAAATCAGGTTGTCCAGTTTTTCGCGCGAGGCCAGCGTGATCGCGCCCAGCGATTCCGGCTCGTCTGTTTCGCCGTCGCCCAGAAACGCCCAGACTTTCGCGTCCGTCACTGGCTTCAAGCCGCGATCTTCGAGGTAGCGATTGAAGCGTGCCTGGTAGATCGCCATCAACGGGCTCAGGCCCATCGACACCGTCGGAAACTCCCAGAAATCAGGCATCAGCCAGGGATGCGGGTAGGACGAGAGTCCCCCGCCTGGTTTCAATTCGCGTCGAAAGTTTTCAAGCTGCTGGGGAGAAATCCGCCCTTCGAGAAACGCGCGCGCGTACATTCCCGGCGCAGCGTGACCCTGAAAATACACTGTGTCGCCTTCGAATTCGTCCGAACGCGCCCGAAAGAAGTGGTTGAATCCGACTTCATAGAGCGTCGCTGCGGAAGCGTACGTGGAAATGTGCCCGCCAATATTGTGTTCGACGCGGTTCGCGCGTACTACCATCGCCAGCGCGTTCCAGCGGATCAAACTCTTGATGCGCCGCTCGAGTTCCTGATCGCCGGGGAAAAGCGGCTCAAGCCGCGCGGGAATCGTGTTGGCGTAAGGCGTGTTCGCGGAAAACGGAAGATCGATGCCCGAAACGGTAGCGTGCGCGCGAAGCCTCTCGAGAATCTCCGCCGCTACTTCCGGCCCGCTGGATTCCAGCACGGAGTCCAGCGACTCCAGCCATTCTTGAATCTGCGTGTCTTCCAGTCCGTGCGGTACGCTGATTGCCTCACTCGGGCTATCGACGTGCGTGTAAGTCTCATTGTCCATAACTTAGGCTGGCCCCTCTTTTGTCAGATTCGGGCGCGCTCGTCCGCGCACCTGCCAAACTTATTCACACTATAAGGAGAATAGAATACACTGCCGCGCGATTCTCTGCACACTACACTCTTAACTCTTAGCGAAATTCTTCTTTTGCCGGGCCCAGGATTCTCCCGCCGTCTAAGACCAGCGTGTGGCCAGTCATAAACTCTGCGTGTACAAGGTACGAGACGGCATCCGCGATGTCATGCGGCGTGCCGGTTCGCCCGAGCGGCGCCAGTTTATCGAAGTCTGCTTCCCACTCCGGCGGATCGCCCGGCATGGTGATCGTTCCTGGAGCGATGGCATTTACGCGTACGTCAGGAGCAAGCGCCTTCGCAAGGACCTTCGTCAACATGACCACGCCAGCCTTCGAAATGGAATGCGGAATGTAGCCCGGCCATCCCATCAAACCGCCCGCATCCGCAAAATTCACGATTGCGCCTTTGGTCCGGCGCAGTAATGGCGCGGCCGCCTGCGCGCAGAAAAATCCCGCCTTCAAATTTGTGTCCAGCGACGCGTCCCAAATTTCTTCGGTAGTCGATACAATGCTCGCGGGCAAAAAATTCGCCGCGCTGTTCACAAGAATATCCAATCGCCCAAATTCTTTCGCAACCTCCACGAACAACTTGCGAATCTCGTCTACCTTTTGCAAATCAGCAGAAAGAGCCACCGCGCGCCGCCCCAACTTCTCGATCTCCCCGACCGTTTCCTGGGCTTCTGGGTGGGACGCGCCATGGTGGATCACTAAGTCCGCGCCTTCTTCCGCCAGCCGCAAAGCTACCGCCCGGCCAAGCCGCTTTGCTGAGCCGGTGACCAACGCCACTTTTCCTGTGAGCGACGCCCTCTGTCCCGCTGTGTTTTCGGTCATTAGATTTCCGCCGCCCGAAACGTTACCACACCCCGCGGCGGCTAGGACGCGCAGAGGGCTTCCCGCGCCAGTGCTATCATCAACCGCCTAGAACTCGTAGGACGCTTGAAGTAACGCAATGAAGTAATGTACTGAAGGAGTTCCAAATGAAGCTCGACCTGCTGGCCATTGCCGCTCACCCCGACGACGTGGAACTCACTTGCGGCGGCACGCTTCTTAAAATGGCCGCCACCGGCTACAAGACCGGCATTCTCGACCTTACCGCTGGCGAAATGGGCACCCGCGGCACTCCCGAGACTCGCGCCAAAGAAGCCGCAAGATCCGCCAAGATTCTTCGCGTAAGCTGGCGCGGCACGCTTGGCGTCCCTGACTCCGATGTCCAACCCAGCCGCCAGCACAAGCTCCGCCTGGCCACCGTCATTCGAGAGCTTCGGCCCAGAACCGTCATTCTTCCGTATTGGGAAGCCCGCCATCCCGACCATTACCATGCCTCGACACTTGGCTATGAAGCCTGCTTTCTTGCTGGCCTTAAGCAGCTTCCCATCAACGGCGAGCCTCACCGTCCGTTCAAAATCCTGTATTCTACCGGCTTCGCCCCTGTCCGGCCCACTTTCGTCGTCGACATCACGCCTCACTATGAACAGCGGCGTCGTGCCATCCTGGCTTTTGCCTCCCAGTTCCATCCCAAAAAGGGCGAATCCCCCAGGAAGTTCAGGAAAACGAACGTCTTCCTTGCCATTGACCGCCTCGAAGACGAAATGAACCAACTGGCCCGTCACTTCGGCGAAATGATTGGCGTAAAGTACGGCGAACCCTACCTAATCAAGGAGCTAATGCAGGTGCACGACGTCGTCAACATGGACGTTCGCTCCATCTGAACCTTGTCTATTTTTCAATGGATTTGCTAGGTTTACGCTGAAGGCTGCACTGAGGAACAACTACTCACTATTCACTGCTCACTACTCACTTCCTCAATCAAAAATTCTCTTCATCCTGCGCCGGCGAATACCCCGGAATTCCGGGTCCCTTAGGCGTACTCTCCGCTCGCAACCGAGTCAGCGCCTCGCCTTCCGCCCCGGATTTCCGCAGCACTACGATCGTGCTGAGGGCTTCGCTGTAAACGCGCGTCACCAGGTAAACGTCTCCGGTGTCATTCTTCCTCCAAAGCTGCCCGATTTGAATCTTTTTAACGCTCATTATCTCTGACCTTGACTGTAGAGGCCCTCGCCAAACGTGTCAACCCTTGTAATCCAGCATTTTGCACACCATTCACCGCGCTTTTCGGTTCGGAACAGCCTTTTCAGCTTGCCCAGCGGCCGGCTAATTCCCTCCAACACCGGCCCACGCTTCGTCCCACGAAATCCCGCCTATCGTAAGGGGAATAGGAAACCTTCCTTAAAGGTCTTACATCGTAGTGATTAAGGGCGCGACTGCCATTACATCCTATTATTGCAAAACGGGTGTATACTGCCGAAGCTGGAGGTAAATGCCATGACACAGTTTCCAAGAGTGACTTTGGGGTTTACGGTGGCAGGCCTCCTCGCTGCAAGCGCGGCTCTCGCAATTCCTCGGCCTCAGCAGTCTGGCCAAAGTCCTGCGCCAACGCAACAAACGCAGCCGCCTACCGCGCAGCAGCCCGCTCCGACCGCGCCAGCTGGCCAAGATCCAAGCAAAACGCAAACTCCTCCGCAACCCGCTCCCCCGCAGCCGGCAGCTCCCGCACCCGCGCAGACACAAGCTCCGCAGGATCAGCCGGTTCAGCAGCAAGATACTGTACATCCCAAGAATTCTAAGGATGATGTCGACGCTATCGGCAACCGCAACGTAGGCAAGGGCCCCAATTTCTATTCGCTCGAACGCGAAATCGCCCTCGGCAAGCAGCTCGCCCAGGAAGTCGAGCGCTCTTCCAAGCTCATTGATGATCCAGTCGTCACCGAATACGTAAACCGCGTCGGCCAGAATCTTGTCCGCAACTCCGACGCAAAAGTTCCCTTCACCATCAAGGTTATCGACTCAGACGAAGTCAACGCCTTCGCCCTGCCCGGTGGCTTTTTCTACGTCAATAGCGGCCTGATCCTGCGCGCCGAGGAAGAATCCGAACTTGCGGGCGTGATGGCTCACGAAATTTCTCACGTGTGCGCGCGCCACGGCACCAAGAACGCCACGAAAGGCGAGGCCATGCAGCTCGCCATGATTCCGCTGATGCTTCTTGGCCCGGGTGGCTGGGCAGGGTACGGCATTTACGAAGCCATGAGCCTCGCCATCCCCGTGACGTATCTGAAATTCAGCCGTGACTCCGAGCGCGAAGCCGATTTTCTCGGGGTTGAGTACATGTATAAAGCCGGCTACGATCCCAACTCCTACGTGACGTTCTTCGAGCGCATTCAAGCGGACGAAAAGCGCCGTCCCGGCACTATTCCCAAGGTTTTCTCGACGCATCCTCCCACTCCGGATCGCATCGAAGCCACGCAGAAAGAAATCGCGCGCATTCTTCCGAACCGCCCGGAATATATCGTCACTACTTCTGAGTTTGATTCCGTAAAGTCCCGCCTCCGCAACATCATGTTCGCGCGCAAGGTTACTAACAACGCGCCGGGCAAGCCGACTCTTCGAACAAAGACTGCGCAGTCCACCAAGCAGCCCACGTCCACCACGAGTGACCCGAACGCACCGAACACACCCACCACCGACGGCACCGACGACGATCGGCCAACGCTGAAGCGTCGCCCCTGCCAACCGAATAATTGATTCCGATTTTTGCGACCAATTCTGCGAAATAGAAAGGGCGGCTTTGATAAGACGCCCTTCTTTCATTTGTTGCATCACAGAAAGCTCGGTGGTCTCCTTCGGCGACAATTCTCCACTACGAGCCCTCCGCGTTTCGGCAATCCATCCTCTTCGTCATAACTTCTTAATCAATCACATAAGGCGGGGGACGCGGAGCACCGTCCCCGCGTAAGAGCACATTGTCCAATACCGAACAGTATTGATGTTTGGATCTTTCTATACTTGCACCAACACGCTGCAATGACATCGGCTGCGTGACTTTTCAGTGTTCCACATGCGCCTGCAAAACAACTCTTCAGATTGCAGATCGTAGAGGCCGAGTTTAGTTGGCCTGATCGAGTTCCAGCACGCAAAGGATCATCAGGCGGAGGGAAACACAATGCGTTTAATCTTGTCTATTCGTTCGCTGCTGTTCGCACTGGTATTGCTGGCCATCTCGGCGGCTTCGTCCGCCCAAATTGGCTTTGGAGTATCGATCAGGATTGCCCCGCCCGAGCTGCCCGTCTATGAGCAGCCCATCGCCCCAGGAGACGGCTACATCTGGACTCCCGGTTATTGGGCTTACGGCGATGACGATTATTATTGGGTCCCCGGAACATGGGTCATGGCTCCCGAAGTCGGCTATCTCTGGACTCCTGGCTACTGGGGTTGGGGCGACAATGGGTACCTCTTCCACGGCGGTTACTGGGGCACACAAGTCGGTTTCTACGGCGGCATCAATTACGGCTACGGCTACGGTGGCCACGGCTACGAAGGCGGCCGCTGGGACAACGGACATTTCTTCTACAACCAATCCGTTAGCCGCGTAAACGTCAACATCAATCGAAACGTTTACAACACCAGAGTCAACGAGACGACAGTTAATCGCGTCAGCTTCAACGGCGGAAACGGCGGCGTCCAAGTGCGTGCCACTTCACAGGAAGAAGCCGAAGGACGAGCGCACCACATCGAACCCGTCGCCGCGCAGACCGAGCATGTGCAAACGGCCCGCGCCAACCCCGAGCTGCGCGCTTCCTCAAACCACGGCAAGCCTCCCATCGCTGCTACGGAGAAGCCCGGCGCTTTCAAGGAAAGCGGAGCAGTACCCGCTAAAGAAGGTGGCGCAGTTCATACCGCCAACGAGAACAATAATGCACATCCGAACAACGAAGCTACTCGTCCGGAAACCGGATCAAATCGTCCGCCGGCTGCTGTCGAGAACACTCGGCCAGCCCCGGCAGTCCATGCGAAGGATATTCAACCTCCGCAACGCCCTGCCGCTCCCAACAGCGGCAACACCAAGAACGATATGAGACTTCAGCAACAACAGCAAAAACTGGATACGAAACAGGTCAAGGAACGCCAGAATCTCCAGACCAAACAGGACCAGGATCATCAGCGCCTCCCGCAAAAACCAGTCAATGAACCGAAACAGCAACCTTTAGAGCAGAAGCATCAACAGCAAACGCAACAGCTCGAGCAAAAACACACGCAACAACAGCAACAGTTGCAGCAACACCAGCAGCCCGCTTCACATGCTGCTCCTCCTAAGCAGCAAACGAAGCCTTCCTAATTCAACAAGGGAAGGTTCCTCGACCGTATACACCAGATGCCGCATCCTTCGATGCACTCGAAGGGTGCGGCACTTGTCTTTTTGCTCCCCTAATTCTGGGCCTGCTACCGGCTCCTTATTCTCGGCGAGCCTTCACGCCCCCCGCGTTATCTTTTCTCTTTCTAATTTGCATTCCACGCAGCGCCCTCGCTTCACCCCTTCGTTTCACGAATAATTGCATCCTCCATTTTCCAGATGTACGCTATCCCCAAGCCCAATTCGCCATACCAAATCACCCGTGAGGACCTCATGCAAATCCGGCTCGCCAGCGTAATGGTAGACAACCAAGACAACGCCCTCCGCTTCTACACCACCATCTTGGGCTTTGTGAAAAACAAAGACATCCCCATGGGTCCTACGTTTCGCTGGCTAACCGTCTCCGCTCCTGAAGGCGCCGAAGGGGTCGAGCTAGTCCTCGAGCCCATGGCTTTCCCGCCAGCCCAGGTTTTTCAAAAAGCGCTCTTCGCCGCCGGCATTCCTGCCACCGGCTTCATCACAAACGACATCCAGTCCGAGTACAAACGCCTGAGAGCTCTCGGCGTCACCTTTCGTGGCGAACCAAAAAACATCGGCCCAATCATTGCCGTTCTATTCGAAGACACTTGCGGAAACCTCATTAACCTGGCTCAGCCCGTGGTCTAACGGTGCCACCCCGACGTTCATTGCTCGTGAGACTATTTCTGGCGGTCCAGTCCTCTTGCTTGCCATATTGTCGCTTCAGTGAAATACTCGTGAAATGATCATCGGCGATCGGCTCCGCGAGCTCCGGAAGCAAAAAAAGTTGTCCCAGGGCGAAATCGAAAATCGCTCTGGACTGCAGCGGGCCTATCTCTCTCGGGTCGAGAATGGGCACACCGTTCCCAACATCGAGACCCTCGAAAAATGGGCCAGAGCCCTCGAAGTCCCTGTCTACCAGCTTTTTTACGACGAAGCAGAGCCTCCCAAGGCGAGCGATCTCCGCCCGTGGAAGTCCACGGAGGAGGCCGTCTGGGGCTCCTGCGGCCAAGACGCAGAGTATCTCAAGCAACTCCGACGCTCGCTCCGTAAGCTCAACGAGGCAAACCGTAAGCTCCTGCTTCAAATGGCGACGAGATTGGCCCGCCGCGCGCAAAAATCCGCCGCCCGTGAAAAGTAAGCCGGTGAGTTTTCTCCCTACCTAGTACTCCCGTAAAGGCAAGGCATGCCGCGCCCGGAATCTAAACCATAGATGTCCAAACTCGCCGAGCATCTCGCGGTATGCTCGTTTCAGTGCGACGTTCTCTCCGCGAGCAGCCGCTAGAAGCGTCTCACTATGGCCGGCGCGTGTCCTGGGTGACGATTATTCGTAAAATGCAAAAGTTTGGATATTCCGAATAGAAACATTTCATGAGCGCGTCCACCCATTCATTCAGCTCCCGGGTGTGATACACGACCGTCCTGTCCCGGCCTTTTCCTGCTCTTCAATTCCCTTGGGGTCGCCCAGCTATCGCACATGCGTAAAATCCGCCGTTGTCAATTTCGTTTTCACTTCCATCTTCACATGGCCGCGGCATCCAGCTCCGGTCAATCAACGCCAAGGCCACACAGTAAAAAAGGCCATCGAATCGTCTCGTTCATGTGGGGTAGATACAACCCACCTACATAAATTGACAGTACCAGTCTAAATACCGAGGTGCTATTTCTCCTGCACTGACCGAGTTTCTGGCTAACGAAATAAAGTTAGCCAAATTCAAACGGTCGAAGGACGAACGCATGCTCGTAAAGGGTGCCGATAACAGGAAATACATCAGGGTCCTTCGTTCCCGGGGTTGTATTGGTATTCTTCTGGCTCTGTTTGCCGGTGAGATTACTACTGAAGCGCATATTTGCATCCCTGGAATTTTTTGGCAAGCTACCAGCGTAGCTGCAAGTACTAAGAACAATCAGCCAAATGATTTGCCGCTGTCCGAAAACTTCACGACGGACACCGCCCAACCCGATCTTCCCTCAATACTGCTTTCTCCAGCAGGGGATCGTTTAAAGGGTGCCACTGAACAAAATCCCGCGGACACATTGAGTGGATTATCGAGTGCCCCCTCTCCCGCTGTCGACCCGGTTGTGCTCGAGCCCAAAATGTCATATCCACCGAATGGAAAGAAAGAAAACGGGCGTCCCGAATCAGACCGCTTTCACTGGTGGACCGCGGTTAAAGAGTCCCTTTTGTACACCGGAATCATGCACACATTTGACCTCACGACGGAAGCCGGTACGCGAGACGCTCTGAACGGACACTGGTTTCGGAACTATACGAGATCGTTGTCCGAGCTTCGCGGATGGAGTGACAGCGACAGATTCATGGCTCCTTACGTAGGCCATCCCATCGAAGGTTCCGTGTTCGGCTTTATCGAACGGCAGAATGATCCGAAGTACCGTCTGGTGCAATGGGGTGATGGTCGCGACTACTGGGTCAGTATGCTGAGGTCCATGGCCTTTTCGGCGATTTGGCACACTCAATGGAAGATTGGTCCGGCCAGTGAAGCCTCTATCGGCAATGTCATGTTGCATGCTTCGCCAGGATTCATCACTCTCGTGGACACTCCCACACTAGGCTTCTGCACCATGTTGGCCGAAGACGCGGCCGATCGTTACTTAATCATGGGGTTGGAGAATCGCACCACCAATCGCCCCATAATCATTTTAGCGCGCAGTTTTCTTAATCCCGGTCGTACTATGCAGAACTTGATGGCTTTCCATGTTCCCTGGCAACGGAACACTCGTATAGGCCTGTTTGGTGCGAACTACGAGCTCCGTAAGGAACTCGTACAAGAATTCAAAGAGGAGGGTGGAGAAAAACCCTTCGAGTTCGTCAAGGACGCTTACAAACCCGCTGGGGTGGAATTCAAACACGATTATCCACGCGAAGCCCCCATCGAACTTACCGCTTTCCCGGAATATGAGTCGTTCTTAGGTGGTGGCAGCTGCATCGGCGGCGGAGGCACGGGGGCGGCTCGCGTGAACCCTCAACTGCAAGTCGTCGCCGAGGTGAACGGCTGCTTGATCATGCACCAGCCCACTTACAATATGAGTGCTGATTCCCTGTCCTATTCTGGCGGGGTTCGTTGGACTCCTCTCGCCAGTCACCGCATCTCTCCTTTCCTTCAGATGAAATTCGGCGGAAGAAAAGTCACAACCGAAACCGATGACCTTGAACTCAAAAAGGAGTTGTTACACGAATGGAACGACGGGAGTGGCAACCTCGCCCACTACCCAGTGCGCAGCGACTGGTCCGCGGAGGCGGCAGTCAATGGCCCCATGCTCTCCGTTGGTGGGGGGGTCGACGTGGTCGTCACCCGGCCCTTTGCCTGGCGTGTTCTCAACGTCGAATATTCTCACACATGGATTAACAATATCGGTGGTATCCATCCACAGAATGGCGTCTTGATCGCCACAGAAGCTGTGGTGCGGATCGGCACCTGGTAAATGGGGTTTGCCTTAACTCAGCGGACTTGCGGAATTCAAAGGAATGACGATCAGCCAGGAAGGAATAACTAACTCATTTTATGAGCGTCGGCGGTCCCGGTCGTCGGGAACGGCGGAAATACCGAGACGGCGAAGTTCGTCAGCGTAATACTTGCGGTAGAGAACGTTCCACTCTTCGCTATCTTCAAGAATTTCTCTTTTCTGCGAGGTGATTTTCTTGCGGACTTCGAGGTCGGCCTTCTCTTCTTCGTGGAGCGTCGCGGTCAAGATCTGAACGACCTGCTGGCGGATGGTGTCGCGGTCTTCGACGAATTCCACATCGTCGCTGGAAACCAGCACGTCCGTGATCTGATGGGAGATTCGGACAATTTTTTCGCGGCTTAGTCGCATTCCGGTTGCTCGCCCTCTAGTATTCGTTTAAGGCGGCTCGCTTGCGGGTGCCCGCCAGTACAACACAAATCCGGGACAGCCATGAATCGCTGTCCTACCTTGAACTAAAACCCTCACAGCCAAGAGTGGCTGTGCTACCTCAGCACCAGCTTGCGGTCGCGCGCAAGCTGCGCCTTCACTTTCTTATACATCTCCTGGTACGAGACGTTCGTCCGTCGCATTTCTTCCTGATGGTCGGTTAGGATTTGGCGCACTTCTTCGTTTAGACGGTCCTCAATGGTGATCTCTTCCATCATGCGCTGCCGCAGCCGCTGCGCGACTGCGTCCGCGACCTTCGTCTCGATCAACTTCCCTTCCACCAGCCGCTTCACCACTTCCGTTGCCATGTATCCGACGTAATCGCGTGCAATCAGCATCCCAGAGTGAGTCCTTTGCGCATAAGCAAGAGAAAGAGTTTACTGGCTGCACCTACAAAGTGCAAGGAAGAGCCCTAGCAGGTAGCACAGGCACGCCTGCCTGTGCAGTTTTTCGAACGCCGCCGAAACACGGCATCGCCAAGATTGGCTGTCCCACATATAGCTATAAGAGCTATATGTTTGAAAACGACCAAAAGAAGAGGATGATTGGAGGGATTTAAACCGGCGTTCGGCTTCAGGTGTTCCAGAAAAAATTGGAGGCGCGGGGCGGAATCGAACCGCCGTTAAAGGTTTTGCAGACCTTTGCCTTACCACTTGGCGACCGCGCCCAACCCACAAGGAGCCCGTTTACAGGGAGCCGAACAGCTCCCACACGATAGGAGCCTTCCAGCCCGAAGCAAACGATTGACACAATTATAGCATCAGGGAAGCTATGAATTTCGATGCAATTCTTTGCTCCAACGCCGAAAAATAAATCATCGAAGAGCAGCGCGAACCGCTCCAAAAATCGGATTGCGGAGCGCGTTGACGCTGCCTACCGCTTCCTGTACGATTACTTAAGTCAGGGCGCTTAGCTCAGCGGTTAGAGCGTTCGGTTTACACCCGAAAGGTCGTCCGTTCAAATCGGACAGTGCCCACCATTGCAGTGCTTCACCTGGTCGTGCAACACTCGGCAGTGCAGCACCTGTGACGCTTCACCCTTCAGCGGGGACGTAGTTCAGTTGGTTAGAACGCTGCCCTGTCACGGCAGAGGTCGCGAGTTCGAGTCTCGTCGTCCCCGCCATTCTTTTTAAAGAACCTGCGTCGATTCAGTGAAACCCCTTAGGGTGCAAGAGGACACACCTTCTTGCGCTGTTCGCACCTTTTGTTGGGTCTTCAACGAGTTTACTTCCCTTTGCTGTCTTTCTGGACGTTGCATTTGGACTCAGGCCGCGAGGAACGGTGCGCCTCCGGTCACCGCTAGCATTTCGATTTGGCCGCGTTTGATTTCTGAAAGAGGCTCGCTACTAACGACCATCCGGTTGACCGCGGCATTTTTCTCGCCGGATGATGCTATAATTTCTCAATAATGCGACACGTCACGATTGCGCTTCCTGACGAACTCTCAGCGGCCCTGGCTGCTCCTGGTCAAGATTTGTCCCGTGCTGCCTTCGAGGCCTTGGCCCTAGCCGCGTACCGTGAACGCAAGATTTCTGCCGCCCAATTGCGCCGGTTGCTGGGTTACGAGACCCGGATGGAAGTCGATGCCTTTCTGAAGAGCCATGGCGTCGAACTGGAATACACACTGGAAGACATTGAGCGGGATCGCGACACGCACCGGCAACTCGGCTTGTAGATGCAAGCGATCGTAGCTGATACAACTCCCCTGAACTACCTCGTGCTCATTCAAGCAGCCGATATTCTTCCAAACCTATATCGAACGGTTTTGATCCCTCCCGCTGTGAAGTCCGAGCTGGCTCATGCCAACACTCCAGCTATCGTGCGCGCGTGGATTTCGCAGCCTCCCCCATGGTTGGATGTAGTGAGCCTGAAGCTGCCCGTCGATTCTGCTCTGGCACATCTCGACGCAGGCGAGCGGGAAGCGATATCCCTTGCGTCTGAACTCCAAGCCACCCTTCTGTTGATGGACGAACGAGACGGTGTGACTATAGCTCGGCATCGTGGATTGAAAGTGGTCGGCACGCTCGCAGCGTTGGACCTTGCTGCAGCCCATGGACTCGTCGAGTTGCAAACCATGTTCGAACGGTTGCGCGCGACCACGTTCCGCTCACCGGCTCGACTCATGGTGAGCATGCTAGAGCAGGATGTCGAGCGCAAGAAACGTCAAGAGGGTCGAAAGTAGCCGGCGGGTGGGCAAAGCACGATCTGGGTACAATAAGGGGACGATAAGAGGTGACCTACGGTACCTTGTGGTATCAAAAGATGTCCGCCGACACCGTTTGGTATCAATCGATTACATCACAACCTGTCATGGCAGAGGTCGCGAGTTCGAGTCTCGTCGTCCCCGCCATATCTTTCAATCACTTACAAGCCCTGATCCAAACGGCTCAGGGGATACTAGGGGACGATAAGCGCAAGAAGCGAATTCCAAATTGCGAATTCGCTGCTTAGCGTCACCTAACGCCAGCGATGGCCGCAGGCGTTGCCGATCACGTCTGGAGTCTAGAAGGAATCGTTCTTCTGGCAAACTGACACACTACCCGTTCGGAGCCAACGTTTACGTTTCCTAGTTGATTTGGTAACCTTGCCCGCCGTGTTCAATTTCTTTTCCGGAGTCGGCGAGGCCGCGTACGCCGCCGACTTAAGCGGCGAGGCACTGGCGATCGAAATCAACCCGTCTATTCTTTGCATGCTTTCTGCTGCAAAATCGGTTCGAATCGCGACATCAACGCGTTTGATTTAAGTGCCTGGGATGAAATCTTCGGAGCAATGAAATGGCAACCGTAATCGTGATCGGCGGTGGAGTCGCCGGATTGACCGCTGCTCACGAACTTTCCGAGCGCGGGTTCGAAGTCCACATTTACGAATCCCGCCCCGCTTGGGGTGGCAAAGCGCGAACTCAGCCGGTGCTCGGCACCGGAATCGCCGGTCGCCAGAATCTCCCTGGAGAGCATGGTTTTCGCTTTTACCCACGGTTCTACCGGCATGTCATCGACATCATGAGGCGAATACCGGTGGGCGACGGTTCCCAAGCCTCGGTCGATAGTTGGCTTCGCCCGTGCACGGAGGCCGGCGTGGCTTTGGTCGACGGATGTACTTGGTCCTTGTTCCATCGTCGTGCCACCGTGAGGCCATCTGAAATCCTACAAGGGGCGCAGACGTTGTACCAGCAACTTGGGATGGATGCCGCCGATGCCAGCCTGTTCGGCCTGAAGGTCCTCCAATATCTTGCGTCTTCAAACGAGCGCCGACTCGGCGAGTACGAGGGAATGACCTGGTGGGAATTCCTCGGCGGCGATGGTTACTCACCACGACTTCAGTTGCGGGCGGGGGGACTTCCCCGGATGCTCGTCGCAATGGACGCCAAGGAAGGCAACGCTCGAACCATCGGCAACACTTCGATGCAGCTCATGTTGGACTTCACCCAGTCTGGCGAGGCAACTGATCGTACGATGGGTGGCCCCACAAGTCGGATGTGGATCGACCCATGGATCGCACTGCTGAAGTCCTCCGGCGTCAGATTCCATTGTGGTGAAAGATGTACAGGCCTTAGCATTGCGGGAGGTCTAGTCTCTGACGCGCAGTTCGCGAGCGGTCGAGTGGCCAAGGGAGATTACTATGTACTAGCAGTCCCGATCGAATCTGCCCAGGCGTTAATGTCAGAAGAACTTGCGCGGCTGGATCCGCAATGCGAACGCCTTCGCGCGGCGAACATCGGCCGGCTCGTCTCGTGGATGGTGGGGATCCAGTTCTACCTCCGGGAAGACGTGCCACTTGCACGTGGGCACATGGTATTCCCGGACGCCCCTTGGGCCCTCACCGCCATCTCCCAACCGCAGTTCTGGCGCGAGACGATCGGACGGTTTCGCGACTACTTCGGCAACGGCGACGTAGATGGTCTCATTTCGGTCGATATTTCACAATGGGAGACGTGCGGCAAGTTCGTAAAGAAGACCGCTCTTGACTGCACAAAGGAAGAGATCAAGACAGAGGTGTGGTCGCAACTGAAGGCCGCCCTTAACGGCGATCACCCCGGCCAACAAACCCTCACCGATGAGGTTCTGCACTCCTGGCATCTCGACGATGATCTTGACTATTCGGCCGGTGTTCCTCCTCAGAATTCCTCGCGCCTACTGGTTCACCCACCGGGTTCATGGGCGGCTAGGCCCGAAGCAGCAAGCGCTGTGGCGAACCTATGTTTCGCCGGAGACTATGTGCGTACTTACACCGATATCGCTTCGATGGAGGGTGCTTGCGAGTCCGGACGGCGCGCCGCGAATGTCATTCTTGATCGGGAGTCTTCCAGCGCCGCGAGGGTGCCGATCTGGGCTCTCCAAGAACCCAACGAGTTCGAACCGTGGAAACAGCTTGATGCACAGCTGTTTCACAGCGGCCGTCCGCACATATTCGAGATCGGTGGCATCCGAAATGCGTTTCAGGCGGCGGACTTGCTGCGCCGTTTTTCGGCATTCACCGGGCTCGCGCAGCTTGAAGATTTCTTTCGCGGCATCAAGCTTACTGACCTCGTCGGGGGGTTCTTTGATCGCTTTGGTCCAGGACGCTAAGCCGAACCAATCCTAGCTAGTCTGAACACCCTGGATCCGGTTGACGCATTCCCTTGCATTGGAGAGAATCCTGCTCGCCTTGCAAGGCGCTGATGTTTTCATCTGTTTTCATCTTTGGTCTTGTTTTTCTCGATGTGAACCCAGCAGTTGGAGGAATTTAACTTGGACCGGAAAACGGCCGACCCGCAACGCGTGATGGTTGCAACGGATGGGTCACAGACCGCTGAACGTGCCGTCGAGTGGGCGGCGAGATTTGCAGATCGGTTCGACGCCGACCTGCACCTCATCCGGGTTATTGCCGTCACTCATGATGATGAAAAGGATTCTGGAACTTTGAATCGAGTTCAGGAAGCTACCGATAATCTGGTTAAACGTGCACGATCGATGGTTGGCAGTCGGGGCCGGGGCAGTGTAGTCGTGAGTGATGACCCCGCCAAGGCGATTGTGCAGGCTGCCGAGAGGGACGCCATTGATGTCCTCGTGGTTGGCAACGCGGGCATGGCTGGGCGCAAAGAATTTCTCCTTGGCAACGTTCCGAATCGGATCAGCCACAATGCGCGGTGTTCCGTCATTATCGTCAATACTTTGGATAGCGAAAGATCTGCCGCGCCGGCGCGAGTCGAGGAGCGCTACCCACAGAACCGTGTCTCGCCTCCCTATCGAACCACCCGTATTGCAACTATCGCGGCCGTCTTCGCGAAGCACGGACTGCGCGAGCTGTTTGCAATCGCGGCAGGCGAGTGGGGTGAAGTGGGGCGCCGTGCGCACGCGCGTCGTCTCCGCAGCGCTCTTGAGGAACTTGGTCCTACCTTCGCGAAGATAGGCCAACTCCTCTCCACGCGGCCTGACCTCCTGCCGCCCGAGGTGATCGATGAGTTAGCCACGCTACAGGATCACGTGACGCCGCTTACTGAGGAACAGGTCGTGAGCGTGATGGAACAAGAGCTTGGGGTGCCTTGGGAGGATGTATTCGAGACCGTTGAGCACCAGCCGCTGGCATCCGGCACGATTGGCCAGGTGCACCGCGCCACCCTAACGGGGGGCGACAGGGTCGTACTGAAGGTCCAGCGACCCGGGGCTCAAGAACTGGTTAACGAGGACCTCGCCGTGCTCAAACTCTTCGTTGAGCAGATTGGCTCGCGGCCCGGTGTAAGGCAATTAATCGATGCTCCTTCCGTCTTCCAGCATTTGTCAACTTCACTCAAAGGGGAACTCGACTTTTGCCTCGAAGCTGGAAATGCCGAACGTATGCGCAAGGCTGTTGGCGATTTTACCCGTCTCTCGGTTCCAGCCATTTACTCGAACTTGTCCACCTCGCGCTTGCTCGTGATGCAAGATGTCGACGGCGTGCCGCCGACCAGCGTTCCGGATGGACCGCTTCGGCAAGAGGTTGCGAGACAACTCGTCGAATCGTTCTGCAAACAGATCCTGATTCACGGGTTCTTCCACGCTGACCCGCATCCCGGCAACTTGATGTGGCAACCGGCTGAACAGCGACTGTACTTTCTCGATCTCGGCTCGGTCGATGAAATCGACTCAGACATGCGCGAGTTGATGGCTTTCGTGTTGTCGTCTTTCTGGCAAGGGGACTCGCAGTTTCTAAGTGATGTCGTCCTGGCCCTGTCTGAAAGAACAGGCCGCGAAGCTGATTTTGAAGCATTTCGGAAAGATATGGCCGGAGTCGTCGCCAAGTACCGCGGCTCCTCGTTCAAGAGCATTCAACTTGGCACCATCCTGCAAGAGATCACTCAAGTCGCTTTCCGCCACGGAGTGGTGCTGCCTGGCTCGCTCACTTTGACAGCGAAGGCGCTGGGACAAATGCAGTTGGTGACTTCTCAGCTCGACCCAGGTCTCGACCCTTTCGAGGTTGCCGGCCGGTTTCTCATGCGGCGACTCATGCATCAAGTGGTCGCCGCCAGCAATCCCAAGACGCTGTTCTACGAGTTCCAGAAGCTGAAGTTCCGGCTCGTGCGAATATTTGACGCGCTCGAGCGGCTTATCGGCGCACAGCCGGGGAGTAAAGCCGATTTCAGTTTTCGCGCCGCCTCTCTGGAGCAGACCGTTGCGCAAGCGAGTCGACGGTTCGCCCTCGGCTTGATAGCGGGCTTCAACCTGCTCGCAACCGCGCTGACAGCAGCGTCCGACCATGTTCCAAGCTGGGTCGCAATGGCGTTCGCGACTGTCGGTGCGGGATTCGCATTGGGCCTTCTCGTGGATCTCCTGCACGGTAACCCTGGCCAAGAGGTGTAACCCAAAAGCGGTTTGCGTTGTTTTGTCACTGGAATTGATGTGGGCAATCGCGCTGTTCGATGCGGTCCCCTGGAATCATCCGTCCGCGCCATTGAAACTGAAGCGTAACTCGGCCAAATCTGGGTACAATAAGGGGACGATAAGAAGTGAGATCCGGTACCTTGTGGTATCAAAAGATGTCCGCCGACACCGTTTGATATCAAGCGATTACACTAAAACGCTGTACTGTCACGGCAGAGGTCGCGAGTTCGAGTCTCGTCGTCCCCGCCATTCTTTCTAAAGGAGTTATCGGACGTGACACCGAAAACTCCAACCCACAACTCAACCCACAGCCTTTAATTCACCGCGGTGCTCATCCCCACCGCGTTCAGGAATTCGCCCTGCGCGGCCCGTGTTTCATCGCTGTCTTCCTGTGTGTATCGAGCGTCGTCTGAATCTTTGCGTGACGCAGGATTCCCTGTACGGTTTTCGGTTCGACTTTCGCCTTGTTCACCAGCCAGTTGCTTAAGCTGTGACGCAAATTGTGAAGTCCGAACCGCTGGCCGTCCTCGATGTGTACTCCGGCTTTCTTTGCGGCCGGTCGCAGATGGTCGGCGACGAATACAGAAGAGCTGAGCGGTTTCCTTCTCATGGCTCTCAACGGACGGAAACACAAAGTCGGTTTCCTTTGCATGCGGCGTCTGGCGTTGCCACTCGCGAAGATGGCCGGCTAAGACCCGATGTAGCGGGACGTAGCCGTCCGACGCATCGGTTTTTGTTTCTCCGTCCTCTCCCTTGGCCCAACGCTTTGAAATCCTGATCCTTCCTTCGCCCCACAGTACGTCGCTCCAGCGTAGCGTCAGAATCTCCGACGAGCGCAGCGCAGTAGCTGCGCAGGTGAGCACCAGCGTGTAGTGAAGCGGAGAGGGTAAGGATTTCAGAATCGCAACGGTCTGGGCTGGGGTGATGATGATTGCCCGGTAGGCGGACTTGGAACGCGTCTCGACGTGTAACACGGGGTTTTTCGCGACGTGTTCGTGCAGGATGCCAACCTTGTAGATGCGGCGCATGAGGCCCCGCATCTTCGCAATCGTCGTCCATGCAAGTCCGTTTACTTCGTTGAGGGATTTCAGCCACTTCTGTATTTCAAGCGGCTTGATGTCCTCCGCGATTTGCTCACCGAATCGTTTGATGAGGTAGTCGCGGACATAGTGCTCAACGATGGGGATGGTGTTCGCTGATTTCGGGCGCACAGCGTCCGCACCGAAGTCGGCCTTCAAGTAATGCTCCGCAAGAAAATGGAATGAAGCACGCCCGGGGGTGGGAGCGTCGTTGATCCGCACTCCGAGTCCAAGTCTATCGACCTCGCGCCATGCGTCCTTGTCTTTGGGAAATTCCCGGACAAGTCCGATAGTTGCGATGTTTTCGACTCTTCTACCGTTCGCGCTCGTGACCCGGCATCTGAGCACCCAGGTCGCTCCTTCCTTGCGACGTACTTTTTTGAGTGATCCTCGCTGATAGGACATATCTCCTCTTTTCAGCGGGGACTGCCAGACCCGATCGTACACGGTTTTGCTGGTTTTGGAATCGAAGTCTCATTCCGTACGACGGAGACGGCGAGTTCAGAGAGCCGGAACACCCATATTTTGCGTTTGCCTCCTGTGCCGAGCGCATACGCTCCGGCGATGCCTCTGCGCGCGAGTTCCAGCAGATAGCGACGTTTGACGCAGAGAAACTGCGCCGCCTCGTCGGCTGAGACAAACGGCTCGGGTGTCAGGAGAACTTGCCTAGAGTATTTGGCGGTGATAACAGCTGTAGGAGCGGAAATGGTTTCGGCACTACCTCCCGTTTCTTCTCCTGTGGCCGGCTCCAGCGGCATGTTAATGATTGAGATGTCCGACTCGCTTGCACGATATGTCGAGACTGGAGTTGGCTGGCGATGTTGCGAATCTCTGGGGATAGCCTCGGACTTCGAGGATAAAGAATCTACTGCAAGGCGCGAGGCATGCTGTCTTGGAGACGCTGTGTGCTCGCGCAAACCGAATTGGGTTGGACGGGACTTCATCTTTGTTAGACGGCCTTCGCAAGAACGTCTCCTTTAGCTTTTCCATTGTTGTGGTTGTTTGCGTGTTGGTCTGTCCACCGTCTGAAGTCGTCATCCTTGCGGAAGAGCAGCTTCAGGGCTTCGGTGATCACGTAAGAAGGCGAAGCATCGATGAACTCAGCATAGAGCTCAAGCTGGGTCTTTACCGATTCTTCTACACGCGCTTGGATGGTGACTGCTTTGGGCTGTTTTGGTGGTGACTTCAATATAGACAACGGGCTTCTCCTTTCGTTTTCATACAAATTGTCAGACCTCTTGTCTGACAAATTCTCGGGTCTGTGTATGCGACCGAATAAAACGCTGACACGAAGTTGGTGTGAGGGCGGGAGCGACCCCACGGCAACCGTGACGCACCGTGCGTCAAAGGGTGGGGTCGCTCCCGCCCATTTTGGTTTTTTCCCCACGGTGACTTTTGGTTGCACTGCCTTCTGCATGCGACACTCCTCAAAGAAATTGCGCGCTCCACGGGGTGAAGAAACAGGTGAAGACGAAGGTGGAGTGTGTAGTCCTTACCTTCTGCACCTGTTTCACCCAAATTCTCACGCCGCGCACCAAAAGAATTTTCTTGTTGGGCTGGAGCGACCCACGACTCACTTTGGCCACGGAACCGTGTGCAAAAGTGGGGTCGCTCCAGCCCAACTCGGTGCCATTCCGCGGCCATTTTGCCCATTCCTTCGTGCGCAAGTTCTTCTTGCCTGGCCATTTGCTCGCTCGCCAGGGTGAACACGAGGGTGACGGATAAGGTGATCTGTGCCTTTCACGCACCCGTCACCTTTTCGCGCTGCAGAGAGCGGTGGAAGCCCTTTGACATTGCCGAGGCCCCTATTATTAAAGAGGCTTCGAAAAGGGAAAAAGTAAGAAAACATTTTGTCCCCTGACCTGCAAGAAACTGTAATGAGTATCTTCATGGTAGAAAGTCCACGGCGTCCCTCTACTTACTAGGGAACATCCAGTCGGGGAAAAGTAAGAAAAAACTCTAACCCGCTCGGAGGATTCCCATGCTGGCAGAGAACTCCTTTCCACAAGCCCCTACTCATATAAGGAACATCCAAACGGGAAAAAGTAAGAAACTATTTTTATCCGTCGGAAACGCCCCAAGCTGGCAGGGGAGTCTGGATCACATCCCCCTACTTAGTTAAGGAACATCCAGAAGGGCAAAAAGGAGAAAAAATCTTGGTACCAGTACATTTTTCTCGGACTCGCCAGGGAGAACGAGGCCACAGAGCAAGTGAGAAGGTTAGGAGCTTCTGGCCACAAACGGTGTGATCAATCGACGTAGACTCTCTCAGTGAAATTAGTGCGAAATGCCGACTCTTTCACTTTCGAGGGCGCCTTAGTCAGGCGAGAGGATTGTTTCCGGATGGCCCGTGATTCACCCCGCAATCAGCGAAGGGTAAACCGGAGGACGGGAATTCCCGATCAACCAGACGCACTATCGGTCCGCGCTGTACTAGCCCGCTGGTTGCCCGTGCATTGCTGCGCCTTCCCCTCGTAACCGGGAGGCGCCACAAATCCGCCCAGCGCCTGTCTGATTTTTGAGTTCCGGGTGTGTGGTCGGCAACTCTTGCTACCTCGCTGCATCGGGCGGCCATGACCGGCTTTCTGGAGGCGACATCTGAAGTGATGAACTCAGGCCAACGCCCGACTCTTGATCAAATGCGAAGGCTGTACTACCTCGGGCGCCAATCCATGGAATAGATCTCCTGGGTGCCAACAGCACGCGTAATGATCGGTTCTCCGTCTGGCGTCAGGCCAAACTCGAGCCCCGCCAAACGCCCGGAGAGACGGATGCCCTCCAGACTGGCTACTTGCTCGATCTGCCGGTCGGGCACGCTCACGCGCATCACTGCAGGGTGAGGACCGTACCGAAGGTAGTAGACCCATCGGCTGTCGGCGCTCCAGCGCACCAAGCCCCAGCCCGGAGCTAACGAACTCCAGGTCTTCTCTGCAAAGTCGAACAGCATAATTCGCTGGTCCTTGAGGCCAAGGGCAGTCGCGTACTTGCCGTCTGGCGACCATTGAGGTGCGAACAATCCGCCTGAATCGGGGAGCGTGTCGATGTTGCCTGTTTTGAGGTGGAGGATATAAACGGCAACCCTTTCTGGATGGTCGGAGAAGAAAGGGAAGTCGCTGTACATGATCGCGGCACCATCCGGCGACCAACTCGGCTGCATTTCGCCACCAGCAACCGATACAGGCCGTGGCTCGCCGCCCTCAGCCGGAATGAGAGAGGCACGTTGGCGGTCTCCACCAATCGCGTGAAAGATGATCTGCCGTCCGTCCGGCGACCATCGGGGGACCATGACTTCCAGACGCGAGAACGAGAGCTGCGTCTTCTGGCTACCGTCCGTCCGGGCTCGCCACAGCGTACCTTCCGGATATGTCACATAGAGCAACCATTGCCTGTCGCGAGAAAAGTCAACAAAGTTTGCAGAGATGCCCCCCATGTAACTGACGAACTGTCCGACTCGGCTGTCGAACTTTTGCAGCTCACCCCGAGCCTCCTGTCCGATTACGAACAGGTTTCGGCCGTCTGGGCTGAACGCTGGCGCAATTGAACTGAGTTGCCCTGCGGTGACGCGCACTGGCTGCACCGAGTCGTGGAGCATTTTCCTCATCCAGCCGTCGTTGCCAGGCAGCCACCATACGTCCGACCGACCACGCACTGTCACCTGAAAGACAAAATCATTTCCGTCGGGGCTCCACGCCCCACAACAGATGTCAATGGGTTCACCGGTCGGTGTCCCCGCCGGCCGCCATCCCCGCAATAACGGTCGTAATCCTTCACCCTCGGAAGAGATTTCCCAAAGTGAGCTGGTCCATCGCTGTATATCGAATATCGTCAATCTAAGTCGCTTTCCATCGGGAGACCAGCGCGGGTGCCAACCATTTCCGGGGAGAGAGGCCAGGCGCCTCGATCCGCTTCCGTCTCCATTCGCCAAAAACAATTCTCGGCCTCGCGCGTACACTAACGACTGTCCATCCGGAGACCACGCCGCATCCCAAGCAGTGATTCCGTTGAGACGCCTGGCAGTCCCCGCGGGAAAGGGGACTGCCCAGAGCGGCGGAGCATCCGCCGGACTTATAGATCCGGCTACCAGGAATTCGGAACGAGATCGAGAAACATCGAGCAGCGACGGTAGTTCGATGGGCACGGAGACGCGGTTTGTCTCACTCCCGGTCGCCGAAGCTTCCGCAACCACAGGAGCGTCAGAGGAACCTTCTGTAAAGTAAACTCGGGCTCCATCCGAGAACAACGCCGCTTCGGGGCCGCCAAGTTGCGCCATCTGTAAACGTTTGATCGTCCCGTCATTGGTAATTTGTCTAAAGCCAGAGGCGGCGGGCCAACGAGGGCTCTCGCGCCACCATTCGATTCCACACGCCAGAGTCATCAGCGCGATGATCGCGAACACGCCGGACAGCATCCGAGTTGACCTCGGAACTTCCTCGCGAGGACTGAGGGCAGTTGTCACTCCATGATTCGGATCGGCCTCGGCATCGACGCGGGGAGCCGCGTTTGCCCCGTGACTTTCTTGAGAGTCGGGGCTGATGATCCGCACGGGAACCGTGATTCTGTAACCGCGTTTCGGCAGCGTTTGGATATAGTGCTCTCCATTAACGGTCTCTCCAAGTTCGCGGCGCAGGAGGAAGATGTTCTGGGTGAGATTTCCTTCCTCGACAAAACTGTCGGGCCAGACCTCCTCCATCAGCTCTTTCTTGCTCGCGATGTTCCCTTCTCGCTCGACCAAAGTAAGAAGTATCTTCAGAGCTTTGGGAGGAATCGATATGACCCTTCCGTCGGCCGACAGAACCATGCGGTCCGCGTCGAAGACGTAAGAGCCGAACGAATATAAAGTTCCGCGATTCAATAGGTTAATCGCCTTGAGAACTAACTGAGAAAAAATTGAGCATCGCCTTGAAGACGCCAAGGCCAACCGGTGCTAATTCTGCCACACGTGGCGAGAATCGTTGCCGCGATTCCTATGAAGAGAAGCCTTCGATGAGTACGGTCCCCGAAACAACACACAGTGATGCCATTGCTTCGGTACCAAACAAGCGTTCCACCGCATCACCGACGTCGCTGCGAGTCGACGATCAATTTTTCGTGGCGATAGCAATCTTCATTCTCGGAACGGTTTTCCTGGGATTCGCCCGCACCTTCTACCTTGCCGGAATTTATCACACTCACGTCCCCAATCTGCTCATCGCAGTGCATGGCACCGTCTTTACGGCATGGATCGTGCTCCTTGTCGTTCAGACAGGTCTGGTGGCGGGTCGACGGATCGCACTTCATCGTACGCTGGGTCTTTTCGGAGCGGTGCTGGCTGCCTCGATGGTGGTTCTTGGTCTGGCTGCTGCGACGGACTCGCTTGCCAGAGGCTTCGCGCCTCCCGGTTTCCCCTTTGGCCCCCGAGTCTTTTACGCAACCCCGGTTTTTGCAATGATCACTTTCGCGACTCTCATCGGCGCAGGGCTATGGATGCGCTCGAATGGCCCCGCACATAAGAGGCTCGTTCTGCTCGCGACCATCACACTCCTGCCTGCGGCGATCGGGCGCTGGCCGTTTGCCATCATGCACTCGGGTGCATTTCCTTACGAATCTGATCCTGGACCTAATGGTGCTGCTGATCGCTGCCTTCGACGTTTGGTCTCTTCGCCGAATTCATCGTGCAACCATGCGCGGTGGCATTTTCCTAATACTAATGGTAAATCTTGCAGTTCCGATCTGGAGCCACCTCCGCGTGGCAGAGATTCGCTGGTTTGGCACTGCGCTTTTGGCAAGGATGGCACTAGCCTCAAAGTTCCGGCGCATGGCAGCGTGCAAACGGTCTTTGTGGTCTATCTAAAACGCAGGGGCGGGCAATACTGTGCTTGGCTCTCCGCGCAAGCACCGTCCGAGCCGGGTGCGTTTATTGTAAGTAACTCGTTCACAGTCCTGTTCCAATACACTCTCACGGAGTGAAACCCTCGTTGAGACAAGGTATGTATCATACGCTTGTTCGATATGGCGTTTCGCCTCGGATGATCATCCATCATCGGGCTATGAACTTAAACACGGCCGCCGAAGCCGACGCTTCTCGGGAGAACAACTGGGACACAGGAACGTTTACTTCCGGCT
This sequence comes from uncultured Acidobacteriota bacterium, assembly GCA_963730495.1. Lineage (GTDB taxonomy): Bacteria > Acidobacteriota > Terriglobia > Acidiferrales > UBA7541 > Acidiferrum. Next base: position 10,076 of record CAVSSD010000019.1, on the reverse strand, counting down.
TGTCAGCAACCCTTCCACAACCGCGTACCCAGCTCAAAGGCGCGGCTCGATGCCAATCCGATCGTTGACCGCTGATCGAATGCGGTGCTTGCAGCCGAGGTAGCGTTCGGTCGTTTGCACCGAGACGTACCCCAAAAGGAATTGGATCTGCCCCAACTCCCCTCCCGAAGCATGGCAGAGCCGAGCACAGGTCCGCCGCAGATCGTGCGGCACTAACTTCGTTACAGCGATGTTCTTGGCGGATTCCTTCACGACGTGCCAAACCTCCTTTACCGTCATCCCATTTCACTATGCCCTTCCTACTTTGTTGACCCGGCGGAATAGTTTTCCTCCATCAATTGCCTCTGCGGCGAGCCTATCGTCCAGTTCAGTTCTAACCCCATCGGGAACCGGAACTGTTCAGACGTGGCCTCCTTTGCCGACCAAATCAACGATGGCCCAATGTTCTTCGCACTGTTGGTGATGATCCAACATCAAAGTCACAACTTCTGGCCTCCTCAACCCACACGCCAGTAGCAATGCGAGCAAGGCTCGGTCGCGTTTTCCTTTCAATCTCTGACGATCGGGTGCTTGCCAAAGCGCATGGCCTTGCGCTGTGCGCCAGAGAAATTCCGTGCGAACTTTCGAGCTCTGTGCTCGCGCCAAACCAGTACGGCGCAGCCTGCAAGAAGCAAGGAAGTCACTCCGTACAAGACTCGCGATTGCGAAGTTGGCTCGGTCGGCTTCAAACGCGCATCGATCTTCGCCAAAGAAGGCAAAGTCGCTCGATTCGGAGCCGATACGATTGGATTAGCGACCGTCGGCGACCGTACTTGTGTCTGCGACTTGGCTTGATCTCCGAGCAGTGGAACTGCTCCAGCTCCAGACACTTCAAACCCCGGGCCTTCCCCCACCTTTAATTGGTGGGCTGCCCGGACTTGATAGCGGCTGTTGCCGGTTACGAGAATCTCGAAGGCCGACGAGCGCGAGGAGAATTTCATGGTCGGCGGAATCATCACGGCGAATTGCTGAAAGGGATATGCGAGCCTTGTTCGAAACGCGGCGTGGCCGGAGTATGGCAGGTCGTAGTTGAAAGCAAACTTGGTGGCTCCCGGCTGCAAGGGGAAACTCACCGTAAAGTGTCCCAGCTCGTCGCGCACGGGCGCGGCGGAAATCAGCACGCCAATCTTCCCCGGGCTTGCGGCCAGAACGGAGTCAATGTTGGCATCCGCCGGCAGATAAACATCGAACGTGCGCTCGCCAGCCTGAGTCAACGGCGGACTGGATTCATTCTTGATTTCGTACAGGTCGGAGACGTGGAGCAGCTTTCCATTGGTCCCAGCGCGCAGGATTTCGATGCTGCCGGTTACGCCCGGCACTTGAGGCGCGGCGTCGAACACAGCGATAGTGAGGTTGTCACCGGCGGAAGCCTGCTGATCATAACTGACACCTTGATGAATCACGCGCACCAGGTACGGTTTTTCGGGAACTTGCACGGCGAGTGCAAACGTCCCGAGTTCATCGGTTTTCGCGCGCGTCGCTTCTTTCATCCCAGTGTCAATCTGAAAAAGAATCACGTCATCGCCGGCTGCGGCCTGGCCGCGGCTCTGATTGCGCACCGTGCCTGTGATGCTGTTCGCGCCCAACGCCGCTGTCGAGTGGCAGGCGAGTAGGGCCAGAACGGAGAGAATTCTTTTTGCCCGCAAACCATTGCCGAATTGACGAAAGTGCGTCATTCGCTCACCGCACCCGCTGATTGCGTTGTCCGCCGCGGCACATGTCCGAACAGGATCCCGGTTTCCACCTCGACGGACTTTCCTCCCTGCAAGTAAGGCCTGAATCTCCATTGCGAGAGCGCATCCGAAATGGCTTTTGCTTGCTCGGGAAACGCACTCAGAAAGTGAATGTGCTTCACCTTGCCTTCTTTATCGATAATGATGCGGACCGGAACGGGGTTGAATCTGCGCTCTGAAAAAACAGGTTCCTCTCTCTCGATTACATTTTCGTCGCTTGCATAGTCCTTGATGCACACTGGCGCATCGCCGCCGCCGGTCCCCGCGATGACTCCGGCGTCCGCGGGCAGGATCATCGTGTCCATTTGCTGGATGAGGCTTTCTGCCAACTTTGTGTCGTGGCTGGTGAAGACGAACTGAACCATGTGGCAGCGGATTTGCGTGGCCAGGACATGCCAATGCAGCTCCGCAACGGACGAACCATAGTCAAAGCGGATGAAGGAATGGCCGGCGATGGTGACCGGCGTCGGCGGTTGCTCGACTTTGTTGTCCTCGATCAAATGGTCTTTTGTGTAGTTGATCAGATCGAAGGCGTTTCCGGCCGGCGTCAGTGTGAAAAAAATATCCTGGGCAGCGATCAGAATGCTGCCACGAATTGTCCCCTTGAGGGCGTCCGCGGGTCTGATTTGCGCAAGAACGTAGTAGCCGCTGTCCGAGGGAGGGGGGCCGCTGTACTTCTCGACCCAATCTGGAGATAGCGCGTAGGCGAGGCCGAAATAGTGATTGCTATAGACATTATTGGAGATTCGCCCGCCTTCCGGAACAGGAGTCACGGAATCGCTGGCGCTCGACCAGGCACCCTTAACCAGGATGGTTTCCGTTGGAAGTTTTTTCGCGTCCGAGTTGCTGGAGAAGTCCCCCCCGCTCTGAGGGATGCCATGGGCCGCGCTTGCCAACGAAAGGAAGAGTCCAAGGAGTTCAGAAAAACGCCGGAATGGTGAGGGCATGTTCCTCCCCTGAATCAGGACTTGCTCTCGCAGAAGCCCGCGAACCAAGAAAACGGAAAAACCGGGCGAGATACGTTTGTATCTCGCCCGGGAAGTGGACGTGACGCATTACAGCGAGCGCAGGAAATTTAGAATTTCCTGCTGCTTAGCGGCGGGAAGAGAAGCGAAGTTCTCCTCAACCTCCGTGGCCTCCGAGCCGCTGCTGGCGTGAGCCTGGATGGCTGTCAAGAGGTTGGTGGTTCGCCCATCGTGCAAGAAGAAGATGCGTTGGCCGAGTCCCCACAAGGGTGCCGTGCGGAATTGGTCGCCGCCGGCGCTGCCTTGGGAAACGTTGTCTGCCAGGCCTTTACCCATGTGGTGGATCTCGATGTCAGAGAACGCACTCACGGGCGTGCTGCCCAGCGAGGAGGTGATATTTGAAGGTTGTGAAGAGGTGAGCGTCGGCGTGTGGCAGGTCGCGCACCCGATGGACTTAAACAGTGCGGCACCTGCGGCAATCGAAGACGCGCCCCCGGGAGTAGTCGTCGAAGGCGTTGGAGGAGCAAGGAGCCGCATGAATTCCGCGAACAAGACGATGTCAGAAGGAACCTGGGCATTCTGTGCCGCGGGGTCCGAGTTGGAAGCTACCGTGAAGTTGTTTGCGTCTTCCGGATATCCCGTTCCGGAGAGGTTTAGGCAACTTGCAGGAAGCCCGCTCCCCTGCTGATCCTCTCCCGGCAAAGGCCGGTCTTGTCCAAAGATCTCGTTGGTGATGCCCATTTCGACGTTGTAGGCCTCTCCGGCGAAGAGCAAAAGTGACTTATTCTGCGCCTTCCAGCCGAAGCGGGACATGGTGCCGTCGTTGCCGTTGTGGTTGAAGGTGCCGCTGATCCCCAGATTGTTGCTTGCCTGTGCCGTTTGGTTAGCGATCAGTGTTGAGTCGTCAATATTCTCGATGAGGCCCGCGCCAAAGACCGGCGTGGGAATACGGAAGATGATGTTGTTACTCGACTGCGCAGCGGAGAAACTGGGCTGCGGAAGGCTGCAACTGCCCGCATCCGACCGGCCAGAGACCGTGAACAGATCCTCTACTCCTCCGTTGGGGGCGTTGGTGTTGGGGCTGCCATTCGAATTGAAGAAGAACGGGAAGCGGGCTTCGCGCGTTGGGCCGTTGGCGGTGATGAATGATGGAATAGAGTTGGTTGATCCACTGACAATGCCGTTGGCGATCACCTGGAATTGAGGATTGGTGGCGGCACCTGTACCGCCGATTGTCGGTTGCGCATGGCAAGCTGAGCACTGGTTTAAATTAAACCGTGGTCCTAGTCCGTTGTTGGCGCCGTTCGACACGACCTCCACTTCCTGGAAGCGGGCGAGACCGTTCTCGAAGAATTCCAGCGCACCTGTTGGATTGTTTGCGGCTACGGACGCGAGTGGAAGCGGATTTGTGGCTGTAGCACCCGCCTGACCGTTGATTGCTCCGGGCCGTACACCTGGGTCGGTCTGGCCATATGCTAAGCCCGGAAGGAATAACGCCGCCAAGAATGCAAGAACCGACGCGAGCTTGAGTGTTTTCATTCCTGACCTCCTTCGCTTAGGAAGCACACCATTCCCTAGTTTGGGATGCTTCCAAACACGAATCGCTCTAGCAATTGAGAGATGCAATGACGAACGCGAGAAATTGCTAGATGCAACCCTTGCAGAAAAGTGGATTCCATTTACTGCTCGTCGCGTCACTTCCGCAAGAGGAAGTGATTAGCATAACTGGTCTTTTGTTAGCATTTTGTGTAGCCGGTTTGCTTTCGGTAGCGGGCCGGAGCCTGCGCAAAGCGCCGCTCGAAGGCGCGGATAAAACTGGAGGCGTGTTCATATCCAATAGAGTGGGCAATTTCCTTTACGCTCATATAACTGTTCGCTAAAAGGTGCGCCGCTTTCTGGAGCCTTTGTTCGTTCAACCATTCGCCCATGGACACGCCGGTCTGGTGTTTGAACAAGCGTTGGAGATAGGAAGGGCTCAGGCGGAATTCGAGAGCCAGATCACGCATGGTGAAAGTTCCCGACTCAACTATTTCCAGGATCTTTTGCACTCGGCCATCCAAGAGTGTGGGTGTCAATCGGTGCGGGGGAGTCTCGTCATACGGCATTCCGCCGGCGAGAGCTGCGGCATTTTCATCGTTCTTTCTTGCAAGACTGACACGAGAATTCAAGGTGCGCACAGGGGCCTCCTCCAAGGATCGGTTTGTTCGTGGTAATCGCTTGGATTGGCGAGAAAGTTTCGCGGTGAGAGCTTTTTGTGAAGAGTCCAAGCGTCGGACGTTAGCTGCTGATTCTCGTGGTCTGCAAATGTGTCGGTAGCCATACTGGAGATTTGGCCTGTACGAGGACCCGCCATGGCAACCGTTGTCGCCGGTCCTCTGAGTACACAAGTACCGAATCGTTTTCTTCGGAAACATCCCGAAGACCTCCAGGAAAAGAATCAAGCAGAGATTAGGCCTGGGCACCGGAAGGAATCAGGGTTGGGACCATCACTACCGGGGTGGATTGCCGCGGAAAATATAGGAATGCGAAGCGCGTGTCAAGTAGCAGGTGGTGACCGGGGGGGGGGGGAGAGAGGGGGGAGGGGGAGGGAGGGGGGGGGAGGGGGAGGGGGGGGGGGGAGAAGGAGGGGGTTGGGGGGGAGGGCAAGGCAGAGAAGGGGAAGAGAGAGAAAGGGGGGGAGGGAGGGATAGGAAGGGGGAGAGGAGAGAGGGGGGGGGGGGGGGGGAGAGAGGGAAGGGGGGGGGGGGAGGGAGGGGTGGGGGGTAGGAGAAGGAGGGAAGAGGTGTAAAGGGAGAGGGGGGGGAGGAGGAGGTGGAAGTTAAAGGGGGAAGGGGAAGAGAGAAGAAGGAGAGGAGAGAGGAGGAGGAGAGAGAAGGAGGGATGGAGGAACTTATAAAAAAGAAGGAGCGCGAGGGAGGCCAAGTTCCGACAGTTCACAGCTGACGGTGAAAGTGAGCGTGCGCTTTCGAACTGCCACTTTGTGAGTGCTCTAAGATTCGGAACCACAAGAAAAATGGGGAGGGAATCTGTCTAGTCGCGCACTCCCGGACCAATCCGTGCGAGTAATTCTTCCACTGAGTAGGGCCAATCTGCGAGCAAACTGGAAACATTCGGAAGCCCCTCCCATAAATCTGCCCGGCAAAGTGACGAACGCGAGTTCCGGGACTATTGTCGGCAATCCGGAAGTTACGATTCTTCTGGTGCTAACTTCCGGGTGGCCCGTCATCCGACCACAATCGCCGATTGACTCCACCGAAGCTTGCCAATCCATTAGATTTCTCTTTTTCGCATCGTATTTACTTGCGTTAATAACTTATATTAAGTAAGGTTAATTATGCGGACGGTCCGGATGAACGGAACTCGGTTTACAACCATGCTGCGTCCAACTCTCTCGATATTTATTTTTGTCGGATTGTTTCATTTTCTCTTGCCTGAAGTAGCTTTCTCACAGGGTGAAACCACCAGTGCGATCGTTGGCCAAGTGACCGATGCAACCGGCGCGGCTGTGCCGGGCGCCACGGTGACGATCACGAACAAGGAGACGGCCAGAAGCGAAGCGCGAAAACCGATGATTCGGGCCGGTTCAATTTCCCGCAGCTAAAACCAGGCACGTACTCAGTCAAGGTGGAAGCGGAAGGCTTCGAGCCGCAGCAGAATGACAATGTATCTTCGGGCCTGGGCCAGAAGCAAACGGTCGATTTCACGCTCAAGATTGCTCAATCAAAGCAGACCGTTGAGGTAAGCAGCGAAGCCCCACTCATCAACCCGGAAAATGCAAACACATCCACGAATCTGAATGCGCCAGCGCTGGAGAACCTTCCCAATCCAGGCGGCGACTTAACCTATCCTCTTCAGTTTGCCGCAGGCGCGCTCGTCAACACGGCAGGCAGCGGCAATGACTTCGTTGGCGGAACGAATGGGTACGGCAACGTGGAGTTCAATGGACTGCCCGCTCTCTCGAACGGCTATATCGTCGATGGCCTGGAAACGAATGACCCGCTGACGAATCTGAATAGCGGACTCTCGACAAACCTCGTCCTCGGATTGAATTCGATATCGGAAGTGACGGTCAATACGCTTTCCTATGCCGTCGACCAGGGGCGGTATGGAGCGTCGCAGGTCAACTACGTTACAAAGTCCGGTTCGAACCAGTTTCACGGGAATCTATATGAGTTGTGGAATGGCTCGAAGTTCAACGCGGCCAACTATTTCACGAATGCCACTCCAGGAAATCACAAACCGCGCTCTACGGTGAACCACTTTGGAGGCAGTGTGGGCGGCCCGATTATCCACGACAAGCTATTTTTCTTCTTCGATAGCGAGTGGGTTCGGATTGCACTACCCATTGTCACGGCCACTACCGTTCCCACTCCGGCGTTTCAGAATTACGTTTTGCAGCAACTCCCCTTGGGTGGGACCGATTCCGTCACGGGTTCGGTCTATCAGCCATCCCCGCAGTCGGTGCCGTTCTATCAGAAGATGTTTTCGCTCTACGGGAATACCAGCGGAACGCCGCTCGCAGTACTTGGCTGTCCGTTCGATGTCGGTGGAGGTTGCGCCCGCCATTGCGAATGATGGAAACGGTTGCGCGAATCGCCAGAGCATTTCGCATTCGAGCGATGATCATGAACAGGTCCAGACGGTTCGAATCGATTACAACATCAATGAGAAAAACACCACCTGGTTTCGCTTTCAGACGGACAACGGACTCCAGGCCGCCTACACCGATCCCATCAACCCCTTGTTCAACGCTCTTTCCCCTCAGCCGCTTTACTCGTTTGCGGCGGGATATACGCATGTCTTTTCGCAGAATCTTGTGAACTATTTCAACCCGGCGTTTTCCTGGTATGGAAGCCTGTTTGGGCCCAGCGATTTTCAGAAGACACTCGCCGCGTTCCCGATTGTTTTGCAAGGCAGCGGCGCGAATGCGCCTTTCACTACGCGTCGGAGGGCTCGACAACACGTGGGTTCAGGGAAGACGCGCCTCCCGGTTTTTTATCAATGACAACCTTGCTTGGAGCTTTGGCGCGCATGAACTTCGGTTTGGAACCAATACGCGAATTCTTCGACTGAATGACTATGACTTCGGGGAGGGAACGGTGCCGACCGTAACCTACACCACCCTGCCGCAATACATTTATGGAGTTGCATCCACGGCGACAAAGACTTTCCCCACCTCAGCAAACGAACCCTTCAACTTCCTGAATCTCGATCTGTATGCCCAGGACACCTGGAAGGTGACCAAGAAGCTGACGTGGACTTTCGGCATCCGGGACACGTTCAATTCCAATCCGTTAAATCCGCATCAGCATATCGCCCGTCTGGGCGGCTCTTTTGATTCCATCTCGCATGATGTGAATCAGCCTTTGAACGCCGCCATTCAGACGGGTCTCGGCAACGTGTTTTCCTCGACGCCCCTCGCGATCCTGCAACCGAGAACGGCGATCGCATGGCAGTTTGAGTCCAAGTCCGTGCTGCGTGCTGGCTTCGGCGTTTTCAGTGACATTTTGCCTGGCAGCATCGCCGATGTGGTCGGCGTCAATCCGCCCTACGTCAAATCTTTCCAGGGCGGACTTCTTGGAACTGTTGGCGGCACAGCGATCGCGCCGGGAGTTCCAAACAGCGCGGTTGACGCAACCGTGGCCGCCAATCAGACCTTCAGCTTCGGGATTTCCGCAGGGCCAACTTTCCTGTGCGTCCGCACAAGCGAACCCCGCAACTTGTCTTCCTCCGGTCGCCATCACGGCGGTGCCCGATGGGAAACTTCATGCGCCATACTTTATGGAGTGGAGTCTTGGCCTGGAGCATCAATTGGGAACCACGGGAAGCATCCATGCGCAATACGTCGGCACGCGCGCTGTAAACCAGCCCTATCTGACACAAGTGAACGGCTATCAAACGGTCTGCGAGGGATGCTTTGCACCGTTTCCTTACGCGCAATCTACTGATCCTCGATTCGGGGCAGTAACGCAATTTTCCACGGGTGCGAACAGCCACTACAACGGCTTGCAGATGACCGCCATGAAGCGCATGGGGCACGGCCTGATGGGACAAATTAACTACACGTGGAGCCGTTGCATGGACACCGTCTCGAACGGCGGATTCCTGCAGTTCTCGGCGGGAGGAATCCTGTCCCCCCTTCCCGGGAGACTTGGCTCGCGACTACGGTCCCTGCGACTACGACATCCGGCACAATCTCAATGCGCAATATGTCTATCAATTGCCGGTCAAGGTCCAAAACCGGCTTCTTGGCTATGCACTGAACGGCTGGCAGGTGTCGGGAACCGTGTTTTGGCATAGCGGGATTCCGTTTTCCGTCCTGAGCACGCCCTATTCGGCAAATGGAAATGGCATTGTGAACGGCAGCGGGCCGCAATTCGCAAGCGTTGTTCCCGGCGTGCCGCTCTATGAACACAATCCCATTCCGGGCGTCACACAACCGGGCACAGTTCAGTGGCTCAATCCCGATGCCTTTGTCTCGACCGTCGATCCGAGCACTGGGGCATGCTTTGGAGGCGACAGCCCCAAGAATTGCCAATTCGGAAACCTCGGGCGTAACGCGCTGCGCGGTCCCAATTTTGCGTGGAGTGACTTCTACCTCACGAAGTGGTTTCCCTTGACCGAGCACGTGAAGCTGCGGTTCGACGTCCAGTTCTTCAATGTATTCAACCATCCGAATTTCGGGCTTCCAAGCATGGTGCTGGCCGGCATTCCGGGAAAGCCTCTACCCAGACTGGATTTGGCGCGCTTACCTACACGACCTCTCCGCCGACTGGCTTACTCGGCGTTGGTTTGGGCGGCGATAGCACGCCACGTATGATCGCGTTCCAATTGCGGCTGGAATTCTGAGGCTCTGATCCCGATGTGTCTGCGTGTCCGGAGCGCCCTTGACCCAGCCTTGGCGACGAAAAACGTCCTCGGGCACGATTGGCTTTCAGAAGTAAAATACGAGATCAAATGTCTATCGCAGCGGCACCTCCGGCTGGAGATTTACTGCGTCGTGTGGGCCGCCTGCAGATGCTAACAATTGTCTGGATGAGCATAGAAGCCGTCGTGGCGCTTGTTGCTGCTTGGACGGCGGGAAGCCCCGCTCTTCTAGGATTCGGCGGTGACAGCGCCATTGAACTATTCTCGGCGATCATTGTCCTTTGGCGATTTCGTTCCAAACCAGATTCTGCGGTGGCCGAAGAGTTGGCGGCTCGCGTGGCCGGAGGTTTGCTCTTCTTTGTCGCCGCCTTCGTCATCGTCAGCTCTGGATTGTCTCTCCTAGGGTATCGCGAACCCCAACCCAGCTTCGCCGGGATCATCCTGTTGATTGTGGCAGCCATCGGTATGCCGT
>CAVSSD010000018.1:0-4599 GCA_963730495.1 uncultured Acidobacteriota bacterium | reverse complement strand
TATAACTGGGCAAACCCTGCTTGTGGATGGTGGAATCTCAACCGGCGCAACGCGTGCTTTGGTTACTCCTGCAAAGAGGGCGTCCGATCATTCTTAAAAAGCAGAGTAGACGCGCCCGAAAATCATGATGTTAAGGTGCGCGCGGCGAAACATCGCGCGCCGACGAGGTTCAATCCCGCCATTCACGCAGGTTCAGGTACAGGATCCATTCGTCCTAGAAGAAAAATGTAGGCCGCGATGCTGATGAGAAGAATCGCCGTGGCTGTCACAAAAGCCCAAGCATAAGTATGAGTTATCTGCACGACATAGCCTGTGACGATCGGCGCAGCGATCGCTGCCAACTGATTGCTGAAATTCAAGATTCCGCCCACCGTGCCCACGCTCTCTTTCGGAGCAATCAACGAAGGGATCGACCAGCCCACAGGTGACGCTGCGGATAATCCGCCGATAGAAATGCTGATCCAGAAAACCGCGCCAGCGGCGGTCTGAGCGTACGCCGTACCGAGAATACCTAGACCGAAACTTGTTCCGGCGATGAGAACGGCCTGACGAACGCGAACGGCGTTCCACCCTCGCTGGATCAGCGAATCGACGAGCCATCCTCCAATCACGAGATCCGTCAACGTCGCGAAGAGCCATGGTACGCTGGTGTAAACGACGGAGTGAAGCAAATCCACGTGATGGACAGCCAAGAAATAGGACGGCAGCCAAGTTAAGAGCAGATAGAAAGTATAGTTGTAACCGAAAAAACCTAATGCGAGGCCGTTTACTCTTCGCTGACGGAGCAGATACCAGAGCGGCGCGCCTTTCGCAGCCCTCGTTTGATCCTCCGGCTGTGCACCGCCCTTCGCAATGAATTGCCGCTCCGCATCCGAGAGGAGCTTGTCTTCGCTCGGATTTCTGTAGAACGCGTAGAACAAAATGAAATAGAGGATGCTGATGAAACCTGTCGACGCGAAACTCCATCGCCAGCCAAAATGCAGAAGCAGTATGCCAAGCAGCGGCACTCCGATGGCGGAAGAAAGTTTTGCCATCGAGTCAAAGATTGCCGTGGCGAGGCTGCGTTCTTGTTTGGGAAACCAGTAGCCGACGGCTTTGGAATTTGCGGGGAACGTGGGAGCTTCGCCGATTCCCAGGAGCAGCCGCGCTGCTAGAAAACCACCAAGTCCTGTCGAGACTGCTGCGCCGAAGGAAGCCACGGCCCAGAGAATCGTGCTGATGCGGCCGATGCGCCGAACCCCGAATTTGTCCAGTAATAAACCGGAAGGCAACTGGAGCGCCGCATAAGTCCAATTGTAAGCGCTCGACAAATAGCCGAACGTGACCGCGGAAATGCCAAAAGCAGCGGTGAGTGCGTCTTTCGAGACAGAAAGATTGACTCGATCGAAATAGTTGACGAGGACGCCGAAGCCGAGGAGGCAGGCGATCGCCCATCTGCGTCGGGGAATGCGGTCCGGTTCAGAAATTGTGTGGTCCAGGGTCGCTGGCATGAAAATATTTTCTCAAGCTACCTCCCGCCAGAATCCAGGAGAAAAGTCCGTCCAATCGCCGGGCAGAGTATCCCATAAGAAGCCGGAAACGACGGTTACCTTTCTCGCTTTTCGAGAACAACGCAAGATCTGTCATTCGTCATGAGTTCGGCGTCGTGCGTCCATGTATTCTGCCTGAGTTGCGCTTGTGTACTTGCCCCGCTTCTACCCCTCGCAGTAGACTACGCCGTCTTCCATTCAGTTTGGCTTGGCAAAGAAGGTTTAAATCCTCAAACGCAACGGACAAACAAAATGAATGCATTCTCAACTCGACGCGATTTTCTTCGCACCACGGCGGCTGCCGGCGCCGGACTTCTGCTTTCGCATCCGGCCAGTGCGGCGAAAAATAAATCCGTCTTGCTATTCACAAAATCGTCGGGTTTCGAACACGCCGTCATCAAAGTGACGGACGGGAAACCCAGCATTGCCGAAACGGCCATCCGCTCTTTCGCCGCGCAGAATCATTTTGATCTCAGCGCATCAAAGGACGGCCGTATTTTCGACTCGAAGGAGTTCCACGAGTACGCCGCTGTCATCTTCTTCACGACAGGTGACCTCACCCAGGAAGGCACCGACAAGAATCCGCCCATGTCTGTGCAAGGCAAGCAGGCTTTTCTAGATGCGATTCAAAACGGCATGGGGTTCGTCGGCATTCATGCTGCCACCGACACTTTCCACACGCCGCCTGATACGCCGGATCTTTCGAATCGTTACATTGCGCATGGCGAACAGTCCGATCCGTATCTTCAGATGATTGGCGGCGAGTTCATCATCCACGGGCAAGACAAAGATCCCCGCCTACAGACTGCGAACGTCATCATCAACGATCCCAAGTTTCCCGGCCTCGATGGAGTGCAATCTCCTGTGAGTTTGATGGAAGAGTGGTATTCGATGAAGGATTTTGCGCCTGACCTTCATGTGGTCTGTACGCTAGACACTTCCACGATGAATGGCCTCGCTTACAAGCGCGCGCCGTATCCCGTCGTGTGGGCGCGTATGAACGGGCGCGGGAGAGTGTTCTACAACGCCATCGGTGACCGCGCCGAGAATTGGCAGAATACTTTTTTCCTCAATCTGCTAGCGGGCGGAATTCGCTGGGCGATCGGTGATGCGAATGCGTCGGTTTCGCCTAACCTAAAGACCGCGGCCCCGCGTTACGCTGAGATTCCGCCGCCATACGCACCGCGAGCGAAATAACGCCACAATTGCGAGTTTCGTCAATCACAAGAAAATCTGATTAGTAGTCGTCACGCTTTCTTCGATTCCTGCACGCTGGCCGGATTGAGCGGTGGCTAGCTCAAGCAGCCGCGATGTGAAATACACCTGATTTCCCAACCGTGCGCTAATCAACTGCTTCAAAGCCTGTTTCTGGGACTGAAGTTGCGAGAAAAACAACCCCAAGGTGACCAACTTGTCTCCATATGGTGATTTTCGTAGCCACTCCAGGGACGTCTCACTATTCCTTCGGGCTTCTTCCTGATTGTCTGCAAAGGAGAGTTTCTTTAATGCCTCGGTCGGAGTCAATCGCAAGGTATCGCTGAACCCATACTGGTCTTGTGCCGGTTTGGGAGTCATCGCACCCGCAATTTCAAATGCAAGCAGCGCAGCGAGCGTCTCTTCGTTCGGCACAACGTCGATCAAGCCGCGGCTCATTACGATCGTTCACTGCATCGAAAATAACTCAAAGTCACTTGTCATGAGCACACGGCATTTGATTTCGATCCCCGAGTCAAAGTTGTTGGTCGTCATGATGTTGTTCACGATCGTATTAAGGACGTTCTCGACGTCTCCTTCTGGTGCGACAAGGCCGACCCTTTGGAGAACCTCCATCACGTTGTCTTGCGACATCTCTCTCCGCCCTCTTTGTTGCTCGAGAGGAGAGCGATCTTGCTTTTCTGATTCGTCTTTCACCTGGCCTTCGCTTTCAACAAGCAGGCGGCCTAATTCTTCCTGGCGGTTTCGCGATGTAAGGCCATAACCCCATATATGCGTTCGCGCTTTGAACCTCGGGCCGCCCGTCGGAGGTGGCTCTCGCAAATCCTGGATGTAGATGTCACTCGGCAGCCACAATCCGGATCTAACATTGGTGCGCTAGGAATCGAAGTGCTCGTAGAATTCGTCTTCGAAGTGTCTTAGCGAAAAGCTGCTCTCTGGCGCAAAAGTTCCGTTCATTCGAACAATAGTGAAATCTTGGTTTTCAACCCAGATTCGCCCTCGAAATCGCGGCCCTTTAGCTTTCGGCGTTCGTTCCACATCAAAAGCATAGCAACGTACTTCACCGCGAAACTCACGCTGCCCAGTCCATGGAGGCGTGAGACGGTAATGCTCTCTATCAAACTCGTGCGTGTCCACAAAGGTCATTTGTAGGAAGCCCGCCGGGTCATACGCCCACATCATCGACCCTTTGTGTGTTCTGGCAGTCATCGGGTGAACCTTCATCGTTTTGTTATGAAAATCCGCTTGGCCGAGAAAATACAAATCTCTTTTTGGAATAGTGCCCATCAGGACGTCCGATTTTTCTTCCTGAACGTAGGTCTCGACGATAGGCGCGTAACTCCCGATGATCTCCACCTGCTCTTTTTCTCGCCGAAATACCCGCTCGGCGATTTCGTTCGCGCTCCGCTCGGGTGGCGCAGTCTGAGTATCAGGAGGAGAACTTTGAGGGTTTTGCCACTCCCCAGGGTCAACGGAATTCAGGGCGGCCTTCGAAAGTGCTTCGAACACCGTTCGGCCTGTTCTGGCATGCATCTCAGCTAGGCACACGAGTGTGTTTGAAATCAAAGTCCTGCGATCCATTTCGACCTCTCAGAGATGAAACGCGTTCTTGCAAGTTGCGTCTTATCCTGGCTGGGTCAAATGCACGAAAGTCACCAGTTGCTGATGAATCTTTTACTGATTCCGCTTTTGCAGATAATCTTTGAATAATCTAATGTTTACATCTCGTATGGCGGTTCCTCCGGCGCTCGCCCCTCCAGGATTTTTTGATTTCTATTCCCGAATTAGTTCATTTGGAGGGCTCAGTTCCAAAATGGGAAATCCGCACAGTCTGGTCCGATAACCACTTCATTCC
>CAVSSD010000017.1:0-90349 GCA_963730495.1 uncultured Acidobacteriota bacterium | reverse complement strand
AAACTAGGCCGTTAGGTCCCCCCGATTGCTGTTCCAACCCTCTGGCTGGCAGCCCGTGGACCCCAAACTTTTGCCGTCGGGTGTCGCGAAAATGCCCCGCAAAACCGGGCTCGGCGGCCATTGGACTCTCTCAGGGGCTCCAGGCATTCTTGACCCCACTGAATTCACCCTGCTATTGTTGAGAGTTATTCTGGCCTCAGTGTACCTACTGTGCGCCGGAGCTCCTGTGGAGGGAGCGTCTTCGTCTCATGGGCCTGACCAAACTGGTTATTCGGGGCGCGCGGCAACACAATCTTAAGAATATCAGCCTCGAAATCCCCCGGAACACACTGACCGTTATTACCGGCCTTTCCGGCTCCGGTAAGTCCTCTCTGGCCTTCGATACCATCTACGCCGAGGGGCAGCGCCGCTACGTCGAATCGCTCTCCGCTTATGCACGACAGTTCCTCGACCAGATGGAGCGCCCAGAAGTTGATGTGATCGAGGGGCTTTCCCCCTCGATTGCCATCGAGCAAAAAACCACCACACGCTCTCCACGTTCCACCGTAGGCACCATCACGGAGATCTACGACTATCTCCGCGTGATCTACGCCTCCGTCGGCGTCCCACATTGCCCCCAATGCGGCAAGCCCATCGCGCGCCAGTCCAGCGAGCAGATCGTTCAGGCCATCCTCAATGGCGAGCTTTGCCAGCCCGACGATCGCATCATGATCTTGGCGCCCATTGTCCGCGGACGAAAGGGAGCTTACCGCAAGGAGTTTGAAAAGCTGGCGCAAGACGGTTACGTTCGCGTACGCGTCAACGGCGAGCTTTTCCCGCTGGACGTTCCCCCCGTCCTCGACAAGCGCAAGAACCATACAATCGAAGTCGTCGTGGACCGTCTCCTCGTCAAACAGGGCATCGCGGCGCGCCTTGAGCAGTCCATTGCTACCGCGCTGAAGCTTGCTGGAGGCCTCGTTACGGTAGCTATTGTCGGCGGCAAGGAGCATGTCTTCTCGGAAAAGCTCGCCTGCCCGGATTGCGGCATCTCCGTTCCGCAGCTCGAGCCGCGTTCCTTCAGCTTCAATTCGCCGTACGGCGCGTGCCCGGCCTGCAATGGCCTCGGCTCCAAGTACGATTTCGATCCCGCCCGGATCATCACAGACTGGACGCGCCCGCTCTTCGACGGCGGCCTTGGTCCCGGCTCCAGCTCCGCGATCCTCAAGCGCACTCTCGAGCTGGCCGCCTATGCGTATCACATTGATTTAGAGACGCCCTTCGAGAAATTCCCGCCACGCATCCAGAACCTGCTCCTCTACGGCTATCCGCCATCGAACGGGCGCGGCGGTCCTGAACAAAAAGAGCCGGCCGGCAAGAAGGCTGAAGGCGAAAAGGCGTTCCGTTTTCCTGGCATCCTGAAATTTCTCGATCGCAATTTCGCGGAGTCCAATTCCGATTCTTACCGCGAGTGGATGACGCAATACATGTCGGCTACGCTTTGCAATGTTTGCCACGGCAAGCGCCTGCGCCCCGAATCGCTCGCCGTCAAGCTGGCCGGCTACTCCATCGCCGATTTTACGGCGCTGTCTCTCGCCGCTTCGCGCCCGGCAGTGGACAAGATCCTCTCGCAGTTTACTTCCCGCCAGCGCGAAATCGCAGGCCGTCCGCTCGAGGAAGTTGCTGAACGGATCGATTTTCTACTCGCTGTCGGTCTTGGCTATCTTAGCCTCGACCGTTCCGCCGCCACACTCTCTGGAGGCGAAGCCCAGCGTATCCGGCTCGCTACGCAAATCGGCTCGCGACTCCGCGGCGTACTCTACGTTCTCGATGAGCCGTCTATCGGTCTCCATGCCCGCGACAACGATCGCCTGCTTGGGTCGCTCGAACAGCTCCGCAATCTCGGCAACACCGTTCTCGTTGTCGAGCATGACGAAGACACTATTCGCCGCGCCGATTTTGTCGTCGACCTCGGCCCCGGCGCCGGCAATGCGGGCGGCTACCTCGTCGCGCAAGGCAAGCCCGAGCAAATTGCCGCAAGCGTTGAATCGCTGACCGGTCGCTATCTCAGTGGCGCTTTGCGCATCGCCGTTCCGGAAAAACGGCGCAGTCCCAATGGCAAGACCATCCAAATCCTCGGCGCAAGCGCAAATAATCTGAAGGATGTCGATGTAACGCTTCCGCTCGGCTTGCTAACCGTGGTTACTGGTGTCTCCGGCTCGGGCAAATCCACTCTAGTCAATGACATTCTCTATCGCGCCCTCGCCCAGAAACTTTACCGTTCGATGGAGCCGCCAGGCGCACATCGCGAAATCATCGGCGCTGACCAAATTGATAAAGTCATCGAGATCGATCAAGCTCCCATTGGTCGCACGCCACGCTCGAATCCGGCCACGTACACCGGCGTTTTCGCCCCCATCCGCGAGCTTTTCGCCATGCTTCCCGAATCGCGCGAACGTGGCTACCGCCCCGGCCGCTTCAGCTTCAACGTCAAAGGTGGCCGCTGCGAAGCCTGCCAGGGTGACGGTCTGCGCCGCATAGAAATGAATTTCTTGCCCGATGTTTATGTGATGTGCGAAGTCTGCCGCGGCAAGCGCTACAATTCCGAAACGCTGGCCGTGCGTTACAAAGGCCACACCATTAGCGACGTCCTAAACCTGCCTTCGTCCGACGCGTTGAAACTCCTCGAAAACATTCCACAAATTCAGCAAAAGCTTTCGACGCTAGTTGAAGTCGGGCTCGGTTACGTAACACTTGGCCAGTCCGCCACAACTCTTTCCGGCGGCGAAGCCCAGCGCATCAAGCTCGCCCGCGAACTTTCCAAGCGCCAAACCGGTCGTACTCTCTACATCCTCGACGAACCAACTACTGGTTTACACTTTGACGACGTCCGCAAACTCCTCGACGTTCTCCAGCGCCTCGTCTCTCTCGGCAACACCGTCCTCATCATCGAGCACCATCTCGATGTCATCAAACAAGCCGACTGGCTCATCGACCTCGGCCCCGAAGGGGGCGAAGGCGGCGGTCGCATCGTCGCGCAAGGCCCGCCCGAACTCGTGGCCCGCACAAAAAAATCCTACACCGGCCAAGCCTTGGCCCGCGTCCTGGGCATATCCAACAACGGTCATGCCAACGGCAATATCCCGGTTGCTAAATGACAGCGCCGACTGTTGCATTTGTAATGGCGCAGCATGTTTACCCTTCTCGCCCTGAGGAACGAAGGGAGCTTCGAAGGGCTGCGCCCATTCACGGCAAGGCTCATCCGTGCTTGGTATCAAGCCAATCGCGCGCTAAAGTATGTAAACCTCAATGAGCATCTATTCCACGCCGCCTCTCACTTTTGGTGCCGTCCATACCTATCCGCTCTCCTCCCGCAAAAGCAAAGTCAGCGTCCGCGATTTCGCCAAGCCAACAACCGGAAACGTTTCGCTCACAAAATTCCTCAATTCGCTCCCAAATATTCTTGCCGCCCAGGATTTACGCCATCTCCTAGCCGCCATCCATCGCGCCCGCAAACAGCGCGCACCCATCCTCTGGGGAGTCGGCGGCCACGTAATCAAAGTCGGCCTCGGCCCCGTCCTGATCGATCTGATGAAACGCGGCTTTGTCTCTAGCATCGCCATGAACGGCGCCGCGCTCATTCATGACTTCGAAATCGCTCTCGCTGGCAATACTTCCGAAGACGTCGAAGCCGGCCTCGGCGCCGGCCAGTTCGGCATGGCCAGCGAGACCGGCGAGTACATCAACGAATTTTCGAAACTCGCTGCGCGCCTCCACATCGGCTACGGCGAAGCAGCCGGCCAATTTCTCAACAGCGGCGTCCTGAACGTAAAATATGCGAACTCCAGCGTCCTCGTCGCTGCCTACAAACAACGCATCCCCGTCACTATTCACCTCGCCATCGGCACGGATATTCCCCACATGCATCCTGCCGCCGACGGTCCTTGCCTCGGCGCCGCCACCTTCCTCGATTTTCGTCTCTTCTGCGCGCTCGTGAAACAAATGCATCCCGGCGGCATCTATTTAAATTGGGGATCAGCCGTGCTTCTTCCCGAAGTTTTCCTGAAAGCTGTGAGCGTCGCGCGCAATCTCGGTGTGCCCTTGCAGCCAATCACCACCGCCAACTTCGATTTCATCCAGCACTACCGTCCGCTGCAAAATGTAGTGAAACGTCCCACCGTATCCGAGCGCGGAGCACGCAAGACGGAATCGCGCGGCTACGCCATCACCGGTCATCACGAACTGCTCATGCCTTTGGTTGCTGCCGCGCTGGCCGCAGGCTGGCCAAAAACTTCGCGCCAAGGCAAACGTAAACCATGAGTCTTTTCGACGAAAACTCTCTTCTTCCTCCGGATCAGGAACCGGATTCGCAATCTCCCGCGGAACCCATCCCTGCCGAGGCACAACCACCGGCCACTCCGGCCGAGCTTCCCCTCGCTGGCGATCCCATCAGCCTCGCTGCCAGTGTTCCCTCGCCTGTCCCTTCCTACAAACCTTCTCTTCCAGCGGATTTGCGTATCTCCTGGTCCTGGCTGCACCTCGTCGTGTTTTCCTGCTTTATTGTGGTCAGTTTTTTTATCGTTCAGATAAGTTTCATGGTTTTTTACGCGGCGCCTCTCAGTCATCTCTCAGACAAAAAAGACTTCGAGCGGTTTGCCCTGTCAAAACCTATATTTGCTGTTGGCAGCATGGTTCTCTTGTACGGCCTCGTCTTGCTGTTTCTCTACGTCACGCTCTCCGTCCTCCCCGGCTTGCCCTTCTGGCGTACTCTCGGCTGGAGAAAGATCACGCGCTCCAACGGCGGTCGTCCGCGAAGCCCGTGGATTTTCTTCTTTGCAGGTTGCGGTCTTTCTCTTGCCGTACTCGTCGCTACGTACAAAATGCAACCGCCGGAAGATGTGCCCATCGAAGAGCTTTTCCACTACAAAAACACGGCGATTCTCTTCATGGCCATGGCCGTGTTGGTGGCTCCGCTTGTAGAAGAAACCGTATTCCGCGGCTATCTCTACCCGCTGTTTGCAAAGTCTTTCGGCGTTGCCAACAGCGTGGTCCTCACCGGCGTCCTTTTCGGATTGATGCATGGGGCCCAGCTCGGCTGGACATGGAGCCTCGTTTTCGTGCTCGTCACGGTCGGTATCGTCTTTACGTTTGTTCGCGCACGCACCGGTTCCGTCTTCGCCAGTTTCTTGCTCCATCTTGGCTACAATTCCGTGATCGCCCTGATCACCATTCTCGGCACCCAAGGCTTCACCAAAATGACGCCCACGCACTGACCGATTCGTCTTCTTCCCGCACCTCCGTTCGATATTCGTAGGGGCACGGCATGCCGTGCCCGTTCTGGTGCAACCGTTCTGATGAGCAGACTCGTCTTATTTTTCTTAAATTCAGACCAGCTCTTGGCAACGTCACTAAGGACTCGCAAAAAATGTACGTAGCCCAGCCCATTGAATGGACCGACCACGGCGTTGTCATGCTCGACCAACGCCTCCTTCCCGGCGAGGAAGTCAGCTACACCTATACGAATTACCGAGAAGTCGCCAAGGCCATCCGCGACATGGTCATTCGAGGTGCGCCGGCGATCGGCGTGGCCGCAGCTATGGGAGCCGCGCTGGGCGTTCTTCACTCCTCCGCTAATTCAGTCGAAGCCTTGCGTACAGAATTCGTGGAGATCTGTGACACGCTTGCGAAAACTCGCCCCACCGCTGTCGACCTCTTCTGGGCCATCGAACGCATGAAGCGCCGCTTTGCCGAACTCACCACGCAAACCTCAGACCTCGCGAAAATACGCCAAGGAATGGTCGAAGAAGCGCAACAAGTTCATCTGGAAAAGAAATCCACCGACGAAGCCATCGGCCGCTACGGCGCAGAATTCATGCCCGCCGACGGCCAAGTGATGACGCAGTGCAATGCCGGAGCCCTCGCAACCGCAGGCATCGGCACCGCGCTCGGTGTCATCCGGGTCGCCTTTCAACAAGGAAAGAAAATCCACATCCTTGTTCCAGAAACTCGTCCCTATTTGCAAGGCGCGCGCCTCACCGCATGGGAACTCCACAAAGGCGGCATTCCGCTCACGCTCATCACCGATAACATGGTCGGCCACTTTCTGAAGACCGGCAAAGTCGGCGCCATCGTCACCGGAGCCGACCGCATCGCCGCCAACGGCGACACCGCCAACAAAATCGGCACGTACCAGATCGCTGTCCTCGCCAAAGAAAACAAAGTGCCGTTTTACATAGCCGCGCCCGTATCCACTTTCGATCTTTCTATCCCCGACGGCGACCACATCCCCATCGAAGAGCGCTCCGCCGCAGAAGTCACGGAGTTGCAAGGCATCCGCATCGCGCCCGACGGAGTCCACGCCGCTCATCCCGCGTTTGACGTCACCCCCTCGCGCTACATCGTCGCTATCTTCACCGAACGCGGCGTAGCTCGCGCCCCGTACACAGATTCTTTGCGCGCCCTAGCCAACTCTGCGCAACTTGCAGCTCCAGCCACGCGGTAAAGGTTGCCGCATATTCGAATGATCAACGCACTCTACAAATTCATTCGCGCCGCGGCGCTCGTCACGCTCCTTCTTCCAACGGCCCAAGCGATTCCGCAAGCGAGCACGCCGCAGGCTGCCAAATCGCAGCCCATCCGTCTTCATCCCACGAATCCGCACTACTTCCTCTTCCGCGGAAAGGCTGTTGCCCTGATAACCAGCGGCGAGCACTACGGAGCGGTCCTGAACCGCGACTTTGACTATCACCGCTATCTCGCCACGCTCGAAGCCGACGGGCTGAACTATACGCGTCTATTCACCGGCTCCTACGTGGAAGTCCCAGCGAAATCTTTTGGAATTTTGCATAACGATCTGGCTCCCGAGCCTGGGCGATTTCTGGCTCCGTGGGCGCGCAGCGACACTCCCGACTACGCAGGCGGCGGAAACAAATTCGATTTGGAAAAATGGGACCCTGAATTCTTCATGCGCTATCGCGATTTTCTCGCTGAAGCGGCAAAGCGCGGAATCATTGTGGAAGTGACTCTCTTCTCGGCTCATTACGCTGAAGCCCAATGGCAAATGAGCGCGCTAAATTCCGCCAACAATATTAACGGCACCGACGCCATCGACTGGAAGAAACTCAACACTCTCGATAACGGTAAGATCCTCGCGTACCAGGAAAAATACACGCGTAAGTTAGTCAGCGAAGCCAATGGCTTCGACAATGTCATCTTCGAAATCCAAAACGAACCGTGGTCAGACCGTCCGCTTCTCACCGATGTCATCAACCCGTACCTGCGTCCACCAGCACGCGATAGCTTTCCGAATTCAGTCGATCTACCGGATGAACTTTCCATGGCCTGGCAGGCGCGGATAGTGGAGTGGATTACGCAAGAGGAGTCCGCCCTCCCAAATCGCCATCTCATCGCCCAGAACTACTCCAATTTTCGTTTGCCGGTACGTAAACTCCTGCCGAACGTCGACGTGGTGAACTTCCATTACGCCTATCCCGAAGCCGTGCTCCTCAATTACGACCTCGGCAAAGCGATCTCTTATGACGAAACCGGCTTTCTTGGCCGTGAAGACGACGCTTATCGGCGCCAAGCTTGGAACTTCATGCTATCGGGTGGAAGTGTGTTCGGCGCGCTGGACTACTCTTTTACAATCGGCCATGAAGACGGCTCCTACTCCGAGCCAAACGGTCCAGGCGGCGGAAGCCCCACGCTGCGCCACCAGCTTCGTGTCTTAAGCGAGTTCTTGCAGTCATTCTCCCTGGTTGACCTGCGGCCTGACACTCATACCGTGAAACATGCCGCAGGAACTAGTGCTCGGATGCTCTCCAATCCCGGAAAGCAATATGCAATCTATCTCGATGGGAATGGCCCCACCGAATTGACCCTCGAACTGCCACGCGGACAATACTCATGCGAATGGGTGAATGTAAAAACAGGAACCATCGATCAGTTGGAAGGGTTTATCCACAAAGGCGGCAAGAAGCTTCTGACATCGCCCGCCTTCCAGAACGGAATCGCGTTGCGTCTTAAGAGGACTACGTCCGAAGTCCCACGATAGCAGGCTCCGCCGCGAGTTGTGGAGGGCGGAACTAGTCTAAGTCGTTTTTCGCGGTCTTGTTCGCCGTAGTTGCGGGAAAAACATTGTGCTGCGGCGGCGGCATCGGAATATCGCCCATGCGATCCTTCCAGAGAATCTTGTTGAGAAGCGCAGTATCTACCGCGTCGGCGTGGTTAAAATCCAGCTTCTTCCCCTCTTTCCATTCCGCCGTATTCATCTGATAGATCAATCCGTTATCGCGGTTGCGAAAATCGGCAGGAAACGCCGGCTGCTGCCCGTTCCCGCTGAAAAGCGGTGCCATCACTGCTGCTCGTGAATCGTTAGAGTTCATCGGTGGCACGCCCAGCAGCGACTCAATTGTGCGTACCACATTGATCGTAGTGTAAAACGAATGATCCACGAAGGACACCAAACCATGTGCTACTCCTTCCGGCATCGGCGAATACTTGCTGATCACGAGGCAGACGCTGCGGTGCGAATCCACATGATCGGGACCATCTTGCGCGTCATCCTCCAGAATTAAGAACGCCGTATCGTCCCAATAGGGACTGTGCGACACCGCTTCCACCACTCGTCCGATCGCCAAATCATTGTCCGCAACCGATGCCGCTGGCCGCGGTTTGTTTTTCGAGAGGCCCGCCGTGTGATCGTTCGGAAGCCGCAACAATATAAATTGGGGCATTGTCTCCTTGCCGGCCTCGCGCGCCTCGACAAATTGATGGAACTCGTTCAGAAATTCATCGGCGCGCAACTGATCCGGATAGGCCACTTCAAAGTCCGGAAACAACGGATCGAAGTGCCCGCGCAATTCCGCTTCGCTCGCCATATTGCTCGCCAGCACGGGAATCGCCCAAGGATAAGGACTTGGCCCGCCTGGCGGCTGTCCCACATTTTTCTCGAGTGGTTCGCCTTTATTAATCACGCTGCGAGCACAAGATTCGCCCTCCGTTTTTGCTGGACCGTTCTGCGGCTTTGCCGTTTCTTTTCTTTCGCTGCACCAATGGCTTACGACGTATTCTCCGTAGTGCCGGTAAGAAACGCCGTGGCTGGCAAAATTTTTCCAGAGATAGCCGCCCGTTGGCTCTCCCGCATCCGGAACCTCATCTTCCAGCGACACGCCGTTCAGCAAAGTTCCTTCCGAATCGTACGTATGCTCGCCGCCGCGATAGCCTATCGGCCATGTCTTCTCGATATAGTCCGAGACCGAACCGGAAGTCGACCACACATGCCCGTTTCCCGAAACTTCTCCACTGTCGTAAAAATTGTCGAGGACCCCGAATTGTCGCGCGAGTCTGTGCTGATTCGGCGTGATGTCCTCGCCATACATCGTCAACGAAGAATCGCCGTTGGCCCCCGCGATGTCGCCAAACACCTGATCGTAGGTCCGGTTTTCCTTGATGATGTAAATCACGTGACGGATTTTATTTTCACCACTGGCAAATGGCACACGGTCGCCGTTTCCGCGCAAAGCGTTGGTCTCCACCACTTGTTTTGTAAACCCCGTCAGATTTGCCTTCACATCCGCAAGTGAAATACGCGCCAGAGAACCGTGGATCATCGCCGGGCCATATGGATACTGCGGCCGGCCATCTTTTTTTTCTCCGATGAGCTTTGGATTAGGTCCGGAACTTTTTCCCTTTGCGCTCGCAATTAGCAAATCCTTACCAGTTGCCGCCACCACGGTCGGATACCACTCCGTGGGAATGAATCCAACGGCGTGCGTATCTTCGCCCAGCCCCGGTTTGCCGGCGGTCACATCCGCAACGTCAAACACGGCCACGGAATCTGAAATGGCGTCCGCCGAAAAAAGTGTCTGTTCGTCCGGTGAGAGTGCCAGGCATTCCGGATCGCTGCCGCCGTATTTTTGTTCCGGAAGTTTCGTGGAAAAATACGAAATCACTTTTCCGGAGCCAGTATCCAGCACCGCGATTTCGTCCCGATTTGTCAGCGCAATATAAAGCCGGGAGCCGTCTCGATTCAGCAGCAGCGCCGTCGGATGCGAACCTCCTGCGAGCGGAGACTCTGGCCTACGCAGGGGAATTATCCGGACTACGCGCCCGCTCACCAAGTCCAGCTCTGCGATCGACGAAGCGTTCCACAGCGAAACGAATCCCCGCTTGCCATCCTTGGTCATCACCGTTGTATACGGCAGCGAAGCCGGAATCCGCTTCATCGTCGAAAGATCAAACCGATATATGATTTTGCCGTCGCTCACATTCATAAGCACAGCTTCGTCGGAGTTATTGCTCGCGACCAGTAATCTCTCTTCGCCCCCACTCAACCCGATACTCAGCCCCGCCGGATAGGTAACGTCCTTAAACTCAGCGCGGCGTTTTTTTCCTTGGGGTATTTTTGTTCGCGGTGCCAAAGCCATGAATTGCTCTGGAACGATCCGTCCGTTCTCAAAGCTGTAAACCGCAATCCCATTGCCTGTGCTCCCCTTCTGCTTCCCCAGAGGATCTGTAAGCGAGGCCATGCTTGCAAAAATGTGCTTGCCGTCCAGACTGAACGCCAGCCCAAGAAAATAAGTTTGCTTGGCGTCGCTCCCGAGCCGTGCGTCCGGAAAATCGATGAGCTCATCCGTCTCGATGTTGAGCACCGAAAGAGACTGCTTCTCTCCCGAGGTGTATGCCCCGAATCCGCTGTGCAGCAGCACGGCAAATCGGCCATCGGGAGAAATCGCGATCGCCGTGGGCAGATTGTTGATCTGTCGCGGCCTGCCCGGTACTTCCCCAAGCAATTTGCCGTTCGGCAGTTGCACCCTCTGTGCCGCTTCCTGCGCAAAGAGCACCGGTACAAGCAAGCTAAGAAAAAGAAACGTGAAGCCATGAACGCCGCGAACACAATTCTTCATCGCGCGAGTATACCGTCTCCCTCTCAAAAATGGTAAACGCGAGCGTTGTAGGGGCGGGGCTTGCCCCGCCCTCTGAGCCCCAGCTGTCCGAGCGCCCTCATCTGCGCTTGACGCCGGCAGAAGCCTGGCCTATGGTCTTGCGCGCAGCTAGAATAGAAATCGCAAATTCTGCGAAAACGTTGTCTTTGCGCAGAGATGTTTACGCAAGGACGTGTGCCAAAGAAAGGCCCCAAATGCCCGCCGTCGAGGCCAAAGTTTTTTCCATTCAAGCCCTGCGCGAATTCAGCACGCGCATCTTTCTTCATTTCGGCGTTCCCAAAGAAGATGCCGTCCAGGCCGCCGACGTTCTCGCCTCTGCGGATCTCCGCGGCATCGATTCGCACGGCGTGGCTCGTCTCTATAGTTACGTGGGCATGCTCAGCGAAGGTCACATCAATCCCAAGCCAAAAATCACTATCGTGCGCTCCACAATGAGCACGGCAACAATCGATGGCGACAACGGCCTCGGTCTCGTCGTCGGCCCGCATTCGAATCGCATCGCCATGGACATGGCGGATAAAGCCGGCTCCGGTTGGGTCAGCGTTTGCAACACCAACCATTTCGGCATTGCCGGCTACTACGTTCTTCAAGCTCTCGATCGCGATCTCATCGGTTGGGCCATGACTAATTCCACCAGCTTGGTCACGCCGTTGTGGGGCATGGAGCGCATGCTCGGCACCAATCCCATCGCCATCGCTTTCCCCGGAAAAGAAGAGCCGCCCATCGTGATCGACATGGCTACGTGCGCCGCCGCCTACGGAAAAATTGAAATGGCGCGCCGCAAAGGCGAACCAATTCCCACCGGCTGGGGCATCGACAACCAGGGCCACAACACCACGAATCCCGACGATCCCGTTAACGGTGGTTGTTTGCTTCCGCTGGGTTCCGATCGCGAACGCGGCGGACACAAGGGCTACGGCCTGGCCGTGATGGTCGATGTGCTGTGCGGTGTGCTCAGCGGAGCAAACTGGGGCCCATTTGCTCCGCCCTTTGCATTGCGCCAGGAAATGCCAAAGCGCAGCGTCGGCAAAGGCATCGGCCACTTCTTTGGCGCTATGCGCATCGACGGTTTCATCAACGCTGACGAATTCAAGCGCCAGATCGACGACTACGTTCGCACCTTCCGCGCCACCAAACCCGCTCCGGGCACCAACGGCCCGCTCATTCCTGGCGATCCCGAGCGCATCGCAGAACGCGAGCGCAGCAAAAACGGTGTGCCGTTGATCATGCCCATCGTCGAAGACCTGCGCGCCATCTCCAAACAAACCGGCATCCCATTCGAGTGACTCTGCCGCTGGTCACTTCCAGCTCTATCGCCGCATGAGCAATGTGCCAAGAAGAATCGAAACGCGAGTGTTTCCTCGTCAGTGATTTAAAGCTGTAGACGCAGGAGCGCTGGTGACTCGCTTCAAATCCTGGGTGAGAGCCGTTAGCGCCGTGTCGAAATTATTGTCATGGGTCTTTTGTATGTACGCGACCATGATCGATTCCGTTAGCGCCCAGAGCACATAATGCGTTTTCCGGTCGTAGATGACGAGCCGGAACATCGGCAAAGGATCCGACGCGCCATTTACCTTGTTTCCGCTGCTGGGCCCGGGAGGCGCGATCAGTTGTAGCTCAATCACGATGTCCGCTTGCGAGGGATCTCCAACAATCTCGTAGCGCCCCCAACTCTGCATGGCGGAATAAAATTGATTGTAAGGACGGTCTGGATCGCCGCTGAACGGATGCGGAAAAAGTCCGCTGTCGGCCCCGGCGTTCGAGATGAAAACTGTTTTTGCGTTCAGAAGCGCAGGCGGCACGGGCGCTAACGATGCAGCGGGCGCCGGCGGTGCTTGAGCGTTTGCCGCGGCTGCGAATAAAAGCGCGGCACAGAGTAACAGAAAGAATCGCGTTCGGGTTGGGTTTAGCATGGCTTCCTCCGGTTGCGGCAACGTCTTGATTGCTCTCTAAATGAAAGACGTGCCGTGCTCGCAACCAGTTTCCGTGCTAGGTGGTTTGTGTATTCAGATGAGCGTTGCGGAACAACAACCCGCATTCCTTCATTGCCTGCAAGCGCCCTATGAGTCTATTGTGCTGGCCGAATCGACATGACGATTCTTTCGCGCCGGCTGAAAAGCGCAAAGAAACCCAGAATCTGCTTCAAAGGAAAATATTTCTTGTTCAGTAATTTCAGGCCCTGTGAGGCCACTTCTCCAGTCACAATTTCGGCTTTAGCATCGACGAACTCGCCCAGCGGAACGCCCTTCATCGTGCAGGGAGCAATTTTCACGTGGCCGTTGTTGCGGATGCGTTTTACCTTTCCTGTGTTTCCAATGGTGTACATGTAAAGCAGCGCTCCCTCTTCGGAGAGATCGGTGCGGGGGTCCGCAGCGAACCATACGGGAGTCTTCACGCCCTCGCCGCTCTTTTTGAATGTCTCAAGACTGAGATATTTGTGATCGCGGAATGCCGCAAATCCCATGGCTTTGCTCCTGACCATTCGATGCATGCCATCTTACATGCGGCACAAAAATGTAGGACAGACATTCTTGTCTGTCTCCTTTCAGCCAAACGCGCAAGGGGCAGGCTCACGGTGAGCCTGCCCCTTAGCGGATATATGGTCTTTGCTTTCTCTTCCACGAATACGCGTCGCGTTCTTGCTACTCGAAGATTATTTCGAGCGGACGTAGGTAACGTCTTCCGTGAAAGCGTCTTTCTGATCCTTGCGGAACGTCCAAGTCGTCTTGAAATGATCGCTATCGATGAAGGTATAAACGGCGTGGTGCATGTGTCCGTCATTCGGGCTTTTCAAGTTCGTCGCGCCCTCGAATTCAAATGTAATCGTCTTCGTGTCGGAAGCATACGATCCGTGCATCGTGGGCTGGTTGCCGGCCATGCAGTAGTGCGTCAGTTTCAGTTGATCCCCGTCCAGATAGTAGAGCGTAATCATCTCCACCGTTTTGCCTGCCTCCGTCACGTGCGCCCTCTCGATCACCGCTGTCCCGCCGGAAGTCACCTCGAGGTCCAACGTTGCTTTGTCTGTATTGGACTTCTCCGTCTCCCAGTGGCCGGCCAACGATTTCAGTTGCTCGAAGGCCACTGTCCCGTTTCCGCCCGCCCGGGCCGGCGCGATCGCAAAGGCTAACACCGCCGTTGTAACTGCCGCCAAGATTTTCGTTCCCATTCTTCCGTTCATGATTCTCTCCTCCTTTGTTGACTAACCAACTCAACTGCTCAAACTCATCGCGCTACCGGTGGCGCTTGCGATTGCTTTCCGAATTTCTGTGTCGCAAATCCGACCACGACGCCGAGCAACATTCCGGGCAGCATGATGTCCCAGAGCAAGGCCATCCCTGCGCGCAGGATCACCAGAAGACTGAGCACCGCGGCGATTCCGATTCCCGCCAGAATTCCCACTAACATGGAATGAAATCGCTGCGAAACGTACCCGATAGCAATTCCGGAAACCAGACCCTTCAACAGAGAAAACGTGATCACACTGGTCATCACCGGAGCGAGGGACGGCACCAGGAAACCGCTGAGGCCGTCCAGCAGCCCCAGCGTGCCTCCCACAGCCAATCCCAGCATCGGTTTTGTCAGGTTCATCGTGGTTCCTTGCTCTAGCGCCGTTTGTTTCAGCGCATCTTCCTTCAGCCCAGCGCCTTGCAGTGCAATTTCTTTTGGCGCGACGCCGTGCGCTGCAAATTCATTTCGCATTTGGGTCGGCTTGCATCACACCGAACACGTTGCCTTCCGTGTCTTCGCAATACGCGAAGTAGCCAACGGTCGGAATCGGCGTTTTCGGCATGATATTTTTTCCGCCAGCTTTCAGAACCGCAGCGACGGCATCATCCACCGAGTCCACGCCAATCGTGTTGGTGGTTGACGTGATACCGCCGGGTTTCTTCATCATGCCGCCGTTGATGCCCGGCTCGCCGTCCTTGCCGGTCACGACCATCCAGTACTCCATCGGGCCGGGCCATTTATCGAATTTCCAGCCGAACGCCTTTCCGTAGAATGCGGCGGCGCGTTCCGGCTCCGCTGCGGGTATTTCAAAATGAATGACTCGAGACATAGTTCTCCCTCCTTGGATTTACGAGCGAAACTTTTGACATTTTTTGCTTCTGCTTAACGCGTAGCCGGCGCGGTGGCCGCGGGGGCACCGTAGCGCTGCGTTGCGAAACCTACGATCATTCCCACGATGCTGCCGGGAAGCATGATTTCAAGGTAGTAGCCGTGCTGCATGTAGGCGACGAGGAATGCAAGCAGGCAACCGACGGCGAGTCCGAAAAGAATGCCGAGAGGAACCGAATTCACTTTACGGGCGAAAATTCCCGCGGCGACTCCGGCGATGAGGCCCTTAATGGTGGACCCGATGACAATACCAACAATCTGCGCGCGAACGGCTGGAGTGAACCACGCGGTACCTCCGTCAATGGCTCCCAGCAGGGCCCCCAAAAGCAGTCCAAGAAGGATTTTGTTCATTTGTCTGCTGCTCCTTTTTGTTCTCTGATGTTCTATACAACGGGACCAGGAATTCCTTTAGATTTATCGTTTCAAAACCAGCAGAAGAATGACGCGCATCGCCAAGTACGCCAGAATCAGCAAGATAAAGAAGCGGTAGCGGCGGTAAAAGCGCGCCGTTTTTTCGAAAATGCTTTCGCGATGCGCTCCCACGGCGAGTCCGTCTAGATAACGGGAAACGTCTTGCCCAAGATCTTGGACGGCAGAATAGCGGGATTCGCGCTGTTCGGCAGTGGCTTTTGCGCAGATGGCTTCGAGCGAGCGGTCGAGGCGTGGCGTGAATCCAGCGGGGGTTTTTTGCGTGAGGATAAATCGCAATAGCGCTCCGAGCGAGAAAATGTCACTGCGAGCGTCCAGCACTTCTACTTCTCCGCGGGCTTGTTCCGGAGACATGTAGCCCGGCGTGCCCATCACCGTGCCGTGGCCGGTGATGACGGAACTTTTGGTTGAATCGCTTTCCTCGCCAGTCTGTTTTGGTCTTTCAACAATCGTGGCTTCCGGATCGGCACCACGATCTGCGCTTACCGCTTCGGTGTGGAGGATTTTTGCGAGGCCCCAATCCATCACTAGGACCTCGCCGAAAGGGCCAACCATGATGTTGGCAGGTTTGAGGTCGCGGTGAAGGACACCGTGGGCGTGGGCGAAAGCGACGGCTTCGCAGATGCGCAAGAAGAGGCGGAGGCGGTCCTGCACGGACTCGACGCGTTCGATGAATTTGTCGAGGCGCTGGCCTTCGACAAATTTCATGGTGTAGAAGACGCGGCCATCGGCGAGCGTGCCGACGTCGTGGACGGGAACGATTCCTGGATGTTCGAGGCG
Source organism: uncultured Acidobacteriota bacterium (assembly GCA_963730495.1). Taxonomy (GTDB): domain Bacteria; phylum Acidobacteriota; class Terriglobia; order Acidiferrales; family UBA7541; genus Acidiferrum. The sequence continues at coordinate 74,102 of CAVSSD010000017.1, read as the reverse complement.
CGCGAGGACGCGGGCTTCGCGCATCAGACGGTTGGCCAAATCGCCGTCGGTGCCAGGGACGTCGAGGACTTTCAGCGCGACGCGGCGTTCAAGCTTTTCGTCTTCGGCGGCGTAGACGACGCCCATGCCGCCGCGCGCAATGCGTTCGAGCAGGCGGTATCGCGTACCTGCAAGATCGGGTTCGTCGGCCCCGGTGCGCAGACGCTCGATCGCTTTGTCCGAGAGAGATTTCATTTTGCTTCCCATCCAAACACGGCGCGGGCTTCGCGTTGGAATTCTTCCTCGCTTCCGCAGATTTCGCGTAGACGTTCGAGGGCGCCACGACGGAATTCGCGCCTCGCCCAAGACAGTGCGTTCGTTACGTCCGTGACAGCAATTCCGTATTCTGCGGCGAGCTTGTCGTACGAAATTGTTTCGTCACCTGACAGATCGTATTCCTCGAAGAGGCGAAATGTTCTTTCCCGTTCGTTCGCTTCGCAATGTTTGCGCAAATCCTCTACGGCCAGCTCAAAAAGGCCGCGGATCCATTCTTTTTCGAAAAAATCTTCCAGCGATTCAGTTGAAGGAATCGAAGCGGGATCCATTACGGCGCCGCCCAGTTCTTCTTCGGCGCCGGCAAAATCGAGCGCGACATGCGGATCGTTGCCGCCGCGCTTGAGGCGCTTGGCGGCTTTTTCTTCGTTCATGACGAAACTGTCGACGCAAAGGCGCAGGTAGGTGCGGAGACGACTTTTCACAGGATCGAATTTTTCGAAGAGGCAGCGTTCGATGAGCTGCACAAAAAATCCTTGCGTTAAATCCTGAGCGTCCTCGGTTGGACGGTTCCAGCGCAAGCGCACGTACTTGTAGACCGGTTTCCAGTAGGCGGCGCAGAGGGTGTCCATGGCGCGGACGCGCTCGGTTTCGTCGCCGCTGCACGCCGCGTCGATCACGGACCATCGCGTGAGGGGGAAGCGGTCCCCACCCTGATTGGATTTTTTGTCGCTCATTTCTTGCCGTCGGTCATGTGGTGAAGATGTTGGCAGATAGGAAGTCGTTACGGAACTTGCCGCTAGGGTCGAACTTTTTAGTTAGGGCTATGAATTCGGGGAGTTTTTTGTAGTGCGTGTGGAGCTGCTGGGGCTGCATGGTGAAGAGTTTGCCCCAGTGGGGACGGGCTTGAAAAGGGGCGAGTTCTTTTTCGATGACGGGCAGGAGTTGGCTGACGGCGGGCCAGTCTTGTTTCCAGGTGAAGTGGATGGTGACGCAGGGTTGCTGGTAGCAGGGGCTCATCCAGAGGTCATCGGCGGCGATGGCGCGAATTTCGGTGATGAGCAGATGCGGTGTGATTTGGTCGCGGAGGCGTTCGACGGCGAGAATGGCTTCGACGGCGTGGTGGCGCGGGACGAAATATTCGGATTGCAGTTCTTTGCCGGCGCTGGGAGTGAAGCCCATGCGGAAGTGGGGGAGGCGCTCGTACCAGGGGCCGAGGACGCCCATTTGCTCGGTGCAATTTTCGGCGGAGAGCGCGGCGATGGGGTGAAGATTTTTTGTGGCGAGTTTGGCGCCGAAGAATTCGGGCTTGGCATTGAAGGCTTGGCCTTTTTCGGTGCGGGACTTCAGCCAGACTTCGCTGAAATTGTGGTTTTGCCAGTCGGTGAAGAGGCTGACGCTGTAGGCGCTGGCCTGGATGGCGTCGAAGTGGTCTTTCATGGCGGTGAAGGAGAGATTTTCGTAGACGTACTGGCGCATCTGGTAGGTGGGTTGGATATTGAGCGTGATTTTTGTGATGACGCCTAGCGCGCCGAGGCCGACGACGGCGCCCTGGAAAAAATTGGGATCTTCGCGGCGGGAGAGTTTTACTACATCACCTGAGGCGGTAATGATTTCTAGCGCGGAGACGGCGGTGGCGAGGTTGCCGTTTTTTTCGCCGGAGCCATGGGTCGCGGTGGTGCAGGCTCCCGCGACGGAAATGTGCGGGAGCGAAGCGAGATTGTGGAGCGCGAAGCCTTTGGCGTCGAGAAGCGGGGCGAGTTGGCCATAGGTGATGCCGGCGTCGACGGTGACGGTGCAGGCCTGGGCGTCGAGAGAGACGATTTCGTCGAGCGGCTTGAGCGACAGGAAAGCATCTTTGCTATCGGCGATGTTGTTGAAGCAGTGGCGAGAGCCGAGAACTTTGAATTTGGGATGATTTTTGACGAAGTCCTGGACCTGCTCGAAGGATTTGGCGGCGTAGAGATTTTCCGTGCTGTATTCGAGGTTGCCAGCCCAGTTGGTGAGTTTCTCGGCGCCGGCCCATGCCAGGAGGCGAGAAACGGCGGGGATCGCGATGGTGGCGGAGGAGAGTTTCAGGAAGGTGCGTTTGTTCATGGGGAGGTGAAGGATTCCTTTTGTTCTGAAATCGGGGTCATATTACACCCTCGGGGATGAATCACGACATGGAAGTGGTTGCCTCAATACGCCCGGGCAAGCTGGGGCGCAATGAATTGCACCCCTACAGGAGATTAATCGATTCAGAGGGCGGCGATGGCTCGACGGTGGGTTCTAGAAAAACAAAAACGGGCGGCTCGCCGAAGCGCACCGCCCGTTTCATATTTTTGTGAAGTGGAATTAGAGGGGTTGGACGTTCGAGGCCTGCAGACCCTTGGGGCCCTTGGTCACTTCGAATTCAACCGCTTGGCCATCATTCAACGACTTGTAGCCATCAGCCACGATCGCGGAGAAATGGACGAAAACGTCCTCACCGCTCTGGCGCTGGATGAAACCGAAGCCCTTGCTGGCATTGAACCACTTCACTGTTCCTTGTTCTTTACTCACTGCTGTACTCTTTTCTGTCGGTTGGGTTGCAACCGAGCATTACTAAATTGAGCTATTTGGTGCCTCGAAATCCGAACCCCTCTTAAGAGTTACGGCCGCTTTCAGACGTAAAAAAAGGCCGCAAGTTTGACCTTGCGACCGCTTTACAAATCCAAAGGCGATACAAGAGCAACAAACGCAAGAACAGGATACCACTTTTCCCTGAAATTGCAAGTGGAATTTTCGAAACATTTGTTTCGCGTGCTTACGGACGAACCCCAGGAGGATATCAATCCGGCAGAGTGGCTTCGCTCGTGATCGTGAATTGCGTGGCAGCACCAGCGGGCTTGGCGACGCTTGGCGTTGCGATGGGTTGGCCACCGCCGATCCATGCTTCGACTTCGCCGGGGAGGATGCGGTGCTTTCCCGACGCGTCAACGATGCTCAAATCGCGATCGCGAAGGACGAACTTCACTGTTTTCTTCTCGCCGCGGTCGAGATGAACTCGCGCGAATCCGGCTAACGAACGCAGTGGCGCACCATCGAGGGTGACGTGTGCGAGATAAAGCTGCACGACTTCATCGCCGGCAACAGAGCCTGTATTTTTGACATCGGCGGAAATGGTGACTGCGTCTGTGGCGGAAATACTTGCGTGATCGACGCGCGGCTGCCTGTACGCGAATGACGCGTAGCTCAGTCCGAAACCGAAGGGATAAAGCGGCTCGCCATCGAAATACCGGTACGTGCGCTTGGCCATCGAATAGTCGTCGAACGGCGGAAGCTGGTCCACGGATTTGTAGAACGTCACCGGCAAACGGCCTGCGGGACTGAAATCGCCTGCGAGCGCTTCCGCAACAGCTGTTCCGCCCTGGCCGCCGGGATACCACGCTTCGAGAATCGCGGGAATATTGGGATTGGCGTCGGCCCAATTGACGGCTAGCGCACTGCCGTTCGTCAAGATGAGAATCGTCAGTTTGCCAGCGGAAGCGACGCGTTCGAGAAGTTGTTCTTGCGGGGCGGGCAAGTCGATGCGAGTGCGATCGCCGCTCGAAAAACCCTCGGCGCTTACTTTCATCTCTTCGCCTTCAATGCGCGGCGAAAGGCCCATAACGGCAATGACAAGATCGGCGTTGCGCGCCGCCTCGACGGCTTGCGCCTCTTCGCCTCCAGGCAGGCTCCAGATGAGGCGAGCTTCTGAGATACGAATGTTTTGATAGTATTCGATCTTCAGCGAATACGGATGGCCCTTCTCGAGATGGAGCTTTTTGGTTTCGGTGTTGGCGGGGCGATGAAGAGTCCAATCTTCGACGAGCAGAGTGCCGTCGAGCCAGACACGAAAGCCATCCTCACCCGTGAAGCCTAGCAAATAATCGCCTGATTCGGGCGGCACGAGAACACCGGTCCAGCGCACGGAATATTTATTGAGCAGTTGCGGCGAGACACCGGAATCGCCCCAACTGAAATCGACGGCCGCATCGACGCGGCTCATCACGGGAGAGCCTTCGAGCGTCATGTTGGAGAAATAATCCGCTTTCAGGCCGTGCTGGCTGCAGGATGCGGTGGTGCAAAGGGCTTCCGAAGGAACGGATTTCGTGACAGGGCCGACCAGGCCCGTCCCTTGAACGAAAACGATTTTGGATTGTGGGAAGCGATTGCGAATGCCGGCAAGTATCGTAGTCGGATTCGATGGCGTGCCGCTGTAGTTTCCTTGTAGGGCGTCCAGACTGTCCGCGTCGGGACCGATCACGGCAATCGTTGCAGGCGTGTGTTTCAGTGGAAGAAAATTGTTTTTATTTTTCAGCAATACAAGCGATTCGCGCGCCATGCGAAGCGCGAGCTGCCGGTGCGCTTCCGTGTCGTTGTCTGCCGCAGTCAGCCGAGAATAAGGGACGGAGGAAGGCGGATCGAACAAGCCGAGCTTAAACCGCGCGATAAACAAACGGCGCAACGCGCGGTCGAGATCAGCTTCAGAAAGCAGGTCCTGATGCACGGCCCCCAAAATTCCCTGAGGATCCGCATTCATATTGTTGCGAGAGTCGCCGCAGATGAGATCCATGCCGGCTTTAAAGACGGCAGCGGCGGCGGCTTCAGGAGTGGGCGTGAATTTGTGGCCCTTGTAGACGTCAGCGACGGCGCCGCAATCGGAGACAACGTAGCCTTGGAAGCCCCAATCCTTGCGGAGATGTTCCACAAGAAGAGCGGAATTCGCGCAGGCCGGTTCGCCATTTAGGCGATTGTAGGCACACATGATGGATTCGGCTTTGGCTTCGATGATCGCCGCGCGAAACGCAGGCAGGTACGTTTCTTCCATATCGTGGCGCGAGGCTTCGACATTCACACTGTGCCGCGTGGATTCTGGTCCGCTGTGAACCGCGAAATGTTTCGGCGTGGCGATCGTTTTGAAATAGTTCGGATCGGTGCCTTGCAGGCCCGTGATGAACGCGACGCCGAGACGCGCGGTCAGGTACGGATCTTCGCCGTAGGTTTCCTGGCCTCGTCCCCAGCGCGGATCGCGGAAGATGTTGATGTTTGGAGACCAAACGGTGAGGCCGCGATACCAGTCCGTCGAACCATCCTGGTGAACTGCAGCGGAATACTTGGCGCGAAATTCCGTGCTAATGGTATCGGCGACGTCGTGCATCAGAGGTTCGTCGAACGTGGCAGCCATGCCGATGGCCTGCGGAAAAACGGTGGCGACCCCGGCGCGGGCTACGCCGTGAAGTCCTTCGTTCCACCAGTTGTAGGCGGGAACACGAAGCCGCGGAATCGCGGGAGCGATGTGCCCGAGCTGATCGACTTTTTCTTCGAGCGTCATGCGGGAGATCAAGTCGTCGGCGCGCTGCTCGACAGGAAGCCTGGGATTCAGATAGGGCGCGTCCGCGGGCGCTTGCTGCGCATAGAGTGCCGGCGGCATTAAGGCGCAGAGAAATGCGCAACCGAAAAGGATCGTATTATTTTTCATGCTACGTCCATCCGATAAGCGATTTGGAGTTGGCACAAACCGACGCAGGACCCATCGAACACATATTGATTCGATGGGACACTACCATCGCGGGAGAGCACGTGTAAACGGGAATCGAACGACTTGGAGACTAGAGAGTTCTTGCCAGCGCGTCGAAGCAGCCGTTCCAGCCGCGGTCGTGTTCCTGGCGATCCTTCTCGGTGAAGAAGCCAGCATGCGTGAGAACAATTTCCGTAGAGTCACCGCGCGTGAAGAATTCCACGGTGACTTGGGTTTCAGGGCTTTCAGGATTTAATTTGGTTCGCGAACCATCCGGCTCTTGTTTGGTCCAGGACCAGCTGAAGATGATCTTTTCGGGAGGTTTGACTTCGAGATACTCGCCTTGTCCCCAGTACGTCTCGCCTTTGCCAGGATCGCGAATCTCCATCAAGTAACGTCCGCCGGTGCGGATGTCCTGCACATGATGCGTGATCACATGCGCGGCCACGTCTCTGCACATCCACTTCTCTAACTGCTCGCGCTCGGCCCACGCCGCGAAGACTTTTTCGCGCGGCGCCGCGAACGTCCTGCGGATTTGGAGCGTGAAACCGGGGCTTGTTTGGCCTTGCTGTGCGCTTGCCATGATTGTTTCTCCTTGCTGACATTCGTTTCCAGATATTTCGCCAGGGCATCGAACTGCAATTCCCAAAACGCGCGGTATTGCTCGATCCAGGCAGCCGCGCTCTTCATCGGCTGGGCAGCCAGTCTGCAACGGTGAACGCGGCCAACGACTTCGCGTTCGAGCAGGCCCGCGGCTTCCAGAACGCGCACGTGTTTCGAGATAGCCGGCAAAGAAACGCGAAAGGGCTCCGCAAGTTCGGTGACCATGGCTTCGCCCTGCGAGAGGCGGGCTAGGATGGCGCGGCGCGTGGGATCGGCAAGCGCGCCAAAGGTGGCATCCAGCGCTGCCGTCGAATAGTTAACCATACGGTTTAATATCCTCGGAAGCGCAGGAAATGTCAAGACATCTCTAGAGAGCGATCCCCTTGTCTGCGTCTCTGACAAGGCAGCAATACACGGCGAATGTTTATTCGGGTTTGTCTTTGAGATCGAGCACGATCTTCAGAATTTCGGTCGAGAGCGCCGCTGAATCGACGCCGTCCATGTTGGCAAGCACAACGATCCCGGCGCGCCGCTCCGGCACGAGGAGGATGGAGGTGCTGGTTCCTTGCTGGCCGCCGGTGTGCTCCACAAGCGCCAGGCCATATTTCTTTTGCGTGCCCCAGCCTAAGGCATAACCGTTCTGCGAACCATCTGCGGCCTTCTGCGGAGTCCACATCAGGTCGCGCATGGCTGGCTTCAGGAGTTTGTTGGCCAGGATGGCGATTTCAAACTGGGCCATGTCGTCCGCGGAGGAGATCAGACCGCCGCCGGGGATTTTGTAGCTTGAATCCAAGACGCCCGCGTTCTGTACGACGCCACCTTTATCCTTGTGATACCAGCGCGAGCGGTGAGGAACAATCGCCAAGAAATCGTCAGCTTGCGTCTCTGCCATCCCGGCTGGCCCGAAAATGTTTTCCTTCACGTAGTCCACGTATTTTTCGGATGCGGCGCCTTCGAGGACGCAGCCGAGCACCGTGTAGCCGTATGTCGAGTACTGAAATTTCGTACCGGGTTTCGCAACCAGCGGATCGCCAGCGAAGATTTGCAGTGATTCTTCCATGCTGGCGAAATGCTTTGCGCTGTCGTCGGGGATGTCGCCTTTGCCGTCCGGGTTGTAGTGTCGGATGCCTCCCAGATGGCCGAGCAGCTCGCGCGTGGTGATAGGCCACTCTTTCTTAGGGAAGGCTGGGCAGTACTTTTGCACCTGGGCATCGAGGTCCAGCTTTCCGCGCTCCGAAAGCTGAAGAATAGCGGTCGCCGTGATGGGCTTGGAAATCGAGCCCAGCCGGAAAAGTGTGAAGGGCGTCGCGGGAACAAAATTTTCAAGATCGGCCATTCCGAAGCCGGAGGACCAGACCAGCTCGCCGTCCTGGACGACCGCAACGGAAATTCCCGGCACGCTGTTGGCGGCCAAGAAGCTTGAGGCGGCTTTTTCGATCTGCGCGCGTTTCTCAGCGGAAAGACTCTTGGTCTGGGCGTGAAGCAGCGCTGAGCCGAAAGAAAAGACCACCAGCGCGGCTGTGAACAGCTGGACGGACCATATTGCTCTCGGAAGACGGGCCATAGGAGTGGGTTTCACGTGAAACACCTCGGGTGAGAGTCTATCTCGGACTTGTCGTGCGAGGAACAGGCTGGAGGTGGATCGCTGGCCCGCGGGCGTGTATTGAGTAGGTCACCCCTCCCCTAGCGGAAAGCGTTGACCTGGACTGTAACAGCTACTTAACATAAGGAGATGCGCCAGAAGCTCCAGACCTTGCTGTGCACCGCGCTGTTTAGCGGGATTGCCGTGGCCGTGGGCGGCTGCGAGGACGCGGCGAAAAACGGCGTTCAAGCGCGCGTCCCGGCGCTGGCCCCGGCCCATGCTGCCACTGCTCAAGTTCCTGCCACTATCGGAGAGCTTCCCCTTCCCAAACTTTCGCCCGAATGGCTGGCGGCGATGGCGCTGAGAGTTCCCAGTCCCAAGGATTACTTGATCGCGCAGGTGGAAGCTAAATTCGCTTCCGGCGAGCAGAACTACAAAGCGGGACATTTAGAAGCAGCGCGTCACGATTTTGACGAAGCCGTCGACTGGCTACTTACCAGTGGCTACGACCCGAACAGCGACCCCAAGCTCAGCGAACTGTTTCACCGAGTGGTGGACACCGTCTACGGCTACGAATTGCAAGCCTTCCGCGCGGGGGACGGTTTTCAGGAAGCGCCCGCAGTGCCTGCGCCGATTGACGAAGTGGCGGAGATGACCTTTCCCGTTGATCCAAAGCTGAAAGCGCGGGCGGAAGAAGCCGCCAAGAACATCTCGCATGACATGCCGCTCACGGTGAACGACGAAGTACTCTCCTTCCTCAATTTTTTCCAGACCCCGCGCGGGCGCGCCATTGTCGAGACGGGGCTGCGGCGCTCCGGGCGGTATCGCGAAATGATTGGGCGCGTTCTGCATGAAGAAGGCGTTCCGCAGGATTTGATTTATCTAGCACAGGCGGAAAGTGCGTTCCAGCCGCTGGCGCTCTCAAGAGCCGGCGCGCGAGGCATCTGGCAGTTCGTGGCTTATCGCGGCATGGAATATGGACTACGGCACACCTGGTGGATTGACGAACGGCAGGATCCGGAAAAGGCCACGCGCGCGGCCGCGCAGCATTTGCGCGATCTGTATGGACAATTCGGCGATTGGTATCTGGCAATGGCGGCATACAACTGCGGTCCGGGAAACGTACAGAAGGCCATTGAGCGGACAGGCTACGCCGATTTTTGGGAGCTCTATAAACGCAACGTGCTTCCGCGCGAAACCAGAAATTACGTGCCCATCATTCTGGCGCTTACGCTGATCGCCAAGGACGCCGCACACTACGGTATTCAAGTAGATCCGGAACAGCCTGTGCCAACGGATGTCGTGAAGCCCGGCCGGGCGATCGATCTGCGATTGGTGGCCGAAACCATTGACGTCGATGTCGATACTCTCCGCAATCTGAATCCCGCGCTTCTACGACTGGCGACTCCCGACGATCCTTCCTTCGAGATGCATCTGCCCGTGGGCAGCGCAGAAAAATTTTCTGCTGAGATTGCGGACATTCCCGCGGACAAATGGGTAAGCTGGCGGCGGCACCGCATCGAAGCCGGCGAGACGCTAACTTCCATCGCGAAAAAATATCGTGTGACGCCGGCGGCAATTTCCGACGCAAATAATCTGGATCGCCACGCGGCGCTGGATGTCGGAGAGAAATTAATTATTCCTGCGGCAGCGCCGGTGGAGTCCAAGAGCCGCCTGGTGCGTTATCGCGTGCGTAAAGGCGACACGCTTGGCGGAATCGCGGATCGTTTCAGCGTGCCCACGGAAGACGTGCGCAAATGGAATCACATGAGTACCAATCACGTGAGCCGCGGGATGGTGCTGCGCATTTATACCGTTGGCGGCGCGCCGGAAATCGTCCCGGAGCACAGCCGGTCGAAAACAAGCTCCAAGGCTCGTACTCCCCAGGCAGCTCCCGCTCCCAATCAGGCCGCGGCCGCCAATCAAAATTAAGTTCTTTATATACAATAAGTTAAATGCCGATAGGAAAGGGCAACGGCTCGCGTGGTTCTCCAACCGGCTATATCCTTTCCTGACTCGGACACCCGGCTACCGCAGCATTGCACCAGAATGCTTGACAACTTTGCAGGAGTACGATAACAACTTCGCTGCGGCGGAGGGGAGTTGGCGACTCCAGCTGATGCAGCGTCCCTCAGGCCATAGGCTTGTGGGTACCCCTCGGGAGGATGGAATGGATTTCGAGAAAGACAACTTCGAAGACGACAACGAGCTGTCACGGCTGGACGAAGAAGATGAGTTGGCCGGCGGTGAAGAAATCGTGGAGACCGAGGAAGAAGAGATCCTCATCACCGAGGAAGAGCCTGTAGCAGCGGCGCCGGCAGCCAAAGCTGCCCCGAAGCCCGCGGCTAAACCGGCCAAGAAGGCGGCTCCCAAAAAGAAGGCCAAGGCGCCCGCCAAAAAAGCCAAGCCTAAAGCAAAGGCGAAAGCTAAGCCTAAAGCGAAACCGAAGAAGAAGGCCGCCAAAAAGAAAAAGCGCTAAGACTGTGCGCGGCGATGAATTTTTGAGAACGCGAAAGGGCTTGGGCCATTGTCCAAGCCCTTTCGTTTTGAGAACGAAAATAGTTCACTCTGGCACACGAAGTACGCCAGCCGAGGCACAGAGAGTTTGAAGCGCGCCACAGCGCTTGCGTACAATTTCCGCTACGAAACGGCTATAACGAGCAGCGTCGCGTCGTCATGCCAGTGCCCTTGGCTAAATTCACCCGCGACGGCCAGGATTTTCTCCTGCAACGCGGAAGCGGTTGCCGCGCGATGCTCCTGCAATAAACGCAGCAGCCGCACTTCGCCAAATTCTTCCTCTACCGCATCGCAAGCTTCCGTCACCCCATCCGTAAAGAGAATGAGACGGTCACCGGATACCAAACGTGCTGCCCCTGTCGCAAACTTCTGTTTGGGAAAAACACCGAGAACTCCACCACCGGCCTGCAACCGCTCATGCGATCCATCGCTGTGCAACAGGATAGGCGCGTTGTGCCCCGCGTTCGCGTAGTGCAATAGCCGCCCTGGGCCGTCCAACTGCGCGTAAAAAAAAGTGATGAAGCGGTCGTTGCCGGTGTTGTGGCAAACCAGCGAATTCAGCCGCGCACACAACCCATCGGGCGCCATGGAGGGAGAGGCGAGCCCGCGCACAGCAGCCTGGAGGTTAGACATTAGGAGCGCCGCTGGCAGACCTTTTCCCGCTACATCCGCAATGCACAGGCCCAGCGTACTTTCATCGAACTCCAGCACATCGTAATAATCGCCGCCCACGCTTTGCGCCGGCTGCCACGCGCCTGAAATCTCGTATCCCGGACGCTGAGGGATACTCTTTGGCAGAAGCCCTTGCTGGATGGAGCGCGCCTCGGCGACTTCCCGTTCCTGCTGGTGAAACTGCAGTGCGATGTCGATGTGGTCCTGGTTTTCCTGCGCTGTGCGGCGGCGTGACGCTCGCCTCTCGCGCCCTAGGGCAACCTGCTTTTGCAGAATTTCCAGCAGCCGCGTGTTGGTCCACGGCTTCTCGACAAAATCGGCCACGCCATACTGCATGGCCTCCACGGCCAGCCCCACTGTCGCCCAGCCCGTCATCACCACGATTGCCGGCGCGTCCGCAATCTCTTTCAGGTGGCCGAGCAGGTCCAGGCCTTCGCGGCCAGAGGTAGTATCCCGCGCATAATTCAAATCCATGAGCAGTAGGTCAAACTCACGCGCCTCCAGAGCCCGCAGCATCTCCGCAGGTGAAGCCACTCCTTCTGTTTCGTAGCCCTGGCCCTTCAGCAGCAAGCGCAGCGCGTTCAGCACGTCGGGCTGGTCGTCGGCAATGAGTATTCGTGGGGGCGTCGTAACCATCTCGGTCTTAGTCTCACGAAGGAAAGCGCAGGCTGGCTTCCACCTTTAATGAGATGTAAGCCCTTTGTTCTGGATACATAAAGGCGGATGAAACCGTGGTTGGGCTACAGGTTCGACCAGTTGCGGGAAAAGACGTCCCACATCCGGACAGGTGTCCGAATCTAATACAGGCTCCGGGATTGGCCTTTAGGTTGTTCCTGTCGAAGCCAAATCTCTAAGGGCGTACATCGCTCGAAACAGTTTCAGAAGAGCCGTTCTAGAGAACCGGCTCTGACCAGTTTTCCAGAGTGTCCTTCACCTTGTGCAGGAATTGGTGCGCGACAGCGCCATCAACCACGCGGTGATCGTAGCTCAGCGTCACATAACACATGGAGCGGATGGCGATGGAGTCGTTGATCACCACGGGGCGCTTCTCGATCATACCCAGGCCCAGGATGCCCACATTGGGCTGGCTAATCACAGGCAAGCCAAAAAGGCCGCCGAAGACGCCCGGATTGGTGATGGAGAACGTGCCCTCCTGCACTTCCTCGGGCTTCAATTTCTTCGAACGTGCCCGTTCCGCCAGGTCGTTCAGCGTGCGCTGGATACCGAGTACATTCTTTTCGTCCGCGCCCTTCACTACGGGCACGATCAGGCCCCAATCGAGCGCCACGGCGATGCCGATGTTGATCTCCTTGTGTAGAATCACGTTCGTTCCGTCAAGCGACGCGTTCATCGTCGGAAACGCTCGCAACCCCGCGACAGCCGCCTTTACGAAGAACGGCATAAACGTCAGCTTGGTCTCGTAGCGCTTTTCGAACTCGTCCTTGGACTTCGCGCGCAGCGAAGCCACCTTGGTCATGTCGATCTCGTCCACGGAATAAACGTGAGGAGACACACGCTTCGAAGCCACCATGTGCTCCGCAATGCGTTGCCGCATGTTGCTCATGGGCTCCACAGTGTAGTTGCCGAAATACATCTTCTCGCGCGGAACGGCTGATTCGAATGCGACGTGGACCTGTCCGCCGGAAGTAGCCGGAGGCGCTGGCACCACGGACGGAGCCGACGGCGGCGGCATAGCGGGACGCGCTGGCGCAGCTGCAGGAGCTGCCGCAGGAGCGCTAGGCGGAGCCACTGCAGGTGTACCGCCAGCAGCAATCACTGCCTCGATATCTTGTTTGCTGATCCGTCCGCCCGCGCCCGTTCCCGGAATCGTCGTCAGGTCAATCCCATGTTCCGCAGCCATGCGGCGCACGAGCGGCGAGCTGTGAATGCGCTCGCCTGCGCGTTGTGGCGCACTAGCCACTGCCTGAGGAGCTGCCTGAGTTGGCGGTGCAGCTGCAGGAGCTGGAGCAGCGGGTCTCGCCGGCGGAGGTGGCGCTGCCGTAGCAGCGGCCGGAGCTGCGGCCTTGGCGGGAGCCGGAGCGGGTGCTGGTGCAGCTGCAGTCGCCGAACCTGCGCCGTCAATCACGGCGACGACCGTCTGAATCGGCACGGTCTGCCCTTCGTTGACCTTGATCTCCTTCAGCACGCCAGCCGAAGGCGACGGAATTTCCGCGTCCACTTTGTCCGTCGAAATCTCAAACAAAGGCTCGTCCCGCTCGACTTTGTCACCGGGCTTCTTGAGCCACTTGGTGATCGTCCCTTCAAAAATGCTTTCGCCCATCTGCGGCATAACGACGTCTGTGGCCATCTGCATTCTCCTATCAGGCATCAATTCCGTTGTAGGGGCACGGCATGCCGTGCCCGTCCAAACACGCTCTAATACCGTGCAAGTTCCTTCGCTGCATCAAAAACCTTCTTCGCATTCGGCAAAAAATACTCCTCGAGCGGCGGCGAATATGGCACTGGCGTATCGAGGGCCGTAACGCGCATCAACGGCCCGTCCAAATCACCGAACGCCTTCTCGCAAAGGATCGCCGCAATTTCTCCAGCGATTCCGCCCGTTTTTGTGTCTTCGTGAACCACCAGACACCGGTTGGTCTTCTTCACTGATTGCAAAATCGTCTCTTCGTCCAGCGGAAGCAGCGTCCGCAGATCAATCACTTCAGCTTCGATACCTTCCTTCGCCAGCGCATCGGCGGCTTCGAGCGACGTATGCATCATCGCCGCGTAAGAAATGATCGTCAGGTGCTTACCCTCGCGTCGCACCATGGCCTTTCCAATCGGCACGGTGTAATCCTCGGCCGGGACTTCGCCCTTAATCCGCCGGTAAAGAAATTTGTGCTCGAAGAAAAGACACGGATTGTTGTCGCGCACCGCCGCCTTTAGCAATCCCTTTGCGTCGTAAGGCGTCGAAGGATAAATCACCTTCAAGCCCGGCGTATGCACGAAATACATTTCCGGGTTCGCCGAATGAAACGGCCCGCCATGCACAAAGCCGCCCGAAGGACCGCGCATCACCATCGGTGCCGGCGCGTTCCAAAGGTAATGGCCTTTGGCCACGAAATTCGTAATCTGGTTGAACGCACACACAATGAAGTCGATGAACTGCAGCTCTGCAATCGGCCGCAAACCCGCATAGCTCATCCCGCAAGCCGCGCCGATGATGGCGCTCTCGCTGATAGGCGTGTCAATTACGCGTTCCCAACCGAATCGCTCCAGCAATCCCTCGCTCGTCTTGAACGCGCCGCCATAAACACCAACATCCTCGCCGAGCAGCACCACCGTGGGGTCGCGTTCCATCTCTTCAAACATTGCCTGCTTGATGGCTTCGAGAAACGTGATTTGCGTTCCGTTTTCCGTCTTGTTATCGGGCGCCATGGCTACCTCTTCACCTTTCTCGATGCACCGGAGGTAACCGCTGTCTTGGCCGATTTTTTCACCGGCGATTTTGCCGCGGGTTTGGATCCGTTTGATTTCGTCGTTGCTTCGCTTCCCGGAATTTCTGGTTCCAAAGCGTTCTTGGTGTCTCCGAAGTGGATGGCGGCGTTTGCCGTCGAGCTCTTACCGGAGCCGAAGCCAGAGACGGTCCACACCGGCTTGACACTCGATTTCGGCGGCGTCACTTCGGCAATCGGCCGCTCCCATTTCGCCTGGATCTTGTGGCAATCGTCGCCCGTACAATACACGCCCGTCGCGGCAAATTCCGGCGGCGGCATCGGCGAATTCTCCGCAAAGTCGCGCTCCGCAGCGAGCAGCGTGTCGATCTTCTGTTCGATTTCTTTCTTACCCTTGGCATCGAGCAATTTCTCGCCCATCAAAAACTTTTCGTAGAGTGCGATGGGATCGCGGCCCTCCCAGTAAGCGCGCATCTCTTTTGGAACATATTCGGCCGGATCGTGCTGCGCGTGACCCAGCCGCCGGAAGCTCTTGGCTTCGATCAGGATTGGTCCTTCACCGGCCCGCGCCCGCGCCACCGCTTCCCGCGTCGTCGTATAAACAGCCACCACGTCGTTTCCGTCCACGATGTAGCTCGAAATTCCATAGGCCTTCGCGCGATCAGCCAAATTCTCCAGCGGCACTTGGCGCTTCACAGGCGTCGAGTACGCCCACAAATTATTTTCCAGAATGAGCACGAACGGCGCCTTCTGCACAGCCGCAAAATTCAACCCTTCGTGGAACACTCCCGTCGAGCTCCCGCCATCGCCGATCCACGTCATGGTCACGATCTTCTGCCCCAGGTAGCGCCCCGCCATGGCCACGCCGGTCATCACGGGAATCAAATCGCCCAGCATCGAAATCGGCGAAACGATATGCAGCTTTTCCAAATCGCCAAAGTGGCTCGTCCCGTCTTTGCCCTTCGTCGGCGAATCGTATTTCGCCATGTGCTGCATGAAAACATCGCGCGGCGGCACGCCTTTCACCAAAAGCGCACCGATATTCCGGATCATCGGCGCCAGCCAATCCTTCTTTTCGAGCGCATACGCAGTTCCGACTGAAATCGCTTCCTGCCCCAAACTCGAGTACAGCCCTCCGACAATCTTGTTCTGCCGGAAAAGCTTCACCATAGTGTCTTCCACGGCGCGGTTCAGCCGCATGTAGTAGTACAAGTCCAGATACTGCTGCCGCGTCAATTCCTTCTTCATGCCAGCTCCGGTAGCACAGGCACTCTTGCCTGTGCTCCTTATCTCACTTCCAAATCTCTCAAAACCAGGTGACAAACAAGAATATCTGTCCTACTCCCTCAAGCCGTTACCGCAACCATCTGTTCCGCGATCTCCAGCTTCTCCAATAACTCTTCCCGCGATCCCAGCTTCATCTCCAACCCAAACACATCTCCAAAGTGCGCCACAATCTTCGGCTCGACTTCCTCCAAACTTACCGCTCGATCCAGCAATTTCTCCAACGAAGTCGCCTTCCGCCCCGCAATCCCGCAAGGCACGATCAAATCAAAATTCCGCAAATCCGTCGCCACGTTATAAGCAAACCCGTGCGAAGTCACCCATCGGCTGATATGCACCCCAATCGCACCCAGCTTCTCCGCCGCAGTTTCTCTTCGGCTCTGTGAAATCTGTGCTCTCTGCGAACTCTGTGTAAAATTTTTGTCTTCGCACGCCACCCAAATCCCGGTCTTCCCCTCTTCGCGACGGGCGCGAATCCCAAACTCCGCCGAAGCTCGAATCATCACCTCTTCCAACATCCGCACATACCAAACCACATCTTTCCGAATCGCCCCAAGCTGCAAAATCGGATACCCCACCAGCTGCCCCGGCCCGTGATACGTAACATCGCCTCCGCGGCTCGTCTCAAAGAACTCCACATTCCTCTGCCGCAGCACATTCTCCGATACCAAAAGATGTTCGCGCTTCCCGTTCCGCCCCTGCGTAATCACAGGCGTATGCTCGCAGAGCAAAAGCACATCCCCAATCGCATCCGCCTTGCGGGCCGCCACAACGCGCTTTTGCAGCGCGTACGCCTCAGCGTATCCAATCAACCCCAAATCGACAATCTGACAGCTTTTCGTCACGGCTCGCTTTTTCTTCGTGGGGGCACGGCATGCCGTGCCCGTTCCAGTAAGGCTCAAATCTCAAACGTTAATCTGCAATCCTCTTACACTAGCAAATGCATCCCCCATCCCCTCCCAAACCGTGGGATGCGCATGAATCATATTCATCATGTCGTCGACCGTGCCCTCGAGGTTCAAAGTCGCCGCCGCCTCCGACAAAATCTCCGTCGCCAAGGGCCCGATAATATGAATCCCCAAGATCTCTCCATACTTCTCGTCCGAAACCACCTTGATGAATCCGTTGTGATTCCCCAGAATGGTCGCCTTACTGTTCCCTATAAACGGAAACTTGCCAATCTTGACCGCGTAACCCGCTTCGCGCGCCTGCTTCTCCGTCAACCCAATCGACCCGATCTGCGGCTCGCAATACGTCGCATTAGGAATCCGCGTTTTCAGAATTGGCTGCGTCTTTTTTCCAGCGATGTGCGTCACCGCAACAATCCCTTCCATCATCGCCGCGTGCGCCAGCTGCGGCATGCCCGCCACGATATCCCCAATCGCGTATAACCCCTTCTCATCCGTCTCGAAATTCTGACCGGTAGTAAGTACAAACCCGCGATCCAGCTTCGCCTTGGACTTTTCCAGCCCGCAATTTTCCGTCATCGGCTTGCGTCCCACCGCCATCAGCAATTTCTCCGCCTGCAAAGTCTGCGCTTTGCCATCTTTATCCTTGAACGAAACCGTCACGCCATTGGCGTCCTTTTTCACCGAATCCACTTTGCTGCTCGTGAAAATCTGTATCCCCCTCTTCTTAAAATCTTTTTCCAATTCCACCGAAACATCTTCGTCCTCGACAGGCACCACGCGTGGCAGCGCTTCCAGAACTGTCACCTGCGTCCCAAACGTGTTGTAAATAGACGCGAATTCCACTCCCACCGCTCCGGCACCCACGATGATCAGTGTTTTCGGAATTTCCGGCAGCTCCAGAATCGACCGGTTCGTAAGAATCGTCTTGTGGTCCGGCTCAATCCCCGGCAGCGAGCGCGCCTCGGATCCGCTCACCAGCAAAACATTCGCTGCCTCGATCTCGCTCTTCTTCCCATTGTTGTCCACGCTCACGCGCCCGGGTCCCTCGTAACGTCCCCAACCCTGCACCCACTCCACTTTGTTTTTCTTGAATAGAAACTCGATGCCCTTGGCGTGCTTCTTCACAATCTTGTCCTTGCGCGCCAGAATATTCGCCCAATTGATCTTCAGCCCGCTCACCTCAAACCCCAGCTCCGCGCCATTTTTGAAGTGATCGTAAACGTCCGCGTGGTGCAGCAAAACTTTCGTAGGAATACATCCGACATGCAAGCACGTCCCGCCAAGAAACGGGTCCTTCTCTACAACAATGGTCTTCAACCCCAGTTCGCCTGCCCGGATCGCCGCGACATACCCGCCCGGACCGCTCCCAATAATCGCCACATCATACTTTGCCACTCGTAATCTCCCTTCCGCAGAGCCCAGACCTGGTCAGCCGAGCATCTCACGCTCGCCGTTTCCACCGGTTTCTCCGCGGTTACGCATTCTTTGGACTGCTCTGCGGTTGCAGCACTTACTATCAGCCTGGATGCAAACGCCAACAAATTCTGTGGGATACCCAGCCATAAATCGCAGGTAGCCTTCAGCACGGACGCCGGCAACCCGGCAAATCAGCAATTTTAGCAGCCGCTCGCGGCCCCCGCAACCTAACCCGGAAATCATGCTCCGGCAACCGC
The DNA here is from genome assembly GCA_963730495.1 of uncultured Acidobacteriota bacterium. Classification (GTDB taxonomy): domain Bacteria; phylum Acidobacteriota; class Terriglobia; order Acidiferrales; family UBA7541; genus Acidiferrum. The sequence goes on along the minus strand of CAVSSD010000017.1, from coordinate 55,689 downwards.
ACATTGCCTCGAATGCCAAGTTCTCGCCCACTAGAAAGGACGCGAAAGAGCCGAAATGCTCCAGATCGCATCCTTTTCTTCCCCAGAAAGCATAGAGAAGGAACGGCCACTATGAGCGTGAAGCCAGGGGAACAATGGCATTGCACAAATCCAGCGTGTCACTTCGAAGTCCCCGTTCAATCTAAAGACACAGTCGAGGGAAATAATCCGCACTGTGTCTGCCGCGCTCCCATGAAGAAGACCTACGTTTCGCCAAACTTTGCTTATCTCGAGTTTTTGCGCGTCGCAGATCCCGTTGCCGTTCGGGAGGGATCCCGCAAGGGGTGAGCCATGCGTGCAGATACTCTCGTCCGCGTCAGCGCGGAGCATATCTCCAAACCCTTGGTCATCCGCGGAGGGTTGGCGCGAACCTTCGGAAGTTTGGTCATCTTCCTGGCGGTGCTTTTCTTGTGCTTGGGCTCCTACCTTCTTGGGGACGCCTTCGTACACCCTCTGGATGCACAAGCCCTGGCAGTCCTCGGAGCGGCGTTAAGCATCACGCTGGCGTCTATCCTGCTTTATTTTCTTCTTAAACCCCGTCACGGCCAGCGGCCTCGAACCACTCGCTCTAGGCGCGTGGGATAGCCGAAAAGTAGCGCTCCTCGAGAATCTGCCGGTGGTGCAGTTCGTGCCCCGCGGTGATAAACGCCAGTGCCCGCACGCTCACCTCGTTTTTGTTTGCCGTACCGCGCCGCAGCCACGCATCTTTCCCAAGCGACCGAAACAACGCCAGGCTTGCGCTTCGCACGTACGCAAATTCCTCCACCAGACTTGCCAGCGGCCGTTCGTTGAATCCGCCGCTGCGCACGTAATCGTCTTGTTCGAATCCCTCCATGGGCGTCTGATCGCCTCGTGCAATCCGCAGCGCCCGATAGGTGAAGATTCTCTCGGAATCGCTTAAGTGCCCCAGCACTTCCTTCACCGTCCACTTATCCGCCGCGTAACGAAAATTCCCGTCCCGCTCGCTGCGTCCCGCGAAAAGCTGCATCGTCTGCACACGTTGCGCTTCCAGCGCGCCGGTAACGTCATTTCCAGGAACCAGCGCAATATACTTCTCATAGTAAGCGGCGTACTCTCCAGCCTCAGGCTTGGCCAATTTCATTTTCTGTCTCCCTCGCGCAGTATACCTCGCCTTCCCGCGCCGCAAACGCGCTTCTACGACGTCCCGCTTTCGCAGCCGCAGCCAATGTGGATCGCTTCCGCAGCCAGGACATCAAAGAAAACGCCGCACCCTGTGCCCGTGCTGAGGAGTGCTATCATCCTTAAAATGCGCGTAGCTTTCCAAGGCGAGCCCGGCGCCTTCAGCGAAGAAGCCGCCGTCCAGCTCCTCGGCGAATGCCATCACCACCGTCCCTCGCCCCACTTTCGACGCTGCCTTCCGCGCCATCAGCGACGGCCTCGCCGACGCTCTCCTCGCCCCCGTAGAAAACACCCTCGCAGGGCCCGTCGTCCGCGTCTACGATCTGCTCCTCGAGAGCGCCCTCACCATCACTGCCGAGACCATTCTCCCCATCAAGCACCACCTGATCGGCTGCCCCGGCGCGACTCTAGACTCTATTCGTTCTGTCGCGAGTCATCCCATGGCTCTCGCTCAATGCGAACGTTTCTTCGCGACGCATCCGAGTCTCAAGCGCGTCCCTGCCGAGGACACCGCCGGCAGCGTGCGCGAGGCCCTCTCCCGCGGCGACAAAACGAGCGCCGCCATCGCTGGCCGCCGCGCCGCCGAACACTACTCCGGCGTCATCCTGGCCTCCGACATCCAGGACAACCCCGAGAATTTCACCCGCTTCGTCTTGTTGCGTCCTACAGCCGAAGCCACTTCTCCATCTCCCGACGCCCGCAAAATGTCCATCGCCATGCGTCTCGCCCACCGCCCCGGCGCGCTCTTGGCCTCTCTCGAGCCTTTCGCAAAGCACGGCGTCAACCTCCAGAAAATCGAAAGCCGCCCCATCCACGGCCGCCCCTGGGAATACCAATTCTTTCTCGACGTCGAAGCCGACTCCTCCCCCCAACTCGAACGCGCCCTAGCCGAAGTCCGCGAAGCCACCAGCCACCTCCGCGTCCTAGGCCTCTACTCCGCCGCCCGCACCTCCGCCCCTACTCCTGAAGCCCCACCGAAAGGTAAGCTCTGAAGGCCAGCGAGAACTAGTACTGAGTCAGTTTTCGACAATACGAATCTTCGTGCAGAATGGTAAACGGACCGCATCATAAGGATCAGGCGAACCCCGTGAATCAGAAATCGTCGCCCTTCGGGCTCTTGAGAGGTCTGGTAGTCTTACTTTGCGATGTGACCGCGGATTGAGAACGATGGTGGCTGGATGACTGATCTCTTCAAAGAGGCTGTTTCGCTTTCCCTCTTCACGAAATGTGTTGCCGCCGTCGTTGGCATCCTTCTGATTCACGCCACGTTCCGCGTGTTCGAACGAGTCCTACCCCGCCACTTTGGCCAAGCCGACGCCCGCTACAAAGTTCGCAAGTTCATCATCTTCGCGGGATACGTCGCGATCCTCCTTTTCCTCGCCATCCTCTTTGGCGATCGCTTGGGACGCCTCACGGTTACCCTCGGCGTCGTCGGCGCGGGTGTTGCGGTAGCTCTGCAGGACGTAGTGGCCAGCGTTGCCGGAGCCTTCTCCATCGGTTTTTCAAAACTTTACACTGTGGGCGACAGAGTTCAGATTGGCGATACTCGAGGTGACGTGATCGACATCGGCCTTCTCCGAACCACCTTGATGGAAACGGGGAACTGGGTCAGCAAGGACTTGTATAACGGCCGGATCGTTCGCATCCCCAACAACATCGTTTTAAAAGTGCCCGTCTTCAACTATTCGCAAGGATTCCGTTTTATCTGGGACGAAATTAAAGTGCTGCTTACAACCACCAGCGATTGCCAGCTTGCCAGAGAGATGCTCTCGCGGGCCGCCAAAGAGGCGATTGGTGAGTATTTGATTGAAGCGCAGGCCTCCTGGAAAGTGATGAGCGACTATTATCGAGTTGCGAATCCTCCATTGGATCCTACCGTCGCACTCGTCATAAACGCGGGATCGTTGGAATTTACGGTTAGCTATGTGGTTGACTATGCGAAACGCACCGCCATGCAGGATCAGTTGTTCTCGAAAATCGTCGAGGGAGTCGCGAGTAGCAACGGGCAGCTCGCATGGGCGCCATCGGGTGTTACCAACATAAATCTCCCGCCCACCCCGGACGCCGCCAGTGCGTCGCCGACCTCCTCGCCCCGCGGCACGGCGCACACCGCTGGCTCCCATTAACGCTCCTCGCGCCGCGGAACACCACCGCGATGCAAGGATCCATCGAAGTGATCGTCCGCGTCTTTTCTAGCGCGAAGCTTGCTCTTTGCCTTTTTCGCTAAGCAACCGTACCACCAATTGTTCCACGTCATATTCAAGCGCCGTATGCGCCTCTCCCGTAGCAGCGCTCGCAAACCCCGCGTGCACAGTCGCCACGCGCCCGTCCCGGTTCAAGAAAATCGTCGTGGGATAGGCTCCGAAGTTCGCGATCTGCGGCAACTTATCCTTCACATCATGAATTTCTCCGCCGTACAGAACCGGATAAGGCACGGAAAATTCCTTAACAAAAGATTCGATCCGCGGTTTGTCTTCCGCAAGGTCCCCGCTGGCCTCAAAATTTAATCCCACAATCTCCAGTCCCTGCGGATGAAATCGCTTGTAAAGTTCTACCAAAAACGGAGCCTCGTCCCTGCAGTTCGGACACCACGTTCCGCCAATCGTAAGAATCACCACCTTGTTCCGGAACCTCGCATCCGCATCCGAAACGATTTTTCCATCGACATCCGGGAAACGAAAATGGAACAGCTCTTCCCCATCCTTTACGTTCGTAAATCGCGCTGGATCAGGCGGCTCCGGTATTCCCTTCGCGCGCGCATCAGCCGATCGTGCAGCCAGATATCGGTTCTGCTTGTTCAACAGAATGTCGAGCGTTCCGTCCGGCTGAAGTTTGGCTTCCAGCAGCACAGGCCGTTCCCCCGCAAAGTGGCTCAACACTAGCGAATCGCCTTGCCAGCGGCCCGTCAGCGTTCCCGTATCCCCATCGATTCGCAGAATCGATCCGCTCACGTTCCAACCTACCTGCCGCAGGTACAGCTTCCACGAAAGGACAGCTCGCGGATCCTTCGTCGTGCTATTGTCAGGTCCGACCAGCGTCATTTCCCAGTTGCCGGCGATCCGCGGCGAACCAGCGCTGTTCGCGGTCTCAGGTACGGCGCGTCGCGCATGAAACGGATATTCCCGCCCGTTTTTCCGATTGTATCGATACGAACCATCCAACTTCTCTCCGTCGAACGTCGCGGTGAGCGTCGAATTCAAAAACTCGTAATCCAATTGCAGCTTCCCATCGGCAAATTCCCCCGAAGTCGATCCGATCCTATTCTCGCCTTCGAAGAAAAATCCTTGCGGCTCCGCTCCCCGCGCGGAGATTTCAAACCGGAACGGAATCTCCGCCTGTCCCACAACCACCACCGCGTCCCACGAACCATCCAGACCGGCCACTCCCGATTGCGCTGAAAGTGGCAGACCAAGCAACAGAATCACCGGCAAAAGCCGTCCCGCAACGCTTCGAAAGTTCTTCATTTTTTGTCTCCCAGGTCCCGAAATTCCGGCCTACCGAATTGTTTTGATCACATCAAAAACCGCAAAACTCTCGCCCCCAAAACAAAAAACCCACCTGCCGTTTTCCTCTCGGCGGTGGGTCAAGAAACAATTGAATGGAGTTAGACTTTTACGTCGTTCTGCCTACTCCTCCCATGCCAGAGGACACTTGTGCGCAGCGCTGACAACAACACAGCGCGCACAACGCCCCGGTCATTGCTTCCGATATCATCATTTTCATCCTCAGAAATCCCCGCGCTGTCAACGCGCAGCTGGAGGATTCCCGCGTACAAGGGCGAGCCACAATCGACCCGCCCTCTCCTTCGTTGCACGTTTATTTCCTTACGTCGTTGCTCCGGTTTCTCAGCAGTAGCTGCACTCGGCGTCGCCCATGCCGGCCATGTCGTCCTTGATCCGGCGCAGACGCTGCCCAAGCCGCTCAGCCAGTTGATGCCGCGCGCGCCACAGCCGTGCCTTCAAGGTGTTCTCGGTCACTCCGAGTTTCTTTGCCGCTTCGCCCGTCGAGTAACCTTCCACTTCGCGCAGCACAAACGCTGTGCGGAGCAAAGGTGAAAGCTCGTCCAGGTTTTCGCTGATCATCTCTCGCAATTCCGTTCCGGCAAACACTTGCTCGGGATTCGGCCCTTCGGCTGCGAATCGCTCCGAGATCGGCAGCTCGTCTTCGCGCGGAGGTTCGTCCAGCGAAACCGCCGGCCGCGCCTTCGCGCTCCGTCGCCTCATTAGAGCCGCATTGATCACGATGCGCGTCAGCCACGTGGAAAATTGCGATCGTCCCTCGAACCGCCTCATGTTGCGGTATGCCGAAAGCAGCCCGTCTTGCAAAGCGTCTTCCGCATCCTCTGTATTGCCAAGGACGCGCAAAGCCGTCTGAAACAGCGGGCGCTGGTAACGGCGGAATAAAGTCTCCACCGCCTGCGAATCGCCCCTCTGTCCGGCGCGAATCAGCTTGCTTTCATTGAATTGCGGTGCCACTGCCGTTTGTGTCGCTACTGCCGCTTGAGTTGCCATTGTTCCCCCCAATTACTGCACAAACTTGCTGCCATCAGTCACTGCAAAAAATCGCTGCGATAAGCTCGTTGAACGGATGCATGGACACTTGCGTGCCTCAGTGCACCGGAACACCTCCGGCTGGCACTCTCGGTTTCCTCATCAGCAATAAAACCGGGATGACTGCCAGGAACACCACGCCCAGCATCTTGAAGTTGTCGATGAACGCCAACATCGCCGACTGGCGCTGCACCAGGTTGTAGACCATGCCCTTCGCCTGCATCGCTGCATGCGAAGCATTCGACCCATATGAAATTAGACGCGCCGTGTTTCCGTTCGTCATCTTAAGCAGCGCCGGATTCAAACTGTTCACACTCTCCACCAAATGCGTCTGATGCAATTGAGCGCGCCGCTCCAACATCGTCGTCACCGTCGCGATTCCCACGCTCGCTCCGATGTTTCGCGCCAGATTGATGATTCCCGTTCCCATGTTCGTCTTTTCTTTCGGTACGTACGCAAACGCCGCCACGTTGATCGGAATAAATAGAAATGCCAGTCCGAAGCTCTGCAGCATGCGCGCGCGAACCGCGTGACTGTAATCGAGACTCAAATCCCAACCAGCCATCCAAAACAGCGCAATCGCCGACACCGTGCAGCCAAACGTAATCAGAATTCGCGTGTCAACTTTCGACACCAGAAATCCGACGACCGGCATCATCAGCATGATCACCAAGCCGCCCGGCGAAAGCGCCTTTCCCGCAAGCTCTGCTGTGTAGCCCAGCAGCTCTTGCAGAAACTGAGGAATCAGAACCGTGCTCGAATACAGCACAAAACCCAGGAAAAACATCGCTACCGTCGAGATCGCGAAATTCCGGTCCTTCAGCATTTTTAAGTCGACAACCGGATCTTTATGCCGCCACTCCCATACGATCCCGGCGATAATCCCGATCAGCATCAGTACAAAAAAGACACGGATAAATCCGGACGCTAGCCAGTCGTCGCGCTGTCCTTTGTCCAAAATAATCTGCATGCTGGCCAATCCCAGGCTGATCAATCCGATTCCGATGTAGTCGATCCGGAATCCACTCTTGACGCTCGCCCGTTTCATGTACGGCGGATCCGAAATCAAGAAGGACGTAAGGATCAGCGAAATAATTCCCACCGGCACGTTGATATAAAAAATCCATCTCCACGAAAAATTGTCCGTAATCCATCCGCCCAGCCACGGCCCAATCGTCGGCGCCACCACTACTGCAATCCCGTAAACCGCAAATGCCATCCCGCGCTTTGCCAGCGAAAAGGTGTCATTCAAAATGGCCTGCTCGCTTGGCTGCAATCCTCCGCCGCCTGCGCCTTGCAAAATCCGGAAAAACACCAGCACACCTAGGCTCGGCGCCAGCCCGCACAAGAACGAGCTCACGGTAAACAGCGCCACGCATGACATGTAAAACCGCTTCCGCCCAATGAGTCCGGAAAGCCATCCCGAAAGCGGCAACACGATCGCATTGGAAACCAGGTACGACGTCAGTACCCACGTCGATTCATCCGCGCCCGCCGATAAATTTCCTGAAATGTGCGGCAACGCCACGTTCGCGATCGACGTGTCCAGCACTTCCATGAACGTAGCCAGCGTCACCGTAACGGCGATCACCCACGGGTTGATCGACCCATCCGGCATCCTCAGTTTCGCTAGTAGTCTGTGCCTCATCTGGTGTTCGATCTCGTTCGCCTGCGCTCTGGCTCCCAGTCGCTCTACCTATTCATACGTACAAACACTTCACGGACTTTCTTTATTCCACGCGCTACTTGGTGATGACCGTAGCGTCCACATTCATCCCCGGCCGCAACACGGCCTTGTCCGGCGGCACCGGATCCAGCACGATCTTCACCGGTATCCGCTGCACTACCTTCACGTAGTTGCCAGTCGCGTTTTCCGGCGGCAGCAAACTCAGCACGCCGCCCGTCGCTCCGGCAATTGAATCCACATGCCCGCTGAATGTCCTCCCATACGTATCGACACTCACTTCGGCTTTCTGTCCAGCGCGCATATTTCTCAGCTGCGTCTCCTTGAAATTGGCCGTTACCCACACATCCTGCAGCGGCACCACCACCAGCAATCCCTGCCCGGCCTGCACGATTTGTCCCGTCTCCACTTGCTTGTGCGTCGCCACTCCATCCACCGGCGCAACTATTTCCGTGTAGCTCAGGTTCAGCTGCGCTGCGTCCAAGGACGCGCGGGCTTGCGCTACTTTCGCCACTTTCGCTTGCGCGTCCGCCGTTCGCATACCGACCTGTTTTCTATCCGCCAGCGCGCTTTCTACTCCCGCCCGCATTTGCAGCACCCGTGCTTTGGCCGCATCCAGTTGCGCCTTCACGACTTCCACATTCCGCTGCGCCTGCGCCAATTTTTCCTGGTCCGCCTTCAAAGCACTCGCTGTCGCATCAGCGTTTGCTTTTGCAGCGTCGTACTGTTGCTTCGAAATTTCGTCTCTCTCCATCAGCGGCTTGTACCGAGCCAAATCCGCCTGCGCCAGTGCGGCGTTCGCCATGCTCTTGTTCACGTTCGCTTGCGCAAATTCCAAATCCGCGGTTTGCGCTTCTTCGTAAGTTGCCTGCGCGCGCGCCACGTCCGCCTGCGCCCCCAGCAATTGCGCGTCGGCGCTGGAAGACCCGCTCGCTACGTTTTCCGCCGTCCTCGGCACATCTACTCCGGCTGACCGCGCCTCGCCCTCCGCCAAGTCCAACGCCGCCTTGGCTTGATCCACGGCCGCTTGGTAATCGCGCGGATCGATCTTCACCAATATCTGCCCCGCCTTCACAGCTTGGTTGTCGTCAACCAAAACGCTCGCTACTTTCCCGTAGATCTTTGAAGCGATCGGCGTAATGTGTCCGTCGATCTGCGCGTCGTCCGTGCTCTCCCGGTCGTGGTAGTAGAGAAACAATCCGAGAACCGCGACAATCAGCACCAAGCCGCCAACAATCGCAAGCCGTTGCACCTTTGGATTTGCAAAACCTTTCGGTGCTTCTTTCTCGACAGGCACGTCAAGGAACGGCTCTGTCTTTGTCGCCTTTTCTGGCCCTACTTCGATCTCAACGCTCATCGTTCCCTCACTTCGAGTAAACCTTTTCCATCTGCCCAATCGAACGGGCATAGTCCGCGCGTGCCTGATTGAAACGGTAAAGCGCTGCAATCTGGTTGTCGTTCGCCCGTGCCAGCGAATCCTGCGCCTGGATCACTTCGATATTGTTCGCCACACCCGCCCTGAACCTGTCTCTCGCCTGATCCACTTCTTCTCTCGAGAGCTGCATGCCGAGATTCGCCACGGCCACCTGACTCCGCGCCGAATCCAAATTGAGCAGCGCCGTCTTCACGTCCAGCGCAATCTGATTTCGCAAGTCGTCTTGCTGCTGCTGCAGCTTCTGAATTTCCAAGTCCGCTCGAACGACTTCCGCGTGAATCCTGCCGCCAGTAAACAACGGAACCGTTACCGCCGCTTCGTAGTTGTACGTTGGTATGCCCGTCGTCGAAGACCCTCCCAAGTAAGCCCAATTACCGTTGAAGTCCAGTCTCGGCAGCCGCGATTCCGACGAAGCCTTTTTTTGCAGCCCCGCCGATTTAAGCTGTTCTTGCATCGACTTCCACTCCTGCCGCTCCGCAAGCGCCGAATCAATGCTCGCAACGACCTCGGGTTGTGGGGTGTCGAAGAAGCTCAGCGAATCAGCCAATTCGATCACCTGCCGCGGGTCCAGATTCAGCAACCGGCTCAGTCCAAAAAGGGAAGTATCGCGGTCGGCTTGCGCTTCAAGCAGCCTCTGCTTCTCATTTTGCAACTCCACATTCGCGCGCAGCGTGTCGATTCCCGTGCCAACACCTTCTTTCTGCACGTCCGCCGCCTGGTCGTACAGCGCCTGCGCCAGTTCCACTCGCGACTGAGAAGCTTGCACGTTCGCCACGGCGCGCAGCGTCCCGATGTATTGCGACACAACGAGTAAGATCACCTGCTCGCGCGTGGAAAGACTGTCTGACTTGCTGGCATTCGCCGTTTCCCGCGCCGCCTGGTATCGGCGGAACAGCGTCAAATCGAAGACTGGAGCGCTAAATGTCGGACCTGCCGAAAAAACCTGAAAAGGACCAGCATGTTGGGGAAATCCCGGTATTCGTTCGCCAAGAAATGCTTGGAGGTTGAGGCGCTCAACGGAGTCCGTCACGCTCAAGTTCGCCTGTGGCAGCAGATCCGCGCGTACCACGTTTTTGTCTTGAACGCTTTGCGCGGCCGTTATAATTGCGATCTGCGCTGTCGGATTCTGCTTCAGTGCCAGGGCTACCGACTGATCCAGCGTTAGCCGCATGACTCCGCTCGGCGCATTCCCGGGCAGCGGATTCTGTCTCCCAGTTCCTTGCGCACGTGCAACCATCGGCGTCACCACCAAGCTAAAAAACGCCACATAGAAAATAATGTGCGAGCCCTTTTTTCGGCCCCAGCACCCGCCCTTTCCGGACCGGTCGCGCCCTTCAATTTCCTCTACGATCGACTGATTCAAGCACCCCTCCGCGATGAGTTTCCCGCCCTGCTCGTGGATCTCCTTCAATAGCACCTTGCCCGCCGCATCAATGAAGCTCACGCCGCACAGATCCACACTGAATTTCTCTTCCGGTACCCGTTCCCGCCAGCACTGCTCGAGCGTCCCCACCCACGCCCCCGCCAAGCGCCCTTCGACGCTCATTACGGTTCTGCCCCGCTTCTTCTCTGTTGTGATACGCAACATTAGTCGAGACCTTGCCGACGCAAGTAGATGCATTAGCCTCTCCATTGGATGTTAATTCTTAGCTATAATTAAACTGTTCATTTTAAAAGACTTAAAGTGAAGATACAAGGCGGGGCGATAAATAAATAGCCCTTATTTGGGCAAATGCCGCTAAATTATCAAAGCTTTAGTGACGCTATTCGGGCATTTCTTAAACGGGTGCCTAATTCTTTAGATGAGACTCGCCGTTCTTTTGTTTGTGAGTCGCTATTTCCAAAGGTCAATTGACCCTCAAAAAGGGTTCAGGGGTGCCTATACATTCGTGGGATGGTGATCCAAAATTGTATTGGCTCGGGCAGAAACTTGACCCGCACCGTAACTTCCAGCTTTTCAATTCGTCGTCAGGCCATTCCGGTCAAACCCGCAGGAAAATCTCAGTGGCGGACGGCGATCGCCTGCAGCTCGAAATGGCCTCCGCGCAGAAGCGCTGCCGCGCCAATGAACTCCCGCGCGGGGTAGTCCTTGGTCTTGAAGTAGCTCGTATAGATGGGATTAAATTTGTCGAAGAGAGACAAGTCGGTGCAGGCAATCTGCACATACACCAAGTCGTCCATCGTCATTCCTGCCTGGGTCAAAGTTCCCTTCAAGCTATCGAGCATCAGCTTGATTTCATCTTCGATTTCCGCTGGCGGCTTTCCGGTTTTCGGGTCCAGCCCGATTCTTCCAGCCAGATACAACGTGTTCCCAGCCAGTATCCCGTCGCTGAAAGGCGCCTGCACCGTTTTCTCCGGCGCATTAAAGACCTTGCGTACCGTCTGCGGCGTAGGCTGCGAAAATGCCCCGCTTACGCTGAGAATTCCTGCAAATACGAGTGCTATGGCCAAAAAAGTAGATCGGCGATTCACGCGTTGCCTCCATTCAAATCTCTTTGAGAATGAACTCCTGAATTTGTGGCGCGAGTGTATCCCGCATTTCGCTCTGTAGCAACAGCCAGTGGCACAGACTTCAGTCTGTGTCAGCCTTAACACCTCCGCCTACGAAATGAACGGAGGCAAGCCCGGGTGACCAATGCTAAGATGCCGCTTCCTTTTCGAGGTGACTCAATGCATTTTACAATTCGACTCGGCGTGTTTTCCTTCGCCGCCGCACTCTGCATCCCCGTCCCGGTCTTGGCTCAAAACGATCTGGACCAGCACATCAACAAAGAAGCCGACTCGCTCCTGGCCACCTACAAACACCTTCACGAAAATCCCGAACTCTCCACGCAAGAAAAAGAGACTTCGGCGCTGGTCGCCGCGGACCTCAGAAAATCCGGCTACGAGGTCACCGATCATTTCGGCCAATACGCCGATTCCGGTCTGACGGCCTACGGCATCGTCGCGGTCCTGAAAAATGGACCTGGTCCTGTCGTTTACGTTCGAACGGACATGGACGCGCTGCCGATTATCGAAAACACTGGTTTACCCTACGCCAGCCACGTAAAAGTGGCCCGCGCGGGCGGTGGCGAAGTCGGCGTGATGCACGCCTGCGGTCACGACTTGCACATGACGGTTTTTCTCGGCACCGCGCGTATGCTCGCGCAGCTCAGGGATCGCTGGAGCGGCACTGTTGTTCTGATTGGCCAGCCTGCCGAGGAAACCGTTGGTGGCGCACAAGCCATGCTTCGCGCCGGGCTCTATACAAAATTTCCCAGGCCAGACTTCGTCCTCGCGCTCCATGACAGTTCCGCAGTCCCGGCCGGCAAAGTTTCCTGGCACGCAGGCCCGCTTCTCGCTGGCGCGGATTCCGTCGACATCACTGTGCGCGGTTATGGCGGTCACGGCGCCGCGCCACAAGCCGGAAAAGATCCCATCGTCATCGCTTCGGAAATCGTGGTCGCGCTGCAAACGATTGTCAGCCGTGAAATGGATCCTCAGCTTCCAACGGTAGTCACCGTCGGCTCATTTCACGCCGGCACAAAACACAACATCATTCCCGACGAAGCGCACCTTCAGCTCACGGTTCGAACTATGAATCCCGAGCAGCGCGAAAAAGTGCTCGCGGCAATCACGAGAATCACCAACGGAATCGCCGCCGCCGCGGGCGTTCCAGCCGAGCGCGCGCCCATTGTCGTCATTGCGGAGGATCACGTTCCCGCCACGATCAACGATGTCGCGCTGACAAACCGCGTAGGCACTTCGCTCGAACACGCGCTCGGAAAAGAAAACGTGCTCGCGGGCGAACCCATCATGGCCAGTGAAGATTTCAGCCTTTTCGCTCTCGAAGATCCGAAGCCGCCGATCAGCATGTTCTGGCTCGGCGCCGCCGATCCCGTCAAGCTAAAGGACGCGATGGAAAAAGGCACGCGCCTCCCCGGTCCACACTCCAGCGAATTCGCTCCGTTGCCAGATCCGGCCATTCGAACGGGCGTCAAAGCCATGACTTCCGCGGTGATGGATCTACTGAAGAAATAAACGCTCGAATCAGCTCGCGAGAAGCGCGGGGAGTTCGTTACAGAGCGATCCAGCCGATACGAATGAAGTAAAGAGAGGTAAGCCCCACCACGGCCCAGAGAAGCACGCCTTGCAGCAAAGGCCGCCAGCCGACTTCCTTTATTGTGGCGCGCGAAATCCCAGTACCAATCAAAAAGAGCGTGGCCGTGAGGCCCAGCCTTCCGAGCGCGAAGAGCACATGCGAATCATGCTGGATCGCGGGTACGTAAGTGTTGAGAACCGCAGCGAGGCAAAAGAACAAAATGAACCAAGGAAAGGGAATTTTCGATGCGTCGCGAGTTTCGGATTCTGCGCCTATTTCGGATTTGCGGTGCTTGAACGCGGCTGTGGCAAGCGCGAGAGGAACGATCCAGAGAGCGCGAGCTAATTTTACAGTGGTGCCGACGACCAGGGCTTCTTGTCCGTACTTTGCGGCGGCGCCGACAACGGAACTTGTGTCATGAATGGCGAGAGCAGCCCAAAGTCCAAATTGTGATTGCGAGAGATGAAGCGCGCCGCCAATCGGCGGAAAAATCAGGAGCGCAACGGAATTTAGAATAAACACTGTGCCGAGCGACACCGCCATCTCTTCATCATCAGCGCGAAGAATCGGGCCGACGGCGGCGATAGCGCTGCCTCCACAAATCGCCGTGCCTGCGGTGATCAGAAAGGACGAATTGCCACGAACTTGCAGCAACTGGCCAAGCGCGAGACCAACTAAAAGCGCAAACGAAATTCCAAGCGCGGTATAGACAAACCCGCTGCGGCCAGCTTTCAGCACTTCGTGCAGATTCATTCCGAAGCCCAGTGCGACGACGCAGACCTGGAGAAGAATTCTTGCGGATGTTCGGGTGGCCCCCGCGTAAGGATGCGTGAAGCACAAACCGAACAGGATTCCGACGGTGAGTGCTATCGGAGGAGAAAGAAGTCCCGTGAACGAAAGGACCAAAGCTAGAAAAAATATAACTTTTGCGAGCAGAGGCATCGACGGAAAAAGAGTAACAGGGCCGGCGCCGCAGCGGGTAACTGGGCCGGAGAAGAATTATGCGAAATTCACCCGCATTTTAGTAGGGTATTCCGCAGCCGAAATTATTTTTGTTTCCCTAGCTGCGGAGGCGCAGGAGTGGAAGGCGTTTTCGCTGGTGCCGGCGCGGCGGGCGCAGGCTGCGTCGAATCGCTTGGTACGGTGGGAGCTGCAGAAACTTCGGCGACGATTTTTTCCGTGGCGGCTTTACTGACGGCACAGCCGGAATCCCAGATGCGGCACTGAGCAAGAGTGAATTTGCAGCCGCAGGTGCACGTATCCGCATTGAAGCGGTGAAGAACCAACTTTTTTTGCTCAGGCGTGAGTTTGGAAAGGTCGACGCCAGGAAGTTCGGTGGCGCGATCGGCATGTGCCAGAAAAACTTCGCCCTTGTCTTCAAATGTTTCGACCTTCGCCATAATCGGCATGCCGAGCAGCGCGCGAATTTCGTTTTCGTAAACAGCAGGATTCCAGAGGCCAACATGTTTCTGGACGACGCGGCCCTCCGTGTCCAAAACGAACGACGTCGGCAGCGCGGGTATGCCGCCAAATTGCCTGCGGACTTCGTTCGAAGTCATGGCAACGGGATAGTTGATCTTGGTTTCTTTGACGTACTGCTGGATATCGGCCTCTTCGTCGTCGACATTGAGGCCGATGATTTGGAGGCGGCCGTCGTAGCGGTCCTGCAGAGCAACAAGATCAGGAATTTCAGCGCGGCAAGGTCCGCACCACGTGGCCCAGAAATTCAATAAGACAACCTTACCTTGCAGGGCGGCCAGGGTGATGGGTTTACCGTCGAGCGCGGTTAGTTTGAAGTCCGGCGCGGGATCGGGGTTGCGGACGAAACGGATGACTGCCTCGTTATCCTGATCTTGCTGTGCGAAAGCCAAAGCAGGCGCGGCAATAAGAAGTACCGTAACAAGAAGCGAGCAGAGAGCGGGCCGGGGGCGGAAAGATGTGGCTTGGATCAGTCGCATGGCGTCCTTAATAGAAGAGCACAATGAGAGGCGCGCGCCAAGTGCCTACTAGGAGAGGTTTTTCCGCGCGCGGTCTAAGGCCGCTCTGACGGTATTCCTTTACTTCTGGGGTATCAGTTGCTTTTTTGCAGCCGAGGCGGGGCGCTCGGAGCGGCGTTCGTGTTCCACGTGTTGGGTGCAATCGGCGATTTCATCGTCGATCTTTTTGATTTCCAGAGCCAGATGAAATTCCTCGGGATGTTTTGCGTATTTTTCGAATAGTGAGTTACGTTTAGCCTTCAAGTCGTCGCGTTTTTTCTTCCAGACCCCTGCAACTGCGAGCATGTGATTGTCTCCGCAGCTAGTGTGCACGCATTTTTGGTTTATCGATATAGGGGAATGAGGGCTTTGTGCTGATAAACAGGGGGGCGATTTTCCGCGGCTGGCAGAACCAATACTGGCTAATGCGGGGAAAATGTTGTATTTCCTTTGAGCTTGCGCGGAGGCGAAATGAGAAAGCTTTTGGTGAAAAGCAGTGGGCTGCTGTTTTGTGCGGCGTGGCTGGCGGCTAGTATTTCCTCCTCGCCAACCGATGAGGGCGCCAAAGTGGATGCCTATGTCCGCGGAGAGATGCAGCGGGAGCAGATTCCCGGGCTGGCCTTGGGGGTGTATCGAGACGGAAAAATCGTCAAGGCGGAAGGATACGGCATAGCCAACTTGGAATGGGACGTACCGGTGAAGGCGGATACGATTTTTCAATCTGGATCGGTCGGAAAGCAGTTTGCAGCAACCGCCGTCATGATGCTGGTGGAAGAAGGCAAAGTCGGGCTTGACGATCCCGTCCAGAAATATTTTCCAGACGCGCCTGAAACGTGGAAGGACATCAAGATTCGCAATTTGCTGAGCCATACCTCCGGGCTTGGAGAATACGAGAACGGTCCGCGCACCAAGCCCGACGGTCCGTTCTATCTCCGGCTGGATATGACGGAAGACGAACTCTACAAAAGAATTGCGGCGATGCCGATGGACTTCAAGCCTGGGGAAGACTGGAGCTACCGCAATACGAATTACGTCTTGCTCGGAATCATGATTCACCGTGTGACGGGAAAATTCTACGGCGATTATTTGCAGGAGCGGATATTCCAGCCGCTGGGAATGACTTCGACGCGAATCATCAGCGACAGAGACATTATTCCGCACCGCGCGGCGGGCTACGAACTGGTCAAGGGAGAGTTGAAAAATCAGGACTGGGTTTCGCCGACATTTAATTCGACGGCGGATGGCACGCTCTACTTTACTGTCTTGGATTTAGAGAAGTGGGACGCAGCGCTATACACCGAAAAACTGCTGAAACGGTCGAGCCTCGATCAGATGTGGACCGTGATGAAACTCAACAATGGGAAGCCCAATAAAGCGAACTACGGATTTGCCTGGGAAATCAATGAGATCAACGGACACAAGGTGATTGAACACGGAGGCGCCTGGCAGGGATTTACTTGCGATATTTCCAGATACGTGGACGACAAGCTGACGGTCGTCGTCCTGACGAATCTCGACTCTGGGCATGCGCAGCCAGGCAAGATTGCGCACACCGTGGCAGGCCTCTACGTTCCGGCGCTCATGCCAGCGGAGATCAAGCCGATCGAAGACAAAGAGCCGCAGACGACCCAACTCGTGCGAAGTCTATTGCAGGAGATCGCAGGCGGGAAAGCTGATCAGAATCGATTTACCGCCGAGTTGCGAGCGAAGCTCTTTCCCGAAGCGATGGAGGGAATGAGTGACTATTTGAAGGAGCTCGGTCCTTTGAAATCGTTGGACTTGATCAAGCGAGGCGACGAAGGAGGTCAACGCAGCTATCAATACCGTGCCAACTATGAACACATGGCACTTTTCTTGTCGCTTCAGTTGACCAAAGACAACAAGATTTCCGTCTTGGATTTTTCGCAGGAGTGAAGCCTAGGGGAAAGCGTCAACAGGTGCAGCAACTGGCGTGGGGCACGCCGCGTTCGTGATAATCTTTTTATATTGGATGCATACTTCTCGCGACTCCATCGCGGACGGCGAAAGCCATTTTGAAATTGTGCATCATGGGCGAAAATCCCTATGAATACAACCATACAGCGGAAATTGAGCTTCGCGGCGTGCGTCGTCGCGGGAATCGTTGCAGTTTGTTGGCATGCGGAAACGGGAGCGGCGACGAACTCCGCGGATTCAAGAGCTACGGCTATTTCCTCCGCCCAACCTGACGCGCACGTTGCGAACTCGTGGGATCAGAAGACGGCCGCGGCTTATCTCGATCAGAGAGCTGGCTGGTGGATGGGCTGGCAGCGGGCGGCGCGAGATCACGACACTTTTTGTATTTCGTGTCATACGGCCGTGCCTTATGCGATGTCGCGGCCTGCGCTTCGCAAGGCGCTCGCGGAACAGGGCCTCTCGGCGAACGAACAAAAACTGCTCGACAATGTGACCAAGCGCGTGAGGCTGTGGAAGGAAGTGGAGCCGTTTTATAAAGATGCGGATCGCGGCGCGTACAAGTCCGTGGAATCTCGCGGGACGGAATCGGTTTTGAACGCACTGATCCTGGCGAACCATGATGCAAGCAAAAACAACGGCAAAAACGCGCCGAGTCTGCGTTTGAGTGACGACACGCGCCGAGCGTTTGAAAACATGTGGGCAGAGCAGCAGACCACAGGCGAGCAAAAGGGCGCGTGGCTTTGGCTGAGGTTTAAAAATGAGCCTTGGGAAGCGGACGATTCGGGCTTTTATGGAGCGTCGCTCGCGGCTATTGCTGTCGGAACGGCTCCAGAAAATTACCGCGCGAGACCCGAAATCCAAAACAATTTAAGAATGCTTAGCGAATATTTGAACCGCGAAAGCGCGGCGCAGACTTTGAGCAATCGCGCCGTATTGTTGTGGGCTTCCGCGAAGGTGCCCGGCTTAATTGATGCGGCACGACAGAAAGCGATCATCAGCGAATTGTTTAGCAAGCAGCAGCCGGACGGAGGCTGGAGCCTGACTTCGATGGCTGGGGATTGGAAGCGACATGATGGAACGCCGCAGGTAGCCCAGAGCGACGGATATGCGACAGGACTGATTACCTTCGCCCTACAACAAGCCGGGATATCCCGCGAAAATGCTCAATTGCAAAAAGGACTCGCGTGGCTGACGGCTAATCAGAACCGCACGGAAGGCTTCTGGCTGGCCTACTCGCTAAACAACAACGAAGAACATCACATCAGTCCGGACACCGTGCGCTTCATGAAAGATGCCGCGACGGCTTACGCCGTGCTCGCGTTGAGCGCGGCCAATACTCCTTAACTTCAAATAAACAAATCGCGATGGCAGGGCGAGCATTTTGCTCTATTCCCAATGGATACGGAGTAGCGAGAGCCCTTGCCTGGGCAAGGTGAATTGCAACTGTACAGCGCCTCGCTCAATCGGAAGGAATGAGGGAGACCCCAGAAGCTGCAATTGTCCGGCGTTCTCGAGCCGTTCGTATTCATGCGGCGTGGGTGCTTGAGGCGAGCCCATTTCTTTCCACGCCGTGAACGCATTGCTGTGATCAGAATCGATGCGAAAGTGTTCGAGCATGTGCTTTGCTGACGTTCGCGGGCAAACCGCTGACGGAAAGATCAATCTTCGCTGGGTCGACGGGCAAATCAGCGTCGTGATAATTCCAGATTAGAATTTCGATTTCGTGATCCTTGCGCGTGGCGATGGTGTTGATGTCCGGCTGGCCGCGGACCCCGTCGCGCAGAACTTCATCGGTAGAAATTGCCGCTGAACTTTCCGCCTTCAGCCGCTCCGTGCCAAGTAAGCCAAACATTCGAAACGCATTCAACACCGGCTTGTCCAAGCCGTTTGTCGCTAGTTCCCGGTAGCCTTCGAAATACGGCTGGTCTTCAAATTCGAAGGACCAAGTGACCGCGCCGGCGAAATTGATTTGTTCGCGGCGAGATAAATCGTAGATCGAGTTCAGGACTTCTGCAGTGTAGGAGGCAAACTGGGCACCGTTGCGATACGCATTCTGCGGATGGGTCCGCGCGGTACAAGCGGCGCAGCCTTCCGGGTCGGATTCTCCAAGAATTATGGGCGTATTCTGCCACTCGGGAAAAGACGCCACGATCTTGAATCCTTCTTCAATGGAGGCCAACTGTCGCGCGACGCCCATTTGTACGTGGTCCTCACGCCATTCGGTGGCTCCCTTCGGATGAAAACTGATGAAAGCTAGAGGCGAGCCGATTTTGTCCGGTGGCGAAATTGTGTTCGTGTGCGCAGTGCTCGAGAAACTTTCGCAAAAAGTCAGCGGCTTTGGGAGAGGCAGGGCCGGTCGTGTCCGGTCCACCGACAGAAGCGCCTGGCAAAGCTCGCAAAATAGCAGCAGCGGCAAAATCGTAAAGCTTGAAATATTCTTCCGCAGTTCCTTTCCAATAATCGATGTCCGGCTCATTCCAGACTTCCCAAAGCCATGTTTTGGTTTCGGCTTCCCCGTAGCGGTCGCGCAGATGAGCGGCAAAGTGATACACGACGTCCGCCCATTTCTGATAGTCCTTCGGCGGATAAGCCCAGCCGGTGAAAATCGCGCCCTGAGGAAAATTGTGGCGATACGGCTGCGGGTGGGTTGAGAGAGCTTCGGGCATGAAGCCGACTTGCACGAGCGGCTTGATTCTCAGCGCGAGGTACGTGTCAAAGATGCGGTCGAGAATCGTCCAGCTATAGACCGCGTTTCCCTGGGCGTCTTCGGTGTAAACATTTGTGGAGCCCCACTTCAGCGAGGCCGAACCATCGCCGGTCGTCAGCAGGTTGTGGACACGAATGTGGACTGGGACAGGACTCAGCGCCGCAAGTTCGCCGAGCAATTTTTTGCCGTTGGGCGCATAGGTGTAGTTCGGCTCGTCATAGCCGAAATAATTCCAGATGGGCGGAAGTTGGCCCGTCCGGTTGATCGGCGTGAACTTTAATATTTACGTTGGGTGAGAATTGCTGTCCGGCACACAACGCGCCGCTGAACAGCACAAGCGCAAAGATCAGAACAGCCCTGGGCATGCGGTGAATTCTAACCGAAGAGCCGGGCTGAAGCCGGCCTCTACACAAACACAACACTATTGCGTATTTGACCAGGGTGGGACAACTCCCGACATGCGAGCGTAGGCGATAAGCTGTCCCATGTGTTCGTTAGCGTGGACGCTGGAGTGGCTTCGGCGAGCGCAATGAGTTGCTGCGAGACGTGCACCCACTCGCCGTCGTAGCCTTCCCAGATGCCCTCCGGGAGCTTTTGATTTTGCGCGAACACTGGGGTGGGCGCTGATCGCGGCGAGAAGCAGGAAGAGAATTGCTCTTTTCATGGCGTCCGCCCTCGTAACAGTTCGTTCACGAAGTAGAACAGCAAAAAACAACCCATTCTATACGGACCGCAAAGTTAGACGGAGTTTATTTGAAAAGGTTTACGGAGAATAGGACGTGCCCTTACGGAAGTCTCAGAGATTCACGAACCGTGTTCTTTGCCACCTTAGCTTGCCGAGGAGGAAAATCACGTGGGCCTACCCAGAGCGATGTATACGAACAGAGGGTTAGGGAATCTAATAGATCATGAAAATCCGAGCGGGTTTACTGGTGTTCATCGCTGTGTTTCAAGCGGTGCTTTTCTTAACGCATTTTTTCCTCTATGAGACTTGGACGTTTTCACCAGGGCAAAGCGATGCGGCCGGTCCGCTCTGGCTCAAACTGATTGTCGGCGCTTTGTCGGTAAGTTTTCTTCTGGCTTCGCTCTTGGCGTTTCGCTACACCAGTGGGGCGCTGCGTTTGTTTTACCGGGGGGCTGCAGTCTGGCTCGGTTTGCTGACGTTTCTATTCGTTGCGGCGGTTTCCTCGTGGGTTGTTTTCGGAGTTATGCGGGCGGCCGGATTGCATGCGAATTTCCACCTGATCGTGGAAGTGTTGTTTGGAGCGGCGGTTGCCGCCGGATTGTATGGAGTTTTCAACGCAAGCTGGACGCGTATCACGAGAATTACCGTGCGGCTGGCGAATTTGCCCGAAGCCTGGCGCGGACGGAAAGCGGCGCTGATCAGCGATCTGCATCTGGGTCACGTTCGAAACGGCAGTTTTCTGCGGCGTATGGTCGCGAAGATTCTGAAGGAAGAGCCTGACGCAATTTTCATCGCGGGTGATTTGTACGACGGAACGGCAATTGATGCCAAACGAGCAGCCGCTCCATTGAGCAAGTTAACCGCACCGCAGGGCGTGTACTTTGTCGCGGGCAATCACGAACAATTTGGCGACGACAGCAAATATTTGCGAGCCGTTGAGGCAGCAGGCGTGCGCGTACTTAGCAATGAGAAGGTCGAAGCGGACGGCTTGCAAATTATCGGCGTACCATACCGGCACGCGACGCACGACGCACATTTTGCGTCTGTGCTGAAGGGCGTCGGAGTGGATCGCCAGCGCGCGAGCATTCTCTTGACGCACGCACCCGACCATCCGGAAGTCGCGGAAGCTGCCGGCGTTTCGCTGCAACTCTCCGGGCACACGCATCTTGGACAATTCATTCCATGGAGCTGGATGGCGCGGCGGATGTACCGCCAGTTTGTCTACGGCCTAAGCCGAATCGGAAAGATGCAAGTTTTTACGTCGAGTGGAGCCGGAACATGGGGACCGCCGCTGCGCCTCGGCTCGAATCCCGAGATTGTCGTACTTCAGTTCGAATGAGGCTCCAGGCAAGCACCCGTAGGGGCACGGCATGTTTACCCTGAGCCTCGAAGGGCCGTGCCCGTCCGGCGTAAACGGAAACCGCGTCGCCAGCCGAGTCCAACCGTCAAAGAGAAAGTAGAAAAGTAAGCAACGCCTTCTTCTCCCCGGGTGTCAGCTTTTCAAATTCCTCGGTGACATGCGAAGCTTCGCCGCGGTGGCGCCGAATGGCGTCCGTGAAAGTGGTCGACGCGCCGTCATGCATAAGGCGCGAATGAAGCCGTACGCCCCACAGCGGCGCTGTGCGGATCTTGTTGGCGGTGCTATGGAATTTGGGGAATGTAGATTTTTTCAAGTCGGGATGCTCCGCAATTCTTTTGCCGTAGTGCTCGGGAATGGCCTGAACAATGCCGTCCCCGGTAGCGACGTCATGCATAAGGAAGTCCCCGTAAGGATGAAACGTCTTGTCGCCTAGCGCTGCCGGAATGGTGAAGTTGCCGCCGTTAATCGCAGTGCCCGCCGCGGCCGTCGTGAGCGTCGTGACGTGGCATGTCGCGCACCCAACTTTATCAAAGAGTGTTTCGCCATTTTTGGCTTCGGGAGTCTGCGAGAGCGCCACATCGCGCGCGGGCGCTTCCGACGCGCGCATGAATCGCGCGAAGTGATCGATATCGGCGAGGCCGTCGGCATCAGTCTTATCGTTAGGTTCCGTAGCGGTGTTACAGATATTGGTGACTTCGTCGGGCTGAAGCCGATTGGTGATGCCCATTTCATTCAAATAAGCGTCGGCTGCGAAGGAAAGCAGACTAGCGTGCTGATCCTTCCAGCCGAAGCGGCCGACAGCGGTCTTACCCGGAACCTCCACAATAGGAACATAAAGCGCTTGGCCGCAAATTTTGCCGTTGCTCTTTTTGCATTGATCCTTGGCAAGGTCGAGCAAGGTTTGGTCCGAGAGCGCTTCGACGAAGCCATCGCCGAGAAGATTCAGAGAAACGCGGAACGTACGAATATTCTCCGTGTTCGGCACATGCTCCTGAATTTCCGTGCTCGGGAAAGCACCGCTGGGACAAATCGCGCGGTCATTAATCAAAGAACGCCCTTTGATAATCTCGGCGCCGTGATTGATGGGCACTTCCGGATTTTGAAACACGCCATGGGCATCCTTGTGGCCGACGCGCAATTCGGAAACCTGGCTAGAACCGCCCGAGGTGGGGTTCTGGTGGCACTCGCGGCAGGATTGCGCGTTGTACAAAGGTCCGAGACCGTCGGAGAGATGCTCGACCTCCTCGAACGTGTTTTGGTCCGTGGTGTGGGTCGCGTCGTCAACGAAGCCATTACTTTTGTTATCGAACCCCGTCGGAGCTTCGGAAACAGGCGGCGCAAACGATAGAAGCCCAAGGGACAAAAAAAGCGAAATGCCGGAAAGTAGCTTCATGGGGACCTCCTAGCACTCGGCTGGTTGAAGAGGAATGTACTCCCTGGATAGAAGAAAGCCAAATTAAATAATGGATAAGCAGCGGCAAGAATTTTGCGCGACTTAGCGTTAGACCGGGCGGCGGATGCCGAGTTTGCGCATACGCGCCTGAAGAGTGGTGCGCTTCATGCCAAGAATCGCGGCGGCGCCTTTAGGGCCGGCGATGCGCCACTCGGTTTGCCGCAGCGCGCGGAGAATGTGCTGGCGCTCGGTGTCTTCGAGCGTGGCGATTGGTGTGTTAGCGGAAGTAGAAGAAGTCAAGGAAGCCGAGGACGACGAAGAATCCGCGCCGGCGTCAGCAGCAACGGCAACAGGTTTCAATTCGGAAATAGTGACGCGCAGTTCTTTGCCAGGCGAGAGCAGCACCGCGCGCTCGATGAAATTTTCCAGCTCGCGAATATTGCCAGGCCAGGAATAGTCCGGCGAGAGCTTCCATGGCCTCAGCGGGAACGTAGGCGACGGCTTTGTTAAGGCGGCGGCTGAATTTCTGGACGAAATATCGAACGAGAAGTGGCACATCTTCCGGGCGCTCGCGAAGAGCGGGAATGTGAATGGGAAAAACATTGAGACGGTAATAGAGATCGCTGCGAAAAGCGCGTTCGGCCACGAGCTTCGCGAGGTCGCCGTTTGTCGCGGCCACGATGCGGACATCGACGCGCTGCGTGTGATTGCTGCCCAGCCGCTCGAATTCCTGTTCCTGTAAGACGCGAAGGAGTTTAGGTTGCAGCTCAAGCGGCAAGTCCGCCACTTCATCAAGAAAAAGCGTGCCGCGGTCGGCGAGTTCGAAGCGGCCGATTTTTTGCGTCAAGAGCCCCGGTAAAAGCGCCGCGCTCGTGTCCGAAAAGTTCGGATTCCAGGAAGTCCGCTGGGGATCGCAGCGCAATTGATTTTGACGAACGTGCGCTCGCGGCGCGGGCTCAAATTGTGGATGGCGCGCGCAATGAGTTCTTTGCCGGTCCCGTCTCGCCGGTAATCAGGACGGCGGTGCCCGCCGGAGCGACGAGTTCCACCTGGGCCAGAGCGCGCTTCAGCGCCGGGCTGTCTCCGATGATTTCCTCAAAATTAAATTCGCTGCGAATTTCTTCCTCGAGATACAGCTTTTCTTCCGCGAGCTTGTCTTTCAACTCGTCGATCTGTTTGAATGCCAAAGCGTTTTCCACCGCGATGGCGATTTGCGCGGCGACTTGCTGCAGCAGCTCCACGTCCTGGTGCGGAAAAGCATCTTCGCGCCGGCTGGCGAGATTGAGAGTGCCGAAAGTGCGCCCCTGCGTGATCAGCGGAACGCAGCAGATGGTTTGCACGCCCTCGGCCCGGAGCGTGCGGATGATTTCGTTGGGGAAGCGATCGATTTCGGCGCCACGGGCGAGGAGCGGCTGCCCGGTGGTGAAGCACATACCAGACGGCGTGGTTTCGAGAGGAACGGTGATTTCCTGATCGAACAGCCCGGGGCGGCCGGAAAAATCGAGCGCGTGAATTTTCAAGAGACCGGAAGCGGAATCGCGAAGCGCAAGGCTGGTGTAGTCGTGATGAATCACTTTTTCGAGAGACGTGACGATGCCGCGGAAAAGTTCGGGCAAGATCGCGCGTGGAGACGAGCACGTTGTTGACTTCGAGAAGCACCTGCAGCCGGTCGCGCTCCCGGGCGAGTTGAATCTGATAGGCCTGCGAAGTTTGGAAATTCAGCGCGTTATCCACGGCGACAGCCACCTGGCTGCCGACGCGCTGCATGAATTGCAGTTCCGTCTCGGTGATGACTGAGGAACCAGCCGGCCGAATCCCATCGCGCCAAGTCGATGCTGCGCCGTTGTCAGCGGAACCATCGCCAGAGAACGAACGCCGACTTCGCGCAGCCGATGAAGAAATCGGGGAAGCGCTGATCCTCTTCGGTATCGGTGACGACAAAGGTTTGCTGCGATTGCCAGACCCAACCCGATGGATGGCCTTCCATCGGCGTTTCGCTGCCGGTCTTCACGGGCGTGGGCAGACGAGTTTCCAGAATGTGCAGCCGCATCACATTGCGATCGGGGTCGTGAAGCACCAGCGTCAGGAAATCAAAATCAACGACACAATGCAGGCGCTCGGCAAGATCGTGAAAAAGCGCCGCCAGGTCGCGATGCTGCGCGATCGATTCCGCAACCTCGAGCAAAGCTTCGAGTTGGCGCCGCGAATGTTCGAGTGGCGCAGCAGGCGCTGGTTCGGGCGGGGAGATAGCGGGATCCGCCATAGAAATCAGAATAGCACCTGGCTTGGCAGAGGCTCAACCAAAGGCGCACATGTGTCGAATAGTCGTTTGCAAAGACGAAATTTCCCGCCTGTCAGCTTCAACGCTGCGATCCAGAGAGCAAACAGAACGCTTGCCACTTCATCCCGTCAAAGGTAGATATGATCGTACTCTTGGCTAGCGAGATGAGCTGATGGGCAGCCTTTGGCAAGACGTTCGTTATGGAGCGCGGAATCTCAAGAAGAGTCCAGGATTCGCACTCGCCGCAGTGCTCTCACTCGCATTGGGCATTGGCGCCACCACTGCGGTATTCAGCGTCATCTATGCAGTACTGATCCATCCCTACCCCTATGTAGGCGCCGACCGCATGGTCCGACCTCAAGCTGAGGACAAAGCGGGAGTTCCGAGAATTTTTTTCTTGACCGGCCCACAACTACAACAGTTGCGGCAAGCAAACTCGGTCGAGAGTGTACTGGCACAAAAAAACTGGGAGCTACCGACCACTGGCACCGATCTGCCCGAAGATGTAAGAGCAGTTTTCCTAACGACGAACGCGTCCAGTTTTTTCGGAGTGCCGGCATTGTTAGGCCGGGGACTGCTTCCCTCGGACGCACCGGATGGCCAGGACCCGCAACCGGTAGTCGTTCTTAGCTTCTCATTTTGGCAGCGGCATTTTGGCGGAAGCTCCGATGTCTTGGGCAAGTCCCTGGGAATGGCGCACAAAAACTATACAATTGTAGGTGTTCTCCCGCCGCGGTTTGCCTGGACCGTTGCAGACGTCTATCTTCCGCTGAAAATCACAAACGACCCCCAAGATCTCGTTTACGTGTCTTGCGTGAAGCTCAAAGAGAGCGTCAGCCATGACGCGGCGCAGGCGGAATTCCAGTCATTGCTGGAGCAGTTTGCAAAGGAGACCCCGAAGAACTTTCGGGGAACCTTTCGCGCCCAGCTTGCCCGATTGATGGACGAGCATGGCAAGAGTTTCGAGCGCACGCTTTATCTTTTATTTGGCGGAGTCACGCTGCTGCTAGCCATCGGCTGCGCGAATGTCTCGATCCTGCTGCTGGCCAGAGGCACGGCGCGCCAACATGAGCTGGCGGTGAGAGCGTCTGTCGGAGCGAGCAGAAGTCGCATGCTCCGCCAGTTGCTCACGGAATCCTTACTGCTATCGTTGAGCGGCGTAGCGGTCGGAATATTGCTTGCCTACGGCAGTCTAATCTTGATCGTGCGGTGGCTCCCGCGGTGGTCTTATCCCTACGAAGCCGCCGTCCAGATCAACGTGCCGGTATTGTGCTTTAGTGTTGGAGTAGCACTTCTAACGGTGCTCGTGTTCGGGCTTTCGCCTTCCCTTCAATTTAGCCGCCCCGACGTAAGCCGCGTGATGCAGTCCAGCGCCCGCACGGTTCGAGGCGGAGCGCGCGCGAAACGCACGCATAGTTTGTTGATCGCCGGGCAGATCGCGCTAACGCTGTTGCTGCTAGCCGCGGCGGCAGCAGCCATTCAGGGCTTCCTCCGCTTGATGAATGCGCCGCTTGGATATGATCCGCACAACACCATGGTTGTCGGCATACCGCTTCATAACAACACCTATATGAAGTGGGAAAAACGAGCGGCGTACTTCCACCAGCTTCGCGAGAGCGTGGCCGAGATTCCTGGAGTGATTTCAGCCGCCATTTCCACCGAAGCGACGCCGCCGATGAACGGAGTGGACGAGCAAGTGGAAATCATGGGCAGGCGCGTCGTCGAGGAGCAGCAAATTCGCCTAAGTATGGTTAGCCCCGAGTATTTCTCCATGCTCCATGTTGCGCTGCTCAAGGGACGAACTTGGGACGAATCCGAGTCGATGCGGGGAGCGCACCTGGCGGTGATTAACCAGACCATGGCCCGGCGGTACTGGCCCGATGACGATGTTCTGGGCCGGCAGATCCGCATGCCGCAAGTGAAGAACGAGCTTTTTCGTCTTGTGGCTCCGGGAAGCGACCAGTGGTTCCAGATCGTTGGAGTCGTCGCGGACGCAAGAAATGATGGCCTGGCAAATCCTGTGCGACCCGCCGTCTATGTGCCTTACACGATATGGTTGGGAGTCTATTCGCACATCTTGGTGCACAGCCAGGGCAGCCCCGCTTCCATATTTCGCTCTGTTCGTGCACAAGTGCGATCGGTGGATCCCGATCAGCAAGTCGAGGGACAGAGCTTCAGCCTGGAAGAGTTGCTCGCCCGGATGCCGGAGTGGCAGCAGGGACATCTCGCATCCATGCTCCTTGGCGCTTTTGCGTTCGTGGCGCTGGTGCTGGCGCTCGTCGGGCTCTACAGCGTGGTGTCCTACAGCGTTGTCCAAAGGACGGGCGAATTTGGGATTCGCATGGCGCTTGGTGCGCAGCGGGGAGACGTGCTGTGGCTGGTCTTCTCATCCACCGCGTTCAGCGTGGGCAGCGGCCTTGCAGCGGGGATTTTTCTCAGCCTGTCACTGACAAAGATTCTCGCTCAGTGGACAGAAGGAAGTTCGCGTGACCCTCTCCTGCTTCTATTCGTTGCTCTCCTCTTGGTTGGCGCGTCCACGTTAGCTTGCCTCCTGCCCGCTCGCCGCGCCTCGTCGATCGACCCGGCGAAGGCCCTACGCTGTGAATGAACCCGCTTACTGTTGTAATTTACTGAGTCTCGCAAATGCCAACGACTCCACTCGATATCGAACACGAATTCCGCGCGATTCTCGCGCCTGATTCCGTTCACGCGGCTACCGCGCCCGATGCAGTTTGCGGCGCGCAACCGCGGCTTGTTCTCGAACCCGCAAACGAACAACAACTTGCCGCTGTTCTTCGGCTCGCAAATGACGCGAATCTCGCCGTCATTCCTCGCGGCGGCGGCACAAAACTTTCCTGGGGCAATCCACCCGGTCGCGCCGACGTTATTCTTTCCACCGCGCGGCTCGACAAAATTATCGAGCACGCCTGGGCCGACCTCACTGTCAGCGTCGAAGCCGGCTGCACCATCCACAAATTGCAATCCACGCTGGCTCAGCACGGCCAACGCCTGGCCATCGATCCTCTCTGGCCCGCGCAAGCCACCATCGGCGGCGTTCTCTCGACAAATGACAGCGGCTCGCTGCGTCTTCGCTTCGGCGCGCTCCGCGACTTGATCATCGGCGTCACGCTCGCTCTTCCCGATGGCACTCTCGCCTCCAGCGGTGGCAAAGTCGTAAAAAATGTCGCCGGCTACGATCTACCCAAACTCGTCACCGGTGCTCTCGGCACGCTAGCGGTCATCACTCGCGCCGTCTTCCGACTCCATCCGCTCCCGCGAAACGCGAAGACGCTTTCCATCTCGGGCTGCAATCTCGAAGAGATGCAACGACTCATACTTGCGGTGCAAGATTCCAAACTGGCCCATACCGCACTCCAAGCGCGGATCGCACAAGATGCGGAGCCGGTCGTGGACATTCTCTTTGAAGGTACGGAAGCAGGCATCGCCGCACAAGAAGCCCAATTGCGAGAACTTGCTCGTCCCGCAACCGCGGTCGACGCTCCATCCACAGTCTGGAACGCCTCGCAAGAACTCTGGGACTCGGCGAAATCCGCGCCGGCTGCAGTCGCAAAAATCACGACGCTCCCGGCATCCATCGCGCGCATCATCGAAACAGTGCAACGTGCGGCAAGCTCTCGCAAAGCGCACTGGAGACTAACGATGCAAGCCACAGGCATCGGCTGGCTGCGCTTGGAAGCCACGCCAGAAAATCTCCACGCGGCACTTTCGGACCTTCGTTTCGAGCTCGAACACGCAGGCGGGTCACTCGCAGCGTTTCATCATCCCGCTGATATGCAAAGCATTGACGCCTGGGGCACACCCGGCGATGCTCTTCCACTCATGCGCGCTGTAAAAAAACAATTCGACCCAAAGAACACGTTGAATCCCGGCCGCTTTGTGGGTGGCATTTGATGTCTGATTCTCCGACCACCGAGGCTCTGCCAAGCGCCTTTGACACGCACCATCCGCCGTCCAAACAAATCATCGAAAACTGTGTCCACTGCGGCTTTTGCCTGCCTGTCTGCCCCACCTATGTTCTCTGGAACGAAGAAATGGATTCGCCGCGCGGCCGTATCTACCTAATGAAACTCGCCAGCGAAGGCAACGCGACGATGAACTCAGCAATGGGTCAGCCATTTTGACTCCTGCCTCGGCTGCATGGCCTGCATGACCGCCTGCCCCTCCGGCGTCGACTACGGAAAATTAATTGAAGCCACTCGTGCGCAAATTGAGCGCCATCATCCGCGCACGCTCGCCGAAAAACTCCATCGCCGTTTTCTCTTCGCAGTTTTCACTCGGCCGGACCGCCTGCGCCTGTTGCGCTGGCCGCTGCTGGCATACCAAAAGTCTGGTCTGCAATCGCTTGTTCGTGGCGTCGGTATCCTGAAGCTTTTTCCAAAGCGCTTGCAATCCATGGAATCGCTGATGCCCAAGCTGGGACCAAACGAGCGCGTCCCCGAAGTCACGCCAGCGCAAGGCACGCAACGCGGCCGCGTCGGTCTCCTTTTAGGCTGTGTCCAACGCGAATTCTTTCCTGAAGTGAACGCAGCAACCGCTCGCGTCCTGGCCGCCGAAGGATGCGAAGTCGTGGCGCCGAAAGACCAACCCTGCTGCGGCGCGCTAATGGTTCATGCAGGAGAAGAAGACGGCGCTTTGGCGCTGGCAAGAAAAATGATCGACGTATTCGAGCGTGCCAACGTCGACACCATCGTCACCAATGCCGCAGGCTGCGGCTCCAACGTAAAGGAATACGGACACTTGCTTCGCGACGATCCCAACTACGCCGATCGCGCCAAGGCCTTTGCCGCAAAGTGCAAAGACATCACCGAAGTTCTCACCGAACTCCCGCCGCGCGCCCCAAGAAATCTTCTCCGCATGCGCGTAGCGTTCCACGATTCCTGCCATCTCCAACACGCGCAGGGTGTTCGCAGCCAGCCCCGCCAATTGCTCTCAAACATTCCCGGCATCGAACTAACAGAAATCCCGGAAGCCGCCATCTGTTGCGGCTCCGCAGGCATCTACAATCTCGTTCAACCCGACGCCGCCAACGCGCTCGGCGATCGCAAAGCCCAACTCATCGCCCCTCTCAACGCCGAGGTAGTAGCCACCGGCAATCCCGGCTGCCTGCTCCAACTCCAATCCTCGCTAGCCCGCCAGGGCCACTCTACTCCGGTAGTCCACACAATCCAATTGCTCGACGCTTCGATCCGCGGCACAAAATTGTAGGGGCGCAGCATGCTGCGCCCCAGTTGACTTATTGCAAATGTTAAGGAGAGTTGTCGAAAAGGACTGCAGTGCTACGCGGCCTTTTTCGTCCACGCGCCGAGGATCAGCTCCCATTAAGAACAGCCCGGCCAGCGAGTAAAATTCATTGATTGCGAAGAGTTGCATGGGCCGCATCTCGAACATGTAATTCGTATACGCCACCGGCCCGATCAATCCGATCCATAACAGAATGCCCAGCGCCGCCCCGCGTGCCGCGGTATTCGCATTACGCCAGGTGCAAAGCTGAGCCAGCACAAAAGCAATCAGCAAATCCAAAACGAACGTGATGACATAAGGCATCACCGGATTCATGCTCTTCATTCTCTCCATGGTCATCTGCTCGAGCACCATCCATGGCTTAGTAAACAAAGATCGCATACCACACCGCTCCGAGTATCCAATACGCCAAAGCCGAAACAAACACCGCCGCATAATTCGTCTTCACCGCTCACCTCTCATTCCCATCCATCTCAATAGCTCTCACCGATATCCGCGCACAAAAAAGTAAACTGTCATTCCCGCTCCCACCAAAATCACAAACGCACGAATCCACGACTGCGGCAATTTCTGTGCATAGTGCGCGCTGGAAAACCCTCCTATTAATGACCCCGCCGTCATCACCAGCGCCTGCGGCCAAAAGATCGCCCGCGTGATGATAAACGTTACTGCTGCCACTCCATTGATCACCCCGCCCAGCAACACTTTCAATTTGTTCATCGCATGAATATCTGTCATACCCATCGCGGCCAGCATCGCCAGATTCATGATGCCGATGCCTCCGCCAAAATATCCGCCGTATATAGCAACAAACAACTCAAAAATCGACGCGCCCGCAACCGCAGCATTGTTCGAATCGTGTGAGATCCCCGCCGAAATCCGTCCCGTGAGGTGCTTGCCAAACGCAAACAACAAAGTCGCCCCAAGTAGCAGCCAGGGCAAAACTTTCAAGAAAGTCTGTGCGGGCGTTTTGATCAAGAGAATTGCGCCGGCCAACCCGCCAATCACGCTCGTCAGAATCAACGGAATCATCACTCGGCGCGGAATGTTCAGCTTCATGCGGTACGCGCCACCGCTCGCGGTCGTGCCCACCCAAAGCGCCAGCGTGTTTGTAGCGTTAGCCGGCACTGGCGGCACACCCGTAAACAACAGCGCCGGAAACGCCACAAAGCTGCCGCCGCCTGCGACAGCGTTAATAGCCCCACCAATAGCCCCGGCGAAAAATAGAAATATGGCGTTATGTAAGTTCAAGCCAACCTTTTATCACGATTCGCGCCCGCCACTCCAGCGCGAGATACATGCGTCTCTCTTCTATTCGCTAAGCCGCAAAGAGAACTGTGCCCCCTCCCCTGCTCATAAGTCATTTCTTGACAACGCGCGCCGGGCCGTATATGAACGGTGCGATTTATCAACCTTCTGCCACTGGATACCTGGCTCGCACCCTTAGCGGGCCACAGGGGGTATTCAAGAAGAAGGAATCACAACTCAGGTAAAAGTGTGTCTTGCGGCCGCTGGGACGGGCGTTCGTGTGCGCCCGAACAACAGGTATCGTGCGGACCGCGCTTCAACAGGAGGAAGCATGGCCAGTCAGGCAAACGTAATCGGAGCGGGCGGAGCAGGAAGCGACAGTATTCCGAAGGTAATTCTCGCTTCCGCAGTCGGGACGATGATCGAGTGGTATGACTTTTATATCTTTGGTAGCCTCGCCGCCGTTCTCTCCCCTAAATTTTATCCGGCTGGCAACGACACGATCGCACTCATCGCGTATCTTTCGACGTTTGCCGTCGGCTTCCTCGTTCGCCCTTTTGGCGCACTCTTTTTCGGCCGCATCGGCGACCTCGTCGGCCGCAAATACGCGTTCATCGTCACGCTCACCATCATGGGCGGCGCAACAGCCCTTATCGGTTTTCTTCCCACGTTCGCAACTGCCGGATGGTTTGCGCCGATTGCTCTTCTCGTGATCCGCGTCTTGCAGGGGCTAGCTCTTGGCGGCGAATATGGCGGCGCAACGGTTTATGTCGCGGAGCATGTTCCCGACGGGAAGCGCGGCTTCTACACCAGCTTCATTCAAATCACGGCGACCCTCGGCCTTTTCGTCTCGCTGATCGTCATTCTCGTCACGCAGCAGCTCCTGTCTCCCGACGACTTCAAGGCCTGGGGCTGGCGCATTCCGTTCCTCATCTCCATCGTTCTAGTCACCGTCTCCCTCTACATTCGTTTGAAAATGAAAGAATCTCCGATCTTCGCTCAAATCAAAAGCGCTGGCATGACTTCCACGCAGCCGCTCACCGACGCCTTTGCAAAATGGGATAACCTCAAGCGCGTGCTGATTTCTCTCTTCGGCGCTACCGCCGGACAAGGTGTTGTCTGGTACACGGGCCAATTTTATGCGCTCTTCTATCTTCAGACCGTGCTCAAGGTAAACGGCAAAACCTCCAACATCATCGTGGCCATTGCGCTCCTCTGCGCCATGCCTTTCTTTACGCTCTTCGGTTATCTTTCCGATAAGTTCGGCCGCAAATGGATCATGATGCTGGCCTGTTTGCTCGCCGTCGTGACGTATATTCCGATCTACAAAGCCATGACCGTGGCAGCGGGAAACAATATCGTCACGGTCAAATCGGCGAAGAACAAAGTTACCGGCGCAATCGCGCTTGACGCCCATGACCACCGACGCCAACGGAGCGCTTGTGGCAGCGAAGGAAGCGCCTAGTCCAAACGTCCCGTTGCTCGTGCTCCTGGTGTTTATCCAGGTGATTTACGTCTGCATGATCTACGGACCTATCGCCGCATATCTCGTGGAGGCCTTTCCGGCCAAGATTCGCTACACGTCTCTCTCATTGCCCTACCATATAGGCAATGGCGTCTTTGGAGGTTTGGTGCCGCTCATCGGCCTATCTGTATGCGCGGCTACCGGCAACATCTATGCCGGTCTCTACTACCCCATGATCGTGGCCAGTATCACGCTCGTCCTGGGAAGCATCCTGCTCAAGGAAACTTACGGGCACAAGATTTGGGACGAAGTCGGCGGGATGAAGTAGCGCGTCTCCGCTATATCCACGCGGCCGAGGCGCGCATTGACTCTCGCGCCTGCGTGGGAGCATCATTTTTGGCGGGCAAACTCGTTCTGCAGAGGAAACTGAGTCTGCCTGAACCAAGCTGTCCTTCGTTGTAGCGTTACATCCGAAATCGAACATGCAAGGGGAGTTGTCGCCGTGGCCAAAGCTCGCCAGAAAACAAAAGCGAAGGCATCGAAGAGCAAAAGCAAACTCACGGAAGCGCAGATTGCCGTTCATTGGAAAGAAGAAGAGTACTTCTACCCTTCCAAAAAATTTATCGCTCAAGCGAATCTTGTTGATCCCGCTTTCGTAAAAAAATTCAGCGAGAAGCATTTCCCGGAATGTTTCGATATTTACGCCAAGCTCCTCGATTGGGACAAGCCCTGGCGCAAAACCCTCGACACCTCCAATCCTCCCTTCTGGAAATGGTTCGTGGGCGGAAAACTCAACGCCTGCTACAACTGCGTCGACCGCCATCTCGCCAAGCACAAAAATAAAGCTGCTTTGATTTTCGTCCCCGAACCCGAAAACGAATCTGCCACCGTCATCACTTATCAAGAACTCTACAAGCGCGTGAACGAAGTCGCCGCCATGCTGCGCGATTTCGCCGGACTCAAAACCGGCGACCGCGTCACCATTCACATGCCGATGATTCCCGAGCTGCCCATCACCATGCTCGCGTGCGCGCGTCTCGGCGTCGTCCACTCGGTAGTCTTTGGCGGCTTCAGCGGCGAAGCTTGCGGCCTGCGCGCCGCCGATTCCGGCAGCCGCGTTTTAATTTACGCGGATGGCTATCACCGCAACGGCAAATGGGTCGACCACAAGCCCAGCGCCGATATCGCCGTCGCGACGGCAAAAAAAGAAGGCCAGCACATCGACAAAGTGCTCTTCTGGCGCCGCTACGCGGGCCACTACCGCTCCGAATCTCCGATGATCATGGACCGCGACTACTTTGTGGACGACGTTCTCAAAGATTATCGCGGCCAAATCGTCGAGCCCGTCTCGCAAGACGCCGAAGCTCCGCTCTTTCTCATGTACACCAGCGGCACCACCGGCAAGCCCAAAGGCTGCCAGCACCGCACCGGAGGCTATCTCGCTTACGCGGCCGGGCACTTCAAAGTATTACCAGGACATTCATCCCGAAGACGTCTACTGGTGCATGGCGGACATTGGCTGGATCACGGGCCATTCGTACATCGTGTACGGTCCGCTGGCTCTCGCCGCCACCAGCGTTCTCTATGAAGGCGTGCCGCAATTCCCCGACGCCGCGCGCCCTTGGCGCATTGCCGAGCGTCTCGACGTCAACATCTTTCACACTTCGCCCACCGCCATTCGCATGCTACGCAAAGCCGGCGGCGACGAGCCGAAAAAATATAACTATCACTTCAAGCACATGACCACCGTCGGCGAGCCGATCGAGCCGGAAGTCTGGCGCTGGTATTACGAAACGGTGGGCAAAGGCGAAGCGGTGATCGTGGACACTTGGTGGCAAACCGAAACGGGCGGCTTCCTCTGCAGTACGAAGCCCGCTCTCGATCCCATGAAGCCTGGCAGCGCAGGCCCCGCGGTGCTCGGCATTTATCCCGTCATCTGGGATGAGAACGGCGAAGAGATCAAACCCGGCACCGGCAAAGCCGGAAACATCTGCATTCGCAATCCGTGGCCGGGAATCATGCAAACGATTTGGGGCAGCTCGGATCGCTTCGTCAATCAGTACTACAAAAAATATTGCAAAAATCCCAAGAGCAAAGACTGGCGCGATTGGCCTTACTACGCCGCCGACGGCGCCGTTCTTCCCGCCGACGGCTACTACCGCATCCTTGGCCGCGTCGATGACGTGATCAACGTCGCCGGCCACCGCCTCGGCACCAAAGAAGTCGAATCCGCATGTCTCAGCATCACGGAAATTGCGGAAGCGGCGGTAGTTCCCGTCGTTGACGAAATCAAAGGGCCGCGTCCCGGAAGTCTACATTTCGCTGAAGCCGGGCGTTCCTTCGAACAAAGCCATCCAGGACAAAGTGATCTCGACCATCGAAACCATCATCGGCAAAATCGCGCGGCCTAAAGCGCATCCACATCGTTCCGGACATGCCGAAAACGCGCTCCGGCAAAATCATGCGCCGCGTGCTGGCGGCCATTTCCAATCACATGGACACGGGCGACATCACCACGCTAGCCAATCCGGACATCGTCGCGCAAATTCGCGAGCTCGTGCAGGGGCGTAACACCGGCCCTCTTCAAGAAGGCCCCGAAGACATCAAACTTGTTCGGAGAAGAAAAGTAGCCGTATCGCTCAACACTCTGTAGGGGCGGGGCTTGTTTACCCGAGCCCCGCCCGATTCAACAATTGCAATGCTGACGAACGAACTCAAGGAGACCTGAATGCCCGCAATCCCAAGAAGAGAATTCATCAAGAGCACCGCTACAACCGCCGCCGCGGCCAGTCTCCTTTCGCGCAAGCGCGTTCGAACTCCATGCCAATCCTCTAGGCCTCCCATCGGCTGCCAAACCTGGCCAGTAAGAGAAGGCATCGCCAAGGATTTCCCCGGCACAATTAAAGAACTCGTTGCCGCCGGCTTTCAAACGATCGAACTCTGCTCGCCAGTCGGCTATGAGGACTCCGGCTTCGGCGGCCTGGCCAAGTACAAAGGCTCCGAGCTAAAGAAAATGCTGAACGGCTGGGGAGTCACCTGCATCAGTTCGCACTTCGGCATGGAAGAGCTTCGAAAAGATCAGGCCGGGCGAATTGCATGGGCCCAAGATCTCGGCCTCCAGCAAATGCTAGTCGCCAGCCTCGACGGTCCCAAGAACCCGACGATGGACGACGTGAAGCGGGCCGCCGACGAATACAACAAAATGGGCGAAAAGGCTGCCGCAGCGGGAATCCGCCAAGGCCTGCACAATGAAAACTTTGAAACGTCCACTGTTGATGGCAAGCGAACCTACGATGTACTGATCGGTCTTCTCAATCCCAAATTCGTCAATTTCCAGTTCCAGGTTTCCACTATCAGCGAGGGCTTTGACGCCGCGGAATATTTCATGAAATATCCCGGCCGCTTTTTCTCCATGCACGTCCAAGGCTGGTCCGCGACCACGAAGAAAATCGTCCCAGTGGGACAAGGCACTCTCGACTGGAAGAAAATCTTCACAGCTGCCAAAACCGGCGGCTTAAAGAACTATTTCGTAGAAATGAATTTGGACCTGATGAGAGCCAGCGTGCCCTACCTGCGCAATCTTCAGGTGTAGCGCGAGAGTTCGCTGACTCGCTAGAAAGCCTCGCCGACCCCCAGGCCAAACGTG
Organism: uncultured Acidobacteriota bacterium; assembly: GCA_963730495.1. Taxonomy (GTDB): domain Bacteria; phylum Acidobacteriota; class Terriglobia; order Acidiferrales; family UBA7541; genus Acidiferrum. The sequence continues at coordinate 18,802 of CAVSSD010000017.1, read as the reverse complement.
TGACCATAGAGGCCCTGGGCGATGTCGGCGCGAAGATTGACGTGATACTTTTTGCTTAATTCGAAGCGCAGACCGCCGCCACCGCTTGGCAGGAAGTGGCTGTTCTCCCCTTGCTGTGCCAATTGATTCCCGCCAGGGATAACGCCGCCGAGGCCGCCGAATACCACCAGGCCGAACCTCCACGGCAAGACCAAACGATATTCCGCTTGAGTCGCCATGCTGTAGCGAGTGAAATAGTGCCCCGCCGTATAGCCTCGCAATTCGTTGCTGGTGCCGTATATACAGTTGCCATAGAAGGGAGGATTTCCAGCAGTGCCGCAGAAATAGGCGTCATAGGCCAGGACTTGGTTTTTGCTTAGACTCCAATATTTGTCGAACTGAGTTCGGTAGGATTGGAAAGAATACTTGCTACCCAAATCCTGGGAAAAGAAATCTGCTGTAAAAGTGAACTGTGTTCCGCTCAGCGGATAGAAGTGATTGGGGCGAGTATCCCGCGTGAGCTTCGCGCCGATGGACCTGAGGGTCGTGTGGAGGCCGACTTCCGGGGGGATCGGAAAGTTGATGTCATCATTTGGGCGGACCGTAATAAATGAATTGCCTGAGATGAATCGTGGGCCAGCGAAAAATTTCCAGAAAAGGCGGCGGAGGAATTCACCGAAGAATGCATCGCCCGTTTGTTCGAGAGGTAACTTAACGCCGGGAGCAATTTCATCGGCGTATATGTTGTAATTTACATTTCCGTGGACGTAGCCAGAGGTGACTTCATAGGTATTCTCTTTGAAGAAGAACTGTCCTCCCACGACGAATCCACGGCTGCCGTTGTTCGTGATGAGGCCTGCTCCACCGATTGTGGAAGGCGGAGAAACCTTGTCGTTCTTGTTCAAGGGAAAGATATAGCCAAGTATGGGGGTAATTCCTGTTCCGATGGCTGGACTGGAAAGGGGAAGTGGCGCGACCACAATTCCATCGGGTATGGAGAACTTCTTCTTTTTTTTGGGCTGCGGCTCTGTCTGATCAGGCGCGGTTGTTTGCTGGGGCTGGTCAACTGCTGGCGGTGGAGTGGGTTTGACCTCTTGATCCGAGCCCGCTGCCGGGGATTCTATTTTTTCTGGTACCTGGGCGAATGTCGCTATGTTCAAAAAGAGACCTAAGCCACAGATTAGAAAGAGGTTAATCAGGACTGTAATGCAGGCCTTCGAAGTGCGACAGCGCCCACCCAACCCACATTCGAAGATCCTTTTTCGCATATGGCTGGGCTTACCCTAGCAGAGGACCAAATCCTAGATACTGGTAAGAATGACAGGTACCCTCCTCCGTCGAATCCGCGCCAAAATTCCGGATTTTTCGCAAATTGGCCACGCACAACGCTCCCATCCTGGCCGCCAGGATGTGCCTTTACGAACGAAGAGCTGCGCTGGGAAGCACTAACTTCTAGTAAATCAGGGACACCGAACAAATTGCAGTTCAATCGCGGGCTTTCGTTCCGGGGCACTTTGATCCTGTTATGCAATTCGCAACAAACGTTTCATCCGGCGGGCGACAATAACAATCCCGCTAGTCTAGGCTAGAAACCATGAATCCCGACCGCCGTGGTTTCAGGTTTGCGTTTAATGCCAATGCCGAAGTCGCACCGGAGGGCTCACCGAGCGCCACTGTCTCCGTTCGAGCCACCGAAATCAGCCTTTACGGTTGTTACCTTGAGTCTCCCGCGCCCTTCGCCGAACTATCGCCTGTCTTCGTGAAAATCTTTTTACGCAGATGAATATTTCGAAGCCAAAGGCACAGTGATCTACGTGAAACCAGCCGCAGGGGATGGGCGTGGAGTTTCGCGAGCTTAAACCCCACTGCCGAGTAGTTTTGCAGAAATGGATTCTCGCCGCGCTACGCAAACAATCGAAACCAGAGTAGTATTCCGTCCAATCACTTCGCTGCGGCTTTTACATTGCAGTTGTGCTATTTCGTAAACGAATCGAACGCATCGGATTCGTCTACCCCCCAACGCGAATATGCGAGAAGGAACTGAAGAGTCCAAACACGTTCAAAAGCCACAACACCACCACGATCACCACCACCGCATTCAAAATGGATTTAATCGTCCCCTGCATCGGTATGAAGCGGTTGATAAGCCAAAGCAAAACTCCCACAACGATCAAAACCGTCACCACAGTTAGTAATGGCATTAGTCACCGACCTCCTTGCTAAACGGATTTACCGTTCATTCTCAACGGCAGAGTAGGCGAGCAGGCAGCCTTAGGCCATACAGGAAAGAAAGTAGCTCGTCCGGTGAAAAGCGTTAAGTCGCCTTACCTGAAACTGACTAAAGCATTCCGAAAACAGTGGCTGTCGCCGTGTCGCGCCCGGTGCAAAGATAGCCGCTTGGATCCCGCTCCAAATCGTCTGGTAGCCATGACGTGCTGGCATCGGCGCCGATCATCACAAACACGGCATCGGCGTCGTAGCCGAGAATTTTCTCCGCCTCATGCGGCGCTTGCACGCGAACCTCAATTCGTTCCAGGTGATTTTCACCGTCCGCCGAAATAACCTGCGTAAATGGAAGAACCTCGCGCCTCCGTTCGGCCCCAATTCGAAGTGCCCCTCCTTTACAGCGCTGAAGAAAAAGTTCGGCGATCACTATCTTTACGCTGGTCTGGGCAGCACATCGGCGCTGACCGCTTCGCAGAAGTAATCGTTGACTCCCTTTATGCCGCTATTGGGTGGATAGTCGGCCAAACGGAAGTTGGCCGGAAACGGCGTTCGAGGAGAGCGGAGTGCACGCGGCACCCGGCAGTACCACATTTCCTCCAACGGGACTTAAGGAAAGTTTCTTTGCACCGCGGGTAAGAGCGGTCACCATTGTCAGAGTCGTGTACTGACATCGTTTCGACTGATGTCACGAAAGAGTGGGGCGCAATCACACTAGCTTTTATGTGTCCTTGCGCCCCGTACTTCTCCTCGACGTTCAAGCGCTATTCCAAATCCTCCCGAATTCTCCCCAGCTTATGACCTTCTGAGTGAATCAGCGCCTGCACCGCCACTGGCCCGCTTGGTTTAAGCATCATGAGCGACGTCACGATCGTATGAATCGCTCGCCCATGATCGCTCAACACAAAACTTACCGTGATGGTGGTGCCGGGGCTGTTAATCGTAAACGTCCCCGTACAATCGGAATACACCTTGTACGTCCCAGTCTCGTCTATATGGAACCCGGTTACCGGATCGGAAGGAGCAGTCGGAGGCGTCGGCAAACTGTTGTAACCCGACAACACATAATCCACCTGAGACAAACCGCCTTTTCCATCAAAATGGGTCATGGCGATTCCATCGCGTTGTACCGCCTCAAGGACGCCCTGGGCATCTGTTACCCAGATTGTCCCGGACACCGTAAACGCATAGTCACCCTTCAGCGTCGCATCGCTGCATCCATCATTGTCTCTACTCTGGGCTCTCGCCCCTGCACTCAGAAATCCCACCAGAATCAGTCCTGCAACCATCGCCTTCCATACAAAACCTTTCATGGCCAGCCTCCATTTTCTTTGCCGCCGGTCGTGCCGCCGGTAACCGCCATATTCAACACAGCGCGGTTCTTCCACAATGGAGCCCTCCTGAAGCTTTCCTGTACTTTCCCTGAAGCACGAAACGTTTCCCTTTCTTCGAGTTACATCGATTCCCCCGCCGTTCCTCTTCACCTGCACAGGGGAAAACCCCGCAATCATCCCTTTGTCTCCGCCCAGCGAACACGTAGAATGAGGTTGCGTGCCAGCGTGTGGCCCACATGCCTCACGAAACCTTACGATTTGAAGACTTCGAGCTCGACCATGGCTCCTTCGAGTTACGCCGTGCTGGCCGTCTCGTCAAACTTGAACGAATTCCCCTCCAGTTGCTCTTCCTGCTTGCCGAGAACCGCGACCGCCTCGTCACACGCGAGGAAATCCTCCAGGCCATCTGGGGTAAAGATGTCTTCGTTGACGCCGACAGCAGCATCAACACCGCTGTCCGCAAAGCCCGCCAGGCCCTCAAAGACGATCCCGAAGATTCTCGCTTCCTCCGCACTATTCCCGGAAAAGGCTATCGCTTCACTGCCCTAGTCAGCTCGTCAGCCCCTTCTTCCCCGGTGTCCGATCTTCAAATCGGCCAGCCCTCACGAAAGCGCCTACCGAAGTGGCCCGTCCTGGCTGCCCTCGTTCTCGTCGCATTGGCAACCGCCGGACTCATTCTTCGTTCCCGTATGACTAAGCCACCCAGAACCATCCCGAAAAAAGCCATGCTCGTCGTTCTACCTTTCTTGAATCTCAGCGCTGATCAACGCGAGGACTATTTCGCCGACGGCATGACCGAAGAGATGATCACCCAGCTCGGAAGCCTCGATCCGCAACACCTCGGGGTGATTGCGCGCACTTCTTCCATGCAATACAAAGGTGCCAAAAAAGGAGCAGCTCAGGTGGCTCGCGAACTTGGTGTGGATTACCTGCTCGAAGGAAGCGTGCGTCGCTCAAACCAGCGCATCCGCGTCACCGCTCAACTCATCCAGGCCAGCGACCAAACCCATCTCTGGGCCGCTGATTTCGATCGCGATCTCAGCGAGGTCTTGAAACTCCAGAGCGAACTCGCCCTCGCCATCTCGAACAAAATCGAATTGACCCTTTCTCCTTCTATCCGCGCGCGTCTCGCGGAAGTCCCTTCCCTCAACGCTGCTGCCCACGAAGCTTACCTTCAAGGTCTTCATGACTGGGATCTCCGCACCAAACCCGCCGTCGAACGCGCCATCGCGGAGTTCCTACACGCCATCGCTCTCGATCCTGATTACGCTCCCGCACACGCCGCGCTCGCACGCGCCTACAGTCTGGCTCCCGTCGTCGGTGCCATGACCCCCATTGAATCCATGCCCAAAGCACGCGAGGCTGCTCTGCGTGCCATCAGTCTGGACCCCTCTCTCGCTGCCGGGCATTCCACTCTCGGTTTTGTCTTGGCTCACTACGATTTTGACTGGCCCGCTGCCGAAGTCGAATATCTACGCGCTCTCGATTTGAATCCGAACGACGCCTATGCCCACTTATTCTATTCCAACAGCTACCTCTCTCCGCTCGGCCGCCACGCGGAAGCCATTGACGAGATGCAGAAAGCCGTCGCCATCGATCCCTTCTCCGCTCCCGTGCAATCTTTCCTCGGCCGCACATACATCTGGGCGCGCCAATACGGCAAGGCCCAGGCGCAATTCCGCAAATGCGCGGAGATGTTCCCCGGATTCGCCATCGATCATGAGCGCCTGGCCCAACTTCTTGCCATCATGGGGAAATTTGAGGACGCCATCGACGAAGACACAAGAGCACGATTGCTAGCTGGCGAAGAGGAACACTCTGCCTTGCAAAAGGAAGAAGCGCTCCGCCACGCCTTGGCCGCCGGCGGCTCGCAAGCTTACTGGAAGCAACTCCTTGAATTTACGCGACTCCCCGACAATCCACCCGAAGCCTACAACTCGCCATTTGGCACTGCGATTCTCTATGTCCAGCTTGGAGACAAGTCGAGTGCTCTTGATGCGCTCGAAAAGGCTTATCATGAGCGATCACTCTCAATGACAGAGCTCGCCATCGAACCATCTTTTGATCCTCTCCGCGCCGACCCGCGATTCCAGACATTGCTACGCCGCGTAGGTCTTGAAAAGACAATCGGGAAATATTGATTTATCCACTGCGTCCTTGTGCTGGGCCGCCAAATCTACACTCTAATCTTTCGGGTTATTTCGCGTCTTGTTCTTGGATGCACACTTACCTGCCTGCATTGACGAAAGCGACCGGACAGGACGTCGAAGCCAAAGACTGACCTCGTAGCACCCAGAACGGTTGACTAGAACTCCTGGATCGTCGGCCAACCGGAAGTAATCCGTCTCATCCGTCAGTCCTTGCACTGGCTACAAGAGGGTAGGATTGCCCTCATCCTTGGTGTTCCCCTTAGCACACATTGGCCTGGTACTAGAGTTCTCCAAAATTAGGACTTTTGGGGGATTCCTGAACCCCTCCAATTCTTTCATCCTACCCAGTGAAGCAGGGGCGGGCGACTCATTTGCCGCAGCTTATGAGCAATCCACAAAACCGTTACGAAGTCTTCGAGACCCTTGGCACAGGCGCCACCAGCCGTGTCGATAAAGCTCGCGATACGCTCATTGGACGCACCGTCGCGCTAAAAACCTTGCTTCGAGGATTCGGCTCCCGCGACCTCCAGCAGCAATTCCTGCGCGAAGCCCAAATTATCGGCGGCCTCTCGCATCCTCACATCGTGGCCCTCTACGACGTCGGCACCAACCAGGACGGCGCCCCGTATTTCGTCATGGAATATGTGGAGGGGAAAACTCTGGAGGCTTTTTTTGACGCTGGGCCTCTGCCACTTTATCGCGCAGCCGCGTGGGCGGGCGATCTTGCCACAGCTCTGGGCCAAGCGCACCGCGCCAATGTCATCCACGGGGACGTAAAACCCGCCAATATTCTCGTGACTGCCGAAAATCAGGTGAAGCTCGGCGACTTCGGCGTGGCTCGCTTTTCGACGCAAGCGTCTGGCAGCGGAAATCTGATGGGCACTCCGGCATATCTCTCGCCGGAACAGATTCGCGGAAGTTCGCAGGACAGCCGCTCCGACCTATTTTCACTGGGGATCGTTCTTTACCAGATGTCGACCGGATTTCGCCCGTTTGATGGCGATTCCGTCGAAGCCGTATGTGCGCAAATCGTTTCAAGCACACCTCCGCCGCCGTCAAGTTACAATCCAACGTTTCCGCCTGCGTTTGACTAGGTTGTGATGCGCTGCTTGTCGAAAAATCCTGAAGAGCGATTCCCAAGCGCCGAAGCAATGGCCGCTGCCGTCTATCCCTTCGCACGAAACAAGCAGACCGCACCTTCAAAGGCCCACCCTGCCGCAACCCAACGAATCAAGCTCCCCTGGTGGAACAAGTCTTTTAAGCAGAGAGATAAATGGGCAATCGCGGCCGCTCTGCTCGTTCTCGTTTCAGTCGCGGTGACTTTCCCGGCCATCCGCAAGCGCTCGATCCCCAGCCTAACCGCTGCTGCGGCTACGGTGGATAGCCCTTCCGTTACGCCGGACCGAAGTGCATTAGATCCAGTAGTTTCAACTTCAGCGACCGCTATCGCTTTGCCTGAAGTCTCGGAAGCGCCGCAAACAGACTCTCCGTCGCTCTCAACAAAACCAGAATCGCCAGTTCCAAGCATCACCACTCCGCTCAGCCCAAAGTCTCCGGCACGGGCTAAATCCTCTGTGGCTGTGCAAAACGCTTCTGCTTTGAAGACCGGACCGGAGCGCGACGCATCACACGCACAACCTTCCAGCACCGCCCCTTCCACTGCCGCCCAGCCCTCTCTTCCCAAACCCCTCGCTTCCCTTCGCGTGGAGATCGTCTCCGCCATCGCCGAGGAGACGCTAGCTGTGTATGCCGGCCAGGAAGTCCTGGTGTCCACGCGGCTCGACTCCGCGCATCTGGGAGAAGCTATCGAGTTCAACTGCCCGCTCTCGGCAGGCACCCATCCCCTTCGCGTCGTCCTCTATCACGCCGACGACAGCCTGCACCTGCAAAAAGAAGGCTTTGCTGAGATTGTCTCGGATGGTTCGAACACCCTCGATATTCGCGTGAATCGCCGCTCCAAACTTCTCATTCGAAAGGAAGCCGCGCTGGAAGTCACCTGGCCAAAGGCGTCTTCAGCATCAACAGAGCACACTTCTCCCGTAATGGCCGCCTCCACTTCGTCGAAATAATCTTTCGCGGCAGCCGAGCACACCTCTTCACAGAAGGCCGCGGCCACTGGATCAAATAATTTCAGTTTGTGATACTTGAAGACTGCTCGATTTTAGATTACTGACGCCCTGCCCCGCAAAGGCTGCGCGTTTGTGCAAGAACATCCGCGTCGAACTGAGCGGACTGCCATCCTTTTGTAGAACAAACCTGCTCGGCCGTCAGTCCCAGCGCGCCGCGAAGGTCCGCTCCAGCAACGTTTGCGCCGGTAATTTCCGTCCCGCGAAAAATAGCTCCATTAAAAAAAGCGCCGCGAAGATCCGCGTTTCGAAGGTCCGCGTCCATCAAAATTGTTCCCTTAAACTGAGCGCCCGTCATGTTGGCTTCGATCAATTTTGCTGAGGAAAAATCCGTTTGCTCCAGCGTCGCGAAGGACAAAATGGCGTGTTCCATTTTCGTGTCTCGCATGTCCGCGCGAGACAAATCGGTGCGCAACAATTGAGCGTTGCGCAAATTTACTGCGTAGAGCGAAGCGCCGGCGAGCCTGGCGTTCGAAAGCAAAGCGTTCTCGAGAGTGGCGAAGGACATGTCAGCGCCGCGCAAATCCGCGCCGGTAAAATTCACGCGGGTCGCGTCCGCGGAGACCATCACCGTTTTCGAGGCCAGAACGCGGTCAAGAACAGCATCCTTCAAAATAGCTTCGCGCAAATTTGCTCCGCGCATGTCCGCTTCGGAAAGGTAAGCCCCTTCCAAATTTGCTCGCCATAATTTTGCGTTCACGAGGTAGGACTTGTAGGCGCGCGCGAATCGTAAATTCATTTCGTTCAGTTTTGCTCCTGGGACCGACGCGAGCGCTTCTTCGCTCCAGTTTCCGTGAGGCGGCGGTCCGGAGAGCGTCGCTTCCGTCAACTCCGCGTACGGCCTGTAACCGATGGATTGCATCGCCTCCGAAGCCCACCTCAGCAAACTCGCCTGCGAGTGTTGCGTCGCAATGTTGCTGTCAGAAGGCAACCCGCGGTTCACTCCCAGCGAGAAAATCAGCAGGGTGCAGCCGGTGAGAAGGGCGATGCGCGCAGTCGCGAAACTCAGCCGAAGCAAATTCTTCGATTTCTGCCGCAACAAATCGCCAGGTTGCAAGACGCGCGCGACGATCGTGGGAACACACGTCGCAGCAGCCACAGAAAGCGTCAGAAGAAATGCATGAAGAAGTGTTCCGCGAAAATCCTGCCGTACGAGATAACGCAGCCAAAATAAAAACAGTGTCGCCGGAACAACCCAATAGGCCAGCACGGTGGCGACGATCGTTTCCAGTACCCAGAAGGGCGAGCGCCCTTCGCGCATCCAGCGAAAATGGCGTCTTACCAAACCCATCAAATACCAAGGGCCGTCTTTTTCCAGCGTTTGCCCGTCCTTGAAAACCGCTGGCAATCCCGACATGCTTCCCCATAAGCGCAGCAGCAAAAAATGAAACCGCAGATATAAAATAAAAAGCACGAGCGGCGCGCCCAAATAAAAACTCGTCATAGACAGGATTTTCGGGAAGCGCGGTATGGGAATCGCGGAAGCATCGACAACAAGACGCACATCGGTCGTCAATCCGATAAGAGCAATGCAGGCAAGACTCGCCCCGAGGATCAAGAAATAAAACCACCGCGCAACTTTCGAAGCATCCGAGATTGCTTTTGTGCTGTCGAAGGCCGCAATAGTTTCCGGCAGAATCGCATCGAAAAGATTCGTTCCGCCAAGACGCCCGACCCACACGCCTTCGGCACCATAAAGATTCGCGCCCATTAAATTGGCGCCCCTTAGTTCAGTTCCAAGTAAGTTACTCTCTCGTAAATCCGCCTGAACCAAACTGGCGCCGCGCAAATTGGCCATCGAAAGGTCCGCGCCAATTAAATTCGCGCGCTGGATAAAAGCTCCTTCGAGGTTAACTCCCGTCAAGTCAGAGTGGGAAAGATTGACTCCACAAAGGTCCGCTTTTACGCCGGATTCTCCGCCCGTTTCCACCCAGATTTTGTGCTGATCGAGAATTTCCGCCAGATCCAGAAGAGAGATCGACCCAGTGGCTTCTTCAGCAGAAACCTGATTAGAAAGTTGATTCTGCTTATCCTGAATATCCGCAAGCATCGTGAAACTTTCCCCCACTCGACGTTTTTCGCTCGAGACGATGGCGGCCATTTATCCGTTCCTGGCGCCTACACTACGGCCCACAGTAGCCGTGTGTGGCCGGTCCGCATCGCCGGTTTGCTTGGGCTGGGTTGCTGCCGGGCGAAACCCATCATCGCCTATAAAGGAGAGGAAAATCGCCTGCCCGGAAGTACAGGACGCGCAGAGGTAACTGTGCTTGTGGAAAAAAAGTGAGAAGTGAATAGTGAGCAGTGAATAGTGAGTGGTAAGAAGGCGTTGGGACTTCATTCTCGATTGGCCAGGATGGCGGCATGCGCAATTGCGAAAGCGGCAGCAGAGCTGCCGCACTCCAGAAATGCCGGCGAGGGAATTCTCTGAAATGTGAGAAGATTTGCGGCATCCAAACAAGTGCGAGGTGCCCGTGGACGATGTAGCAGTTGTACCTGCCCCAGAATCGCCTATCAACCGCTCCGCAACAGTGGCGAGCACTGTTCACACTGCGTTTCTTCTGATTGTCCTGGCCGCGGTTTGTGCTCTCGGCTACGTCTCCGTCCATCGCCAAGCCGTTGTGCATAATCCGAATCGATTGCTCTTCTATCTTCCTACCATGGCTTGGGAATGGCTTGTTGTCGGCTACATCTCCTGGGGACTGCGCCGGCACGGAAAATCGTTTCAAAACATCGCCGGCAAGAGATGGAAGAGCGCGTCGGAGTATTTCCTGGACATCGGAATCGCGTTTGCTTTTTGGATCGGCGCGATAATTATTCTCAGTATCGTTTCGCACTTGGTTCACGCAACGGGAATGGCCGAAGCCGCGCGCCTTCTTGCTCCGCGGGGCTGGCTTGAATCCATTGTTTGGGTCGGTCTCGCGGTTACCGCCGGCATTTGCGAAGAGACCATTTTTCGCGGTTACTTGCAGCGGCAGTTTGTGGCATGGACTGGCAGCGCTCCCGTTGGTGTGGTGCTATCGGCGGCGCTGTTTGGCCTCGGGCATGTTTATCAAGGGGCGAAAGCCACCATCGTCATCGGTGTGTATGGCCTGATGTTCGGAATTCTTGCGGAGGTCCGGAAGAATCTGCGTCCTGGAATTATCACGCACGCGTGGCATGATGCGATTACCGGCTTGGTCATTCGTTTCTTGCCGAAATAAAATAATCTCTACGCCGCCGGGCTCCGTCGCAATTCGAGGTACGCGGAGACCAGGCCCCAAATGTACAGCGCGAGCAAGGCCAGCAGGCAGAACGTGCCGAGCCGTACGTAGCGATCGACCATTTGCAGGACGGTCCAGCCGTACATTTCGGTGAGCAGGCTGGGATCGGATAGGTTCACTCCTTCGATCTCGCCAAACGGAAGATCTTCGAGCGGCCCGCGCCACAACAGAAAAACGTGCATGAAGCTGAGCGCGCCGATGCCCAGCAATCCCCAGCGCAGCCCCCAGCTCTTATATAGCCGGCTTTCGCGCGGCGCGTAAAACGTCGCCATCAGGATGGTGGCCAGCACCAGGGCGCCGCCATCGCCGAAGAAAACGATCATGGCTTCCGCTGGCGAAGACAACGCGACCAGTTGTAGGACGAGCAGCGCAGCGGAGGCGAGAAGCCATCCCGGGCGTTCCATCTTCCACGCCAGAAACCCGGCGAAGCCAATGACGGCCGTTACCAGCAGAACGATCAGCCAGGAACGTTCTTGGCCGTGCGGGGTGACCCAAGGCAGCGGCACGGCCCAGCGGCCGGTGAGCCACGCGGTGATGGCGTGCCCGCTTTCGTGCAGCACCATGGCAAGCATGGCTGCCGCCATGCGCAGAGGCGTGCCCGCAACGAGGCGCGCCAGAAGCAAGGCCAACGGAAGCGCGAAGATGCGGTACTTCAACTCGGTCCGGGCATCGACGCGGACATTGCTTAGGTCATCGCTTCCGCGATGGGCGTCGTTGGCAGCGGTAGCAGGCTCGGCCAGCGCAGGAGGAGAGGACACGGCCAGCGCGGCGGCGGAATTAACCTGGTTCGCGGCGCTTTTCAGCGGCGCGTGGTAGCGCGAGAAAACGATTCCGCACTTCAGACACTCGGTGGTCTGCAACGGATGATCGAATTGGCATTTGGGGCAGCGCATCGGAGTGGTCCAATTCCATTGTAGGAGAGCATCCCGGCGCATCTACCGGCGTCGACGGCGTGCTGCCGAAACAGGTATTGGCTTTCAGGAAAAAGCGTGGGAGAGAGTCAACACCCGCGCCGTTGAAACCCGAAGGGGGCACCGCGCTGGAATTCTCTGCTCCACCCTCCCGGGTGCCATTGACGCGAGCGCTCTGCCATCCTAGGATGATGCCATGAGCGCGACGATTGCGGCCCCTCTGAACTGGGTGGAAGCTGTTGGAAAACTCCGTTTTCCATCGAAGGCAGACCGTCGCCTTCAGGAACTCATGGACCGCAACAACGAAGGTCTTCTCGGTCAATCGGAACGAGAGGAACTCGAAGCCCTGGTGGAATTGAGCGAGCAGTTGTCTCTCGTTCGCGGAGAGGCTCTGCAGATTTTGGGCAAGCGGCCGTAAATGGCCGTGCCAGAGGCGCTGGCGCAGGCCGTTAGGTTGCGCGCGCATGGGCCTTCGATCTCGAGGAAGAGAAGAAGAGTCAAAACCCGCACCCTTAAAACGGAAGGATGCGGCACCCCGCCGGAATTCTCCGCTCCACCCACCAAGTAAGTCAAAATCCGCAGCCTGAAAAACCTCAGGGTGCGCCACCCGCCCTAGGGTCGTCCAGCCGCCCTACGCTCGTCTATACTTTCACGAGGAGTGCTGCAGTGATATTCTCTCCGCGATCCTCATGACCGCACGCATCAAAATTTCGAGTCCGGGCCACCCGCTCCAGCCTCGAGAGCGTGAAAGTGAGGAGAATCTTTTATGCCTTTACCCCAGCCTCGCGACGGTGAACCTCAAGGGTTTCACTCCTACCCTTCCTTCGACTTGGAGACGACACTTGGAGAGCCAGAGACAATCGTTTGGTCATCCATCAGACATTTGTGTTCGCAAGCAGCTGCCGCCTACGCCGCGGGCGCTCATGGTCACACTCTTAGGCGCGTCCGAGAAACCATCGCGCGAAGCGTAAAATTGTATATCGGGCAATCATATGAGTTTTACGAGGCAGCCGCGAACGCAAAACCTAATACCGCCCCCTTGCTCTACTACTACGCGTTCCTCAACCTTGCCAAGGCGTTGTGCGAATTTAAAAAGCCGAAGCTGCACAAAAGAACGGAGTGCTATTCCCACGGAATTAGTTGGCGCCCCAATCCCAAAATGCTGGTTCGATTCCAACTTGAATACCTCACGATCCGACAAAACGGCATGTGGCAGGCGCTGTGGGCTTCGTTGATGAAGGTCGCTTGCCCGGTCCCGCAGAACACAAGATTACACGTACAAACATTATTTTCTTACTGCCCAGACATCGGAGCAGAATATGGCCGATCATGCGGGTTCGATAGGCTTAACCTACTCGGGCTTGAGAGTCCGAACGTCATGTACGACAAACAAGCCCAAGAAGCATGGCTCTCGTTCTCTGCAGAACGTTGGCGGTTTCGGGCAGCAAGAATATCTGCACCCAAGTTCCTCCGTCAGATAAGTGTGACGGGCAATGCATACACGGAGGTCCTTTCAGCCAACCCCAAAGACTTACGCAGGTTTCAAAGCACGTCCGCTAAGCCCGTGCCAAATGTCGATGACATTCACAAAGCATTTGCTGATGAGATACTAGCTTTTTCTGTGATCAGTCATATGGGATCGGAGCAAAGACTGCGCTATTTGGTGCCAATCCAAAGAACGGTCCAATATCGTATTCCGCAAATACTTACCAGCTATTCGATCATGTTTTGGCTCGGCTCTTTGGTTCGCTACGACCCGCATAGTGTTCGCTTAACGAGGAAACCACCCTAACCACAGCCAGATAGGAAACATGGGAACAGGCGGGAGGTTTCCGAATCATTTTGCGTAAAACTGTGGCTGAGTTCGTGCGTGGGTCATCCAGCGTAGGAAACGTTCTGTCTGTCCCCGATTTCCCAAGATAGGAGCGGAAACGATGGATCTATTTGAATTTGGGATGTCCCTCGGCGACCTAATGGACGGGGAGGTCAACGCATGGGAAACTTTGCGCACCCTCGTGGAGCAAGACAACTGGGAGGCGATCGAGAGTCGGTTCAGCAATGGAATCGTAAACACGGTAAGGAGAGAAGTCGGATCCCGCGGCAAGGACGATCTCATAATCGTGCTTCGAAAGCTGGCCAAGCAAGAGACTGAAAAGCTAAACAAAGAGATAAAAGATGCCCTTAAGAATGCCACCTCAATTCAGTCTCGGGGCTTACTTGGCGACATATTGAGTCAAGTCTACAGACGGGCGGACGATCACGACCGTAGGTATCGTCTTCTGGCTGCGGCTTTTGCGGATCGCTTGACCGACCTGGTTTTTCCGGCTGCAGAAAGAGCCGCCAAAATGAGCGAGATGAGCGCAAGGGAAAAACCAACGGCGGAAGCCGAGAAGTACTTGGAGGAAGCATGCCTCTGCTACTTCTATGAGCTGTATTCGGCCTGTGCCGTCATGTGTCGGTCGATTCTTGAGGAAATCATTGAGAAACGGGTCAGGCAGGTTCAGCCCGACCTACTCAAGGAACTAGGAAATGGCCCGTACAACCTTGGGGGTCTGATTGGAGTTAGTTGCCGTCCGGCAAGCAAGGTTACTCCCCCAGAAGCATGGCGCGAGATTCTGACCGTGAATGAACTAGGAAACAGGGCTGCTCACGAGAAGCCACTCATGGAGAAGGACGCTTTGGATTGCCTCGTATCCGCGAGACATTCGTTGGTATGTATCCTCAAATGACGCAGTACCTGTGGAAAACATGGGGACGGACGTGACGTTTCCGAATCAGTTTGCGTGAAACTGCGGCTGAGTTTGAGCACCGGGCATCGGACGTTAGGAAACTGTCCGTCTCTGCCCTCGGTTTTTCCCCTGCGATTTCTGAAGGAGCAAAAGACAGGCACGATGTATCGCCCCTGCAAGAGGCGGGAACCGCGCAGGCTGAAGCCCGTGCCACCCGGAAGCCCAAATCAAGATCGGTCTACTTGCGAACGCAATCTTTCCGTCCTGTATCTGCGACGCTGGCAATGACCCATTGACCATCCGCACGGACAACATTGAACAAGTCGGTGCCACAGTGGTCCACCTTGCCGTCCACCAAAAACTCGAAAGGAGCCCACACCACCGCCAGATCGTTGTCGATCCGCACTAGCGGATCATGAATTCGCTCCTGAATCTGCGTGGTGCCAGGTTTTCCCAGCCGGTTCGCAAAATCTTCAAAAGTCATCTGAGTCGGCTTGCCGTCCCTCATCAGCACCATGGTGCCGCCGCTCAGCAACGGTTTCTTAATCGTTGCGGCGTCGCGTTTCGCCATGCCATCAAACAATTGCGTTATAGGCGCCAGGACCGCCTGCTGCTCCGCGCTATCGACCGAAGGAATATCGCGGTCGAGCCCCGAACCGGTGCCCGAGTGGGTGGAAGTCCGAGCGGTTGCCGCTGGAAACGAAGAAATCAGAAAAACGGCAAAGGCTGTTGCAACAGCAATGGAAAAGAACGTGAGCAGCGAACGGAAAATGGTTTTCATGGGTACCGATTCTAACCTGCCTTATCCGCGATTCCAAAGTGTTCGAGGTGGGGAGCGCTCGCAGGAAGTGCGGGAGAGACGGGCACGATTCCCGTGCACGTGCCGGGGCGACGCGAGCCGGACGTGCTGGTGTTTAAACGGCAATAGAAGACGGACCGAGCGTGAAATTATATTTATTGCTTGGTGAATACTAGCCTACCTTCCGCAGCTTCGAACGAATTGAAAATATTTTGAGCACATTCACATGCTTGGCACTGCGGAAAGTGCTTTTGTTTGTGTGCGAGTGTTACGAATCCCAGTGTTGCTTGCTCGAAATGTGCGTGTAGTGACGACCAACCCCCTTGCTTTTGTCTCCGCGATTCGTAGCATCGCGGTATGTATCTGCGACGCTGCTATCGGCGCAAAGACGGCAAACGTCACGCCTACTGGGCGTTGGTGGAGAGTTACCGAACCGATCGAGGTCCCCGGCAACGCGTCGTAGCGTGGTTGGGAGTCATGGACGAGCAGGGCCGTTTGGGAGTGAAGCGCTGCGCCGAGAAGCGCCCTGGTTATCAAACAGGCCTCTTCAGCACCACGGAACCAGAATGGGTGGAAGTCGATGTGAAGCGCGTGCGCGTGGAACGCAGCCGGAAATTTGGTGGCCCTTGGCTGGGAAGAGCGTTGCTGCGTCGGTTGGAACTGGATCGCTTCCTGGAAGAGAGACTACCGAACGGACGCGAGGAAATTCCTTGGTCGGCAACGGCCATGATTTTGATTCTCAGCCGGCTGTGTGAACCTTCCAGCGAACTGCACCTGGCCGAGCACCTCTATGAGGCCAGCGCGTTGTCGGACCTGCTGGGAGTACCGGACGAGAAGGTCAATGAAGATCGTCTGTACCGAGCGCTGGACACGCTGCTGCCACAGAAGAAAGCGCTCGAGAAACTCCTGAAAGAGAAGCTTGGCGAACTGTTCGATCTAGATTACGACCTTCTGCTCTACGACATCACCAGCACATATTTCGAGGGACAAGCAGAAGGCAACCCGCAGGCGCAGCGGGGATATTCGCGGGATCATCGCCCGGACTGCAAGCAGGTGAACATTGCGTTGGTGGTGAGCCGTTGCGGGATGCCGTTGGGCTATGAGGTGTTCGCCGGCAATCGCAACGATGCCACCACGCTGGAAGAGATCATTGCCCACATGGAAGAGCTCTACGGACGGGCCGGACGAGTCTGGGTGATGGACCGTGGTCTGGCGAGCGAGAAGAATGTGCAGTTTTTACGGGCCGGCGGACGGCGCTACATCCTGGGTACGGCAAAGAACACCTTGCGGAAGTTTGAGCGCGAGTTGCTGAGCGAAGACTGGAAGCAAGTGCATGAAGGGCTGGAGGTACGGTTGGTTCCGGCCCCGAACGGAGAAGAAGTATTTATCTTGTGTCGGAGTGCGGAACGCCAAGCCAAGGAACAGGCTATGCACGAACGCTTCGAGAAGCGTATCGAAGAAGGTTTACTCAAGATCGCCGCGAGTTGCGACCAACGTCGGCAGAAATCGGGTGCCGTGGAGCGGCGCGTAGGACGACTCCTGGAACGAAATACACGTGCGGCGCGACTGTTCGATGTGCAAGTGGAGGTAAATGCCCAGGGGTTCGCGCAACTACGCTGGACGAAGGTGGATAGTTGGCGCGAGTGGGCGCGCCGAAGTGAAGGCTGCTACTTGTTGCGCAGTAATGTGACCGATTGGACGCCGGAAGAGTTGTGGCGCGCCTACGTGCAACTGACGGAAGCGGAAGCCGCCTTTCGCGTGCACAAGTCGGACTTACAGATCCGACCGGTCTGGCATCACCGCGAGCATCGCGTGGGCGCACACATCCTAGTGTGTTTTCTGGCTTACGTGTTGTGGAAGACGCTGGCAGCCAGTTGTCGCCAAGCGGGACTCGGTGACGAGCCGCGGCAAGTGTTTGAAGAGCTCTCGGAGATTACTTTGGTCGATGTGGTGTTGCCCACGCGCAGCGGTGTGGAGCTACGGAAGCGCTGCATCAGTCAACCGACGGAGCACCAACGGATCCTGTTGCAACGTCTCGGTATGCGGCTGCCTACAGCGTTAGAACGGACAGAAATGTAGTGGAAACTTTCTGGTACCCACATTGATTCCAAAGACTTTATTCACGTAACTGCGGAAGTTGGGCTAGGTATGGTATTTTTGGAGTGGAAGAAAGTGCGCCCCGGCCTTTGGTCGGGGCTTTTTCTTTTTAGGGGCGACCGCCCGTTGCACGCATGTGGTCCGATTCCCAACGATTCCTGAAAAATCGAAAGCAAAACCAGGGACGCGCTAAAGCGCGCCGCTACATTCGGGCAATTCCCTCATTACCATACATTTCCGTGCATTTTTCTATAGCGCAGAGAGGGCGCGATGAATCGCGCCCCTACATTTGCCGAGGATTGGATATGACAAACAAGAAGTTGGATGGCATTCAGATTTGGAAGCAGTTTGAGGATTTGTTGATTCCGGGGCTGCGGCTTTCGGTGATTGAGCGGGTTGTGTATTCGCATTTGCTGCGGCATAGCCGGTTGGAGGGGAAACGGCGGCTGCTGTTTTCGATTGACTGGTGCGCGCGAGGCTCAGGCCTCAGCACGTCGACGGTGCGCAAGGGGGTGCGGCAGCTGGCGGTCAAGGGCGCTCTGCTCCTGGCGGAAAGAAGCAAGAAGGGACATTTGATTGAGGTGCGTTTGCCGGAGGAAGTGCGCGGTGTGCGGGCGAGAAAAATTGCGGAGGGAAAGGCGGAGCGTTTGCGTGGCCCGGCGAGTCTGGAGTTGACCGACTTTCTGGAAAGGCGGGAGCGGCGGGAAGCGATCCATGCGCGCGAGGGTGGCTACTGCTTTTATTGCCTGCGGCGAGTGTCGGCGGCGATGCGGTGCATCGATCACATCATTCCGTGCGCGCAGGGGGGACGGAATGGCTATCGCAACCTGGTCTCGAGCTGCTCGGAATGCAATTCGCTGAAAGGCGAACGGAGAGCGGAGGATTTTTTGCGGTGGCTGTATCGCGAGGGGCGGTTGGAGAGCAGCGAGTTGAAGGAGCGGCTGCGGGCGCTCGGGAAGATGGCGGCGGGGAAGATGCGACCAGTGGTGCATGGGGGAAAAAATTGAGCCGGGGCACTCCGCTGAGGGGCCGAGGGACCCCGGCTTATCCTGCCCGCCTCCGCAGTGAGCGAGCAAGAAACTTGTGAGAAACCTTTGTGGCGGCGCGGGCGCCTTTGCCACTCCCAAGAGGACGGACCTGAAGGTCCGCCACTACACGAAAACGTCGGCACTACATAGCGTCACCGTGGCGAAG
>CAVSSD010000016.1:0-297371 GCA_963730495.1 uncultured Acidobacteriota bacterium | reverse complement strand
TTCGTGGGAACAATTTGGGAACAATAACCGCCTAATACCTAGCCACAAGCCGTGATATAAGATGCGCGAAAGACATAGACGAGACAACTACTTAGCGTTTTAGAGCTTACCTTGGGCGCAGGAGGCCCCCGGTTCAAATCCGGGCGCCCCGACCATTTTCTTCTTGGTTTTTAATGAACTGTCTTTGACACCGCCGCGTTGGTGACCGACCACACTTTGGTCCTAAGTAGAATCCAATTTGGATCCAACTTGGGTTCTGGTACGAGCTTGCCACGCTTTCCACTGCGCGACTTTGTTCACATTGAAAAATCTATCGATGTAAACTCTCACGCTTACGGGCGCAAAAGCTTGATCTGCTTAGGCTGGGGCCTTGTGAGTGGAGACAAGGGAGTACAGAAAGAGTACGATTCCTAGAAACATGAACAAACCGCCGATCGCCACAAAGATGACGAATGCAATTGGCGTAGACCAAATCAAACACAGTGCTTCAATCACGAGGCCGAGCACTATAAAGATCCCGGCAAGCTGGCGGAGTTTCTCAAGATGATTGGGACCCAGCATCACTTACCTGCTTTCCAAAACTTAGCATCTTTCAAGTGCGCCAGATCGTGCGCTACATCATGGCAGCCACTTGAGATACAGGAGAGTTGATTGGATTTGATTGCCGGCAGGGTAGCGGGGTCGGCATTGTGCGTCGCGCCTTCCTCGAAGGACTTTGCACCGAGATGGCAATGCAGACATTCTCGATTGTTATAGGGTTCGTAGAGCTTGATGTTTTCGGGCGCTGGCGGAGTGCCGAGATAATAGATGGCAACGTGTTTCAGTCCGTACAATTTCACTTTCAACCCACCAAACATCGCGTAGCTGGTATGGCAGGAATAGCAGGCTTCATCGGGCGGAACTCTATGATTTTGGAAATGAGATGCGGGAATATGGGTAGGGTCGTCCACATAAAGACTTTTTCCATAGTCTTCCATGGTGTGACAGGACAAACAGAAAGCTGTGCTTTTGGAACGCCCCATTTCTCTGGAAACACCCAGCAGCCCGCAAAAAATAGGCAAACAAAACATGGCGACAAAGGCGAGTATCTTTCCGCCGCGGGTAGCCATGATTGCCGGACGAGCGACAAGGACAATTATTACCGCCGCACTAAAAAGGATCAGACTTAAGATCAGAGATGTTGCATGGAGCATCGGTCCGCACCCTTTCCAGGCATGGGGTTAAACGCCGTGCCACTGCCTGCCTGAGTTCAGAATTATTTCTTAAAGGATCGAATGTAAGCCACCAAATCCTTAACCTGATCCGGCTTCAGGCTCTTGGCATAGCCCGGCATCTTGCCTTTTCCATCGTTAATAATTGTAGTGAGATCCGCATCGCTCATACCTTGCACTGCCGACGAAGCAAAATCCTGAGTCTTCAAAGCATCCTTACCTTTCCCGTCCGCGCCGTGACAACCAGCACACTTCGCCTTATATGTTGCTTGCGCTGCGGCTGCATCGGCCTTAGCGTGCGTGGTTAGAAGAAATGCGCTTGCAAGGAATAAAGCGATTGATACTCCGGCCATTCGATATTTCGTCGTGATGTTCATCCTATTTCTCCTTCATGTGAGATTAACTTCGAATTCTTACTGGGTTAAAGACCTTGCGTAAAAAAAGTGTAGTCATGTGCGAATCGCTGGCCAAGCTGATACATGCGCATCCTATTTATACTCCTTTTCTTAGCTTCTGCGGCGTCGCTCTGCCCAAAGCCGAAGGTGAGATTGTCATAATTCATAGAGTGAGTTAGCCATTCGTTTCAATCCACGATCGCAGGCGATTACGTCGAGGTGAAGCGAAGTCCAATCCGCCAGAAAGAAAGTCTCGTTCCCTTCCCCATCATAGGTCTTGAGATAGGCATGGCAAGATTGGCAGTAGTCGATGCGCAGATATTTTTCTCCTTCGATTGCCAGGGCAGAGAGTCGATGATCGTTGGCACTTTCGCAGAACGGGCACCCCATTCGGCGAGTTCGCCAGCGCGTGCCGCAGGAGCCGCAGGAGAGTAGACGCCTGCGCCCTGGGTCGACGCCGACCAGCTGTGCCATCGCGGGCAGCGATCCGCACGTCGGGCAATAGCTTCGAAGCCACCGCTCCTCATCTCGCCAACCGTCGAAGGCGTTCACTACGGGGCGAAGGAACCGCGCTGTCGCCGTCCATGCTAGATAACGCAACAGGCCGGGAAACTGGTGTGTGACCGTCTCGTCGCCCAGGAGAAAGTCCGCGATGCGGCGCGAGACCTGGGGCTCGCACCGAAGTTCCGCGTCGAGAGCGCGGGTCTCCTCATCGAACCTCGCGGACAACGTTCCTGAGGCCAGTCTTTCGAGAAGGGCTTCCGTCATTCGGCCGCCCGGTTCGAGATCGACGGCGGCGGCCGTGCTGGGCAGCAGCGGCACACCGGCGAGAAAGTCCGCGCGGTAGTCCTCCCAGTCGGGAATGCGGGCGTCGAGAACGTCGATTCCGGCCGCCGCGCGATCGACTTGCGCGGACAGGTCGGCGAGCGGCCTGAAGTACGAATGTTGTTCCAGCCAAAGATCTGAAGTCATCGCGTCAAATGTGCCTCGCTGGGCTCCGCCCGGTGAGAACCGGCATAAAACGGGCCGCCAGGCCGAAGAGGAAGATTGTCGCGGCGATCAGGCCAACCGAAATTCCCCACTCGACGATCGACGGCGCGTAGGCCTCAGGTGCGCGCCAAGGCATCCGGCCCCGAAAGGTCATCGCGAAGAGAACGACGTTCATGCGGTTGTAGGTTACGCCGAGGACCGCGAGCAGGGCCGCGAAGAAGAGCACGCCTGGACGCTGGCGAAGCGAGTAGCGGGCCAGCAGGATGAGCGGAAGCACGCCGCCGAGGAGGATCTCGACCGCAAAGGCTATACCTAGCCTTCCGGCGAAGGCTCCAGAGAGCTGGTTGCGGAGCGCCATGTCTCCAAAGCGAAACACGAGGTAGACGACGAGCGCCCAGAACGTGATCTGTCCGACGGATGCGAGCCGCGTGATCTCGAGCGGGCGGCGCCAACCCTTCGAAATCCACATGTCGATGAGGATCACGAGCGCAGTGCCGGCCACGATCGACGACAGGAAGAAGTAGACGGGCATCACGGGAGACCACCACTGCGGGGCAAGCATATTCGGCATTAGCAGGTACAGGGAGCCGAGCGAGCTCTGGTGCATGGTCGACAGCGTGACGGCGGCGATGGCGAGCATGATCGGTTCGGCCCTCTCGTCTCGCGCGCGGAATACCCAGGCGAGCGCGCCGAAGATTACGGCCGTCGCGAGGGCGTAGAGGAGGTTGCGCGAAAGAAGATAAACGAAGATCGTCACCGCTGCCGCCACGTAGACGCCGTTCCATTGTCGCCAGACCGCCACGGCTCGCTGGAATCCCCAGCGTTCGAGGGGAACCGGAAGGAACTCGAGCAAGAGGATCGTGACGTAGAGGCCGACGCACCACGAGACCTCGAACATGGCCGAGTGGTCGGGAGACTGCAAGCCAAGTTGGTAGGATTGCCAGGGAAGGCCGAGGTCGGCGAGGAGAGTGACCATCACAAAGGAGTAGCTCAGGAGGCCCATTAGGACGGCTGTGCGCCCCAGCCCGTAGAGGTCTTTTCGTTGGAAGACATAGATGATGCCGGCCATCGCAAACGCGCCCGCTGCAACCGCAATCCACACGAGGTCGAAGAGGATCCACAAGCCCCACGGGTAGGTATCGGACAAGTGAGTGCTACCACCGAGCCCGAGGGCGAAGCGCGCGACCAATGAGACGCCGCCGAAAGCCATGAGCAGGAGGAGGACCCAGTTGAAAGGGGTCAAGAGCTTGTTTCTGAGAGGCTCGAATTCTACGTGGCCGTGCTCGGCGGAATGCTTCGACGCTGCCGATCCGTCTGCCAGGGCCTGAGTCCTCTTCCGGAAAAAGGCGTACAAGGCACCGAGGAGGGCGCCGACGGTTATCACGGCGGGGGGAACGGCACCGAGCGCCGTCGCGGTGAAGGCCGGAAAGGGCTTCTCCCCGTACGTTGGGAAGCCGAGTTTCTCGAACGGCACAGCCGACAGGTATACCACGCTCGTCCCACCCAGCTCCTTCTCTCCATAGATGTGGTCGACGTATTTGTCAGGCCGGTCGGAGATCCGCTTGTGTGCCAGCGCCAGCATCTCGTCCCGGGTTCCGTAGCGAAGGGCGTCGGCTGGGCAGGCCTTGACGCAAGCGGGAGTAGCGATGGTTTCGGTGAATAGCTTCCCTACCTCGCCGGACAGCGGCTTCCCGTTGAACGCGATCGGCACTGGCTGATCCGCGCGGTCGGCGCAATGCGTGCACTTCGAGATCTTCGGGGCGAGTGTGTTCCATTCCGCGGTCGGCACGTCCCAAGGACAGGCCAGCATGCAGTAGCGGCAGCCGATGCACTTGTCAGCGTCGTACGTCACCGGACCGTCGGCCTGCCGGTAGAGCGCCGTCGTCGGGCAAGCAGATGCGCATGCCGGCTCGAGACAATGGAGGCACCGCTGCATCACGAAGGCAGACTCGAGGCCTCCTGGCTTCTGCGGGTTCTCCATTTCGTGGAATGCGATGAGCGTGTACGTCTTTGCGCTGAGCGTCGCCGGATTTTGGAAGCCCAGTTCGGCCTCAAACTCGGTCTGCTCGCCTTCGCGTTCGTTCCACTGCTTGCATGCTACCTGGCACGCGCGGCAGCCGATGCAGTTGGTAATGTCGATTAGCGTCGACCTTATCGGGCCTGCAGCAGGGGCGTTCGTCATGCGTGTCTCCCCACGGATTCGGATCTTCGCGTGGCCGGGCGGCCAGCCCGTACCACGTTAACGAGGCACGCCTTGGTCTCCTGCGTTCCCGCTCCGGGATCTGAGGCATCGATCGTGATGTGGTTGACGCTCGGGCCGGTCGACAGTCCCTGGTATCCCCAGTTGTACGGCATCCAGACGACGGTGACCTGGTGGTCGCCGATTTTCAGCTCCTTCATACGGGGCGTGACGAGGGCCTTGACCTCAAGCTCTCCGCGCGCCGACGAGACCCGCACCCAGTCACCCGATTTCACCCCGAGCTTCTGGGCAAGGACGATCGGCATCTCCAGCACCGGTTCGGGGATGAGCTCGTTGAGCCATGGAATATTCCGCGTCGTCGAGCCGGCGCACCAGTGTTCGGCGACCGTGGACGTCATCAGTACGTAGGGGAACTTGTCAACGGTGCCGATCGGTTGATGGGACGCGACGCGCGGATACTTGAGCATCGGGTTGCTCTTCACACGAGGGTGAAGGATGTTTTCCACCGGGCTTTCGACGGGCTCGTACATCTCCGGCAGTGGACCGTCCTTCGGGACGTAGGCCACGTCGCGCGGGTACCCTGGATGCTTCTCGTCCGGGTCTGAGTAGACGGCTGCGAACAGGCGCCCGACGCCCTCCGCGCCCAAGTGGAAAGCCCGCTGGCCGTTCGGCGTGGCGGGACCGTCCGTCAAGACGGGGACGTCCGGTACGTCGTATCCCGTCCAGCGCTTAGCCTTCTCGTCCCACCAGACGATTGCTTTCGAGCCAGGATAAGGTTTGCCGTTCCGGTCGCACGACGCCCGGTTGTAGAGGATGCGCATGTTGTTGGGCCAAGTCCACCCGAACCCGGGATAAAGACCGAGGCCTCCGGGATCCGTTTGCGAGTCGCGGCGCTTCGAGAGGTTCTCGCCATTGGCGAAGACTCCCGCGTAGATCCACGCGCCGGACGACGTAGAACCATCAGATCGTAGATCGCTAACCTTGCGGACAAGATCGCCCGCTTTGAGGCCGGTCTCCGGGTTGTCGCGCAGGGCGTACCCGTTGATCTCGCGCAGGACATCCTCGGCCGTGGTGTAGGTCCAGAAGGCTTTCCGGATGATTTCATCCCTTGGCTCCTTCGAGTCCTTGACCAGATCGCGCACCGCGCGGAAGACGAGGTCCACGATCTCGCCGTCGGGCTTAGACTGCCCCGGAGGCTTCACGGCGGCGTGGCGCCATTGCACCATGCCGCCCGAGTTGCTGATGGTCCCGTTCTTTTCCATGAAGAACGCCGCGGGCAGCAGGATCACCTCGGTGGAGATGGACTTCGGATCGACTCCAGGCCTGCGCCAGAACGCGGCCGTTTCGGTCTCCCAGATCTCCTGGACCACAAGCGTCTCGAGATTCGCCATCGCATCGAACGTAAGCCTGAGGTTGGGCACGGTGACCGCGGGATTCTGGCCGACGATCCAAAGGAGCTTCAGCTTTCCGGCGAGGGCATCCTCGAACATCGGCAGGGTTCCGTAGTCCTTAGAAGCGTTCCGCTTGGGCAGCCAGGCATAGGCATAATCGTTCTCGGCGGTGGCCGCCTCACCGAAGAACGCTTTGAGCGTGTTGACGAGGTACCGGCTGTCGGCGATCCCGTTTTTGCGCACGTAGTCATAAATGGTCGGTTCGGCGTTCGACGCAGAGTTGAGATAGCCCGGCATGTAATTGTAGAGCACCGCCATGTCGCAAGCGCCCTGCACGTTCGGCTCACCGCGCAGCGCGTCGACGCCTCCGCCCGGCTTGCCAATGTTGCCGAGCAGAAGCTGCAGGATCGTGAATGCCCGGATCCCCTGCACACCGGTCGTGTGCTGGGTCATCCCGAGCGCGTAGAGGATAGACCCCGGCCGGTTCTTCGCCATCATCTCGGCGATTTGCTGGATCTGCGCGGCCGGAATGCCGGTGATCTGCTCGCCCATCTCCGGTGTGTAGCGTGAGACGAAGGTCTTTAAGCGCGAGAAGACGCAATGCGGGTCATCGAGGCTCTTGGCAACACGGGGTTTTCCCCTGGCATCGAGCTGATATCCCCAAGTCTCCGTGTGGTACTTATGGTTCTCCGCGTCGAAACCGCTGAAAACACCGTCCTTGAAGTGGAACTCCTCATCACCCAAGAAAAGGGCGTTAGTGTGAGTCACGACGTAATCCTCGTCGTACAGCTTGTGGATGAGGATGTGGTTGATCATCGTGTTCTGGAACGCCGCGTCGGTTCCGGGGCGGATGCGCGCGTACACGTCCGCCGCTGCTGATGTTCGGGTGAATCGCGGGTCGACGTGTATGATTTTCGCCCCGTTCTCCTGTGCCTTCCGGATCCACTTGAAGGCCATGGGGTGGTTCTCGGCCACGTTGCTGCCTTCCACCAGGATCGTCTTGCAGTTCTGGAGATCGATCCAGTGGTTGGTCATCGCCCCTCTTCCGAAAGAGGCCCCCAGACCGGGGACCGTGGGGCTGTGTCAAAGTCTGGCCTGATGCTCGACGTAAGCGAGGCCGAGCAACCGGGCAGCTTTCTGGAAGAGATAGCACTCCTCATTCGTGTTCTGCGCGCCACCCAGGAAACCAATCGCATCCGTCCGATTGACCGGAACCTCCTTGTCGCCAACTTTCTCGGTGGAGATCCATGTCGCGTCGCGCGTCTTCCGAATCTTCTGCGCGACCCGCGCGATCGCGTCGTCCCAAGAGATGTCCTCCCAGTGGTCGCTGCCCGGCGCACGGTAACGCGGGTTTGTAAGCCGACTAGGCGAGGCGTGAGTCGCGAACATGGATATACCCTTCACACAAAGGGATCCGCGATTCACAATGTGGTCGAAGTCGCCTTCCATGGTGATCAGCTTGCCATCGCGCACCGAAGCCACCATGCCACATCCGCATGAGCAGAAATTGCAGGAGGTAGTGAACTCGTTTATGTCGGAAAGCTTCAACTTCTGGGTGCTAGCTCGCACAGCCGCCACATCAACAAAGCCACTTAGCGCCAGCCCGGCACAACCACGAGCAGCTGTCCTGAACCACTCTCGGCGTGTAACCCCTGTCAGAGTCTTTGATGACTCGCCACCGGTGGTTCCAATCTGTCCATTAATTCCAGGTTCTTCTTTTTTGTTGGGATCCAATGCCTGCTCCGGGGTTCATCAAACTGTAATGAAATCCTTTCATTGGCTACCATAGCCTTCCAAAAGAATGACGCTGTACAAAAAGGGACACTTATTTATTTCGCGTACGCGCACTATTCACCGAACGGTTGGTCATCCGATGACTAGATGCCGCGGAAGGCTAAACCGCCAGCACGCCCGAGGGCAACTAGGGAAACCCCTAGTTGCGTTCAGAAGGTCTTTGGCCTATTTCCATAGGTGGGGAAGTTTTTCAAAAACTCGTCGCCCTCTTGAAGCGTCGGCTTAACCAGCTTGTGGGCGGCTTCCCAGAGTTCGCGAGGCGTCTAGTTCTCGCGGTTGTCATGCCCTTCGAGAGAGGGTGCTGCAACCTGATTCGCTTGGACGCAGGTATTTGTCCACTGATGGCCAGCGGGGTTCTATGAAGGCTTGGCAGCGGCTCCCCATTTCATATCTTTTGGCAGTCTTGATTCCGACGTTGGTGGTTCCTTTTGCCCAGTCTGGCGGCCAAAAGAATGCCGCGCAAGAGACCAAACCTCCTGACCAGACCAAGCCTTCTAACCAGACCAAACAACAGACCAAGTCCTCTGACCAGACCAAAGCATATGTTGCGCCAACGGATTCGAGTCTCTACGTGGGATCCGACACCTGCAAGGGCTGCCACGACGAGATCTATACGCATTTCGCCACTACGGCCCATTTCGCAACCACCATGGACGGGAAGCTTGACGCGCACAAAGGGGTGGAGTGGCAAGGCTGCGAGTCCTGTCATGGCCCCGGTAAAGAGCACGTGGACGGCGGAGGTGACAAGTCCAAAATCTTCACCTTTAAGGACGCCACACCGCAGCAGACTAGCGCCCGATGCCTGCGCTGCCACCAGTACACCGAAGAGCATGGCAACTATGACCGCTCAATGCACCTGGCCAACGGCGTCGCGTGCATTGATTGCCATTCTCCACACCAAGCCAAGGAAAGCCAATTCCTGTTGAAACAAAAGACGCCGCAATTGTGCTACGGCTGCCACCAGGATGTACGGGTACAGTTCGCGCGGCCATTCCACCATCGTGTAAATGAAGGACTGATGCAATGCAACGATTGCCACAATCCACATGGCGGCTTCCAGCCGAAACAGCTGCGGACCAACGCATCCGGTGACGCGGTCTGTCTTAACTGCCACACCGAAAAACAAGGGCCGTTCGTCTACCATCACGAGGCATTGCTCGAGGGCTGCGTCACTTGTCACACACCGCACGGCTCGACGAATCAGCGCCTGCTGCAGCAAAACCAGGTCAATCTATTGTGCCTCGGATGCCACTCACTGCCTGCAGACTCAGACGGCCCTCCCGGAACACCGAGTTTTCATAATCAATCCACAAAATATCAGTCCTGCACGTTGTGCCACGTTGCCATACATGGATCGAACACAAGTAACGTGTTCTTCACGCCGTGAGCTGGAGAAATACGATGAAGAGCGCACACTTCCAGAGGAAACTTGAATTTGGCGCTGCTGGATTTTCACGTATTGTGCTGGCTGTACTGATTCTGAGCGGCCCGTTCGCGCTGACATCCCGGGCGCAACAAACAGACGAACAATTGGGAGTCGATCAAGGCAATTACAATATCAAGCAGGCCATCGAATTTGGCTATCGATTTACGGATATCTCGGGCAACTTGCAAACTTACAATACGATGGTCAACCTTCAGCAAGGCCCGCGACTCCTGAATTTCACGATGGAGATGCGCTCTCTAGACAATCACGGGACGTTTTTTGACCGTTTCTTTTTCACCAATTCCGGCTACGAGGGTGACCCAAACGTTGTCAGTGTGCTTCGGGTCAGCAAAAACAAGTGGTACTCGTTTAACGGGATGTTTCGGCGCGACGAGAATCTGTGGGATTATTCGCTACTCGCGAATCCCTTTAATCCGGCGACTCCTGTCGCCAATGCACCGCTTAACTTTAACCCTGTCGTGAATGCCCCAGCGAATGTAGTCGGGACTCCGGTAATTGCAATGTCGCCTCACTACTTCGACACACGACGGAACATGCAGAACTACAATGTAATTTTTCTGCCCCAATCTAAAATCCGTTTCCGCGCCGGCTACGACCTCAACACAAATAATGGGCCGGCGTTCACCACAATCCACCAGGGCACGGAGCAGTTCCTCTTTCAGAATGTTTCCGCGACGCTGTCGCAATTCCGCCTTGGCGTGGACTTCCGTTTCCTCCCACACACCAATATCAGTTATGACCAAATCTGGAGTTACTACAAAACCGATCCTGGAGTAACAGACCAGAATCAGCAGTTCAGCGTCGGCACAGGATTTCCGCCGGTCGACCTGGGAGTTTCCTGGAATAGCGCGCCCTGCAGCCCTGCCTTTCAACCTAATGGCCTGGTCAGTTCCAACTGCAACGCGTACTACAGCTATCACTCCCACTCGCAGACGCGGTTGAATGCACCCACAGAGCAGATCAGTTTTCAATCCAATCCCATCTCCGCTTTGCAGCTCACCGGCAAGTTCAGTTACACCGGGGGCGACATGAATGTAAATAACTACAATCAAGGTTTTGTAGGCTTGGAAAGCAAGAGTCTTCTTTCGAATTTCGAGCAGTTCGGACCAACGCAGGGCAGGCATGTCACTTCTTATTCGGATCTTGGAGCTACTTGGCAGATCACATCGATGTTCAGCCTTGTGGATGAATTTCACTACGATAATTGGCAGGAACCGGCGCAGTTTACAGCCTCAAACTGCTCCTTTTTCAGCAACACGCTCCTCGTCGCACCAAACTTCTTTACTTCCACCGCGCCACTGCCGGCGACTTGTGCCCCGCCAATCAATGCCGCATCTGGCACGCCAACTCACAATACCAGTTCTGATGCGGACATTCTGGTAAACCTGGACAGCAATTTTCTAAAGCAGCAGATCACGCGCAACTTGATTGAAGTACGGCTGCAGATCACGCGAAAAGTCGGGGCATATTTTGGGTACCGATACGAGCACCGGGTGATCGCGGACAATTTCTACAACACCCAAAACGCAGTTTATTTTCCTGGTACCGCAGAACGCGGCAACTGCGCGCTGACCAACGGTGCGCTACCGGGCGGTTGCACATTGAATGCCGACGGATCGGTTTCCTACCAGGCGCCCATTCAACCTTTCGGGCTCCCGGGCGTGACTGATATCAACTACAACTCGGCTGTGTTTGGCTTTTGGTTCAAGCCTTCCCCTAAGTTCAGCCTAAATTTCGACGCGGACATCATCAGCGCCGATAACACCTTTACACGAGTCAGCCCGCTAGAATCGCAACAGTTCCGGATTCATGCAAAATACAAAGCGGCCGCCTGGCTGAATCTCAGCGGGTATTTTAATGGTTCGTACGGCCAAAACTCTGAGACTACTGTGAACGGGGCGGAGCGCAACCAGAACGCCGGCGTATCTATGTCCTTGACGCCCACGGAAAAATTCTCAACACAGCTCGGATATAACTATAACAATATCTACTCTCAGATTTATCTCTGTTTCACAAGTAGCACCGCCCAGCCGGGTTTGCCAGCCTGCCCTGGAATTCCCAAACTTTTTCAAGAATTCGCCCCTTATACCAGCAACGTGAACACGGGCTTCATCGATTTTCAGTGGACTCCCATGAACCGCCTCTATTTGGATTTGGGTGCCAACATCTCATCGGCGGCTGGATCAGAGGTCAATCTGAATCCGCTGAGTACCATTCCCACATTGCCAACTGGCGCGCTGAATTCGACGTGGTATGAGCCGTATGGTTCGATTGCCTACCATTTCACGAAAAACTGGACAGGAAAAGCTTTATGGAATTATTACGGATACCACGAGGATTCCAACGGATCGTATCAGGACCTGTTAGCCCCGAGAAATTTCCGGGGCAATACGGTCACGCTGTCGGTGCGATACGCGTTTTGAACAGGTCACAATCAGCTTTTTCCAATTAATTGTCCTCGTCATGGCCTCCATCTTAGGTGGCTTAACATCACGCCGACGCGCCGTCGGCGACTTGTGCCGTTCCCATTCCCTCGGACTGCGAAATTTGCACATGTGAAATACTCCAGTTCCACCTTCGTAGGCCTGGCGTTCGAAGCTCCTGTAGTCTGTCATTTCTTACAGTAGTAACGGATGACCAGAGGTGAAAACCTCGGCTCAATAGCCTAAAAATACTTTTGCTTTCAATTCATGACGAAATAGTGAGAGGCAGCACGATGCCGGAGCAGAGCTCGAACGTCGAGATCGCACACAAAATTAACGAGCAGGCTCATCGTCATGGGTCGGGGAGTCACCGCCAATCCCCGTGGATCGAGATCGCTGAAGCAAGTGTACTTGCGATTGTGGCCGTGGCCACTGCCTGGAGCGGCTATCAAGCGACCAAGTGGGACGCCGTCTCCAATCAGAACTATTCCCTTGCGGCTAGCACGAACATGAGAGCACAGGAAAGGGCGACACTGGCGGGCCAGGATCGGCTATATGACATCGTGACTTTTAATGGTTGGATCGCAGCTGAGAGTGCCGGCAACAAAAACCTCATCGCAGAGTACGAGCGTCGATTTCGACCTGAATACACCGTGGCATTCCTAGCCTGGCAGAAGCTCGATCCGCTTCATAACGCCTCCGCTCCGTCGGGGCCCATCTTCATGCCGGAGTACAAAAGTACGAATGCTGATGAGTCCAAGAAGCTTGCCGCGGATGCGAAGGATTATTTCGAGAAAGGCGTAAACACGAGGGAAACCGGCGATCACTATGTGAAGGTAGGTGTGTTCTTAGCGACGGTACTTCTGCTGACGGCCCTGGGCCAACGATTCGAAATGCGTGGGCCGCGAATTGTTATGCTTGGCGTCGCCTTCGTTCTATTGATCATCAGCGCGTTCTGGATCATCACCTTCCCGCGCGCCTAGACAGACGCCCTGCTACCTGAGGCGCTGCTTTGTAGTTCGCTTTTTGGCCGAAACACGAATCGATAGCACCGACTTATTACTTCTTTTTCTTTTTGGGCTTCTTGCCATTGCTCGACAACGCCAGTTCTTCCACACCTTTCATTTTGTGTTTCTTCATTTCACCGAGAAGGCCTTCGTCCGTCAGATCGAGTGGGTGGGAGTGCTTCCAATCGTGGTGCGCAATTTTCGTGAGCCGTTTGACCACATCTTTGTCGTCCACCTCGATGGCCAGTTCTCGGCGGCTATCAAAGCTTCCAGGCGCTAAATTGATCGAGCCCACGATGGCTCGGGAATGGTCGGCAAGGAGCATCTTGGCGTGCAGTTTAAGGTGCTTCAATTTGTGAATCTTAATGCCCACATCTTCCATGATTCGCATGCCGCCGACCGCTTCCACCAACTTTTCCTTCTTAAGCTTATGAGGAGGGCGGGCCATAATGTGAACTTTTACTCCGCGGCGCGCCGCACGGACCAGCCTCTCGATGATGACAGCATCCTGATAGCGCTCGTTCTGCAGAAAAATGGAATCCTTCGCTTCATCGATGAACTTTGCGATTCGTTCTCGGCCGTTGCCGCAACACCAGATTAGATGGGACTTCTCGTCTCCCCGGAAGGGCTTTCGATGCCAGTCGGCTTCGAAGCATGCGATAACTTCGGCGACTTCGTGAGCATGGGAAGTAACGATGGCGTAATCGCGTGTTTCGGTGATGTTCTTCGTCTCCCAATTTAGGGACTTCACGTAGGCGGTCGTATCATCAACGACCATCGACTTCTCGTGAGTGACGTCGTACTCAGGATTGCTGTCGAGGACCTTGACGCCCGCAGCTGCAAGCGTTTTGTGCGTATCTTTGTTTTCCGATTCGCCGTCACGCCGGGCGGGATTCAGCATCACCCTGACATTTACGCCGCGTTTCTGAGCGTCAAGCACCGCCTTTAGAATGGATGGATCCGAGAAAAGAAACATTTTGACGCGCAACGACTTGGTCGCGCCATTGATGGCATCCAGGATCGGCTTAGCCGAGTCGTCTGGCATTACGATGAGGGAACGTGACACGTGGTCTCCTTGTAATGGCCCAAGAGCACACCAGCCGCTGCAGAGTCATTTGCTCATCGGAAAGGTAGTGCTCTTTGGGGCGGCGTTCTACTGTCAGATTTAACAGTCGGCAAGTCTATCCAGGTCGACCGGGAACTCTCACGCTCACTGTGCCGGAGGCTTGGGAGGGTGCTCGGCCCGCTCCTTGCGTTTCTCGGCTATTTGCTTTTGGGTCGGCGGGTAACTCTCGAAGCCTTTGGAAATTTGCCCCAGCACTTTCGGCCAAATGGTATCGTCATCGGTGATTTTCTGGTCCAAGTATAAGCGCCACGCCAGGTCTTTTCGCTTCAAATCGATCAGATCGATGATGAGAGATGCATCCAAGCTCGTTTCAGCGGACATCAGGTCGTAGGTGTAGGCCCAATAATCGCCTATGTACGGTCCAAATTGCACCCAATCCCCTACCGCCGCAGAGACCAGCTTGGATTGGCTGTTGGCCATATAGCGCACGACGAGGTCCGGCTGCTGATCTGGCTTTACTTCCTTTAGGCCGCGCTGGGTCATCGCCTTTGATACTCCTGCATGGACCTGGTTGCTGATCAGATGGGGATCCAGCTGCCGAAACTCCAGCGAATTCACGCCACCGATGTAAGCAAATGTTTTGAAACTCGAGAAATCCAGGTTGGGATCAAAATCGAAATTCATTCTCGCCATCGCCAACGGCGCAAGGATCAGAACTAATACAAACATAGAGAGGGCTGCAGCTGCTTTGTTACGCGATGAACAGCTTCTGGCTCTCGGCATTCGCATCCTCATATAGTCCTCATAGTCGGAGGCGACTGCCTCCTCACTCTCGCGCGTGATTGTGCTTTATCGCTTCTACGAGGCTTTCATCTAAGGCCACCGGGTACCATTGTCAGAAATGACAGGCATGCGGCGATCCACAGCATCCCGGGCTGATTTGATCCGCCACACTTTCAGGCAAGCGGCAAGTAAACGCGCTAAGCCTGCGCAACAATATTTCAAAAAAGTTCGTATTTCTGTCATTTCTGACAGTGGCATCGTTGTACGACCACCGACTAACCTGTGGTTGCCAAAAATCGGAATTCGCACTTGAGTCGTCAGCGAAGATAAATAATTTAATGGAGGATTCAAATGTTTCTCAGAAATCAGAAATCGAAGATGTCGGCGTTGTGGGCCGTGCTGTGCCTCATGATGGGCGCGTGCCTGGTAGTGACCGCGGCGCCAAATCCGCCTCAAATCGCGAGTGGGCAGAAGGCCAAGGTCAAGGGAAGCATCGTCTCCCGCAACGGGGACTTGATCAAAGTCAAAGAACAAAAGACGGGCACAGTGGTCATCGTGAGCCTCATCGACGGTACCAAGATCCAGCGCAACAAAGGCAAAGTCGAGTTCTTCCGTCACTCGGAGATGGATGTTACCGCCATGGTGCCAGGCTTAACGATCGAAGCTGAAGGCGTTGGCAATGCCAACGGGCAACTCGAAGCCAGCAAGATAAGCTTTACCCCAGATGAATTTGCGGTTGAAGTAGCCGAAGAGCAACAAATCCTGGCAAACCAAAAAGCAGCCTCGAACGCCCAATCTACTGCGAATCAGGGAGTGCAGCAGGCCCAGGCCGCCCAAAGCTCTGCCAACACAGCACAGAGCTCTGCGAATACAGCCGATACGAATGCGCAGGCTGCAGGCACGGCGGCACAGATGGACGCCGCAGCCGTCCTTCTCGTCAACAAGCGCGTATCGGACCTGGACGACTATAAGGTGGTTGCCGAATCCGGAATCTATTTCGCCTCTGACAATGCGACCTTGGACGACGCTGCCAAAACGGATCTCTTGACCCTTGTCGCCGCCACGCAGTCTCTCTCTGGATACATGATCGAGATCGCTGGTTACGCGTCTACTTCCGGATCGAAGCAGCTCAACCAAAAGCTCAGCGAGGAACGCGCAGCCGCCGTCACCAAGTATCTCCGCGAGAACGGTAACGTGCCCATGCGGCGTATCCTTGTGCCGGCCGGTTACGGTGCAACCCATCCAGCCGCCGAAAACTCCGATTCCCAGGGGCGCGCCCTGAACCGCCGCGTGGACGTGAAGGTCCTTGTGAACAAGGGCCTAGCGGAGTCGATGTAGACCAAATGCTGCCTCGCCGAGCATAGTGCTCGGCGGAAATCCTGGCGTGAATGTCTTACATATAAATCTATCGCACGAATAGGAAACCCGAATGTCGAAAGCTAGACCAACCATTGGGACCGATGGGCTCCCGCTTCCAGTCCTGCCGCCCGAACGCGACGCCCGGGTTTGGGCACGACTGGTTCGCGTGATGTTTTACACCCCCGGTTTCATGGGCCTTCTACTGATTAAGACGGGCGAACCGGCAAGCTTCGGCATCACAGTGGAGCTGCTTATGCTGTCGAGCGCGGCTGCCATCGTGGGTGGACTCTTCATCGGCACGCAGTCCACGGACGCGGGCGCAGACGAATCTTCGAAGATCGGCACCTGGTGTGGATCGCTGGTAATCGAGTTGCTCGGGGTCGTGCCATTCCTTTGTGCGGTCCCGGCCCTTTTCCATGAACTGGCGCATAGTTCGCTGTTGCACTCCAAGGCGCCGGGAGCAGTCGACGTCGTCCTGGGTGCCTCCGAACTGCTTCCGGCGGTAGCCATTCTTCCCTTCATGCTCTACCAGCTAGCAGGCTTCGGCACAATGCACTTCGTCCTGCGGAAGTCGGTGAACTGGATTATTAATATCCTCGTTCTCTGCCTAATCATGGCCAGCTATGTGTCTTATCGCGAGGGCGTCTACAGCCTCGAAAAGAGGTTCGGCGCGGCCCTCGTTGTGATGATGGCGCTTACCGTCGCCTATGGCGTGCTCAAGCTAAGGCAGATGCAGACGGCCTACGATGCCCACTGTCCGCCGAAGCCTCCGAAATAGCCGGCATAAAGGCCCCGAATGTGGGCCGGCCATAACAGCTCAATTGGATTCGCTGCGCTCAAGACAGCGGCTCCTTGGATCACTACAACGCACTGCTAGTTTTGACAATTTACGCCCGCCTGATGAAGACACAGAATTCTGCTCAGTAACTCTTTTGTGGGAGCCAACATATGCGAAACAGACTTTCGACCATATGTGTGATTCTGCCTGCGTGCGTGGTTTTGTCCGTGTCCTCGACGTTTCCTTCTGCAGCGAAGGCGCATCCTCAGGGATTGCAGGCGCAACAAGAGCAATCGGTCGCCGATGCCGCTCGGCGCAGCCGCGAGCAGAAGAAAAGTGCAGCAAAACAATCCAAGATAATTAGCAACGAAGATCTGGACCTCGAATACTATAAGCCCAGTCAAGAAGGTTACAATTTTGGCGCTCCGTCTGATTCAAGCACTGCAGCGCCCAGCACGGTGGCCGCGACCGCCGACAGTGCCGACCAGTCTGCAGCATCCACCAAAGAAGACTCTCAGCCCAAGAGCAAAGAATCGGAAGAGGCAGCTGCTCAAGACGAAGAGATCAAAAAACTGAAAGAACAGATCGACAAGGCGGAAGATCAATTGAAGTGGCAGCAACGCGATTTTGCGCTCAACCAGGACACAGTTTATTCCAACCCGAATTACACAGACCTTCAGACTGGCAAAGCCAAGCTCGAATCCCAGCAGCAAGTAATTAACGAGATGCAGGCGGACATCGATGTCCTAAAAGCACGGATGACGGCGCTGCAAGAGCGCCGGGAGCGCGAACACGGCGCTTCGCAGAATCCTGGCTGACTTTAACTTCAGGTTTGAATCTGTCAAAGCCGGAATGCAGTTTGGCAGGAAGTCTAGCCGCACAAGTGAGAATCTCCGAACGCGATTGCACAACTGCGACTCACTAGAACTCGTCTATCCTGAGTCGAACTCTTCCTCTAGTGGCTGACAGCCGGGCGGAAACTGTTTGAAGAGGTTAGCAACAGCCGTTACGGTTGCGAACATGTTTTTCAGACATGCCCGCTCAATCGTACCGTTCGGGAGCTTATTCCATTACATTCGTTACCTGGCCACGGTCCAACTGGGATCTGGATCGAATTTGGTCATTGCGGCGGCTGTTTCTGCAGTCGTCTTCCCCAGGTCTTTCTGAAGCAAAATGCCATCCTGACTAATGATGAATGTCATTATCCCTGAATTGCCGTATTCGGCCGGGTAGGCGACGAAAGCGTATCCACCGACCATCTTCCCATCAACGACGTAGTCCTTCGCACCGCCGGGCGCCTGACTGCCTTGCCCGGTCAGCATATGGAAATAGTAGCCATGGAAGGGCGTGTGGGCGTCAGCCTTTGCGTTATATCCTTCAGTGGTTGCAAAGGCTACCAGCGGACCGAGCGGACTCTTCGGCTGACCCTCTGGCGAGTCCCAGTACAAACCGTTCTTCTTCCCTGTGTCACTTATGAACTTCACAGCGTACTGGCTGGTATGTCCGTCAGCGAGACGATTTGCGGAATATTCGGCCTGAGCGTCGGCCAGCGCTCCACAAATGTCAATAACGGCCAGTTCATTCCGGCCAATTCGGCGCGACAAAATCTCATCTTTTCCGGCCGCCGTGTCGAAGAACCACTCGCCAGCGGCATTTTTCTTGAGCGGGATCGGGAAGGCAAAATTATCTGCTCCGATAATCAGGATTTGCCCTTCATCAGGCATCTTTCGCCAGCGGTGCATCACGTCATAGGCGGCTACGAATTTGTCGACCGTGGCTTTGTCCTCCGCGGCATTGCCAGAAGAGATGATCTCTTTCGATCCCGGCCCAAAAATTGCCAGAATCGCGTTTTGATCTCCTGACTTTGCCGCATCCAGCAGCCCCTGTCCCGCTTCATCTGGCGAAGCAAATACCTTCGTTGAAGGCTTATCGGACTTGCCGCAGGAGGCAAGCGGGATAATGAACGCCAAGAGTAGAAACCGAGTAGTGATGGAAATTCTGCGAATTACGCGCGACATGCCATTCCTCCAAATCATCGACTGCAAGAAATTTCACAAATACCGTTTACAAATCTGATTTCGCATCATGACTGCACCGTTTTATTTACCTTCGTCCACCCCAGCCACCGCCGCCGCCCCTGCTGTACGAACCGCGCGCGCTTTCCGACCTGGATCCCCAGCCTCCGCCCCCGCTTCCGCCGAAGGCCGATGAGCTGCTCTTGTCCTGACTTCCATAACCCTTGGCAGTATTAGAACTTCCATTCGTGTTAGACCAGCCGCTGCCGGTGTTCTTGTAGGTGTTGCCGTTTGCTGAGGCATACTTGTCGCCGTTGGAGGTCTGACCAACTGCGGCGCTGTTGCCGTACTTTCCTGACGCGGCATAAGCCGAGCCGCCGTTCGAAGAGTGCATCTGTCCGGTGGTTCCATTCGCGTTCGTTTGATGCTGGCTGTCGACAGTGGTGCCGTTCTTCGAAGCCGTCGAGGCCCCATAGCTGCCATACGCATTGGACCCTTGCACCGTCGAGGCAGAGGCCCCGGTCCTTGGGTTGTACGCTTGACCGGCACTTACGCTGCCGTAGCCGTTTGAGACTGTGCCGCCACGTGCGTACGTTCCTGTGGATGGGTTGTAGCCACTGCTTACGTGCGCGGAGCCGTAGGCGCCATAGGCAGAGGCACTGGAACCATAGTAGCCGCCATGCCAGGCGCTGTTTCCGTAGTACGCTCCGCCGTGATAGACAACGGCGGTGGTGCCGTGCCAGCCGCAATTCCAGCTGCTATATCCCCAGGCGCAACAACCATTGCTCATCATCGCGCCGACTGCTATGCCAACTCCAAACGCGACCACCGCAGTCGCCGCAACGGAAGCCGGAGGCGGAACGTAGGCGGGAACCACATAGGGATAGCCGTAAACCACCGCTGGGTTGTACACGGGGACGTACACCACCGCCGGATTCACAGGCTGAATCACAATGACTTGCGGCGACTGCTGCACGACGGATAGTTGCGATCCCGAAACCAAATTGCCAGAGGCGTACGCTTTCGCACGCAGTGCTTGGACGGCCGTCATCACATCGGCGGCTTGCGTGCCATATGCCTCCCCCAGTGACGAAGTCCAGCTGAGATTCTTTGACATGTTGGCTAGCACGGAGGGAAATTGTGTGAGTGCCTTCACACTGGGATCCCAACTTTGCGCATTTACGGCTGTCATTAAGGTTTGGCCGGTAAGTTCCGGGTTCATCTGAATCCAGTTCTCCGCGTAGGCAACTTGGTCTGGAAATGTCGCCGCAGAAAGAACCTGCGCTACCAGCGCGTCCGGATAAAGCGCGA
Source organism: uncultured Acidobacteriota bacterium (assembly GCA_963730495.1). GTDB lineage: Bacteria > Acidobacteriota > Terriglobia > Acidiferrales > UBA7541 > Acidiferrum. The sequence continues at coordinate 277,201 of CAVSSD010000016.1, read as the reverse complement.
TGGGCGCCACCAATGCTTCCAATTCTGCCGCCGTCAAAGGTGTGCCCTGCCCCGAATACCCCGTCTGCTGGGCGTCCAGTGGCACTGCGCCAAATATCACCACGAGGGATAGCGTCAACGACAAAAGCCGTTTCGTGAAATTCTTGATCATTTCTGCTCCCCACTTCTTCTTTCCACGCTCGGAAAGGTTTCAGGCTTGGCCATCGAGAGCTGTAGGCGCACTCTCACTGATAGAAAATTAAACGACTAGAAAACGAGATCGTTTCGTCGCCGAGTAGGTTGACAAAAATCATCCCGAACAAATAAACCATTACATTTGGCTATGCTCGGGGATGGGCTTGCGTACGGCTACTGTCAGTTTTAACAGAGCAAGGTGACACCCTTCTTGCTCGGAATAGCCGGCTGCGACCCTGAAAGGTTACGCTACCAGTAACAGCAACAGGGCTCGTGCCTTACGTGGCCTGCTCTTGCGGAATCTGCTTTAAGCGCGAGAAGTCTAGACACAGAGAGAAGGCGCCAGAAATCACAGAAATGTACTTTCGATTGATGTGTGCAGAAAGGTCAGAGCTATCCTCGGCCGCGGTCATCTCAGCCACATTTTGTCTTGCTGAAACAATCAGGGAACCATACCGCAGTCGAACATTTTGTTTACAATAGGCGGCGCAACCTTGTTAATGAAGGCAATACGCATCTGTGGATCATTCCTGAGAAATGCGACGAGTTTTTGTTCTTCCAAGGTCGGCGGCGCTTTTTGGGACTTTTGAATCCACAATTGCTCGCAGCTTGACGATTGGTACTTCGCAATAATCTTGTTGGCCACTCCATCCATGACCGGGTATTGCTGAGGCGGGGTCTTAGCCTCACTTGGGCGAAGCAGCGGAATAGCCGACATCACTGCGGTAAACAGGGCGAGCCCAGCAATCCAAGGGTAGTAGCGTTTAATCATGCTTCCTCTGTACGTCGAATTCGTCTTTGTATCCAAGTCTCGACCGGTCTACCACTCGCCGTCGGCCTCCATGATTCATGTCTCCCGAATCGCGGCTCCGTCGGCAGCTAAGTCTTCCCGTTTCTGACAGACGATGGGCACGGCTACTACTGTCAATACTTACAATATGAGGGCGGTTTTACAGAGGACAAGGAGAGAGTAGCCGGAAACTCAACTATCCACTCGCAGATGGGCAGAATTTTGGAGATGGAGGCAGTGCACTAGCTGTCTTGACTGAACGCGAGTGAACTCATTGACAATTCGAGCCAAAGCCACAGGTGCGCTTATTCTAACTAGAAGCGCCGCGCAGCGGCAGAAATCCTGGCTGTTTGGTCTCGCCGCGTACCACTAGAGAACAGGTCTGCGACCTTGAATGACCCGAATCAAGACGACAATGATGGCCACGACAAGCAGAATGTGAATGAACCCTCCCAGAGTGAACGAAGTCACCAGCCCCAGTAGCCATAGGATCAGAAGGATTACCGCGAGCGTCCAAAGTAGGTCCATTGTCTTCTCCTCAGTTCAATCGTCTCTGCGTCGCGCCGGCCTTCACACGGATAAGCGGCGAAGCAATATGATGCATGGGAGACTAAACGGAGCGGTGTAGGTGAACCATCGGGTGAACGCGGTAGTTCGTCTAACATTCCGATGTATGAACTTCCTTTTATCGCTGATTCGTTTGAGTATTTCCGTCCTTCGTGACAGGAGGCGCCGGAGGGGCGTTTTCCAACTTCTGCACGTCGGACTTCAAACGGGCCCGCGCCTTCTCCGATAGTTTGTCTGAGGCGGGAATATCCGGCGAAGAAAAGTAACGCAGAAGATCGGCGCGCAATTCCGGAGAGGCTTGAGAAAAATCCTTTTTTGCGAGCTCGTCGAGGAGTTGCGCACAAGCATCATCATTCAGCCGATACTGACCACGCGCAGTCATTTCGCCGACATCGAAGTTGTCGTTAGGCAATGCTACTTCCCCTTTTCGCAACTCGGTTAAGAAAGCCCGATAGCGATCCAGAGTGACATTGAAACTGTCTTCGAATAGCTTTTCTGTTTGAGGCGTGGGAGTACGAAAAGTGAGGACTCTAAGAGGGCCAATCTTCGGAAGAATACGGTAGAGGAAAGAGAGAAAAGTTTCGCCAAAGCCGGGTTTGGTGTAATCCTTCCCCCACTTTTTTTCATAGCTCGACCGCGAAATGTTGTATAGAAATTTTTGGCGGGTTATTCCTGGTAAGTCCTTCTGAATATCATCCTGTTTCAGTTTCCATGCGACCTTTGTCGCTTCTGGAATAAGCGAGCTTACGTCATGCCTATAGGAGTTGATCACGCGCGCCTCGTTCTTTAGAACATAGCTGAGTTCCAGGCCGTAAGTATCCTGAAAGGCCCGTTCTAAGAGAGGTGTGGCGACCTCGAAGCCGATAAAGTCATGGTAACTGTCCGGGGCAAAGCGGCCCTTGGCGACTTCCAGTACGTCAAACCCAAATTCGGTTTTCACGTGAGCAATCGGATTGTCCTCATACGTGATGACATCCCCGTACTTCTTTTTGAGCTCCGGATACAGCATCGGAACAGCGAGGTTTGTCGCTAGACGATGCCCACTGTTGTCCGCCGCATAATGCGCCATGGCTCCAATCGCGAACGCATAGTCGTTCAGATCTTGAGAATCGCGACGCAAGGCTTGGATAAAATCGCCGCTGCGAAAATAGTGTGTGAGATCGCTAAAGAATTTATTGCCGTGTGGGTAGTAGCCCATGTCCTGAATGATGGCGCCACCATAGGCGTAGGCGTGGGCATTGCGAAGCTCGTCTCGGGTAGCATTGGGAAAACGCGCGAGGAGGAGAGGCCGGATATTTGTATCCCATGCTGCATCAATAATGGCTTCATGGGTTAAAACGGAATAGGCCTGAGAAGGACAAGGCCATCCAAGACAAATCGTAAGGATACAAACCACTGCGCATCGCAAATGCTTCATGAATCAGGGAACCACAACCTCCAAGAAAAGGGTGAAAAATCTAGCACGAGACGCGGGAGCCAGTTCCCATTCTTAAAATACCTAGCCCCTGCGTCTCGCGTTGAAGGATGATACTGGTCTGGATCAGGACTGGCCAGCGCTACGCTTCTTTTCTCTCGCGTTTGCGCGAATTTCCGCTTCCTGCTCGCGCTGGCGTTTTTCTTCTGCTGCCTCTTCGCTACGGAAGGACCTGGCAAACTCATCAACCTGCCTCTCGGCTTCTTCCTTCACGATTCCGTAGCGTTCCTGAATCTTCCCGATCAACTGTTCCCGCTGACCGTGAATTATAGTGAGATCATCGTCGGTGAGTTTTCCCCACTTTTCTTTTACCTTGCCAGATTGTTGTTTCCATTTTCCTTCCAGCTGATCCCAGTTCATAGGAGTCTCCTGATTTTTAGTCTTTCGTAACGGCCACCGGTTCGGCATTGCGCCGCTGGGAAGCGCGTCGAACCTTACATGCCAAGAGAACCATGCGGGTAGATGAGCGTACATACAGGGAAACACTGAGTTGCGGGCCCTAAATGAATGCAAACACGAGCATTTCCGGCAAATACAGCATTCCTTGAAGATGGGTAAGGACTCCACCGTATGGAGGTTCCCGCGCCCTTAGCTTAAAAAGGAGAGGAATCGTGGCGGGTTTCTCGAACTCATGAACTTAGCAAGACGCCCGATTCAAGGCCCAGAAATCTAAACGGGAAAACATACATAAGGAGGCTGTGATGCTACGTTGGGCATTGGGATTCTTTATTTTGGCGCTTATTGCAGCAGTGCTCGGCTTCTCTGGAATTGCGCTGGCTGCAGCAGGGATCGCGAAGATCATCTTCTTTATCTTCCTGGTTCTCTTCCTTGTGTCGCTCGTAGGTCATCTCCTGCGCCGAGTTTGAGGCGGCTATTTCACGTTCTCTTCCTCGGCATGAGGGGCTGAACACATTCTGATTCGTGAGTACGGAGGAACTATGGGCGGAAGAACAATCCTGGGAATCGCTCTGATCGCCATTGGGCTTCTGGCCCTGGCGTATCAAGGCTTCAGCTACACAACACAAAAGAAGGTTGTAGACATTGGGCCAATCCAGGCAACGAAGGAAGTACATCACACTGTTCCGCTTCCTCCGATACTTGGCGTTGTGGCCCTTTTAGGTGGGGTCATCGTCGTGGTTTCCAGTCGCCGCGGAGATTAGGTTCAAGGCCAATCAGTGAAGGTTTCAAAATACAAAATAAGGATGGAGGATAGATTTATGAATCGTATGGCAGCTATTTTCGCGGGTGCGCTGATGCTGGCGCCTCTCTCATTGGCACGGAATGCGGCGGACGACGTGAAGGACGAAAACAATCGCTTGGAGAACGCCGGCACGGTCATCCAGGAGATCCTCGATGTTCCGGACGACATTCCTCAAGACCTGCTCAACAAGGCTCGCTGCGTAGTGGTGTTGCCTTCCGTTTTGAAAGCAGCTTTCGTGGTTGGCGGCAGCTACGGCCGCGGCACGATGGTCTGCCGCACGGGCAAGGATTTCACGGGCCCATGGGGCGCGCCGGCAATGTATGCCCTGGAAGGCGGCAGCGTCGGATTGCAAATCGGAGCAGAAGCCACGGACTTCGTGATCCTGGTGATGAACAATCGCGGGGCCGAGAGTCTGCTTCATAGCAAAGTGAAGCTTGGCGGAGATGCTTCCATCGCCGCCGGACCGAAGGGTCGGACTACGTCAGCAGACACAGACGCTTTCATGCGTGCAGAAATGCTCAGCTACTCGCGAGCGCGTGGCGTTTTCGCCGGTGTTTCACTGGAAGGCTCTACGCTACGTCCTGATAATGATGCCAACCACCGCCTGTACGGTCCCGATGCCACGGCGGCGCTTATCATCACCGAACCGAAGTATGAATCCCCTGAATCCGGGAAGACCCTCGTTCATCGTTTGCAGAAGGCCTCTCCGGAACGTAAGCAGTAAGTAGAGCCAAACTGGGAAACCAAATTGGGAAGAAGGGCGAGGCAAGAGTTGCCTCGCCTCTCTCTTCTTAGAGTTCTTTTGTCGATTCAACAAGCCCATTCAACGGGGGCCATGAGGAATACGAGGTTATGTTCAATTGTATACAGCTTGGACTGTATTGTTCGTGATTCCCTGACGTCTTATACCTGATAGCCACAAAGGCTGATTATGACCAACCCAGCCATACAGGAGAGGCCGCCGTGATGAACAGCCAGATGGCACATTCGGAAGAAAAACTCATAGCCAGTGCGCGTGCAGGAAGCCGCACCGCGTTTGGAGAACTCGTCCGCCGGCACTCTCATCGCGTCTATGGGATGTCTTTCAAGATCCTAAAGAACCGCGAGGATGCCGAGGACAATTTGCAGAATGTTTTCTGCAAAGCGTACGGGAAGATTGGGCAGTTTGAAGGAAATTCGCAGTTCTCCACCTGGTTGGTCCGCATCGCAATCAACGAAGCGCTGATGATGCTGCGCAAACGCCGGCCAGAAGCAGCGGCAACCACCGGACCTGCCATTGAGGACGGGATATTGGACGGCAACGATACCCGCGCCGAACTTCGGGATTTGCGAGCAGATCCAGAGCGCGAGTATCTGACGAAGGAATTGGCTACGAAGGCTCTCGATGCTTTACATCCAACACTCAAGAACACTTTCCTCCTTCAAAAGGGAGAAGGCTGGACGAGCCGGGAGCTGGCTAAAGCCATGGAAATTACTCCGGAGCTTGTAAAATCCAGAATCTTCCGAGCCCGGGTGAAACTGCGGCAACGGCTCTTGGTACTAACGAAAACAGAGTCGATGGCCCTGCAAAGCTAAATTACTCTGCCTCGGGAGTCAGCAAATCAAACCCGAAACACAAAGCAAGGCCCCAGAGAGATTTCTCTCTTTGGGGCCTTTGCAATTCAGATTCAAAAGGTCGCTATTAGGGTTAGGCGGCAGAAATCACGAGGATTTACGGCAAGGCAGGAACATCTGCCTATCCACACCGGGTCGCCAACGGCCAAGGGCAACTTCCAAGGCGGTCAAACTGCAAAGGCCCGCTTCGGGTTACCGTGTGCAGTCACTCCCTTTGGGACATGGCCGCCAGCGATCTTACCAATCACGACCCTATCGTATGGCAACGAAAGAATAGTCTTCTATCGGTGGAACTCTGTAGAAATCGAGCAGAAATATTGAATCTTCAGAAAGCGAAACAAAAGGTGGGAATTTATCTATTGGAGTCTCAAAACGTTACTGCGGCCCGCTCATTTCTTGAATCACGCTTTTCACCACTTCGCTATCCATCTTTGGGCTGATATAGGCACCCTCTCCGACGACCACCGTGAGGGCCTTCACCAATTCCTGCTCCGCGTCTGTCTTCAACAGATATCCCCTCGCACCTGCGCGAAAAGCGCTGCGTAACAATTCGGCTGATTCGTGAAGAGTGAGCAAAACAATCTTGACGTCAGGCTGTGTCTTTCGAATGGCTCGGGTGGCCTCGATACCGTTCAGTCCTGGCATGGAAACATCCATGATGATGACTTCCGGCTTCAACTCGTCGGCCAGGCGGATAGCCTCTTTCCCATTTTCCGCTTCGCCGCAAAACTCCCATTCCGGGAATGAATGCAGAATCGTCTGAACACCACGACGGATAAAAGCGTGGTCATCGACGATGAGTACCCTAGGCATGGACAGTGATCTCCTCGCGTCCTGGACGAGAGTCACAAATTGAATATTGCAAACAGCTGTCGTTAATTCGAAGAAGCATCAACTTCCAATGTGCAGCGTATACATAAGAGAACATCAATGAGAACTAAGCATCTGGCGCGAACGCAGGGGGGAGCGTCACGCCTCAATGATCACGCCTCAATAATTTGGTTTTTCACCGCGTACCGCACGACCTCGCTGACGGAATGCATCTCCAGCTTCCTCATGATATTTGCTCGATGGGTTTCCGCCGTCTTCACACTGATCCCAAGAGCCACGGCCACTTCCTTGCTGCTCTTCCCTTCCGCAAGCAACTGCACAATTTCTCGCTCGCGAGACGTGAGCCTGTTTCGCAAATGGGCTTCCGGATCTGGCACGGAATTCTGATTGGTGAACCCGTTCAGAAGCATTTCTGCCGCGCGGGACGTGAAAAATGTTCGCCGATTTGCAAGAGCTTCAACGGCACTCACCAGGTCGCGATCGGCGTCGGACTTCATGATGTATGCCCGGGCGCCAGCCTCGACAATGTCCCGGACAAGTTGATCCGAAAAATGAAGTGTCAAGATAAGAATGCCTATTTTCGGAAAAGATTTGTGGATTCGGCGTGCCGCCTCAAGGCCGTTGAGATCCGGCATGCTGACATCCATGACCACGATTTCTGGCTTGAGCTGCTCTGTGAGAGCAACAGCTTCCCTACCCGTCTTGGCCTCTCCGCATACTTCCCAGCCTGGCCGTGAGGTGAGAAGCTGTTTTAGTCCTCGGCGAATGATGTCGTGATCGTCTGCAACGAGAATTTTCACCGTGTTCTTCCCCAATCTCAGAGCTGTCTCTGGGGACCGAGCCGAGCTATCGATTACCCGCGAGCCAGGTCGCTGAGTAAGTAAGGCTTGGTGTAGGTCGCCCATCTTGTGCATATAAGAGATATTACGGTAAGGCCTCGAACCCCATACCGTTTTCCCTGTATTTTACTCCCTTTGTGCAGTTCGTCGACCTCTTTCGCAGCCGTCCCAATAATTGGCTCTTTTCCTCGCGCAATTCTCGCAGGAAAGGCTGGCATACCTTAATGCAACTCTGCCTCTACTGTTTTATATCGATTGTTGGACGGAACGCCTTCGGGTTCAATGGACCACGGAGGGCAAACGAAAATGCTGATTCTACTTGTGGTGATCTTGCTTTTGATGAGTTTGGGCAGTCTGCCAACGTGGCCGCATAGCCGAGGCTGGGGCTACTATCCGAGCGGAGGCTTGGGCCTCGTGGTCGTAATCCTGCTGGTTTTGTTAGTTCTTGGAAGAATCTGAACTCGCCGACCGGAGCATACCTAGGCGCAGCGCTCCGAGGAAAAGCGGGTCGCGAGTGACTATTAGTCGTCTCGCGTCCCTTTCGGGGGTATGCCGTTCCCCACCGGCTATGGCGTTTGTTTGATGGATATTTTGGTTGCTGTTCCTTTCTTTGACGGCTTTCACAAATCGCTGCCGATTGTCATAGCTTGCCCATTCATGTTTACGTTCTTGTGAAGCAATCCTCCTCCAGATCGCTCATGACTTCGTTTCGACCGGGAAACCGCCGACGAACGCGGTTCCTTTCATCCGAAAGAGATTTCCAGCCAAAGAAAACCCCTAAAGATGGGACACTGTGGCGGGCAGCGTTCTATCGCTTACTCTATCCACGGCTGTCTGCCGGGTTCCGAAGGCGTGATTCGCGAAGATTCGGCAGTACCGCACCGCTCGCCAATGGGGAATCAAAGGAATCCGGCGAGCTCACAGTGAAGAGGAGTGGTTAATTCTCTTCGAGGAGTATCAGGCAGATGCAATATATTTGGGGCGACACTCACACTTGGCTGATTTCAGGAGCAATCCTGGTGGGCGCCATTGTTTTGGCGCTTGTCATACATTTCATTCTATTCTTCTTGGCCGAGAGGCTTCTCCGGCGCAAACAAGAAGCTACGCCATCCTTATTTGCAAGACGCGTCAAGAAATCAACGCGGCTTATTTTTCCGTTACTGGCTCTGGTTCTCGCCATTCCGCTTGCTCCCCTCCCTGCCGATTTAAAGAGCATGCTTCAACACGCCCTTGGCCTGGGTGTGATTGCCACGATTGGATGGGCGATCATTATCCTCACGGAGCTGGCCGGAAACATCATCTTTGCGCGCTATTCGATGGATGCTCCGGACAATCTCGCCGCCCGCAGGATTCGGACGCAGACGCAAGTTTTGCAGAGGATTGCCACGCTGAGTGTGAGCATCGTAACGGCGTCCATCATGCTCATGACATTTCCCGCGGTCCGTCATCTCGGGGTGAGCTTGCTCGCTTCCGCCGGCCTTGCGGGCTTGATAGTCGGTATGGCTGCGCGCTCGACGCTTTCAAGCTTGATCGCTGGCATTCAAGTCGCCCTCACGCAGCCCATTCGGATCGAGGATGCCGTTGTTCTGGAAGGCGAGTGGGGATGGATCGAGGAAATCAATACAACCTACGTTGTGGTGCGTCTGTGGGACCTGCGGCGGCTGGTCGTGCCGTTGAGCTATTTCATTGAGAAGCCTTTTCAGAATTGGACTCGCACTACAGCCGACCTCCTCGCTACCGCCATGATCTATGTGGACTACTCGACCCCCGTTCAGGAATTGCGCGAGGAACTACATCGCATTCTCCAATCTACCGAACTATGGGACAAGAGGACTTGGGCACTGCAAGTGACCGATGCGACAGAGCGCACCATGCAAATCCGCGCTTTAATGAGCGCAAGCAGCGGACCTGCGGCATTCGATCTGCGCTGCTACGTGCGAGAAAATTTGGTGCAGTTCCTCAGAACGAAGTATCCTCTTTCTCTGCCAAGGCAAAGAGAAGAGCAATTCGTCGGCGGGCAAAATTAGCCTCTTGTCGTGGCGTTGCTTCTCCTTCGCTCTCTGACTTGACGCATCTCTGTTTCATCGTGGTTCCAAATCCTATGGGCAATTTGGCCATTTTCATCTACGAGAGCCGCCGCCTTTTTTTACAGGAAAGACCCGATGGTTGCCCCCGCTATGCCTCAGTATCCTGAAGTCCTGAAATACCTCTGACACACCCACCGAGAGCAGGTGCTTGACCGAACACAGGCACCTGTTCTCTTCCCTCCTACGAAAAGAAAATTGAAGGCCGGTCAGGTATCGCTAAAATACAGATCAGAGTCGATGGACTGATTTGATTTGTTTTCGGACTCACAGCTCGAACTAAGGGATGTAGGCAACTAGGATTGATGGGCCATCTTTGGCTGAACTATGCGGCCGTTTCGAACGCTATAAATGAAATACTCACCCGGCGCACTCGCCATCAGCCGAGCCAATTGTGCCTTCGCCTCTTCTAGCCCTTCCACAGCTTTCACCCATAGTGGGTCACCATCGGGCAGTGTTTTAAAGATGTCGAACTTCGCACCCATAATCCCCCCGGAGTCAGTTTGCTCTAACATCCGGAGACTAGCGCAACCAACGCGCCATTCTTGCTGGGGAATAAATATTTTAGAATCCATCAGTTATGAGACCAACGTGAGATGGACCGTTCTTTGGTTCGTGTCGAAATGAAGTTATCTTCCTCTAACTATGTATTTTTTGCTCGCTTAACAAGTAGAAGACTTCAGAAAGATCTGTACGCTGGATATTCTCTCGCGAACTCTAGAAACCCTTGGACGAGAACCGCCATTTCGTTGCTTTACTTTTCTTGCTGACCATCTACCTTTGGTTCGGAAAGGGGGAGCGTAGCAGTGACGGTGGTTCCTTCCTCAGTGGACGATAGCTCCAAGGTTCCTCCCAGCTGTCGTACGCGTTCATTCATGCCGCGCAGCCCAACGCCAAACGTACCCATCCAGTCCTGCGCTCGATCTTCCAAATTCTTGGACTGAGTTCCCTTTCCTTCGTCAATGACCTGCAGAATAACGTTCTGGTTCTCGGTCAGCAACCGCACGATTGCCGTGGAACTGCCGGAATGACGGTGCACGTTCGTCAGGCTCTCTTGAAGAACGCGAAATAACGCCAACTCCAGATCGCCGGGAATTCGGTCAAACTCCGATGAAACCTCAAACGCCGTCTTGATTCCGCTCCGCTTTGTAAAACCATCCAAGTACCAGGGAACAGCCGATTTCAGGCCCAGTTCCTCCAGCATTGGGGGATACAACAGATAAGAAATTGTGCGGACTTCCGAGATAGCCTCTTCAATCAATTGGGAGCATTCCGCCAGCTCTCCGCTATCTTCTCGTTGGTTTCGCAGAGATGCGGACTTGAGCGTATCCACCTTCATCTTCAGTCCTACGAGGTATTGGCCTACGCTGTCGTGAAGATCTCTGCCAATGCGGCGGCGTTCCTCGTCTTGCGTTTGCAAAAGCCGGAGCGAGAGTTGACGCAGTGATTTTTCGGATTCGTGCAACTTTCGCTGCGCTTCCGTCTTCTCAATAATCTCTTTTCGTAGCATCTCGCTGGCATTTATTTTGTCGGTAAAATTACGAGTCACTTTTCCGAACCCGATCAGTTGCCCGCTTTCGTCTTTTATCGCCGAAATGATCACATTAGCCCAGAAGCGCGAACCATCTTTGCGCAGCCGCCATCCCTCATCTTCAAATCGCCCTTCCTTGGCGGCAACTTCCAATTCTCGTGCCGGTTTGCCCGCCTGGAGGTCTTCCTCTGGATAAAAGACCGAAAAATGCTTCCCGATGATCTCGGAAGCCTCGTATCCCTTAATGCGTTTGGCTCCCGTATTCCAGCTGCTTACGTAACCATCTGCGTCCAGCATAAAGATTGCGTAATCCTGAACAGCGTCCACCAAAAGTCGGAATCGTTCCTCGGTGCGGCGTAGCGCAACCTTGCCCTCGCTGCTTTTGTGGAAGGTGTCGCCGTCCTGGAAGTATGCGGCTGCATGTTCCGCACAAATTCTTACCACTGGCTGTATGTTCTTTTCTCCCTGGCAACCAATCATTGGATAAGCACACCGGAGTGAGAAAGAATACTTTTTCGACAGTTCGTTCCACAACTGTTCGAGCCGGATGGCAGCGTCAATTTTGCCTTCCGCCCACAACAGCGCGACCATCTCTCCAAATGCGGCGATCTCGGGATGAGGGCTCTTAAGCGTGACGCTGAGTCGGCCCATGGCTCGTCCAACGACGGCCGCAAAGCGGCCTTCGTCGGGCATGTCATTCACCATGATTTGGGAAAGTGTTCCAGAAGCGTCCAGCGCAACGTATCGACCCTGACTGCTGGCCTTTTGCGTGTCCAGACCGCGAGCGTTCAGCCGTTGCTGAAGTCCGTCGCGATGCAAATTAGTGGCGATGATGATCGCCCCATTGCCTGCGCCTAGGGCAGAACCGATAAATTCGCTTAGCGAGTCCAAAAGAGAATTGCTCTCTTGATAAAAGTAAACAATGTGTTCGGCCTGAGGAATGCTCTCGACTCGCTTTGGCAGCGGCGAATTCCTGGGATCAGGACTTAAGGCGCTCGTGCTCATTTTGAGTCTCCCGCCTCACGGTTCGGGCAACCGCTGTTAGGCTGTTCAATCAACGGGTCTTAGCCCTGTCACAGCGCAGGATCCGCATTTCTTTCGAGCTCCTCATTGAAGTTAACACACCGATTTGGTTTTAAGCACTGCAATCTTGGAACACCCGCCGGGCTTTCCATATTACATATTTCGAATAATTAACAATGTAATTGCAATTACGAGAATTTTGCGACCCGAACATTGCGCTGGGATTTCTTATGCAAGTACATGTCCTGATCGGCGCGGGCCATTAGCTCTCCAAGAGAGGCGGGTGATTGTGGATCGAACCGCGCCAAACCCATGCTGAACGAGAGCTTATAACGCGTATCCTCCGCGTTCCCCTTTTCGAGAATCTTCTCGATGCGCGGAACGATAGCATGTCTGTTAGGAAACGACGCATCCGAAGCCAGCACGGCAAACTCGTCACCGCCCAGGCGGGCAAGAATATCCGAATCGCGGAAGGTTTCCTCGAGGGCAGCGGCGGCCCGTACAAGCGCCACGTCCCCCGCTTGGTGCCCGAAGGAATCATTGATTTCTTTCAAATGATCCACGTCGCAAAAGAGGAGCAGCACATTCTCATTATGGCGCTGAGCCAGCTTAAGCTGATGTGTTGCTGACGCCAGGAAACCACGCCGATTGTAAAGCCCCGTAAGCTCGTCGGTAACGGCCAGCGAACGAATCTCCCGATCAATTAGCGACTGCCTCAAAGCGGAGGATGTGGCTCGTTGGAGAGCATTGTCCAAGCTCCGTGCATTCGGCACCCCGGACTTTAGTCCATTCGATATCTCTTCTAACGCCGACAAAATCTCTTCAAGTTCACGGTCGTTCGAACGCAGAGCGGAATATAGCGCCTGCTCCAAGGTTTCTTTAGGAGTGCTCTTTCCACGATCCATGGAGAGCACTTTGGCGTTTAAGTCGCGATGAGCGGGAGATGGACCCTCAAGATAAGCTTGGTCGCCAACTAGCTTATCGATATCTTGTAAGGAACTTCGCAAGGCATCGCTCCCTGACACTCGTTACCTAACTAATTTAGATTTGGGGCCATCCACGAACTATCAGGTAAACCCTGTATTCGCTTTCTAGGGGATACTCATTTGATTTGCTTTGGGTTCTTTTCGCGTTTTCTGCGATCGCCGCCGGATACGGCATCCTGCGCAGATTCCTACCCCCATCACCCGATGGGATATCGCGTAGCGGACTTCTAAAATGCAACTCATGTAACTGGACGCTTTCCGGTTCGCGTCCTCAATCGCGCTCGCAATCCGCGGAGCCCGCAGTTCGAGAGCAACACCGGGTAAACGACGGATGCGTAGGCAGAAGGAAACACAATGCGTACTGCTTTTTCAATTCGTTGGTTGCTGTTTACCCTGGGAATGCTGCTCGTGTCCGTCGCGTCTTCTGCGCAGGTCCGAGTCGGAGTAGCCGTAACGATTGCTCCCCCTGAATTGCCTGTTTATGAGCAGCCGATATGCCCCGGCGACGGCTATCTGTGGACCCCCGGATATTGGGCTTATGGTGATGATGGTTATTTTTGGGTGCCCGGGACTTGGGTAGTGGCTCCCGAAGTTGGTTTTCTTTGGACTCCAGGCTATTGGGGCTGGGGTGATGGCGGTTACGTTTTCTATGATGGCTACTGGGGCGCGCAGGTAGGTTTCTACGGCGGGATTAACTACGGCTTCGGTTACTTTGGCCATGGTTTTGAAGGTGGGCGTTGGGACAATGGACACTTTTTCTATAACCGCGCCGTGTTGAACGTAAACGTGAATGTGATTCACAACGTTTACAACACACGCGTGAACGAAACAACCGTCACCCGCGTCAGTTTCAATGGTGGCAATGGAGGCATCAACGCACGTGCCACCGCGCAAGAACAAGCGGCCGCGCATGAACGTCATATCGCTCCGGTAGCTGCTCAAACCGAACACATCCAAGCCGCACGCTCTAACCCTGAACTGCGCGCTTCCGCAAACCATGGTAAGCCGCCTGTCGCCGCCACTGCTAAGCCTGGCGAATTGAAGGGCGGTGGAGTGGTCGCTGCCAGAGAGGGCGGAGCGGTTCATGAATCAGCCGCGCGTCCAGAGAACAACGCCACAGCGCGCCCGGAGAACAATGCCGCTGCACACCCAGAAAACACGGCTGCCGCTCGCCCCAATCCTGCCATCCATCCCAAGGATCTTCCGGCTGCCGAACGTCCCGCTCCGCCAAACACCGGGAACGCAAAAACGGACAAAAAATACCAGCAGCAACAGACAAAGTTGCAGGCGCAGCAAGATAAAGAGCGCCAGAATCTACAGAAGAAGCAGGACCAAGAGCACCAGAAGTTGACTCAACAGAAGGCCAACGACACAAAGACACAGCAGGTGGAGCAGCAACATCAGCAACAAACACAACAACTAGCGCAAAAGCACGCGCAGCAACAACAGCAGTTGCAGCAACATCAGGCGCCTCCGCAGCATCAAGCGCAGGCCAAGCCGGCCAAGCCGCCGAAGTCTTAATCGGCGGCACGAAGCTTGACGGGCGAGGCGTCAGCCAATCGGCTGGTGCCTCGCCCGTTGGTTTTTATATCGGCAAGCCATTGGACCAAGCTCCTCGCTCTTGATTACGAAGAAAGAAGCGCTTCAAAGGGAAAGCTACCGTAAGTGGCTTGAAAACCCGCGATCTCTATTTTGCCGGACAGGGACGAGAGAAATGTGGCCGAACTGAGCTGCGCCAAGAGGCTAAAGATTATGTGTGAGAAAGGCTGCATACGGCTGCGCGCGTAAGCTTAAGCCGGAATTCAGGGAATAGAACGCGGTCCGCCTGCTACATTGCCCGGAGTTTCAGGTATTGGATCGATTCGGGAAACATCGTGAACAATAGGCCTGCCAGCAAACCAACCCCCGCACCGATTGCGAAGTACATCAACCCTCCTTTTATGGTTCTGCAGCACTCGGATTGTTCTAGATCGAATGCGTTAAACCAGTGGCTCGGTGCCCGATGCCCGCCATCAATGAGCACTGTGACGCCAGGTCCAATACTCTTTCTGTTCATCGGGGTTCCGCTTGGGGAAGTCCTGATGCTCACGGTGCGTCTCAGCTTCCCATCGTTGATAGGAACTCTCTTCGTTCCTGTCCCAAGCATGATAGTCACGGTAAGTCGTATCGTACGTGCGATTCGAACAGCCATTGAAACCTGCAGTCGAGATAAGTGCCACCGCCAGCAGAATGGGAGAGACGTATTTTCGTCCGCGTGTCATCTGAATGTTGCTCCTTGTCGCCATAAGCTGTTTTTCAATTGGACCTCTGTTTCAGTACGCTGGCACATTCCCTTGGCATGGCTCTATTTATTAACTCCCATGGCAAACATCCTCCGACAATGCGCGGGAAAGTGATTCGATGCGATCCCTGTTTCACCTTAGGGTGCCAAATATTTCGCTGCAGACGAGAACGTGCCAACAGTTTTGTATGGCCCCATGCGTCGGAGCTGAATACAGGGACTACCCGATGGCCTCAGAGTCCACGGTGTCGCAGGCTGGTAGAACAGTTGAGCGGTCACGGAAACTACGTCGAAGTGAACGCTCACGTGGACTCTGACAAAGGTCAGATTCACGTAGTTTCCGTTATACTCCTGTAGTCGGCGTCTCTGAAAGTTTGGTTAGTCCACGCAAATGGAGGCCCAGTGGATACGAAACCAGCGGAGCCTAAGCAAGCATACAAATCCACCGCCAAAGCCCGAGCCTGTCGAACTCCTACGTGGAGACTCCATGGAACAGCTTCGGCAGAATATGGAATGCGCTGTAAGAAATCGTGCCTACGCTATTTATCAATATTGCGGTGGGACGCCAGGAAGAGACTTGGGGCATTGGACGGAAGCGGAAGGAAAGCTCATAAGTTCGAACTTGGAAGTCCGTGGATCGGGACCTTGGTTTCATTGTAATTGCCCAGTGCCGGCAATCCCCGCGCAGCAAATTCAGGTGGCTATCGATCCTTCACAACTTATAATTCATCTCGGTGGCGAATCTGCCGCTAATACGATTCCTCCTGATTTCCCCTACCCCATTTTTTACTGGGCCAAATGGCCCGAGAAAGTGGATCCCTCCACCGCTGCCGCCTATGTTCGGGATTCGAATCTAACAATCGAAGTGAAGAAAACCGATCCACCTGCGGCAAATCCCACGGCTACTCCAGTCAGCAATAAAGCCACTTGATCTGCTTAGATCAAGCGGATTGACTTTTTCGCTTCTCTTCCGGCCTGGGGGACAACACTTTGACGGATTTCAAGGATTGTTGATACTCCTGTTGAAGTTCCTGTTCTGCAAGCACCCAGTCCGAAATATCGTAGCCATGTTCCCATTTACGCCGCTCATAAATTTGATACGCGCGCTCGGCGATGTCTGCTTGTGTTGGCATTTTTGGAAGATTGTCGCTCATATGGACCCCTTTCACTTCTTTTCTTGTATTCGCACCACTCAACTATCAAGTTCTAATTCACTCCCATGCTCTCGTTTACTTCCCTTCCGCCGGCTTTCCTGGATCCTGCGAATAAATCAGAGCTGTATAGGGAGGAATTTTTAAGGTTGCCACAAATCCTTCTCCTTCTTTTTTAGCTATCACATCCGCTGCTTCGGAGCCAAAATCGGCGCTGTAACCCGACCAGTCCGAATTCAAGCGAAGTTTCCAGATTCCTTCATGCGGAAAAGCCACTTTTATGTTTTCCGCCCACTTATCGGCAAAATTCACGGCTACGAAGACATCATCGCCGGCGCCGCCTTCATTCCAACGGTGGTACGCGCAGAGATTCTTTGCTTCATCCAGATAAACCAGGTTGACATTGGAGCCGGTCAGACCGCGCGTCGTGTTTTCTTTATTGAGGCGCAGCGAAATGAGGTCGCGATAGAGACGCACGATACCGCGGTATTCCTTTTGCTGATCCCAGTCTAGGGGTTGGTTGTCTTGAAACCACCCACCCGATAGAAATTCCTGGCCTTGAAAAATCATGGGCACGCCGGGAGAGGTAAAAACAATAGCGGCCGCCAGCGTCGAGCGTTTTTGCGCAAACCAGCCCTCTGAATTCTCCGCGTCGATCTCGTGAGGGACGCGCGCCTTTCCATTCGCGACTTCATCGTGCGATTCGCTGTAAATCACCCTTTGAAAGGGATCATCGTTAAATCTCTGAACGATCGCTTCAGCCAGCGTCTTCATGGAACGCGATTCATCCGTCGCCGCGACAGCCACCGAACGGACCGGATGGACAAATTGCGCGCACCATTGCGTGTGATAGCCTGCGCCGCCTTCGCCGATCGACTTCGTAAGCCACGCGTTGTCTCGCAGATCCTCAGCTATAGATATTTTTGTCGGATACTTTTCGCGAATTTCGCCATTGATCCACTGCGCCAAACTCCAGCCTTCGGGAAGATCGCAACCCGGATCGTTGTCGCCCCGCACGGAACGAATGTAAACCGTCGAGTCCATTCGCAGGCCATCCATGCGGAAGTCTTCCAGCCACATCATGGCGTTGTCGCGAATAAATTGTCTTACTTCCTTGCGGCCATAGTCGGGACGTGTTTCCCCCCAGGGCGTCGCTGCCCGCCAATCGCTGTAAAAATAAATGCCGCCCTTTCCGTTTTCCTGCCATCCGTCGAATTGCCACAGATCAAGGTCGCTCGGACCGAAGTGGTTGTAGACCACATCCATAACTACGCCGATTCCGCGCTTGTGTGCGGCTTTCACAAACTCCTTTAGCGCTTGCGGCCCGCCGTAATTTGTCTCAACGGCAAATAAATGCGCGGGGTTGTAGCCCCAGCTGCGATCGCCGGCGAACTCAGAAACTGGCATCACTTCAATGACATTCACGCCCAGGCGCTGGAGATAATCCAGCTTCTCAATAGCAGCTTGAAACGTTCGGACCTTGTCGCCTTTTCCATCGCCGAAGGTGCCCACATGCATTTCATACACGATGATTTCATTGATGGGCGGAAGATGAAATTCATCGTCACTCCAGTCAAAAGCGCCGTCATACACGACCGCATTGCCAACAGAGTTGGTTACTTGCTTGGCATAAGGATCAATGCGCGTCACTTCGACATCGCCATTCTTTAGAAAATAGCGATATTCGTCGCCCACCTTCGCATTCTCAATGTATTGGAACCAATACCCATCGCCTTCATTCGTCATAGGATTGACGCGTTTGTCCCAATTGTTAAATGTTCCGATGACGGAAGCAAACTGTGCATGAGGAGCCCAGACGCGGAAGGAAGCTCCTTTTTCCTCCTGTGGAAGGATGGATCCCATACCGCTCGCTGGCTTGGTAGACGTAGCGCTCATGGTTTTCGTTTTCCTGGTTTTTCGCTGCCTGAATTTTTAAAGTGGCAGAAATCTAGCGTTTTGCATGTCGGGTAAATCCTGTAGAGGCATGGGAAGCCTCCGGGAACGCCTGCCAATGAATAGAAGTATCTTGTCTTTGGTCCTCATTTTGCGTGCTCGACTCGTCCGAACCGTGCCGCGCTTTCGCGGTTACTCCATGTAAAAACACTTGCAGCAGCGCGTACCCAGCAACGCAAAGAGTTATCCCGAGAAGAGTAAAGGAGAAAACCCTGAATAATTCCACGATCATCTTCAATGAGTCCAACATGGATGATCCCTCCAGAGGGTCCTCTGAAAGCGCCTCCTAAGTAAACAATAGGGGCCGCTGACCTTATGTTCTATGGGGTGGTCGCTGTATAAACGCCGGGAAAAATCATTACAACAGGATTCGGCGGAACGGCGCTCTTCGTCGTTCGCAGAGCGGCTACGAGCGGTTGGCAAGCTATTCATCCAGCATTGATTTAGTATCGCATGAGTTAACCTCGCAAAACGCTCAAATCACACTCCTGAAACATTTCCGTAATTTGTCTCGTTCGACACTCTAAGCATGCCACCTACCGCAGTCCTGGAGCACGGTTGCGAGAATCCGCTTGCCTCCACGCACCGGTTTCGCGCCGGTATGGCTCAAACACTACAAGATCTGATCGATTGCCAGCGGTTGCGTTATCTGGTCTTTAATTGCGAGTTGGGAGAGGGGCTCGCGAGCTCTGCGCGAATCGGACTAGATCGCGACCGCTACGATTTCATCTGCGATCATCTGATGGTCCGCGATACTAGCTCCGGAAAATTGGTAGGGACGTACCGAATGCAGAACGGATTCCGCGCCAAAGGAAATCTCGGATATTACAGCGAGCAGTTTTTCGATTTCGCGCCATTCGAAGGGATTCGCGAGGAAGTGCTCGAACTCGGAAGGGCGTGCGTGCACACGGAGTTTCGGAATACGGCCGTGCTGCACATGTTGTGGAAAGGGGTTGTGAAATACGCATTAAGTTGCAAGGTTCGTTACTTGCTCGGATGCAGTTCGCTGACCTCGCAAAATGAAAATGAAGGGATGGCTCTGTATGAGGAATTGCGAGGAAAGTATTTGATCGATCCAGCGTTTCGCACGTATCCCAAGCCCGAGTCTCGATGCCACCCGGATAACAACACGACACCTCCGCCCGCCACACCGCGGCTGTTTCGCGCTTACCTGGACGTCTCGGCGCGGCTCTGCGGTCCGCCTGCGATTGATCGCGAATTCAAGACCATTGATTTTCTTACGCTGATCGATTTGCAGCGCATCCCGGACCGCGTTCGGACGCGACTTTTCTAGATGTCTATTAAGGCCGTGCCCGTGCTAGCAGCCTAATTGCTGGATAACAAGTCTCGCGCAAGTGCCAGGGCTTTTTCAGCCTGCGTGGCGTCTCCAAGTCGACCGCGGGCGAAATCGCGCGTCCCTCCGCCTTTCCCGCCGTTTTTTGCCAAGACCTGTTTTAGAAGGGCGTTCATGTCTTTCGCGGCTGTGGAATGCTGCGCGAAGAACATGCTCCCGGAATTAGCTCCGGCTAGCAGTGCGATCGAATTTTCGGTTTTTGCAACTTCCGTTGCGAAGTGGCCCAGAAATTCGGGTTCAGCGTCTTCGAAAACGCGATCAACAACCCGCAATCCATCGGAGTTCGTCGCCGCTTCGCTCAAGGCCTGAGCCGCTTCGATTTCCGCGAGGCGTTGGAGAAGGGCACGCGTTCTCTTGAAATTGGCGTCGCGGTCAGAGAGGGCCCGCTCTGCGGCTGCGATCAGTTCTTCGGGCGCACAGCTCAGTTTTTCCGCCGCAGTTCGAATACGAAGAAAATCCTGCCGAGCGGTGCGTTCGGCACGCGAGCCGCAAAGAAATTCAACGCGCCAGTCTTGGCGCATTTTTGTGCAACGTCGCACAAGAAGCGTTCCAATCTGGCCGGTGCTTTTGACGTGCGTTCCGCCGCAGGGTTGGAGGTCAGCGCCCTCGATTTCGATGGCGCGCAATATTCCTGCCCGGTCGACCTCTTTGCGCACGCCGAGTTCTGCCAAGTCTTCTGCCGTGCCGTAGCGTACGGTTAGTGGTCGATCTTCAAAAATAATTTTGTTGGCGGCGCGTTCTGCACCTTCAAGGACCTCGTCCGAAGGCTCAGGGCCTCGCAAATCGATCGTGCAGAAATCTACGCCCAGATGGAACGAAACCGTTGGCCGCCCATATCGTTCTTGAAATATGGCTGAGAGCAGATGCTGCCCTGAATGCAGCTGCATGTGATCGAATCGGCGTGGCCAGTTAATGCAGCCGAGAACATCCGGGCTACTGGGGCGGCGGTCGACAATATGGAGGATTTCGTCGCCGTCGTCGCGGACATCCAAAACGTTGGCGTCTCCGATTTTGCCCAAATCGTTCGGCTGGCCGCCCGAAGTCGGATAAAAGGCAGTGCGATCGAGAACCAGTCCCCAGACCTGCGACGTAATTCCAGAATTCACGTCCGGCGGTCGTAGTTCACAATACATGACTCTTGCGTCGAACTCTTTCACATAGGCGTCGTCGTAATAGATCCGGTGTGTCTTCATAGAGTTTTGAAAGTTTACGCCTGCAGAGCGCGTTGCCACGCTTCCGAATATTTGTACCCACTCCCAGTATTGAATAGCACGACGGTTTCGAGCGGCTTGATCCAACCCGAAGTTGCGAGCTTGCGTGTAGCGCTCACCGTAGCGGCGCCTTCTGGTGCGGCGAAAATTCCTTCGAGCGACGCAAGTTCTTTGCCATCTTGCAGCATCTCTTCATCCGTTACGGTCAGGGCTGTCCCGAGAGTTTGCTTGAGCATACGTAGAATCAGAAAGTCGCCGAGCGGGCCAGGAACGCGAAGGCCCGAAGCCAGAGTCGCTGCGTTTTGGAAAAATTCCGAGGTTGCGCTCTGCGATTTCCATGCTTTGGCGATTGGCGCGCACCCTTCCGCCTGCACGGCGACCATCCGTGGCCTCTCCGAGCCGATCCAGCCCATCTCTTGCATTTCGTCAAACGCTTTGCACATACCGATAAGGCCGACGCCTCCACCTGTGGGATAGAGGATTACATCCGGCAGCTTCCCGTCTAACTGCTCCCAGAGCTCATAGCCCATCGTCTTCTTCCCTTCGATGCGGTAGGGCTCCTTCAAGGTGGAAACGTCGTACCACCCTTCACGATCTTTGTGCGCAGCGACGTATTTGCCGCAATCGGAGATTAAGCCATTTATTTTTATGACTTTAGCGCCAAACGCCTGGCATTCCATAACGTTGGCCGAAGGCGTATCTGCCGGCATGACGATCACTGCTGGAATACCAGCCGCAGCAGCATAGGCCGCCAAAGCGCCGCCGGCGTTCCCCGCTGTTGGAGCAGCTAAAGTCTTTGCGTTCAATTGTTTGGCTCGTGTAACGGCCGCAGTCATGCCGCGAGCCTTAAACGATCCAGTGGGATTCAGGTCCTCGTATTTAACTAACAGGTTGAATAAACCTAGTCTAGCACCAAGTCTTTTGGCCGCTAATAGCGGCGTCATTCCTTCCCCGAGCGTCACCGGAGGGTCGTCGGGCAGGACCTCGGCGTAACGCCAAAGCGAATTTGGACGCGATTTGAGGCTCTCCAAGGTGAGCGTTTTGGCGGCCTGTTTCAGATCGTACCTCGCGTAAAGCGGCTTGCCGCAGGTGCAAAGGTGCTGCTCAACGGTGGAATCGTACTTCTTTGCGCAAGCGGAGCATTCCAGCTCCAAGACATTCGTTCGTTTGCTCATCGCGGAAAGTCTATCACAGGCCTTTTTGGCTATTCTTTTGGCGGCAGGGAGTCGCTGGCGTTTCGGTTGGCATCTCAGATTGAAGGTATAATGGATAGATGAGCGTTCGGCTGATCGCCCTTGATATTGATGGAACGCTTCTGGATAGCCGATGGCAGCTTCCGGAGGCCAACCGGCTGGCCATCGCCGAGGCCACCAAGCGGGGGATCGAGGTCGCCCTTGTGACCGGGAGGCGTTACGATTTTGCCCTGCCGATTGCGCGCCAGATCGAGGCTCCTCTGACGATGATAGTCAGCAATGGAGCGGTCATTCGAACGTTTGACGGCGAAACGCATGTGCGGCACCTGCTGGCGCGCGAGACCGCCGGGCGTGTTTTGGAGTTGACACGGCCTTGGCGGGATTGCGCCGGAGTCGTGTTTGATCGACGCCGCGAAAATCAGATTGTCCTTGAGTCGATAAACGAAGACGATCCGATTCGCACCGCCTACTACACACGAAATCGCGAATTCCTGGGGTTGGCAAAACCGCTGGAGAGCTGTCTCACCGAAGATCCTATCCAGGTGATGCTGAGCGGAAACATTGCGCGGATGCGAGATGCTGAGGCGGCGCTTAGAGGAGCGGCATTCGCCGCGGAGTTCGCGCTGGCCGTAACCGTCTACGAAAGCAGAAATTTTTCGATGATCGACGTAATAAATCCCGTTTGTTCCAAAGGCGCTTCGCTGGCGGAGTGGGCTGCTTTGCGCGGAGTTTCTCGCGAGGAAGTTCTGGCTATCGGCGACAATCGCAATGATTTGGAGATGCTCACGTTCGCGGGTATTCCGGTAGTGATGGGAAACGGTGTAGCGGAATTGAAAGGATTTGGCTGGCACGAAACCGCAAGTAACGATGACAGCGGCGTTGCCGCGGCCATCCAACATTTTGCGTTGCGAGAGGCCGCGCCGTGCGTCTGAAGCGTACTCTACTCTCGTGCGCGCTTTTGTTTTTGGTGGAACCGAGTTTGCGCGCGGAGTATGTGAATCTGCGGAACGGCCAGCGCCTTCATGTAACGAGTTATCAACTTCTTGGCGACAAGTATCGACTTCAAATAGCGGGCGGCGTCGTGGAAGTTCCTATGGAGGAAATCGTATCGATCGACCCGGAAGATACGTTTGCTCCGCTACCTCCTTCGATCTCTCCGGCAGCGCCATTGCATGAAATTGTGAAGGCAGCGGCCACGCGTTACAGCGTCGACGCCGATCTGATCTTCAGCGTGATTGCAGCGGAATCGAATTTCGATCCTAAAGCCGTCTCGAAGAAAAATGCGCGCGGGTTGATGCAACTATTGCCGCAGACGGCGACGCGATTCGGAGTGCAGAATATTTTTGACCCGAAGGAAAACGTTGACGCTGGAACGCACTATCTGCGCGACCTGCTGCAGCGCTACAACAATGACTTGTCGCTTGCTTTGGCTGCTTACAATGCGGGACCCGAGCGCGTTCAGCGGTTCGGACGAGTTCCGCCATATGCCGAGACGGTTTCGTATATTCGGCGTGTGAAGCGCGGGTACGAAAAAAGCAAAGCGGGGTTATCGCTTGAAGCTGGGCCTGGTCCGTCCGATAAGAAAGTCATTCCTTCTCTAGTACCAACGACTAACAAAGATGTAGCCGCTTTGCAGCTTAACGTTTCGAATTAATCCTGATTCTAAAATTTATGATGTTAATGGGCGATAGGTATTGCGCCATTTGCCGGCCTGCGGATTATTTTCAGCATGGGACGGGTAGGGCTTGCCGTGCCCCTACGACAAAATTACTGTTGAGTGGGATTTGGGTTCGGCGGCGCGGCTGTTGGAGGAGCCGTCGGCGGGCTTAGGGGATTGTTTGGTGAACCTATCGGATTTTGACCTGGCGCTCCGGTGCCCGCGCCCGGAGGAGTCCCGATTGGCGTCCCCGGCGCCGCGCCAATACCCAGATCTTTCGACGGATCCCAGATAAATTCGAACAGGTGATAATTGTGCGCGGTCTCATAAACAATCATGGAGGGGTGATTGATCTTGCTGCCTATCCCGATAATGTTGCCGCCCATTACGACGGGCGTATTTGCTGCCGGCACTACTTGCGAATCAGTCCCTGTGCCGGTCGTGTCGGTTCCTTGTGCACCTGTGCCGACTGCCCCGGTACCCGGCGTTCCAGTTCCGGGAGCACCGGGTGCCGCGCCAGGCGCGCCGGGCGCCCCAATGCCGCCAGCGGGTGCAGGCGTCGGCTGACTACCAAAGCTCCCAAAGGTAGACCCCGTTGCGCCGCCAGCTTGTCCACCGGCAACGGGCATCTGAATACCGCCTTGGGGCGGTTTTAGGCTGCCGATAAGATTTCCCGCTGGGCCAACGTAGATCAGGCGCCACGAGCCATCCTCTTTGTTCATCGGGTCTTTGTACGCTTGCCGCATGAACCGAAGATTGCCGACTTTTGGTTTGACCAAGTCGTCCATGGAATTTGGGAAGCGGCCCAACTTGCGATAATAGAGTTTGATCCCGCGGGTATATTGCTTGCCGCGCCAGATCATTTCCTGCTCTTTTTCCCGCTGGCCCTGCGTAAGCACACGCAAACTGATGGACAGGGTGCCAACGACAAGCAGCGCGAGCAGAAACATAACCAGAAGCAAGGCGTAGCCGCCTTGTTTATTTCGCGAGCTCGTCTGTGCGACTCGATTTTTCATGCGGATGGCGGAGCTGCCTGTTCGTCCAATGGCATGGATCCAGGAAGGCCGCTCGAAATCTCCTGGAACTCGAGATTGGAATTGCCCACCTTGATAATGCGATAGCGGCCGAGCAGCGTGTCGCCTTCACTCACGATGAAAATATCTTCACCGTCTGTGATGAAAGCGCGACGAGGTGATCCGGTTGGAATCGTGCCGTAACCAAAAAATTTGAGATTCGGCGGCGCTTGGGCTCTCGTGGGCGGAGGAGGAGGCGGCGGCAGTGGCGGCGGTGCCTGATTCTTGGCGTCGTTTTCCTTTTTCACGTCCTCAGGTGAAGGTGGGGCAATCATGCTGAAGGGGTTGCGGCCGTTACTCTTGTATTCGGTTTCCTGGGCACGCTTGAGTAAGCCCCAGCGAATTTGCGGGTTGTCCTCCCCCAAGGGCGTGTAATTCTGAATGAAGCTCGTCGTTACTGTGTTGGGAGTCCGATTGTGCATCTCGAGGCCCCAAACGAGCGCGGCAACAACCACGAGCACGACAAGCACGATAATTTGTTGTTTCTGCTTCATGCCGCATCCCGAAAATAAGTTCGAACGTGCAGCCCCACGCGAATAGGCCCAGTGGCAGCCTGAGACTGCGTATCCGTGGCGAGCGCCAAGCCATCGAGGACGTAGAATCTTTGCGAGCGCTGCAAACCGTTGACGAACCGGACGACACTGCTGTAGTCGCCCGTGACGGTCGCCTCGATGCTGACTTCGGCAACGCCGCGATTGGCTATTTCTTTCTGATGGGCGGTGATAGTGTCAATCTTCAGATTGGACTTCTTCGCGATTTCATCAAACTCGGAAGCAATCGCGGAAGAGCTCGCGCTCTCGACAGGAAGCGATTTTTCAAACTTATCGCAATCGCTGCGCGTAAGGGGCATGTTGTCTTTGATGGATTGCGCGGACTTGATGTCGCCCCGCAGTACGCCAAGCTTGGTATTTTGCTCGTCGAATTCCCTCTGAGGTGTTTGAGGCGAAGAGGACAGCCGCCAGCTATAGATGGCCAGCCCGAGGTCCGCAGCCAAGAGCAATCCGAGGACAACAAGGATTGCGCGCTTTTGCAATGTGAAGTCGCGGTGCATCAGCTCCTCAGGTATTCCGCATTCAGCTCGACGACGATCTGGTCTGCGCTTGTCCCCGCTGAGGGACGATGAACACTACCCAGTTCGATGTGCGTAAACGTCTGCGACTCTTCCAGTGCTTTCAAGAATTTGACTTTGGCTTCGTCACTTGTGGCGCCGATGATGAATTTCACCTCGATGCGGCCCTTCACCTGCTTCGGCTCAATGCTGACGACACGCACACCGGCGGGAAGAACTTTCTCCAAATCCATGAACATGAGCGTCCAGTTGAAGCTACGCGCGTCAATAAGGCTGTTAATGTAAGCGGCGCGGTCGTGCAGATTGCGATTTTCGTCGAGGTTGAAGAAGTGTTCCAAAGATGCGCGCTGCTGCTCGAGCTCCGCCACCTGCTGAAGTATTTTTGCGGATTTGGCTCGCATTTCGGCGTTCGCTTTGCGCGCCAGGTAGACGTGCCAGCCAAGGCTCAGGAAAACGATTGCCGCGATAACACCGACCAAGCCGGCACCGGCGACGAACTTCCGGTGCGCCACAAGAGGTTTAGTCGCTAGATTGAGCCGAATCCTCATTCTTCTCCTTTTGCTCCCTCACTCGAAATTTGAGCCGAGCTATTCTATCCGCGATGCAGCATCCATCCGACTAATCCGTCCAGTTCCCGGTCGGCCATGGGACGCGCATCGGAAGGAATGCGCCCTTCAGAAATCCCCGCTTGAAGCAGCGAGTGGACTTCACAATGAAACTCTTCCTCGAGGGGCGGCACAAATTCGGGCAGACGGGCGCCGAGTCCTGCGACGCGCACGGATTGAATGCCTTCCTGCCAGGTGTCCTGGTAATACGCGGCAACGGGATAAATGTCTTCGAGCAGCATGTGAGGCGTAAGTTCAGCGCCACGTGCGGGCAGTTCGGTGCAACGGTAGCCGCAGAGGACCCCTTCACGAACGATCGCGGTGGTCAAAGAAGGACCGGAAACGCGCGCGAGAAGCGTGGGCTTGTGTTCTTCCACCAGCGCGATCGCTGCAAGCGAGGAACTGAGCACGACTCCAGGATGCAGCCCGGCCGCTTCGGCAAGGGATTCGTATTCGCGGATGATGCGCAGGCGGGCGAGCGCGGTGACAACGTCCACTCCCGCTTCTCGGGGCGATTGCCGCATGTAGGAAATGAGCGTTTCGTCGACTTCAAAAGGGACGCTCTTTTTCAGCTTCCAGCGCAACATGGGATCGGCTTCTTCTTTCGAGCGCGGGAAGTCGTCGAAATGCTGGACGAAGACGCGAATGACCGGGTCGGGCAAAATCAGCGCGACGCTCTCGTCTTTGGCGCGCAGGGTGGTGCACACGCCGGTGATCGCCGACTTGAGGGCAGCCGCATTTATGATATTGGTTTCGACCGCCGAGGGCACCAATGCGCCTGGGGGAAGAACCTCGACTGCGTAACCTTCTACGCTACCGGTTCTCGTCCAACGCGCGCCTGCCACGCGGTCGAGCCCAATTTCGATGGCCAAAGGCGGATGCGGCGTGGCGTCAAGCCACCGTGCAACGCGGCGAACGAGGTCGCTCTTGTAAATCCCTTGGTGAAATGTGGCGGCGCTACTCAACGAAAGTCACCTTATTAATTTCTTTGACGGTGGTCATACCGGCGCGGATTTTGGCCAAGCCGCTCTCGCGCAGAGTAATCATGCCCTCTTCGCGAGCTATGCGCTTGATTTCGGAGGTCGGCCGGCGGTCCACAATCATTTCGCGGATGCGATCGGTCAAATCCAACAACTCGCAAATTGCTGTGCGCCCATGAAAGCCAGTGCCTGAACATTCCAGGCAGCCGGTGCCTTCGGACAACACTACGTCGGCCCACGCCGTAGGATCGAGGCCCGCTTCTTTCAGTTCGGCTGGCGAAAAGTTTTTTGGACGCTTGCAATTTTCGCAGATTACGCGCACGAGACGCTGCGCCATGATGCAGTTCAGCGCGGAAACGAAATTGTACGGCTCGACGCCCATGTTGATAAAGCGGCCGATCACGTCGGTGACGTTGTTGGCGTGGACGGTGGTGAAGACCAAATGTCCGGTGAGCGCAGATTGAATGGCGATTTGCGCGGTTTCCTGGTCGCGGATTTCGCCGACCATGATCTTGTCGGGGTCGTGGCGAAGAATGGAACGCAAACCTCGCGCGAAGGTGAGGCCCTTCTTCTCGTTAACCGGGATTTGTGTGATTCCTTTGAGCTGATACTCGACGGGATCTTCGATAGTGACGATCTTGTCTTCGTCCGTTTTGATTTCATTGATGGCGGCGTAGAGAGTGGTCGTTTTGCCCGAACCCGTCGGACCGGTGACGAGCACCATGCCGTACGGCTCACAAATGTAGCGACGAAAACGCTTGACCTCGAGTTCGGAAAATCCAACGACGTCGAGGCTAAGGCTTTGGAATTTCTCGGAGAGCGTTTCCTTGTCCAGGACGCGCAACACGGCGTCTTCGCCGTGGCTCGCTGGCATAATGGAAACACGCAGGTCGATGAAGCGGCCCTTGTATTTCACACGGAAGCGGCCGTCTTGCGGGACGCGGCGTTCGGCGATGTCCAAATCGCTGAGAACTTTGATTCGTGAAAGAACGGTCGAATGCCATTCCTTGGCAATTGGCTGCATGGCGTGCTGCAGAACGCCGTCAATGCGGTACTTGACGGCCACTTCGCTATCGCGCGCTTCGATATGGATGTCACTCGCGCGGCGTTCCAGCGCGGTGAAGATAATCGTCTCGACTAGCCTCACGACCGGGCTGACGGTCGTGTCGCGCGTCAGACGGTCGCCGGAAATTGTTTCTTCGCTCTCTTCTTCTTCCTTGGAAACCTGAAGCGTGAACGCTTCGGTAGCCTGCTCGAGGACGCGCTGAGACTGCTCAGTGCGCTTAAGAATGTCGCCAATCTGCTTAGCGGTGGCCACCTTGATGGCCAGCTTCTTTCCCAGCAACAACGGGAGCTCGTCGCTGAGCAACACCAGGCTGGGATCGGAGACGGCAATTGAGAGCGAATTGTTCTGCACTTCGAGCGGGACGAAGTTGTAGCGGAACATCAAGTCCGCAGGAATGGTTCGGAACAGCTCGGGATCTATGCGCTGTTCGCTTAGATCAACGAAAGCGCATCGGTATCTTCCTGCAAGCTTCCGCGCAACTTCGCGCTCGTCGATCGGTTCGGCGCCGTCGCCCGGAGTCCAATTGTGTTCTTGTGTGGCCACTGTTTCCTTTTCCTACTTTGGCGCCGTGTTCGTCAGAGAGAACGAAAAAATCGGCAGATAGAGTGAAATTAAAATAAAGGCTACCAGCAAACCCATGAATATAAGAATAACGGGCTCGATGACAGCCACAAGGGCGGAAAGCCTGACGCCCACTTCTTCTTCGTAAAATTCGGCGACGCTGGTGAGCATGGGGGCCAGGGCACCGCTGGATTCGCCGACTTCGATCATGTCCAAAGCGAGCTCGGGCATGGTTCCTTTCGAGGCTAAAGCACTGCTGAGCGATTCTCCCTCGCGGACCATCTGCGTAGCTTGCGTAACGGTCGAACGGATAAGTTTACTGCTAATGGCATCGGAGGCTGTTTGCAAGCCTGCGACCAGGGGGGTCCCACCCGTCAAGAGCGTGGCCAGTGTGCGGGAAAACTGCGCCACCTGGAATTTCAGAAGCGTGTCGCCAATCACGGGGATGCGGAATTTCATGCGGTCAAGTGCCGCGCCGCCTTCTTCCGTCCTCGACCAAAGCAGGATGCCAAACCCTGCCAGAAATACGAGCGCGATAGCGCCAATCACGAAGTACCGGTAGTCGACCGTGAGCGCGATAAGAAACTGCGTAGGCCCGGGCAGCTCCACGTTCAAGTCGCGATAGAGAAGCGCGAATTTGGGGATCACAAAGGTGACGAGATACGTGACGATGATCGTTGCGACGGTGATCAGCAGAGTGGGATACACCAAAGTAGCGAGAATCTTTTTCTTAACGCCAGTGCTCACGCGCTGGTAGGCGATGTAGTAGTCGAGAACTCCAGAAAGGTTTCCGCTCTTTTCCCCGGCAAGAATGGCCGTGGCGTAAACCTTGGAAAATACGCCGGCCTCGGAGATAGCCTCGGAGAGCGACTTCCCTTCGCGAACGCGGTCGCGAACTTTGGAGAGCACCGGACGAAGCTTCGGAGAAGTAGCACGATCCGCAAGAAGATCCAGTGCACGAAGAATCGGCAAACCAGCCTTGATGAGTGTGTTGAACTGCTGGTTGAGGATCAGGAAGTCCGAGCCGCCGAGCTGCCGTTCCCTGCGTCGTTTGGAAAATACGCCAAGCAGGCTGCTCCGATTTTCCACGGAGTAGACGAAAAGGCCCCTCTCAACCAGTTTCTGGCGCGCCTCTGCCAATGACCCCGCAGGCTCGACGTGCGAGAAAACCCGGCCGTTTGCATCAGCAACGCGGCAGACAAATTCCCCCATGCCTAACAGTTTACCTCATCTAGTTAGTATGCGGAGTAGTGGCTAGGGGTTGGCTGTGCCTTCCGGGAAACGTCCTAGCAATTTAACCTAAAATTAACCCTAAAGCCTTGATTCGGCAGAAGAATCGGCGTTGACGATGGCGACGCCGGGCGGTACTTCGAAGCGGAAAAAAGAGTCCGCAAGGGGGGGATCGAAGCGCCAGTCGGCAAACTTGAACTCGACCACAACACCGCCTTTCTCGCGAACTAGCACGCGGGCAAGGTTTCCAGTGTCGGGCGCGACTTCGAGATAGACAGATTGGTCGGGACTAGCTTCTGGGGTATGCGGGGCGCTGTTTTCTTCGCCACGCAAAGGGCAATAGAGGACCGTGTTCCCGAGGGTGTCGGGCTTTTCTGCGGTGGTGGGTTCCACGCGCGCACAGACCCGTGACAATTTCATCTCCCCTGCAAGCAGAGCCAAGGGTGTTCGCCAATCCGTACTTTGTTTTGCGGGGGCTCGCGTGACGGTGTGATCCGCGGGAACATAAAACCACGCCATCTTGCCATCCACCATAAAAAGATTTTTTTCTGGAGTTTCGTATTCCCAACGCATTTTTCCGGGCCGGCGAAAATAGGCGACCCCCGCCTCGGAACGCACGACCTGGCCACTTTCCGAGTAGCGCTCTAGAAAAGTTGCCTGCAGCGTGTGCGCTCCTCGGTAGCGCGCTTCCAGTTTTGATGCAATCGATTTTGACTCGGGGGTAGTGGCGGAAAGAGCTGCCAGCATCGCACAGCCATAGGCTAAGAACGCACGCATGGCCCGTAGTCTAACAAGACCATGGCTGACCTCAAACCCTACTATGCGGATTTCGTTGGATCAGAAAAAAAAAGAGCGCGGTAGAAACGCCCGCGCTCTTTCCACATTCACCACATTCTTGCCGGATTCAGGTCTCGTCTATTGAATCGGAGCGCTGGTGTAGGTGCAGCCCGACCCACTGGGATCGTAGCGAATCACGCTTGTCGCGTCAGTACAAAACATGCGCTGGCCGGAAACACCGAGTGAAACCGGCGTAGCGGTAAGAGAGTATCCAACCGAAGGCGTATTCCCGTCTCCGGTGAAAACAAAGCTATAACCAGCCTTCGTTCCGCCGCTGAGGACCGTGTCGAGTAAACACGCGTTTGCCGGAGCTGCCGAGCAGGGAGTAGCTCCGCCGAGAGCGGCCAAGGTTGCAGGATAGCCAGTGGTTGAGTAGGTGCTGGCGTAGGTGACCGCGGCCGTATTGATGGTACGAAGAGACTGCGCGGCCGAGGATTCATTGGCCACAAGGCGCGAACGCAAATAGTTCGGTACGGCTATGGCGGCCATAATCAGAATGATCGCCACAACTATAAGCAATTCAATTAGGGAGAATCCTTCCTGTTTTCTTTTCATAAAATTATGCCCACCAAAAAGACCCACTCAGGTCTTTTCTCCACCACATGCTTCAGTCAGATCCATTAGAAGCATTCTAGAGGCCAATCGACCAACCAAATTGATTCACTAAGTAGTTGTCTTTTTAACGTTTTACCTGGGGAGGACGAGTTCTGCAAATCAAGCAGTGACATTTACCGTCGTTCAGCAATGCCCAAAGGACGAAAAGTGGCGCCGGATTCAAAAGCTTGGGGTAATCAATCGGTCGAGACTTACGGGGCAGTTCACAAAGTGGACTTGGGATCCCGAATTGAGAATAGGAGATCTGGGCCTAATCGGCATAGGGGGGAGAGTCGCCTCTCCTCCCCTGCCACACGACCGGACAGGCGGGTCCGCATCCGGTGGTTCGGCGGGTTGAGCTAGCCAAGAACCGTGAACTCAGAAAGTCCGAGCGAAGCGAAGTAGGAGTTCGACAGCGCGACTTTCAACGCTGGGGTGTTCGCGAGGTGCCATGGTCCATCGGAGCTACCCGCCATGCGCGCGGCTTCCTGCGCAGCGATGCCGCGCTGGCGCAACTCTCGATATCTCGTGGTTCCCCGTTTCCACTGTTTCCAGACCATCGACCGAAGCCGTCGTCGAACCCATTGCTCCAGCTTGTTGAGCACGTCCGGAGTGTCGCATCGTCCGAAATAGCCGATCCATCCGCGGAGATACTCCGCCAAGTCATGGACCATTTGGACGAGGCTGATGCCCCGTGTCCGACCCGTAAGTTCCCGAACTCGCTCCTTGAATCGCGTCACCGCTTTCGGCGCCAAGCGCCTCTTCGGTTGCTTGTGATTCGTGAAGCTGAACCCCAGGAATTTCCGTTCCCATGGTCGTGCCACCGCACTCTTCTCGCTGTTTACCCGTAGCTTGAGCTTGGTCGTGAGGAGTCGCGTCACGCTTCTCATCACTCGTTCGCCAGCCCGCCGACTGTGGACGTAAATGTTGCAGTACCTGCATCACCGCTTGCTGGATAAACCGATCCAACACCGTCGGGATGCCTAGCTTGCGCACCCCACCGTCCGGCTTCGGAATTTCCACTCGTCTAACCGGTTGCGGCGTGCAAGTTCCCTTGAAGAGTTGTTTACGAATTGCTGGCCAGTGCTCTCTCAGGTGCCCAGGCAACTGCTCGACAGTCATCCCGTCGATGCCCGGACTCCCCTCGTTGGCTTTCACTCGTCGTAACGCCTGCTTGCAGTTTTCCCGCTCGCAGACTTCTTCCATCCACTGCTCGGTAGCCGGACTTTCGGCTGTGCGCTTCGCCATCTCCGATTCGGTCCCTCCCTCGAAGGCCGTCGGGGCTGCACCCCTACTCTCCTCCGGAAAGGCCAGACGGTACTGGCTTTTCTGCCGCTTGTCGGTTGTTGAGTTGCGCCGCGTACTCATCGCTCCCTTCATCCCCTTGCGGGGGGAAGCGATCTCTCGCTCCTCCGTCTCGAATGCGAGACCGGTAGCAGATCTCCCGAGGTAAGCTCGACCGCTTTCAACGCGCAACCGCTGGATCTACATTCAGTGCTCTTGATGGATGTGGGCTTCGCTGCCATTGGCCAGCTCGCCCGAACACTGCCTGCCTCATATCCAGTTCTTGTTCATCGGCTCGCGTCTTTGCTCCACGCTTCTTTCAGACCTCACCTCGCGGTTCGGCCCTTGCGCTTCGCTATCACTTCACCTCCATCAGATGGTGAAGAGGACTTGCACCTCCAAGCTGTCGAGCATGCTCGGCACACCAAAAATAAGAGCACGGGACCGAAGTCCCGTGCTCTCGCCATACCGCACTCTAGCCAGGCCAGAACCTCAGCCCAGGCATCCTAGCTTACTGCAGTGGGGGGCTGGCAACCGTCGGTGCAGCGCCGTTCGTCGTGTAACGAATCACGCCAGACTGATCAGAGAAGAATCCACGTTGACCGGAGCTGCCCACCACAACCGGCAGACCCGTAACGGTGTAGTTGACCGAAGGAGTCTGGCCGTCGCCGGTCCATGCGAACGTATAGCCGCTCTTCGTGCCTGCCGAAAGGACGGGGTCAAGCAAGCAAGCATTGGCCGGAGCTGCCGTGCAAGGATTCGCGCCGCCCATGGCTGCCAGAGAAACTGGGAAGCCGTTGGACGGATAGGTGGACGAATACGTCACTGCGGAGGTGTTGATCGTACGGATCGAACCAACCGCGGAAGCTTCGTTGGCCGCCATGCGCGACCGGAGCAAGTTCGGAATTGCGATGGCTGCGATGATCAAAATGATCGCCACAACGATCAGCAATTCGATTAGTGAGAAACCCTTCTGCTTCTTCATGCTGTCTCCTTGAGAGTTTAAGTGTCTTGGTGCCAGAGCACGGACCATTAATAGGCAAGACAAATGCCAGAATGCGACGCGCTTCACTCCCCACGGAATTCTTGTAAGCATTGTGTTATCCATTATTTACAGAGATAAGACTGAGCAAAGGATTGATTTGTCCCCTGTCGGGGTGAGGAAACGACCCTGGAATGACGCTTTGCGGCGCTTTCGATGACAAAAAACGGCATTCTCACCAATGAATCTGGGGCCCCCTTTGGCTTGCCATCGAACTAAAACTAGTGTGAGAAACAGGGCTTCGAGGGCCGGCCAAAAACAAGAGCACGGGACCGAAGTCCCGTGCTTTTGTCAAAGAGTGTTCTTGCCAGGCCAGCACCTCAGCCCAGGCATGCTAGCTTACTGCAATGGCGGGCTAGCAACTGTCGGTGCAGCGCCGTTCGTCGTGTAACGAATCACGCCAGACTGATCAGAGAAGAATCCACGTTGACCGGAGCTGCCCACCACAACCGGCAGACCCGTAACGGTGTAGTTGACCGAAGGAGTCTGGCCGTCGCCGGTCCATGCGAACGTATAGCCGCTCTTCGTGCCTGCCGAAAGGACGGGGTCAAGCAAGCAAGCATTGGCCGGAGCTGCCGTGCAAGGATTCGCGCCGCCCATGGCTGCCAGAGAAACTGGGAAGCCGTTGGACGGATAGGTGGACGAATACGTCACTGCGGAGGTGTTGATCGTACGGATCGAACCAACCGAGGAAGCTTCGTTGGCCGCCATGCGCGATCGGAGCAAGTTCGGAATTGCGATGGCTGCGATGATCAAAATGATCGCCACAACGATCAGCAATTCGATAAGTGAGAAACCCTTCTGCTTCTTCATGCGTTCTCCTTGAGAGATTGAGGTAATTTAGTTTCCAGAGTACACCCCGATATAGGCAATAGAGGAACCATCCTGCCGTCTACGCCGATTATAAGTTCATAATGCAGTTAGTCTTGTGTTATCTATGGCTTACAGGCCATTGAGAATCGAGGCGGGAGGCTCGCCGCATACTGGCGCCAAAGAAAAGCAAGCAACTGACACTTTCCGTCGTTTTTTTCAGCCATAAAGAGGCACTCCCCCTCGAGGCGAAGCCAATCTCTCAGTTTCAGGTTGCAACGCTTCGCGCGCGGGTTGAGCCAAGCATTCCTATAGATTATGCTTTTTAGCGTAGTGGCGGAACGAGCGGTAGCTAATCTTTAGTAGATCAGAGGCCTTGGTACGGACACCGTGGGCTTTCTCAAGGGCCGCTTGGAGGTACCTGCGCTCTGTCTCCGCGATCTCTTTTTCGAAGTCGATGCCGTCTACAGGGAAGGCCGGGTCACCCGCAGTACCACCTGCAGCGGCGCCTACGGACGAGTAGCCTGCAATGCGGTCGGGAAGAACGCGCAAGGATATCTCCCCGGTAGTCTCGAGGGCAACCGCACGTTCCATGGTGTTCTCGAGCTCGCGCACGTTTCCCGGCCAATCGTAGGATTCCAGGCGGCGAACGGCTTCAGGTGAAAGCCCCTCAATAGGCTTCTCCATTGTCTTTCGGAAGGTCTCCAGGAAGTGTCTTGCAAGCAACGGAATATCTTCGCGACGTTCGCGCAAAGCCGGGAGTTGGATGGGAATAACGCTCAAGCGGTAATACAAGTCCTCGCGAAAGCGTCCCTCAGCAATCTCTTTTTCAAACTCCTTGTTGGTGGCGGCAATAATACGAACATCCACGTCAATCTCTTCGGTGCTGCCAATGGGCCTGACTTTGCCTTCCTGCAGGACACGATAAAGCTTTACCTGCATGGTCAAGCTCATGTTGCCAATCTCATCCATGAAAAGCGTGCCGCCATGAGCTGCCTGGAAGAGTCCTTGGCGATTTTCGTTGGCACCTGTAAATGCGCCTTTCATATACCCAAAGAGTTCGGATTCCAAAAGCGTCTCTGGAAAAGCGCCGCAATTAATGGTGATAAAAGGAGCCTGAGCCCGAAGACTATTTTCGTGAATGGCACGGGCTACCAATTCTTTTCCAGTGCCGCTTTCGCCCGTGATCAGCACGCGGCTGGTCTGCGGAGCAATGGTTTGGATTAAGTCAAAGATGGCGCGCATCTTTGGACTCTGCCCGATGATATTGTCGAGGCCCGTCAAGCGGCGCAGTTCGCGACGAAGGTAACCGGCTTCCTTTTTCCATTTGAGGCTCTCGGAGACCTCCTTCACCGCGCGGCGAAGCTGGTCGACCAGTTCGTGATCTTTTATGACATAGCGATCCGCCCCGGAGTTGATAGCCGCGATGGCGGTTTCGACCGTGGGTACGCCGGTGATCAGCAGGAAAAAAGAGTTGGGAGAAATTTCCTTCGTAAATTTCAGGAGGTCGACGCCGGTAGCTCCAGGCATCCGCACATCCGAAATGATAATGTCGAAGATCTGCGATTCGAGCTTTCGCTTGGCAGCTTCGACGCTGTGGGCCACTTCGACGCGGTGACCCTCCTTGCGAAAGGTTATCTCAAGAAGCTCGCAAATGGAGCGCTCGTCGTCCACCACGAGGATGTGGACCATCTCATTGTGCGCTTCTTTGACCGCTGCTTTGGTTCCCTGCATAAGACCTCACGCCGTTCGTGGCAATTCGATAATGAACTCCGCGCCGCGATCTTTCTCGGAGATCACACTGATTCTGCCGCTATGCGCCTGCACGATTTGATAGACGATGGAAAGTCCCAGACCTGTACCGCCCTCAAATCCGGACTGGAGCGGTTCGAAAATTTTTGCACGCTGCTTCGCGTCGAGGCCGATTCCGGTATCACGAAAAGCAATGCGCAGCCAGAAAGGCAGCAGCTCAATGCCCACGCTAAGCGTTCCGCCGCCAGGCATAGCGCGAAGCGCGTTATCGGAAAGATTCCAGAAAACCTGTTTGATTTTGTTTGCGTCCACACGCGCCCGTAGCTCGGCCCCGTTGTACGTGCGAACGATCTGGTATTTATTCTCGATTTCGGGCTTCTTCTCAAGGAGCGTGAGCGTTTCATCCAACAAACCGCGAACGTCCGCTTCCTGGAATTCGTAGGTCTTCTCGCGCGAGTAATTCAGAAAATCCGTGATGATATGGTTCAAACGCTCCGATTCACGGCTGACGATGTTCACCAGGTGTTTCTCGTCCTCTTCGAGCGGGACGAGGCGCGCCAATTCTTTCACGGCGCCGGCCATGGCCGTCAGAGGCTGCCGTATTTCGTGGGCGATCGCGGCCGAAAGCCGGCCCAGCGCCGCCATACGATCTCTGGTAGCCAATTCTTGTTCAAGTCTTCGAAGTTCGGTCAAGTCCTGAAAATTAAAAACGTGGCCGCTTCGCGAAGAATTTCTAGTTCGCAAGGGGGATACGGAAATGCCCAGATATCGCTGCTGACCGTCAGGTGTGCGGAAGTCGATCTCTCTTCGGACTATGGGCCGATCGTTGGGACCTTTCAGCCCGGGGAGCCAGAAGTTCTCATTTAGCTCGGGTAACTTCCGGCCATTTATATCGGCAAAGCGGTATCCGAGAATCTCTTCCCCAGTGCGATTGAGGAGAACAATCCTGCCTTCCAGGTCGGTCGTCAACAAACCGCCGCGCATCGAATGAATGATGTCTTCGGTAAAATCCTGGAGTTCCAGAAGCTCTTCTCGTTTTTCCTCCAGTTCGATTCCCTTGCGGCGCAGGGATTGCGCAAGAAGGCTGGACAGATAGGCAACCGCGAGGAATCCGAAGAGGTTACTGAGAAACCAGACGCGAAGTCCTTCGGGAGTCGGGACAAGCAAGAAGGTGCGGGGAATTTTCCCTGCAAAAGCCAGCGCGGTCATCCCGCCGAGGATGGATAGACATACCGCGGTGGTGATAAAGGCAGCGCGCCGCGAAAACAGAATGCTGGCCACGATGATGACCAGTAAGTAGAGGGAGATGAGATAGCTTTCCTGGATACCCGTTGTGTAGACCAGAGCCGAAATGATGATTACGTCGGTGGCAACCTGCAATCCGCCCTGCCACCTGGAACGCCGCAACCAACGGATCAACCCGATGTGCAAAATACCCAAAGTGACCCAAATGAGTAAGAGAGGAAGGAAGTAGCGGTTCGTGCCACCAGGAAGGACGTACTGCGGCCAGATGAGGTCGACCACCAGTATCAAAAGAATCGTGAGCAGGCGGACACGGGTCAGCCAGCCAAGCCATTCTCTTGTTGTCGAACTTTGATCCATGGATTGCCCGCGATCCTGACCCCAGTATATCCCCGGGCACTCTCTAGTTTAGACAGAAATGGCGAAGGGCTGGGAGTTCCTTCCCTGCCCTCCGCCAATTGGATAACGCTGGCAGCGCGGGCTGCGATTAGTGCGCTGAGCTCAACTTGCCAATCAGGGTGAACAGCGGCAAGTACATGGATATGACCACGCCGCCGACGACCACGCCGAGGAAAACGATCATGACTGGTTCCAAGGCGGTGAGGAGGTCTTTCACGGCCGCGTCTACTTCTTCTTCGTAGAAGTCCGCGATCTTCTGCAACATGGCATCCATGGCGCCAGTCTGTTCGCCGACGCTGATCATCTGCGTAACCATGCCGGGGAAAACATTCGAGTCCTTGAGAGGTTCGGTAAGCGATTTGCCTTCTTCGAGGGACTTGCGGACTTGCTGCAAAGCCCTTTCGACAACCGCGTTTCCAGCGGTCCTAGCGGTGATATCCAAACCTTCGAGGATGGGTACGCCGCTAGCGATCAACGTTCCCAGCGTGCGGGTAAACCGTGCCACGGCGATTTTACGCATGAGGATGCCGATGACAGGCAAGCGCAGAATAGTCGCGTCAATGGCATATCGCCCCTGTGGTGTGCCGTACCAGACCTTCAGACCGAAAAGTATGCCTCCCAAGGCCACCAAAGCGAGGAGACCGAAGATGCTGCCGATCATGTTGCTGAGGCCAATGACGATTTTGGTCGGCAAAGGCAAGTCAACACCTAGGCCGGCGAACAAGGTGGCGAAAATCGGGACGACCTTCCAGAGGAGCAAGATGATAACGCCGCCCGCGACGGTCAAGACGCCGACCGGGTAGACCATGGCGGACTTGACGGCGCGCTGCAGTTTGACGTTCTTTTCAATGTAGGAAGAGAGCCGCTGCAAAATGGTGTCGAGAATACCGCCCGTTTCACCGGCCTCCACCATGTTGACGTAGAGGGAGTCGAAGACTTTGGGGTATTGGCGCATGGCGGCTGAGAGCGTGGCGCCGCCTTCGACCGAACCGCGCGTCCCGGTCAGCACCTTTTGAAACATCTTGTTTTCCTGCTGGCTCGCAAGAATTTCCAAGCACTGCACGAGCGGCAAGCCGGCGTCAATCATGACCGAGAACTGTCGCGTAAAGATCGCCAGCTCCTTGGCGCTGACGCCAGAGCCGAAGGTCGGCAAGTTGAATTCCTTGCCCTTCTCGGACATCTTCGTAGGCGTGATCTGCTGGCGCCGAAGCAGGTTCTGCAGCTCCGCTTTGCTTGTTGCGGAAACTTCTCCGCTCACGTTTCCGCCGGAACGATTGGTTCCTTTGTAAGTAAAGACCGGCATATACTTTCCTCCTCAATCCTTCAAATCCACTAACCAAATCCTTTAGCGCGGGCCTGACAGCCCGGAAAAATCTTTACCGCTTGCCCGCCGGCTGCTTGGAACTAGCCGGGCCGCTGCCACCGGGTGAAGAAACTCCGCGGTTAATCATGTCCTGTAATTCATCGGCATTGGACGAACGCGAAAGAGCCAACTCCAGCGTGATGAGCTTCGAAAAATACGCGTTTGCAAGGCCCTGATTGAAAGTCTGCATGCCCGTTTGCCCGGTACCTGTCTGCATCGCGGAATAGATCTGGTGGATCTTGTCTTCACGAACCAGGTTGCGGATGGCCGGCGTCGGAATAAGAACTTCCATGATCATCACTCGACCGCGATTGTCCGCGCGCGGCAGAAGCGCCTGGCAAAGGATGCCTTCCATCACCATGGAGAGCTGCGCGCGAATTTGCGGCTGCTGGTGAGACGGGAAGACGTCAATAATACGGTTGATCGTGGAAGCAGCGGAATTCGTGTGCAGCGTGGCAAACGTCAAGTGGCCGGTTTCCGCGATACGCAGCGCCGATTCGATGGTTTCGAGGTCGCGCATTTCGCCGATGAGGACGACGTCGGGGTCTTCACGGAGAGCAGCGCGAAGCGAATTCGCAAAGGAGTGGGTGTCCGCGTGAACTTCGCGCTGGTTCACCAGGCACTTCTTGTGGTTATGGAGAAACTCGATGGGGTCCTCGATAGTGATCATGTGCTCTTCGCGCTCGGCGTTAATCTTGTCGAGCATGGCGGCGAGCGTCGTGGATTTGCCGGAACCGGTCGGGCCAGTCACGAGGACGAGTCCGCGCGGTTTGTCGCAAAGACCTCTGACGACCGTAGGCAAACCCAAGGCATCGAAGTTCTTAATTTCCCATGGAATCGTACGAAAGACGGCGGCCACGGCACCGCGCTGATTGAAAACGTTGCCGCGGAAGCGCGCCAGGTTCTTTAGGCCGAACGAAAAGTCCAGCTCGAGATTTTCTTCGAAGCGATGCTTCTGCGCGTCGGTCAGAACGCTATAGGCTAGCGACTTCGTATCGGCTGCCGTCAGGGGCGGCATATCCAGCGCCCGCAAATGTCCATGAACGCGAACGCGAGGCGCGCTATTCGTGGTGATATGGAGGTCGCTGCCTCCCATTTCGATCATCTTTTTGAGCAATTCGCTCAGGGTAATCCCGGCCATCTCTTCACCTTCTTCTTATAGAACCGTCTCGCGCAAAACCTCTTCCAGCGTCGTCTGTCCTAGAGCCACTTTTACCAGTCCGCTGCGACGAAGTGTGATCATGCCTTGCTCAATCGCCTTCTTCTTCAATTCCAGCGCGGAGGCGCCGACGAGGATCAATTCCCGCAGCTCGTCGTTCACTTCCATCACTTCGTACAAACCAGTGCGGCCCTTGTAGCCGCCCTTATTGCACGTATTACAGCCCTTGCCGTGATAGATTTTAGTCGTCTTAACCTCATCGGGGGAATACCCTGCGTCGATGAGGGCCTGCTCCGGCAATTCCAACTCTTCTTTACAATTCGAACAAATGCGTCGCACAAGGCGCTGCGCGCAAATAAGGTTCACAGATGTCGCCACTAGGAAAGGTTCAATACCCATGTTCATCAAGCGGCTGATGGTGGACGGCGCGTCGTTGGTGTGCAGGGTCGATAGAACCAAGTGTCCAGTGAGCGCGGCTTTGACCGCGATTTCGGCCGTTTCAAAGTCACGAATTTCGCCGACCAGAATAATGTTGGGGTCTTGCCGCAAGAAGGCACGGAGAGCCGCCGCGAAGTTCAGACCGATCTGTTCCTTCATCTGAACCTGGTTGATACCCGCCAACTGGAACTCGACGGGGTCTTCAGCCGTCATGATGTTGGTGTCGACCGTATTGAGGCGCGCGACTGCGGAATACAATGTGTTGGTTTTGCCCGACCCGGTCGGTCCCGTGACCAGCACCATTCCGTAAGGCTTTAAGATGTTGCGCTCGAATTTCTTGAGCGACTCCGGCTCGAAGCCGAGCTTGGTCATGTCCAGGCGCAGGTTTTCTTTGTCGAGAAGCCGAAGGACGATTTTTTCGCCGAACAGAGTAGGAACGGTGGAGACACGGAAGTCGAGTTCCTTCTTTTTGCCGTCGGCCTTGTACTTGATCATGATGCGGCCGTCTTGCGGCAGGCGCTTTTCGGCGATGTCCAGCTTGGCCATAATTTTCAAGCGGCTGGTGATGGCGTCCTTCAGGCGGAGCGGCGGAGTCATGACCGTTTGGAGCTGGCCGTCAACGCGGAACCTAACGCGCATTTCGAGCTCGTACGGCTCAATGTGAATATCGCTGGCGCCTCGCTTCACGGAGTCCGTCAATATCAGGTTCACGAGCTTGATGATCGGCGCCTCTTCGGCAGCCTTTTCCAGAGTTGCAGTATCGAGCTCGGCTTCTTCGGCGGCTAGTTCGAGTTCCTGGTCTTCGTCGACCAGGTCCTTCATCATCTTGCTCAGCTCTTCGGTGTTCTGTTCCGTGCCGCCATAGAATCGCGAGATGGCTTCCCCGATAGCCGATTCGGAAGCCACAACCGGTTCCACGTTGAACCCGGTCATGAACTTGATGTCGTCCATCGCGAACACGTTCGTGGGATCGGTCATCGCAATGGTGAGAACAGAACCGACGCGCGATAGCGGAATGACCTGGTAACGCAGGGCCGTATCTTGTGGGATCAGCTTGATGACGTTGGGATCGATTTCGTAATACTTTAGGTTGATCGAGGGAACGCCGTACTGGCGCGAGAGCACACCGGTGATGTCGTCATCGGTGATGAAGCCCATCTTCGTCAGGCAGCTTCCCAGCTTGCCACCATTTGAGCGCTGAAATTCGAGCGCCTTCTGGAGCTGGTCCTGAGTGA
Organism: uncultured Acidobacteriota bacterium; assembly: GCA_963730495.1. Lineage (GTDB taxonomy): Bacteria > Acidobacteriota > Terriglobia > Acidiferrales > UBA7541 > Acidiferrum. Next base: position 234,548 of record CAVSSD010000016.1, on the reverse strand, counting down.
TCAGGCTTTCTTTAATAAGTATTTCGCCCAAACGGACGGACATCCGCAGCACTCCCTGCCGGTTTGCACCCAGAGTCAACATAGCAAACAGCGAGTGCGAAGGCGTGCGGAAATTAAAAGGAAGTTCTGAAATGGCTAATACCTGCCCACAGGGGCAGGTTTTTTGAACGAGGTACAGGTGCAGTTCTTGACTTGCTTGAATGCGGTGGCTATCGTGCGAGATAGGGAGATTTCGTACCCGATAGTGCGACGACGCCTTGCTAGAAGTTGGAGCTGACAAAAAGCGTCAGCTGGTTTTTATAGACTTTTAATTTCGAGGCTAGGCTTAGTTTGCGCGACGATTTTGATTCTCTTTTTGAAACGCGCACACGCAATCGCGCGTCGCGACACGCGTGCAAGAGATGCTCGCGGACGAGTTCCTTTCCTGAAATGATGGTGGTCACGGCATGAGTCGTCTCGATTCCAAACAGCGCTGGACCCTGGTTATCGGCGGGATTCTGGTCACTCTTCTTCTGGCCGCCGTCTTTACTTTTGGCTCGCTCGAAGTTCCATTCGAACCGAAGAGCTGGCGCACGCTGATGCCTTTATACGCCGTTTCTAGTTTCATCACCGCGGCGCTTCTGGTCTTTGGTCTCATTCTGGGCCGCACCATTTTACGCTTGTGGGCGGAGACTAGCCGCGAACAGCTCGGCGCACGTTTCAAAACAAAAATGGTCGTGGGAGCAATGGCCATTTCCCTACTGCCGATCATTTTCATGTTTATAGTCAGCTATTCGCTGATCAACCGCACTCTCTTGCGCTGGTTTCCTCGTCCGCTTGAAATCGCTTCGGAGAAGACGCAAGAACTCATGAACGATTTTGGCCGTGCGCAAATGCCGCGCCTGCGCCGATTGGCGACGGAGGTACAGGAGGACGCTTCGCCATTTTTTGAAGACAAATTGCAACACGCTGTTGCAAAAGGCGCTGACGCAGTATGGATATTGGACAACGATGGCAACTCCACGCGAGGAGGAGTCATCTGCGAGAACCAAGCTGAAGATCGAAGCGGCACGATTTGCACCAAAGCGGGCGTCATGGGCAAACAAGTGCAAGTGCTGCCGAGCGGCATCGAAGTGTGGACTGCCGGCGGCAAAGAATATTTTGCGGTGCGGGTTCCTATCCTACATAGTGGCCAATCCTCTGGCTATATCGTCGCGGCGTATCGCACAGGCCCGAACTTCCTTTCCCGATTCACGGAAATTCAAGACCACACGCGCGAATACTATCAAGAGAAACAGGATCTGAGGACCCTCAAGAAGCAGATGCTTCTCATCCTCTTGCTCTTTACTGTGCTGCTCCTCTTCTCGGTGATGTGGGTCGCCCTCTTCCTCGCCAAGCAAGTGACCGTCCCGATTCAGGCCCTCGCCGAAGGCACGCGCGAAATCTCCGCGGGCAATTTCGACTATCAAGTGCCGGAGCAGGCGCAGGACGAACTCGGCGTTTTGGTACGTTCGTTCAACACCATGACCACGCAGTTGCGCGACAACCGCTCGCAGATCGATCAGTTCACGCGAAATTTGCAGCAAGCTGTGCAGGAACTCGAGCGCCGTCGGCAACTGATGGAAACGGTTCTGGAGAATATTCCGACGGGGGTCATTTCGCTCGACGCCAGTGGCGCCATTCTGCGCGCCAATACAGCTGTGACGCGCATGTTCGGCAGCGACTCTCGGGATGCGCAATCCCTTGACGAACTGCTGGGTCCCGAAGCATCGCGCGTCCTGCAACTTTTGATGCGGCGCTCGCTGCGCATGGGCGTAGTCTCCCGCGAAATTGAAACGGTCGTCTCAGGGCGCGTCCTGCACGTTGCCGTCACTGCTAGCTCTCTGGGGCCGCGCCGGGCCAACTCTGGTTACGTTCTGGTGCTGGATGACCTCACCGAAATGCTGCGTGCGCAAAAATCAGCAGCGTGGCAGGAAGTAGCTCGGCGCATCGCCCACGAGATTAAGAATCCGCTCACCCCTATTCAGCTTTCTTCGCAGCGATTGTCGCGTTTTCTCGAGCGGCGCGATGCCACCGAATCCAAGGCGCCGCGCGACATCGAGCTGACGAAACTCGTGCACGAGTGTTCGCGGTTGATCGAGCGCGAAGTCTCCACGCTCGCGTCGCTTGTCAACGAATTCTCTCAATTCGTCCGCTTCCCTATTGCCAAGCTGATCGCTACAAACGCCAACACGATTGTTCACCAGGCGGTCGAGGTTTTTTCCGGGCGCCTCGACGGCATCACGCTTAAGACCACTCTAGGTGATAATTTGCCGCCAGTTCGCGCAGATGGCGGGCTTCTCCGCAGCGTCGTGGTCAACTTGATCGATAACGCAGCGGAGGCGCTGGAGAACTCAGCCTTCCGGGAAATCCTGATTTCCACTTGCGCGCACCCTGATGCGGAAACGGTAGAGATTTGCGTATCCGATACCGGCCATGGCATCTCGCCGCAAGACAAAGACAAACTTTTTCTCCCGTACTTTTCGACGAAGAATCGCGGTACTGGCCTTGGCCTGGCGATTGCCGCTCGCATTGTGGCAGAACACGGTGGAACCATTCACGTTGAGGACAATCTGCCGGCTGGTTCTCGTTTCCTCGTGGAACTCCCCGTTGCGGAGCTTACGCCGGCTGGCGTTACGGAGCACAACGGAACGGAATACACTCGATGACTTCGAAGTCGCACGTGCTAGTGGTCGACGACGAAGCCGGTATACGCGAATCGCTTTCGTCAATCCTCAAAGATGAGGGGTATCACGTTGAAGCGGTGGCCTCCGCCGAGGAGGCGCTGCAGCGCGCCGCTTCGGGCGATCTCGAAGTCATTCTTCTGGATGTCTGGTTGCCAGGAATCGACGGGTTGGACGCGCTTAGCCGTCTTCAGGCTATTCCGCGAGCGCCGGCCGTCATTATGATTTCAGGCCACGGCACCATCGAGACCGCCGTGCGTGCCACAAAACTGGGCGCCTTCGATTTCATCGAGAAACCGCTATCCCTCGAGAAAATTATTGTCCTCGTCCGCAACGCTGTCCAGCAACGGAGGCTCCAGGAAGAAAATCAGCTGCTTCGCAGCGAACTCGGCCATCGCTACCAAGTCATCGGGGACAGCGTGCCCATGAAAGCGCTGCGTCAGCAGATCGCTGTGACCGCGCCCACCAACGGCCGCGTCCTGATTTACGGCGAAAGCGGCACCGGTAAAGAACTTGTTTCTCACGCTCTTCACGCTGCCAGCCTGCGCAGCAAGGGGCCGTTCGTGGAAGTAAATTGCGCGGCCATTCCCGAGGAGCTGATCGAGTCCGAACTTTTCGGACACATCAAAGGAAGTTTTACCGGCGCCACCGAAGACAAGATCGGGAAATTTCAGAAGGCAGATGGCGGCACGCTCTTTCTGGATGAAATCGGCGACATGAGCCTTCGGACCCAATCCAAGGTGCTGCGCGTCCTCGAAGAACAGCGCCTCGAGCCCGTGGGCTCCAGCCAGACGATTACCGTCGATGCGCGCGTAATTGCGGCTACAAATAAAAATCTTGAGCAGGAGATTACTCGCGGCGCTTTTCGGCAGGATCTTTTCTATCGGCTAAATGTTATTCCCTTCTTTGTACCGCCCCTTCGAGAGCGTCAGGAAGATATCCCCACGCTCGCCCGTTATTTTCTGGATGAATTCAGCGCGGGCTACAGCAAGAAGACGCGCGAACTGAGCGCACCGGCCATGGAAGTTCTGGTGCGCTATCCTTGGCCCGGGAATGTGCGCGAACTGCGTAATCTCGTGGAGCGCCTCGTCATTGTCTGTCCACAGGCTCGCATTGAGCCGCATCACCTACCCCCCGAGCTTTTCCGAGGAGCGGCCCAGAGTCCCGAGCATCCTTATTCGACATTGCACGAAGCGCGAAGCGCGTATGAACGCGAATTTATTTTGCGAAAATTGCAGGAGCATCGCTGGAACATGACGCAAACCGCGTCCGCGCTCGGCCTCGAGCGCAGCCACCTTTACCGAAAAATGAAGTCTTTGGGTATTGCCGCGCCGGACTGAAGTATCAGTAGGTACGCGCCACAGCTTTTAGACATCCTCCGGTTCCGGACCAAAACCGTCATTCGCCTCAGCGCTTTTCTCCAACGCTTCAAGCTGGGCGTGCCAATCTAATTCACGTACACGTTGCGGATTCTCCCGCCAGTCCGCAACAACTTTCACGAACAATCCCAGATAAATCTTTTTATCAAACAACTCTTCGAGTTCCTTACGCGCTTGCGTGCCGATTTTCTTGAGCATCTCGCCTTTGCGCCCAATGAGAATCTTTTTCTGCGAGTCTCGCTCGACGTTCATGGTCGCTTCAATGCGCAGCAATTTGGGAAGGTCTTCGTACTTGTCAACCCTCACAGCAAGCGCATACGGCAGTTCGTGATACATCGCCTGAATCGCTTTTTCTCGTACGATCTCAGCCGCCAGAAAACGTTCTGGCTGGTCCGTTACTTGGTCTTCGGGAAAGTAAGGCTCGCCTTCCGGCAGCAAACGGAAAATCTCGGCAAGTAGATCGTCGCATCCGTTGCCCTTGAGAGCCGAAATTGGCACGATGGCGGCGAATTCGAACGCTGTGTGGTAGGCCTCGATGAGAGGCAGCAGTTTCTCCTTCGGGAGCCCGTCCACTTTGTTTAGCGCCAGAATGGCTTTTCCGCGGAATCGCTTGGCGCGATCAAGAAGAAAGTCGTCCGCATGCGGCTGGGTACGGCTCGCATCAACCATCAACAACAGAACGTCGATGCCTTCGAGGGCGGCAGCCACTTCGTGCATCATTTGACGCCCTAGTGCCGAGTCCGGCGAGTGCAGCCCCGGCGTATCGATAAAAACGATTTGCCCTTCGGGCCGCGTTACGATCCCTTGGATGCGATTGCGCGTTGTCTGTGGCTTCGAAGTAACAATCGCCACTTTCTGCCCGACCAGCCGGTTCAGCAGCGTGGATTTCCCCGCGTTGGGCCGCCCTACGATGGCCACGAACCCAGACCGATACTCTTTCTTGCCCCCGCTCTTTTCTTCCACACTTGCGCTCTTCTCTGCGGTCTCTGCGACCTCCGCGCTCTCAGTGTAATTCTTTCTCTTCGTCATTCCTCTACTTTACCACTGGCAACTCCAGCGTGCTCTGATGTTCCGCGTCATGGACCAGAGTGACGTGCGCCGTCTTCGCGTCCTTCGCGGTTTCAAGCGCCACGACTCCGCCGCTGTTGTAGTTCTTCTCCGTGCCCGGACTGTTCGGGCAATGGACGAACAACCGCAAACGGCTTCCCTTCGCGATGCGCCTGGAAAAAAATGTAAAATTGTCGAAGACGTACTTTTCCGTTTTCCCTGAAGCGACGAGCTTTTCCTGGCGTAGCGATTCGCGATAACGCGCGCGCATCGTCGCTCCGGTCAGATAAACGGACTCGCCCCCCGGCAAGATCTCATAGACGGCTACCTCCAGATCCGTGTCCGGCACATCCATCGCCAGCCACACGCTCAATTTCAAGAAGCCGGTTATCTCGGTAGCTTCGCCAAAAGGTTCGCTGTGATAGATTGCCCCGTTTCCATACGTATGGAGCAATGCTCGCTGCGACGTTAAACCAGCCGCATCATCGTCGAGTTCCGCATCCCCCGGCCGCGTATCGAGCGGATCGTAAGTCCATTTGTCTGCACCGGCGCCTGACGCGGGTTTCTCCGTTAGCGCGCCCGACTGAAACACGCTCCCGGCTTTTCCGTTCGAATCCAGGTAGAGCGTGCGCTTCTCGTTCGAAATCGTCTCCAAGCTGTCCGCATACTTCCAATTCTCTGCCCCGGCTCCTACGACGTAATAGGCCACGCGCTTCTTCAGAAACTCCGGTTTCTTCCCACTTTTCATCGTCCAGTCGTACCAATCTGTGTGCAGCTTGTTGAGATCCAAGACGCTGGCTTCGCCAAACTTCAAACCGGCAACTTCGCGCCGGGGCGTCCTTGTCCCTGCGTGATCCCACGGCCCAATAATCAAATAATGATTCTGTTTCGCTTCCGCGGTCCCGTATTCCATGTCGCGCTTGTAGTACGTAAACGCGCCAGGCTGGTCGCCATCGTAGTGGCCTGTGATCGTCAGGATCGGAAACTGGATGCGCTTGTATTCTTCCGGGGTCGGCACCATTGCGTCGTAGTAAGCGTCCGGAATGGGATGCTGCAGCCATTTCTGAAAAACAGCGGATGGGTTTCCCGCGACGCGATCGAATTCCTTAAACGCCAAATGCCCATCGTAGTATTCGCGGGACTTCGCTCCCCAAAAAGCACCGGCACCGAAAAGGTTCGCGTTGCTTGTGACTCCGCTCGTAAATGTGAGCCACTGCTCGACGTAGGTCGAGAAAATATTGTACTGGAACGGAAAGTCCACCCCGGGATGAGCCGCGGCAGCGGGGACAATCGTTGCGAGATGAGGCGGAAACTCTTTGAGGACCGTCCATTGATCAAATCCCGCATAAGAGCCGCCCCACATCGTCACTTTTCCGTTGCAATAAGATTGCTTCGCGAGCCATTCGACAACGTCGTACCCGTCTTTTCCTTCATTCACAAACGGTTCGAACGCTCCGCCCGAGTTCCCGCGCCCGCGCACATCCACCAGTGCATAAACATATCCATGCTGCGCGAAGTACATCGCGCGGTCCGTATAGCTATCGCCGATGTACGGCGTGAATGTGAAGATGACCGGCAGCGGATCCTTTTGCGCATGCGGCTGAAAAACCGTGGCGTTGAGCGTTGCGCCATCGCGCATGGGTATTTTCACTGCCCAGCGCATGTCGGGAATGGGAGTTGCGGGTGCGGCAGCCTCTTGAGCCAGGCCTCGATTGGCTGTCGTGCACATGCAAAGCACTACAAGCAGAATCATTCGATGCACAATCCGATTTCTTCTCATCCAACTAACCCCCGCCGGAGCGCCGGCCAACCATTTCGAGCGGAATCGTTCGAGCACACGCATGGTATCGCGTCAGAGAAGGAATTCCTACCAGGAGAAACAAATGTTTCAATGCAAAAAAGCTGCTGGCGATTTACGACGATGCTTTGGCGGGCGCTGCTGCCACTCGTTTTCGAATCCTGAGCCGCAGCACTTTTCTCTGATTCGCTTCCAACACGTCGAAGTGGTAGCCTTCTAAATCAACTTTGTCTCCGGGCGCGGGGACCTTGCCCGAAACATGGCTTAGCAATCCTGCGATGGTTGTAACCGTCTCATCCGCATCTTCGCCGAAGCTTACTCCCAGCAATTCTTCTACGTCGCGAATAGCCATGCTGCCGCGCATGACCAATCCCCCGTCTGCCTCCCGGATTACGTCAGGTGCTGGCTCTTTCCCGCCGTTCCATCTTTCGCCAACGATTTCTTCTACGAGGTCTTCTACCGTCGCGATTCCCGCCACCGATCCATGCTCATCAATGATCACGGCGAGAGGCTGGCCTTTCTGCCGCATTTCGCGCAGCAGTTCCGACCCGGCCTTCGTCTCCGGCATGAAAAGCACCGGGCGCACTAACTCGCGTACTTTTCGTTTTGGCAAATCCTGGTCGGCGATGTGCAGCAAGTCTTGCGCGTGAACCACACCGAAAATATCGTCCAGCGATTTTTCGTACACGGGCATCTTAGAAAATTTCTTGTCGACAAACTTCGCGTGCAGTTCCTCGAGCGTGGCGTCCGCCGCGATCGCAATAATGTCAGGCCGGGGTGTCATCACCTCGCGCACGCGCTTGTCGCTGAATTCCACGACTTGCTCGATGAGGTCTGCCTGATCCGCCGCGATGATGCCTTCTTCCTCAGCCGCATCCACCAGCGCCTCGATCCTCTCTTCGGTGCGCTGTTCTTGGGTCATCTCCGGCTCTTGTTCCGAAATGCGCGCCAGAGACTCCGCGCCTTCGAGGAACACGCGTACCGGCCACACAATCCACATGGCCGCGCGCACGAACGGCAACAACGGCAACAGCCAGCGCCCTGTCGTGCGGTACAGCAGCATGTCCGGGATGAAGTGCATCGCGATTACGACTTCAAGCGTCAGAAACACGCAAAACTCGATTAGCGATTCCCACGTCCCTGTTACGAAGTAAAATACCCCGCGCGTTGTCTCGAGGACCAGGAACGCCAGCCAAAAATGGCCCAGGATGCGAAATGTGCGCCCGCCGCTCCGCCGCTTGATGTGCAGCTTGGGCTCGATCTCCGCTTCAAAAATTTCCAGATGTTCGTGGACGCGCCCGGTGTTCATGCGTCCAAGCTCACGATAGATCAGCGTCAGGTAGGAAAAAATGGGCAGCCCAAAGGCGAGCAGGACGACGCCCAGAACGTAAACCCATCTAAACGTGTTCATGCCAACCCGAATCTCCGCCGCATTTTCCGCTCGAACCGGTCCATCTCGCCGCGGTCGGTTTCGTGGTCATAGCCCAGCAAATGCAATACACCGTGCAGGATCAGCACTCGCAACTCATTGCTCAAACTTCGTCCATTCTTTTTCGCATAACGCCGCGCCGTCAATGGCGCAATCGCAATGTCCCCGAAATAGGTCTGCATGGCTCTCGGTGCTTGGCCTCCTCGGTTCTTCTCCGTGTCTTCTGTGTTCTCTGCGACCTCTGTGTAAATCTTTTTTCCTCGGATCGCAGAAACCCGTCGCCGTTTTTCCGCAGGAAACGAAAGCACATCCGTGGGCCCTTTCTTCTTGCGAAAGGCCTGATTCATCCGCGCAATCTCGGCGTCGCTTACCAGGCAAACCGTGATGTCCGAATCCCCCAGATCCATCTCGTTCTCTACGCGCCGCAAAAACGCTTCGAGAGGCCCCCGCGCTATGCGGACCGCACGCTGGCGGTTCAAAATCATGCTGGCTGATTTTCTCTATTGGGGTCTTTGCCGGTTTCTCGAACGGCGCCCCCCGTCTTGCCGCTCGTTGTGCTACCGCCCGCGTTCACGCCGCGCTGCGGGTGCACTAGGTCATATTCTTCGTAGGCGCGGATGATCTGCTGCACCAAATTGTGCCTGACCACATCCTTCTCGCCGAACTGCACCACGCCAATCCCTTCGATCTTTCCGCACACTTCCAGCGCCTCAATCAACCCTGATTTTTTTCCCTGCGGGAGATCAATCTGTGTGGTGTCTCCAGTGATGACAGCTTTCGAATTAAATCCCAGCCGAGTCAAAAACATTTTCATCTGTTCGCTGGTAGTATTCTGCGCTTCGTCCAGAATCACGAAAGAATCGTTCAGCGTGCGCCCGCGCATAAATGCCAGGGGCGCAACCTCAATGATTCCCTTCTCCAGAAATCTCTCCAACTTGTCCGCATCCAGCATGTCGTAAAGCGCGTCATACAGCGGCCGCATATAAGGATCAATCTTCTGCTGCAGCGTGCCCGGCAAAAACCCCAGCCGCTCGCCAGCTTCTACCGCCGGCCGAGCCAAAATGATGCGGTTCACTTGCTTCGTAAGTAGCGCGCTCACCGCCATGGCCACCGCGATGTACGTCTTCCCCGTTCCGCCCGGCCCAATCCCAAACATCATGTCGTGCTTTTCAATCTCTTCCATGTACCGCTTTTGGCTAGCGTTTTTCGGAGTGACCTGCTTCTTACCAAAGGCCCGGGTCCGCGCCGGCTCAAACATCCCGCGTGGCGACTCGTGCGGCTCTTCCGTCGCCACCCGCATCAACGACTTCACTTCCGTACTCGAAAGCGATCGCCCGTGCCGCGTCAGGTGGTTGTATTCCTCCACGATTTTCACGGCATGATCGACGCTCTCTTGGTCCCCCTCAATAGTCAGCCGCGTGTCGTGCAAGTGCGTGCGCACGTGCAGCGAGTCCTCCAGCAAACGCACATTCTCATCGAGCGTGCCGAAGAACGGTTCAATTTTTCCGGATATGTGTACCGTACGTCTCATCCAAGTGGAAGGTCTGCCTGTTAAGGAAGCCGAGTGGCCGATGGGATTCCTCCTCGCGATCGGTGACGATACAACAGTCAACTCAGGAAGAAACTGTTTACACCCTAGCGCACCGCCGCCCCATGGTCAAGTTACGCGCTTGTTACAAATCCTGTTCCCTTCGGGCCTCTTTTGCGCAGGAATTCGGCATCTAATGTCTCTGTAACTTAAATTTTCCGACACGCCCCGGCGTGCCGACGCATACCCCATTCGTAACCTGTACTCTGGTACGAACGCGCTATGGCACTAGACCCCTCGTAACGAGAAGATGCAAATCGACGCTGATACAGAAGAGTCGCTGGTAGTACTAATCACTGGGGGGTGAGTACAAAAAACATGAGACACAAACTCTTGGTTCTAAGCACTTTCGCAGGCTTGGCCGTCACTCTGCCTTCTTTCGCGGCAGAGAATTCTGGCTCCGCAGCTGCTCCGGGTACGATTCGCGGCACAGTGCTTTGCCGCGGTGCGCAGAATGTTCCCATGACCTCTGACGCCGAGCAATCTCTTCCCATGCAACTTGTCGCCCGTCTAAATTGCGGCGAAGAAGTGGCTGTCCTCTCCGACTCCGAAGGCTACACCGTGAATGTCCGGACGGCCGACGGCAAGGATGGCTACGTCGCGCGCATGTATCTTTCGGAAGGTCCCGCGAAATCAGCAAAAGATCGCCGCACGACAGAAGCCGTACTTGATAACGGGATTACGCGCTGGCAGTCTGGCGCTCCTGGCAGCGACCAGTTCTTCAGCGGCGGTTCGGTCGTCGAATCGCTGACGGCCAACGGAATCACCGTCCAGGTTTCCCTGCAAGACACAGGCTGGAAACTGCGCGCAAGTGTCGCGATTGCCAACGAAGGCTCCATGTCAGTGCACTACAATCCCGCGGGCTTTACGCTGGACGAGTTGAAGCCCCGCCTTCGCACTCTCGCCTATCAGAATCCTAAAGAGCTCGCAAAAGCGTTAACGCACCAGGTTTATTGGACGAACTCGAGCGCAACCGCGCCAGCTTCGGCCACTTACATGAACGCCGCTTACAAAACATCCGTCTACGTCCCCACCACAACGAACTATTTGGCGGACGTCGCACAACAAGTCCAATCTGCGGTGCTCCAGCAAGGGAACGTCGGGCCGAAAGAGAAAGCCTCCGGCGTAGTCTGGTTCGAACGCGACAAGAGCCCGCAACAACTTAACTTGAGGATCTTCGTAGGCGACCAGATCTTCGAATTCCCGCTTTCCTTCCCTCAACACAACTAAGCAAAACGCGCACGCTGCGCGTAGCATCACCCGCGCCCCGTACTCCGCCACCCCTCGGAGTGCGGGGTTTCTGTTTCTACCTCAACACTCGCAGTTGGCAAGCGTGGCGTGGCGGAGGCACGGCAGCGAAACACGTCGCGCCCTTTCCTACGGCGCCACGCCACTCCCCGTTAGCTGCGCCACACGCGGACTTCCCGCCCAATTGTCAGAAACGGTCAGCGACCCGCTCCGCGTCCCAGCCGCCGTCGGTTTAAAGCTCACTTCAATGGTGCAACTATCCATCGGGGCAAGCGCTCCCGGACAATTGTTCGTCTCGCGAAAATCTCCTGAAGCGGAGACGCCCTTAATCGTAAGAATCGTCTCCGCCGTATTTGTCAGCGTTATCGGTTGCGCCGCGCTCGTCGTCCCAACGGTCTGGCTCCCAAACGTCAGGGTCGCCGGCGTCAGCTTTGCCGCATCCTGCACATAGGCTACTGTCGCCCAATCCTGTCCCGTTCCCGACCCAACGCTCGTCCCGGCAACGATTACGTCGCCGCCATCCAGCACAAGATTCGCCGGCGAGTCATCTCCGTGCCCCGGTCCGTCATACCTGGTCAACCAGAGCTGGTTTCCGTTCGTATCGTACTTGAGAGTGGTGAAGTCTTCGCCTGCGCCCGTCGTACTTGTGCTCTTGCCAGCCACATAGACGTCACCATTCGAATTCACGCCGAGTCCCACTGCCTCGCTGTCCGCGCTCCCTGAACTTGTGTAACGGCGCTGCCAGCGCAACACTCCGCTCGCATTGAACTTCAGCGTCGAAAAGTCCGAAATCGGGGTACCCGCGCCAAAGCCGCTTACCCACCTTCCTGTGGTGTACACATTCCCCTGCCCATCCAAAGCGATAGCGGATGAGAAGTCTCCTCCGCCATCGACACCTCCCGCCGTCTGGTGCGTCGCCACCCATACCCGATTTCCCGAGGGGCCGTACTTGATGATGTCCGCTGTCGAAGTCTCTGGGTCGCCCAATTGATCGAGTAACTGATAGGCGCCTGCTACGTAAGCGTTGCCGGCAGCGTCCAGCGTGATTGCCGCGTTGCCAGAAAGCACTGTTCCCGGATTGCCGGGCAGGTAAACATCTTTCCAGAGCAGGTTTCCGTTCGTGTCGTATTTGGCTGTATAGGCTTCCTCGGTGAATGCGCCGTTGTCTCCGGAAGTGCCAGTGAAATACACGTTCGCCGATTTATCCAACGCTAACCCCGAAACAAAGTGCGTCTGCACGATATTCAAGGTGGCGGCCCACAATTGCTTGCCGTTCGGATCGTACTTAATCGTGACGTCAGGCCCGACATGGTCGTCCCCGGTGGAACCCGAGATATACGAATTTCCCTCTGCGTCAAGGCCGATTCCACCGATCCCGTCGCAATTATTTCCGACGTTGAAGTACGCGATCCACTGCCTCTGTCCCGTCGCGGAATACTTAACGGTGATGAAACGAAACAAACCGTTGCATCCTGTTCCCACCTGAGTTTGATATTCACCCAGCCCCGCCACGTAGACATTCCCCACGGCGTCGGTGGTAACCACCTCGCCGACCGCATTGACTACGTCTTTGAGTGAAGCGCCCCACAACCGATTTCCATTGATGTCGTATTTTTCAGCTAGCAGCTCGGAGGTCTGGCACAGTGTTGGATCCTGCGTCGAAACCACCACGCAATGGCTCCCAACGACTAGCACATTTTGTTGGTTGTCGGCAGCAAGTGCGGCCACTTGGTCCGGCCCGTGCGCAACGTCAACACGCGCCACCCACCGCTGAAAAACCTGACTCTGCGCGTCAGCTGGACGGGAACCGAGCAATGTCAAAGACAGCAAAAAAACCACACCCAAGAGTGCAGATAAGAATGCTCGCGTCGAATTTCGCGAAGAGAACACACCACTCACACCTGTAACCATAACGAGCCGCTCCTTGCCACTTCGAGCCGTGCGACGCCATTAGCTTTTGAGTTTGTCTAACGCGGATATCTTCGATTAGGGCAAGGGATGTAATCTCGATTATGTAACGGTTCCTTTCAGAGATTCCGAGTGGCACCCTATCTGTCCACAAATTGTCGCGCTGAGAAATCCAGAGAATTGCTTATTCGCGAACGGGTGATTCCTTTAGGCGCTCTCTAGGAGTTTCTTCCTTAATCCATGCATCCGGACATTTTCCTATGGTTGACTCGCCAAAATCTGGCGAGTATCTTCCCTCCGTAGTAAAAACCTATCTCCGGAGGGACAAAATGCATTCGATAACGCGGAGGAAATTCTTCGGATTCGGACTTGGAGCAGCAGCGGCAGCAGGAGTAGTTCCCCTCAGCCTGGCCCCGCCTGCGCATGCGGCTTCGACCGACCTAGCCACTCAACCCGGCAATGCATTTGCCTTGTTTGGCTCCATCGACAAGGCAATTGAATTTCAGAACACCATGATGGACGCCTATGCCACAGGCGACACGGTGCGCCTGACCCAGAGCTACGCCGACCAGTCCGGCCTCGAATCAACAGCCTTCATCTACGACAACGCTGTCTCTATCCACGCCTACCTGCTGAATGGAAGCCGCGACTCTCTAGCCCGCGCTGAGGTTCTGGGTCAGGGCCTTATCTACGCCCAAGCCACCAATTTCCCATTCAATGACGGTCGCTTTGCGCAAGCCTATTTCGTCAACACCGCCTCATCCAGCGGCGCCTTCATTACTCCCGCGGCCTTTCCATTCTTTTTCTACACGAGCGCGGTCGGCGACCAATCGTGGGCAGGCATGGCATTGGCGCAGCTCTATCGCCGCACTCGCAACAACAGCTATCTCACCTCGGCTCTTAACGTCGCAAACTGGATCGTCACCAACACCTTCAACACCCTTGGACCCGGAGGCTACTCTTTCGGAACAAATATCAACCAGTTCAATCAATCCGTGCCCTCCACAAATGGAAAATCCACCGAGCACAATATCGACACCTGCGCCTTCTTCACCATGCTCGATCAGCTTACCCGCCACGGCACCGCCAACAATGGCACTTCCTGGAAAGACCTTGCGGGCCACGCCCTCAGCTTCGTGACCGCCATGTACAACGCAGCCGGCGGCTACTTCTACACCGGTACCCTCGGTGACCAGATCACCGTCAATCCCACTCCGATTCCCGAGGATTGTCAGACCTGGTCATATCTCGCCCTGCTGGACAATCGCTTTAAGCACACTCTCGATTGGGCCATTGCCAATTTGCAGGCCACCGATACCGCTGCGTCTACCAACAGCAATCTCATGGGAAGCGAATCCTTCACCGGCATGGTCTTTGACACTGCCAGCCTCGCCCCGACGATCCCCGGCTCCGATCCCAATGCAGTCTGGCTGGAAGGCACTTCGCACACCATCGCCGCGCTCATCGCTCGCTCCGTCGCCGGCGCAGACAGCGTGCGTGACCGTGTCCAGGATTTGCAAACCGCAGTAAAGTTTGTGGATACCTGTGAAACCGCACAAGCCCAATTGGGAGCAGGACAGACCGTCAACGGCGCAGCCATTCCGCTCGGCCAAGGCCTCGTCGCCTCCACCAGCCAAATGGACACCGGCTTCGGTTACACCTACGGCCCCTCAAAACACATCGGCGCGACGGGCTGGTACTTAATTGCCGCCCGCGGCGGCAACCCCTTCCAGTTAGGCGCCCTAACCTTCGGCCTGTAAGACAAAGGAAAGCACGGAGGGACGACCGTCACGTGGGAGGCTCGATCGAGTCATGCATACATATCAGGGTCCGTCCGGTAGCTCAGTGGGTCCTTGGTTCCCGGTCGTACTGGGTGTCATTGCTTTGCTAATTGCTTGGTACAAGCGTTTAACGGGCTCAAGAAACGTCGTTGGGCTGCGGGCAATCGCTGCCAAATCAATTCGAAAGTTTGGATTTTTCCGCCATCGAGCGAGGGCGGTGTGGCCAATACGATTCGCTCGCCTTCAAACTTGATACTACGAATCAAATCCGTGTTCACCCAATCTTGTATCGAAGCGATTTCGACGTGATGGATTACTTTGTCTCCATCGAGCGTGTATCGCCCGGCATAAGCAATAAATGTCCTGAAGGCCTCGGCTTGCTCATCCACTGGCGCCGAAAGAAAGTCACTCGACGAGAGGCGCTTTCGTCCGCCGTAGCTCATCATCGCTGTCACTTGCCGTCCTGAGTGTAAGTGAGAAAACCTGCAGGACCTAGGCCAAACGGCGTGTCGTTCCGCTCTCCGTCAGCCGTCGAACTTGAGGCTGATACCAATTTCCAAGTGCCCACGAGTCTGTCATGCATGTCCGCTCACTCTGGTGATACTAGAAACGCCACGATAACCGCCCGACCACCCGTATTTGACACGAAATTGCATGCCTTGGGCGCACCGTGTAGGATACAACTAGCGGTGTGTTTAGGAGACCACTTTGCCTAAGAAGCCGAGTAGTCCTATGGCCAAAGCCCCTGCACAGAAGTTCGAAGACGAGTTTACGCGGATCGTCGGCGGCTATTTGGCCACTCTGCCCACCGCCGAGCAAGACAAACGCTTGCGTGCGGCGAAGCGCACTGTCACACGCCGCGTAGCTTCCGCCACAAAGAAATCAGCTGCGCATACTTCTCGGCGTCGACTTGCAATCCGAACTCCCGAATAGTTTCGACGTAGGTATTGAAATCGCATCTCGGATCCTTGAGAAGATGTGCAATCCTTCTTAACTGCCGCTCTCTTTGGCAGCTCAGCGCTTTTATAGGCCGCTTCGTGCCGCGCGATTTCTCCTCCGCCTGAAGATCCTTAAGATCATCGCCATCATCTATTACTATTCCTTTAACAGCACCACGGAATAGCGATACTTATAATATACCCGGCCCTTCGAGCCATACCAGGCAAAGTTTCGCAACCCAGAATGAGAATATCTGAGCCGCATTCTTGTGTTTAACCGGAAAGCTTCTTCGCACGGTGCGCGTCATTTGACTCAATCCGCCGGCGCAGCGCGCGTTTTCGCCCATTGACGGATCGATTGTACCTCTTCCGCCCGGGTAACGCTGAGCGGCTGCGTCGCGCGAATTTCCGCAAGAAGAACTTCCGTGGTCAATTGTTGTTTTTGCGCGAACGCCGTGTACAGCCCAGCCACGATCAATTGCTCGATTTCCGCGCCAGAGAAGCCTTCGCTTCCCGCCGCGAGTTTCGCCAAATTGAATGTCGTTACGTCGCGACCGCGTTTTTTCAAATGCAGCTCGAAGAGCGCCGCGCGAACTTCGGCATTCGGCAAATCCACAAAGAAAATCTCGTCGAACCGCCCTTTGCGCATCATTTCCGGCGGCAAAACGGTGATGTTATTCGAGGTGGCCGCAAGAAATACGCCGCTCTCCCGATCCTGCATCCACGTCAACAGTGTTGCCAGCAACCGCTGCGACAATCCCGCATCTGCATCCCCACTCGAACCCGCCGACGCAAACGCCTTCTCAATCTCGTCGATCCACAGCACCATCGGTGCCAGCTTCTGCGCCAGCTCAAGCGCTTTGTGCAGCTTCTTCTCACTCTCACCCACAAACTTGTCGTACAACGCTCCAGCATCCAGCCGCGCCAGCTCAAATCCCCATTCGCCCGCCACGGCGCGCGCCGCCAAGCTCTTCCCGCACCCTTGCACACCCGTAATCAAAATCCCCTTTGGCGGCTCCAACCCAAAGCGCTGCCCTTCCGTAGTCAACGCGCTCTTCCGTTTCGCAATCCACTCTCGCAATCGCTTTAGCCCGGCCACATCGTTAAATGACGCATCACGCCGAACGCTTTCGATCAACCCGTCGCTTCGTAGCACCTGACGCTTTGCATCCAGCACGTCATCCAGCAGCCCAGCATCGGCTTTCCCTCGCGAGAGAATGCACATCCGCAATGTGCGCATGGCTTCTTCTTCGGAAAGCCCGGAAAGGTTTCGCGCTGCTTGGCTCATGCCCGCAACATCCAGCGATACTGGGATGCGCTGCTCTCGGTTCGCTTCCGCAAGCACACGTTTCACGCCGGGCAACAATTCCTCTGCCGTTGGCAAACCCAACTCAAAGGGCGCTGCTTCGGCCGCAAGCTCCGTCGGCAATTGCAACGACGCTGCCGAAATCACGATCGCTCGCCGGGTCGTTCGAAATTTCTCCGCCAAATCCCGCAGACGGCGGCAAATTCGGTCGTTCTCGCAATAGCGGGCAAAATCCTTGAGCAAGAAGATGGCGTCGCCCTGAATCAACGGAATGTTCGCCAGCGCCTGTTCCGGCTGCTCGGTGTTGTAAATCGCCGCGCCGTGATACTTCGACAAGCCGGCCGTGACGCTCCATTCATAAAACGGCACGCCTAATTCCGTCGCCACGTCGAGCAGCATCTGCTCGAACCGCTCTTCCTCGGGAGTCTCGACGGTGATGATCGGGTGCCGCGAATTCACCAGCAAACGCAGCTCGTCGTGCTTGTTGGGTTTAGCTGTCGCACCGATTCCGCTGCTGTGCATGCTCGCTGCACTCGGCCCTGGCGCTTTCGCGGAGAGCGGCGCGACAGGCACGTTCGACGGCCCTTTCAGCTCGTTTGACAAAGCCTCATGCCTCGTTTAACGTTAAATGTTTGAGCGATACCTAAAAGGAGCAATAGATGGCCCAGGGACAGGCTACCAAAATCAAGAAGAAGAAAAAGTCGGTTTTAAAGCGTGCGGCGCAATCTCGTCAACGCGCCGATGTGAACCGCGCTAACCGCACCCGGGTCCGCACCTTGATGCGCCGATTGCGCACCGCGATTACCGCCGGTGACGCAAACGCCGCGGGCAATCTTCTCCATCCGACAATGTCCGCGATCGATCAGGCCATCACCAAAGGCGTGCTGCACGAAAACACCGGCAACCGTTATAAGTCGCGCCTAACCGTGGCCTTCAACGGCGTCAAAGCCAAAGCCGCGAAGTAAGGTTTCGAGCATCAAATCGATTCGTCATGTTTCGTGCGTCAAATCGATTCTTCTTGTAGGGGCGGGCCTTGGCCCGGCCTTATTTTTTCGTAAGGGCACGCCGAGGGGCAGCCAGTTTATGTCACTGGGCACCGATTTGTTCATCCCTCGTTCGTGTTCCCGTAACCATTCCGAGATATCCTGGTCTTCCGGCGCTTGGTTCCCATCTGCATGCGCGCCATTCGAGGATTAGCTTACGTCATGGCTGGTTTTGGCTCGTTCAGAGATATGATTTTGCCCAGCTCGTTCGTCTTCAGCGCCTCCTTTGCCTCCCCATTCCTCGTGCTCTTGTTCGCAGTAGCGTTCCTGGCACCTTCCTATACGCCTTGTCGCGCTCAAGAGATCGCGGATGAGACTTGCCCTCGCCCATCGCAAGGAAGCGCGGTTCCTGAACCACAGGATCTGCGCAGCCAGAACGGTGTGCTGAAAGTGGATTTTACGGTTCACAATTTCCGCGACCAAAGCGGCTCGACTCGTTATTGCTACGTCGCCGCTGACGGCAGCCAATCCCCCACTCTTCGCCTGAATCCAGGCGATCTCCTCATCCTCACGCTGAAAAATGATCTGACCGAACCGCAACACGCCGCTGCGTCTGGCACGCAAACTCAAACCCACTCTCACGCAAAATCAGCAAACGCCTCCGATCCCTGCCTCAGCGGCGCTATGACTTCCACTTCCACGAATCTTCATTTTCACGGCCTCACAGTGCCACCGCTCTGCCATCAAGACGACGTCCTGAAGACTTCCATCCAACCCGGTGACGCGCCCTTTGAGTATCGCTTCCGATTCCTGCCAATGAACCGCCCGGCTTGTATTGGTATCACCCGCATATTCATGGCTTCAGCAAAACACAGGTTCTCGGCGGAGCATCAGGCGCTCTCATCGTCGAGGGCATCGAGCGCGCCAATCGCCAACTCGCAGGTTTGCCCGAGCGAGTCCTGGTCATACGCGATCAAGATCTGTTGAATCCGAATTCTCCACCTTCGAAATCGGAACCTGTCGTACCGAAGAACCTGGTGGACCGTGACGGAGATGCCGGCAACAACGGTATTGGCTTCGGCAAGCCCGCAAAGGATCTTTCCATCAATTTCGTGCCTGTTCCCTTCCCAGACTATCCGCCGGCGCAAATCAAAATGAAGCCAGAGGAACGCCAACTCTGGCGCGTGCTAAACGCTTCGGCCATCACCTATCTCAATTTGGCAGTGCTCTTTAAACGCGCGCCACAGATGCTCGGCATCGTCGCGCTGGATGGCGTCCCTTTGAATGAGAACGGCGACACGGGGGACGGTATCACCTGGGCAAATCACATTGGAGTTCCGCCCGGCGGCCGCGTGGAATTCATCGTGAAGGGGCCGCCTGCGGGTGTGCCGGGCTTACTCGTGACGCGCACCGTGGACACTGGCGTCGGCGGCGAAAACGATCCCAACCGCGCCCTCGCGACCATCATGCCTGTGCCCGATGCGCCGGAGCCTCGGTCTACACTCGCCGCTTCGCCCGAGCCGCTCGCTCCATCGGCTCTGCCCTGGTTGGGAAGCGTCGCGCCTGTGCGCACGCGCAAGCTGTACTTCTCCGAAAAATTCCTCGATCCCAACAGCCCCACCACGCGCTTTTTTTATCACCGTGGATGGCCAAACGCCCACGCCTTTTGACCCCGCTTCCGGTGTACCCGACATCGTGGTGAAGCAGGGCGACGTCGAGGATTGGATCATCGAGAATCGCTCAACGGAACTTCACGCGTTCCACATCCATCAAATCCATTTCATGCTGTGGGTCACGGAACTACCAGTATTCAACTTCAATTCACCCTTCTCTAACGCGGACGCAACCTCCCATTAATGCGCAAAGGCCACTCTCTCTAAGCCCATTCGGGCGCTCACCACAATCATTCGACAGAGGAGAATGCATGCAATTGAAGAAAACGGTCTCAAAATGCTTTCATGCATTTCGAGCAGCATTGTTTGCGATAACCGTGGTTCAGTTCAGCTTGGGAGGACCGCTTGCCGGCTCGCTCCAGGCACACGACCATGACCATGACAAAGGTGGCACGGACAGCCCCATCAAGCACGTCATTGTCCTCATCGGCGAAAACCGCACCTTCGATCATCTCTTCGCCACGTACGTCCCCAAGCACGGCGAATCTGTCAAGAACCTGCTATCCGAGGGCATCATCAACGCAGACGGCACACCCGGCCCGCACTTCAAGAAGGCAGCTCAATTCCAGGCTGTCGCGCCGTTCAAGACGTAGTACTACTCAGCCTCGATAGCCACGAAAAGGCTCCCTATTCCATCCTTCCCGAGCCGACCCTGAATTTTTCTCCCAGTCCCGCCACTGGCGAACCGCCGCCATTTCCCGCTGCCTTCCTTCCTGAGCTTGGAGCCATCGAGCCGTCGCTGGAAACCGCGGATCTTCCTTTGCTGACCACCGGCGCGTCCGGTGCTGCACAAACTGCTGAGCTTCCGGACTTCGATTCGCGCATTCAGAATTTCAGCAGTCTGCCGAACGGGCCGTTCCCGCTTAAGGGAGCGAATCTCCCCTACGATTCGTACACGGGCGACACCACCCACCGGCTCTTCGAGATGTGGCAACAATCTGATTGCAATATCCGCAATGCCACCCGAGAGAACCCTTCGGGTTGCTTGAGCGATCTCTATCCCTTCGTCATCACAAGCTACACAAGTGAGCCTGACCCCAACAGCTTCCCCATTGCCAACCAGGTCGACGACAATGGCGGCGGCAATTCCATGGCCTTCTATAACATGCAGGCCGGGGACGTCCCAGTTCTGAAATCGCTCGCCGATGAATACTCCATGAGCGATAATTATCATCAGGCAACCATGGGCGGCACAGGCCAAAACCACGTCATGCTGGGCACCGGCGACTCCAATTTCTGGTCCGATGGCAAGGGCAACCCAACCATTCCGCCATCCCATATCGCCAATCCCAATCCTCTTCCCGGCTCGAATAATCAGTACACGGTGGACATCAATTTCGACGGCAACTTCACCGAATGCGCGGATTCAACTCAGCCCGGTGTCGATCCGATTCGCGACTATCTCGCATCGCTCCCCTATCATCCGAATCCGAACTGCGAGAAGAACCACTACTACATGGTCAATAACGACAACCCGGGCTTCTTGCCTGACGGCACCGTGGACACCAAGGGCATTGCGGGCGGCGGTTCCGTGCCACCGAGCAATGTCCGGACTATCGGCGAATCGCTGAACGAAAAGGGCATTTCCTGGGCCTACTACGGAGGAGCGTACAACGCCGCGGTGGCCCTTCAGCACGATCCGACTAGCACAGATCCAACCGTGCAGATTGGCCGAGCCTACTGCAACATTTGCAATTTTGAGTCCTACACCAACGCGATCATGGGTGACCCGGCCCAGCGCGCCGCGCACATCAAGGATGCGATAGATTTCTTCGCCGCTGTTGACAATGGCACTTTGCCGGCAATCTCTTTCGTAAAGCCGGATGGCTTGCTCGACGGCCACCCCGCATCCTCAAAGTTCGACCTTTTCGAGGCCATGGCTAAGAAAATCGTGGATCATCTCACCGCGAACAAGGAACTGTTTGCGTCTACCGTTTTGTTCATCACCCTCGACGAGGGCGGCGGCTTCTATGACTCCGGCTACATTCAGCCGCTCGACTTTTTCGGCGACGGCCCGCGGATTCCGCTCATCGCGGTTTCTCCGTTCACCCGCGGCGGCCACATCAGCCACACCTACGCAGACCACGTCTCGATCCTGAAGTTTATCGAACGGAATTGGGACCTGAAACCACTGACGGCCCGCAGCCGCGATAACTTCCCGAATCCGCGTGTCGACGACGACAACCCCTACGTGCCAAAGAACAGCCCGGCTCTCGGAGACCTCTTTGACCTCTTGCAGTTTGACCATGACCACGACGGCGGCCACTAAACGCTGGCGAGCAAACTAATCAACAGGATGCATAAAGGGACGGCCAAGAGGCCGTCCCTTTTCTTTTCAACCCGGAGTTTGCGGAGATGTGTTCCCCCGGGACGCTTCTTAAATTCCGAAGATCGCAAGTGTTCGCATTACTCCTATTTCATCGCAAAAAAATCACCCTGTAACTCTGCGAGCGCATGTTCAGCCTGGACAGCCCGAGTTAACGATTTCATAGAACGAAGAAAAGGAGACTGCATGACCTTTAAGCGAGTAGTGTCTGGAACCCTACATGGCCTGCGGACCGGTGTCGCATTCCTTGCAAACCATCCTCCGGCGGCGGCTCCTACAGCAATTGCTCGGATCCGACTCAACCTGGCGTCGGACCGATTGTGGCGTATCTCAAATCCATACATATCGATCCGCGGTGCGAACCGGGCCACTACTACCTGCTGAACAACTACAACCCGGGCTACTTTGGAAACGGCGCGAACGCTTACACCGATACGGGCATAGCGAACACGGTTTTCACGGTTCCACCGACTTCCCTGCCGAGCATTGGCGACGATATGCTCGCCCACAACGTTCCCTGGAAGTATTACGGCGATGACTGGAACAACTACTCTGGCGCTCCCAGCTACACGCCTCAGCCCGTATCCGTGCTAAACCCCAACGGCCTGCCCGGCGATCCTTACGAAATCAATTTCGGGCCGGTCGGCTCGAAGAATCCACTGGGCGTTACGATCACCTCTTCCGACGAATACTGCTCGATCTGCAATCCGTTCCAATACGACACGTCAATTATGACCAACGAAGCGATTCGCGACGCGCATATCCAGGACACCGCGAATCTCTATAACGACATCGCCCGCGGCACGCTTCCGGCCGTTTCCATCGTTAAGCCCAGTGGCCTCACAGACGGCCACCCGGCTTCTTCGAAGCTGGACCTCTTCGAGGGGTTCTGCAAGAAGATCATCGATGGCGTGCAGGAGACTGCGTACAAAAACGACACAGTTGTTTTAATCACCTTCGACGAAGGAGGCGGTTACTATGACTCCGGCTACGTACAGCCCCTGGATTTCTTCGGCGACGGAACCCGCATCCCTCTGATCGTGGTGGGCCCTTTCTTGAAGGCAGGGCACATCTCGCACAACTATGCGGATCACGTTTCGATCCTGAAGTTCATCGAACGCAACTGGAATTTGCCGCCGGTTACGAAGCGCAGCCGCGACAACTTCCCCAACCCCTTCTCGCTGGATATCATCAGCCCGTACGTGCCACTCAACAGGCCGGCTATCAGTGACCTCTTTGACTTCTTCAATTTCGAAGGTCAAGGCGGTTTTCACTTCTAGGTTCTAACCCTCGACAAAACAAAAGGGGCGGCCGGTTCTCCGGCCGCCCCTTTTTGTTCTTTCCAGATCAATTTCTTAAACTCTCTTCTCTGTGATCTCTGGGCCCTCGGTGATCTCTGTATTAAGTCTTTTCTTTCTTTTCTTATGCGCGTGCAACTTTCACTTCACCACAGGTCAATTCCGAAACCAGAAATTCCAGGACCGTTCGCGGGTCCTTACCGCCCTTCAGGCGATCATCCGCCTTTTGCAGCGCGCTGAGACCGGACAGCAACTGTGCCTTGGGAATTTTGCGCGACGCTTGGAGGGCAAGTTCCGCTTGCTCGGGACGCATCCCCAGCGCTCGTGCTGCTTGCCATCCGTTCGACGCGCCTTTCACTTCGCTGGCCTCGATCAGCTTGCGATACATCCAGGCCATCGCGCCAACCATGGGCAGCGGCTCCTCGCCGTCACGCAGCAGACGATCGAGAAACTCCAGCGCCTTCGCGGACTTCCTCGCTGCCAGCAGGTCAGCCAACTCCCAAACTGTCGTCGTCTTTTCAGAGATCACCATCGAACTGACGTCGTTCTTACTAATGAATTTTTTATCGCCGGCATGTGTTGCCAGCTTAATAATCTCCGTTTTCAAGCGCATCAGGTCCGCCGCTACGAACTCCGCTAAATCCTCCGCCGCGCCCTTCTCAAACTCCACGCCTTCTTCTCTGGCGATCGTCCGAGCAAACGCGACAGCCGCTGCTTGCCGATCTCCGGGGTTATCTCCCAGTCCGCATGCCACCACCAGCGTTTTCTCCGCCAGCAACTTGCCCCATTTCATCCTTTGATCCAAACCGGTGGCTTCCAGCACCAGCACGGTGAACGGCGCAGGATTTTCGAGATATGCACCCATTTGCGCCACGGCCTCGTCCCGGTTTTTCTCTCCGAGCTTTTCGATAGCTTCGGCGTCTTCGAGAAAAACCACTTGCTGGGGCGAAAGCATCGCCATCGTCTGCGCCTGATCGAGCGCCGCTTGCGTCTCGCCACGGCCTGCGGAGTACCGCGAAACCGCCCAAGTCCGCGCACGCCTCCGGAACAAACCTCTCGATCAGCTGCTTGCGACATTCATCCCGCAAATAGGGCTCTTCGCCAAGCAGCAGCAACGCGGGAATCGCCTTCCCATGTTCCAATCGCTCCAGCAACTCTTCCGGAGAAACCTGTGCCATCACAACTCCCGTAGCGCCGGGCTTTAGCCCGGCAGACTCATCCTGGACTTCATGCCGCTTCTGCGCTCTCTAGACTGGACGAGTCTTTCACTAGTAGTTCTCGATGACTGCAGCCACCAGGCGCGCCGCAAAATCCTGCGCCATCCGATCCAACGCCGGGTCGCGCTCTTCGAAAAAACTTTTCAGGGCTGCCGGGTCTGCTGTGTCGGCCGAAATTTCGTACTCGTTCCGGAACACAAAACTGTCCGAGTGGTAGAGCACCTTCTGTGTCGCGCGCTCAGTGAACGTCACTTCACATTTGACCGTCACGAGCATTGTCGTTGCGGCACCCGTCGCCGTATTGAACAAAAGCGGCACGGACTCGAGGCTCAAGATCTTGCCCGTCAATACCGCGTCGCCGTCTTCCGGGTTCGACACCACCCTGTAGGACGTCTTCGCCAGAAATTCGTGCACCGTCGCCGCGGTCAGCTTTTGTTCGAGCCGGTAGCTCGTCGTTTTGTTCTCCAGCGCTGGAACGGCGATCACGTGAATGGTTTTCGGCAATGCCGAATTGTGCCCCGCGACGTGATATCCGCACCCTGCGCTGCACAGCGCCGCGATAAACACCGCGCCAATAGTCCGCTGCCTCATGACACCAACTTCTCCGCCAGCTTCACGGCATTCCACGCCGGCAACCGAATGTTATCCGCGGCCGCCCAGAACCACCAGCTTCCGGGCTGCAGATGATCCGCTTTCGGTTTCGATAGTTGGATGGCGGTCTCGCCGGCCGCGCTGATATTGTTCGGTCCTATTCCCGGTTCGTCCAGTATCGCGAACCCGCCTTGCTGACACGCGCGGGAGATTCTCTCTTCATCTACACCGTCGCCAAGTTTGGCGCAGGCAGCAAAAGTCACGCCATAAAAAACAGGCACGTGGACCAATTGCACCGCCGGAAGCACGCCTTCCCCTCGAAGACATGCACTTACTTCATTTCGAAGAGATAACCGGGCATGATTCAAATCAAATCTGCTTTGCGACCCGAATCGATCCAGCGAGTTGAAAGCCGTTTGCGCGTCGAAGAGTTCCTTGCCCGGGGGTTGAAATGACAGCAACTGCTTGGACTGCGTCTCAAGTTCTTCGATGCCGCCGTTACCAGCGGCCGAAACAGGCTGCAAAACGGTGACGACGATGTCCTTAACACCCATCTCGCGCAATGCAAAGGAAAGCCGAACGATTCCTTCCGCGGCAGCGGAAGGCACTGCCGCAAAATGCGGTTCTTCAGGAAGAGCCTCACCGCGAAGTTTCTCCGCGCCTGAAAACCATACAAAAGTATTTGCGAAGGATATCGAATGGCCAGACAGGTCTATGACGCACCGCACCGCTGCGGCTAGCCGTCTCGAAATTTGCGAGCGTAAAATCGGACGAGCCCGTGAAGAAAATGACGCCAGCCTTCTCAAAGCTACCTTCTTCCACGGGTTGGATCATGGCCGGCTCACCGCCCGCCTCGGTCAATGTGCCCACGGCAAGCTCTTCATCGACCAGGCGAAAGTCCGCCCCAGCAAACCGGCTCTCTTCCAATAAGCCACGCAGCTCCGCACCCAGCAGCGACGAAGCACCCACAATCACGATTCGATTAGATCCCCGTTCAAGAGATGGCATGAATCACACGGTCCGGGAGACCAGTCGATGGCGGAAGAAACGTACGACGTGCAAAGCCACGCCGGCAGCCGCATAGGTGCAGGCGAAGATCACCAGCGCATATTCTGAAAACCTCCAGATGACCCCTACCAGGAGGCAGACCACGACGATAGCCAACGATGGCTGCTTGCGCGTCCACGGGATATCTTTAAAACTGTAGTAGCGGATCGTGCTGGTCATCAGCGCGCCGAGGGCACCTGCAAGTGCAATCCACGCAACCGACCAGTGCCAATCTTGCAGAGGAACTTTGAAGCCGTGCACAAGGGAAGCTATGACTCCCGCCGCTGCCGGCGTGGGCATGCCCACAAAATTTTTTGATCCCCCCGGCGCCATGCCTTGCACGTTGAATCGGGCCAGCCGCCACGCACAGCAAATGAGAAACGCAAGGCAGAAAAACCACCCCAATTGGCTGATGAGCTCAACCCGCTGGGAGCCCTGATCTGCCAAGCTGCGTACGCCCCAGGCATAGGCCATCACCGCCGGCGCAATTCCAAAACTGACGACATCCGCCAGCGAATCGAATTGCATGCCAAATTCCGTGTTTGTGCCCGTCATGCGGGCGACGCGGCCGTCAAGCGAATCAAAAAGAATCGCCAAGCCGATGGCTTTCGCCGCATGATCGAAGTCTTCCCAACCACCGGCAAGCGACGCCACGACTGCATAGTAGCCGCAGAGCAAATTTGCGCCCGTGAACAGGCTGGGCAGCAGGAAAATGCCTCGCCTCAATCGCGGGTTGCGAATGCGCCGGCCTGAAAAAGGCATTTCGTGGTGTTCGACTGGGCCCATGAATTAGTTTTGCCGCCCCACGGCGGAAACGTTTGCTTCTGCATCCGAGGTCTGCTGGTCCTTCAGATCCATGATTGCTGCCTTTGCCGGCCACCGCGCGAGCACGCTGGACCCGCCTTTCACATTCTCTCCTACTCTAACAAGTATCTCCGCATCCTTTGGCACCCAAACGTCCACTCGCGAACCAAATCTCACCAGCCCGATTCTCTCGCCTCGCGCCACTCGCTCCCCTTCTTTTTTCCAACTGACCACCCGCCGCGCGATCAAACCAGCAATCTGCTTGAACACCATCTCTCCGGCGTCCGTCGAAAGCGTAAACACGTTTTGCTCGTTTTCCATCGAAGCCCGCTCGCGCATGGCCGCCAGAAACTTGCCAGGACGGTATTCCATCCGGGTGATGACCCCCGCCGCCGGCGCGCGATTGACATGCACGTTCCATACTGCCAGAAAAATACTGATACGTTTTCCGGGCCGACCCGCGTCTTCCTCATCCGTTACGACCACAACCCGCCCGTCTCCCGGCGACACAATCGCTCCATGCTCGGCCGGAATCACGCGCTCCGGATCACGGAAAAATGAAAAGACAAAAAGCGCCAGACACACAAGGATGACCGCAGCTACCGTCCACTGCGCCAAATACGCCGCACCACCCAACACCAGCAGCGGCAATCCAAAGTAATAGCCCTCTTTGACCATGCCTCTGAGAATATACCTCATCAGCGTCGCTCACGGTGTGAAGGCTGCGAGCAAGCAGGGCCATTCTACGACAGAATTTTCGGGATAGGCGGGCGTTGTTATTGCGAATACTGCGCCCGCGCTCGTTGGATACGCAGGGCAATCCGCTCCATCTCATCTTTACAGTGGAGCTTCATCTTCTTTAGCTTGATTTCTTCCAGGAGGTCTTCCGAACTGAGGAAACTAGAGGTGGAGATTCGGTGCAGTTCTGCTTCGTATTTCGAGTGCTGCTCGGCCAGACGCTGATACTCGGCGTCTGTCTCGAAGACTATGTCTCGAGGTGCCCGCTGTGCTGTTGCCATGCGTCCTCCTGACACTGCGCGAATTGGATTGTGAACACTACATGAACAGACGATAGCACTCGGAATGGCGGCGTCAAGTGGCAACCCTTAGGAATTGGGTCCTAGCCTGGGGGGCCTGTGAGTTTCTTCTCCATGGTAATGGCCGCTTCTTCAGGGTCCCGGTAGTAGATCTTCCGGCGGCCAATTTTGGAAAAGCCAAATGATTCGTAGAATGCGATCGCTCCAAGATTCGATTCTCGTACTTCCAGGAAGACGCTCTGGACGCCTCTGGACCGCATCTCTTCCAGCGCGGCCGAGACTAGAGCTGCGCCATCTCCCTGACGCCTGTACTTTGGCATTACGGCTAGATTCAGCACTTCCCCTTCGTTTGCCGCTTCCCTGCCAATGAAAAATCCGGTGACTTCTCCCGCGCGCTCACTGACCAACGCGAGAGGGCCTGCCAATTGCGCCAATCGCTCATAGGAATCCTCGGTCAAGGCCCCGGCTTGGGGAGATTGTTTAAAGATGCCCCTGACGGCATCCATGTCCCCAGGCCCAAATCGCCTGACGATGCAAGCTGCTCCGCAGCGCTTGGTTTCAGCTGCCACGGCCCGTTGCACCCTTCCACAAAGTCTCCGCGTCGGGCCGCCGGATGTACTCTGCGTCAAGAGCCAGCGCGTCGACCAATCGACCCTCGCGTGCCCGCTGCAGCCCAATTTTTCCAATCATCGGAGCAAGTACGCTGGAACTAAGCTCAATTCTCTGACCGTCTTTCGCGTGGCTTTGCCACTCTTCTAGTGCTGTTACTTTATCCGGGTCCGGCGAAATCCAGCTCACAGGCCGATTCGCCGAGTGTTCGTTCACCCAATGCAAAAATTCAGCAGGTGCCGCAACCATTTCCTGCTCCACCAGCCTCAGACCCGTTCCTTCCCTGTGATACAAGCCCCCGAACACTTGATCCCGGTGTGCATCCGCAAAAGCCGCCACGTACTCGCCGTTATCCGGAGACTGTGCAGCCATTGCCTCTAATCTCGATACACTCGCAACTTTCTTCCCAAACGCTTCGCTCCACGCCTTCACCGTCGTCAACCCGATCCGCACTCCCGTAAACGATCCCGGCCCCGATGCCACCGCAAACACATCTACTGCCCTGAGCCCCAGACCGGATGCCTGTAACGCTGCCTCAGCGGTCGGCAAGACCCAAGACGAGTAATCCGTCGTTCCTTCATGTGCGATTACCGTTAGAACTTCTTCGTCCCGCAAAACGGCAAGACTTCCCCGCGAATCGCATGTGTCGAGCGCCAGTAGAATCACGCGGGCATTCTACCCCACACTGCCACCACTTTCAGGTTCTGCACTCTTAATCCAGCGTAATCATTGCTGAAACACATGTTTCAGTTCCAATATTCGTGCCAATTTGCCTAATTTTTCATTTTCCCGAACATTCTCTTTCCTGTAAATCGCCCTAAGCAATTCAACTGCCAAATACAAATCTAATTTTCCCTAACCTCCTGATTCCACAGGATATATCTTGACTCTTGCAACACACACCTTTAAACTCTGTAAGTATCTCAGGGGGGACATCTCGATCCATGGACTACAAAATCGGTGACAAGGTCGTTTATCCGAACCACGGCGTCGGACTTGTAGAACAGATTAGTTACGGTGTCTTAAATGGTAGGACCGAACGTTACTTCATGATTCGCATCGTTTCCAGCGGCCTGCGCGTCATGGTTCCACAATCAAACGCAGAAACCGTTGGCCTTCGTTCCGTGATTCGTACCGCGGAATCCACCAAAGTCCTTGGCTTCCTCGAAAAGGGCAAGCTCAACTCTCACCACGACTGGAAACATCGCTTCAAGGAAAACTCCGAGCGCATGCGCACCGGGTCCCTCCTCGAAGTCGCTGTCGTCCTCAAGAGTCTCGTTTCCCTCAGCCGCAGTAAGCCCCTCTCCTTCCGGGAAAAGAAAATGCTGGAGCGCGCGAAGTACCTTCTGGTCAGTGAAATGGCCACCTCGCGCAACACCACTGCGGAAAGCGCCGAAGCCATCGTCGTCAAGTCCCTGGCCAAAGCAAAGTTGCAGTTCCCGGTAATGACCGAAAAATTCGAATAGCTCACGCGCCGCACGTTGGGCGCGTTTTTAATTTCCGGCGGGCAACTTTCGTTGCCCGCTTTTTCTTTTTCCGTGCCTTCTACCTTCTCGCTTTCGCTATTTTCAGCCTCTCTCTCTCTGGATTCTCCGTTAGAAATCTCGTATTTCCCGCACATCCATGTCATCGCCAAATGAACGAAACGTTACATCCCCGAATTGCGTCGTATAAACGAAGTCGCTCAGCACAGTCCCCCGCTATCCTTCACGGATTCTCAATGAGCTCTTCTTTCTGTACTATGTGAGGCAAGCTTGGGAGATCAGCCATGAAACTCTGTCTTCTCTTCGCCGTCCTTCTGCTCCTGGCAAGTCCCTCGCACGCTCAGCGGTCCCATCAACGTCCAAGCACAGGGAGTGGTCAAGTGTTTATGAATGGATGGGGCGGTACCAGCGGCGGGGGGATTGAGTATGGGTTCGGCGGGCGCGAAGTTCGCTACGAACCTCCTCGAAATTTCGAAGTCGGCTACGCGAGAAACGACGGGCCCTTCGTTCCTTCAACCTATATGAATTACAACGACGCGCTCGCCCTCGGCCAGCAGCAACTCGCCGCAGCCGAGAAAGCCGAACCAAGCGACTCAAGTCCGTCACTCGGAGACGTTGCTCGCGCCTGCAGAGCCGCCAAAGTACCCACTCTGCAGGCTGCAATCCCGCGTGCTTCAAGATAATTCCGGCAATCTCCAGATCTGCAATCTGAACGGCAACGATTGCCATCGCCCGTGAAGATTTATAACGAATAACGCTTGCACTCCAACTCTCCGCGAATCTCTGCGCCCTCTGCGAAGCTGTGAAAAAACATCCTTGTGGCTGCTTTCCGAACATCCCGACGCCCACTTTTTTGCGTTCCTTGAATGTTTGCCGATTCGCGTCGTTGCTTTGCGTGCTCGATTATCCCGCAGGAGCCGGGTCAGGTGCCCGTCCGAGCCGGATCCCTTGCTGCATGTTGTAGGTGAAGCAGGCCCAGAGCATTTCGGCTCGTACTTTGCGCAGTCCGCGCACATGAAATTGCCGCAGGCCCAGTTTAGTTTTGATCCAGGCATGCACAAACTCGGCCACCGGACCACGCCGCCGGTAAATCGCTTGTGCTT
This sequence comes from uncultured Acidobacteriota bacterium, assembly GCA_963730495.1. Classification (GTDB taxonomy): domain Bacteria; phylum Acidobacteriota; class Terriglobia; order Acidiferrales; family UBA7541; genus Acidiferrum. The sequence goes on along the minus strand of CAVSSD010000016.1, from coordinate 203,252 downwards.
TTTCGCTGGCCATCTTTTCCCGGAACGCACCGAGCGCCGCGTTTTCCTGTTTCCGTTCGACCGACCGCCCGTGTTTTTGATTCGCGCCGCAACACTCCGCCCGCAACGAACACTCGGCGCATTCTTCGGCGGCCGCCTGGTACTTATAATGAGTCACACCGCCGCGCACCCAGTGGCCTTGGTAGTTCAACGTCTGGCCCGCCGGGCAAATGTAACGGTCTTCTTCCGCCTCGTAAATAAATCGCGTCGCGTCCAATCGCTTCGCATTCGTCCGCGCTTTCGACGCGTCATCGGCCAGACGGCCCACGAAATCAATCCCTTTTTCCGCCATGCCCTGAATGTTTTCGCCGCTCGTGTAGCCGGCGTCGGCCACCATTCGTTCCGGCTTTCGTCCCCAGCGCTGCTCGATCCGCTCCGCCGCCGGCAGCAACTGCTGATAGTCGTTGCCTACTTGGGTGATTTCCGCGTCCACGATAAATCCGTGCCGCGCGTCGGTCGAGATCTGCGCGTTGTAGCTCGGCGCAAAACCGCCACCGGCCTGCTTCATCACTCGCGCCTGCGGATCGCTCGTGCTCACGCGCGCCTCGCGCTTTTCTTCCACCGTCTTTTTTACCTCGCGCAACTTCTCCAGTTCGGCCAACGCTTCTTCCAACCGTTCTTGCTTCTCTTGCACGGCTCGTTCCCGCGCCGCTTGCTGATGCCGGTTCGCCGCCGACTCGGCCAGCGGATCCCGCAAAGCTTGCACCTGTTGCCGCGCGCGCTCCAAATGTTCCCGCAGCGTCTTCTCCCGATGAAAGCTGCCGCTGCTCGCCCCGGCTTTGATTTTCGTCCCGTCCTGCATCACTTCTTCCAGCGTGATCAGCCCTTTCGCGCTCAGCACTCCCAGCAAATTGGTGAACAACTCATCCAACTCCTCGGCCTTTTCCACACGAAAATCCGCCAGCGTGTGATAGTTCACCGCTTCCATCCCCGTCAGCCACTGAAACGCGGGATCGTATTCACATCGCCGCGCCACTTCTCGCGCCGCTCCGATTCCGCGGCTGTAGGCATAGACCCACAAGCTGATCAACAGTTGCGGATCAATCGCAGGACGCCCGCCTTCCTCCGCGCTGCTGGCGATGGCTTCGTAAAATCGGCTCACATCCAGCCGCCCCACCATCTCCCAGATCGCCCGCGCCTGATGGTCCTGCTCAATCAGCCGCTCGATGTCCACCGCGCGCCAACTCATCTGCTCCCGGTTCACATATCGAATCAACCGCTGCTTGGTGTTCGTATTTTCCTGGTTCATGTGCCAAACATAACTGCCCTCAAATTATTTTCAAGTGGAAATTTCAGAGAGGTTTTTTCACAGCTTCTGCGCCTCTGCGTTATCCTTGCTCTTTCTTTTCTCTAGTTTCTAGCTCCCCAGCAATCCGCTGAGTATCACGCCCGATTCCCGTAAAACTCGTGCCACTTCCGCCGCAATCGCCGGAGCTCCCGGCGTATCCCCGTGAATACAAATCGTCTGCGCCGCAACCGTAACCTCATTCCCGTTGCTCGCCCGCACGACTCCTCGTTCCACCATCCCGAGCGCTTGCCGCGCGGCACTCTCAGGATCGCGAATCAACGCATCTTCAAATTTTCTCGATCGCAAGGTTCCGTCCGGCTCATACCTACGGTCCGCAAACGCCTCTGCCGCCACGGCAAATCCCGCTTCACGAAACACCTCCAACATGGGTGATCCAGCTAGCCCCACGAGCACCACCCCACGATTCCACCGCGCCACACCATCAGCAATTGCCCCGGCAAGTTCGCGATCTTTCACTGCCTGGTTGTAAAGCGCGCCATGGGGCTTTACGTGTATTACTCGCGCCCCGCAACTTTCCGCAACTTGCGCAAGCGCCCGCACCTGCTCGTACATAGAGTTCGCAACCTCGGCCGAGGACATCTTCAACTCCAACCTCCCAAAATTGTCGCGATCCGCGTAACCCGGATGCGCCCCGATCGCCACTCCCGATCGCAAAGCTTGCTCAATTGTCGCTCGCATCGTTTCCGAATCGCCCGCGTGCCCGCCGCAGGCCACATTCGCCGACGTAATCGATCGCATCAACGCGAGTTGCCTACCGTCAGCAATCGCCTCCGGTATTTCGCCCATGTCGCAATTCAAATCGATCTTTAACTGACGGCTGTTCATTCCAGAATCAACTCCTGCGACGTCAACAATTTTTCCTGTTCCATCAAAAGCGCCCGCGCTGCTTCGATTTCCACCAGTTCGAATCGAATCTCGTCGCGCGGCCTCAGTTGCCCCAAACTGCTCAAATCCGCGGAAATCACATTCGCGATCTTCGGATACCCACCGGTCGTCTGCTGCTCCACGAATAAAATAATCGGCAGACCACCAACTGTAATCTGCACCGCTCCCAGCGAGACGCCTTCGGAAATCATTTCACCGCCGACGTTCGACGCAATCGCGGCACCTTCCAGCCGCAAGCCCATCCGATTCGACTCCTCTGTCACACGATACGTCCCTGCGCAAAACACATCTTGCACTTCTTGCGAAAACCAATCGCTTTGCGGCCCCTGGGTTACGCGTAAAACCCTTCGTGGCGCCAATTGCACTACAGCTCTCGCCGATGCGCTTCTTTTCCGAAACGTCCGGAAGCTCCCGCTCGTTGTTCCAATCTTCAACACATCTCCCTCGCGCAACGCCCTCCCTTGAAAACCGCCAAGCCCGCTCAACAAATGCGTCGACGCGCTCCCCAAAAATAATTTCACGTCGATCCCGCCTCGCACGCACAAATAACACCGTGCTCCCGTTCGCGTCGCTCCCAATCGCAGAGTCTGTCCCTGCCGGACCTCCACCGACTTCCACATCTCGACAGGTTGATCGTCCAGAGTTGCTCCGAAGTCCGAACCCGTCAGCGCTACCACCGCCCGCTCCGGAAACACAAACGTCCCGCCAAGCAGCGTCATCTCCAATCCCGCCGCGCCCTCCGCATTCCCTACCAACCGATTGCCGATTCGCAGCGCCACGGGATCAGCGGCACCTGAGGCCGAGACTCCCATCGGCCCAAAGCCTTCTCGCCCCAAATCTTGGACCGTGGTTAGCAATCCGGGAGCACGCACCTCAATCAAACTCATGCGTTCTCCAACTTCGCAAACTGTTCTAGCGAAATTGCCACAAACCGCACACGATCCCCAATTGCAAGCAAACTCATCTCTGCCCTCTCAGGCTGGAACATCTTCACCGGCGTTCGCCCCAGCAACCTCCATCCGCCCGGTGTGGAAATCGGATACACGCCAGTCTGACTGCCCGCGATCCCCACGCTCCCAGCCGCCACGCTTCGCCGCGGTGTAGCCAATCGCGGCGTAGCCAATTCTTCCGCCACCTCCCCGAGATACGCAAAGCCCGGCACAAATCCCAAAAAATAAACAATGTAAGTCGTCGAGGCGTGCACTTCGATCGCCTGCTGCGTCGTCAACCCGTGCAACTCAGCGACATCTTTCAAGTCCGGCCCGTACTCCCCACCATAACAAACTGGTATTTCTACCAAACGCGCCTCGGGAAGCACCACTTTTACCATGCGCTTGACGTATCCCCGCAAAATTTCTTCCAACTCTTCATGCCGCAACTTCATCGCATCAAATTTAAAGAGCAAAGAACAATACGCCGGATGCACATTGTGCACTCCCGCAATCGGCTCCAACTCCACCAATCGCAAGAGCCTCCGCACCTGCTTGTGCGCTCCGGCTGTGATTTGATTTTGTAGGTGCGGGGCTTTAGCCCCGCTCTTCCGGGCAAACGAGTCGAAATAAACGATTAGCGCCTGATCGCTGGCAACTTGAAATCGCACGCCGCCACTCGCAGAAGTCCCCATCGCCGCAGAAGTATACTCCACGTACTCCGAGCCCCGTATTCCACCAGACCGGAGTTATAATAGGCGTCATGACCGAGCAAGGTTCCAATCTCCTGCAGAAGGCGCTAAGCCTGTCTGAGGAAGAGCGTGCCGACCTGGCATGTTCTTTGCTTAACAGTCTTGACCCGAATGTGGACGAAGACGCAGCCGGCGCCTGGGATAAAGAGATTGCCCGCCGTATTTCCGATTTAGGCTCCGGACAGACAAATACCGTCTCATGGGAAGAAGTTCGCAACCGACTCTCGTCCAAACTTCCAATGGCAACCAAGAAAGTTGAGTTCCACGAAGCAGCGAGCCTCGAACTCGACTCTGCCTTCGATTGGCACTTGGAACGCAGCAAATTCGCTGCTGCGAGATTTTTAGTCGAACTCAATCCGCTATCTCAAATGTCGCCGAAGTGCCGCACCGCTGGCCTTCGGGCAGCCACGGAACGCAAAACTTTCTTCTAAGAGGATTCCCTTTGCGGTTATCTATCGAGAGCTTCCTTCCACTATCCAAGTCCTCGCAGTAGCCCACGGACATCGTCGTCCCGGATATTGGAAAAATCGCCTTAAAAAAAACCTACTGTGGTCTTCGCGATCCGAAATCATTCCAAAGCTCCGCGCTCCCTCAGAAGCTCCACAGTCTTGTTGCGTTGCGTTTTGTGTTCCTCCCCCGGAAAGCGCACCGCGTAGCCGAGCGGCGTGCACTCGACAACCTCGCCGGGCCGCTCGTAGTGCCCTGGGAGTTTCACACGCACCGATAAGTCGGCACCGCGCTCCACCAAGAACTGTGTCATCGGCAATCCGCCGTCGAAGAACTGCGTCGCCGCGTGGAAGATTGGCGTCTGACCTCCTACGCCGCTGTCATTTACAGCGGCCTGCGCGTTGACGTCCGCTCCGCGTCCCAAGAGTAGTTTCGCGGCTTCCAGGTTGCCGTACTCCGCCGCCACGTGCAGCAGTGTCGCTCCCTGCAGCTTGAGCAGCCGCGCGCCTGTACTGCCGAAGTCCAACTCCGGAAAACGCCGATGCACCAGCGTGCGATCGTCATCGAGGTGCTTCTCCAGAAGATCGAGCCGCCCACGGAGCAGATCCAGCACTGGCGGCACGTTGTACTTCGTCACGCCACCTGCCTCAACAAGAATGTCCATGCACTCACCAAGCTGCGGCGAACGTCCATACGTCCCGATCACATAATCCAGCGCAGTCCCACGATAGTTGCGGCCTTCGCGCACAGAATTCGGGTTGGCTCCGTGCTCCAGGAGCCATTTAATCGGTTTCGGCTCAACAGTCTCGCACGGCGCAAAAATAATCGGGAAGTATCCGTTCCACTCCGCGTTCACATCCGCTCCATGAGCCACAAGCAACTCCATCATCGGAATACGATGGCCCATAAGAGCTGCTCTCATTAAAGGGCCATCGCCGCCTTGATGCACATCCGACCCGTTTTCGATCATCCACTCCGCTATCGCCAGTCTCGCGCGGCCAGGCGCTTCCCACGGCACTCGGCATTCCGCCACCCAAGTGAGCGGCCCATTTTTGTTATATCCAAGCGGCGCCCGATGTAGTGCCGGATTGCGCGTCATCATTGTTTTGACTCGTTCGAGATCATTGCGCGTCAATAGCCAGCTTCAGTTGCCCAATTTCTTCCAGCGAATCGACATGCTCTTTCAACTTCGGCCAACTCGCAAACCCATACAGCCGCGCAATCTTGAACTGCGCATCGGTGAGCGATTCAGCCTCACCGGCCTTCAGCAAATCCTTCGCTTGATCCTTCAAATGGCGGAGATTGGGACGTTCAGGAAGCGGACGCGGCTCGTCCTCGGAATGGGTCGGCATAGCGACCTCCTTTCACTAAATCACCCGTAGTCCGCACATCGGGCCGAAAGAAGGCTCGCAAAACTTAATTTAAAGCAGGTGGGCTTCTACCCTTTCCGCGGACCGGATGCGTCCCTAACGCACTCGCATCCTATCACAAAGGATACAAGAACTTTATCAGCGCCTCGGTCGTTTCCTTGGGCTTTTCTTCCAACACCCAATGCCCGCAATCCTTGAGCACGATCATCGTCGCGTTCGTCGCCACGATCTTCATCTGTTCGCCCAAGACCACTCCATTGGCCTTCTCGCCCCCAATCGCCAGCACCGGCATCGTCAGCTTCGTCTTCGAAAGCTCTGCGAAGTCTTTCGCGGCTTGCTGGAACGAAACAAAATACTCCCAGCCCGCGTGCATGCGTCCAGGGCGCGAGTACGCCGCTACATAGGCGGTGCGATCCGCGTCCGGCAACGAGTGATTTTTGTCCGCAGCGAAATCATTCCAGAAGTAATCGAAATACACCCGCTCGCGTCCGCGCACCAAAGCTTCCGGCGTCGGTCCATTAAACCGGAAATGCCAAATCCCTGGGTTGTTGTACACATCTTCCCACCCCGCGACGCCTGGCAGAAATGCATCCATCACTGCCAGTTTTTCCGTCTCTGCCGGAAACTGCGCAGCATACGCATATGCAACCATCAACCCAATGTCATGCCCCACCACCCTGGCTTTCTCGATTCCTAGCGATTTAACAAGCCCATGGATGCTGATGGCAGCCGACTTCATATCCAAGCCGGACTTGGGAATCTCCGAATCGCCAATCCCAGGCAAATCCGGCGCAATCACAGTGAATTTCTCCGCCAGCAACGGCATGATGGGCCGCCACATCCGCGAAGTCTGCGTATACCCGTGAAGCAAAATCACCGCCGGCCCATGACCGGTCTTCAAATAATGCAATTTGACGCCATTCACCTCCGCGCTCTGCGAAGCAATCGCATCGGCCGCCGCGTGAGCAGACGAAAATCCCGCCACGAAGAGCATCGCAAACCCAAAGACTAAAGATCCAACCCAAAGTCTAACTATCCTTTTCATTATCTCTCCTGGTTACAGACAACTCGCTGCAAGGCTCTCCGCAGCTTGCTGGAACATTTCCGCACTCACTTGGCCACAAAAAGTTTACCGAAGCGGCTCTGAAAGGCGAGGTGTTTCGGACGTTGTAGGGCTGGTTCTTCTTCGTGCCCTCTGTGTACTTACCGCTCTCTGTGTAATTCCTTAAGCCAAAACCAAACTTGGATCGGCATTGAGCGAGGAATCGCCAAACACGCCCGCCTGAAATTTCTCATACGCCGCCGCAGCGATCATTGCGGCGTTATCCGTCGAGAGCGCCCGACTAGGGAAAAACACGTCGAAGCCCTTGTTCTTCCCACGTTCTTCGAATGTGGCGCGCAGCTGGCTGTTTGCCGCCACTCCCCCCGAAACCAGTACGCTCTCTACGCCCAACTCTTCCGCGGCCATCATCGTGCGTTCCACCAAATCGCGCACCACCGCGTTCTGAAATTCGCGTACCAGCGCCAGAGTCTGCGGCGAACAGAGCGGCAGCAACTGCTCAAACTTTCGTTCGCCTCGCTGTAAAGCCTCTTCTCGCGTTCGAATCTCCCCGGCGTATTCCGGATGCTCGCGTACGTGATACAACACTGCCGTCTTCAATCCGCTGAAACTGAAGTCAAGCGGATTGCTCCGCGTTTTCGTCGGACCGAATTTTACCGGCGCGGGCGTCGCATTAGAAACCGCCGCCAACCGATCCAGAATCGGCCCGCCCGGATATCCCAGCCCCAACAACTTCGCCACTTTGTCGTACGCTTCGCCCGCCGCATCATCGCGCGTTTGCCCGATTTTTCGATAACGCAGCAGTCCGCCCAGCTCCGCCGCACTCACTTCATACAAAACCGTATGTCCACCCGAAACAATCAAACAAACCGCGGGCAATTTCGCCACGCGCCCAACCTTATGCGCCTCCAAAAAAACCGCGTGAACATGCCCCGCCAGATGATTCACTCCCACAAGCGGCTTTCCCAAAGCCTGCGCCAAAGTTTTTCCGTACGTAATGCCCACGAGCAACGCTCCAACCAGCCCCGGCCCGTGCGTCACACCAATCGCATCCACATCCGCAAGCTGCATCCCCGCCTGCGCTAGCGCCTCTCGCACCACTGGCACGATCTGCCGCAAATGTTCGCGCGACGCCAGCTCCGGCACGACGCCGCCGTACTTTCGGTGAATATCAATCTGCGACGCCACCACGCTGGACAAAATCTCGCGTCCGTCGGCCACCACAGCTGCCGCCGTTTCATCGCACGACGATTCAATCCCCAAAATACGCGTCATTTTCGGATCCACACGGATAGAAATTACAGCTTCAAACTCTTCAGGTATTCGCGGAAAGGGGCGCCCAATTCTTCGTTCCGCAATGCGATTTCGACGGTCGCTTTCAGAAATCCGAGCTTGTCGCCCGCATCGTAGGAAATACCTTCGTAGATATACGCCCACAGGCCGTGCTCTTGCGCCAGAAGGCGCAGCGCATCGGTTAACTGAATTTCATTCCCTGCCCCGGGCTTGGTGCGCTCCAGGCAATCGAAAATCTGCGGCGGCAAAACGTAGCGCCCCGTAATCGCGAGGTTCGATGGCGCATTTTCCGGCTTCGGTTTTTCCACCAGGTCGCGAACCCTCAAAAGCCGCGCGCCAAACGGCGGCAGCGGCGCGGCCTCTCCGTCGACAATCCCATAAAGATGAGTTTTCTCCCTCGGCACTTCCTCTACCGCAATCGCACCCACGCCCGTAGCCGCGTACACATCGATGAGCTGTTTCGTAGCAGGATTTTTTCCTGGAATCAGCACATCCCCCAGCAAAACCGCGAACGGCTCGTCGCCCACAAGATCTTTCGCCACCAATACCGCGTGCCCGAGCCCAAGCGGCTCCTTCTGCCTCGTGTAACTCACCTGCACCATGTCGCTGATCCGCCGAACCATCGCCGCTTGCTCCGGCTTCCCTTTTTCTTCCAGAAAGCGTTCCAGCATTGGCGCATGATCGAAGTGATCCTCGATCGAGTTTTTTCCCTTCCCCGTCACGATGATGATGTGCTCGATCCCCGAGGCCACGCACTCTTCCACCACGTACTGAATCTGCGGCTTGTCCACCACCGTCAGCATCTCTTTGGGTTGCGCTTTTGTCGCGGGCAAAAAGCGCGTGCCAAGTCCCGCCGCAGGCAGCACGGCCTTGCGAACTTTGCGAATCGCGCTCGTCGGTTGTGGCATGTCAGCCATGCGTTCCCTCGCTGTGCTTATTTTTTCTTTGCGGGCTTTTTGTCTTTTGAGGAACTTTCTTTCGAGCTCGTCTCTTTCGCTGCAGAATCTTTGCCGGAGGTTTCTTTGCCGCCTCCATCTTTGGAGTCTTTCGCGCCGCAGTCCTTGCCTCCAGCTGTCCTTGCCGCCGGATCTTTCCTCCGCCATCTTTCCCCTCGGCGGAGGCTTGTTTTCTTTGCTCCCGCCGTCCGGAGATTTTCCGGCGTAGTCCGTGACGTACCAGCCCGATCCCTTAAACTTGATCGCAGGCGCAGTAATCACCGACTCCACTTTCCCGCCGCAATGCGGGCACTTCTTCAGGTGCGGCCCGGCAACCGGTTCGATCTTCTCCGTGTGGCGCCCGCACTTCAGGCACTTGTATTCGTACAGTGGCACAGCTACTCCCTCCGCTCTGTCTCCAAACGAAAAAGTATAGCATGCGTCACAAATTGTCTCCGCAGCGCGTGCTAGACTCAAATGCATGGGCGGACTAACAGCCAACAATGACGAAAAGGCTTTGGGCTGCTTATACCTCGTTGGCACGCCCATTGGCAATCTGGAAGACATCACCCTCCGCGCCCTGCGCATCCTCAAAGAAGTCGATCAGATCGCCTGCGAAGACACGCGCCACACGCAAAAACTCCTCAGCCACTACGAAATTCGCAAGCCGCTCATCAGCTACCACGAGCACAATGAAATGACGCGCGCCCCCGAATTGCTCATCTCTCTCGAGCAAGGCGCGAAAATCGCACTCGTCAGCGACGCCGGCATGCCGCTGGTTTCCGATCCGGGCCATCGTCTCGTCACTCTCTGCCTCCGCCATCATGTTCCCGTCGTTCCCGATTCCCGGGCCATCCGCACTTCTTGCGTCGCTAGCCGCCAGCGGCCTGCCCAACGAAGAATTCCTCTTCGTCGGATTTCTCCCCAACCGCAGCGGCGAACGCCGCCGCGCTCTCGAACGTCTGCGCATCGAAGATCGCACCATCATTCTTTATGAAGCCCCGCACCGCATCACCGAATGTGTCGCCGACGCCCGCGAAGTTCTCGGCAACCGCACTGCCTGCATCGCCCGCGAAGTCACCAAGCTCCACGAAGAATTCCGCCGCGGCAAACTCTCCGAGCTTTTCGCCTCGCTCGAAGAACGCCCCGCCAAAGGCGAAATCACGCTCCTTATCGGCCCCGAAGATCCTGCCGACGCCCGCACTCCGGCCAACTCCATGCAAAGTCTGGCCGAGCGCGTCGAAGAACTGATCCACCAAGCCAAACTCGACCGCAAAGAAGCCCTGAAACTCGCAGCCAAAGAACGCGGCCTGACGCGCCGCGAAGCCTACGACAAAATGGTCATCGCGCGGGAACCCGAAAATAGCGGTTCTTGACGGGGGCGTTGTGGTCAGGTCAGTAGCAAACTCCCTCAATCTCGATGATGTGTTGCATAGCCCGGCTGTAGAAGGCTGCTTGCAAAGGGCAGTCGACACTAACAGCGCGAGTGTGCGCAAATTCTAATCAAGCAAGAATTCAACCTAAATTGAAGGAAAAACGCGTTCCAATATGGGGAACCCGGCCCCGCGGACTCATTTTCTTTCGAAACATGTCTAGTACCGCACAGTATTTTTACCGCTAACGAAGCACACTGCTGGGTCTCGCAGTCCTTCGAAGGAGACTCATGCATAAGCTTTCAAGAATCACCCTGGGATTAGCAATCACGCTTGGCGCTTCTATCTGTGCCCAAGCACAAACGCAATCGCCGGCGCACGCGGGCGATCCTACACCGACATACAGAATTACCGTCGTCAGCCGCACGGCTCGCGCAGTAAGTTATAAGCACCGCAGTGGCTCAACTCACGTTGATTTTCAAGGCACCGACCTCATGCCCAGTGCACATGGCGAAGCCAAAGTAGAGAGCAAGCGCGGAGTCCTCGCCATTGAAGCGGAATTTTCCGACCTCGATCGGCCTACCGCTTTCGGCACTGAATATCTAACTTTTGTCATGTGGGCCATCTCACCTGAAGGCACCTCCGTCAATCTCGGCGAAGTCTTGGTTGGCGACAATCGCCGCAGCAAGCTAGAAGTAACGACCGATCTTCAGGCATTCGCGCTGATCGTGACCGCGGAACCCTATTACGCGGTGCGGCGCCCAAGCAATGCGGTGATCATGGAAAACGTGATTCGCCAGGACACCAAGGGCACGACCCAAGCCGTGGATGCGAAGTATGAACTGATCGATCGCGGTGGTTATATCCCCACAGGCTATACGATCGACCCAGTCGTCCTGGATGCCAAGTTGCCGCTCGAATTTTTTGAAGCGCGCAATGCCGTGCGCATCGCAAAGGCCGCAGGAGCCGAACGCTACGCCGGCCCAAGCTACGAAAACGCCATGCGCCAGATGAAAGAAGCCGATGCGCTGGCCACCAGCCACCACGGAGATAAGAAAACGCTGATTTCCGTTTCACGTCAAACGGTGCAGACCGCAGAAGACGCACGGGAAATCGCCGCCAAGCGTATCGCCTCTGATCGCGCCGACAACGAACGCAACGCCTCAGCCGGACGTGAAGCAAACGCCAACGCCACGGCAGCCGACGCCGTTAGCGCCCGCGAAGAAGCCGACCGCAAGAAGCACGAAGCAGAAGCCGCCGCCCGTCAAGCTCAAGGCGCCCAGGCAAATGCCGAGGCTGACGCTGACCGCAATCGCGCAGCAGCCGCCGCTGCCGATCAACAAGCTCAACAAGCCAGAAGCGCGCAAGCCACCGCTGAGGCCGACTCGGACCGCAATCGCGCCGCAGCCGCCTCTTCGGACATGCAAGCTGCACAAGCCATCCACGAGCGCGAAGAACTTCGCGCCAAGCTGCTCGCGCAGTTCAACCTGATTCTTGAGACTCGCGACACGGCCCGCGGCTTGGTCGTGAACATGTCCGATGTGCTCTTCGACAGCGGCCAATTTACGTTGCGCCCGCAAGCACGTGAAAAGCTCGCGAAAATATCCGGCATCGTTCTGGCGTATCCGACACTCCTGCTCGCGGTAGAAGGCAATACCGATAGCGTCGGAACGGAAGAGTTCAACCAAACCCTCTCGGAGAAACGCGCCGAAACTGTCAGGTCATATCTCACCAAGGAAGGCGTACCGGAAGCGTCGACGACTGCCGCAGGCTTTGGCAAGACTCGCCCTATCGCTTCCAACGATACCGCGGATGGCCGCCAGCAAAATAGGCGCGTTGAGTTGATCGTTTCTGGCGAAGTGATCGGAACAAAGGTCGTTTCGATCGTGGTCCTGCCAGTCACCGCATCGTCAACGCCTCGCTAATCTCACTGTAGAATCGGCATAGGGGGAGCGGTTGCCCGTCCTCCCCTGCCACACCACCGTACATGCGGGTCCGCATACGGCGGTTCAGTGAATTGAGCCCTGACGGGCCGTGAGGTTCGAGGCGTCGTTCGCCACAAGGGCTTCGCCGCTCTGCAGGTTTCCGTTTCGGCTTCACCGTCTTCTGAACCTGCAAAACTCAGCCGAAGCTGATTGGCTGGCGCAGTGCCACCCGTGAGTTCGACGTTCTACTACTCTCTTTCACTGTTTGGGCCTTCCTCACTTCCGTGAGTACTACGCCCGCTGCTGATTTCTGCTGCAGGATCAGGGTGAATTACTTCACCCTCAGTCACGATTCCGAGACGTGCAGCAGATCTCCCGCGATAAGTTCGACTGCTTTCGATACGCGACCGCCGGATTTACCACCAGCGTCCTTGATGGATACGGACTTCGCGATCAGTTGCTCGCTCGTCCGACGCCGTAGGCCTCCAATCCGATTCTTGTACATCAGCCCGTATCTTTGCTCCACGCTTCCTTCAGACCCCACCTCACGGTGACGCCCTTGCGCTTCGCTACCCTTCACCTCCATCAGGTTGGGACGGGACTTTCACCCGCTAGCTGCCGAACATGCACGCCGTACAGCAAGAAAAGCCGGCTCGTTGTGAGCCGGCTTTTTCTTTTGCGTAGAACTTCTGAGACTCTGCGTCCATCTCGCTATTAACGGAACTACTGGCGAGCGCGCTATTGGTCTGCGAAACTCAAGCCGCTGGGTCCTTCTGGCGCGTCGCTTTGACGCCCGAGAGAATGCCAGCGCCTATAAGCACGATCGCACCTACAGCAATCCAGTGCGCCGGCACATGCAGCAAGAAAGCGCCGTAAATCAGGCCAATCGTTAGGATGACAAAGCCAATGGCATAGATTCCGAATGACATGGTGGTTCCTTTCGATTGCGCAGATCGGGCTAACATCCGAGAACTTACCATACCCAACCGCAAGACGTGCTAAAAAACCAAGGCCGCACTCCGCACTTTTAGGCGCGGAGGAAGCGGCCTCGATCGGCTACACAAACATTATTTTACTGGTGATCTGGATGGTGATGACGCCAATTCCAATAATCGCTCTGTTGATGGGCAGTATTTAGCCGGAACTCGCGGTAGTCTCTATGCCTTTCGCCGAGATAGACGCGGTAGGAACGGTCTTCGCCTTCATTCCATACATGGTAGTCATGATGATAGTGATCGTAGTAGCGCGTATGATCGCCGCCAGTGGTAACTACAACTTCCTGGGCAGCGGCCTTGGGTGCTGCCGCAGCGGTGAGCGCGGCAGTTAGAAAAATGAAACTCAGATATTTGATTGCTGTGTTCAAGTAATCCTCCCTGAAGAGAACTCCAATCTTGGAGTTCTGGTGTCCAACAAGTATGGGCGCAGGTGCTTTCGGAATCTGTCTCGTACAGTACAGTACGGCCAGTATCAAGCCAGAGTGACGGCGAGGACGTGTGCGACGGCGCGGCGCAGCGGCACATATTCGAAACCGTAACGAACTTAAAAGAATCCTAAAGCGACTCCAAACACTCTAATAAGCGCAATGCTGGCCGCGATAAGCGCAGCGCTTTGCCCGGGTTGGTTCCAGAGGCGAACGTTGCAGACAAATAGGCTTAGGTGTAGCGTGGCGGGGCTGGGGATGCAAAATGGGCCCGGTAAATCCTGGTGAGGGTGGTGAATATGCCTGGCGAACCGGAAAAAGACCTTCTGAGTCGGCGCGGATTTTTGGGCGTGAGCTCAGCAGCGCTTGCAGCCGCGAGCGTGCTAGGGCCAGACAAGATGCAAGGGCAGGAGAGTTCTGCGCAAACTCCCAAGGAAGACCGCAGCGCGAGCGATCCTGGGCCGACAAATGCAGCGCTGGACGCCGCAAATCCGGATTCAAATCATCCCCTGCCGACAGATGCGGGCGGCGTGCAAACATTCAAGTACCCCTTCTCATTTGCCCACAAACGCTTTCAGGAAGGCGGTTGGTCGCGCGAAGTTACGATACGCGAACTTGCGGTTTCGAAGTCGCTCGCCGGCGTGGACATGCGCCTCACGGCCGGTGGCGTCCGCGAGCTGCACTGGCACACCGCCGCCGAGTGGGCCTACATGCTTTACGGCAGCGCGCGCATCACGTGCATCGATGCGGACGGAAAGAGCTTCGTCACAGACGTGAAAGAAGGCGACCTCTGGTACTTCCCCCCCGGAATTCCCCATTCCATCCAAGGACTACCGCCGGACGGTACCGAATTCATGCTTGTGTTCGACGATGGCAACTTCTCCGAATACGAGACGGTGCTACTCACGGACTGGATGGCCCATACGCCACCCGACGTGGTGGCGAAAAATTTTGGAGTCGCCCAGTCAGCTCTGGCAAAGATGCCCAAGAAAGAGAAATTTATTTTTCAGACGAATGTTCCCGGACCGCTCGCGGAGGATCAACGCGTCGCCGCAGGAGCGCTTGGCCCGTCACCAATCGATTTTGCGTTTCGCACCACGCAGCAACCCGCTCCAACGAAGCTGAAGAGCGGCGAAGTGCGCGTGATCGATTCAAGCAGCTTCAAGATCTCGACGACGATTGCCGCCGCAATTGTCACCGTGAAACCGGGCGGCATGCGCGAACTGCACTGGCATCCAAACGCCGACGAATGGCAATTCTACATCAGCGGCAAAGCGCGCATGACGGTCTTTGCCACGGGCGCCCGCGCAAGAACGATGGACTTCGAAATGGGAGACGTCGGCTATATCCAAAAAACTCTGCCGCATTACGTACAGAATATGGGCGACACAGACCTGAAATTTCTCGAGATGTTCAAGTCCAGCTACTACCAGGACCTGGCGCTCTCCGAATGGCTGTCCCACACGCCGCCAGAACTGGTTGCAGCACATCTGAATCTGGACAAGGCCACTCTCGCCGCGCTGCCCAAAGACAAACCGCTCATCGTCCTATAGAAATAGTGTTCTTCTACGCCAGTGCGACTTTCGGCTAGGTCTTAGGGCAGTTAGGAAGAGTTGTCCGATCAAAGCGGGCCGGCGCATTGCCACATCCAATCCGTGCCTTTATTCGCGTCTCGAGCCTTGACTTGAACTGCCCCGCGTCCTACGCTCTTAGACCTGTAAGCCTCCCCCCTGGGGCATCGATCTATGGGCCACCGGATGCGCATCTTCTTGTTGTCCGCCATCACAATGGCATTTCTAGCGCCGGACGTGATGGCGCAAAAACCCCCGGCCCCGGCTCCCGCGCCTCCTCCTTCCGCGCCCCCAAGCCGCCCGACAGCTCCCACTTCGCCGACCCCGGGCTCGACTCAGCCGGGAGAGGATTTTGTGATGTTTCTCCGGGGACGCGTGGCAATCCATGACGGCGGATCCATTCCAAACGATGTGTTGATAGAGCGGGTTTGCAATAACAGAGTGCGCCAAAACGTGTTTGCCTCTCTTCAAGGCGATTTCAGCATGCAATTGGGATCTAGGACCGATTCTTTTCCGGAAGCTAGCGCCGATTCGACTTCGTTTTCTGGCGTGTCTAGCAAGTCTTCGGACATGGGAATCCCCCGCCGCGAATTGACGAATTGTGAGCTACGAGTCTCGGCCTCGGGTTTTCGCTCCAGTGTCGTTAACCTTCTCGACGTCGATAACTTCGGCAGCAACGTTGACGTGGGCGTTATCGTAGTGCGCAGAGCTACAAAGGTGGAAGGCACAACGATAAGCGCCACTCCGTACAAAGCACCTACGGATGCCAGGAAAGCTTATGAGAAAGGCCTCGATGCCGAGCGGAGGGGCAAACTTGCCGATGCCCAGAAATATTTCGATACTGCGGTGCAGCTCTACCCCAGTTTCACGAACGCCTGGTTTCAATTAGGCAGAGTATTCCAGAAGGAAAAACAGAACGATGCAGCTCGAGAAGCCTATACCCATGCCACGACTATCGACACCAAGTACCTGCCGCCTTATCTGTTTCTAGCGGAGATGGCCTTCGAGGCGGCGAATTGGACGGAAGTCCTTAAGTTTACAGGTCACCTTTTGGATCTTGATCCCCTGAATCAGGGGGAAGTCACTGCTTACGTCATGGATCTCGACCCGCTGAATTATGCCGAGGCTTATTTCTATAACGCGCTCGCGAATTACAATCTCAACAAAATCGAAGCCGCTGAAAAGAGCGCGCTGAAGGCGGAACACTTCGACCTGCGCACTCATTTCCCGCAGCTTCATCTCTTACTGGCGGAAATCTTTGCCCGAAAAAACAAATACGACCTTGCCATCGCGGAACTTCAAATTTACTTGGCCCTGGCTCCCCAGGCGGACGACGCGGCTCAGCAGCGGGAGACGTTAGCCAAATTGGAAAAGCTGAACAACCCCGTGCCCACCACTGAAAAACCAGAACAGCGTTAGCGTCGAGTATCCCCTCATTGGGCCCGCACGCAACCGACAGTTCCATCCTCTTAACAATGCATGCCGTGTGGACTCGCTAGTCTCCTGAGTCATTGGTTTCTTACATATTGTTTGTGCCATGCGCAGGCAGCGTGCGGGAAGCGAACCGTGCAATGCTGTTGAGAATGGCATCGGCACTCTTGGTCCACACAAAGGGTTTGGGCTGCTCGTTGTGCACGTCGATGAACTCCGAGATGGCGGATTCCAGTTCACGCACGCTGTAGTGCGAACCTCGCTTGATCTGCCGTTGTGACAGGAGGGCGAACCAGCGTTCTACCTGGTTCAACCACGAACTAGGCGTGGGAGTGAAGTGCAGGTGATAGCGAGGATGCCGCACAAACCAAGCCCGAATTTCCTTGGTCTTGTGGGTAGCATAGTTATCCAACACCAGATGGACGGCAAGATCGGCAGGAACAACACGATCGATCTGCTCCAAAAACTTGCGGAACTCGATGGCGCGGTGCCGTGGCCAGCACTTACCGATCACCGCTCCGGTGGTGATGTCCAGGGCAGCGAAGAGGCTGGTGGTGCCCTGACGCTTGTATTCGTGAGTTCGACGCTCCACCTGGCCAGGAAGCATCGGAAGGATCGGCTGACTACGGCTCAGCGCCTGCATCTGACTCTTCTCATCCGCGCATAGCACCAGCGCATGATGCGGTGGGTTCAGGTACAAACCCACGATATCTCGTACCTGATCGACCAACAGCGGATCGTTGGATAGTTGAAACGTCTCGCTGCGATGAGGGCGCAACCCGAACGTCCGCCAGATGCGGCTCACGGTGGATGGACTCAAGCCGGTTCTCGCTGCCAACGCACGACTGCTCCAAGGCGTTGCTCCCTTGGGAGTCTCTTCCAAAGTGGGGCGTACGGCCCGCTCGACACGGTCATCGCCGATCTGCCGTGGCGCTCCGGGTCGCATCTCGTCACCCAAGCCAGCCATCCCCTCGGTGATAAAACGATACCGCCACATGCCCACAGTGAAACCGGTAGTGCGCAGCTTGGCGGCCACCGCGGCGTTGCTCTCCCCGCTGGCACACTCCAGAATGATGCGAGCGCGAATTCCGCGGTTGCTGCAGCCGTTGCCGCAAAGTGATCTTCTGCTCGGGACTGACAAGGAGTTCTCGCTGCTTAGGACGTCCTCGTGGAATCGACATGATCCACGATAACCCCGTTCCTTTATTTATACAATCTATTTATGACTCAGGAGACTAGAAACTTGTAGTGACACCTGGCTGGGCATCGGAACCCGGCCCAGTGCCAGACGTCTATTCGTAGCGAAGAGCGACAAGGGGATCAACGCGAGCGGCGCGCCGGGCAGGAACCCAACATGCAATTAAGCCAGTAATGAGAAGCAGCAGCGGAACGGCAATGAGCGTGGCCGGGTCGTAGGGCGAAACACCCCACAGTTGTGTGGCCACGATGCGCCCAACGCCAAAGCTAGCCGCCAACCCAATCGCAACGCCCAAAATCACCAGGCGCAGACCCATATTAATCACCAGTTTCAGGACGTCGCCACGCTCCGCGCCCATGGCCATACGTATCCCGATTTCGTGCGTTCGGCGCGCGGCGGTATAAGCAAGCACGCTGTAAACCCCAATGGTCGCAAGTATCAAGCCAATACCTGCAAAAATTCCCAGTAAGAAAAATCCAAAACGGGGACCAGCGTACGAAAACTGACTGATGTACCCATCGAGGGTGCCGGTCATTGTGAGCGCCACGCTGCGATCTGTGGCCCAAATTTCCTGGCGTACGGCGTTCAACATCGGGAGGGGCTCTCCCGCGGTTCGAATTAGGACGCCGCGACTAAACGAACCGGTGACCGTGTACGGCACCCAAACCTCGGGTTCGGGAGGATCCTGCAAGCCACGGTTTTTTGCGTCCGCCACAACACCGACAATTTCAAACCAAGAGTCATGCACAGGATCGGGTACCGTTTCAAGATGTACCAGATGCACGCGCTGGCCGATGGGATTCTCCGAGCCTAAATACTTGCGAGCGAAAGTCTGGTTGACGACAGCGAATTTTTTCGCGCCATTGACCTCCGCCTCCGTGAACGGCCGCCCCGTTAGGAATTGAATTTTCAATACGGGGAAATAGCCTTCGCTGCAAAGTTGATAAAGCGCGGTCCACTTTTCCGAGTGCGTCTTACCCGGGATTTCAATGTCGGAATCGATTCCGCCGTAGGGCGGCAAGGTGCTCGTTTCCGTGGCGTCAACAATTCCCGGCATGGCTTTCAGCCGTAGCAGAAGCGGGTGGAAAAATCCGGCGACCTGCTCGGCGGTCTTGTAACGCTCTTTCGGCAACGGAAGTCTAGCAACCAAAATATGATCCGGCTGCAATCCCAGATGAACTTCACGAAGCGCCACAAAACTGCGCATCAAAAGCCCCGCGCCAACCAAAAGTGTGAGTGAGAGAGCCACTTCAAGAACGACAACGGTATCACGCAATCGCCCGTGCCGAAAACCACCGCTAACTCCCTTCCCGCTGTCGCGGAGCGGATCGTTCAGATCGCGCCGCGCGGTTTGCAGCGCAGGGACCAACCCAAAAAGCACAGCGGTGGCCACCGAGACACCAAGCGTAAAAAGCAAAACGGAAACATTTAAGCGAATCGCCGCTTCCGCAGGAACGATATCTTGCGGAATAAGCGCTATCAGAGATTTAAGGCCGCCCCATGCGAATAATATACCGAGGCCGGCGCCCCCGATGGCGAGAATCAGACTCTCAACCAGCAACTGGCGCACTAATCTCCAACGTCCGGCACCCAGTGCCGCACGTATGGCGAACTCCTTTTCACGAGTGGTAGCCCGTGCCAGAAGCAAATTTGCCACATTGCCGCAACCAATCAGCAGAAGAAGCCCAACGGCCCCGAGAACGATAAAAAGCATCGTGCGAAAGCGCCCTACGACCAAATCGGTGAGCGATTGAATTTCGACCGTGAAATGTTTTGGATAGTCCTTCGGATAAACGGTAGATAGATGCTGCGCAATCACGGCGAGGTCCGCCTGAGCCGCGCGTTCAGTGACTCCGGGTTTGAGGTGACCCATGAAGAACCAATAGCGATTGAAGCCAAGCGCCGGCGTCGTATCCGCATGGCTAGGCTTTTCTGGAATCCACAGATCGGAATCGCCCCAGCCAAATCGCGGCGGCATCACGCCGATCAGCGTGCGAGCCGTGCCGTTCAATACAAACGTCTTGTTAAGAATGGAGGAATCGGCATTGAAGCGGTTGACCCACACCTTGTAGCGCAAGACAAAAACAGGAGGTGCGCCGGGTTCATAATCCGCAGGCTGCATCACGCGGCCAACCAGCGCTGGCATGCCCAGAAATTCAAAAGTGCCCGGCGTCACATAGCCGCCGCTAAAGCGGTCCGTTCCCTCGCCAGAAGTGTAGAGCACGTCGCCGCCGTCATTGGCAATCACCCCGTCAAAAACGTGGCTTTGCGAGACATAGTCCAAAAACTCCGGTCCGCTGAAACCACCTCGCCCACCAGGCTGATTCTGCTCCGTGTCATGAATCTGGACGGAAACGAAGTGCTTTGCATCAGGATAAGGGAACGGCTCCATCAGCACGTTTTCGATAACGCTAAAGATAGCCGTTGAGGCACCAATGCCGAGCGCCAAGGTGATCATCGCGACAAGAGCGAAGCCCGGGCTCTTCCTGAGGTTTCGTCCTGCGTAACGGACATCCTGCCAAAAGGAACCCATGTACGAACCTCCCAGCCTCGCCCGAAGACTGTCAATTAATAAACGATGGAATCACCGATAAGTTCCATCTCCGAACCCAACCCGCAGTCAAATATTCGCCGACATCCATTTTGACGGCCAAACCCAACAGGAGTTTGCTTCCTCCCTGCTTGCGCCTCATTCCATGAAAGAAAATTTATCTAAAGCCCCGCTCAATTAGCGCATTGGCCTAAGAACGCGTTTCAGCTAGCATGTCGTGGCATTCGTATGGCGCTGACAAAGAGGAGCTTCCAGTGAGCAAATTTGCAATCGTGGCGATCTTGACCGTGAGTGGTGCCCTGATTCCCAATACACAGGCTGTAGGGGCGGGGCTTGCCCCGCCCGCTGCAACACCACAAACCTGCGAGCAACTCGCCCAACTGGCCTTGCCAAATACAAAAATAACAACCGCCCAAACAGTCGCCGCCGGAGCTTTCGCCCCGCCTGCAAACATGACTCCGTGGCTAGCGGGTGATCCTAACTTTTACAAAGGACTCCCATCCTTCTGCAGGGTCACCGCCACTTCCAAACCCACCGCCGACTCCGACATTAAGATCGAAGTGTGGCTCCCAACCGCCGGATGGAACAGCAAATTTCGCGGCCAAGGCAACGGCGGCTTTGCTGGAGAAATCGATTATCACTTGCTGGGCCTTGCAGTCTTGCAGGGCTACGCCTCGGCGGCCACAGACACTGGCCATGCCGCGGAAGGTGGCGACGCGACTTGGGCGCTGGGTCATCCCGAGAAAATCATCGACTTCGCATACCGCGCAATCCACGAGATGACGACGGTTGGCAAAGCAACGGTGAAAGCCTTTTATGGCGACGCAGCACAACATTCGTATTTCGCAAACTGTTCGAATGGCGGCCGCCAAGCACTGATGGAAGCGCAGCGCTATCCGGAGGATTACGACGGCATCCTGGCAGGCGCACCGGCAAATTACTGGACGCACCTGCTCGGCGCCGCCGTGTGGAATGCGCAATCCACAACACTAGATCCGGCCAGCTACATTCCGGCAAGCAAAATTCCAACTATCGCGAAAGCCGTCAACGAGTCATGCGACGCAAAGGATGGCGTTACCGACGGCGTGTTAAATGATCCGAGACAGTGCCATTTCGATCCCTCTGTCCTGCTTTGCAAAGCAGCCGATTCGGATGCGTGCCTCACACAACCGCAAGTCACGGCGCTGAAAAAACTGTATCAGGGGCCGCGCGATGCAAAGGGGCAACAGATTTTTCCAGGCTATGTGCCGGGCGGCGAGGAAGGTGGCGGAGGCTGGGCCCTGTGGATAACAGGTCCCGCGCCGGGCAAAAGTCTGACGTTTGTTTTCGGCGGTGGATTTTTCTCAGACATGGTCTACGAAAAGCCCGACTGGGATTACAAGAAGGCAAACTTGGACGACTCCGTAGCCGCGGCAGACAAAAAGTTCGCCACCGTGCTGAACGCCACAGAAACAAACCTCAAGCCGTTCGAATCGCGCGGCGGAAAATTAATCATCTATCACGGCTGGAACGACTCCGGAATTTCCCCACTAAATTCGATCAACTATTACGAGAGCGTGGAAACCAAAATGGGCAAGCACGATGCCGATTCTTTCTTGCGGCTCTTCATGGTGCCGGGCATGCAGCATTGCGGCGGCGGCCCCGGCCCAGATGTTTTTGGCGCGGCAGGATTCAGCTCGCCGAACGACGTGCAACACAACATGTATCTAGCGCTCGAGCAGTGGGTGGAAAAAGGCGCTGCTCCCTCCACAGTGATCGCCACAAAGGAAGCGAACACTGGATCCGTTGGAGGAGTGAAAGTGACGCGACCGCTGTGCGCCTATCCCCAAGTTGCAAAGTACAAGGGTACGGGCGACACCAACGATGCGGCGAATTTCGCGTGCGGAGCGCCGTAACGGTGTGTCGCGCGAGGCGCGGCTAAATAATAATTAGGCAGCGTTTTCTGGGCGGAAGACGCGCTGGAAGCGTGGGCCGGTGAATTGCACGCCGACCAGCCGTTCCCCTTGTGTTGGAGCTTCGACGACGTGAACTACGCGCCCAGACGTTGCAAAGTCGGCTTCCGTCCGGCGCGAAGCATAGTTCGAAAAAGGAATTCGGATTTCGAGGTCAGAGCCGATAGCAACATCAAAGCGCGTGACAAACGCGGCGCCGCTCCGGCATAAATTTTCACTTGAAGTTTCTTCTTCGAAGATAACACCGCGGCTGTCGCGTCCCCTGACTTTCAGCGGCAGTCGGACAGCGATTCTACGCTCCGAGCGTTGCTTCGAGGCGGTCTGCGTCAAGTGGACCATGGGCTGGGTCCTCTTTTCTGGCGTCCGCGATGCAGCCATCATTCTGGGCAGCCACAGAGCGGTCACTGCCTTGGTCAGCCGGCGAGCGCTCACCGTTTTGGGCGGCGGCGAAACGGCTGACTCCTGCGGCGGCTCGGTTCTCGAAGAAGGATTCCACCTTCTCGACAACCTCGCTGGGCGTTCGCGCCGCATGTACGATTCGACGAAGCTCGCTGCCGTTCCCCACGCCATGAGTAAACCAGCAAGCGAACTGTTTCATTTTGCCAATACCATCGGGAAGGTTGGCAGCATTAATTTGCCTATAGTAGCCAGAAAGTAACTGATGGCGCTCTTGCTCCGTCGGTGTGTCGTATCGGCCACTCGCGGCGTATTGTTCCATCTGCCTGAAAATCCAGGGATTGGTGGCCGCGGCGCGCCCGATCATCACGGCATCGCAGCCAGTTTCGCGCACCATTCGCTCGGCGTCTTCCGGCGTATTAATGTCGCCATTGCCGATTACGGGAATCTTCACCGCCTGCTTCACGGCTGCGATGATTGTCCAGTCGGCAGCCCCGGCGTAGCCCTGCAAACGCGTGCGCGGATGCACCGCGACGCCTTCCACGCCAATGCTCTCCGCCATCTTTGCGACTTCCACCGCAACAATGGAATTCTCGTCCCACCCCGCGCGCAGCTTGATAGTCAGAGGAATTTTGACCGCGGCGCGAACAGCTTTGAAAATTTCGCCAAGCAAAGGAAGATCGCGCAGCAACCCCGAGCCGCCGCACTTGACGACTTTCTTGGCAGGACACCCGAGATTAATGTCCACGGCGTCATAGCCAAGGTCCTCGACCATACGTGCGGCTTCGGCCATCACTGCCGGATTCGCGCCAAAAAGCTGCGCAGTAATGGGATGTTCGTCTTCCTGAAAATAGAGATAACGCAGCGTTTTCGCAGCGCTCCGGGTAATGCCCTCAGAGCTCGTGAACTCTGTCATCAGCAAACCGCAGCTACCGAGCCCCCGAATCACACGCCGAAAAAGCGTATCCGTCACGCCCGCCATAGGCGCAAGCACCGCCGCAGGGCGGATAGTCAAGTCTCGAATTTGGAATGAAGCCGGTAGCATGTGCTCGCTCGTCGTCTAAACCAGTCTAGGCCGACCCGCAATGCGCTGGCAAGGCGAGATGTGGAAGGAATACCCACCGCCCGAATGATATGCTCCACTTTTGCCAGCAAAGGAGGGAGGAAGAGTTTATGCTCCACCCTCCGGGCGGCCCTCCTGCCGAGAGGAAAAACCATCATGAACACGATTCAGGTCGACACCGGTGATCTCATCCTCGGGCTCAGGGGGTTGACGAGACCTGATGGCACCGCAAGTCCCCGTGAGGAAACCGGTGCGGCGATCGAATTGTGCAACAACCTCATTCTCTACCGCACTGTTTTCTACGATGGCAATGTTGTCCAGTCAAATCTTTCTGAAATCGACACGCTGATCGCACAAATCCTTGGGAGCATTCAGGACAACGACACACGCGAATTGTTGCAAAACAAACTACAGCCGCTGCTCCTCGATGAAGAATTAGAGCGAGCGGCTGTTCGCGACAGTGCCCGCGAGGCGATAGGTCCGCTTTCCTATATCGACCAACTTGTGCCCGCGCCCCTTGCTGCCGCAAACCCCCTCTATCTAAACGACCCTTTCAAGGACTTAGATACCATTCTGAAATTCTTTAGCCTTCCCAGCGCTCCTGAGCAAACCAGCATAAGTCACTTATTCACCGACCGCTCCATTCGCGGCGGCCGCTTCTTTTGGGGACTCTTGCAAAAAGAATGCTTCGACGAGGTAAAGACCTATCTTCTGTCCCACAGTGGCAACGAGTCGGTCCGATTGCGGGTCCTTTTCGCGCGCTTTCGGTATCGCTTTGCCGCGAACCGCGGCCAGCAAGTCTCATTGGCTAACCCAGAGATCGCCACGAAAATCGACTATCAGCCAGAACAGAGCCGCCAGATTCTGATGGGACAATTTAGAGATTCGCTTGGGCGAGTATCCGCTTGGAAGCAGGAAATTGAGCCTGACCTGACTGAAAAACTTTATTCGGATGGTGCCGCCTATCTGAGCAAGGGAAACGGCTGGCTTTACCTGAGCCGTAATATCAACATCCCTCTTCTCGTAAACCGCGCATTGCAGCCTCTCTCGAAAGCAAACCAATTGAACCGGACAAGTCTTATCCGTCAATGCATGGAGTTATCCCAACATGAAGACATCGAGCGCATTTGGAATTCTCTGGAGACATATCGCAGCGCGAAGGAAAAAGAGCAGCGAGAGATTCGTGAGCAAATGCGTGACTATGCAAAAACGCTCACCGATCCGCTGGTGAGCGGAAAAGTTGTCGTTGAAGCGATTACCAAGATTCACCCCCAGGAAATTCTAAAAGATCTCTTCGTGAAGACCATTGCTGACAATCTCTCTCCATCGAGACATGCGGCGTCCATTCTAGGCCGGTCCGTCGCGGGCCTCTCAAACATGGAAGACGTATTGAAGGAAGTACAGGCAGCCTTTGGGTCAATCCCCAACTGACCGAATCAGGCAAGATCTGTACGCTCCTTGTAGTGGCGCAGCACGCTGCGCCCGCCGGACCCACCCATCAAATCCCGACGGGCCTCCCATCCTTCGCCATCAAAAAAAGCGTCCGTATACTCGCTACGTCATCCTGCGGCCTCCGCAGACATAGTTCGCTCTCGCGTTAACGGAGCGTCAACCCTGCTGAGACTTGTCATCTGTCAAAACTGACAGGTCCGCACCGCAGCGATTTCCGGTTTAATTTAGAGAAAAGGTGAAAGGTTACTGTCACTTAATGCGACCCTGAATCGTGCCGCCGCTGAACCAGATGAACTTGAAGGCCGGGAGTGAAGACGGCATATAGATCGACTGCCAATGAAAATACACCCCAGAAGACTCGCTCCCGTTCTCGCGATATTTTTCGCGGCATATTCGGCGAGTGCTCAGAACCAAGCGACCTCCCCACCAAAGTCCTCGGCCGCATCCAAACAGACCAACAGCTCTCAGAACATTGGACAGTCATACGCGGAGTTGCGGCCCGAGCAGAGGCAACTGGTCGATGAGTTCGTTCGGAGATACAACGCGACGACCGGCGGCAAGTTTGTTCCCGAAAAAGCCTACGACAATGCACGAATGTCGGTGCGGACCACGTTCGACGCGGTGACTCACGCCCTTCTGAATGCGAAACTCACCGATGCGCAGGGCGAGAGCCTTGGTCGCGCGCTCGATTTGGTGGAGGCGGTCGACGAAGTAATGGGAGAGGAATCTGGTGTGGGAGGTGACCGCCAGTTCCGCCTCTACGTCTACCTGAAGCGCGACGCGATGGAAATTCTGGCCAAGAGCCAGGAGTTCTTTCGCGATAAGGATAACGCCACGTATCACAAAGGATTTCCAATCTCCTATCGGCTCAAGAATGGACCACCGTCAATTCAGCTTTCCATATCGCGGGACAAGAAAATGGCGGACGCTGATGTGGATTACCGGTCTTCTACCTTTCCAAAAGGCTTGTTCAATGGACACCTAACGGCGGCGAACTCGGACGTGCGAGCCGGTGACAACTTGCAGCGACACGACAATCGTTGGTCCGGGCTTAATGGCTGGTGGCGCGACGTCTTTGCACAGTTCGGAACTGGTTCGAAGCCTCCAAAAGAGACCGCAACCGAAAGCCTCGGTCATATCCCGCTAAATCCTGCGGTCAAGGCTGATGAAGGCGTTGATAAGAGTACACACGATTTTCTGAAAGCGTGGGTTGTCGACAAAGAGCCCAATAAGTCGGTTGCTTACTTTTCGCGCCGGAGCTACCCATGCCTGGAATCAATAGTACAGAAAGGCCAGAAACCGACGCAGATGGGCATGGTTCGGATACGCACAGAGATTGCGATGAAAAATTTTAGCGATAGCTCGGGCACTGTGGCCTCCGTGAACGACGTTTTCGAGGCCGCCGATAAATGGGAGCCAGAGCTAAAAGACGCCAAAAATGCGTTCACTTCGGAGTTCCGGCTGGTAAAGCTGCCATCGGACATGGGACAGGACCTGGAGTGCGCGTCAGTCGTGGCCGACGATTCAGAGAAAAGTTCGCGAGAGACACTCTACGCGACCGCATTCCGTGGCAAGCGAGACGACAGTCGTAACAAGCTGATGTCTCTGGTCTGGGCGCGGGAGGGTGACTACTGGAAGATTGTTGCCATTCGCATCGAAGACGGAAGCGACTCGGGAATCGTCCCTGAAAGCGCTACAGCCAAGTTGCCCGCGGTGGAAGAACCGAAGCCGATCACCGGCGATCCAGCCGCCGTGAAGGATATCACCGCATTTTATGAGTTGTGGATCGGGAAACGGGATAACGCGCAGGCTGCTCGGTTTGCGTCGCAACGCTCCTACGCTTGCATAAGTGCACCGACCGACGACCAGAAAAAGCTGGCTCCGTCCGCGAGAATCCAGTCCAGCCTGGAAAAAGTGCTCAAGAAAATCCCTTCGCAGCCGAATCTCGCGGACATGATGTCGAGCTTGCAGCCGGTTGACGATTTGCTGCGTCCGGTCGAGCAAGACAATTCGAAAGCCTTTGCGATCATGGCCGTGCCCGACCAAATGGCCCCTAGTTTTCTGTGTCAAAACCGGCATTTGTCAGGAAAGAATCAAGAGTTAGAACCGGCCGACGCCAAGTACGGCAGCTACTATTTGTCCGCAAGCCGCTTGAATTACGGTGATGAGGAATCGCCCGGCCTTTTGTTGTTGTGGAACAAAGAGAAAACGGATTGGAAAGTAGTCGCCTGGGCCGTTGAAGTTCCATAGGCTGCGTCCGTCGCGGGTGATTGCAAAACTATACCAATTTGTCATCATAACTGTGAGTGAAACTGCGCACTCGCGGTTTCGCCCTTTTTGTTTCTGCACCCAAACTTTTCTCTGTGTCCTCTGCGCTCTGGTCAGTCGTGAATCTCCGCGCCGCCCGTCAAGTCTTTGAACCCAAAAGTTCAGAAACTGAATAGCCGTGAACCTATCGGCTGTTCAAGATTTGACAGCTCGATTTACGCCCCAAGTTTTTTGGTCGCCATCCGGGAAAGAAGAGTTTTTCTCCGGTAACGGCTTTTACCAGGAGCTACTGGCTTCACCGGTCCAATTTTCACTTGGAGATTTCCGCTCGGTTGAATCTACTCGATTCATTAGCCTTCAATTCAGGATTTATCCAGGGAGTATACTGAGCGTATGTCACAAAGCGATTTAGTTGTTGTCCAGTCTTACGGCAGTGAAGGCGAGGCCCATGTTGCGAAGGGCGTTCTTGAGTCCTCAGGCATCGATGCGATGATTCAGGCGGATACCGCTGGTCGCATGCGAGAGCATCTGGCATGGAGCGGCCTGGGACATCGGGTTCTTGTGCGCGAAGAGGACGCAGCCGCGGCGCGAAGCCTTCTTGCCTTACCCCAAAACGATGAACTCGTGCTGCTTCAAAAGTATGCAACGGAGACCCAAGTGGACATTCCGCAAGGCGCGCTTTTGTCCGCAGGCATTTTCGCAACGGTCCAGGATGACGGCATGTATTATCAGCTGCTCGTGAATAAAGAAGATGCAGCGACAGCACGCAAGGTGCTTGAGACGCTCTCAGAAGCGCAATCATAGAGACTAACCACGCCTGAATAGTCGCGTTAACGGACACTGAGGATCGGGCCGACTTTTCCGGTTATGGCAGGCATCACTGAGAAGCCTTCACTTCACAGGCTTGGGAAAACAGTCGGCTGGGTTGTTTAAGTGTCCGCCGCTGGTGCGTTGGTTCCGAAGCACTCGAAATCCAGTAGCCAACGACCTCTCGTTAATTTGAAATCGCTCCTCTGGCCACTCACCCACCCCTTCCAGAAGGGCTCCAACCATTTGGTGATTTCGGTCGTAGTCCACATGAAATTTTACCGGTACTCGATTGTCTAACGACGCAACGTATTCTGCAAATTCCTTGGAAGTGGTCGTTTTGAAATCAAGAGAGCAGAAACAGCCAGATTCTGGACTGCTGAGGCAGGGAGACTCCAGATGAATGAAATTTGGACCGTAGTGGTCGTGACCGCGCTTCCACGACATTTCGAGAGTTAACGACTTTCGATAGACCGCGCCTTTGCTTTGCGCCGATACAAGGCGAGCCACCGCCGGAACGAGAACAGCGGAGAATAGGACTCCAAAAATCGACCACAGCAACGCCTCACGAAAGACCTTCCCGGTGCTTCTATTCACAAGCCACCCTCTACAGACCCGCCGAAATGTTATCACTCCCGGCTAACACCCCGGTAACTCCTGTGTAGTCGCCTTACCGGACATATGCTTTTCAGGCCGAATCGACTTTTCCGGTAACCTCGTTACCGTCCATGTGCCGCGACGGTTCGCTTCGATTGCTTCTCGAACGGGTTGCAAGATAACTTCCGTGTAGCCGACCATCCTGGAACTGGTTCGGCTATTGGACACAAGTGCGTTTACGCGTTTTCAAGGACCTGACTCGCACCTGAAGTGGATTCTCGACGAAATCCTTGGGCAAAGCACACCGAATCCGCTTGCACAGATACCCAGAGATTCGGCCCACGCTCTCGGGGTGTAAAAGCGTGGGCCGTGCCGTGCGGTGGTCATCCGGCGGAAATGGGAAGTTGATTCTTCAATCGACGGTTATGCGAGTAGCGGCTACTGTTCCCTTGACCTCTGCTATTGGCTTTCCGACGCCGACGGCATCATAGCTGGGAGGCCAGAGTTTGAAATCGAACATTCCTTTATAGGTTTTTCCGTCGGGCGCGACCGTAATCGTTTCGTCGTCGGTGAAGATGGCCGAGAGGCTGCCGTCCGAGTTGAACATTAAACCAATGTGGTGCAGCTTGACGGTGCCCTTGCCCAAGTCCTTCCAGACGCCGTAGCAGATATTCCCGCCGGCGGGTGGAACGAATGCATTTTCAAATTCAGTTCCATCCGCGTGCCAGGTCTTGAAGGATTCGACGAATGGGAAGGGTGTGGAGGGATAAGGCCCTCCCGGAGGGAAATTCTCATCGGAATTTGCAGTGAAATTCACATGCCACAAACCTACGATGGTGGCATGCTCGTTCCATTCCCCGTCCGCGTGAGGGCTGCACGAACGGAATTGCGGGGGCGGCTCCAGCTCCCGCTTTGTAAGGAAAGGCACAACCACCGGCCTTGGCGCCGGCAGCGGTAAACAACAGCCCTAACGCGATCAATGCCCCAAGAGCGGAAAACCGCCGGCTCCAAAGAACCCGGAAAATATTCTTTCGATTCATTGTTTCTCTCCTTCGAGTTTTGCCTCAATCTCATTGCGCTCCATGCTTGGCGTCCAGAACGACCCCCAAGTGGAAATGCTGGGGCAGAATGCGGAAACACGGGCAGCTGTACAATGCGCCGCCCATCACTTTCTGTTCAATTCTTGAGCATCAGCTAACACCATCGTGTGTAAGGACTTATCATTTAGAACCTAGTATGATTAGGAATCGACGCTGGCTTTGGCGGTCTGCTAGCATCACGCCATTTCCTCGGATTCCTGTGAGAGTGACCAAATGTCCTCTTCGATCGACAAATCAGAACGAGCATCGGGTGGCAACTCCCACCGAGTGGCCTTCGACCGTTTTGAACTGGACCTGCGCTCGGGGGAATTGCGCAAGGACGGACGAAAAATCCGATTGCAGGCGCAGCCTTTTCAGTTGTTGGCGATGCTGATCGAGAATGCCGGAGAGCTAGTGACGCGGGACGAAGTGTGTCGCGCCCTGTGGCAGGCGGACACCTTTGTCGACTTCGATCACAGTGTGTCCGCCGCAGTGAACAAGATTCGCGAGGCGCTGAGTGATTCGGTGGAAAACCCGCGGTTCATAGAGACTCTGCCGAAGCGGGGCTACCGATTCATCGGAAAGATCAAGCCTGAAGCGCCGGTGGTAATGGCGGTTGCGAAGGCGCAGCAATCTGTGGAACTTGTGCCCGTCCCTTCGGCAAAAGCATGGACGAATCGGAAATGGACCCTTGGCGTGGCAGCCGCAGCCGTCCTGGTAGCTGCCGCGGTTCTATTCAACTGGCCATCTCGCAAATCTGGCAATTCCCAGCCGATGACAGTTGTCCCCTTTACTTCCTACCCGGGCCGGGAGACTGCTCCTTCGTTTTCACCAGATGGCTCAAGGATTGCTTTCTCCTGGGATAACGGCACAAGGAGCCGCTCGGGAGGGCCGGGGTTTGATTTGTATGTAAAAGCAATTGGCAGTGAAACGGTGCTACGGTTAACCAACCATCCTTCCGAATGGATCAGTTCGACGTGGTCTGCCGACGGCACGCAGATTGCCTTTCATCGACTGGCTGCTGACGACACTGGCATCTACGTTGTACCCGCATTGGGCGGACCGGAACGCAAACTCCTCGTCACCCATATACCCTACTCTGTTGCCGCGCCCATCAGTTGGTCCTCCGACGGGAAATGGCTCGCCTTTTCCGATACCGAAAACGGACGACCCGACGGCCGCGCCTACCTGCTCAACATGGAGACTCTCGAATCTCATGAGTTTCCCCATGATCCGTCCTGCAATCACGAGGGAGCCTTAACGTTCTCGCATAGCGGGCAGGAACTGGCTATGTCCTGTGTCCATAACACGAGTTCCTTCGAGTACTTTGTTACCGATCTTCAGGGAAAATCCAAACGATCGCTGACCACGCGGCACGAATTTCCACACGGACTAGCTTGGAGCGGCGATGATAAGTCGCTCATTGTGGCAGGGGCAAATGCGTTGGGCGACGAATTCTATGTAATCCGCGTGGGCGATGGCGAGGTGCACGAACTGTCGGTCGCAGCAGGAGATTGGCCAACGATTTCTCGCGATGGGCACAAATTGGCCTTCAGCCTGGCCGACCACCGCGTGAACATCTGGAGAAAAGACCTGGAACATCCTGAAGCTCCGGCGGTCCAGATGTTGGTGTCCACCCGGCAACAAAACAACAGCCAATATTCTCCCGACGGCAAACATGTGGCCTTCGATTCGGCTCGCTCGGGAACCTGGAGCGTTTGGGTGGCCGACGCCGATGGCGGCAATCTCGTTCAGATTTCGCACGAAGGGCCAGCCGGTTTCCCCCGCTGGTCGCCTGATTCGCAGAAAATTACGTTCGTGATGACAGAACTCAGCGGTCTTGCGGGCGTGTACACGGCGGATATATCGGATCGTGTTGCGCACAAACTGAAAACCAATGTGCGGGAGGCGGACTCTCCATACTGGTCGCACGACGGAAAGTGGATCTATTTTCGCGGCTCCGAAGGCGTTGGTCATCAGCTCTACCGTTGCCCTGTGGAGGGAGGTGACGCCACACTTCTTGCGGGATCACTGGACCTGGCCACTTCCATCGAGTCTTCCGACGGCAAGGCGCTTTACTTTCCATCGAGAATTGCCAACCCGAATATCATGATGCTTGCGCTGGACCACTCCGGTGCGACGCCCCAGGAAGTTTCCGGCATGCCGAAAATAACTTATTTTTCTCAGTGGACGCTCGTGCACGACGGAATCTACTTCGCCCCTCATGACAGCCCACGGAGCATTTGCTTTTTCGATTTCGCTACCAGGCACACGCGCGAAATCTTCAAAGCCGATAAAGACCTGGGCGATGGCATGTCCGTCTCTCCCGACGGCCGCTACATGCTCTACTCGCAAATCGACGAGAGTAACGCCAACATCATGATCGTGAATTACTTCCACTAACCGATCATCTGCAGGATAAAGGGGAGCAGCTCACACAATTGGTGCTGCCCAAGGTAAAGTTAAATCCCCCTTAAGTCGGCCTGTAGGAAGTGATCGCGATTGTTTCCGGTTGACGGTCAAACCGGAAGTTATTCCGATTCAGGCGGCTCGCTCGGGGAAATCGCGACCTATCAATCCACTTGCCTGTGTAGTCGTCTTACCGGACACGTGGTTTTGGGACGACTTCTGCGATACGGCGTTTACCAGACCTGGCACTGCTTTCGGCAATCAGACTCGCTGGACATCGGGTGTAACATCGCGGTCATGTCGAAAACCTTTGCAGTCTCCGTTCGATTAAGACGTGTGACCACAGAAACTGCCTACGTCTTCGTCCCCCCTGATGCCCGACCTCTTGGAACCGAATTTCGACCAGTCGGGAACGATTGACGCAGAGAAACTCATGAGAATGGCTGTTGAGCTGTTGAGCTAGGCCACTTGCCCGCAACCACTTGGACTCTCGAAAGTGAGGCGGTGATAACTCCGCATGCGATTCAGTCGCCACCGGACTAAGCACCCGTATAGAAAGTACTTCTCCGGTAACGACGTTAGGAGTCAGAGCAACAGATGAAGACTACTCCATGCGCCAGGGTGACCGCTCGGGCCAATGATTCAATTGTTCTGTGGCCCATGCCGTGGTCTTATCCGAATGGCAGGTTGTGCAGGGGTTTGGGATTTTGTATTTGTCGGTCATGGCGGGCGTAATAAATGCAAAAGTGTGCGCTCGCACCTTGACGTCTGCGACCGTCGTCTCGATCTTGGGCATGTGGCAAGCAATGCAGCTACTGCCTGCCGACCCCGCCTTGTGATGGGTGTGTTCTTCAATCGTGGCAGTGCGCGGGCCGTTTAACGACATCGGGCCGTGACAATCCAAGCATAATTGATCGGCTGGCTTTCGCAATTGCGCGTAGTTGTCCGTTCCGTGTACGTCATGGCAGCTAAAGCAAGTCACGCCGCGTCGATACATAACGCTCTGAACGAAATCATTCCCTTGCATCCGGTTCTTGTGTGCGGTGCCATCGGGAAAATGCGTGAACGTCAGTTGGCCCAGGTTGCTTTCTTCAAGCTGCCAATAGTCTTGCAGTTTGGAACCAACCCGGTATCCCACTGGCCAATCGTAATATTTGCCTTCGATGGGACTTGTAAGTGGGCGGCCTTGTGAATGGCATTGGATGCAGGTGTCGCTTGCTTGTACGTAATCCATGTGCGCGGGATTAAGAATATTTCTTCGGGTCGGATGCACGACGTGTTCGCTGCCCGGCCCGTGACACTTTTCACAGCCCACATTCCATTCAGCCACCCGCTTTTGTGTGGATGTTGTAATCCACTGAATGGCAACCGTCGCAAGTTGGACCTGTCGGACGTTGCATATTATCCGGCGGATAAAACGGCTCCCACCAATCAGTCCCTTTGGCAACGAAGTAAGGACGCCAGACGTGGTTGGTGATGTCCCACTGCGCTGGTTCCGGAAAGTAGTCGTCGCCAATCTTTGTAAAATACCGCTGCTTCCAAATGCTTCCATAAACAAGTGCCACTTCGTCTTTCGTGAATTTTGCAATCGTATTGGTTGCGAGGTCAGGAATGATGGCATCGGGATGTTCACGAGGGTCGCGGACAACATTCGCCATCGGTGTCTTTTGCCAATGTTCGTAGATTTGTGCGTGACAGTTCTTGCAGGATTGCGACCCCACATAGTGTGAGGCATTCGTCGCGGCCGCCTGCTGACGTCGTCTCGTCAGGGGTTAGTTGCCGCAAGTCTCGAATGAACAAGAACCAGCTTCCAACTGTCGTCGCTTTGTTCGTCGTGTGGACGAGCCCAGCCCGGCATTCCGGTAAGTCTGACTCCATTACGAATGATGTATCGGATTT
The DNA here is from genome assembly GCA_963730495.1 of uncultured Acidobacteriota bacterium. GTDB lineage: Bacteria > Acidobacteriota > Terriglobia > Acidiferrales > UBA7541 > Acidiferrum. The sequence continues at coordinate 168,842 of CAVSSD010000016.1, read as the reverse complement.
CACCATCGGAAAGATCTCTGTGTTTCGGGTAATCGTAGGTCGGGCACTTTCGGGTATAAGTTGCGGCCAACTTCTGTTTTGCCAGAACCGTCCGCCCCGTGGCACACCGAGCAGCGAGCGATGAAACTTTCACGGGCCTCTTTCAAGTTGTCGCGGGTGGGCTGAAACGGGTTTGATTCTTTCTTAGCTTTTGCTGGGATGGATAAATTGCGGGCGCTTCGGGCAGCGATGCGTTCGACAGAGGAGGGTTCATCGGCTGTGTTGAAACCACGCCAGATCAACTGCAAACCGTATCCGGCTAATGCGAGCACTGCCAAAACTCCAAGGAAGGCGGCAACTCTTCGAACTGACATTTCGTATTAGTCCTAGTCTGCAACTAATCGAGCATACTATCCGAACATAAAAGGCACTTAAATCGGACAATTTGTTGACATTTTGTAATCGGACATCTCTAAAGACGTTTGGCGGTTGAACTGAATCGATATTGAATATTCCCAACTCTGATAAGTCGGGCGGACATTGAGGATCGGTCCACTTGTCCGGTCTCAAGAGTAGAGACCACTTCCCGACTTATCAAAATCTACGTAATCACTGCGCGCACATCAAATCGCGGTGCGCCCACCGTCGACGGCGAGTTTTGCGCCGTAAATGAAACTAGAACGATCGGTCGCTAGGAAGACAATGGCCTCTGCAATTTCGTCCGCGGTAGCCGGGCGCCCCGCTGGCGCCTGGGCGGCTAGTTGCTCCAAGCCCTCTCCCATTGCGTCGGTGCCCTCCGTGCGCGTAGGTCCAGGGCTTACCGCATTGACGCGGACACCACTGCGGCCGTATTCAGCCGCCCACGATTTCGTCAATAGATTGATCGCTGCCTTGCTCGAACCATAGAGACTCATGCCGGACACTCCGTAATCGGCAACCATCGTAGATACATTGACGATTACCCCTTTGCCCCTCTTCGCCATCAGGGGAGCTAGTTCCGCGACAAGGAAGTATGGCGCCTTAACGTTGAGCGAATACACCCTGTCAAACTCTTCCTCCGTCGTTTTATTCGTCGGCCCGAACGGGAAGATTCCCGCATTGTTGATCAGAATATCGACGTGGCCGTTTCCGAGCTCGATTGCTCTCTTCGCCACTTCGCGCGCGCTCGACGCGTCCCGAAGGTCGGACGAAATAAAATCGGCTTGACCTCCTGCTGCGCGGATTTCGGCAACCGTTCTCTCGCCGCGCTCCACACTGCGGCCGACGACCAAGACATGGATGCCAAGCAGGGACAATTTATTAGCCGCCGCACGGCCAATACCGCTAGTTCCTCCTGTAATGAGTGCTGTCGGCACATTTGTAGTCATTTGCAACTCCCAGAGAAGTCTTCCCGTGGTGTGAGGTGGACATTCAACCTCTTTTCACCAAAGGGTGAGCTCAATTTTAAAACCCTTTCAATTCGAGACTCAACTCTTGATAGACGCGCTTGTATTGGTTGGTCTGGCCAACTTCCGAGTGGTCGGCAACTCGGAACTTATCGCTGGAACGCATCCCAGGTCCTGGTAAGTCGTGCGGAAAAGTGGTTTTGACCCAAATCCACATGGACGGTAACGGCGTTTATCAGGCGCTATGCGCTTCGCAAATCGCGTAAACTGGGTTGACCCTCTGATATTTCGGTGTTGGAGGTATCTCATGAAATTTGTCAGTGCGTTCCTCGGAGTTGTCATTTTCGTATCTAGCGCTTTGGGACAGACAACGGGCACGTCTGCCCTCATCAAAGACGAATGTGGCATGGTGCTGTCCCTCGAGTTCTCTCCTAATGGGGGCGAGCTTGCGCGTTTCTGCTTCGGTTATGAAGTAGTGTTGCTTGATACCAGCAATTACCGAAGAGCGCGCACGTTCCTTTCCGAAACAGAGCATACCCCTGAGTTGCGGGAGCTTGGATACAGCCCGGACGGGACCATTATCGCAACGGTCTTTGGGAACAGCGCGCAAGTCTGGAACGCAGCGGACCCAGGTAAGCCGGTACCCAAGGAAAAATCGATTTCGGATGTGTATGTACTCTACGCGTTGGACACTCCGCTCCGGGTTCTCGAGGTACACCATCCCTCGGGGGATTCCAAACTAAACGTGTCATCGCTCGGGTTTTCCCCGGACAGCAAACTTCTGGTCACAGCGCATGGAAATGGTCACATGAAGGTCTGGAATACGAGTTCTTGGGCCGTAGAAAGAGAACTTATCGCCGCTCCGGACCAAGACCTGGACGGATTACGGTTCTCCCCCGACGGCAGACTTCTGATCACCATGCACGCAAATGGTCATGTAAAGGTCTGGAATACGAGTTCCTGGACCGTAGAAGGAGAACTCATCGTGGCCGATAGCCACTTGCTGGGAGCGGCATTTGCGCCCGATAGCAAAACCATCATAATTGGAGATAAAAACGGCGGACTGCACGACTGGAGTTTGGCGACAAAAGCAGAGATCCGGACTTTGCGCACATTCGAGGGCGTTGGCAGAATCTCTAATGTGGCGTTCTCGCCTGACGGCAAGACGATGGTCGCGTCCTATGAATCAGCAAAACCACGCGCGGTAATGATCTGGAATACAACGGATTGGATTGCACAGACCGAAAGCGGATATAGCTCCGCTGCGTTTTCCAAGGATGGCAAGTTACTCGCACTGGGTGGGCGTAGTGACATTAAACTGATCGAGCCGGATTCGCGGAAGGAGATTCGTGACATCAAGTTGCCGGACGAGGACGACCCGAAGGCGAAGGAGAAGATCTCATGCTTCGTCTCGGCTCTCGCGTTTTCTCCGGATGGCAACACGCTTGCCGCCGGATGCTTACAGGGAACCGTTCGCTTGGTAAAGATGACTCCGTAGAACTTGAAGGCAGCCGGAGAATGCTACGTGGACCCGGTTCACACCGCTAAGTCCCGATTAGAGTCGCGTAATCGGACATGTGGTTTGGGGACAATTCCACCTGTGATCTGACGTCTGGATTCGCCTCCTCAAAGCTAAGACGCAGAACGTTTCGCGTATCGCCATTCAAGGAGAAATGCTATAGCGATTCCGATGAGAACGAATTGCCAAACCAAAGTGGTGTTCAGGTGGATTACGCCCACTCCTGCGAGCAAAAAAGCGACGCCAGCGATTAGAAATAGTGGGCCAGTAAGAGCGCAGTGAAAAGAACGATTTTTAAGCCAGTTGCCGAAGCAGCCGATGGCCATCGCGATTGAGCACGCTGCCGCTGACGGCGCCTGGAGAGGACGCCAATAAATTCCTATGAGGCTCAGCACTCCCCATGTAACGAGCGAGACAATGAACCAGTAGCAGATCGCTGCTGGCGAGGTACAGCGAGCTTCCACTGGCTTTTTCATAGCTTGAAATTCGAAGCCTTTGGCTGACTATAGCAAGAGCCATTGGCGAAGTGCCTGGTTAGTCGTGCCGGACATCTCCAGTCCTAGGACTTTTCCGGTAACGGCTTATCAGGCATGTGCCCTCCGGAGCCTGCCGCTCCCCGAAAACGTAGGTATCTAAGAATGTCTGGTGAGGCGGTGAGGCAAGATCAACTCACTCTTCGCGTAACGCATGCATCGGATTCACACCGGTTGCTCGCAGGGAGGGAATGAGCATTGCAACCGTCGCAGCCAAAACCAGCAACAGGCACACAGCGAAGTAAACCAGTGGATCGTAAGTATTCAAGACGAAGGGCGCGTTCTTCATCAGCTTTGCCAATCCATACGAGGCACCTATTGTCAAACAGATACCTACGAGCAATCCATTGCAAATTGGCGTCGCGCCGGAACGGAGCACAAGGTCGAGAATGTCAGTCCTCACAGCGCCGAGTGCCATGCGAATCCCGAACTCTTTCGTTCTGCGGCTTGCCGCGAATGCGACGACGCCGTAGATGCCTATCAACGCGAGCACGGTAGCAGAAATCCCTAGGAAGAGAACCATCTCGGCGATGGCCCAAAACCCAGAAACCGAGCGATCCAAGATTCGTTTCAAGGTTTCTGGCTCCGAACCCATGTCGCCTCCAGAATCATGGAGGACCTCTTCGATCCCCCTCGCGACATCACGTTCTTTACCTTGAAAACGTACCAGTAGTGAACCACTTGCCTGTTTCGGATTTTGGAGACGGAAGAGCTGCGCACCATCCTGTTCACCGTACCTCGCTGACCTCGAATTTCGAGACACGCCCACGACCCGCAAGCGCTCAGGAACTTCGACGACTTTTCCGATGGGGTCCTCGTCTGGCCAAAATTGTCGCGCAAACGCCTCAGACACGATGGCAACCGGCGCCGCGTGATCCGCGGCAGAGTCTCGCTCCTCGAACGCCCGCCCTCGAACTATCGGTACTCGGAGTGTCTCAAAGAAGTTCGCAGATACAGAATTCGTTGCCACGACGCGTCTTGTTTCTGTGGCTTGACCCGCAACTCTGACGTCCTGCGAATCTTCCTTGTCCATCGGCATGAACTCTGCGAAACCTACTGATACGACTCCCGGTATAGCTTTCAGGCGCTCATCCAGCGTGTGGCGGAACGTCCAGTCATCCGTGGTTGAGCCAATCCGCGCAGCAAGGACGTGCTCGGTCTCGAATCCCGGCCCGGCAGCAAACATTGTGTACTGAGAGCGAACGCAGACGGCGGAAGCTGCGAGTAGAACCAAACTCATCGCGATTTGTCCAGCAATCAGAAAGTCCAAAGTGCGCGAGTTACTGACCCCCTGACCGAACATACCTCCTCTGCCTTTGAGAGAGGCTGAAACATCTGCCCTGAGGGATTCTGTAGCCGGAGCCAATACCGCCAAACAACCGACTGCCAGAGTGATCGCAGCGAGGTAACCAAGTACAACCCAGTCGGGTGTCAGCGAATAGGTGGGAGCAAATTCGACGAGCCCAACGATGATGCCCGGAACTTTCCAGGCGAGATACGCACCGACGGCGCCACCAGCCGTTGCCAGGAGAACACCCTCGGTCAGAAGCATTCGCATTAAACGAACTCGGCCAGCGCCGAGCGATAGCCGAATCGCTATCTCCCGTTGCCGCGCGGTCGCTCGTGACAAGAGCAGCGCACTGACATTGGCGCACGAAATCAGCAGAACTAGCGCGAGCGCACCCATAATCGTGGACACTACCCAAATCGCCATGCCTAGATGCGGTTCCGAGACCATGGAACCATCAGTCACAATAACCGTGGTTCTCCGCCTCGCATGCAAGGTGTCCTGTTGCTGCGCGATAACGCCAAGCTCGGCTTGGACATCCGTCCGCGAGTAACCGGGGTTCAGGCGCCCTTCGACAGTCAGCAATGGCTGGCTCTCGAATTGCGACAGCATCGTCAAGGGAACCCAGATTTCGATGTGCTTGTCTCGGCCCGAAGAGTGCGGCGGTGTTACTCCGACGATGGTTAAGGCAGTCCGGCCAACATGGATCACCTGACCCACTATAGGTGACCGCGCTTCGAACCGGCTGTGCCAGAGTTCGTCGCTTATGACAGCAACAGGGCCGGAACCTGGAACGGAACATTCACTTGGAAGAAAGAATCTACCCAATTCCGGTCGGTCTAATCCATAGACGGAAAAGAAGTTGCAAGATGCCATCGCAATTCGGATCGTGATTGAGGCACGCGTCCCAAGCGTTGTCCACATGTCGTCCCAAGCAGCGAGTTCTCGCACCGAGCGGGCGCCCACGAGGTAGGCTTTGTAATCCGATGGGCTGATGAGGCCTTCAACAAATCCGTCCGAATAGAAGGCATGTACGCGAAAAAACGTCGCAGGGTCTTTGTTCACGTGGGGACGAAAGAGAGAAGCGTCTATCAGCGTAAATACACCCGTGTTCAAACCGAGCGCAAATCCTAGCGTGATCACAACCGTCGCCGACAACAGGATGTTTTTTCGTAAGCTGCGGAGAGCAAAACGAAGATCGTCGCCCAGCTCATCAACAAGATGGAACACGGGCCCAAATAAGCGCAAGCGTCCTCCCATGCCGATAGTTTGCCCCACCGTTACGGCTCTACTTCTACTCTAAGGAACGCATTACCTAAGGATCCGTTTCCTCTATTTCGGAAGCTAATGCGTACTGGTCTTCTGTCGGTGCCAGTACGAACCTGCCTGGTAAGTTGCCTTACCGGAGAAGTGGTTTTGGGGTCCATTTTGACTTGCCCGGTTTCGGCGTTTACCTGGAGTTAGGAAGACCGAAAGGATTTGTCCTCAGCAAACGCACTGCAGCGTGCGCCTATTTCCCGCCGGGTTACTTTCTGAATTGCAGGACAATGCGGCGATTTTCAAGGCGTGACTTTGGTTCTATCGCGCGGATACCTGACTATCGTGCCTTCGTTATTTCCGTCGTGTCGCCCGATTGGTGGTCGGCGATCTGGAACGCAGGAAAGCATGTACGGCGGGAACTTCTGTAAAGCATTGGGCGTCCAATTAGACGAGTGCAGTGGAGGTGCCCCATGCTTCGCTCGGTGGTACTTGTTCTTAGCTTTTTGCTCTTCTCTTCGTCCGCTCATGGTCAGGCCGCGCCAACAGAGTCGCCGACGCTCCAGGCACTGCTGACAGAGATTCGTCAACTGCGCCAGGACCTCCAAACGTCCGCGATTGCCGCGCGAAGGGCGCAGATTCTTATCTACCGGTTACATGCACAAGAGACCGCCGCTGCCCATGCCTCGCAGCAGCTGGATGAAGCGAAATCATCAATCGAGCAGGTGCGGGCTAGAAGGAAATATTATGAATTCCAGATTAAACGGGATGAAGACTTGAGGGATCACGCCGAGAATGCCGCCCAACGGAAGCAATTCGAGGACGCGATCACCGAGCTCAAGGCACAGATGGAAGCGTGGGTGCCCGAGGAACAAGAAGCGCAGATGAGAGAAACGGATCTCGAACAGCAGTCGAGAATCGAACAGGCAAAGCTGGGTCAGCTGCAGGATGAACTGGATAGACTCGACCAAGCAGTGATGAACGCCGCACTTCATGCGGCGAGCGCTCATCAATAGAATTGCCTTACTTGATCTTCGCGATGCGCCCTTGGGTGGGAAAGAGGAGGTGCAAGCCGTTACTCATATCTCAGCGCCACCATGGGATCAGTGCTGCATCGCCCGCAACGCACTCGGCTGCAATCCTGATTCAGGGTTGCAGTGAGACGATGTAGGCCGTGAGGTCGACAATGTCCTGATTCGTAAGGTGTGCAACGACTGGCTTCATGAGAGCGGCATAACGGCCATCGCGAGCGCCGCTCTTAAAGTCATACAGTTGCCGGGCTGTAGCAGCAGGAGAGCGTCCCGCTAGGGGCGGGAAAATGTCTCCGATTCCCTTCAAGCCCTCTCCATGACACGTGGCGCAAGGAACGGTGCGGCCGGAATCGCCGGTCTTCGCTAGCATCTCGCCCCTCTTGATGCTTCCGTTTGGCGCGTATGCGATGAACCCAGACGTGGCATCGCGCAACATCGTCCGATTGATGTCCTCCGGCACCTCGATGATGCGCATCCCGATCGGTTCTTTGGTTCCGGTGGCATCCACCAGCTGAACGTTATGCGGTCCGGGATGTGTCACGGGAACGGTATCCGTCTCGATGACGCGAGCACCTCGAACCGCTGGCACGGAGTGAAAGTATTCCGCGGCGAGCTTCGCGTCCTGTGCGTCGATCGCTTTCGCAACAGGGATCATGTCGTTGACGGTTGCGTGCGGTACGGAACCACGGCGCTTGCCATCCTTCATGTCGGCGAGTTGCTGCAGAAAATACGCCACCGGAAGTCCCCGAAGATCGGCCGTGTCGGGCTTGCCTCGCCCGTCGATGAGATGACATTGCCCGCACGCGTTGTACGCGCCTTCCTTGCCCGAAATTACCGGAGCCGGAGGCGCAGGGTGCAGCTCCGGGAACCAATCTACCGTGCTGGTGCTGCGGTTAATCTCAGTATCCGTGTAGCTCTTCGTGCTTCCAGGAATATGGAAGAACTGGCCATCGTCGGGTTTCGCAGGCTCGTGTACGCCCCTCGGCCAAGGCCAATCGGGATACTCGGTCCTCGCGACACTTGTTGGAGGCTCGGACGTCTGTCTCGCCGCAGTCTGAGATGCATGATGAGATGCATGAGAAATCTGCGTCACGGCGAACCCGGAGAAGAGCAGGCAACTTGCCGATAGAGCGCACAGGGAGAGAAGTGATCTGCGATTCATGCCAAGAGTCTAGCGTACAGCCCTTCGGAATGTGCGTTTCTTCAGGGCTAATTGCCCTCTTTTGTGGCTCGCCGCTCTCCCGATGGCTCGCTGTTTGTCGTCGGCTCTCCGCTGACGCTGACGCTACACCATCTGCCCTGAGCACCGAGTGGGAAGCGCCGGAGCTAGACATAAATCAATTCCAGATGCCTGATTTGTCGTTAATCAGGACTTGAGCAAATTGTTGCGGTGGGCAAGAATCAGTTAGCACTTGCAACTCACCCCGAAGAGAAAACATGCCAGTTCTCACGCTTCGCCTTTGTGTGTCGGTGGAAGTTCCCCAACCGCTCAACCAAAGGCTGAAAGGGAAGAAATGGCAGGACGACCCGGGATTTTCATAAGGGCAGCGCTCTTTGGGCTGGCATTGTGGGCGGGATGAGGGTCAGATGAACCGAAGAGATTTTGTGCGGCTTGGATGGGCCACCGTGATCGGGGCGGGGGCAGGAAAGCTGCGGCCAGCATTCGCGGAGTCGCTAGCGCTCCGGAACGCTCCAGCGCCGCCACAGCATCCGCAGATGGCGATGTCGGAACCGAAGGCCACCGGACGCGCGGCCGATTTCACCCTGCGAATCGCACCCACGCTGGTTGAGCTGGCCCCACAGGTTGTCATCAGCACGATCGCCTACAACAATAAGATTCCTGGTCCTCTCATGCGGATGCGCGAGGGCCAGCCCGTCACCGTCGAAGTTGTGAATGATACAGACGTTCCCGAGTACGTGCATTGGCACGGCCTATTGGTTCCGTCGGAAGTGGATGGGGCGGAGGAAGAAGGCACGCCATCGGTCCCGCCCCACGGCCGCCGGCGCTATCAATTCGTGGCCAAGCCGGCGGGCTCGCGATGGTACCACTCGCACACAATGGCAATGATGGATCTGCATCGGGGCTCCTACACCGGTCAATTCGGTTTTCTCATGATCGATTTCGCGAATGACCCTGGGCTCTACGACCAAGAGGTCTTTCTGGCGCTGCGTGAATGGCAGTATTTCCTGAGCACGATGGATCAGGACGAAATGGCGGCGGATCCTAACGACCTCATGCCCGAAAAACCTGCCACTCCAGACCTGCGTCCCAACGGGCTCGAAGTCAGCGCTCCTCTCTATTCGATTAACGACAAAATGCTGGGCGCGGGGGAGCCCCTCCGCGTGCGGCCAGGTGAGCGTGTCCTGATGCACGTGCTCAATGCCAGTGCATCGCAAATCCATCGGATAGGTCTTTTCGGTCATCATTTTCAGGTGATCGCCCTCGACGGCAATCCCGTGCCCACGCCTCAGCTCGTCGATGTGATTAAGATCGCCCCGGGTGAGCGCGTGGATGCGATCGTGGAGATGAACCTGCCGGGCAAGTGGATTTTGGGGGAGCTGCGCGATACCGCGCGGCAATCCGGCATGGGCATCGTGGTGGAGTACGCCAATCAGGCACAGCCGCGCCCGCAATGGCTTCCGCCTGCGAGCGCGCGCTGGGACTACACCATCTTTGGCAAGAGCGCGCCGCACCACGCGCCAGACCAGACCATCGACATGGTCTTTGAAAAAGTGCCTGGCGGGCCCCATGGGATCAATCACTGGCTCGTCAACGGCAAGGAATATCCGCACGAACGCGAATTCGTGTTCCGGCAGGGAAGCCGCTACCGGCTGGTGTTTCACAATCGAAGTGACGACAGCCACCCGGTGCACATCCACCGGCACCTGTTCGAGATCGTCGAGATCAACGGGAAGCCGAGTGCCGGCATCATGAAAGATACGGTGGTCGTTCCCGCATTTGGACGCGCCACCGTGGATCTGATCGCCGACCAGCCGGGCCTGACTCTCTTTCACTGCCATATGCAACAGCACATGGACTTTGGTTTCATGGCGTTATTTCGCTACGCCTGAGAACCACATCGCGCACAAACCGGAGATGCAGAGAATCTGCGAAGCCGGTGGTTTAAATGACCCTCGAAGTAATCCATGTTACGGCTTTTTCACACATTCGAGACACACGCGTAATGTTCAAGGGATAAGACTCACCGGTTCGGCAACTATTCAATTACAGGTCCAAACGAGAGGAACCGCATGAAGATGATCCGAGGAAGCCTGCGAACGGCAGTGCTCATGGGAACGGCCGCCGCGGTGTTGGCATTTGCAGCTGGGACACGGGCGCAGAATCAAAACTCCAACGGCAATGGGGATCCACATGCCCACGACAATGCGTGGCCTTACGCAAAGACGTGGCGCTCGCCTGTGCTTGCAGTGGTTGGCGACATCGCCTGCCAGCCCGGCGAGACGGAGCCCACAGGTGAGGCTAACCATGAACTCTGCACCAACCCAAAGTCTCCCTACACCGTCACCTCTCTGTGGCAATCCCAGGAGGCCACTGCGAATCTGATTGAGGCCATGAAGCCCGACGCCGTCGCGATCGCTGGGGATCTGCAATACCAGGTAGGCCAATATTCGGACTTTCAACAGTCGTTCGACTTGACCTATGGCGCTTTCAAATTTCTCCATCGGCCCTCGCCGGGCAACCACGAGTTTTATAACGAGCATAGCGAGACCGGTGTTGCCGGCTACGGCTACTTTTCCTACTACAACGGCTTCCAGATCGATGCCAACGGAAATCCAATCACGACTACGGTCCCGGACCCGTGCCCGCCAGCTTTGGCGGCGGCATGCAACTATCCGGGCCTTACCACTCCCAACCCCCAACCCATACCGCGGGCGGATGGACAGGCGGGGCACTTCGAATTGGGGGCGAACGGAGGCGTGAATGGGAGCGGAGTCGGAGATGGCTGGTACTCCTACAATCTCGGCTCCTGGCACCTTATCTCACTCAATATAGAGTGCTCGACGCAGCCGGGCGGCTGCTCGAACACGGGCTCCTGGTTTGGCGCCGAACTCGCATGGCTGAAAAAGGATCTCGAGGAGAATCATTCCGCGTGCACAGCCGCCTACTGGCATCAGCCCACGTTCAGCGCCGCTAACAGCATCACCCCAGAGGGCATTGCCGCTCAGGCCTTTTGGCAGCTGCTCTACGAACACAAAGCCGACCTGGTACTGAACGGGCACGACCACCTCTATGCCCACTACCGCCCCCTCGACCCTTCCGGGAATCACGATCCCAAAAATGGCATCCGTGAATTCATCGTTGGCACCGGCGGCGAGACACTCGATGCGGTCGTCGCAGCCAACACAACAACCGCCGATCCTAGCGGCAACCCGAACTTCAACGCATTGAATCTCGAGGTGGGATCAACCGGGAACTTCTGGGGTGTGATGGCCCTGACGCTTGAGCCGAACGGCTACAAGTGGTATTTCCAGTCGGCACTGCAAGCTCCTGTAGCGCCTGCAGGGACACCGGCTACTTTCACCGACCAGGGCGTCGGCTCTTGCCACGGTGGTCCCAGTTGGGGTGGTAACAACCGAGAGGGTAACAACGACCATTAATTAACTCGGCTTCGCGGCGTTAGCATCAACGTTTCGTTCGGTACCTATTCCCCACCCTTCTCGACCCCTCGCGAAGGGTGGGGAATTTTCTTTACCTCGCCCTAGCCGGTCCCGGTATTTTCAAGTCCACCTGGAGAGTTAGCTTTCGGCACAATCTAGGCCCCAAAATTGGAAATAGCATCTTTGCCGTTACTGACGGTTTCGACGTGATAACCGTCAGCCTCTAAAACAGACTGCAGATACTTCCGAATGCTCGGTTCACCCTTCAGTTTCATCTTTGCGTGCTCGGTCCTTATGCAGGGGCACTGGCGCGAATCCAAATTTACCATTTTCTGTGTGTAGGTGGCGGGTGGCGCATAGGCTGACGGGGTGCCGAACCCTTCGTTTTAAGAGTGCGGGTTTTGACTTTTTTGTTTGCCTCAAGACTCCTTTTGAATCTATTTCCGCGCCAATATATTCATCGGTCCGCAAGAGCTGCCTGTCTTCTTCGCTGGATGGATGGCGCGCGAAGCGGACCTCGAAACCTACGCCATCGGCGCGCTGCAAATCAAATTGACGCTGAGCGAGGGGACTTAGCGTGTTATGTTTGCAAACCGACGGAAGAGGACCCAGACCATGAGCGCACAGACAAATTGGAAACAACTCGAGGAGAAAATCGGCTCGGCAGTAAAACTATCGCGCCGTCCAGTAGCGGTATCGTTTTTGGATGCAGCGCCAACGAATGTGCAAAGGTTTGATGGAACCGAGCCTTCCGGCTGCAGCTTCTGGCGCCTCGCTGCGAATGGCGCAGTTTTCTACACCGTCCCAGAAAATCATTTCAACTGCGCCGTCGGCGCCTACACGCACAACATCACGCTGTCGCCAGAACGCGAAAAAGAAACCGAGCAAACGCTGAAGATGATGTTTGACCTCGGCTACGTAAAACCGGAAGAAGTCCCGCAGATTCCGCGATTGGCAAAAGCTCCGGCAGCGATTGTCTACGCACCTCTTGGCGACGCGCCCGTTGCACCAGATGTAGTGCTCTTTGCCTGCAAGCCATCCGGAGCGATGCTGCTGAGCGAAGCCGCAAATCGCGCCGGCGTCAGCAGCGGCGCCCCAGCTCTAGGCCGACCGACGTGCATGGCGCTGCCCGCTTCGCTGCAGCACGGCGCAATTCTCAGCCTGGGCTGCATGGGCAACCGCGTTTACACCGGCCTCGGCGAAGACGAAATGTATTTTGTTCTGCGTGGCGCCGATCTTGCCGCCGTCGCCGACGCACTCGCCGTCATCACCAGCGCAAACGCCGCGTTGAATGACTACGCCACGGGCCGCCGCTCACAGTTGGCAACAATCTAACAGGCGAGGTCAAAGATAAATGTGGCGCTCGTCCTTACCTACGGCCGGGTCCGAGAAAATATACGCAACTCCCAACAGGAACACCATCCACAACAGCGTGTTTGTATAAACGATAGAGTGAAAGCCGGGGTAGAGATTTCTCATCAGGTATTGCCACGACATCAAGGCCAGGTAACTTGCAAGAATGAACGCGAGCAGCCGGTCGTGGAAGGACACCCCTCGATTCCACAGGCTTGCCACAAACAGCACCAATCCAAGGCAGACGGTCGCGAAATACAGACAATCGGAATAATCGAGCACCAGATGCGTCAACATCTTGGCAGAAGATCGCTCAACCTCAACCCAGCTGAATATTCCCACGCATACAGCCAAAAGGAATGATCCAATGCGCGCACACTTCCGCGCCGTGATTGAATCCCAGACGCGCACGAATTGTTCTGCTACGGCAAAGTAGAGCAGCAGCGTCAGCAGGCAATCCGAATAGTAATAAATGTACGCATACTGGCTCGATATGAGGCCGTACTGCCGGAGAACCTCCAATCGCATCCATTCGACTAAAGCATTCAGCCCGAAGTAGCACGCGAGCACTCGGTATCTGCGCAGCCTTCCTCGGAGCACAATCAGCCCGCAAACAAACGCTGACGCGACCGTGCCGAGAATCCACAACGCGAAATCAGGTCGAGACACCATGCGCTTTATCTATTCCATCCATAGCACGGAATAGACTGCCCATGCGGCCGACGGCGGAAGTTTTGTCTAGTTCGTCAAGAAAGAACGGCTTCACTTCAGGAATTGCTGCTTGGGCCCTTGAGGAAAGCATCAAGCTTCAGGAATTTCCGTCCAAGCGCAGGACTATAGGCCGACCAGTCCTCTTCGCCGGAATCGGCAACCAGCGACGACCGCACCGCAGCCATCTTGGAATCCATATCATCCAGGTAGTGAAACACCATGGCTTCGCGAATCATCGGCAATTTGGGCGAGCCGAACTCGTACTGCCCGTGATGGCTGATCAGCAGATGTTGGACCACGGTTTTCAGATTTGGCGGGAAACCTTCGATAACGTCCATCGCTTTGCTGACCGTTTCGATTTCCATCACAATGTGCCCGAGCAGCTGCCCTTCAGTGGTGTAACTGATCGCCCGGTCGTAGCAGAGCTCATCGAGTTTCCCGACGTCGTGGAGGATAGCGACAGTTAGCAACAAATCCGCGTTCAGTTCCGGATAGTGAACCGCCACCTGCTTCGCCAAACCGCAAAGCCCAATGACGTGTTCGAGCAACCCGCCAATATAAGCATGATGCATGACCTTAGCGGCAGGCGCGCGTTTGTAGCGTGTGGATATCGCAGGATCGGTGATGATTCCCTTCACCAATTTTGCAAGCCAGGGATTCTCAATGGAATTCACATATTCCAGAAGTTGCGCCCATAGCTTGCCGATATCTTCCTTGGTGTGCGGCAGATAATCGGCCAGATCGACTTCCTCGGGCTTAGCGATCCGGAGCTGCTGCAAAGTGAGCTGTAACTTATTGCGGTAGCTCTCGACGCGTGCAATCACCTTGATCACGTCGCCGCGGCCAATTTCTTTTGCCGGGGACTCAAATTGATCCCACATCACGGCTTCGATCGTGCCGCTGCGGTCGCCGAGATCGAGGCGCAGATAGGACTTTCCCGCGCGAGAGTTGCGAATTTCTTTTTCGTTGACGAGGAAAAAAGAAGTGATGGTCTGTTCGCTGCCGAGTTCGCTAACGAAAGACGTCTTCATCAGTTGCCCGAGTCGCCGGGTTTCTTGCCGAACAACAGATATTTCTTGTGGCCCTTCTTGGTCTTGGTCACTTCGGGTGTCGCGCTCACTTCTTGAATCTCGGAGTTGCCGCCCCCGGCAATGTCCTGATAGCCGGGCTTGATCACCACGTAGCTCTCCTCGCGAAGGGTCTTCAAATATTCGCGGAGCGCCGGCTCCAGCCGCTGGTCATAAAGCTTTCCCTCGATTTCGTTTTGGACTTTGGCGAGCGCTTGTTCGCCTTCGTCGTAATGCTCGAGGACCTGCATGATTAGAAAGCCCTGCTTTGTTTCCATCACCGGAGTCAGGCCGTTCTTCTTCATGCTAAAGACGGTGTCTTCCAGTTCCTTGGAGAGTTCGCCGCGCTTGTAAATGCCCAGATAGCCACCCTGTTTGGCGGTGGAACCATCCGAAAACCTCTTGGCGATTTCCCCGAAGTCCTCTCCATCCTGGATGCGCTTTAAGGCGGTGTCCGCCTTCTTCTTCAGCTCCGCTACTTCCGCTTCGTCCTTGCCGGCGGTATTGATTTCAATGGAACGGAGAGCCACTTGTTCGGGACGAACAAAGTCTGCCTTGTGCTCGTCGTAATATTTTTGGATTTCTTCCTTGCTCACATTGATGTGGGAGCCGACTTCGCTCTGGATGACCTTTTTCGTAAGCAGACCGCTGCGGATGTTGTTCTTGAAATCTTCCCAGTTCAGCCCGCCCTGCTTGGAAACCGCCTCTTCAAGAGCCTCCATGCTCGGCAATTTGTTTTCAATGCGGATTTGGTCGAGCTGCTTTATGACTTCGGGCTCGACGCTAATTCCCATGTCCTTGGCGCGTTGCACGAGTAGGGATTGGTCAATCAGATCGCGGAGAGCATTTTTCTGGAGGTCTTCAATGCGCGTATTCAACTGCTCGGGCGTGCAACGGTTCTGGCAATCGTTCTTGGCATCTTCCGCGGAAGTCACTTTGGCGTGTTCGAACTCGGAGCGGGTAATCACTTCGTTGTTGACGCGAGCGACGATTTCTTCGACGACTTTGCCCTCAGGTTCAGCGACGGCGGCGGCAGGCTTCTTGATCGGCACCGGTTTTTTGGGCGTGGGCTTAGCAGGAGCGTCGCCAGGAACGTCAGCGGGAGCCTCATCGGGCTTCTCAAGCGTCGGCTTAGCCGGCGGATTCTGTGTTTGCGGAGACGGCGTCGGCGGGGCGGGCTGCTGCGCCGCGAGCGGCAAGACGGCGAATAGCGCCGCGATAAGCGAAAGATTACGCATGTAGTTCCTCACCTATAGAGTTTAGCTCTGGGCTTGAAGGCCTAGCAATACGTTTCTCAGCGCGCCCGGGACCGACTCTCCCCGGGTGGTTTCCAGCCACAGAACGCCGCTGGGATCAAGTTTAATGCCCTTCCGCGAACGCACCACCTTGACCAGCGTGGCGGGGTCTAGCGGCGTTTCCGCGTGAAAACGGATGGCAATGCGGTTTCCCTGCCGTTCGACCGCCGAGATGCGCAGGCGCTCACACATCGATTTGAGGACGGCGTACTCCAAAAGGTTTTCTACCGTAGCGGGAGGAGCACCGAATCGGTCGGCCAGTTCGCGGTGGACGTCTTGCTTTTCCACGTCACTGGCAATCGACGAGATGCGCTTGTAGGTGCGCAGGCGTAGATTTTCGCTGGGGATGTAGTTTTCTGGTATGCGAACGTCCAAGCCGAGGCTCAGCGTAGTGCGTAGCTCAGGGCCCGATTCTTCGCCCTTCAGCTTGGAGACGGCGCGTTCCAGCATTTGGCAGTACATGTCAAACCCGATGGCTTCGATGTGGCCGTGCTGCTGGCGGCCCAGCATGTTGCCTGCGCCGCGAAGCTCTAGATCGAGTGCGGCGATGCGGAAGCCCGCGCCTAGTTCGCTGAACTCTTTCATGGCCGAGAGCCGCTTGCGGGCAATTTCGGAAAGAGAGGTGTCGGGAGGAACGAGAAGATACGCGTAAGCCCTTTGATGAGAGCGGCCGACTCGTCCCCGCAGCTGATAAAGTTCGGCAAGACCGAGTCGATCGGCACGATTGATCAGGATCGTGTTGGCCTTGGGGATGTCGAGGCCGTTTTCGACAATCGTCGTGGCCACCATTACGTCCGCTTCCTCGCGGATGAATTTCAGCATTACGCTTTCGAGCTCTTTCTCCCCCATTTGGCCGTGACCCACCACAACGCGGGCTTTCGGCACCAATTTTTGCACCAGCGTTGCGAGCGAGTAGATCGATTCGACGCGGTTGTGGATGAAATAGACTTGCCCTTCGCGCGCCAGCTCGTTTTCGATCGCGTGCTTCACCAGATCTTCCTGAAAGGAGGCGACCACCGTCTGAATCGCCAGGCGGTCGCGCGGCGGAGTCTCGATCACGGACATATCACGTAAGCCCACAAGAGACATGTGCAGCGTGCGCGGAATCGGCGTGGCGGAGAGCGCAAGCGCGTCAACATTCTGCCTCATCTCTTTGAGCCGCTCTTTGTGCGCGACGCCGAAGCGCTGCTCTTCGTCCACGACGAGCAGGCCGAGGTCCTGGAACTTTACGTCTTTCGAGATGAGTCGGTGCGTGCCAATCACCACATCCACTTTGCCGGCTTCGAGATCAGCGAGAATTTTCTTTTGCTCCGCGGCGCTGCGGAAGCGGCTCAACATTTCGATTCGAACTGGAAACGCGGCGAATCGTTGTTTGAAAGTTTCGAAATGCTGGAAAGCGAGCACAGTTGTGGGCGCAAGAACCGCAACTTGTTTGCTGTCCGATACCGCTTTGAATGCCGCCCGCATGGCAACTTCAGTTTTTCCATAGCCCACGTCGCCGCAAAGCAGCCGGTCCATCGGCGTGGGTCGCTCCATATCGCGCTTGATATCGCGCGATGGCGGTGTTCTGGTCTGCCGTTTCCTCAAATTCGAAGGCATCTTCAAATTCGCGCTGAAAATTGCCGTCCGCGGAAAAAGCAAAGCCTTGCGCCGTCTTGCGTGCGGCGTAAAGAGTCAGAAGCTGGTCCGCCATATCCTCCAGCGATTTGCGGACGCGCGTTTTTCGCGTGTTCCAACCCGTACCGCCCAGCTTGTCGAGCGTTGGGTGTGAGCCTTCGACAACACGATAGCTTTGCACCAGGTCCATGCGCTCCAGCGGCACGTAAAGACGCGCATCGTCCGCGTAGCGCAGCAGCATAAACTCGCCGCGATGGCCGTCCGATTCGATTTGACGCAAGCCTTCGAATTGGCCAATGCCGTGATCGACGTGAACGATGAAATCGCCTGGCTTCAATTCAGCGAAGTCGGTGAAAAATCCCGAAGTACGAATTTTGTGGCTAGGACGTTCAACCGTCGGCGCAACGTCGAAAAGATCGGCGTGGCCAAAAATTGTAAGCTTTGCTTCGGGGAAGGCGACGCCTTCGGCAAACGGCGCGCGCATCAGCAGCAGCCCAGCAGTCTCCAGTGCTCCCTCGGCTGTGAAACCTGCAGCGGCGTTTTCTGACTCTCCTAGAACGTACGGCACATCGTACTCGCGGGAAATATCTGCAAGGCGTTCGAGTTCGCCAGTGCTCGCGGCCGTCAGGAAAACTTTTCCGCCCGAAGTGAGCTGTGACTTCACGCTGGCCATGCAGGCCACGACATCGCCATGAAAGCGCGAGCTCGGCCGTGAAGAAAGTTCAAATTGAGGAGCGGAGCCGATGTTGACGGCGAGCTGCTCGAGATGGGCTTGAGAGGTTTTCGCAAGCGCAGCTGCAAACTCCGCCTCGTCCATAAAGAAATGCGAAGCTGCCGGTGCGCTTGCGCTGCCATGGCGCTCGTAGATTGCCGTGGAGTGCGCGAGATGTTGTTCCGCGGCGTCGCGCAGACTTTGTGGTTCGTCCAAAAAAACGATGGGCTTCAGTGAGCTCTCGGCCAATTCGAAAAGCGAACTTTGCCCGCTTTGCTCGGAAGGCCCGAAGAACGAGGTTGCTTCCCAGGATGGAGCCGCCGACTGTGTTGCGCCGACGAGCATAGCTACGTTCCACTCCGTGAGCGGCAAAAGAGTCGTGCGTTGCACTGGCGCAATCGAGCGCTGCGTGCGCGGATCAAATTCGCGCACCGATTCGACCGTGTCTCCCAACAGCTCAATTCTCACGGGGCGAGGCGCCTCCGCGGAAAACACGTCCACGATGCCCCCACGCATCGCAAATTGCCCCGGCAGCTCGACCATTTCCGTGCGCGTGTAGCCCACGCCAGCAAGATGCGCAACAAATTCTTCCAGCGGAACCTCTGCATCTTTGGTAAGCGTGCGCGCCAGCGACAAATACAAAGTCGCGTCTTGAAAACGCCAAAGTGCGGCTTGTACCGGAGCGATGACCAACGAAACTTGCCCATCCGTCAGGCGAAAAAGCGTTGCCGCGCGCCGTTCAAGAATGTCCGGGTGCGGGCTCTGCGATTCCCACGGCAGCGTATCGAAAGCCGGGAGCGTAGCCACTCCTCCGCTTACGCCGGGAAAAATGCTCGCGAAAAAACGCACCGTTTCCGCCAGCGCCTCTGCGCGACGATTCGAATCGGTAATGAAAAACGCCGGGCGCCTCAGCTCATGCGTGAGGTACGCAGCCAGAAGAGCCTTGGCAACATCATGCAAGCCGGAAAGCGAGATGTGCTGCGCGCCGGCGCGCAAGGCGCCCAGCGCTCCTTCCACCGACGGGTGGCGAAGCACAGCATCCAATCGCTCGCGAACGGCAGGCAGAATCATGCGCGCGCGTCAGGCTTCCACGCGAGGGGTGGAAGCGCCTTCGCGGATTTTTCGAAGAATTTCCGTGGTGGAATAGCCCGCGACGACGGGAATGGAAACGACACGGCCTCCGGCTGCTTCTACTTCTTCGCGGCCCACGATTTGATCGCTTGCCCAGTCCCCGCCTTTCACCAAAACGTCCGGAAGCAGTCGCGCAATCACCTCGCGCGGCGTGAGCGCATCGAATATCACTACAGCATCCACGCATTCGAGCGCGGCGAGAATTTCGGCACGCTCGCGTTCCGGCAGAACGGGGCGTCCGGCGCCCTTCAATTGGCGCACGCTGGCATCGCTGTTGAGGCCCACGATCAGCACGTCTCCAAGCGCGCGCGCCTGCTCGAGGCTGCCGATGTGCCCGGGATGCAGCAAATCGAAACAGCCATTAGTGAACACAACGCGGCGGCCATTGCGTTTCCCTGGGCCAAACCGCAAAATCGCTTCGTCGAGAGTCAGTATCTCCGGGTTCAAAGGAACTCCATGAAGTCCCACGCAAAAATCGCCTTGGCGTTAGCTGAAACGCTAGTTTATCACGCACCGCGCGCCAAGCACTTGCGCGCCGGGCGCTTCTCATGAAATCGAATAAAATGCCTCGCGCCATTGCAGGCGTCGGACTTTGCGTCTTGGGCTTGTCGCTGGCGCTGGCCGTTCCTTACCAGTCCCATACTTTTCGCATTGACGCCGGTGGATGCCGCCTGGTGACCGACATCGTCGAGCCCATGGGACAGCCTGCGGGTAGCACACCGCAAGGCTACGTCGTTCTTCTTCATGGCCTATCCGCAAATAAGCGGATCATGTCGTACATCACGGCGGGTTTCGCTTCGCAAGGTTTGCGCGTCTTTGTTCCGGACTTGCCGGGTCACGGTCGCACTGACGGCCCGTTTTCTTATGAGCGGTCCGATAAGTGCTCCGAAAATCTGGTCCGCGAACTTATCGCGCGCGGCCTGCTCGATCCGGAACGCACCATCCTTGCAGGACATTCGTTAGGCGGGGCCATTGCATTGCGCATCGCATCGCAAATCCCGGTCGCCGGCGTTGTCGCGTTTTCTCCCGCCCCCATGCGTCCAATGCCCGGTATCTCGCCAGAAATGATGCCCTTTCACGATTTCGGAGCGCTCCCCGCTCACTCTCTATTAATGAGCGCGGCCTGGGAACCCGAAAGAATCCGCACCGCTGTAAAGAATTTGCTGCCCGCTCCCGGCGACGGCACGAGTCAGTACGTCGTGATTCCTCGATCGGACCACGTCAGCATTTTGTTCGACGCTACAGCAATGTCCGACGCTCAAAATTGGGCGGCTCGCGTCCTGCACTCGGAATCGCGACCCACTCTGCCTTCCCACCGGACAGTTCTCGGATTCTTAGCTGGTTTCACCGGAATACTTTTGTTGGTGGGACCTTTTCTTCGAGAAATTTTGCAGAATAAAAATCAGGCAGCGCCAGCCGTCGAAAACGTTACGACTAGCGTCAAGCCACGCGTTTTTCTCGAATATGCAATCGTCGCGCTCGGAACAGCCGGCCTCCTCTCCTATTCCACTCCTCTCCGCGCTCTGCATCTATTCCAAGGAGACTACTTCGCAAGCTTTCTGCTAGTTTTCGGAACCGTCCTTCTCGTCTTGCATTGGAATTCGCTGCGAAATCTATTCGCCACAGGCGCCAGCGGGCCTCAGCCTGCCCGATCGCTTCACTTCACCATTCTCCTCGCCCTATTCGCGGCGTTGCTTCTGCATTTTCTGATCACCTCGTGGCTTGATTTGACCTTCAGCGAAGCCTGGCTGACCGCTCCGCGTTGGGCGCGCTTTCTTCCGTTCTGTATTGCCGTGCTTCCCTATCACGCCGCGGAAGAGCTGCTGATTGGTCGCGCATCGCCAGGTAAAGCAGCGGGACGATTGTTCACGACGCTCTCGCTTACGCCTGGTTGCCTGGGGCGCCATCGTCGCCGGCCTCTTCGTCTTGCACAGCGGCGAAGTCCTCTTAGTCCTTCTCGCGCCCTCATTTGCGCTCTTTTGCCTCCTACAGGCTTGGGCCATGAAGGTTGTCCGGGAAGTTACCGCCTCCCCCGCAGCCGCAGCCCTTTTCGGTGCTATACTCCTCGCCGGGTTTTGCCTGGTGGTCTTCCCCACCACTTGATGGGGCCCATTACCTGGAAAAATTGATAGCCAATCCCAGTCGCCGCCTGCAGGTATCCTTGTCCAGCGACGGAGTCCAAGGCCATCAGCGAGACGAGATAGGACCATGGCAGAGATAGCGATCGTCGGCGGCGGACCTTCCGGCGCGATGTGCGGTGAGCAGCTCGCGCGCGCGGGACATAAAGTCCAAATTTTTGATCAGCGCCTCGCCTGGGAAAAACCCTGCGGCGGAGGCCTAACTCATAAAGCTGTCCAGTGCTTCCCTTTCCTGCTCGACAATCCTTATCCCAAAAAACTTGTTCGCTCCGTCGAACTTATCAGCAGCAACGATCAGCGCGCCAACCTCGAAATGACCCACCCCATCGTGATTTATTCGCGCCGTGTTTTGAACGGCATGTTGCTGGACCGCGCCAAAGCAGCCGGCTGTGAAGTGCAGCAAGCGCACGTTCTTGACGTTGACACCAGCACCACAAAGCCCCGCTACTCCGTCGATGGCGAATGGCGCAGCGCCGATTTCCTCGTCCTGGCCGCAGGCGCGCGCAATCAAATTCTGCCGGAAACCCGCGCTCTCCAGCGCGACGAGTTGGAAATGACGCAGGGCTACTTCATTCCGCAGACTGCCGACTCGATCATCGTGAAATTTCTTCCGCATTTTGAAGGCTACATCTGGTCTTTTCCGCGCTGCGACCATCTTTCCGTCGGTATTTGCGGCAGCATGGCTTCGCATACTAGCGCAGAGCTCAAAACGCATCTCAGCGCTTTCGTGGAGAAGCACGGGCTCCCGACGCTGGACGCACAGTTTTACAGCCACGTTCTGCCGTCTCCAAAAGAAAGCACTCTTTCCGATCGCCCTGTAATGGGCAAGAATTGGGCGATGGTTGGCGATGCCGCTGCTTGGGTTGACCCTCTCACTGGCGAAGGCCTTTTCTACGCGATGCGCTCCGGCGAACTGCTGGGCCGCTCACTCGCGGAAGGCTGCCCGGAAAAATACACGGCGTGGGTCAAGGCGGCATTCTCTTCAGAATTGGAATTCGCCGCGCGCATCGTGCGCCGCTTCTATCGTGGATCGTTCCTCGGAACGGCCGTCACCACGCGCATGGTTCAATTCATGAACCGCAGCGCCGTCTTCCGCCAATTGATGAGCGATCTCTTCAGCGGCACCCAGGATTACACCAGCCTCAAACGCCGCCTCTGGGGCCACTTGGGCATCACCGTAAGCGAGTTCATCTCCAGCGTCTTAAACCTGGAGCGCCCAGCAACAGCACAAGTTCCCCGTGGCGGCGCCGCCGCTGATTAGTTTGCTGTAAGGGGTCGGAGCTTTCAGCTCCGACATAGAAAACCTGCAAGACCTAGGGCTTTAGCCCCTGAGGAAACTCTACTCTTCGCTGGAACGATTTAGTTCTTCTGCTTATCTCTACCGCCCGCCGCTAACCGCAAGAATCGCTCCCGTTGTGTAAGAAGCAGCTGGCGAAAGCAACCACAAAACCGCTTCCGCAATTTCCTCCGGCGCTCCCGCGCGTCCCATAGGAATCGTAGGAGCCAAACGCGTCATCCTTTCGGGATCCCCGCTAGCTGCATGCAGTTCCGTAAGCACATGCCCCGGAGCCACTGCATTGACGCGAATGCCCTCACGCCGCAACTTCCCGCGCAAGACCAAGCGTAAACGTATCGAGCGCACCTTTCGACGCCGCATAGTGTACCCATTCCCCCGCCCCGCCAATCTGCGCCGCACGCGAAGAAATATTCACGATGGCGCCGCCCCGTCCTCCGTTTTTTGTGGACATGCGCTTCACGGCTTCGCGAGCGCAAAGCATCGATCGCCACTACATTCACAGCGAAAACCCGCGTGAGCATTGCACTCGTAACGCTCTCGACTCGAGCGAATCCCCCCGTTATTCCCGCGTTGTTCACGAGACCAGTGATCGGACCAAATTCCCGTTCGGCGGACTCAAACAGCCTCACGACTTCTCCCTCGCGCGAAATATCGGCTTGAATAACGGTCGCGCTACCTCCAGATGAAACAATGGCTCGCGCCACGTCCGCAGCGGCTTGCGCATTTCGTGCATAGTTCACCACTACGCGAAAACCGCGCCCTCCTGCCAGCTTGGCCACGGCAGCTCCGATGC
The DNA here is from genome assembly GCA_963730495.1 of uncultured Acidobacteriota bacterium. GTDB lineage: Bacteria > Acidobacteriota > Terriglobia > Acidiferrales > UBA7541 > Acidiferrum. Next base: position 145,116 of record CAVSSD010000016.1, on the reverse strand, counting down.
CCCGCCCCGAGCCTGTAACAATTAAAGTCCCTCGAGAATCTTCCTTGTGCGTATCAGTCATCTGCCGTCCTTGTTCGAACACCGATTGAAATGTACTCTACCTTCTTCCATGCGCATCCAAGAAAGATCGTCGCACCGCCCTCAAACTATGGCATCCGAAACGAATACAGCTGCGCCCACGAAGGCCGAAAAAAGAAAGAACGCCTGGAAGTCTCTTCCCGATGTCTGGGCGCTGATCCATCCGCGCCGCGGCTTGCTAATTCTTGGCTTCGGCCTAATGGCCATTAACCGCGTTTGCGGCCTCGTCCTCCCCGCTTCCACCAAATATTTCGTCGATAACGTCGCCATAAAGCATCAAGTTTATCTTTTGACGCCGATCGTCCTCGGCGTGCTCGGCGCCACCATCATCCAGGGCCTCACTTCGTTCACGCTAACGCAGCTTCTCTCCAAATCCGCGCAAAAAATGATTACTGAGCTGCGCCGCAAGGTGCAAGCGCACATCGGCCGCTTGCCCATCTCCTTTTACGATTCGAATAAAACCGGCGTCCTCGTTTCGCGCATCATGAGCGACGTCGAAGGCGTGCGCAATCTCGTGGGCACCGGCCTCGTCGAGTTTGTCGGCGGCCTTATGACCGCCGTCTTCGCACTGGTTTATTTGATTCACGCCAGCGTTCTGCTCACAGGCGTGGCATTCTCAATTTTGCTGGTCTTCGGGTTCGGCATCAGCAAAGCCTTCTCCACGATTCGCCCGATCTTCCGCGCGCGCCCAAAAATCACCGCCGAAGTCACTGGCCGCCTCACCGAATCGCTGGGCGGCGTGCGCGTCGTCAAGGGCTATCACGCCGAGGAGCGCGAAGAGACGATTTTCGGCGCCGGCGTTCAACGACTACTCGACAATGTCCTAAAAACCATCACCGCCACCTCCATCATGAGTCTCTCCGGCGCCACACTCCTCGGAGTCGTCAGCGCTCTCATGCTCGAGTTAGGCGGCCACAAAATTCTGAGCGGCAGCATGACCCTGGGCGACTGGTTTGCGTTCAATCTTTTCCTCGGGTTCCTGATTGCCCCGGTGTTTCAAATTGTCGCGATCGGCACGCAAATCACCGAAGCCATCACCGGCCTCGAGCGCACTCGCGAAATCCTCAACGAAACGAAAGAAGATGAGGACCCGCGCCGCATCGTCACCATGGAGCGCATCAATGGCCAAGTCGTCATGGAAAACGTAAATTTTTCCTACGACTCCGGCAAGGAAGTTCTGCATGAAGTGAGTTTTGATTCGCAGCCCGGAACAGTCACAGCCCTGGTCGGCCCTTCGGGCGCGGGCAAATCAACAATCATCGGCTTAATCGCGGCATTCTACGTCCCATCCAGCGGCCGCGTCCTAATCGACGGAATCGATCTCGCCACAGTGAAACTGAACTCCTACCGCACGCAGCTCGGCGTCGTCCTGCAAGAAACTTTTCTTTTTGACGGCACCATCCGCGAAAATGTAGCCTTCGCGCGCCCCGAAGCCAGCGAAGAAGAAATTCTTGCCGCCTGCCACATCGCGCGCGTCGACGAGTTTGCCGAAGCCTTCGAGAAAAAATACGACACGCTGGTCGGCGAACGCGGCGTCAAACTCTCCGGCGGCCAAAAACAGCGCGTCTCCATCGCCCGCGCAATCCTGGCTGACCCGCGCATCCTGATCCTGGACGAAGCTACTTCGAGCCTCGATTCCGAATCCGAAGCCCTCATCCAGGAAGGCCTCCGCTACCTGATGCGCGGACGCACAACTTTTGTGATCGCCCATCGCCTGTCCACAATTCGTCGCGCCGAACAAATCCTCGTCGTCGAAGCCGGCCGCATCATCGAACGCGGCAACCACGCGTCGCTCTACGCCGCCGCAGGCCGCTACTACGATCTCTACACCAAACAACACGAAGTAGAGAGCAATCTCTTCCTAGCCCCCGGCGAAGGCCAGCTCGATCCCGAAGAGTCCGAAGCCGCCCGCGCCTCCTCCCCAGGCCGCGCCGCCGCCGCCGCCCTCCCCGACGCCATCCGCCTAATCCGCGGCCAATCCTAAGCCACCGCCCCGTAGGGGCACGGCACGCCGTGCCCACCTGCCGTTTCTCGCCGTCTCGCAAAAAAAAAGCGCCCACGACAAACCGTCGCAAGCGCGCTATCAGTAATTCCGTATTTTAACTGTCGACTGTCAGCTGTGAGCTGTGAGCTTCCTCAAACCGTAGTCGTCCTCCGAATCACCAACTTCTTCGAAACCGGCGGCGGAATCAAAGTCGCCATCTTCCGAATCATCGCCAGCACCAACCGCTTATCCCCATCCGATAGCGTCGTACTGAATCTCTTGATCTCCGCCAAAAACCGAATCTCGTCCTGCGAAAGCTCTCCCAGCATCTTCTGCGTCTCGCGGTCGCGCGGCGTCTCCGTCCCCGGAAAAAAATCCGCGAGCGAGATATCCATGGCTTCCGCAATCTTTGCTAGCGTTTCGAGTGACGGCACAGTATGCCCGTTCTCAACACGCGAGAGGTAGCAGCGCAACAATCCCGTGCGGCGCTCGATGTCTCCCTGCGACAATCCCCTCTGGCTGCGATACGACTTAATGACTTCTCCGATGTTTACGCGTGGTTTTTCTTTAGGCACGATGGCTCTCCAAGGTCGAGGGGGTAGCTTAGTCACTAACAGTAGGAAGAGCAAGAGGGAATTTGCCAGGCGTGATTCCAATTCGTTAACGCTTTGGCACCACTTGTGGAAAACTCCGCCCGCTAAATTTGCTGAATTTTTAGGCAGTCCAGCGCATCTAGCGCTCCGTCGGCGTAACCATCGCAGGCTGCCGCAACCTGAATTCCAGCAATGTTTCGCTCGGCACTTTCACCTTTTCGCCCTTGGTGAATATCTGCACTCCCGCGCCAGCTGCCGATCCTGCTCCTGCTCCAATCGCAGCCCCTTTTCCTCCGCCCGCGATCGCTCCAATGATGGCTCCAACCACGGCCCCGCCGGTCACTTTCTTTGCGGTGTCCGCGCCACGTCCCTGCCCCTTCAAACTGTAGTCGCTGCTGACCAGCGAATAATCGTGCCCATCAATCACAATGCGCATGAGCTCCAGCTGCAACTCCGCGCTCCCCGAAAGCTTGCCCGCTTCTTGCACATTTGCAAGGCGCCCATAAATGTCCGAGCCTTTATGCGCCAGGAGCGTGTTGTTGACATAGAGGTCAGTCTCAAGGCTGGCGTGGAAAACATCGCCAACCTGGTTTCTCGAAGAATCCACGCCATCAATCATGCGAACCAACAGCACTTGTCCCGCAGGGATCGTCACTTCGCCATATTGAGCAGCAGGGTCCTGCGCCGGAGGAGCTTGCGCAGCGGGAGCTTGCACTGATTTTGGAGCCACAGGAGATTGTGGGGCCACAGCAGATGGTTTCGTAGCAGGCGGCGGAACGTCCTGCGAAGTAACCGGCAGCTGAGAAGCATCTGCAGGAGGAGCCGCGGAAACAGCAGAAGTATCCGGCGGTGCGGATGCTGGCGAAACTGCAGGTGGCCGCGCGGCGGCTGGCGGAGGCGCAACTGCAGCCGGTGGCGCCGTTGGAGCTGCCGATCCAGGCGCATCCGCAGTCGGTGGAACGGCTTCGGCCGGCGCAGCCGCCGATGGCGGCACAGCTTGAGGGACAGCATCAGCTGGGGGTGCAACCGCCGGAGCGCTCGATTTACCCGAAGCTCCTGTAAACGTGACCCCGACAACATCATTCACACTAAAAGTCCGCACATCCCCATTAATCTCAAATCGCACCACCGCTTGGGTGCCGCCCAGATAGCGCCCTTGCAGGATGCGCCCATCCTTAAGTTCCAACGTATCCGCCACCGCCGAGCCCGCAAAAAATACCCCAAGCGCGATCACGGCAACCGTCTTCGCCAAACTCCTCATAACCCTATCCCTCTCGTTGCGGCGCTCTGCAAAAGCATGATCCTGCGTCGGCTTCCCCATCCAACAAGCTCAGCGTCCTAGTCCATCTCGTTTGATGATTCTCACGCGGACCAGGGTTGTGCAAGATTGTCACCCGATTTGGAGTGCGGCAGCTCTGCTGCCACTTTTCGCCACGCCCTTCCGTAGTCAAGTAGTTTGGGTGGCACAGACTTCAGCTGTGCTCTTAAGTCTTTCTTCTTAAGTATGTGTTCCCAGACTCAGCAAACCCAACCGGTCACCAGCCCACTGAGTAGCCCTACTGCGTAGCCTGATAAAGCTGCCGCGTAATATCCGCCATCAGCGCCGCGCTCTCCTTCTTATCGGCGATCCCGCGCACCAGAATCACCAACACAAAAGGTTTCGGCGCAAAGACAATCGCGGCGTCATTATGAATCTTAGTGATCTCTCCGGTCTTGTGCGCCACGCGAATGCCAGGAGGCAATCCCGCAGGTATGCATTCGTTAAAAGTTTGGCGCTCAAGAATTTCGATCATCGCGCGCGAAGAATCCTGATCGACCGCCTCCCCGCTAGCGATCGCCTCCATCAACTGCTGCAGACCGCGAGCCGTCGTCGTGTTATTCAACCCTTTCGCAAACGCTTTACCATCCTCGACACCTCGCAAAACATTCATTCCATCAGCATGCAAAGAATGAACAGTAGCTTGAATATTTTCCACTCCCAGCTTTTCAATCAAAAGATTTGTCGCTAAATTGCTGCTAACCGTAATCATCAATTCGCAAAGCTGCCGCAAGGTCCGCGTCTGCCCCACAGCCTTGTACAAATCCGCTTCCGAATCATCCCCAGGATCAAGCGTATAGACCGACCCATCCACCAAACTGTGAAATTCATTTTTTACAGTCAACGGATCGTCCAGCTTCAGCTTTCCCTCGTGCACCTGATGAAACAATTCGATCAAAACAGGCACCTTCATCGTGCTAGCAGCGTGAAACGGCTCATCCGCCCGAAAGAACCACTCCGCCTTCCCATCCAAGCGTCCGAAACGCCACCCCCACATCCGCCCCGCTCTTCCGTATCGATTCCTGAATAGCAGGAATCGCCGCCGCAAGTTTAGGTTCCTGCTGAGCCGAGGCGCAACGAGCAACCCCCAACCCGATCAACAAAAACACACAAATGAAATATGGAATCCGGAACCTGCGCCAACTCATCGAGATGTCCGCCAAATCATTCCCGTAGGGGCACTGCACGTTTACCCTGAGCTTCGAAGGGCCGTGCCCGTCTTTATCTGCGCGACTCAAAATACGCACACCTCGCGGTCATCGGAACCAACCACACTAGTTTTGCGGCGCACCCAAAGTAGCCGCCGCCACGTTCCATCCGTCCAGCTCTACGACAGCCTCCTTGCCACCCAGCGAGCTCGAAGCAAACTTTGCCGTTACAGTTCGACTTTCCCCCGGCAGCAGCGAAAAGTAATTGTCCTCCCACAGAATAGGCGTAAGGTCTTCCCCGCCCTTGCCGCGAGTAACTCTCAGATGAACCATAAACGCGACAGCGTTACTCGGATTCGACACAGTCACCTTCTCCGTACCGTTTCCTGAAACAACATTCGCGTTTAATTTCACCTCTGGCAGCGAACTAAGCCCGGTAAGATCCCCAAACTCCGCCTGCGGGGTATACACCGTATCCTGCTGCTTCGCCCAATTCAGAGTGTCCGCCTTGGTCGACAGCCAATAAAAATTGTCGCTAAGCTGTTTTCCTGCCGCATCGCTCAACTTCAGCCACAGAAAGTAAGTCTTCGAGAGCCCTTCCACTTTCGGCAGATCGAACGCCTTCGTGCTGCTGTCGGCGGCAAAATCCAGCGTTGCATCGTGCGAAGCTTTTTCCGTCGCATCAATGTTGTAAATCTTCGCGCTGACTTTCACTCCTCTAAGCGCCTCGTAGGTGCCGTTCACCACCGCAACCGAATTGTCGTCATACGAATACTGCACATGCACCGGCTCCATGGCCTTCTTCGTCCCAAAATATCCGCCCGCGGGCACCAAATAATAATCGTAAAGATGCCAGATCAACGACGGCCAGCTATTGTTTAGCATCCACTGAATCACACCGGTCGAAGTGTACTTATTCCGCCCATACGCCTCGAACATCGCGCGCTGCCCGTCGTAAGTCATCGCCTGAGCCTTGCGCTCGTAGTCGTCCAGCGAAGTAGCCGCCCCATAGCGCTTAGTCAAACCATCGGTGAAAACATTCACGGTAGTAAAGCGTTCGCCGCCCGAGTGGTAGTTCCACACATCATCGATCGGCCACAAATGATCCTTGGGAATAAATCGCTCGAGCGATTCGCGCGGCGGAATCGCCGGCCCAGGGCTCGTCTCCGTGTTGTACCCGTACGCTCCGCCCGCAATCTTATCCGACAGCCAATAAACCGGCGGCACATACTCGTACGGCCCGGTCATCTTCACGCCCGATTTTCCCGTGACCGTCGTCTTCTCCGCGGAAGCCGAAGAAATAGTCGGATTCGGCCAGCCCAAATCTTTTTCGATTGCCAAATACATTTTCTCAACATCCGCCGGCGGCGGCCCGTCGCTCCCGTTCAACCACACCATCACGCTCGGGTGATTGCGCAACCGCGTTATCTGGCTCGTCAAAGAAGCAGCCGCCACCGCTCGTTGATCTCCCTTCCAATCCTTCCACCGCTCCCACGCGTCGCAGCACGACCAGCCCGGCATCACCAAAATCCCCAGCTCGATCGGTTTTCTCAAAAAATTCGTCGCGGTCCAAATGGCCTTCCAAGCGAATCGTATTCAGCCCCATATCGCGAACATAAGCGAGGTCGGCATCCAAGCGCCCAGACGACCACCGCAGCAGCATGTCGTTCGCCCACGCCGCACCGCGAATCAGCAGCTTGCGTCCATTGATTTTGAACAGCCGGTACCCCTTTTCCGTCAGTTCCGAAGTCACTTCGCGAATCCCAAATGTCGTTGCGGCGGAGTCGGATACTTTCCCGTCGATCTCAAACGAAAATTTCGCGCTATGAAGATTTGGTTCGCCCATTTGGTAGGGCCACCAGAGTTTCGGATGCGACAGCTTCAAGTGCGCAAACTGCTCGGGCGTAAAGCGTATGATTTTCGTCTCGGAAGGAGCCAGCGTAACACTCTGCGAAAGCTGCTCTCCGCCGTCATCCACGCCCGCGCGGAGCACACCGCTAACCGGATGATCGGAAACATTGTGTACACTCGCGCTGAGCGTCAGCGAAGCATCTTCGTACCGCTCATCGAGTTTCGAGGCCGCAAACGGCGCGCGCACTGCCACGTCGCCACTACGCGTCAAAAAAACCTCTCTCCAGATCCCCATCAACTTGTCAGGAGGCGTCGGATTCCAATCCACCCAGGTAATCTCCAGATCGTCTTTCTTAGGCGCAAACACTTCCACTGCAATCGCGTTCCGTTTCCCCACGTGAATGAACTTGCTCACATTGAACTCAAACATGCGATAAGCCCCGGCCACATCTTTCGCGTCCGCCACTTTCTGTCCATTGATCCAGATATTCGCGCGGTAGTTGATCCCCAGAAAATTTAACCAGGCAGTTTGCTTCTCGAATTCGACCGGAACGGCAAACTCTGCTCGATACCACCACGAGCAAAGAAACGGGCTGTCCTTCGGCAATTCGCGATTCGCAAAAAGAATTTTGTTCGATGAATACATTCCCGGAAACGAATGCAGGTTCGTAGCGTAGAAAGGATCAGGATAAGTTTTGTCACCGACGAGCGCGCCCAACACAGTTGTCGGAACCTTCGCGGCATGCCACCCATTCGCGTCAAACCCCAGCGCAGAAATTTGCTCCCCCGTCCCCTTCGCCACGCACGACGACTGAATCCGCCATTCCCCATGCAAATACACACGTGACGCAGGCTCGGGCGCAACCTGCGCAGAGGCCTGCGCTACCGCCACGAGCAAAATCGACAGCACCAACACACACTTGCGCGACCAAGTGGAACAAGACATAGGGCTCCTCGCAGAGAATTAGCAATGATTCTGAACGCAAAGGTGCCGTTTGGCACTATGCAGGTAATGTTAAACCGATTCAATTCAATGAAGCATCCTTTTTTCTGGGAAGTAGCAAAAGGCCAGACATCCCGCCAAGTCCGCAAATCGCTTTTTGGAAGAAAAATTGGAAGGAAAAAATGGTCCCGGAGGAGGGGGTCGAACCCACACGGCCTTGCGGCCACCGGATTTTGAGTCCGGCGCGTCTGCCAGTTCCGCCACTCCGGGCCAGCACCTAAAAATATCACGCCGCCGCCCCACACTCAAGACGCTTTGGAGTGCGGCAGCCCGCTGCCGCCTCCGCACGCGACTATCCACCTCTTCTCTGCGTTACCTCGCGCGCTCTGCGTAGCTGCGATTTCGGCGTCCTACTTTGCATCGCGCACATTAATTGCCGCAGGCCCAGTTTAGTTTTGATAGGCATGCACAAACTGGGAGCCGCCGGATCGCTTTCCTTGCCACGGAACGCGGCCGCTCCCAAGGCGAAGGCACCTTCACCGACGACATCCCCGCCGCCGTCGCCGCCTGAATCCCCATCTCCGTATCCTCAAAAACCAAACAGCTCTTCGGCGCCACGCCAAGTCTCGACGCCGCCAGCAAAAACGCCTCCGGGTCAGGCTTGCTCTTTTTATACTCTCCCGCACAAACCAAAGTCTCAAACCGATCCAGCAGCTTCAGCGTCTCCAAAGACGCCGTCACCGAATCCCTCGCGCTCCCCGACACCACCGCAAACGGAATCCGCCCGTGCTGCGCTTCAATATGCTCCAACACTTCCGGCACAGCCTTCAAATCCGGCAGCATCGCAAAATAAAACTCTTCTTTCCTGCGAGCTACACTGTCCACCGGCATGCTCAATCCGTGTTTCTCATTTAGCGTAGAGATAATCTCCCCCGTAGGCCTCCCGCCCCAAGCGTAGAAAAGCTCTTCAGCAAACTCGCAGTTCCACTCGCCGAGCGCCTTCCTCCACGCCACATAATGCAGCGGCATCGAATCAACAATCGTCCCGTCGCAATCAAATAAATACGCGCTAAACGTGCCCGCCGGCAATTTTAGTTTCATTCGCTTCTCTGAGCTCCCACAATGATTCTAAGCGAGTGGCGTAACCCTTGGCCACAAGCCCTCGACTGGACTGGGATAGAGCCGAGCGATACTCTATAGCCCCCGTTCGCAGGGGCTCCCGTACGAACGGAGCGTACGAACGGTTCCGAGGTCGAGGTATTTAGATGGCTACGGCGTTGACCGCTACGCGGTCACCCCTTTCATTGACCGTTCCGCGGTCACCATTTGCAGTAACTTCCCCCGCCGGTTCGCGGCCCGAATACCGCAGTCTGTCCCAATCCATGAATCGCGTCCTGGAAGAGCTGGGAAGTCTCCAATCCTCGCCTGATTCGGAAACCGTCCACGATCTTCGCGTCGCGATTCGCCGTTGCCGGTCTTTGGCCGCCGTCATGGAAGAAATTGACCCTGACTCTGCTTGGCCGGAAATGCGCAAAGTCGCCCGCAAACTATTTCGCGGTCTCGGCGCAGTGCGCGACGCTCAAGTGATGGAGGAATGGATCAAGAAACTCGGCTCTGAGAATGATCCTCTGCGTGTACACCTGCTCGCCACTCTCCAATCAGACGAAAAAGAGCGCTCTGAAGATGCGCTGCGGGTCGCTGCGAAATTTAACGAGAAGGAATGGACTAGTCTCGAACGGCGCCTCCGCCAGCGCGTACGGCTGGTGCCCGCAGGAGGTCTCGCCGCCGAGTGCCTGGCCCTTGAGCGCTTCGAGGAAGCAAAAGAGTTGCACAACCGCGCCTCGCGCACGGAGAAACCCAAGCCTTGGCACGCCCTCCGTATTGGCCTAAAAAGATTTCGCTACACGCTGGAGAGTTTTCTGCCCGATCACTCAGCCGCCTGGGGCGAAAACTTGAAGCGGGTTCAAGATCTGCTTGGCGATATCCACGATCTCGATGTGCTTTCAGAAAAGATCGAAGACACCAAAGTCGCCGGAGCCGAATCCGCGAAAGCTTGGCAGGAAAAAATCCTCCAAGAACGTCATAAGCGAGTCGAAACTTACCGCCAGCTCACTCTCGGCAAGACTAGCCTCTGGGAGGAGTGGCGCCACAATCTGCCGCGTGGCCAGCGGCTCGAAGCAGCGGCAAAGGCTCGGATTCGCTCAACGGCCCGCGCGGCCAGCTCGCACTCGCGGCGCACCGCCCAAATTGCACGCGTAGCACTTCGAGTGTTTGACGTCTTGCGCCGCGTCCAAGCTGCCCCGGTATTTCTTGAGCCAACCATGCGCCGCTTGATGGAAGCGTCCGCCAAACTGCACGGCGCCGGCGCTGTTGGCGATCGCACATTGTCTCAGAAAACCCTGCGCAAGTTTCTGTTGGGCTTGACCGTTCCGCCTAACTGGACTTCGGAGGAATGGAATTTAATGGCCTGGGCAGTTCGTTTTCACCGCGGGCCCGAGCCCAAGCAGAAAAACGGCTTCGCAAAACTTTCAGACGAGCAGCAAACCACGGTTCGCGCACTGTCAGGCGTTCTGCGCCTGGCCCGCTCCCTCAGAAAATCCGGCCTCGAAAACGCCGTCGGCCTTCGCTGTGAAAAATCCGCCGACGCTATCGTCCTAAGCGTCCCCGGCCTGCTCGACACCGCCGAAATCGCAGCTCGTCTCGCCGCCGCCAAACACCTCCTGGAATCCGTCACGGAAAAGCCGCTCATCCTAAAATCCGTGCCAAAACCAGAAAAAGCTCCCGAACCAATCGCCCAGCTCTCCGAGCCGCCACTCGCGACCGTCGTCTCAGCCTAACGCAACGCCACGTCTCTCGAGATTCAGTTCGCTCACATCATTGAAATTGCGGAATCTAGTATTACGTCAGTTTGCGATTTGCCGGCTTGTCGAGAATTAGCCCGTATCTGCATCAGAGAATTTTTCTGCCGGCTTCTTCGCTCGCGTCGTCGTGATCACCACCACGCTGATCAGGACAAACAGAGCCCCCAGAATAGTTCGCACTCCAAGCGCTTCGCCTCCGAAGAAATATCCAAGCAGCACGGCCACAACCGGATTCACGTATGCATAGGTCCCGACCTTGGTCGGCGATTCATGATGAATCAGCCAGATGTACGCGGTAAACGCGATGATGGAGCCGGCCACAGTCAGGTATAGCAACGAAAGCCACCCGTTGATAGAGACACTCCGCGGATGAAAACCGCGAAATTCACCCAGCGCGGCTGCCGTAAAAGCCAAGAACACCCCGCCGGCGAGCATCTGGACTCCCGAGCTCATAACTTTAGAAGGAGGAAGCGGCAGCTTTCGCGTGAGCACCGATGATATCGACCAGCTCATAGCTGCAATGACAAGTGCCACGGCGCCTATTCTATCGATTGGCACTCCGCCCAGGTTCAACGTGCGGCTCACTAGCACTGCTACTCCGCCGGTACCAATCAAGAGAGCCAGCGCCAAGCGGACCGTAAGTTTCTGGATTTTCAGAAAAGTAATTTCCCACAACGCCATAAATGTGGGTGTCGTGGCCATCATCACTGCGGCAATTCCCGAAGGCACACGCTGCTCAGCCCAATACAACAGTCCGTAGTCGAGCACGAAGAACAGAATCGCGAGCAAAGATGCTGATGCCCATTGAACCCTGCTTGGTGAGCGCTCACCCTGCGCGATCATCCATCCATAAAGAACAAGTCCCGCAATCAAAAAACGCATCGCCGCGAAAAGGAATGGCGGAACCTCGCGCACTCCAACACGAATTGCAAGATAAGTGGATCCCCAGACGAGATAGAGAATTGCGAAAGCCAACAAAGTCTTCCATATCGGACGATGGCCAGAGGCTTTCACCTTCATGCCACCTCTGGAATTTTTTACTTTGCTCCGCATCATACCTGCGATATAATATTCTCGTTCAGTACTACGCCTCGCCGCCCGCGAGGCGTTTCTGTTTTAGGCCATCTTTGGTAGCACAAGCACTCTTGCCTGTGCTCTTTCTTTTTCCGTCGTCCAAATCTAAATCAAGGAGACTCTTATGGCTTCTCTCAGTCCAAAGGACCGCGTATCCCTTTGTCTTTTCAGTTTCACCGATGGCCGCCGCTGCTGCACCCCGCGCATCAGCAGCCACCCTCACTTCTGCTTCTACCACGCCTAAAAAGAATCCCAATCCCAGTCCGCCAAAAAACTAGCCAAAGACCTAGCCTATTTCTTCTCCGGCGACTACCTCTCCGCCAATGACCTAAACACCGCCGTCGGCCGCCTAATCCCCGCAGTGGTCCGCGGCGAAATAAAACCCAGGCTCGCCCGCACCGTTGCCTATATGTTCCAAACCCTAATGCAGTCCACCCGCCTGGCCCAACACGAATACATCAACGCCTTCGGCACCGACGGCTGGCGCGACGCCGTCTGCACATCTGTCACATCCAACCACGACTATCTCTTCCCACCCGACCCCAACGCCCCCGATCCCGAGGACGAATCCGAGGACAGTCCCGAAACCGACGCCGCCGACGACGTGCACCCCGCGCCTTCCGCACCCGCGGCTCAACATGCCCTGTCAACGCCCGTAAGGGCCGGGCTTGTTTACCCTGCTTGCCCTGAGGAACGAAGGGAGCCTCGAAGAGCCCGGCCCGATTGCCCCGCCCCGCCCGACCGGCCAATACAACCGCCACCCGCACCACCCGCTACCGCGACGACGGAACCACCCGTCGCGCCGCCGCCAGCTCCGTCGTCCACCCGTCCCTCCCCCGCCGAAACCGAAGCCGCCTAAACGTCGCGCGTTCCATCTTTCCCGCCCGCCCCAACTCAGCCTCGCCACAATCCGCCGCTCCAACACCACAAACCTGTCATCCTGAGCGTAGCGAAGGACCCTGCCTTGATCCCACCCCATCGACCATCGACGAGACCCAACTCCCAAGCGCCGCCGTTCCTCTCCCACAGCCCACAACGAATCCCACTCCAACACAAACCGCCCAACCCAACAACGCCCCGCCAGCCGCTCCACTAACATCGCAAACCCGACGCCAACCAGGCGCGCCAATCCGCGAACCCTACGCTGTCCACTTCGACGACACCCACCGCCTCCGAGTCGACGGCAAACCCTGGTAACCTCGTCCGGAAATGTAAGGGCGGGCTTCAACCCGTCACTCCGCCACCCAGGCCATAACCCACGGGCACGCAAGCCGTAAGTCCTTTATCAGCAACGCTTAAAATCCTGGGGGAGGGCGAACAACTATATAGGAAATCAAACGACAAGCACCTGTAGGGGCACGACCTCTAGCCAGCCATCGTCGCAGAGGCCAGCAGATTGAATCTACTTTCCTGCCCGCCGCAACAGTTTCGGCGGCGCCAGCCAAACCAGCTGCCCATTCGGCGGCGAAACGCGCTTCAATTCAAGCAACGCTACGCCAGCTTTCTTCAAGGAGGTAATGTGGTGTTTTGAACCCAGCGCCGACGCGATAATATCATCCAGTTGCGGAGCATGCCCAAATATAAAAAGCGTCGAAGTCTGTTTGTCTTTCGCCAGTTCGCGGAAAAATAACGAAGGCTCCGCCCCCGGCAACAGCAAATCCGTTCGCCTAATCTTTTGTTTGGAATAATCCAATGCCGACGCGAAAATCTCCGCCGTCTGCATCGCTCGCACGTAGGGACTCGATAACAACAAGTCCGGCGTCGCCCCAAGCGCGGCCACCGCCGCGGCCACACGCTTCGTTTTTTCGATGCCTTCTTCGGTCAAATATCTCTCTGGATCGGGCGGGCACTTGGGATCTTCCCGGTCGATCGCGATCCCGTGACGCACAACGTATATTTCCATCGGATCTTTTCCCCTTCCACGAATCTAAAGAATAGCATTTGAACGCTCGAATAAAGGTCCGCGTTGCCGTTATTGCGAAGGCAGTTGCCGAAAATAAAGCCGCACGTGAAATTCTTTCTCGAAAAGCTCCGCGCTGCGGTTCGCGTCCACCAGGTCTTCCGTCGCATCGCCCCGCGCAGTGATCTGGAGTCCCACGGCAGCCCGTTGAAAAGCCGCGCGTAGCTGCGTGACTCGCTGGCGATGTGAATGATCAAGCGCTTCGGCAATCCTCAGAATCGCTGAGAGACGCCGCGCGATCCGCTTGTCGCTATTGTTCAGCGAGGAATACGCCGCGTGGTGGCCCGCCGGCTCAGATTTTCGATTGTGATAGCGCACCAGCCCGGCAACGATGGCGCGGTCACGGCCTTCCAGGCCGGGAATATCGCCATTCAACACCAGGTATTCTCCATGCTTGTGATGGCCGCGATGGCTGATCATGTGCCCCGTATCGTGCAAGAGTGCTCCAGCCTCCAGGAGCACGCGAGACTGCGCAGGAAGATGGTGCACCGGTTGAAGCTGGTCGAATAGTAGAACACTCAATTCGCGCACATGCTCGGCGTGCGTTTGGTCCTTTTGGAAGCGCCGCGCAAGGCTCCGCGTGCCCACGAGCAGTTGTCGCGCGGCCGCGTTGTAACGATGCGGCTCCGTTCTGGAAAACGCTTCGCGCGCAATCTCTTGGAGTAGCCCTTCGCGCAACCCTACGCTGGGGATCGAAAAATTTCGGATGTTCAGATAGCGCCCGAGCGTTACAAACGTGATCGCCGAAATGCCCAGCACGTCCGCGCGGTCCCGTCTTATCCCATAACTTTTCATGCGCTCGCGAACATCGCGTTCCAAAAGGCCCGGCAGTCGTTCTCGTAGCAAGGAAAGCTGAATCGTCGGAAGTCCATGCAGCCGGGGACCAGGCGCGATATTCGCCAGAGTTTCCGCGTTTCCTCCCAGTGCTGCCGCGACTTGTTCACCGAGATTCGGCCGCGCCGGAAGACGCGATTCCAAAAGCGCGCGCACGTACCTGCGCACTTGTTCCGCCTGCGCCGGACGTATCACGCCGGGGATTTTCAGCGTAGTCATCAAGCGCACCGCTCCCAGCGGTAGCTGCGCGCTCTGCTCCACGTTGTGATCGCGAAGGATACTTATCTGCAGGCTCCCTCCACCCAAATCCGCGATGCACCGCGGCGGAGATTCCGGTCCGAGCGCCGCAAGGACGGCTACGCGGCCAAGCCGCGACTCTTCCGAAGAGTTGATCACCTCGAGCGCGATCCCCGTTTTCTGCTTGATGCGCCGCACAAACGCGTCGCGATTGCGCGCTTCGCGAGAAGCGCTTGTCGCTACAGCGCGGTATCGCGTAACTCCGAACTCCTCCATCACTTCATGGAAATGCCGGAAGGCTTTGACGCCTTTTTTGAAAAGCTCTTCGCTGAAACGGTGGCGCACAAAAACGCCTTCGCCAAGCCGCAGCGAATATCTCTCGTTGAACAGGGGTTCGATATCCAGTGCAGAATAGGCGCGTGCGACCGCAAGGCGCACTGCGTTGGAGCCCGCGTCGATGGAGGCGATGTGAACCGGCTCTGACATTTCAGAATTTACCGCCAGAGGTGCGCAAGCGCGGCGGAGGGTGTGTATTTCGTCGCGCGAATTCCCAATTGCTCGCCGATGCGCTGGCGAAGCTGTTTGTTGACGGCAGAAACGCTTGCTTCGCCGTCCAGCTCGATAAACGCGTGGCGCTTGGCCATCACTTCGAATTCTCGTTTGATCATCGTTTGGTAGCGAATGAACGACCAATAGAGGTCATGCGAAAGCGACATATCGCGCCCAGCTTCCCAATAACTGATGGCTTGCGCCTTTTTGAATTCGCGCGCAAACGCGGTTTCCGGACGCACGTTGAGCCAAAACGTGAGGTGTGGCCTCAAAGCCATTGCGTACAAACCGTTCAAGTAATCGCGATTAATTCCGCGCACCACGCCGCGCGCCACCAGCGTAAAAATAAAGCGGTCGGCAAGAACAACTGTTCCGGAACGTAGCGCAGGCAAGACACGATGTTCGACTTGGTCAAAAAAATCCGTGGCGTACATGAGCGACAGCGTCAACCGCGTTACCGCGTTCTTCGCGAGCAACTCGTCGATGTCGCGTCCCACCAGATAGGACCTTCGTAATCCGCTGGTCTGTACGGCGAAGCCTTCCGATTCCAGCCATTCCTGAAGCAGCGCGATCTGTGTCGACCGCCCGGAACCGTCCATCCCCTCGATGACGATCAAGTTGCCGGTAATTTCGCTCGGGTCAAAACCAACCAGCGCTTCGCCGTAGAAATATTGCGCGGCCTCATCCTCGCCCGGGGCAACAGGTTTCACCCCAGGAAGAGGCGCACCCGTCGCTTGCGTCAGTTCCACTGGAACAACCGGCGCGGCGGATTTTTCTTTCTCTTTTTCCAGATCGGACATGCTTACTCCGGAGGCTGAATGCCTGGCGCAAAACGCTTCAAGTCAATTTTAGAAGCTACAATTTCCCTCATCTGTTTCTGCAACTTATTGACTGGCAGAGTGCCATCCAGCACGACGAAATTATCGGAATCGACCATTTTGTCGTACTCCTCGAGGATGCGCGCCTGGAACAGCCGGAAACTCTCGGAGCGGTCGTACGAAAGCGCCATATCCATTCCCGCTTCGTAGTATTTAAGTTTGGGACGTCCGCTCAGAATGCGGTGCACGGCCACGTCCAGCGGCGCCCGAAAATAAAAAGTAATGTCCGGCACAGGTGCAAAACGATAGAGATTTCTCAGCCAACGCGCGGGACATCCACGAGCTGCATCGCGCGCAAACGCGGTGTAGATATAACGATCGGCGAGCACCAAATAGTCGCCTTGTAGCAGCGGCATAATTTGCCGTTCGCAGCGATCCGCAAAATCGGCTGCATGCAAAAGCGAAAAGGTTGTTGGCGTGAGCAGCCGGCGCTGTTTTCCCCGCCGTGTTGCGGATTTGACCAGCGGCGACGAATTCCACTCCGTAAAATGGAGGCGATATCCACCAATTTCCAGCCAGCGCTTCAGCAAGTAAAGCTGTGTGCTTTTGCCCGATCCGTCGGTGCCTTCCACGACGATAAGCGCACCTGGGTACGCGCGGCTCGGTACTGGTTTTCCGGGTTGTGGAAGTGTGGATTTGCCCGGTTCTATCCGCGGCTGCTTTTGTACGATGTCCTGATTTTCCATGAATCTCTTTGCGAGAACCGATCCGGCAACTCAGCGTATGCCTGCTTTGTTACAAAAGCATTACAACATACCCCGCCATAACTGGCAAAGTGCGGCACACCGTAACTGCGGAATCCAACGCGTCAGAAAACGGCTACTTTGATGTGCAAGAATTTCTTGGGGTTCTGTCGGAATTCTCCGATAAGCAATCGCATGTCTCCCGTCAGGCCACTCAAATTGTCATAGAGCCTCGGATCGGAAAAGAGTTTTCCCACGGTGGTCGTATTGTCATTCAGTTTGGCGGTCGCGTTAGCCACATTTTCGGTGGCTTCCCGCATCTTGGTGTAAAGCGTATCGTCCGTAGCCAGTTTGCCCAGAGTACCTTTACCTGCACGGACATCACCAATGACGGCGTTGCCGTTCGATATCGCTTGCTTCGCTTGGTCGTAGAGCGAGGGATCGTAGAGCAACTTTCCGATGGTTCCCTTCTGCGAACGCACATCGGTCAGTATTACGTTTACGTTGTCCAAGCCCTTGTCCACTTTGTTGTACATTTCGTCCGACGCTACCAATTTTCCGAGAGTTCCTTGTCCAGCTTGAATATTCGCAAGCATCACTTCGCCTCTCGAAAGGATGCTGTTCAGATGATTGTAAGCTTGCTCATCGACGAGCAATTTCCCGACCGTACCTTTCCCCGCCTTTACTCCGTCCACCACTCCCTGAATATCTTCCGAGAGCGTCTGAAGATTTCCCAGCACGTCCACGCTTCGGTCCATCACTTCCTTCATCCCCGATTCTTCCACTCCAGGCACTTCTTGCCCATCCTTCAGAGGTACACCTGTGACTCCCAGGCTGATGTTGACGTACCGGTTCCCCAGCAACCCTTCCGTGACAAGGCTAGCGGCGGAATCCGTCAGAATGTCGCTATCGTACTGCTTGCTGAGACGCATCACGACTTCGATGTTTCTGTTTTTCGGCCGCACCTGGCCTCGAACGTGAGGCGCCAGCTTAATGGTTTCGACGTTCCCAATTTCCACGCCGTTCAATCGCACCGGAGCTCCGTGCACGAGTCCCGAAACGTCAGGCAGATAGGTGATGAGCCGGTATTTCGGTCCGAACGATTCCCCCCCCGTCACGTAGAAAATGCCGGCAGCCAAAACCGCCAGGCCTACCAACACGAAAAGCCCCACGCGCAGTTCCATCCACGTCAGTTGTTTGCGCTGCGCCATTTTTCCTTCCCTCCCTTTCGATCGTCCAACCGACTACGCCAATTCACACGAGAAAGCGCTTCAGATATTCATCTTTCGTATCCGCAAGTTCTTCCTGACCGCCCTCGAAATAAACCCCGCCGTCACGCAAGACCAGAAAACGAGTCGCCGCCATTTTAGCTGCGCCTGCGGCATTTCCGTTGGACACGTCGTGCACAACCCGTTTGGATGCGGCGTCAAAGCGAAAGTTCGCGAGCGCGAAGCCATCTTGTAGACGTTGCGTCGCGAGCAGCGCCGTAACGCCGAAGACATCGCGCAGGCGAAGAATAAGCGTGATGATCGTTTGCGACGTGACCGGATCCAAGCCAGCCGTTGGAGAGTCATAGAGCACGATTGGAGGCTGGTTGATCAATGCTCGCGCGATGGAAACGCGCCGCCGCATTCCTCCAGAGAGTTCGGACGGAAACAGATCCAGGGTATGTTCCAGTTCGACGAAGCGCAGCACCTCGCGCACGCGCACTTCGACCTCATCGTCTTTCACTCTGTCTTCGTGCAGGCGGTAGGCCACATTTTCCCCGACGGTCATCGAATCAAATAGCGCGCCTTCTTGAAAGACAAAGCCGACTTGCCGGCGGAAGGCGAGCAAGTCGCGCTCCGTCATGCTGGATACATCCCGGCCGAGCACTTGAATGTTACCCCTGCTGGGCCGGAGAAGACCGGCTGCCAGCTTGAGCGAAAGCGTCTTGCCCATCCCTGTTTCGCCTAACAGAACCAGGGTTTCCCGCTCTTGCACCTGAAACGAAACGGCTCGCAGAATATCTCTTCCTTCGAAGCCGATGCGTACCCCGTCAAATTTGATGGTCGGACTGGAGTCGGGATTCAATGTGACGGTGGTTGGCATCGGGCGTGTGGCCGACATTATAACGGTAATTCTGGTGCTGGGAGGTTACGAAACGATTTATGCATGCTGAAGTCGGATGGGGCCCAAACAGGTCCTAGAAAAGCCTGTTCGCGAAGTACAAGGCCACTTTCGTTAGAAACGCGTCAGCCACAATGATCATCACGGAAGACAGCACGGCCGCCTGAGTGGTGGCTCGGCCGACTCCCTGGGTGCCGCCGCGAACGGTGAGCCCTTTGTAACAGCCAATGGTGGCGAGGATGAACGCGAAAAAAAACGGCTTGGTAAATCCTTGCATCAAGTCCGCAAAGTCCAGAGCATCAATCGCGCGGCGCCAGAATTCGACCGCGGTGAGTCGCAGCGAAAAAACCGACGCGACGCAGCCGCCGAGCAAGCCCATGAAATCGGTCATCGCCGTCAGTAGCGGCAGCGTAAGCAGAGTCGCAATGACCCTCGGCGCCACGAGCTTCCGGACGGGATTCGTCCCCATCGCGCGCATGGCATCCACTTGCTCGGTGACTAGCATCGAGCCAAGCTCGGAAGCGATGCCCGTCGCGCATCGGCCCGTCACCAGCAACCCTGTAAGCGAAGGCCCCAACTCCCGGACAAGTGCGATGGCCACCACGTCGCCGGTCAGCGAGGTCTGGCCAAAGCGAGTGAACTGCGCCCCCGTCTGCAACACCATGACCGCGCCTATAAAAAAGCCCGATAGCAATATGATGGGGAGCGAGCCCGCGCCGATGCTGTCCATCTGCTGCAAAACGTCTTGAAGGTAATACGGAGGGGTGACCAGGGCGACTAGCGTGCGGCCGCAAAGCATGGCGTAATCCTGCACGTCCGCCACGGCGCTTTTGAGCGCGTTGACCAGCACTCCGGCGACGGAAATTTGCTCTTCCGTCTTGTCTTCTTCTCGACCAACAACCTGCAGAGGTGTGTCTGCCACGAGTACCTGTTCGTCAGCCGTTACGCCGAACTCCTGGGGCACAAATCCTGAGTCGGAAGCGTAACCGCGAGTCAAGAACACGTCAAGCAAGCAGTGAGGCGTACGCGCTTGGTGGATAATTCCCTGCGCAAAGGCACAGCACTACTTGTTAAAGGTATTCTAATCTTGGGAGGACCGCCGTGATTACCCGCATCGACCACGTGCAGTTGGCCGCGCCAAAAGGGTGCGAGGCCGCCGCTCGCGAATTTTACGGCGCGATTCTCGGGCTGCACGAAATCGAAAAGCCGCCCTCGCTTCGCGCGCGGGGTGGCTGCTGGTTCCAGTGCGGCGAGCAACAGATTCACATCGGGGTCGAAACACCGTTCCAGCCCGCGAAAAAGGCACATCCTGCTTTCGCCGTCGCGGATCTCGGCGGACTGCGTGAAACTTTGCTCGCCCACGCTGTAAAGATCACTGAAGATGATTCGCTGCCCGGCGCGCACCGTTTTTTCGCCGAAGACCCCTGGGGAAACCGCCTGGAATTCCTTGAATGCAATTTGTTGTAATGCGCTAATTTCGGATTATTCGACCACACAGGCAAGTGGAATTACTTCTGAGTGCGTCGTGATCTTGCCACAATCAAAGGCAATTTCCCGACTGCGCCTTTGACCCGTCAGGGAAATGAAAACAGTACGTTCCACAAGAGCCAGCTGGCCGCGCTCAGCGCTTAGGAAATCGCACGTCAGACTTCAAGCGATTGCATCAGGGATGAGTACTTTAGAAAAAGGAGCCTATTGCATTTTTCCTAATGCCGATGAGGCGACGGATGGGGTTGCAGTGAGTTTCTTATATTCGGTTTTGGCTTGGTGGAGTATCGGGATATCCGGATCCGCGTTTTTCCAAGTCGTGAAGAAATCATCATAGGCCTTGCGGCTGTTGTCGCGGTCCCCTTGGGTGGCATTGGCCCGCGCAAGTCCGAGTTGCGCGAGCGGGGCAAATATTTCCCATTCGGGCCATCCACGATGAGAGATGACCTTCCCGAAATCTGCAGCAGACTTGGCATGCTCTCCTGCCGCTTCATAAGCTTGGGCACGGCGATAAAGAACCGCTAGCGGTACAAATACTACGCTTTGCTCGTGTTGCGTGACCGGGGCGAGCACATCCACGGCCTTGACGCCGTTTCCTCGCTCGCGTTCGATCATGGAACGAATGATGGGCAGCCAGATCTTCTGGTTCAATGTGTCCTCAGGAAGCAGCCGATCCAGTTTCGCTGCTAATGCTTCGGCCTGCGTGACTTCACCAGCATCCGTCAGCGCTACCGCACACTGCTCTAGCCATAAAGCACTGTCTTTACTTGTCTCTTCAGCCTGGCGGCATAGCTCGCGCGCCGAGGCATAGCTTCCCAAGTAGGATTCCATCCGGGCATGCCAGGCAAGCTCGTAGGCAGCGTTTTCCTTCCGATTCGCTCGATTCTGCTGCTGAACCAGAGTCTCGCTGAGCGAGCGGAGTTTACTAAAATCGCCGCGCAAAAATGCGAGCTGCATTTCCAAATGGAGCCAGGACGTATCATCCGCTGGGGTTTCGCGGGCAAGCCGTTCCATCGTCGCGGCGTCCTTCTCGATAAATGCGATCCGGTAGCGAATTGATATCTGAAATGGGATCAGGGATCCTTTCTGCCGCCATCGGTCAAGCATTTCCTTGGCATCGTCAAACCGGCCCATGATCATCAGCGCCTGACTGGCATTGGAATAGGTCGCAGAAGAAGGGACGGGCGAATTGTTGATGGCCCAGTTGAATTCTTGCAGGGCCTCTTCCGTTCGGCCCAGTTTCGCGTAAGCGATACCCAACAGGTTGTAAGCGCTCACGCTGCGGGGATACGCTTGCTTGTACAGAACGGCCACAGCGATTTCTTTTTCCAGATTGCCTGTGACAGCGTCCTCGTAACGCGCGGTAGTCTCAAAATTCTCTTCTTGCGTAAGCCGGCTATCCTTTAGTTTGAAGGCCCTTGCAAAACTCTTTTTGGAGGCTTCCTCGTCACCAATGCTGTGATAGGCGCTTCCAAGTCCCGCATATGCAGAACAGAACTGCGGATCCAGCTCGACGGCCCTCTCAAAAAGAGGAATCGCCTCGCGCCGCTTTCCGGAACGATACAGCGTCTGCCCTGCTCGATAAGCTTGCAACGCTTCGAGCGAACCGGTAGTCGCAAGATCAAGAGGAGTGTCGTACTTCTCGAGAGAGCTCAGACTTTCGCCCAATCGCCTCCGTAATTGCGAACCTGCTTTGCCCAGCGCAGCGATCACCTGGTCCTTGGTCTCCGCTTCCTCTTGACGACGCGCGATGACCTTTTGGTTCCGCGCGTCGATCGCTTCCAGGGTGATTAGATATTTGCTGCCAAAGGCCGCAATCTCGGGCACGACGACGGCTTTGAGCCCCTTGCGCTTGCACATTTCGATGCCCAATTCCTGTGTTACGCGCTCATTCGGATCATGACGCATCGTGCGCAGAGTCTCGCGGACGTCTGCATCCGGTAAAAGGCTCAAGAAGGGGGACTCGGTAAGTTTGACTTCGAGTGCTTTGTCCAGAGAGTTGTCAAAGATGGGATCACCCGTCTTGTTGACAAAGCTCGCTAGGAGGATGACGTCGGTCTGGGTCAGCACGGGCCTAGCCAAAAAGACACGCCACGTAATGAGGGCGGCAACAATGAGCAAGGTGGCGGCACCAGCCGCCACGATGATGCGGCGTTTGTTCGAAAGTTCAGGCTTTGGCCCGACGCGGGGAACAGTCGCAAGGCGTTTTTCGATGGGAACTGGAGCAGGCAGGTCACCGTTTTCAACGTGAGCGATGAAGCGATAGCCGCGCCGAGGGAGAGTCTCGATGTAGCGGGGTTCCTCGGCCGAATCGGCCAAGACGTCGCGCAGCTTCTTGATGGCGCTGTTCAGACCGGTGTCGAAGTCAACAAAAGTGTCTGCAGCCCAGAGTTTCTGTTGGATATCCTCGCGCGTAACTACGTCGCCGGCATGCTCGAGCAAAAGCGCAAGCACCTGGAAGGGTTGGTCCTGAAGCTTCAGGCGGGTGCCGTGTTTGTACAACTCGCCCGAACGCAAGTCGACTTCGAAGGCGCCGAAGCGCGTTTTGCGCGTTCGTAGAGGGGCTTCCATAGCAGGGCTCGAGCTTGCGGGGAGTCTATCACCAAATACTCAAGGTCGAAGGAATATGTGCCGGAAGAAACGTGTATCTCCTGCAACTCCCCTGAATTCAAAGGGCTGAACGATCAGAGCTAGAACAGGTACAAACCATGCCCCCGCCATTGCCCCTCAAGATGCTTCGCGCCAATGTTGGCGGAGCGATGCCCGGAGGGCAACTTGCGATCTGCTTCGGGCGGATTTTTACTCTGATGGTTGCGACCTTTCTGATCCTATCGATCGTAGCTTTGAGGTTAATCGTGCAAAATACACGTACACTTGATCGATCTAGATCAATCACGAATGTGAGGTTTCATCCGAGTGCTGTTGCACTGGTTATCGCCGCGGTAGTCGGCGTCTGGGGATGCGGCGGGGGTTCAACTTCTTCGCAACCACCGATCTCGCCTGCCCCACCACCTGCTCCGCTCGTAACGGTTACGGTCGCACCCAATAGCGTCACTCTGTTGGGTGGCGCGACACAAGCTTTTACGGCTACCGTCACGGGAACGACTAACACCGCAGTCACCTGGAGCGTGCAAGAAAGCTTTGGCGGGACGATCGACAGCACGGGTCTCTATACAGCTCCGCCAAATAGCTGGGGCACGTTCCATGTCGTGGCTACGAGTAAGGCGAATCCAGCTTTCATGGGTATCGCTGCCGTGGCAGTTCAGCTGTCCCAATTGACGATTTCTCCTTCGCAGGTCATGCTGGCTCCCGGTGGGACACAGATCTTCACGGCTGGTGTCGCGGGGTTGACCAATACAGGTGTGACCTGGAGTGTTGAGGAGGCAGGCGGGGGAGTTATAAATGGGGCTGGCTCATATACTGCACCGAGCACTGAAGGTTTCTATCATGTAATCGTCACCAGCGTAGCAGACACGACGGTCTCTGCGAGCGCCACAATTTCCGTAACTACTGCGTTCGTTTCATTTTTTCCCACGGGGAGTCTGCAAACGGCGCGAGGTTTTCACACCGCCACCCTGCTAAACAATGGGCAGGTGCTGATAGCCGGGGGCGCTAACAAAGCCTCTGACCCCAGTTGCGTCGGCGGTATCGTTTCGGCAGAACTGTACGATACTTATGCTTCCGCCTCTACTCCAACGGGATCAATGGCTGCACCGCGCTACGCTCACACCGCCACATTGTTGCAGAACGGAAATGTATTAGTGGTCGGAGGGTTTGGAGACACTTCCGACTGTCAGGGCGTGGGTGCGCAAGCGCAGAACACTGCGGAACTCTACAACCCCGGCGCGGGCTCATTCAGCATGACCGGCAATATGAGTATCCCGCGCGGCGGGCACACAGCGACGCTGCTTACGAACGGAAAGGTTCTGATTGCTGGCGGTGGAGATCAAGGAGTGGGTGGAAAGGGCTCTGCCACGGCCGAACTCTATGATCCAAGTACTGGCGCTTTTACTCAAACGGGAAGCATGGCCGTCGCGCGATTTCGGCACACTGCCACCTTGCTGAAAGACGGAAGAGTGCTCATCGTAGGTGGCGTCCCACTTGATTCATCCATACCAACTTCGACAGCAGAGCTCTATGACCCGGCAACAGGTATTTTCACCACCACCACAGGTGGTATGACAACGGCTCGCGAAGAACACGCGGCGACGCTGCTCGATGACGGCACGGTGCTGATCACCGGCGGGGAAAGTCCCGTTATGGGTAGCAGTGATTTGCAGCTCACAGCTACTGCCGAAGTCTATAACCCATCTCCGGGGTTGTTTGTACCTACCGGGTCAATGACCGAAGCCCGAGATTTACACACGGCGACGCTGCTTATGGACGGCACTGTGCTGATAGCTGGGGGCGGCAATAGTAGCGCCACGGCGGAACTCTACGACCTAACGCCCAATTCTTTCACTAAGACAGGCGGCATGGAATTCGGTCGTGCGGGACACACCGCAACGGCGATGTCACTACCGGATGGAATTTTCTGCGTACTGGTTGTAGGTGGAGGGTCCTTTAATCCCATAGCGACCGCCGAGACTTACGCGTATGGAGATGTGTGGGACGACTTCTGATTCGACGCTCGGCTTCGGCGTAGCCTACTCGTTCAAGGCGGATATTTGCCGGGTGTTTGCACGGGTTTACAAACTTTGCAAACGAGAATGGTCGATTTTGGCTTAGTGCTTCGTCAGCGTTCCGATTAGCGAATCTGAACCGTTATCGATCTCAATCATCAGTTGGGTTGCCAACGGATTTAGATGTCCGAATGCACCAAACTGAGAACTCCCGTTGACATTCGTCGCAGTGCCCGCGAAAAAGAGGCGTCGCGCCAACGACAATGCTGTTTTGTCCCGTCGCACTTGTGAGGGCCGAGGTCACCCCGTTTTCTACGGAAGTGCCTGTCGCGCTGATCGTAAAGTCGCCATTCTGTGTAAACGAAATGGCCACCACAGTGGCGCCATGCAGGCTGCTCGTCAGCGTTCCTGTGAACATGCCGTTCAGCGGGGTCACAGTGTAGCCCGTAAATGCTGCCGTCGTGTTGAGTGTGCCATTTACCCGGCAGGTTCCGCCGGAGTACTGGCCGGTCGAGATGGATTGTCCATCCGCGTCAAGTTCCCCAGAGAAGGAAGCGAACTGCGAAAGTGGGAAGCCTCCCGCAATTTTGCCGTCGAGTTTTGCTCCACTTATATTTCCGTCCAGGAAGTAACCACCACAGAAGATTGGCTGCGTATTTGGCCCGGTCCATTGCGACGGCTGAAAAATCTGGGCATTTGCCACATTGAATCCCACATTCGTTGCGGGCATATTGGCCTCATAATAAGTAGCAGCAGCACCATCTTCTGCCTTAACCATAAACTCCCATTGCCCGCCTTTCATTAGCACGTTATTCGCCGTCGAAGGAATAGTGCTCATTCCACATCCCCCCAGCAGACAGAAACACATCACCACAGGCACGTTTTTCATTTGCGCCACCATTTAAGACATTCAAAGGGTAGTAGTACATCGGTTTACTCCCGCACTAGTTACCCGCTTTCGGGGTGTGTGATGCAGGACTGACGCGTGGCGCTGCCTCTCCGTGTGAGCTCTCCGCGTCTGCTTGTTAGGTATCGAAACGAGTGACTTGGGCTTCCTCACCGTGGAACAGCCAGACCAGTACCTGATTAACGCCGAGTAATCGGGCGCTATGTCAAAACAGCCCAAACGATTATTCTGAAGCGTGACTGAAAATCCAGACCCACCCCCGAAAGACCGCGCGGAAGACTTCCCCATTCAGCTCAATGGCGAGCCCGCTCAGGTGGCCGACCCTCACGCCTCTCATCGGAAATTCTCGCTCCGCTCTTTCATTCGATGGTTTCTCATCGGAGTGGTGCTTCTCTGGTCGCTTGCTGCGCTGATGCTAGTCGCTGCTCGGTGGATCGACCCACCGACGACCGCGGTGCACATGGAGCGCCGCTTGCAGTCATGGATTCACAGCAAGCCTTATCACGAACGATACGAATTCGTTCCGCTGAGCCAAATATCGCCGGATTTTCAGCACGCCGTGATCGCAGCGGAAGACGCGCGCTTCTACCAGCATCACGGATTCGATTGGCACGCGATGCAAATCGCTGCTGAAGAGGATATGGAAGGAGGCCGCATTCGCGGTGGGTCGACGCTTACGCAGCAACTGGTAAAAAACTTGTTCTTCGGCACCGGCCGGTCCATTCTCCGCAAGGGCGCCGAGTTTACACTTGTCCCGGTGGCCGAATTTGTCCTCGGCAAGCAGCGCATTCTGGAACTCTACCTCAACGTAGTCGAATGGGGCCCTGGAGTTTACGGTGCGGAGTCGGCGTGCAGCTACTACTACCGAATTTCATCCCGGAAGATTGACCGGGAACAAGCGGCCCGACTCGCCGCAATTCTGCCATTGCCCCTGAAGCGACGGCCCGATCACATGAATCGCTATAGTGGACTCATCCTGGAGCGTATGCGCCAGATGGGTTGGTAATCGCGAACTACATAGTTGAGCACTTTGGAAGACTCTCAAAGGTTGGACTGGTTCGTATCGAACGCCGTCGAAGGAGTCAAACTTGTTGCGTCACAGAATGAAGCAGCGGAAGCGCTGAAAATACTAGACGATGTTTCGCTGGCCTAAACCACCTCCAGCCTTATTTGGAGAGGCCCCGATTAATCAGGAGTTGACAAACGCGCTTCCTACCGTTTGAGCACCGTAGTGAGAGTATGATGGTTTGATGGTCAAACGTATCCGGTCCTTGGCACTCCTCCTCTTAGTAACGTGGGCCCTCCTGCTCCCTTCCCCAGTACTGTCGCAGTCGCCGGTGGCGGTGCAATACACAGAGGGCGTGGAACGCGGGTTCCTTGTGCTTCGCACGCTCGAAGGGAACATCCTCGCCGAGGGTGATTCAACGCAGTTCGCCCGTGGCGATCGCGTGACTAGCCACACGATTCTTCGCTTCAAGGACGGCTCGATAAATGAAGAAACCGTCGTCTTTTCTCAGCGCCGTATTTTCCGGCTCATAAGCGATCATCAAGTCCAAAAGGGCCCCGCATTCAAACAACCGATGGATGTCTTGGTGGACGGCCTAACGGGCCAGGTCACCGTCCACTATACGGACAACGACGGCAAAGAGAAGACCGTGACCGACCGGCTCAAACTTCCGCCCAACGTCTGCAACGGCATGGTTATTACGCTGCTGAAGAACATCCGGCCCGACGTTCCGCTAACGACACTTTCCATGGTGGCAGCCGCGCCGAAACCCCGGCTGGTGAAACTCTTGATCTCTCCCGACGGCGAGGAGTCGGTCTCGGCCGGAGGCTCCTCCCACAAAGCTACGCGTTATGTCGTAAAGGTCGATATCGGAGGCGTCGCAGGAGTGGTGGCGCCGATTGTCGGCAAGCAGCCCCAGGACACCCACGTCTGGATTATCGGCGGCGATGCCCCGTCCTTCGCCAAATCAGAAGGTCCGCTGTATGGCAGTGGCCCCAACTGGCGGATGGAACTGACCAGTCCGGACTGGCACGATCATTGAGTTTTTCCGATCGTGTTTGATTGGCTCCCGTCTTCTTAATCATGAGTTACACATCCATCAGTGCTTCGTCGATTTTCGGCGTCAACTGATAGCGCTTGATGGGCTTTGGCGTTTTCACGCTGATAACCAGACCTGCCCCTCCTCATCCCGCTCTCCAGGCTGTCAGTGTCAATCCCGTTGATAGCGTTGCGCCGGACCATCTGAGATCGCAAGACTTAGAAGGACTTTGGAACGTGGACCAGCGATAAGTTCCGAGTTGCCAACCACTCGCTCAGAAACTCTTCTCTCCCTTCCCGCAATGGCGATAGTAGGATCCCGACATTAATGGGTACCCGCACTTACAATATTGGTCACATTCTGCCCCTCTAGCACTAGTGGCCCATAGCTATATGCGTTTCCGCCTGCCAGCCTGTTAGCGTCGGCATTTGACTGCGGTGAGTGGCGGAATGCGGCAGCGGAGCGAGTCGAATCAGGTAGCGAGCCGCCGTTCCTTTTCTGTCCTTCTTGGTTATTGTTTCTGCAATTTCTCGACAGGGAGACGCGTCCATGAGAGTTCTAACGAGGGCCACGGTGGCTGTTTTCTTCATGTTCACACTGCTTTCCTCGGCGCGAGCTCAGGCACCGGTCCAGACATCGAGCCACGCGACAGCACTTCCGGACGATGACTTTTATTCTGTTCGCGAGCATGCCGTTGCGGGAGATGCGCAGGCGCAGTTCGCCCTCGGGAACCATTTTTTTAGCGGCGTCGGTGTTCCTCAAGACTACGGTCAGGCGCTCCTCTGGTTTACGAAGTCCGCGAACCAGGGCTTTGCTCCGGCTCAAAATCAACTAGGCTACATGTACCAACATAAGTTTGGCGTGCCGCGGGATTACAAGAGAGCCGTTGCCTACTATCGTTCCGCAGCGAAGCAGGGCTATGCGCTGGGGCAATATAATGTGGGCAGCATGTTCGAGGATGGGGATGGCGTCAAGCGCGATTACAAACAGGCCTTTGATTGGTACCGCAAAGCGGCGGACCAAAATCTGCCCCAAGCGGAAAAGCAAGTCGGCTACTTTTACCAGTGCGGATGTGGAGTGAAGCAGGATTATGCTCAAGCGCATACTTGGTATCTGCGCGCGGCGGGACACGGCAATTCCGCCGCCGAAAACCAGTTAGGCTTCTTCGCTGAAGAAGGATGGGTCCAGCCAAAGAATTACGCCGAGGCTCTTGGCTGGTTTTACAAAGCCGCGGAACATGGCAGCAACGACGCCGAGGAAAACATCGGCTATATGTTTCAAAATGGCCTCGGCGTGCAAACCGATTATGCCAAGGCCATGGCTTGGTACGTCGAAGCTGCGGCGCACGGCAACAGCAACGCAGAAAATCAGCTTGGCTGGATGTATCAGTTCGGCCAAGGCGTAAAGCCCGACGACGCCAGGGCCGTGACTTGGTACCGCATGTCTGCCGATCTTGGCAATCGGCGCGGCGCCATCAATCTCGACGCGTTCAAAGATGTTCTGGAGATTCGCGGCCCGGGAAATTGGGACGCCGCCAACAACACCGTCACCGATGCTGCGATCGCCCGCGCTCAGCGCTGGGCAAAGATCGATGATCTTCAGCGCCGTATTGCCGGATTGGAAGGCGACGCACAAAACCAAGACGATCTTGCCGACCAACTCGAACATACGGGCAGAGGCAAGAACGATGCCATCACCAAGCTCTTCAATGCGGCCGGCAGCGTTCCCGCCGTCAAGTACCATGCCGAGGCGGCAGAGTATCGCGCCCAAGCGGCGCGCCTGCGCGAAGAACTGGCTCAACTCGAAAACCAACCGCAACCGACTGCCAGCGTTCCCACTCCCTAACGTCCTTCCCCCTCGCATGCCGGAACGCGGTTTCGCACTATCCCGATACTGCGGGTCAAAGATTTACGAGACCCTTCCCGTATGACCGGACGAGTGAACCGAGCCGAAAACCACAAGTCCGATAACGCACGACTTATCGTCCAGTGACCGTGATTCTCAAAATAAAGGGTTTTGTTCCTGGCAAAATTCGAGAGAAGAGTCCTTCGGAATCGGAGATGCTGGAGACTTCTTTGGTCTTCAAATCCAGTTGATGAAGCGCTCCTTTGCCCATTCTGTCAAATTTTGCAAAAACGATGGATTTTCCGTCTGGCATCCAGTTTGGATCCCCCAAGTTGATATCGTCCTGCAGGAGAACTTGCGAACTGCCTCCTGCCCGGGAGACCAAACCGATTTTCCAGGTAGGGTCATACTGCAAATCGGTGTAAACGATTTGGGCATCGTCAGGCGACCATCTCGGTCCAGATGCTCGAACCGGTGGAAGGTAAGTTGCATCTTTTCGTTTCCGTCCAATTTGCTTCGCCAAAGAGTCATCTCTGGATACAAAACGTAGGTGATCCATTTGCGGTCGAATGAAAAATCGACAGGACCTGGCGAGAGACCGGGTAGGTATGCGTCGAATCGGCGCGCTTCTACGTCATAGCGAAAAAGTTCTACCCGAGGCTGCAACAAGACCGCAGTATGAAGACACGATGAGTGGGAAAGAGAAAGGCGACAAGTCAGCATTGCAGGTGCTCATCGCAGAGAATTGCGTTGCCCTGACCCCGTTGGTGACCTACTGCTATGATTTAGCCGCGTTATTCAGTTTGTCGTCCTTGTAGTACTTCGTACCCTGCAAGGTCAACTGAAGTGCGAGGCCATTCTTCGTGATCTGGTAGACCCATACCCCCGGGGCAACCTCAGCCGCTCCCGAGTGAGCTCCGCCCTTATCGCCTGCTTTGGCCGCAGCGTCCGCTTGCGCTGAACCGGACCAGCCTGAATTCAGAAATTGTGTCAGCGCCTTGTCGTTTTCGAAGATGAAGACCACTACATAGTCTTTCACTCCCATGCCCAGGCCGGCACCGACTGAACCCATCTTCATGAAGGTTTCTTGCTTGCTCTTGTTATTGACGGCCAGGCCTGAACCGCGTGCTGTGCTCAACAACAACACGTTCACCCCCATATTATCGAAAACGGCATATCCCGCCGCTTTCTGGATAGCTGCTTGAGAAGTAGGTTCCAGCTTGTACAAATCCTGCAAGGCCTCGGCTGACATCTTGCGGGTTTTATCTCGTTTTTCTTCATTGTCGTCCGCGGCAAAGCATAAGCATGCGGACACCACGGCTACGCTGAGAATGGAGGCAATCATCTTTAGTCTCATTTAGAACGCTCCTTTGCGTATTCAAGTAGGACTGTTTGCTGGGCGATCTCTTCCACTGCTCAAATTTCGTAAAAAAGGATCGGAATCGGACGGGATACGGGCAGCGGGAATCTTTTCTGATTCATAGAAGCGAGTCTATTGTCAAAACTAGCAGTGCGAAGCCTAGGTCCTGGGAAGTCGCCTTACCGGAGATGTGGAATTCCCACGGAACCCCTACTCTCCTTTTGTGCTCCCTGCTGAAACTCATGGGGTACTGGTATATTTGACACTTTCCACGAGAACCTAAGCAGTTGTATTAGCTTTTAAGTGATGGTTTTCGAGGTACATAGCTGAGTACAGGTAGGAGCAAGGCGGAATTATGCTGGGCCAGTCCGGCAAATCTAGCGAGTCAACGGATGTTAGGGTCTGGTTGATAATCTGTATCGTCGGTTTGGTCGTGTTCGCAGTATACGTAGGTATCCATTTTCTCCTTCCGCTTGACTAAAACTGCCAAGGCACAAATCCTGGTAAGTCGCCTTCCCGGACAATGAGAATCAAGTTTCTGATAACGGCGTTAACAGGAGTTGACTTTCGGCGGGCTGGTTGTGGAGTTGCGATCCAGGGTGGAAGATGCGCCGCCAAGACACTCATCCTCATCTTCTAAGACCGCTCCTGAGCTACTGATGATTAGGAGCAGAAGAGGCCGGTGCGGCGGCGGGAGAAGACGCAGCGGCCTGGGAGATAACGATGAATTCGAACGATTTTCCCTCGGCCTTGAACTTCATTTTATTCTTGTCGAGCTTGAACTCGATTGCTGTGTTTAACGGAATGATGGCCTGTTCGGAGGGTTTCGGTTGACGAATGGTGTAGTCGGTGGTGCCGGAGCGGACGACATACTGCTGGCACAGCAGATCGATGTCCTGTTTCTTGGATTTCTTCGTGCCACACGCGACAGAAGTGTGCGAAAGAATGTCTCCTGACTGCGGTTTGGAGTCGGCGGCGGCGACCGTTACACATAGAAATAGCGCGGCGAGGAGGGTTAGGGACTTTTTCATGTAAACTCCTAGGAAAAAGCACGCTCGCTCATCATGCGCCGGAAACCCTGGCATTGGCACTGTCAAAACTAACACCCCCATCTTCCGCTTCGCGCTAAGTCATGGTAAGTCGCCATACCGGACATCTCTAACAATGTCGGCCCGATTTCGACTTGCACGGTAACAGCTGTTAGCTCAACCGGTCGACGCAACACCATCTAGTATAAATCTTCTTTTAAAAGGTGGTGTTTATGGCCCGCAGAACAATCCCTTTCACACGTTATCGTCATCGATGCTGCTCCACTCGGGGAAACTAGTTAATTCTTCGCTTAATGACTATCATAGCTTCATTGGTGAGCTGTCCGGGAATCTCAGGCCCGTTCCTCGGGTAACTTCCCACAACGCGGTTTCTGGACTGCGGGGCTTTTGACCCGGATACACCTCACTCGCCGAGTACCGGAGTCCAGGACTTATCAGGGTTAAAGCGCTCCATCTGGATCAACTCTTTTAGAGTGGCCGGCCCGAAATCCTTCTGGTAGACGACACCGTCCTGGCTGACCATAAAAGTCTTGATTCCGGTTTCCCCGTACTCGGCTGGCGCTGCAACCAGCGCGAAGCCCCCGATCATCACGCCTTCCACGATGTAGTCCATCTGGCCAAGAGGCGCGGCAGGTCCCTGCCCTTTCAGGATCTTGAAAAAGTAGCCATGGTAGGGTTCCGCACCAGCGTTGTAGCCCTGCTCGATCGCCTTCGCAATAGATTCTCCGATTGGACCGCTCCAACTGCCGTCCGGGTCTTGCCAGGCTAAGCCATCCTGCTTGCCGGGCGTGCTTACGATGCGCTGGGCATACTGATTCACGTCGTAGCCTTGGCGTTTCTGGTATGCGTACTCGTACTGCGCGTCCACATACCCGTGGCAGATGTCAATGGCGTCCAGCTCATTGCCTCCGATGCGACGGTTGAAGAGCTCCTGGCGGCCGGCATCGGCGTCGAAGGTCCACTTCGCCCCCACCTTCACGATGGGGACCGGAAATGGCCACTCCTCATTGCCCACAATGAGGAATGCGCGGTTCCCCGTCTTTGGACTGATGGACACGCTTTTCTTTTCGCGGGCCTCCGCAGCAAAGTCAAGACCGCGCTGCCGGTCTTGGGGGTATTCACCGGAAAGTACGATGTCATCACCCGCGGGGCCGAAGATTTCTTCGAGAGCGTCCACGTCAAACTTTTCGGCTGCCGCGATGAGCGCATCCGCGGCCTGCTGTGGAGTGTCAAAGATCTTTGCGCCGGCGGGAACACGAGCGGGTTTCGTGGCCGTTGGGGCTGTATTTAGAGGGGATTCTTGCGCCGCAAACAACACAGACAACGTCAGACAAGAACACGCCACGGCAACGGCGACCGGAATTCGCTTCGAGAGATTTCGACTTGCAAGCATTGATTTCATGTCAGTGCTCCTATGATTTCATTCGCGCGATCTGCTGCGATTATCTGCGCCGGCCACCGCCGCCGCCGCGACTCCCGCCCCCGCCCCGAGATCCCATGCTGGAGGCGCCGCGGTTGCCACTCGCGCGCGCGCTCGATCCGTTGAATCCGTTGGAACCCCTGGAACCGCCACCAAAAGCATCCCGGTTTCCTCCTCCGCCGCGAGTGAGATCCCGGCCTCCAATGCTGTTTGGCACCGCCGCCAGAGCGGTTGCCCACACCAGAGCCGCTGCCAAGTCCGGCGCCGCCTCCAGGCCTTGCCACATTGCCACCCTGTCGGCCAAGTTGCTGCCGGGCACCGGTCTGACGATTTGCCAGGGATTCCCCGCGTGTGGTGCCGCCGAACCTATCGGCAGTTGCACGGTCCCTATAGGGAGTACCGCCGCGATGTTGCGGATTGTGCTTCCAGTTGTTATCTCCGCGTCCCTCCGCCAGCCGGCAGTTGCGATGGGCGGTTGCCGCGTCCTCCGCCAAGGTTGCCGCGGTCGCCCCCGCCCGATGGCAGTTGTGACGGGCGGTTGCCGCCATATTCGAGTTGCGTACGAAATTATTGTTATTGTTGATGTTTATGTTGTTATTGCCCCAGCCGCAGCCCCAGCCGCCTCCCCACCAGCACCCATAGCCAATCCGACGCCGAAGGAGATGGCCAGCCCCGCGGCGTAGTATCCCGGATAGTAAGGATAGTAGGGATAGGGATAGACCGGTGGGCCGTACACCACCACCGGATCATACGAGGGCACATATATTACTTGCGGATTGGCCTGCTCAACCACGATTACACTCTTGTTCTCAATAACCCTCGTTTCCACGGTCTGTTGCTCGGTGGATTTGAAAGTGCCTTTGTCCTGGGCTTTCTTGCGCATGCGCTGCGCGGCATCCATAACATCGCCTTGCTGCGCCAGGAAAGCGTTGCCCAAATCCGTGGTCCAGGAGATGTTTTCCGTCAGGCGCTTTACCACTTCTGGTAGACCGGCCAAGGCCTGAATACTTGGGTCCCAAGGCTGCTTGGAGACGGCATCGGCCAGCGCTTGGTCCTTCAGCCCCGGATTTTTCGCCAGCCATTGCTGGAGCTGAATCAGTTCCAGAGGATAGGTGGATGCCACGAGGGCCTGGGCTAACAACGTATCTGGATAGAGCGCAATCGGCGCTACGAGTGAGTCCATTTGGTCGGGTGGAATCTTCGCAGCCTGTTCCTGTGGCGAGGGCGCCTGTGCAAAGCGAGCGGAGGACGTATAAGCCAACGCGTCGCCTGGCAGGAGAGCAATCGTGCAAACCATCACCAGCAAGTACCGGAGTGCGGCACTGAAAAAACTCGGATTCGTATTCATGGCTGCCTCAACTCTTCACCGCACCGCGAAACCATCTGAGCGGATATCAGTGGACTACGGTCGGATAAAGAGTGCAGTGCTCACAGCAACAGGGAATTTCCTTCTCGGTTTTAAAGACGGTTACGCTTGCCCCGACACCATTAGAGACATCTATGGTGGAGTCGAGAGCGCCTCTTTCCCGAAAGCGATTTTTAGGTTTCACTCGGCCATATCACAACTAGGGAAACCCCTAATAGTGAGCGCCGCCGTCTAGGTAACGCGGCCAATCAGGCCGCTTTCGCTTGAACGGTAACGGCGTTACTTAAAGCAAGGTAAACGGTTTGGGCCTTCTACAGTGCAGACGAGCGAGTTGTGGCAACGCCATTTGGTACTTTTGACACTAGACCGCGCTGAACCAAAAAGCCATTCTCTCGTCCACAAATGAGGGATGCGACCAGCTCAGTTCATGTTGATCTAAAGCGTTGTAGAAAGATTGCACATGAAAATGACCACGACAATCCGACAAGTAGATTTCGTCACAATTGTGGACATCAGTGGAGAGATTGTCCTCGGTGAAGAATGTACCTCACTGAGAAATTTAATCAGCGACCTGCTAAGCCCGGGACATACTCGGATTCTGCTTAATCTCGCCGGCGTCAATTCCATCGACAGCGCAGGCTTCGCGTACCTGATTGGTTCCTTGGTTAGCGTGAGAAAGCGACGAGGGGACTTAAAGCTGCTCAATCCTACGAAAAGAGTATGGGCCGTTATGCAGCTTTTTAAGCTGCACACAGTCTTTGACGTTAGGGAAGACGAAGCTGCGGCCGTTAGGTCCTTCGGCGAATCGGCCGCGGCAACTGCTTGAGTGTCGAATTGGATGGCAGCCAGCAACAGCGACTTGCGATGTCTAGAGTCTCCCGCCTATCAGGGATTCCCAGACATCTTTCCACTCGTGGTGAACAGAGCCTGGAGCAGGAGAATTTTGAGCTGGACTAGCTTAAGCTCTTTGAGGAGCTCCACCCTGGCTTGCTTGTGTTCATATTTTGCAATCTCAATCGCGCTATGTAAAGAATTGCCTCACTTGTCAGGTTGAGCAGTCGCTTGCAACCGAAGTGCGAGCGAGGTTTTTTGGCAGCCTGTGCCAAGGGCGTCTGCAGCTCGCGCGAGGTCGAGTAACTCCCAAAACCGGAGCTCCGTTACATGATTTTTACGGGGCCCAGGTCGTCTTTCATTGACTGAAACGCGGGAGTATTTTTCTTCGTTCCGTCCCATCGCCCTTCAGGATATTCACGCATCAACTGGACGGTCATAAAGCTACCCCGAAGAACGCTGGATTCATGATTCGACCAAAGCTTGCTGGTGGTGCGGTCGCCGTGGCGATCGATGATGATACGCGAAAAGTTGGCCGCCTCGCACGGATCGTATCCGTGTTCGATGACGTTTTGCAGGCCAAGCCGGTCCGCTTGATTTTCGAGTTCTCGCTGGTGGCCGTTGACCGCGGAGGCGATTCCAATTTGCGCCATGAAAATTCCGGCGTTTCCGATGAACGCGCCTGCAGCGAGCCCCGCGATCGTCAATCCGACGCGCGTCCCGCGTGTCTCCTCCACTTCGCGCCGATAGTGCACTTGTAGCACGTGAGCCATTTCGTGGCTCAAAACAAAGGCGAGTTGCGCTTCATTCTGGACCGCGCCCAGCAAACCCGTATTGATCAGCAGGGTTCCGTCCGGCAACGACGCGGCATTGATTTCCGGGTCTTCCACAACAAAAAAGCGAAATTCAATGGGCTGCCTGGTTCCATTCGCGCCTTCCGGGATCAAAGAATCGCCGAGGTGCGAAACATACTCTTGAACAGTTCGCTCCGCGAGCAGCTTCATTCGCCCTTGGACCTTTATGCCTTGCCGAAACTCGAGGACGTCGATTCCCGTCAAGGCGTCCTTGGCGGGGACGATCTCCAGGTTATGTGGCATCTTGTAGTCGTCGGCGGAAGCGGGAGGACCTAAATCCACTTCTTCCGCCTCGATCCGTCCGTCTTTGCGCCGCATCCCCGAATATTTCACATGGTAACCCGCGAGCGCGCCATTTTCCGCGGGCGTCTTTGCGGCCAGACCTTCGCTCGCTTTCGCCGGGTTCCACGCGCGCTTTGTATTGCTGCTAAGGGCAAGCCGGTAGCCATCCAGCTTCAGCTCGCTTGGTCCTCCGGCGGCAATTTTTGCAGAATCCGCAGGTTCTTCCTGCAGGTACGCGGAGCCGTGGATTTTCTTCCCATCTTCTTCAAGCTCGACTGTTAGTTTTTCCGCAAAAAACCGGTGCTTGTCCAGCCACTGCCCTTCCGCTTCCGCCAACATTCCTGGAGAGAGCTCTTGTTGATTGAAGGAATGCTCGCCCGCGGCACTCTTGCTGAGGATTCGGCTTGCAGGCGTGAGCTCGATGCGGTCTTCCAGAATCAACAGGGTGTTTTCATCTGCTCGGCCCGTGAGGTAGCCGTGCAGCTTCATCTTGGTGACAGAAGCCGCTTCGTTCAGAGCCAAACAGTCGAAGCAAAATGTTAGGACGAGTCCAATCGTGGTAGCGCGGCGAAGTGAAATCTTCCTCATGAGAACGTCCTTCAACACTTCAGGCGGGTTTCGTTCCCTCAGCCAGAGCTTTCTTCATTTCTTTCACCATCTGGTGGGCGGCGCCTTTTGCCATGACTTTTTCGTTCCACCTCGGATCAACCTTTACATGTACGTGCAAGACGCACAAGTTTTGCTTGTCGCTTCGCCTAACCACGTCGGCGTCCATACTTAGGCTTTTGAAGCCGGCGCCAAAGCCGATGAGGGCGCTCTTCACGACGCTTCCCTTTTTGTATTCCGTGATCGTGCCGCTGATCAAGAGTGATTTGGGAGCGTCTGCATCTTCCACTGTTTCTCCCTCGCCAATGACTTCGTTCACGAGCTTGGCCTTGGTGAGTTCGGCGCGCAGCTCGGCATAAAAATAGTCTACGAAAGCGGGACTCAGCTCGACTCCTTCCGCCGTTGTGAAGTGTTTGGCTTCCGCAGTCTTATACTGCGGCGTTTCCTCCTTGGGTTTCGCCGAGGCACCCACCGCAAGGATTGCCACAACCGCTGCCACCATTAAGATACGCATTGCGACTTGCCTCCATTTGAGGTCTGCCTGAATTTGTTCACCGGCCGCGCCGCTACGGAGATCTTACTTCGAAGGCGGTTTCCCGCCGCCAGGCGCTGCCGCTGGCATCACTCCCACTCCCTTGGATAACGCCTCCACCGCTTCCTTCAGTTGCGTTCCGCGCAGAAAATTCCGCGTGGCATCATGCAGGGCCTCTTCAATATCCTCTTCCACATTCTTCTGCATGCTCTTCTTGCGCATTGCGCCTTTGGTGATGGAGGT
This sequence comes from uncultured Acidobacteriota bacterium, assembly GCA_963730495.1. GTDB lineage: Bacteria > Acidobacteriota > Terriglobia > Acidiferrales > UBA7541 > Acidiferrum. Next base: position 106,566 of record CAVSSD010000016.1, on the reverse strand, counting down.
TCCCACGGCTTTCACTTCTTGCGACTCACCGGTCTTTATGTTTTTGACTATAGTCGAGAACTCCACTTTGCCGAAAAAGTCGAGCCCGGACCCAGCGGCCAAACCGAAGTGAAACAGGTACACGCGCAGGACAAGATCCGCAGATTCCTGATCGGCCGCCAGCAAGTTCGCCCCTTTCAGGGACTGCTCGATTGCTTGCTTAACGATCAACGTCGGCTGTTTGTCCAGGAACAAGCCGCCGCGCTCTTTCATGACCAGCATGGGTTGCGGGTTTCCCGACCGATCGGTGACATCTGAGATCCAGAATTTGGGTGGATGCTCAAATTTTTGTGGCGGAACGGGTTCTCCGAGCTGGATGCTTATGGTGTTTTCTGGCTTGGGTTTTGGCTCATCAGCCCCCGCACGGAGACATGCCATGCACGTCAGTCCGGTCGCCATCAAAAGGACTGGCACTAAAGCCGGAGTACGGTTCAGGACCATATGAGTTCCCGCTGGGCACCGGTTTGGCCGTTGCCACGTTCCAATGAGTATTCTCGATCGTGCCGAGGAGTGTTACGCAAGAGGGTATACCCTTACCTTCTCCCGGGCAAGAATCAGACGCAGTTCGTGTGCCGAAATAGAGATGAGTTAATTTGTAGCCGCAATGTTGATCCAAAACCAGTGAAGTACAATTGACTTCGTGCCTCAAAGGTCCGGCCACGAGGGCGCGGTTTCAAGCGCGGTAACGATAGAGTAGAATTTGTGCCAATTCCACGGAGAGCGAAAAACAATGCGCCGGTACCATCACATCGGAATTCCCACTACCGAAGCGAAGCCTGGGGAGACCCACTTGAAACACCTGAAAGTCTTTGTCGTCAGCCACGAGAAAAGCGAATTCGGCGTGGAGTGGATGCGTTTCGAAGCGGACGCAGCGGTTCCTGATCTCGTTCGGCACGTTCCGCACGTAGCGTTTGAAGTGGCTGATCTCGCCTCCGAGCTTGCTGGCCGCGAAATCCTGATTCCTCCTAACAGCCCATCCGACGGCGTCCGCGTCGCGTTCATAGTCGAAAACGGCGCGCCCATCGAACTGCTCGAATTCACCGACCCCAACCACCCTGGCCGCCGCCAGCAGAGCAAGATGCGGAGACAAACGCCCTCCACCCAAAGCACCTCTTAGCTCATTTCAATTTTCAAATGTCGTTATGTCGAGGTCTGCAAACGTGCTCGGAGCCGTTCCTGGAAGAAGGTAGTGATCAGAGGCCAAGTGGGTCAGAAGCCTGCTGGGGCAAGGAAAGTTCACATGCGGAAGCTGAAAAAGAAAAAGCCAAGCATCGTAAATATCAGCAAAACGACAAGTGTGCAACATATTCCGGAGCCAAAGGCAAATCGCAGTTTCCCCATCCCCTTTGCTTCGTAGGCCATCTTCTGGAATGTGACAATACTGCTTAACCCGAGCATTGCCGAAGAGATACTGAAGAGCCAACCGAGCAACGCCCCGAGTATGGATTGACCATCATAAGAGCAAACGGTGGCAGAACCAGAATAAGCATTCCTAGTATGAAAAAAGCGTGGCGGAGCGCCTCACTAGTTCGCGACAACTCACCACGGGTGACTGCGAGCAGGGCAATGAAAGCCATTGCCGCGCCCAGACCAAGCGCAAATGCCAGTGAATTCTTCCCCCTACGGAACAAAAGATAGAGCAGTGCAAGATTGAGCGAAACCCCAGGGACCAAAAGAGAATAGGGCTACCACTGGGTCATGAGCCGCAGCCTCAGCTACAAGTCCTACGCCCAAGGCGATCGTGCAAATCAAGGCAGAGCACCGGGCCGCCCACAGCCACAGCCAGCCCGAATTAACCACGCGGATTGGCTCGCTGTCCGCCGGGGATACGCTGTCGAACATAGTTGTCTCCCACTTGGAAGTATGGTCAGTTACTCTTTTTGGGCCGCCAAGGGTTGCGGAGGGTGTTTTCCACTTAGAGCGAAGGCGAGCGCTCGTGACACTTTCAAAAATAGCCCGCTAACGAGCTGAGTTCCATCAAAGCCCTTCCCAATCCGTATCTCCAAGCTAGCCTGACTCCCTATTTGTCGGCAACACGGAAGTTATCCTGCAACCGCGTTCGAGAAGTAATCGAAGCGAACCGTCGCGGCACTTGGACGTTTAACGCTGCGGGCTCAACTGGTCGACGCAGCAGCGTTTAGGATGCGACGGGCTTAGTCGGCTGTTTGTACGTTTTCGGGTTTGTGGCTGGGCGCGGGGCTGGATTGGCGAGCGGTTACTTCGAGCGCGCGCAGAGTGCTCTGATGCTTCGGAACTAAAACGGGAGCTGGAAGGGTGAATGAAACGGTCGTGCCGGAAGTGTCGGAGGCTATGCTGATCCTGCCGCCCAATTGGCGTACTCGCTCGCGCATTCCGCGAATGCCGACACCTGAGGCGTTGGACTGAATTTCAGACAGTTTTTCGAATGGAATTCCTTTACCGTTGTCACTCACTTGCACCGAAATGATTCCATCGGAAAAGCTGAGGTCAATCACGGCATTCTTGCTGCCGGAATGGCGGTGGATGTTTGTGAGGCATTCTTGTATTACGCGGAAGACCACTAATTCCGTGTCGCGAGAGAATCGAGGCAAGTCCTCAGGCAATCTGAGGACGATGTTCAAGTCACTGCGTCCCGCGAGACCATCGACGTACCATTTAAGTGCATCAGCAATGCCAGTCTCGTCCAACAAAGGAGGGTGCAATAAATACGATGTTGTGCGGATTTCTTTAGTTAGTTGCTGAACTATTTCTTCAATTTCCTCAATTTCAGAGATTTGCTTCGCAGAATTGGCATCGCGCTTTTTGGTGAGTTGCGAGAGTGCCGCCAGCTTCATGCCTAGCACAGTAAGTGTCTGACCCGCGCTGTCATGCAATTCCCTCGCAATGTGCCGTCTTTCATCGTCCTGCAAGTGCATGAGGCTCCGCGAAAGAGTTTGCAGCGTTTCCGCTTGTTCCAGCACCTCAGAGTTTCGTTGCTCCAGTTCTCTTGTTCGAGCTTGCACCTCGGACTCCAGACTCTCAGCGAGTTGGCGGATCGCAAGGTTGGCTTCACTCCGAACGCGTGCGAGCTGCAAATGCGATTGCACTCGAGCGATTAGCTCGCGCGCACTGAATGGCTTAACAAGAAAGTCGTCGGCACCGGCGTCCAACCCTTCGACACGCGACTCTTCACCGGCTCTGGCCGAAAGCAGGATGATCGGAATTGTCTTTGTCTCGGCGTTCGCTCGCAGTTCGCGCAACAAACCGAAGCCATCGAGTTCGGGCATCATCACATCGCTAAGGACTAAGTCAGGTAGTTGTTCTCTAATAGCGTCGAGAGCGACTTGGCCGTTGGGAACGGCTTTCACGTCGTACCGTTCAGAGAGCAGCCGCGAAAGGTACAGCCGCATATCCGCATTGTCGTCAGCGATTAGCACGCGCGAACGGGCGCCAGAGCCATCGCGCGGAGTTGGAGGGGAAGGAACGGCCATTAAATCGTAGTCGGTGATGATCTCAGCCGCATTGGTAGCGCGGTCTGATCCGGGCAACCAGCCAAGAGCCTCCTCGACGAACGGAGCAGCACCGGTAGCGGTTGAAGACAGCGCGCGATCCCCAACCATCCGATCAGACCCCAGATGGTCTTCGCCCAACGGAACAGTCACCACAAACGTAGTGCCCCGTCCAAGTGTGCTTTCAACCTGCATTGAACCACCGTGCAGTTTGACCAGCTCATGAACCAAGGCGAGGCCGATTCCGCTACCTTCATGAGTGCGGCTGCGAGTGTTCGGAACCCGGTGAAAACGATCAAACAAGCGAGGTATCTCTTGCGGAGGAATGCCCACCCCCGTATCGCGCACGCGAAGTTCGGCCGCGTGACCCACTTGGTTCAAGCTAACGGCAATCTCCCCTTCAAACGTGAACTTAAAGGCGTTGGAGACCAGATTGAGGACAATTTTCTCCCACATGTCACGGTCAATGTAGGCCAGTTCGTTTGTGGGGCGACAATCAACCACCAATTTCAATCCGGCTCGTTCAGTCGCCGAGCGAAAGACGCTGGCTAGTTCCGCCGTGAAGGTTGCCAGATCCGTTGTCTGATAGACGGCTTGGACGCGGCCTGCTTCAATGCGAGAAAAATCGAGCAACGTATTCACCAAGCGCAGCAGGCGTGCACCGTTACGATTCGCCAACTCCAATTGCTCCTTCGCTTGCGGAGAGAGATGTGTTTGGCTCCTTGATAGCAAATCTTGAAGCGGGCCAAGCATGAGGGTGAGGGGAGTTCGAAATTCATGGCTCACATTGCTGAAAAATGTGGTTTTCGCAGCGTCAATTTCCGCCAGAGCTGCGGCACGCTTTTTCTCAGACTCGTGTGCCCGCGCATTGGCAATGCTGGCTGCGATCTGCCCAGCAATAAGATCGATAAATCCGCTGTAGCTAACATGAAGCGGACGATATGGATTGATCCCCGCTACGATAACGCCGGCTGGAATCTCCTGGCCTTGACTCATGATCGGAACCAAGAGCGCTCGTGCTGGTGGCTTGTCCCAAGCACCGGAAGGGAGAGAATCGAAGCGCTCGACCAGATTCTCCACGATCATTGAACCCTTGCGCTTCAGGAGCCCACCGACTGGCCAAGCCTGGTTTTTCGCAGCTGACTCGATTATTTCAGGCGCGGCGGGATGCTCCTCCGGGATACCCGTCCGGCACGCGAGCTGTGCGAACTTTCCGTCTGCGCTGAAGACATATGTGAGCGTAAACGGTAAGTCCTTTTGATTTTCGCCCAGGCACCTAACGACAGCCTGTCGGACGTCCTCCTCGGTAATTGTCTTGCTCAATTCCGTGGCCAGTGAACGCAAAGTCTTAAGCCGGCGTTCACCAATGACCCGTTCCGTTTCTTCACTTACAACGCATAGATGACCCGCGATTTTGCCGTCGTCTCCAGGCAAGGGACTGTACGAAAAGGTGTGATACGTTTCCTCGCGGTATCCGCTGCGCTCCAAAAATAAGAGTAGCGCTTCGTCCCATGTGGCTTCCCCGCTGTCCAAGACTTTCTGAATGCGGGGACCAATGTCCTCCCAGATTTCCGCCCAGACCTCCCGGGAGGGTTTTCCGAGCGCCCATGGATGCTTCTTGCCAAGAGTCATTCGAGCGTAAGCGTCGTTGTAGAGGAACGTAAGATCAGGTCCCCAACCCATCCACATGGAGAAACGCGAAGTCAGCAAAACGCGTACGACCGTTTTTAGGCTTTGAGGCCATGCTTCCATGGCGCCAAGAGGCGTTTTCGACCAGTCGAACTGCTGAATGAGCGCGCCCAATTCGCCACCGCCGGGCATCAATTCGTCTGACTGCGGGGTAGTCCCCGGTGAAGATTGTTGAGCTACTTCCGAACTCCGTCGAGAGCTGAGCTTTTCAAGGGCTGGTATTAAGTCCTCGGGAAGTTGAGACTTTGTTAGGAATCCGCTCGCGCCGACCTCAGCGGCTTGTCGGCTAGCGATTGAAGGGTCGTTTTGAGTGATTATGATCACGTCGCAGGCGGGAAGGTCACGCCGAATGATGCGGGTGGCCTGAAGTCCGTCCATGCGGGGCATGGAAATATCCATCAATATTACGTCTGGGCGAAGCTGAATTGCTTTTTCAGTGGCTTCAACCCCGTCCTTGGCCTCTCCGCAAATGGTCCAGTTGCCATACGAAGACAGCAAAGCGCGAACACCGTTTCTGACGGCGTCATGATCATCCACAAGCAGGATTCGGAGCGATGGCACTAGTGGGTCCTGTGCATTTGAGGCGTTAATCGGCGCTTTCTCGCCAAGCCTAGATGAGGTTCGCTTGCCCGAGAGAAGACGAACATTTGCACGGAATCGGGGAAGAGCCTATACAGTCTTTCCTGTATGCGTTTCGCTATAAGTTAGCGCGTGATGCCCAATGAAGTGCACGAGAGGGCACATCGGGGCGTGGCAATGAAAAATTCGGCTAGCGGCTCGCCTGATTCGGGCCGCTGCCCTTATAATGTCGCGGCTCGGAGCTGCGGGCGAATCTGCGACGCGGAAAGGCAGTCAGGATGAATGAGAAGCAAAGTACAGAAGTGCGCCTAACTCCAGCTGAGCAGTCGCTCACCGAGCTTTGGGAGAAGCACCTTGGCGAGGAGTTCGCGACACGGGACACGGAAGCCACGCTTGAGACGATGGTGCCCGACGCGTACGTGAACCACATCCCGGTGCTGACCGGCGGTGTGGGCCTCGACCAATTACGAGTGTTCTACTCGCAGCACTTCATCCCCAAGATGCCACCTGATACGGAGATCGTTCCCGTCTCGCGAACGATCGGGACGGAGCGGCTGGTGGACGAAATGATTTTTAAGTTTACCCACACGATTGAAATGGACTGGATGCTTCCGGGAATTGCTCCCACAGGCAAGCGGGTGGAGTGTCCGTTGGTTGTGATTGTCCACTTCCGCGATGGGAAACTGGCCAATGAGCATATTTACTGGGATCAGGCTACGGTGCTGGTGCAGATCGGGCTTCTCGATCCGGCCAAGCTGCCAGTCGTCGGGGTGGAAACCGCCAAAAAGGTAGCTAACCCCCGCCTGCCCGCTAACCATTTGATTGAGCGGGTCAAGGCCGAGGGCAGAGCGTAAGCATTCGATTATATTAGGTGAAACTGCCGCTCGATGGCCGAGCAGTCTATGGACGCACGGGGCATGCACGGTTAAACTCCTTGGTTCCGCTGGTTCAAGTTTGCGAGTGAGTGAGGGTGTTCGCGCAGATGCTGAAGTTTTACACGGCCGGTGAATCGCATGGGCAGGCGCTATTGGCATTTGTTTCGGGGCTGCCGGCGTCTTTGCCTGTCGATCTGAACTTTATTAATCATGAACTGCACCGACGGCAGCTTGGTTACGGGCGCGGCGGGCGGCAAAAGATTGAGAAGGACCGAGCTGATATTTTTGCTGGGGTGCGGCACGGGCAGACGATTGGCGCGCCGATCGCGTTGCGGATTGAAAATCGCGACTGGGCAAATTGGGAGAAGATTTTGCCGGTCGAAGCGACGGCTGAATCTGCGGGTAAGGAGAGAAAACTGCTCGCGCCTCGGCCGGGGCACGCGGATCTTGCAGGGTCGCAGAAATTTAATTTTCATGATGCGCGTTATGTGCTGGAACGCGCTTCCGCTCGGGAAACTGCGGCGCGTGTGGCTGCAGGCGCGTTCGCAAAGTTGCTGCTTCGCGAATTTGGGACGGAGATTGCCAGCCACACGATTCAAGTTGGGCACGTTCGCCTGGAACGGGCTGCCTCGTGGGAAGAAATTCAAGCGGTCAGCGCCGATTTGGATTCTCCGTTGCGATGTGTCGATGCCGCTACGCAGGAAAAAATGAAGGCCGAAGTCGACGCGGCTCTTAAAGCGGGCAACACTGTCGGCGGGATTTTTGAAATTGTCGTCCACAACGTTCCAGTGGGCCTCGGGAGCCATGCGCAGTGGGACGAAAAACTGGATGGGCGACTGGCGCAGGCGTTGATGAGTGTACAAGCCGTCAAAGCGATTGAGATTGGTGCGGGTGTTGCGGCCGCGGGATCTTACGGCAGCGAAGTGCAGGACGAGATTTTCTACGAGAAAGCGGCGCGGCGCTTTCGGCGTTCTACTAATCGCGCGGGTGGGCTTGAAGGCGGCATCACGAATGGAGAAGACGTCGTGATTCGCGGCTATCTGAAACCCATTTCGACGCTGCGGCAGGCGCTGCAGACCGCGGACATGGTAACCAAGGAGCCAGTTTCGGCGGCTTACGAGCGCTCGGACTGGTGCGTCGTTCCGGCGGGCGCCGTGGCTGGCGAAGCGATGATCGCACTTGTGCTGGCGGATGCTTTTCTGCAAAAATTTGGAGGGGATTCCCTTTCCGAGATGCGGCGGAATTTTGACAACTATGTCAGACAAATCGAAGACTTCTGAAGTGGCCACCAGCCCGGCCCCGGCGTCCGTCGACGTTGCAGCCCCCGCGCGCAAAATTTATCCCATCGTGAAGTACGGCGATCCGATTCTCGAGAAGCCGACCGCGCCGGTGAAGAATTTTGATGCAGAACTTGAGGCGCTCACTGAGGATATGTTTGCTTCCATGTATGCCGCATCGGGAGTGGGCTTGGCCGCGCCGCAGATTGGAAAGAGCATGCGGCTGACCGTGGTGGACGTAACCGGTGGAAAAAACCCGGAAGCGAAAATCGTGCTGGCCAATCCGGAAATCATTCATGCCGAAGGCGAAGTTCGCGAGGAAGAGGGATGTCTTTCGATTCCAGGATTTCGCGGGTACGTGATGCGGCCGCAGTTCGTCACTATTCGAGCTCAGAACGCTAAGGGCGAATCGTTTGAGATTCGAGGAGAAAACTTACTGGCTCGGGCTTTTTGCCATGAGATCGATCATTTGAACGGGATTTTGTTTTTACAGCACCTCAGCATGCTTAAGCGCGACTTGATCAAGCGCAAAATCAAGAAGCTTAAGAAACAGGGAGAGTGGTAAGGTCAGTCAACACCTCTGCACTTTTACGGTATGGGGCTTAGGGCGCAGCATGCTGCGCCCCTACAAGGTACAGATTCGATAGGGTGCCTATGCGAATGGTTTTCTGCGGCACGCCTCAATTTGCGGTTCCTGCTCTCAAGCACCTTGTCGCGCAGCCTGATTTTCAAATTATCGCAGCCATTACTCAGCCGGACAGGCCTCGCGGGCGTGGGCAGGAAGTTTCTTTTTCTCCGGTGAAGGAAACAGCGGTTGCCGCCGGGATTCCGGTGCATCAGCCAGAGAAGATTCGCGCGCCGGAAGCTCAGGAACTTTTGCAGAAGCTTGCGCCCGACGTCATCGTTATCATTGCTTACGGGCAAATCATTCCGGCGCGGCTTCTCTCCATACCCGAGCTTGGTTGGATCAACCTGCACGCTTCCCTGCTGCCAAAATATCGGGGAGCGGCACCGATCAACTGGGCCATTGCGAATGGTGAGACAAGAACCGGCGTCACGTCGATGCGCATTGATGCGGGGATGGATACGGGCGAAATTTTATTGCAAAAGGAAATGGACATCGGCGCGGTGGAAACGGCTCCGGAGTTGGCCGCGCGCATGTCTGAGTTAGGGGCGCCCCTCATGATCGAGACGCTTCGCGGCCTGGCTGCGGGGACGATCGCCCCGCGGCCCCAAGCCCACGAACATGCTTCCAGCGCGCCTATGCTCAAAAAGGAAGATGGCCGCATCGACTGGTCACGTCCGGCTCCGGAGATTTTCAATCGTATCCGCGGCTTTGCACCCTGGCCTGGGGCCTATACCTCGTTCCGCAGGCAGACTTGCCACATTTGGGGTGAGCCGTCGTCGAATGATTTGGGCGAACAGGGTCAAGTTGCAGGCAAAACTGCGATTCCCGGGTCATTGGTCGTTCCCAAGAGCGGGCAGAAAGAAGTACTTGTTCATTGCGGCAGCGCAACCTATTTGCGCCTCCTAAGCGTCAAACTGGAAGGGCGCAAGCAGGTTTCCGCGGCCGAGTTCGCGAATGGCGCCCATTTGCTTACCAGCGAACACTTCGGCGAAAGCTAGTTTGCGCGGCGCTCAGCGCTCAGGCATACTCAAAAATTGACCCACTCGTGCCGTCTATATCTGCCTGGGTTTTGGCAGAATCGGTATCAGATTCACCAAGATCGGGAGCTCACATTCCATGAACAGTCTCAAATCATCTCAAACGCGCGAAAGCTTCAAAGTCTGCGCGAAACAATTCGCACGCTTTGCCGCTTGCTGGGTGATCGCGGCGCAACTGGCCACTTTGCCTCTGGCGTCCGCGGCTAATGAAGCTTCTTCGACTGCGGCGGTCGACAAGCCGGCAAGCAAGACAGTAAGCGACCCGGTGATGAAAGTGATGCAGACGGAACTGGCGCGCGCGTCCACGGAACTCGGGAAAACGGACTCTGCTCCCTACTACATGAGTTACACCGTTTATGACCAGAACCTCGTTGTGCTGGTCGGCGCTTATGGCAGCTTGCTCACCGACGCGTCTTTGCAGCGGCGGCAAGCGGACGTGGTTATGCGGGTGGGCGCACCGGGCCTGGACAATACGCACGGGCAAAGCCGCTCGACGGGAATGACGTCAGGCACGCTGCCTGTGGGCGACGATCAGGACGCCATCGCACGCGTGCTATGGGAATTGACGGACCGCGAGTACAAGCGCGCGGCTCCCGCGTTTCTGAACGTGAGAACCAATACCGCCGTGCGCGCTGAAGAAGAGGACAAGTCTCCTGACTTCTCGAAACAGACGCCCGAAACGCACCTGGGTAGCGTCACTCCCCCGCCGCCCTTCGACCGCTCTGTCTGGGGCGGCGAAGTCAGCCGGTTGTCTGGAGTTTTCCGCAAATATCCGGATGTGTACTTTGCAACCGTGGTCTTGCAGGTGACGGATTCGAACTCGCGGATGGTTTCGAGCGAAGGAAGCGCGATCGAGTCTCCGAGCAACAGCACGCGGCTTATCATGGAAGCGCAGACCCGCGCGGATGACGGCATGGAGTTGCTGCGCGTGGAAACGTTTCAGGCTCCTTCGGCCGCCGGGCTTCCAAGCGAAGCGGATCTCACCGCGAAGATCGCCAAGATGGCAGACGACCTGAAGGCATTGAAGAATGCTCCGGTCGCGGAGCCCTATGACGGACCTGCTCTTTTGAGCGGGCGCGCCGCGGCTGTGTTTTTCCATGAAGTGCTCGGTCACCGGCTGGAAGGCCACCGCCAGCGCGATGAAGAAGAAGGACAGACCTTTACTAAGAAGGTTGGGCAGGAAGTTTTGCCGAAATTTTTGAGCGTCACCGATGATCCGACCATCCATGAGATGGCGGGCATGAAGCTGGCCGGCTCGTATGCTTTCGATGATGAAGGCGTTCCGGCGCGGCGTGTCGAAGTGATTCAAGACGGCATCCTGAAGAATTTCCTGATGTCGCGCATGCCGATCAAGGATTTTGCTGAGTCGAACGGACACGGGCGCAATCAACCTGGGTTGATGCCCACTGGTCGCCAGGGAAATTTGATCGTCACTTCCACGCAGACTGTTCCGGAAGCTGAGATGCGGCAAAAGCTGATTGATGAAGTCAAAAAACAGAACAAGCCTTACGGCTTGTACTTCGACGACATTCAGGGAGGCTTTACGCTGACGACTCGCTCGCTACCGCAAGCTTTCCAGGTTCTCCCGGTGATCGTCTACAAGGTTTACACAGACGGGCGTCCGGATGAATTGGTGCGGGGCGTCGATATCGTCGGAACGCCGCTCGCGGCGCTCACGCGGATCATGTTGACTGGCGACCAGCAGCATGTGTTCAACGGCGTTTGTGGTGCGGAAAGCGGGCAAGTGCCTGTGTCTGCAGTTGCCCCTGCGATGCTCTTTTCGGAAATGGAAGTTCAGAAGCGGCAGCATTCGCACGATCGGCCACCAATCTTACCCGCGCCGGGTTTTGAAAATGGTTCCGGAACAAAAACCGCTATGAAAGACGATCAAGCCAAGCCGGCGGTGAAGCCATGAAAATTCTTCGACTGATGACAAATACTCTTCTAACTGCTTTGCTGCTCTTTGGTGTTGCTCAACTTCGCGCGGCCACGCATAGCTCTGCGTCAAATAATCCTTTGGGAAAACTGGGCCTGTCCGACGGCTTGGCGGTGGAAACGGTGGCGGCGGACAGTTCGGAACCGCACCCCTCTGCTGGAGGCGATGCCTTGCTCGAAGCGCTTCTCACCGAACTGGACCGTTCTAAAGCGCAACTGAAGATCGAACAAGTCCAGGCACCTTATTACATCGAATACCGCGTCAACGATGTGGATGATTACGATGCAGAGGCGGCGTTCGGCGCGTTGCGCGAAAGCCAGCGCGTGCGTCTCCGCATTCTTCGCGTGGTTGTGCGCGTCGGCGACTACAAGCAGGACAGTTATTTTGGCCAAGGCATGGGCGAAACCAATATTCTGCCGCTCGACAACGATCCCATCGCTCTTCGTCACCAGATCTGGCTGACGACCGACGAAGCCTACAAGGCAGCAGGCCAGGCGCTCGCGGATAAACAAGCGGAAATGAAGCGCTTCAGCACGGACCCCAACCCGGTCGATGATTTTTCCAAGGAACCTGTCGTCAAATCACTGGAGCCTATCGTTAGTCTCAAGGTCGATGAGGCGGCTTGGGGCAAAACTCTCGAGGACATCACCAATCTTTATCGCCAGTATCCTGAGATTCAATCCGTCAGCGCGTCGGCGCGCTTTTCGGCAGTCAACGAATACTTTGTGGATTCCGAAGGCACGGTTACGCGCAACGGCAAGACGACTTACAACCTTTCTTTGAATAGTTCCGCGCAAGCCGAAGACGGAATGCGTGTGAGCCGCAATCCTTACTGGATGGTTGGCCGGCCAGAAGAGCTTCCCGCACGCGATAAATTGCTCGGCGACGTGAAACAGGCGCTCGACACCTTGATGGCTCTTCGCAAGGCGCCTATCGTCGAGGAAGAATATCGCGGCCCGGTTCTTTTTGCTCCGGATGCAGCGAATGATGTGATCGCTTCGCTGGTGGGTTCCAACGTGGTGGGCCGAAAGCCGCAGCCGGGGAAACCGAACCGCACAGTCGGAGCATTCGCGACCAGTTATAAAACCCGCGTGTTGCCCAGCTTTCTGACGCTGATCGATGATCCCACGCTGAAAGATTTTCAAGGCCACAGCTTGGTGGGGAGCTATGAGATAGACAATGAGGGCGTAAAAGCTAAGACCGTCAACATCGTCGAAAGCGGCATGCTGAACAATTATTTGCTCGGGCGGCAGCCGGTGCGCGACTTCCCTGCTTCGAATGGCCACGGCCGCGCCGCTCCCGGATCCTTCCCTTCTGCGAGCCTGGGTGTGCTGCTTTTGAAGAGTGCGGAAGCGCAGTCTCCCGAAGAACTCAAGAAGAAAATACTTCAGATGGTGACCGAGCAGGGCAAGCCTTACGCCTATCGTGTGGACACGCTCGGACCGGGCAATTCTCCACGGCTTTTGTATCGCGTTTATGCGGATGGGCATGAGGAATTGGTTCGCGGGGCTGTGTTTAGCGAGCTCGACGTTCGCGCTTTGCGTAGCAATCTAATTGCTGTTGGAAATGATCCGCTTGTTAGCAACCGCAGCGGCGGCGTGCCTACGACCATTATTTGCCCCTCGCTGTTATTTGATGAACTCGAAGTGAAGCGCGCGGACACTAGCAAAGATAAGTTGCCGGATTATCCGGCTCCGCCACTTGAAGAAATAAACTTTCTTAGGCTCGCCAAATTTGGAGTTGCACGGTCGGTGGTAAAAGCGGCAGCAGAGCTGCCGCACTCCAAATCGCTACTCCGCGGTGTTTCGCGGGACTCAATTGAGAGTAAAAAGCGTTTCCGTCAGCGCGCTTGCGGTCTTACACTTACATTAGCTATTTGAAACCTGTGATCGGCCAACTCTTATGACCCTCAGAGAGCGACTCGAATGGGTAAGCCGGATGGCGCTGCTTGTGTTCATCCTGGCGGCGGCTGCTTTTCTGAGCGCGATCACCGCGATGCGCATCGCCATTCACGGGCGAGAAGTGAACATGCCCAATCTCGTCGGGAAAAATGTTTCGGAAGCAAATGGGCTCCTGCACTCTCGCGGGCTGGTGCTTCGCGTTGCGGACCGCATCTACAGCGAACTTCCTATTAATGTCGTCGTGCGGCAAAGTCCGCCGCCCGGGATGCTCATGAAAGTTTCGCAGCAGGCGCACGTCGTACTCAGCCTCGGCCAGCGTCAATTGCAAATCCCTTTGCTCGAAGGAAATTCGCTTCGCGTCTCGCGCATTGAGTTGCTGCGCGCCGGTCTGCAAGTGGGAGAAGTTTCGAGCATCACCATAACTGACGAGCCGGTGGACACGGTTATGCTTCAAACGCCGCGGCCGGGTGCTGGTGCTGCGACTCCTCGCGTAGACGTGCTTGTATCCGGTGGCACGCGCGATGCCGCCTACGTCATGCCACATCTTGTCGGGCTGAACGAAGCTGACGCGCAGCACCGTCTGGATGTCGCGGGGCTGCGCCGCAAAGTCAATTATGTTTCAGCACCGCAATGGCCGCACGGCGCCGTAGTCGATCAAACTCCGCTGGCCGGCCAGCGTATTCCAGGCTCTATCACCATCGAACTCACCGTCGCCAACTAGCCCGCCGAGCGCTGAGACGCGGAAGCGCATAACGGAGTCCGCATCACTCTGTATCTTTCAATTTGGCCGCGGTGCCAGCGCTCCGCCCTGCGGAACCGCAAAGCTCGCGGCGACGATCACCCTCAACTCACCGGCCGTAAACCAACACGTGAAATGTGCCTTGAATGGGCGTGCGATTGGGGTGCGGCCGGTCTGCGGTGGGGGCCGGCGCCGGACCGAAGTCCGCGGTATCCAGAAACAGATTGTGCGTCTTGGTATCGAGGCCCATTGTCTTAGCGCCGAATTCCGTCTTGATCGTTTCGGCTTCGCTGAATTTGTCGGGAGAATCTTCGTGGAACACGTGGACCATGCCGTCGCGCGTTGAAACAAAAATTAATCCCGTTTCGGAATCGTACGAAGCCGCATCCACGCCCGCGGAAATGGGGAATGACTGAATCATTTTTCCGCTCTCAGAGTCCAGGACAACCATCATCTGCGGATTCCGTCCCGCGCTGAAGAGTCGGTGATGCGCGACGTCCATGGCCAGCGCCGTCGGTGCTCCAGCCGGAGCCAGTGACCACCTCGATTTGATCTTTAGCGTTGCGGAGTCAATGGCCACTAGCTCGCTCTTATCTTCCAGATTGATGTACACCGTGCCTTTGCCGTCAGCCACGGCAAACTCAGGGCCGCCGCCGAGTTCAATCTTCCCAACCACGTTGCCAGTTTGCGCGTCGATGACCGTCGAGCTGTGCGGATCGCCATTCATAACAAAGACGCGCTTGGAAGAAGGATCGTAGATCACGCAGTCCGCGTCGTTCTCCGCTTTGGCTTCGCTCGTCACTTTCAGCGTCTTCAAATCAAAGATGATTACCTTGCCTTGAGCGCCGTCGCTAATGAACCCGCGGCCAAACTCGGTGGCTATCGCCACTCCGTGATCTTGCTTTAAGCCTGTAATATTGCCGATGAGGGCGCCAGTGTCGGCATCGAGCACCTTAATTTCTGTTCCATGAGAAATGTATACCCGTCGAGCGGCTGAATCCACGGTCACGTAGTCGAAGTATTCTCGCGTGCTTCCCTCGGCCGCTCCAAAACTGTATTTTTTTAATAGGTGATAGCCGTCCGTTGCCATCACAAGCGAGGCTGTGCCCAGAACAATCCCAGCCACACTGGCTAAAAGGCGTCCGAAATCCTTTGCTCTCACGTCAGTCCTCCGTCGCGATGAATCGCATTCTTGGCGTGCTATTGTCGTAGTTTGAGTTTGTTTGGTGAATTGGATCACCATGTCCAAAAGAGACTAGCGCGTCGTGTCTAAATGGGGGATAAACACGAGGATACGAACCAGCTCGTACCTATGAGTTCATTCCTTCCGAGCCGCCCGACGCTAATGCCCCGCTTCAGCAAGAAGAATACGAAACGCGTAGGCATATTTCCCGGAGGCTTGACTCGGAAATTGGATACGAAGCGCATCGGGTTGTTGCTGGAAGGTAAGTCTTGCGTCTGAACCAAGCAACACAACGGACCCAATTTTCTGTCCGTTCATCGCGGTGCTTCCTAGCGAATGGATGACAGCCTCGCCACCGGTGGGCCAGCCGAGTTCAATCGCGTAAAGCGTTTTCCCTTTGGCAGTAAAACGAAAATCCTCCGCCGTGTAGCCTGCGGTATCTGTATCGTGAAACGAACCGGCAGCTACTTTCGTTGGTCCTTCGCCGTACATTTTCCACGGCCGTGTGCCGTAAATCGCTTCCCCATTTACTCTTAGCCAAGAGCCGACATCGCGCAACACCGCCTGCACTTCCTCCGGGATCGTGCCATCGGATCGCGGGCCGATGTTAAGCAGCAAATTTCCATTTTTGCTCACGATATCGATCAGTTGCTGCACGACGAACTGAGGCGTCTTGAAGGTGTCGTCCTTGATGTAGCCCCAAGATTTGTTGCTTACGGAAGTGTCGGTCTGCCAGTAGAGTGGGCGGATGTCACCCAGCTGCCCGCGCTCCAGATCGAGCACGGCGCTGTGTTCTTGAATCGCGTAGTCTTTGTAATTGATGACTCCGACGTGATCTCCATACTTCAGCGAAGTGTTGTAGTAAAAGGCCGCGAAACGTGTCAGGTCCGGCCGAACAGAAGCCTGTCCAATCCACCAATCGAAATACATAATGTCCGGATGATATTTCTCGACAATCTCGGAAGAGCGGGCGAGCCAATCGGCGGTCCAGGCCGGCGAAACATAAGTGAAATCATTCGCTAAAGGAGTGCCCTGCTTGGCTTCCAACCAGTTATGCGCGGGGCCGTAGAAGCTGGCGTAGTTCGGATCGTTGATGTCGGAGGCGATGCTTCGTCCGACGCCGAGGAAAAAATTATGCTCCACGCGGTGGGAAGATGCGCCAAAGTGCAGGCCCTCCGCCCTGACCGCCTTTGCTAATTCTCCGATTACATCGCGGTGCGGCCCCATTTTCGCGGCGGTCCAGTCGCTCAAGCCGCTGTCGTACATCGCGAAGCCGTCATGGTGTTCCGCAACCGGCACCACGTATTTGGCGCCTGCTTCTTTGAAGAGCTGGGCCCATGCCGCGGCATCAAAATGCTCGGCCTTAAACATCGGCACAAAATCCTTATACCCAAACTTATCTACTGCACCGTAGGTAGCGATGTGATGTTTGTATTCGTCCGAATCCGGTCGATACATATTTCGCGGGTACCACTCGTTGCCGAAAGCCGGAACCGAATAGACGCCCCAATGAATGAAGATTCCGAACTTCGCGTCTTTATACCATTCGGGAACTTCATATTTCTCGAGGGATTCCCAATCCGGACGGAACGGGCCTTCGTGCCCAGCGCGATCGACCTCTTTCAGGAGCGCCGCGCGGGGCTCATCATATTTTGCATTGCCGCGCTGCCAGGCTAGATCGATCTCTTTTGGATCTTGAGTGCCTGTGGAAGCGGTGGAAGAGGTTGCAGCCTGGGCGCTTGCCTGCGAAGGAACAGCGGCAAGAACTCCGAACGATAAACCCATAGCGATAACCCAACGGCTCGAGTGCGAAGCTGTCAGCGAGAACATGCGTCTTCGTCCTTTCACGGACCGGTTGATGCTTTTCAGATTTCCCTGAAATCTTTACGCGGGCTGACGAACTACTTACTCAGAAATTGTATCGCCGTCAATGCATAAATCGGTGCGGAAAGCTTCGTTGCAAGAGGGATAGAGGCGTGCGGGGTCATTAGGGAAGGCCGCAGATTGCGAGAAAGGAGAGAGATTGCAAGAAAGCGGCAGCAGAGCTGCCGCACTCCACATTGCTGTTCGCACGAATACCATCATTTTTTCAGGGGATGGGGGCCGACGGGGAGCGGAAGACGAAGGCCACCACCATGTGCGATTGGATCGGATTTCCTTCGTAGGTTGCAGCGCTGAAATTCCAATTCTTCAGTGCGGCGGTTGCCGATGCTGTTAGCGGCGAAACGTCACGCAGGGTCGCGACTTGGGCAGCGTTTCCATTCGTGTCCAGCGTGACGTTGAAGATTACCGCTCCCTGCGCTTTGGCTTTGGCAGGATACGGGGCAAACGTGGCGGTGTTCAGAACTGCCGGATAAAAAGGCGGATCGTCCTTCGAGATGGGCTGGACTTGCGATGGCGGCGGCAGCGGAATATTGTCGGCTCCAAGAAAGCCGGGATCGTACTCGATGTTGATCGTGAGGGTCGATGGCACAGGCTTCCCATCCAGCGTCGCCGGAATGTAGGTCCACGAGCGCACCGCCGCTTCGGCTGGCCCGGAGACCGAGGAAATATCCCGCAGAATCGTCACTCCGAGCACTTGGCCTGTCTTCTCGAGGTGGACGGAAAGCGTCACCACGCCGGCATCGAGGCTGTTCGCGGGATACGGAATGTCACTCGCTTTGCTAACGCTTGCCGGAACGAAGTTCTCCGGCTTTTTTGCCTGGCTAGTTGACGTACAAACTGCAGCAAGCATCGTGAGCAGCAACATGCTCGTGGAAACATTCACAATTCGCTTTATCACTGAATTGGCCTCTCAATTGATTTCACGACTTCCTCATTTCGCGGCGCGTAAGTCAGGAACTTTTAATGCCAACGCGACGGGCATTTGCGTCTGAGTGTACAGCAACGCGAGCAAAGAGCAGTTGAACGCCTCGCGTGAAACGAGAGATTAGTTTACTTGTCGAAGGCGAAAATGCGCTTCCAGTCGTTTTTCATGCTGACGACGTTCCAGCCGCTTTTGTTGGCTTGGGTGAGTAGCGCCTCGGAAAAAGTTCCAACGTGAGTATCCGGAAGCCCTCTTGCCGGTCCGTAGGCGTACTCGCGCGTGGCGTCGTCGTGAAGCACGAGCATCATCAGGCGCGCACCATTGCCTGCTTGCGTCCATTCCAGCATTTGCTGGTCACCGGCGGAATTACCGAAGGCCGCGTACGGCCGCTTGCCGATGAACATATTGATGCCGATGGCCTTGCCGGGGCCATCGTCAACAAAGAATGGTTTCGGCTCCCGCATCAGTACAGGCTTGCCGTTTGAATTTACGAACGTGGTGACGATGCTCGAGCCAACGACTTGCTCTGGCGGCACGCCGTAGACCTGTTCGCTGTAAGTACGCACGAACTCCTGTCCGCCGCCTGTGACGATATAGGTTTTGAAGTCTTTTTCACGGAGGAGCTTCATGACCTCTAACATCGGCTGGAAGACGAGATCTGTATAAGGTCGATCGAAACGCGGGGCTTTGGCTGTGGCGATCCACGGTTTCACGAGCGCGAGAAAATCTTCCGTGCCCATCCCGGAGTGGGTCACGGCGACAATCTCCATCCAATCTTTTTCGGTGAATTTACTCATGGCTTCGCGGTCGCCGGTGATTACAGACTTGAAGGGTTCGGTCGTCTTCCAGTCGGGGTGCTGTGGAGCGAGTTTACCCAGGCGGTCGAGCGCGAGCATGGCCTGGGTGTATAAGGGGTGTTCGGTCCAGAGAGTACCATCTTGATCAAACGTGGCAATCCGATCCTTGGGTTCGACGAAGTTGGAGCTGGATTTCTCTGTGGTGTCTTTAACGAAGGTCAGGATCGCTTCTTTCGCAGGTCCCTTATTCCACGAGGGGAGAGGATCATCAAACGCTTCGGCTTCGTGACTCAGGGTGCCGAGGACTGCGGTCGCTGCCGATACCTTGATCAAGTCTCTTCGTGTGATTTTCATAGATTTCCCGTTGCGCCGACAGGTGAGGCGAAACGGGGAAATGGTAGAGGCGAGCCGCACGCCACACCATCGGCAAAAATGACAGGTCTGAAAATCAGAATGTTGACAAGGGAATTTAGCGGGGGTTCGCAGACTGCTTAGAGAATATTTACCGCCCGCGCGGCGAGTAAGGCGACGATCATGAGAGAAATCAACGACTGGACCATGGTGCCAAGCTTTGCGGATCGTGACAGAACCGCAGTATCCGTCGGTGAGAAAGCTGTGCTGGTATTAAATGCGAGGAACAGGTAGTCGACGAAATTGGGCTTCCATGACGAATCGTATTCTTCCCGGCTCAACATCTGCGGAAACAAAAATGAACTATTCGAGATGCCGTCTCGATGATCGCGCTTCAGCGGACCCCCTGCGTCGAGCTTCCAATACCAAAGTGCGAATACCAAAATATTGGTGATCCACAGTGCGCTAGCCGAACGCAGCAGCGCTTTAGGCGTCTCAAGATGTTCCGGAATGCCTTTGACCAGAAGTATTAAGGAGGCGACCATAGCGACGGTAATGATGGCATTGGCAAAGATGATGAGAATCCGAGCCACCTTGTAGAAGCCGTAAAGTTCGGTCATCAGAATAGGAACCAACAAGAGAACGATAAGCGCCAGCACCAGCCAACTTGGACCCACGGAAAGGGGTTCGGGCAAAGCTAGGTATACACCAGCGGCAGCCAGCATCGCTACGAACGCGGGCCAGCGGGGTTCACGGACAATTGGACGGCTCATAGAGTTGCAGCGAAAGCTTGCGTGTCCAGTCTATTACAGGCGGCGTCGCCAGAGCAGGTAATAGGCTTAGCGAAACTGAAGCGTAAGCGTTGGGTGCTTCGAAGAGAAGGTAAGTCTATCGAAGTCCTTCTAGTCGAAGACAGCCCAGGCGATGTGCGGCTGACGCAGGAAGCCTTCCGCGATGTGAACCAGCTCGTATACCTTCACGTTGTTAATGATGGCGTTGAAGCTATGGCATTTCTGAAGCAGGAGGGAACATTAACGCACGCGCCTCGCCCCGACATGATCTTGCTCGATCTCAACCTTCCTAAAATGGATGGCCGGGAAGTTTTGGCCCGAATCAAGGAGGATGAAAACTTGAAAACCATTCCTACCGTTATTCTGACTCCCTCAGCGGATCGAACGGATATTTTGAAAAGCTATGAGCTGCTGGCGAACTGTTACCTGACGAAGCCGGTGGAGTTGGACCAGTTCGAGGGCCTGGTGAAGAGCATCAATGACTTTTGGCTGACCAAGGTCAGTTTGCCGCAGCAGATGGCGAATTGAATCGTCAGCTGAGCCGGCCCGACACCCAAATGAAAATGGCAAAGCCTGCGAGCAGTTTCCACGTCGTGTTCACACAATCGACTATTTAGGGAGAGGAGCCCATGTCTACAGAAGTTCTTTTGGTGGAAGACAGTCCAGGGGATGTTCGCCTAACACGAGAAGCCTTTCGCGATGCGAATCAGTCCATACATTTACACGTGGCAGCGGACGGCGTCGAAGCGATGGCTTTTCTGAGGCGGGAAGGTGTCTACGTCAACGCCCCGCGACCGGACCTCATCCTTCTCGACCTCAATCTCCCTAAAATGGATGGCCGGCAGATGCTTGCCTTGATTAAGGCGGATCCTAAGTTGAAAACGATTCCCACTGTCGTCTTGACCACTTCCGAGCTGGAAGCGGACGTGGCAGCCAGCTACCAGCTGCAGGTGAATTGTTACCTTAGCAAGCCCGCGCAGTGGGATGCCTTCGCGACGCTCGTCAAGAGCGTGATTGATTTTTGGCTGACGAAGGTCAAGTTGCCGAACCAGGCGGACCCTGAGCATCAGGCTTGTGTTTGATTTAAGCTATCAGGGAAAAGCGGAATTACTTTCAAGAGTGCTTCTGCGGATTCCTCGTAGGTGGCTAGCCGGGCATGTGCAAATGCTGGCAAGCTAGCGTACCCTTCCATTTGGCGGCATCGTTCGCGGCTGATGACTTGCATCATCCTTAGTGGACCGCGCC
The DNA here is from genome assembly GCA_963730495.1 of uncultured Acidobacteriota bacterium. GTDB lineage: Bacteria > Acidobacteriota > Terriglobia > Acidiferrales > UBA7541 > Acidiferrum. The sequence goes on along the minus strand of CAVSSD010000016.1, from coordinate 85,226 downwards.
GGATATGGAGCCGTGCCAGTTATTTAGAAAAGCGGCGGCAGAGCTGCCGCACTCCATCGCCATCGTTGTAGACATCGATTCCGGCAAAGATGTGCGGCGCGTAAAAATGCAAATGCCGCCTGCGTGGCACGCTCGGATCTGACAACGCCAGGGTAAACGTTCCGAACTTTACCGTAGGGCGTGCCAATCTGCCATTCGCCGTCGCCCCAATCGACCACGCCGGACGGATACTGGCCTACCAGAGGCGTGTCCGGCGGCAAGATGCGGGTCGTCGAAGGTGATGTAGGACGGCGGCCGGTGATCGCGCTGCGCCTGCTGTACTCCTTAGCAGATGCTTCCCCGGATGTCAACCTGGCGAGCTGGTGTGCCGGATGGAAAGCGCGTCCGTGTCTGGTCGTCGAAGGTGTATCCCTCCTGATCCAGATCGCTTGCGCCGGCGTGATTGGCTTTCCGCCGACCGTGACGAAGTTCCGGAACAAAGTTCGAGGCGCAAGTACATCGGTGGACTCCGCGATCAAACGTTGAATAAGTAACTGAGCCGGCGCCGTAGGCGATTTTTGTCACCACGGAGAGCGATCCCAGCAAATGCGATTCATCCGCAGGAGCCCATTCCGGCACGGCCCAGAACGCATCCATCATCCGTCGAGGTCCATCGGAATACTCATCCGTAAACCACCACTGCTTAGCTGAACGGAGCGTGCGCGTCGCCGCGGCAGACCCTGAAAATAAGTGACCCAGTTATAGGTGCGGTAGGCCTGCTTCCTTGTAGGCAATATCGCCTGTCTTTGCGTAGTACAGCGCCTCGACTGCCGCCAGCCGCGCGCTATGGCTGTCGCAACATTGGTTGGGAAGATTGCAGCAGAAGTCCTTGCCGTTCCCCTGTTCGGTTGTCACCAGTGCGCCATGCACCATGTACTTGGGCCACTTCGGCGTGGTCTTCACCCAATCGATCAGCTTTCGTGCATGCTCGCGCCAGTCGGGATCCTTCTCCGGATGCAGCAGGACGTAGCGGGCAAACTCCAGCGGAATCACCTGGTTCATGTTTCCCATGCTGGCCTGCACATCTTCGAAATAGCCGACCCACACATTGTTTTGCATCGGATACTTCATCAGCCAGTCCCAGGCGCCCTCGCGGACCTTTTTGTAAGAAGCGGTGTCGCCCTGATTCAGCCGCATCAGCTCATCGAACAGCATGATCGGCTCCACGACGTTCGCGGAGTAGGGAAACATTCCTTTGCCGCCAACGAGGCTGCCATCCCGCGCGAAACACCGGTAGGGCCACGGGTGAATTATGTTCATCGCCGGCCTTGAAATTCTTGACCAGCGCATCGGCGCAGCGGATCGCGGCGCTGCAAATACTTTGTGTCGCCGGTCATTTCATAGAGCCGCAGATACCCGTAGCCATCTTCGCCGACCACGTGAGGCTCCACGAAATCTTCTCCGTGATCGCTCCAGCCGGTGTAGCGGCGGCTGCCTGGATTCGCGGAAGGATAAGGCACCTGGGCCCAGGCATAGCCCTCCGGCGTCAAACCGTTTTCCAATTCGTAGTCGACAAAATTCTGGAGGAATTCCAGCGTGCGCGGATCGCCAGTGTAGGGATAGAGACGCAATCGCTATTTCAGAGGCGACCAGGTTTTACATTCCGAAACAGTGGCGGGAAAGTTTGGCGCTGGGCCGGTTCTGTAGCGAATGATGCCATCGGAGGTCGAGCAGAAGCTTCTTACTCCCGTGTCGTCACTCGCCGGAGTAGCGACCGTTAGATATGCATCGCACTTGTGCAACTTGCAGATCGCTCTTACACGGAACTGATATCCAGACTTCGTACACCAGGCGTCGCCAGTACAACTCTCATTGCCCAGATTCTCGTCCAGTAGACCCGCGTGTTCCGGCGATTCGGTCTTTGGGCTACGGGGATCGATGCCGAGCGTGGCCAAATTGGGTGCATAATTTCTCTGGGGATACTTGGCCGAGTAGGTGACCTGGGCGACATTCACGGTGCGCAAGCTGCCCACTGCGGTCGCCTCATTGGCGGCCATTCTCGAACGCAGCAAATTTGGAATCGCAATGGCCGCGACGATCGTAACTGCGCCGAAGTCATAAGCGCCGTTGCTGCTCGCTTCGCGAATCGTGCTCTCGTCGCCATATACGCCCACAACAGCGGGCGTAATCTCCTTCGAACTCTGCGCCAGTGAATGCACCATCTCTGGCGCAATCGCTCTCAGCTGTAAGGAAGCGATGGCGACCGGGTCCTGATAGAGCATCGCGGAAGCTTCAAGAGAATGGCCTGGCGGAACTGCTGACAGAAACGGTTTGGACTTTGCCAATGTCTCGCCCGTTTTATGCAGGCGTACCGCATCGGCAACTGTTTCGCGGCTTGAGCCCAGGATCAAATGGCGGTCCACAAATGCGTAAGTGATTTCGAGCGGAGGGGTGGAGGTAGGAATGTGGACGGTGGAGTAGGCGACTCCGTCTTCGTCGAACTTCTCCGCTTCAATATGGGCTGCCGTCAGCAATGTGGTCAAAGTTTGTTGTAAGTGAGTCGTATCTCGAACGCTGAGGATGGCCTTCCAGACAGGCTTTGGCGGAGCAAGACTGTCTAGTTCCAGTGTGACCTCACCTCCCAGAGTGTTGAGCAGATCGTCCTTCAGGCTGAGTTTCAACATCTGTTCGAACGCCGGCAGCGACGCGAATGGACTCGTACTCGGGTTGGTATACATTCCTTTCACATCTTCAAATATCTGCGCGGGATTCGCGAGCAACGCAGTGCCCGCTATCATGGCCTTCGGAGAAACAAAATCAAAACCACTTAACGGCGCCGAGTTCGCTAGCCAGGCTGCGGAGCTGTGGCGCGGCGCGTTGAAGCTCAGCTCAGTTTGACTAACTGTCTGCGCACCCACAGTCTTGTGTTCCCAGATTAAATATTTTACGTCGGCAAAACCGCTGCGCTGGAAGCCGGGGCCCTGCCTGAGTTCGGACGGAGCTTGATCCACGATCTTGTGCAGATCAGCGGCCGCCAACACTGTGACTCCGCCTGCATACTCCTTTGCGACACGTTGAGCAAAGGGAGTGGAAGCAAACTCGCGGCTATGGCGTTCCAGCTGAGAATTAAACTTGCGCAACGTGGCGAGATCCATCGCTGCGACGGCATAGTCAGGCCGCACCAACACAAGTAGATTTTTTGCCGGGGTCTCATCCTTTGCGGCGGCAAGTTCCTGCTGATCCAAAATACGTACACCCTGCTTCGATTCCCCGCCAAGATGCGTTATCGTTTCCTGCAGGAACTTTTTCAGACCAGGCTTCCGTATTTCCGCGACAACAAGCAGCTTCGGATCTTGGCCTTCGAGCGAACCCGATACGACAATTTCCTCTCCCACGTATTGTTGAAACTGAACCAACTCTTCCAGAGAGTCCTCGATCTTGGGCCCGGCAAGGGCCATATCCCCTTGTTGCCACCAGTTGCGGAGCACTGCGCTGTCCTGCAGTTCCTGCCGGAAAATCTTCAGAGCTTGCTGTGTGACGTCGCCATAGTTGGGAAACGCGGCATAGGAAATCGTGGATGGAGGGAGAAGGGGCAAGATGCGGCTTTCCGAGCGCGGTGGCGGAAACTGGACGCTTTGCTGGAGCTTTTGGTACAACCGGCCAAACTCATCGAGTAATCCAGGATGCTTCTGGAGGATCTTAGACCATGGCGTTTCAGCTTGTTGGCTTGGCTGTTTAGATTGGGCGGAACAAGGCGAGACAGATAGAAAGATCGCGGAGACGGCAGCCGCAGACGGAACGAAATGCCAATGTTTTCGCAGAAAAATCCGTAGGGATCCCATCCGTTTTTGCCCCCCCATTGAATAAATTTAGGATAGGGTGCTCGCCCTGCTATTTCCACAACTACGCTCGTCGAAAGCTAAGACGGTGCCGCTTGAGTAACGGCCATCCCAACTATTCGGGCAGGTGGCCACTCGGGCAGTTTTTTGTGCAGGTGCCTGGAGTTCGTGGAGGTCGAAGAGCGGCTTTCCTCGTCAACGAATGGAATCGCGGAACTGAAGGAGAGCCGCATCAGCTGCGTCTGCGATGAAGAATAATCCGAGAAGACGCCTAACTCTGAGCGGCCTTGGCTTGTTTTGCCTCAAGCTGGGCGCGCATTGCTTTCATTTGTTCGCGTGCTCCGGCAACCCGTTTACGACCATCCGGCATTGCATCAATCAACTTTTCCAAGTTAGCGGCAAATTTTGGACTATAGAAGGCTCGGATTTCGCCGAGGAGCGGTTCGAATTTCGCGAAGACGCCAATATGCTCACCATTGCTGTCATTGAAGAGTTCCAGACTGATAGCTCCGTTGTTGACCAGTGCTGCCGCCATGTCCCAATAGGAAGCGACCATGCGCAAATGACCGCTGTGCTCGCCAAACATCGCGTTAGTGAAGTCCGCCATCGATTGCGGATTAAATTCCCGGAAATACCAATCGCGCGCTTTGCGCATTGTATCTTCGCGGCGCAGTTCGTAGAGTTTGAGAATAAGACCGGCTTCTTCTTGTTTTGACATGGACGAAGATACTCCTTTTGATTGCTTGCCGGCGGCCAGGTGGCGCCACCCGCTATGAGTGTAGCAGAGCATTTTAATACAACATCATCATCCGCGACTGGAGGCTTGAAATTCGATGGTCGGCATACTGGTTCACGGAAACAACCACTACATCCTGTCCGGACCGTTACCCGACGAAGCGACTGCGCTGGCGTTAGTCCGGCACTGGTCCATCGTTCAAATCGGAGAGACAAAATCATCAGCTTACGGACAATGGGAGATTCGGCACAAAGAGTTTCGCGAGAATCTCGAATGGGCAGTGATTGTTCCGGGCGACCGCGAGATTTCGCCAGGAGTGGCGCAATTGCTCAGTGAACTTTCCGCCCGCGGCGCGATTATTTGTAAATTGGCCGCCGCTTGTTTTTAGTGCGGAACGAAGAAGGCAGCTCCTCTTGCCCATTTTTACCTCGTCATTTTCCGGCGGTTATTGCCGGACCAAAAGATTCTTTGTGTTTGCCAGCTTTGACTATGGGTTCGTCAGCATGAGGGCCACCCCCGCATTGTATGCTTGCAATTCACAGCAGTTGGTGGGAGTTTACAGGCATGCAAATGCAAATGAATCGGCGTAATTTTCTGCTCGGCGCAGAAGCGATCGTGGTGGCTGGCTTGTTGAACCGCGCTTATGCGGGCGTTTCCGCGCAAGATGTCGCGAGCAATGAGACTTACTGGAAAAGCATCCGCGATGCGTACGGGCACGACCCGACAATCCTGAATCTCAACAATGGAGGAGTTGCGCCGTCGCCAACCTCCGTCCTGGATGCAGAGATCGAAGCCATTCGTTACAGCAACCAACTGCCGAGCTATCGCATGTGGCGCGACCTGGAACCCAAGATCGAAGACGTGCGGACGCGGCTGGCGAACATGTGGGGCGCCGATCCCGAGTGCATTGCCATTACACGGAACGCCAGCGAATCGCTGCAGATCGCGCAGTTCGGCATTGACCTTGCACCCGGCGACGAAGTGTTAACCACGTCGCAGGACTATCCGCGAATGATCACCGCATGGGAGCAGCGTGGGCGCAGGGAAAAGATTGTGCTCAAGCAACTGGATTTCGCCGTGCCGGTTACTAATTCCGCTGATTTGGTACGTTTGTTCGAACAAGGAATCACGCCGCGCACACGCGTCATCCATATGTCGCAGGTGGGATTCATGACCGGCCAGAGATTCCCTGTGAAGGAGATCTGTGCGCTGGCCCGCCAGCGAGGCATCACTAGCATCGTGGATGGGGCGCATGCCTTTGCGCACGTGCCATTCCAGTTCTCCGATATAGACTGCGATTTCTACGGTGCCAGCCTGCACAAGTGGCTATCTGCGCCCATCGGAACCGGCATGCTGTATGTGCGAAAGGATCGCATCGAAAAACACTGGGCATTGATGGCTGCGCCACCATCGATGGACAAAAATATCCGCAAGTACGAAGAAATCGGAACGCATCCCGCGGCCATGCATAATGCAACTCTGCAGGCGCTGGAGTTCCACGAGCAAATCGGCACGGAGCGAAAATATGCCCGCCTTTGCTATTTGAAAAATCGCTGGGCCGGACGATTGGCAAAGGTTTCTGGAGCCAAAGTGCTGGTCAGCTTGGACCCAGCGCAATCTGGCGCGTTTGGCACGATTCACTTCGATACGATCGAGCCGGGAAAGCTTGGCGATACCCTGCTGAGCAAGAACAACATTTTTGTTACGCCTATCAACGCGCCCTTCCTTAATGGAATTCGCGTGAGCGCGAACGTGTACACTTCGACGGCGGAGATCGATCGGTTTTGCGAAGCCGTGGAAGCCACCGTCCCTCGCGCCTGAGTTTCGGCGAAGACGAGTGCCAACTACGCGGAGAAGTTCGCCGCAGTCACCCAAAAACTCTTCTAACGAAGCTACCGAATTTCCACTTCGTGAAATCCGAAGCCTTTTAACATGCCGGAGATCGTGGTTCGCGCGTTGTCGCCAGCAAGCTTGAGGATCCCATCTTGCAGCGCGGCTTGCAGGAGTTGATGCTCCGCTTCTTCGCGGACCTCACTTTCGAGATTGGGATCCGGGGACGAGAAAAGCCCGGTGTCTCGTGAATACACTCTCGTCCTCGTATTATCGATTCGCGTGCTCAAAACTTCCGCTGCGGGCAGGTGAATCGATACCTTCTGCCCTTGTATCGAGACATCGCCCGGCTGCAAGCCAGCAAGGTTGATACCGCCAACCACTTCTCCGTGGACGACCAGCAGCAAGCGGTCACCCGCTAGAAATTTCGGCAGGTACGCATTGCCGTGCTCACCCGAAATAATCTTATCCATCGTATAGCTCACGGTTTCAAGCCGCTGAAGTTGTTGAATTTGATGAACGACGGTGGGTTGATCCACATTTATCTGCGTTCGCCCTTCGCGCAGAATGCCCATCAGGTGTAATAGGCCGAGGCCGGTCGACAACCACACCAGGGCTCCTATTAAGAAGACCGTGAGAACTGCGCCCAGGAGAATTCCCAGTACCCACGAATACTTGCTTCGCGAGTTTCCTCGAATTGCGAGAGGCGCTGATTCGTCGGCGAGCGGTGGATTTTCAATCGTCATGTGTATGCCTGACAACTTTAGTGTAGACCAAGCAAAAAATCATTGCCCGGATTCCTTCGCGCAACTATTGAACCTCGTGAAATGCGGAGTCGTGCGAGCCCCAGCGAAAAGCGGCAGCAGAGCTGCCGCACTCCAAATCATAGGTTCACGCCTTGCGGTTCTCCCGCACCCATGACAGGATAATTTAAGGAGGGCTTGACGAGCGCGAACACGGTCATGACAACGCCCACCGATCATTCCGCCATTTTGACCACAACCGAGGAGTATTCTCCCGTCCAGCGTCCTTCTCGCAAGCGGCAGGCATTCGCTTTCGTCATCGCGGCTGTCTCAGATTTTCTATCGTTCTGGACCGTGCTTGCTCCGCCGATGCAGTGGGTGATTGACCTCGCAACAGCATTCCTCCTGTTTCTAATTCTTGGCCGTCGATGGGCGATTTTGCCGGGATTGGTTGCGGAAGCGATTCCTGGGATGGGCATCTTCCCCGTGTGGGTCCTTGTAGTTCTCTCCATGATTGTTTACGACGACATCAAAGCCCGCAAACACTAAGGGCGCAGTAGAAAACTTCATTCTCGTTACCAACACGATTATTTCACCGTCCGCTTCCCTACCCTCCCGGACAGGCTGTCAAACGCCCCGCCACATGGCCCTTTTTGCGACTCCCGTCCAGTTACGCGGCTACACTGCGCTCCATAGAGTGGAACCCTCACCAGCCTCAAGACAGTGCAAAGCGGGGGTGCATCCATGAAGAAACTTATGTCCGTTTTCTTCGTTGCAGCAATGGTGTTAGGTCTGGAAATAGCACACGCGAAAGACAAACGCAGCATGGTTCCCTCGAAAGTTCTCTCCGCCAGAACAATTTTCGTAGATAACCAAACGAACGACGCCGAGCTTCAACATGACGCGTACATGGGACTGAACAAGTGGGGCCGGTTTGATATTGTGGACTCTCCGAAGAAAGCGGACCTCGTGCTAAGGCTCTACGGAAGCAGCGTAGTGAAATTTGTTCCCGGCGCCGACCCGGGAGCTACCTACAATTCGAAACTGGTCAGCGAAAACCCAGCGGCAGGTGAAGAACTTGCTCCGCCGAACTGCACAAGGATCACCCTGATCGAACCAAAGAGCGGCACTGCATTGTGGTCAGACGTGAGGAAGACCTCCAACGCGCAAGAAAAGAGCAAACTCCTAGAAGGGCTGCACGACGCCATCGATCAGCAGGAAAAAGCGCACGGCAAGTAAACGGTGAGCGTCAAACCGGAAGCACGTTTGCTCCAGTAGAGCGGAATCATCCAACGCGTTTTTGACTGGTTCTAGCCGCTTCATCCAGCCAGCGCTCCAAAACGGGCTGGTACTGCGCATCGGTCTCCAGGAAAACCACGCCAGCACCCATATTTGGCTGCGCGTAAACGATTTTTGCTTTGGCCTCGAAGTAGGCGTCTCCCGCCGAAATCTTCACTAATACAAGGGTCCCTAGCGGGAAGGGATTCATCATATCAAGGTAGCAGCCGTGCAGGCTCAGCTCGCTGACGCGCGTGGCGATGCGCACTTCCGATGTCTCCTCAATCAGCTCGGCGCTGGCGATAAACGTATATCTGGGTGTGCGACGGCGTTCAGCTCCCAATGAGTTGCCTCCGGTAAGATGCCCCTTTCCTATGATGGTACGACGGATTGCGAGATTGATGTTCGCCAGTCGCTCAAATCATAACTAGCGCAGCCCACGCGGTGTCCGAGATTTGTGAGGGTGATAGCATACTCGCCTCAGGATGTGATGAAGTGTGGACCGGAGATTTTGCCGAGTGCGGTTTCCAGAAGTGCAAAATCAAAAACGGTTAAGCTGCAAAGGAAATTGCAGAGAAAAACGGGTGATTCTGAAGATGAAAAGACAGATCTTCCTGATGTTAATCATACAAATGGTGCTCAGTTCTGGGCTGCTTGCCCAGGATGCGGTGGAGAGCAACCCGATTAAGAGCGAACGTCATGAGTTTGTGATTGCGAATTTCAAGACGGAAAGCGGAGTGACACTTTCCGTGGCGCGCGTGGTGTATGGAACGTACGGCAAGTTGAACGCCGCGAAGGACAATGTAGTGCTGCTGCCGTCGCACTACATGGCGGATTATCACGGTTATGAGTGGCTGATTGGGACGGACAAGGCGCTCGATCCAGCAAAACTGTTTCTGGTGGCGACGGAACTGTTCGGAAATGGAAATTCGTCTTCGCCGAGCAATACGCCGGAGCCGTACCATGGGCCGCGCTTTCCTGTGACCACCATCCGCGACAATGTCGAGGCGGTCCACCGTCTGCTCACGGAGGAATTGAAGATCACGCACTTGCGAGCGATTGTTGGTTTTTCGATGGGCGCGGAGCAGGCGTTTCAGTGGGCCGTAAGCTATCCAGCATTTGCTGACCGCATTGTGGCAACTTCTGGAACGGCAAAATGCTACCCGCACGGCGTGGTGCGGCTGGAAGGGCAAATCGCCGCGCTCACGACGGATCCTGTTTTTGCGAACGGCGATTACAAAGAGCAGCCGAAGAAAGGAATTGAGGCGTTTGCGATAGTGTGGACTGGATGGCTTTTCTCACAGGAATGGTGGAGAAAGGAAATGTGGCGCGAGGGAGCAAAACCCGGGACCACGTTTGAAAGTTTTGTGAACGATTTGAAGACGAATTTTATTCCGAGAGCAGACGCCAACAATTTGATTTTGCAGATGAGAACTTGGGAAAAGCATGACGTGGGAACAACGCCGGGATTCGGGGGAGATGTGGGGAAGGCGTTGGGGTCGATCAAGGTTCCTTTTTTGTACATGCCTTCGGAGACCGACTTGTATTTTCCTGTGGGCGACGCGAAATATGAGGCGGGCTTTATGAAGACAGTGACGCTGATGCCGATTCCGTCATTGTGGGGACACCCAGCCGGGGCGGCCCCCGATCCGCCAGATGCGAAGTTCCTAAACGAAAACATCGGAAAATTTCTTTCTACGAGTAATTAGCGCAACCTTCCATCCCGTCGAGAGCCAAAGTCGTGCGCTAAAAACTCTTACTCGTCGCGAAGAGCAACTATAGGATCGAGACTGGACGCTCGCCACGCGGGCAGCCAGGACGCCAATGCCGCGATAATGAAGAACACCACCGCCATGGTGACAAAAGTGGCGGGGTCGGTGGCCTTAATTCCTACCAGCATCGAAGACATTTCGCGGGTAACGGCAAAGGCTCCGAACAGCCCGGCGACGACGCCTATGCCTGCGAGACGAAGTCCCTGACCTACCACAAGTTGGAAAATGTTGCCGGACTGAGCGCCCAAAGCCATGCGAACACCGATTTCCGAGGTGCGTTGCCGCACGACGGTGGCAAGCACGCCATACAGACCAACCCCAGCGAGCAGCGCCGCGATTACCGCGAACGATCCGATGAGCAGCAAGGAAAAGCGCGTGCCTGCTTGCGCCTTTTCCATCACATCATCCATGGGCAGCATGTCTGTGATTAAGAGGTGCGGATCGAACTCTTTGAGCGCTGCGCGGACGTCGTTCGCATATTTCGAGGGATCGGAACCGGTACGGAGGGCCCAGTGGTCAGTGGCGCCGGCACCGATATAAGCGTCGGTAAAATAAACTTGCTCGCGTCCGGGCTCGGTCAATGAAACACCACGCTGGTGCGCAACCACGCCAATGATCTCGACCCACACGGGTTCGGGCGTTTGAATGCGAATAAGAATGCGCTTGCCAATCGGAGACTGACCTGGATAAGCCCGATCCGCCAGGATTTTATCGATCACGACTTGTGTGTGGCCCGGCTGGTTGTCTTCTTCGGTGAAGGTGCGGCCCTCGAGCAGCGGTGTATGCATTGTCTCGAAGTAACCGGGAAGCACGATGAGTGGATCGACTGCTTTATATCTGCTCGCGTCGGTGAGCGCTTCCTCGGTGCCCCAGCGAATCGGACTGTATCCACCTGTCAGGGGAAATGGATTTGAGGCAGTTACGCTTTGAACGCCGGGGATGGAGCGCAGGTGTTCTTCGATCTGGCGAGTAGCAACAGCGCGTTCTTCCGGCTTCTGCAAAAATCGATCGGACTGAACCTGAAACGTGAGCAGGCCATGAGGACTGAACCCGGGATCCACACGCTGCAGTTCCAGAAAACTGCGGACCATCAGGCCCGAACCTATGAGGAGCACATAAGCGAGAGCGACTTCGAGACCCACGACAATTTTGCGCGAGAGGCCGCCGCTGGCCAGGCCTTCGCTGCGGCTCGTGCCGCGCAAGACGATCATCACGTCCGGGCGAGCTGCGCGCCACGCCGGCGCCAGGCCAAAAATTGCGGCGGCGATAATGCTCAAAATGACCGTGAATACCAGTACGGTCGAATCAATTCGAATCGTATCGAGGCGCGGAAGTTGCGCGGGAGCGATGGCGAGCAGTTCGTGAATTCCTAACCATGCGAGGCCGAGGCCGCCCAGTGCGCCGATAACAGCGAGCAACAATGCTTCGGAAAGGATTTGGCGGGCAAGATCCCACCTGCTGGCGCCGATAGCGGTGCGAATGGCAAGCTCGCGTTCGCGCAAAGAACCACGCACCAACAATAGGTTGGCCACGTTGGCGCAGGCGATGAGCAAAAGAAAAATCACGGCGCCCATCAGCGCGAGAATTGCTGGACGAACTTCGGAGACGAGATGCTGCCGCATCGGCTCTACTCGAATGGCATAGCCCGCGGTATTTTCAATCGTGAAATGTTTGCGCGCCTCTGCGGCAACCTGATCGGAGGCGGCTTGTGCCTGTCCGATGGTGACACCCGGTTGCAATCTGCCGATTACACGCATCGAGACACCATTTCGTTGCGCGGCATCGTAACCCAGCCGATTGGCGAGCCAGATATCGGGCGCGGCTTCCAAATCCGAGGACGGCGGGAAGTAGATCTGAAAGTGGGGCGCGAGGACTCCCACGATTCGCGGACTGAAGGGCTTCCCTTTATTTAAGGATTGTCCGATTACAGCGGGATTCGCGCCAAACTGGCGCTGGAAATATTCGTAACTGATGATCGCCATAATGGGCAGGCGCTCGGGTGTTGCTGCCGGTTGGGTTCCTGGCGCAGGCGGAGGCGGCTGCGGTTGGCCGTCGTCGTCAGTGAAATCGCGCCCGAACGCAATCCCCGCCCCCACGAGTCGGAAGTAGTTCGTCGTCACGACGCCAGCGTGAACTCGTTCCGGCATGCCATCCTCGCCGGTCAACGTTATGGGGAAAGTGAAAACGCCAGCGAGGCCCTGGAATTCATTCTTCGTGGCTTCGCGCATATCGATGAAATTTGCATTGGACCAGGGGAAGTCTTTGACGCCGCGATTGCGCATGTCAGTGGGAATAATGACGAGCTGATCGGAGTTTTTGTAAGGAAGCGGACGCAGCAGCACAGCATTGGTGACACTGAAGATGGCTGTGCTGGCGCCCACGCCCAAGCCGATGGTTATTGCGGCAGTGAGTGCGAAGACAGGGCTTTTCCGCAGTGTTCGGCCAGCGAATAGCAAGTCGCTCAAAAACATCGTTCCACCTCACTCGGGGAATGTGGCGCTAAGAATACTACCTTCGTTCCGTCTTAGGGGTAGAATCGCGAGCTATGACAGACCGAAAAAGAGCACGAGAGTTGGGGGCGGAGTACCTCCAGAAGGGCGAGCCGACGGGATGGTTCGAAGTCCTTTACAAGGAGGCGGAACAAGGTAAGAGCATTGTGCCGTGGGCGGACCGCGGAGCAATTCCGGGCTTATCGAGTTTTGGAGAACGAATCCACAAGCGACGGATGAAAAGACGGCGCTGGTGATTGCGTGCGGGCTGGGTGACGACGCGGAGCAATTGGCTGCCTGGGGATTCGCGACGACCGCATTTGATATTTCAGAGACAGCGATTCGCACGGCGCGCAAGCGATTTCCGCAAAGTGCCGTGGACTATCGAGTGGCGGACTTGTTTCAGCCGCCAGCGGATTGGGATCGGAAGTTTGATTTCGTTTTCGAGGCGAATACGGTGCAGGCGCTTCCTATGGAGATTCGGGCCCAGGCGATACAGAGAATCGCGGCATTTGTACGACCCGGAGGCAAGCTGCTGGCGATAGTGCGCGGGCGAGAGGCTAACGAGCCAGCGGGAGAGTTACCATGGCCAATGACCAGAGCAGAAATGAATGAGTTTGTCCGTGCCGGGCTCACGGAAGTAACCTTCGAAGAATACTTTGACAACGAAGAACCACCCGCGCGAAGATTCCGTGGGCTGTACACGAAGCCTTGAGGAACGAAACGCCTGTTGAATGGGATGAGGGGGATTCTTGCCCGAGAAAATACGGCAGAAAATCGAAAAGCTGGGTACGCCGAAACTGGTAAGGAAGAGCTTGAGCTGGCGTTTTGCAACATTTGTTGCAGGCGTTCTCGCGATTGCGATGAGCGCAATGATTCCTGCCCGCGCGGCGGGGCAGGCGGCAAACACCGGAAGCGACCTTGCGGGAACTTGGAAAGGCGAACTGGGCGACGGTGCGGACAAGCTGCATATCCTTTTGACTATTACGAAGACCGTGGACGGAGGATTTGCCGGGCAAGGGCAAAGCGTGGATCAGGGCGCGACGTTTCCGCTGGAAAAGGTAAGCATGAAGGGCGATGCGGTGCACTTCGAGGTGGCCGCGATTGGCGGTGTATACGATGGAACACTGAACGCCGCACGAACAGAATTGAAAGGAATGTGGACGCAGTCCGGCGTGCCTGCGCAGCCCTTGAATTTTGTACGGCCCACGGAGGATGCAGCAAAGGACGCGGCGGCAAAGATGCCAGAGGGACCGAAAGAGAAACCGCTCGCGGTGTTTGAGGACGTGATTGTGCCGATCGCGCCGACAGCGTTCAAGGCGGAGGGGAAGTGGCACGTCGTTTATGAATTGCATGTGAACAATATGGACCGCTGGCAGCATCAGCTGACAAAAGTCGAAGCAGTCTCGGGCGACGCCGCGGCGCGAACGCTGGTGGCGTACTCGGGCGCGGAGTTGGACGCGGTCCTGGCGCGGCCGGGACATCCGGGGGCAACAGAAAAAAGCAAGGTCGAGCCCGGTGCACTGGCCATCATTTATATTTGGGCGACGTTCGATACGCTGCAAGCGGTTCCGGCGACAGTGCGGCAAAAATTGACGGTGAAGGTTGGGACCTATCCTGAGGAGCTGACCATTGTGACCGCCCCGATTCCGGTTGGTCGAGGCGCTGTCGCGATTAGCTTTCCCTTTGGCGGCGACCACTGGCTGGCGGCGAACGGGCCGTCAAATACTTCGGGGCACAGGCGCGCGTTGATTCCGATTGATGGACACGCGGCGATTGCACAACGGTTTGCAATCGATTGGGTGAAACTGCGGGACGACGGGAAAACATTTCAAGGGGATGAAAAGGACAACAAGAATTATCTGGCTTACGGAACCGAAGCCCTTGCCGTGGCGGACGGAGTCGTGACCGAAATAAAGGATGGGATCCCCGAGAATATTCCTGGGGAGAATTCGCGTGCAGTACCCATCACCTTGGAGACGGTTGGCGGAAACCACGTGATTTTGGACATCGGCGGCGGGCACTTTGCGTTTTACGCACACTTACAGCCAGGCTCGCTGCGGGTAAAGCTTGGCGACAAAGTGCGGCGGGGGCAGGTGGTCGGTCTCGTTGGCAATTCAGGAAATTCGACGGAGCCGCATTTGCACTTCCATGTTGAGAACGCGAGTTCCCCGCTAGGGGCGGAAGGTCTGCCGTACGCGCTTCCGTCGTTTGACGTGGTGGGCAGCGGCTTCGGATGGAAACCAGCGGACGCTAAAGGGCCTGCGGTAACGCACAAGAACGAGATGCCCCTAGAGAATGAAGTCGTAAATGTTCCGGCGAAACCATAATTGAGAACGTTGAATTAAAGACTTCGGCCCGCGGAATCCTGCATCCGCGGGCCGAAATCTTTTACGACGCTAGCAGCCATGCCAAGCGAACTTATTTTGACGACTGCTTCTTGTGCAGGTCGGTACAGACCGATACGGCAGTGTTGGGATCGACGGCGCTGTCGCCTTCTTCGATGTGGCGGATGATGCCATCCTTATCGATGACGATGTTGGCGCGCTGCGCCCACTGGTAGGTTTCCTTCTGGACGTCATATCCCTTCAGGATGCCGTAGGTGGTGAGCATCTTGTGGTTCATGTCGCTGAGAAGCGGGAAATTGATGTTGATTTGCTTGGCGAAGGCGGCATTGGCAGCAGGACTATCCATGCTAATGCCGAAAACTTCCGTATCTGAGGTGTCGATCTTACCCGAGGCGATTCCAGCCTGGACCGCCTGAAGTTGTTTCGTTCAACCGCCCGTAAAGGCCAGGACGTACACAGCCAAGAAAACGTTCTTCTTGCCGCGAAAGTCACTGAGCTTTACATTTTTCCATTGGTCGCTGAGGAGGGTAAAGTCGGGAGCGGCGTCCCCCACTTTCAGCGATAACTTTGATAGTTCCGGCTTTTGCACTTCTTGCGCCAGCGGCGACACCGCAGGCGTAGAAGCGAGCAAAAGCATTAGAGCTAAAGCACGATTCATTCGCACTCTCCTATGAGTGAGGTACATTAAGGAACGAACACCGATCCCACCCTATCAAGATACAAGACCGCAAAACACTTAAAAATATTCCAGCGCGTTTGAATTAGGGGGGCAGGCAACGCTGGATTTTGTAAGCAAAGAGTGGGAACTTCAGGAAGGTGCTTGCCGTATGTAAGGAGGGTGGCCGAGATAGCGTTGAAAGAATCGCGGTGGAGCGTCGTCCTACAGGATAGGTCGGTTATAGAGGAGGATGTGATGAGAAAACGTGAGTTTGGAAGCGCGCGAACGATGGGGATCGGCGCGACATTGGTTGGGGCGGCATTGTGTGGAGTGATGAGTTTGGCTGCGTTCACCGCGTCCGGGCAGGAGAAGGACAAGACCGGCATGAATGTGACGGTGACGAGCAAGGATGGAAGCGAGGCTGGATTGGTGATTAGCGCGCAAGCTACGGCGAAGGAAGCCGGATTGCCCTTATACCCGGGAGCGACACCGCACAAAGACGAGAAGAATGATTCGTCCGCGGCGAACTTGGGGCTATGGGGGAGCACGTTTGGGTTCAAGCTGGTGGTTCTGAAGATGGAGTCGAGCGACTCGCCGGAAAAAGTCGCGGCGTTTTATCAGAAGGCGCTCGGGAAATATGGAACTGTGTTGAATTGCAGCGGAGTGTCGAAGGCGCCAGATGACAAAGACAAGCACAACACTTCTAACAAACTCACCTGCGACGATGACCATGCGGATGCAGGCGAGATGGTGTTCAAAGCGGGAACGAAGGAGAGGCAGCATCTCGTGAGCGTAAAGCCGAACGGGACGGGCTGCATTTTTAACCTGCTATACATTGAGGCGCGTAGCGACGACAAGACGCCCGCTTGATGCCTCGCAAGATTCAAATGGGATTGCATTTTCGTCGAGGAATACTCGCCAGCCTCGGAGTTGCGCTGCTCGTGCTTGCTGTCGGAGTCGGGCGAGGGCAGGAGCCGATACGCGTCAAAGTTAATTTGGTGAGTGTGGCGTTTGTAGCGCGAGATGCGAACGGCGCTTTGGTGAACAATCTCACGCAGGACGACGTGGAAGTCCTTGAGG
The DNA here is from genome assembly GCA_963730495.1 of uncultured Acidobacteriota bacterium. Taxonomy (GTDB): domain Bacteria; phylum Acidobacteriota; class Terriglobia; order Acidiferrales; family UBA7541; genus Acidiferrum. The sequence goes on along the minus strand of CAVSSD010000016.1, from coordinate 68,474 downwards.
ACGCGATACCGCAGAAGGTCGCTTTCTTTTCGCGCAGCGCGGATGTGCCTTTGACTCTGGGCGTAGTGGTTGACGCCAGCGGAAGTCAGGATCACTTTTCCAAACAGCACAAGAATGATTTGGAAGTTTTCTTCAAAGATGTTCTGGGGCCGAAGGATCGAGTGTTCCTCGTGGGCTTTGGGAATCATATCCGACTGGTGAGCGATTTTTCGCAGTCGGGCGGGGACTTGCTGGAACAGTGGAAGCTATACCAGAAGTCCACGGGAAAATTTCCAGAGCTGGGTCCGCTCGAGGACCGCGATCTTGGGACGGCGTTTTACGATTCCATTTTTTATTCTGTGACGGAGAAACTGGCGCAGGAGAATGGCCGACGTGCAATTCTGCTCTTCAGTGATGGCGAAGATAATTCGAGTTCGCACAATATGATGACCGCGATTGAAACGGCGCAGAGCGAAAACGTGGTGGTGTATGCGATACGTTATACGGATAAAGAACACGGCAAACTTACTGCTCGGAACAAATACGGAACGAGCGTGATGGACCGCGTGGCGCGCGAGACAGGCGGCGCGCACATCGATGCCGAAACCACAGACGCGCATCTCTATTTCCGGCAGATTGCCGAGGAACTGAGAACTTCTTACGAGTTGGGCTATTACCCGACGGACCCGTTGAAGGATGATACGTTTCGGAAAATTGTGATTAGGTCGAAACGCGAAGGCGTAAAGGTACGCGCCAAGACCGGTTACTTTTCCAGGTAGCCGGGGGGGCCGTTCAGAATGGCAAACCGAATGCCTGCCTATCGAATGGACTGGGCGGCGGCGAGCATTTGTTGGGCGCGAGGGCGGACACGTATGTCCTCGGTGAAATTTGCCCAGCGCACAGTGCCCGTCCGATCAACTAAAAACTCAGCTGGACGAGCTATGTCGCTCGCTTCTGGGCTCGCGGCTTTATGCAATAAATCGTAACGGCGAATCACATCCGTTTTTGGATCGCTTAGAAAAGTGAACGTATACCCTTGCTTGCCCCGAAGATGCTCGGAGACATCGGGCGCGTCTACGCTAATGGCCACCGGACGCACTCCCTGCGCTGCAAACTCCGAAAGGTTTTCTTGAATGCCTCGTAACTCGAGGTTGCAGTATGGTCACCAGTATCCGCGGTAGAAAACAAGCAGCACGGCTTTGGGCGGAGGCATCCCCGGCGATGCGGCAAATAATTGAGCCAGAGCGACGGGCTGCCCGTTGCTGTCTGGCAACGTGAAATCAGGCACGCGCTGGCCCACTTGCGGTGCGCCCACGGAGTGAGGAATTTTTCTGGCCTCAACAAAAAGCCATGCGGAGCCGGCGAGAAATAAAGCCGCCAGCCCAGCGGCAATCGATCCCCAGATCTTGCCGCGATAAATCTGCGATTGACCGATGGCGCGGACGAGACCAATCAGCAGAAATATCAGGCCGATCGCGGGCAGCGTCAGATTAATCCACGGAAGCGCCGCCGCTGGAACCTTGAGGAAATACAGCAGGTTGCTCAGGACGGCGAGCACCGTGATCAGCAGGCCCAGCCAGAGAGCGGTATTGATTTGTTTTTTGATTGCTTCTGACATCGGGGTAAGAGCCTAACACGTTAAGAGACTGAGCGGCAGGGTTGCAGAGCGCAGCTCTTCGAGGCTCCCTTCGTTCCTCCCTTCGGGCTCAGGGTAAACAGAGCAAGCAGGGTAAAATGCTGCGCCACTACACTCGGCAAAGAGCACAGACTGAAAGTCTGTGCCACCGTTAGTGGAGATTGCTCCTCCCTTCGCGGAAGCTCAGGGCAAGCGGGACAGACACAATCAGCGGACGCCAGGAGGGGCCCCCATCGCGATGCTCTTCGGTACAGAAATCCTCGTCGGATTTCTGGTTAACAATAACTGGCACCACCCCCTATTTCTTCGTAAACACTCATTCTAAAGCGGTTAAGGCCTTTTGTTCTGAGGTACTTGTGTAAGTGTTGATTCTGTGGCTTGTCTAGCATGGCTATTGGGGCGCCGACCGGGTCTGGGTGGGCTCGTTTCGGCGGCGGCGCGGATGCGCTCATGCTGAGAGAGCTGGATGCTACGCACCAGAGTTCGGGAGAGCCAGGAGATGGCCAAGGCGGTTTTGCGCCTGATTTGGCCGTGGGTGACGTCGGGCAAGAGGCGAGCGATAGCTGCGCTGAGATCGTGGGCAGTGACGTAATCTGCAGAGAAGGAAAATGATAGGTCGATGTCGAGAGGATCGGCGGGGTGGGCTTTGGCCTCCTTGCGGGCGTGGTCGAAGCAGAGGCGCGGATGGCGGCTGGAGAGTGGAGTACGGCAGCGGCGACCGTCGGCGAAGGTGAAAGAACACAAGGGCGCGCGGTCCTGTGGGCGAATCGAGGACATGGGTGTCTCCTTAGATTGAATTTTGGATTGCTGATGGAAAGAGCCGGGCTAAAGCCCGGCACCTACAACTTCGATTCAAAGCAAGAGTACAGGCAGGATTGCCTGCGCTACAAAAAAGGAAAAGCCACGCTGCGGCCGAGGCGCAATACTATAGAAAAGAACTATACCGGAATAGTAATGAGTTCGTCAAGAAGGGAATAGGTGACGCGGCTCGGTGGGCGTGCCCCATTCGCCATGAGAGCGTGCCAACGGCCAAGGTTATGTTGCTAGCATGGGAATGTTAATGTAGGGAGCGGGAGGCCGAGCGATGGCGAAAGTGGACTATTTCAAAGGACTGGCGGAGGAGACGGGACTTCCTTGTCAGAAGCTGATCGATCTGTATCTACTCGACTGCGCGAAGAAGCGGAAGAAGTTGATGATGAAGTGGGTGGCGTAGCAGCGGGGCACGATTGAATTGGGGACGAAGATCTGTCCTTCCTGCCCGACGTAGAGAGGCAAAATCAAAACACCCAGGTGTAAAACCGACACGTGAGGCACCCGTGATGCCGCCATGGAGGGCGGCGCTGCGGGTTTGGGGAATAGGTGGCGGGGAGCGGTTAGGGGGAGAGCAGGAGATTAAGGTTGGATACTTCGGCGAAGGAGCGGAAGTCGCGGTCGCGGGTGATTAGGGAAAGGTTAGCGTCAAGGCAGAGTTGGGCGATTAGGGAATCGGCGAGACGTGCACGGGGGTGTTTGGCGAGAACCTTGGCCCAGAGCAAGCCAGCACGTTGCCAGAAACCGGACTCAATCTCGATTAAGGGAAGATCCATCAGACTGGCAGCCACGGCCGGCGGGAGGTTTGGGTCGCTCAGGAGTTCGGTGAGAACAACGGGGAGCATCGACAACTGATGGTCTTGCAGCGTCTTTTTGATTAGCAGAACATCGTCACCAGAGGCGCCGTCCAGGAACGCGACCCAGGTGCTGGTGTCGGCCGTGATCATCGGTCATCTTTTAGCTCTCGCCACGAACGAGAGAACCGCACCTTGCCCTGCGATTGCAGTAGACGATCATAAGCAACATTGGGGTGGGAATGCGGGGTAGCGTTCTCGGCATGACACGGTGATGCGTCTCGGTGCAGGGAGTGAGTGCGCGGCCTGGGCGTACCGGCAGGGAGGAATGCCGCCCTGAACGGCGGCGCTACGTGGCGTTTACCGGAGGTAGCCCCAGTTGTGGAGTTTGTCGGAGTCTTCGACCCAGCGGTCGCCGATGTCGGTGCGGTAGTACATGTTGGCGATCATGATGTTTTTGATGCGGGAATAGACTTGGGCTTGGGCTTGCAGCATGGTTTGGCCAGTGCCGATGACGACTAGAACGACTCCACTTGTGCCGGCGATTAGCCACTGGCCTTTGACTTCTTTTACATCTTCGATGTGGATGCCGTCGAAGTTGGGTTTTTTTAGCACGATGGCGCCATTTTTCGAGAAGGATTCGAAGGTGGGCTCATCGTCGAAAGGGAATGGCGGAACGACGATGCGCACGCCGATTTGGAAGCCGCTGCGCGTGCGCCACTTGGGCTCGACGCCAGTGGCGAGTTCCCAGAAGAGATCGCTGATGGGCGTTAGCATGCCCTCTTGCTGGATGCTGATCGTCGGATAACCAAAACGGCTGGTGAACTCGAGCGGATAGATGCCGTTGTTGTTGACGATGCAGTTCAAATCGATATAGCCGACGTAGCCTTCTTCGGTGAGCTTGGGCTCCATTTTGAGGAGCGTTTGATTAAAGAGACGGTTGGGATCACTCCAAAACATGGAAGTGCCCATTTCGCCGGTGGGCGGGCCGATATTGCCGGGAAAAAGTTTTTTGTGCTCGAAATTGATGTTGACCGGGTGGATGAATTTTTTGCCGTTGAAGAAAGCGCCGACAGCGACCTCGACGCCGGTGACGCGGCGCTGCAACTGGAAGACTTTGATTTCGTCGGAGAAGGCGCGCTTGTAGGCTTCGAGCATGCGGACGACGTCGTCGCCGTCTTCTTCCTCGCCAACGAAAAGCCGCCGCTTGACGTTCTGCGCTTCCCCGCTGGGTTTGATGACGTAACGATCCGGATTTTTCATTACGAATTCGATGGCGGGATCGAAGGAATCGAAATCCTGGTAAGGGATGATGTTGACGCCGGCTTTTTTCAGCTCTTCCTGGCCGAAGGAGCGATCGTCTTCAAGACGATCGGTGTATTCGGTACCGCCGATGACGGGCTTGCCCGCGGCGCGAAGAGCCTGGGCCCTAGCGCCCTGGCCGAGAGTGTCATCGAAAACGACGATATCGGCCCACTTGCTATCGCGCTCCCAATCTTTGGATTTGGGGACGAAGCCATCGGCGATGTCGCGCTCTTTTTCGGCTTCGATGTAGTAGCGGACGTCGTGGCCTTCCTTGAGAACTTGCCAGGCGATGTCACCGATGAGACCGGAGAGCGAGACAAAAAGAAATTTGCGTTTTTCCATTTAGATCAGTAGGCGGCTGGCCGCGGCTCCTCGGAAGAGTGAACGCCGTATAGTATCGGCGTCGGGCGGCAACATTGTTACATTTCGTTGAAAATAATTGAAGCGGGAGCGGGACGCGAGGCAACCCGCTGGGACCAAAATGTGCATCACAGGGGGTGGGAATACCCAAGCCGTTACAGGGTAAACAGGGCCTGTCCATGAGTGCAAATTTCTTGCTCCACCTGGCCTTTCGTTCAGGTTATACTTGGTTGTTCCCGTCGGTTGAGAAGTGCTGAGATGGTTGGGTGTGAGCTGAGCCAGTTTCCAGCGGGTTTAGCCTAGAATTGCGGCGAGGAACCCGACATTCGCGAGAGAGGTGAAGTTTGGGCCGAATTGTACGAAGTGCAACCTCAAAGCTATGTGCAGCTGGGAAAAGTCTAGCGCTCTTTACTCTTGGGGCGCTATTTTTGCTGGGAGCGACGTCGGTCGACGCCCAGATCTTCCACAAGAAGAAGGTCGATAAATCGACGAGCGTAGACAACAACGCACAGCCTGACAAGATTTTGTATGACAGGGCGATGGACGACATCAAGCACGGACGGCAAGAGGTTGGCCGGCTAAACCTGCAGACGCTCATCAATACCTATCCGGATAGCGAGTATCTTGCGAAGGCGAAGCTGGCGATCGCGGATTCTTATTACAAAGAGGGCGGAACGTCGAACCTGGCGCTGGCCGTCTCTGGCTACAAAGATTTCATCGTGTTCTTCCCTTTCCTGCCGGAAGCCACCTACGCCCAAATGCAAGTGGCCATGGTCCATTTCAAACAAATGGACAAGCCCGATCGGGACAGAACGCATGCGCTGGCAGCGGAGGAAGAGTTTCAGGTTTTTCTCCAGAAATATCCGAGTGACCCTCTAGCGCCGGAGGCGACGCAGCACCTGAGGGAAGTACAGGAAGTGCTGGCGGAAGGCGAATACCGTATCGGCTACTACTATTACGTGAAGGGCGACAAGAGAGCGGCGGCGGCAAGGCTGCTGATGGTCACTAATAGATATCCGCTTTTCAGCAAGTCGGATCAAGCGTTGTGGATGATGGGAGACATATTTGCGACGAGCGAGCACAAAGATGTTGCTTCGCTCTACTATGCAAGGATTGTGAAGAATTATCCATTGTCCAGTCTGGCGCCAGGGGCCAAGGACAAGCTGAAAGCGTCTGGAGTGCCTATCCCGCAAGCTGATCCTAACGCGCTTGCATGGATGACGGCGGAACAGAATACGCCGCGACCGCATACGCCCGTGTATAAGAGACCGCTCGATTTAATAAAGGGCGGTCCAAACGGGGAATTTCTGACAGCCGCGAGAACCGGAGCTCCGAACATGCAGCCGGAGTCCGACTCGTCTGCCGGGGATTTGCTGACGCCCGGAGGAAAACAAACAGCTGGCGCCGGGGCTGGCACTGGAATCGTAGCGACAGTTGTTCCTGGGACGACTGGATCGACTGGCACGGCTGAGACGGTAGGATCGGAGAACGCGGCTCCAGCCACTAACGATGCTACGGCGGGTGCGCCTGCGACAAGCGAACCTCCAAAGGATGCGGGCACGGAATTGACACCGGCTGTCGCTGCGCCGACAACAGCAACACCTACTGCCGCAAGCGACGAGGCTGCGAAGAATCCTCCAGCGGCTGCGGGTGCAACAGAAACGCCGGCGAAGAGTGACGCCGCAACTAAAGGAACCGAGACAAAGAGCGACGCGACAGACGCAAGTTCGGCGCCGGCGACGGATGCGGCGAAAACTGGCGACTCGCAGAGCGACGATTCCAAAAAGGAATCCAGCAGCAAGAAGAAGAAGGGATTGCGCAAGCTAGTGCCTTGGTAGTTTGCACCGCGAGATAACGGGGGGTTGCTAATAAGGGGTGCGGCCAAGGCTGCACCCCTTGTTTTTTGGCCTAGAGATGCCCCGGAAAGAGGCGGAAAGGGCATATTCATTTCCGACACACAGGTACCGCGAGGAGATTGACGGCCAATACGCCGGATGCTCCAATACTGTGGAGTCTTAATGAGAAGGCGGTCGCGGAGGATTCATTTTCGAAGCGACCGGAAAACTGTAGATTTTTGGAACGACCGCAGAGCGGTCAATTTTTGAGGCGACCGCAGAGCGGTCGACGTGCAAGACACGGGTGAAGTACATCCGGAGGAAGCTTAGTGGCCAGGATCCTTGTAGCCGACGATAACAGCAACATCCAGAAGATGGTGGGGCTTGCCCTGAAGGATCAGGGCATCGACGTTGTCGCCGTCGGCAATGGCGAAGCGGCGGTGCGGAAGATTTCTGATATTCGTCCGGATCTTGTACTCGCCGATGTGTTCATGCCTGTGCGTAACGGATACGAAGTTTGCCAATACGTGAAATCAGACAGCACTCTTGCGCACATTCCAGTGATTTTGCTAGTCGGAGCTTTTGATCCGCTCGACGAACAAGAAGCGCAAAGAGTTGGCGCGGACGGCGTATTGAAGAAGCCCTTTGTTCCTCCTGATCCGCTGATTTCAATGGTGAAGTCCGCGCTGGCACGCGCGGGCGTTTCGATTGGCGGAGTGGCACCTCCGCCGCAGGTGAAAGAAGAGCCGATACGCGTGGCGGAAATGCTGGCGCCGAGAGCGGTACCAGTTCCCCGAGAGATTCCGAGCATGGCCGCGCTGGCGTCGGTTCCAGAATTCCCATCGATCGAGAGCGAGCCGCTACACGAAGAGCTGCCTGAACTGCCACCACCGGTAAAGATTGACGCGGGATCGCAGCCGTTGGCTTTTGGAAGCATGCTCGAATCGCCTGTAACGGAAGAAGAAGAAATTGAAGAGGCAACAACGGCGCGGCCACAACTTGAACGCGATTGGAATTCGGGCGACAAGGAAGATGAGGTTGAAGAGGAAGAAGAGGAAAGCCAGTCCAGCTCCTGGAGGCGCGATGCGGGCGACTCGGTGGGCGAAGAGGAAGCAGCAACTGGTGCGGTAAAAGATTGGCGCGAGACAGCATTTGCTGAAGCGCCAGCGCGCAAATCGAGAAACGAATCCTGGGCGCCGCAAAAAGAGATTTCCAGGTTTGAGGAAGCAGCAGAAACAGAGCAGAGCGTGGGCGCAATGGTAACGGACGCGCCAGTAGCGGAATCAAGGGTGGCGGCAGAGCCCGCTGCGGCATTTGCGGAAGACGCTTGGGCAGCTGCGTTGAGTCCTAAGGCTACGGTGGAAGCAGCAACGATGGAAGCGCCTGCGCTTCTAACCGAGGAAGTGCCGGAGATAGTACACACTCAGGCAGACACTCAGGCAGTGATTCAGGACGCTCCAGCAATCGCGCCAGCAGTCGTTGAGTCAGCTCCCGCACCCGAAAAACCTGTGACAACAAACTCGTGGTTTTCTTCTGTGGCTAGTCCATGGGACACGGAGGCGCAGAAAGCAAGCCGGCTTGCATCTACCTGGGATGCGCCTGTAGCAAGCGCTCCGGTTGCAAATGCGATTCCTGAAACGGTCGCGCCTTACGTCCATGAAGAAGTTGCGAAGGAAGATCCAGCTGCGACAGTTGATGCCCTAACGCCAGCAGTAAGCGAGGACGTGCAGGCGAAGTTAGAAGAGGCCGCCTTGCCACCGGCGACTGTGGAAGCTATTCGCGAAGAAGCACATCAGGTTGCAGAAACTGCAGTGCAGGAAGCACCTGCCGTGGAAACAACCTCAAAGGCCTCTGACCCCAGCATGGAAGACATGGTTGCCAAGGTACTCGCGAAGATGAGTCCGGAAATGTTGCAGGCCGTGACTCGAGATATTCTGAAGAATGTCGTGGAATCGATGGTTCGCGACGAGTTGAACGCGAAGAAGCAGTAGTTCCCTGCCACTTAAGAAAATCTTAAAATTGTGTTCGCGATTGAATTTTTAGCGGCTTAATCGCGGGCTCAAAGTAAGATGTCCGCCGCAATTGTCATCAAGCCTTGATGGTCACTTCTTCAGCCAGCCAAGTAACTCCAGCCAGTCGGTGAACCTTTCGATCCAATGATCCGTAGGGAGGTTTAGTTTTCGCATTCCGAAGCCGTGGGCACCTTTCTCATACATGTGCAGTTCGGCAGGTTTGTGAGCGCTGGTCCATTTTTCGTACAAAGCTACGCTGTCTGGTGCGAGTCCGAGATTGTCATCGGTGGCAGCGGCGATGAACATTGGCGGCGCGTCCGCTGGGACGGCAGCATCTATGAGTCTTCCTGCCGCTCCGTAGATCACGGCGACGAAAGCGGGCCGGCCATCCGGCGCGTAGCGGAAGGCGACCCCGGCAGCGACCGTTCCACCGGCGGAGAAGCCCATGATGCCGACACGATCGGGGGAAACTCCCCAGTCCGACGCGTGCTTTCGAACATAGGTGACCGCGGCCAAGCCATCGGCGATGGACAGAGGAATGACCTCGCCGACGGTCTCTTGAAATTTCTTCCTGTCTGCAAATAGCGCGGCGAATTCCTCGGTGGCGTCCTCGCCCGTATGCGAGAGGCGGTACTTCAGCACAAAGGTGGTGACGCCTTTTGCGGCCAAATACTTGGCGGCGTCGGTGCCTTCGGTAGTGATAGAGAGGGCCATAAAACCGCCGCCTGGGCAAATCACCATTGCGGTGCCGTTTCTCAGCTCCGCAGAAGGCTTGAATACGGTCAGCGTGGGTTTGGTTACGTTAGCGACAACTTCGGTGTTCCAGCTTTTCGAGAAATACTCTTTCTCGGGATAGTTCTCTGTCGTGGAGCCTGGCGGTGTGCCGGGGTAAAGGGGAATGACATCTTGAGCGGCTGCGTGAGGAGCCAGGAAAAACACCAAGCAAAGGGTTCGAAGGAGGAATGTTTTCATGGGCGCATAGTCTAGCAGAGAGCCGCGCCTGTAGACCTGGAGATCGGAGTTCGATTCGCTGATGGATCCGGTCTCTTAGTAAAGCGAAGTCGGTATTCCTAATTACTCTCCGAAATGTGCAAACCAACCGATCTACCGCTCAGGTAGAGTCCGATGGCGGCCTTGTTCTTCGAATCCCGTGCGGACCAAACCGTCATCTGTGCCCCTGAACGTTCGTCGGCCTCGATATTCTGTTGCGTCAACCAACTGGAAGGTATCAGCAAGCGCAGCAACGCTTGAAGATCGAGAAACTCACTCTCCGCGGTCGCCTCCGAACCTTGCGGCCAGTAGCAAACGTACTGCGTTGCTGGCTTGCCCGGCGATCGTGGCGAACTCGATTTAACACTTTTTGCAGATACCGGGGCGAAACTGGCGCCCAGGACGGGTTCATTTCTGGAGGAGGAACTTGTGTTCGCTGAAGGCTCAGCATGAATCGTGCAGCTCGCCGCGCCGGAGAGTTTGACCGTATCCACGAATGAGGCGCTTCTGGAAGGCACGGAACTCCCGGTCTTAGCGGATAATTGCCGGAACGAACTCGCGCGGTTTTCCAACACTTTTTTGAGTCCCTGGCACAGATCGTCGCAGTCGCCGTATCTCTTCGATGGCCGCTCTCCGGAATTCTCCACTGCAGGCTCAGCGCGCACGCTATTTGTAGGTGTCAGCGCGGGGGTTGTCGGCGCAGCAATTGCCGCCGTGGGCTGCGGGATCGCTGCCGGAGCCGAAGCTGCGCGCGGTTGCGATGCTTCAAGCTTTGCTGATGCGGACAGCTCCAAAGATTTCGACGGTGGTGCCGGATTCCGCGCGAGATTCACCGAGGAGTTCAACCAAAACGAAATCCTTGCCGTGCCATCGCTCTGACGGACAGTTTGCAGATGCAATGGACACTGCCCGAGGTACGGCCCCTCCGCGATGTAGAGTTCCGCCGCGTGATAAGGACCGTAGTTGGTTGTTTCGAGTTGGGGTGGGTCACAGCCCTGCGGGCCCGCGTCCACATAATGATCGGCACCGGCCGACTCGTTCTTGAATTGCCACAAATACTGGAGCTCATGGAGGTCGGCCATGGTCTTGGCGTACCACTCCTCGGCTTCCTGCGCTGGAAGCTCCGCAGAGCACATGTATACGGGCACCTCGCTGGCCAGCCAGAAATCTGTGTGGCAGGGCACATGGATCGTGCCTACGGAAAGGTCCGGATTCGGCGGCGTGAGCTTGGGATCTCTTGGTTTGAGCGGAGTGCTACCGCGAAATTCGCGAAAATCGGTCTCCGCAGCATAAAGAATATATTGGAGGCTCCAGCAGGCCTTGTCCTGCTGGTTCTTACATTGCGCGGACGTCGGAATAGCGAAAAAACTCGCACATAAAAGAGAAAGCGAAAGAAGCCAAAAAATTTTTCCGTTCATGACGTGCCTGCCCTCAAGACGAGATACACCTGTGCCGTAGGCAAGGACAGAGCAGGGATTGCCCCAGCGGCAGCAAGCGCGTACTTCAACGACTCCAGCTACGTACGAACTATCCTGCAGTTGGTAAATAGACAGATGGGATTGCCGCCGCGCGAGTTGCCCACCCCATACAACAGAAATCGGGCTCCCGCGCGTGCGCGTTCTCCCCTTCATTCAATTTATCGAACGCACTCCGCAACAACCCTGCATCGGGAAAATTGTTGCGCGATTCTCTACGGCGGTTCATTTTGGGCATAGAGGGACTAGTACTTCGTTTCTCCTGTAACCGGGGTCAGCTCAACCGATCTGTGCAACATCATCTAATCAGTGAGCCAGCGATTCTCACTCCCCAGTTCCGCGATTTAGTTAGCTCTCTCTGGCCAGTCGGGAAACTCCAGACTTTGTGGAGGGCCGACGCTGCTCAAGAAGGGAAAGCCCCGAGGATGTAATCCTGATGATACAGCGCCCGCTCACTTCCTCCCTCGCGACAAGTTGGCGATCATTCGCCTCCTCCCAGACTGGGAATCTGGGGCATGATGTGCGCCAAGCATCCATTACTTCCTCGTAGCTCCTCTCGCCGTTGGCCATGCACTCAAGGAGGTCGAGGATCAAGTTTTCTGTAACTTTGTCGTACATGTGTTTCTCTTCTTGGAATCTGGTCCAAATATAACGGATTAATTCAGATTGTGGCTATTTAGAGAATTGTTTCCGACCCCTCGCGCACTCACAAGAAGTCTACTGGACGATTAGCGCCGTAACCGAAACTGACTCTCCACCGAACCCTGCCCTGAATTGACGGAGCTGGTTTTTGCCCCGTATAGTCAAAGATTGCTTTTGATCAGTTGAAACAGCTGGCATGGACCGAAGAGGGTGGGCCGAGGCCCGCCCCTACAGTGGCGGAGATGCGTTCCTGATGGCTCGAGAGATTGCTAAGGCTTACGAACCGGGGCAGATAGAGCCGCGATGGGCGGAATATTGGGTTGCGGAAGAGTTATTTAAGGCGGATGCGAGCGCGCCGGGACCGGTTTTTTCGATCGTGATTCCTCCGCCGAATGTGACCGGCTCGCTGCATATCGGGCACATGCTGGAGCACACGGAGATCGATATCCTTACGCGTTGGCACCGGATGCGCGGGTACAACACTTTGTATTTGCCGGGGACGGATCACGCGGGGATTTCGACGCAGCGCGTCGTCGTGAAACAGCTGAAGGATCAGGGGATTGACTATCAGAAGCTGGGGCGCGAGGAATTTGAGAAGAGAGTTTGGGCTTGGAAAGCGGAGGCTGGCGGCCAAATCACGGCGCAGATGAAAGGCATTGGGGAAAGCTGCGACTGGTCGAGAGAGAGATTCACGCTGTCGCCGGAAATGTCGCGCGTTGTGCGCAGAGTGTTCGTACAACTTTATAACGAGGGATTGATTTATCGCGAGACGCGGTTGGTGAATTGGTGCCCGGTGTGTTTGACGGTGCTGAGCGATCTGGAAGTGAACCATGAGGATCGCCAGGGACATCTTTGGCATATCCGTTATCCCGTGGCTGGAACGGAGGAATTCATCGTTGTTGCGACTACGCGTCCGGAAACGATGCTGGGCGATACGGCGGTAGGCGGTGAATCCCGAGGATGAGCGGTACGCGAGGCTGGTGGGAAAGAATGTCGTGCTGCCGTTGATGAACCGGGAGATTCCGATTATTGCGGATTCGATGGTGGACCGGGAGTTCGGGACAGGGGCTGTGAAGATTACTCCGGCGCACGATCCGAACGACTTTGAAGTGGGCAAACGGCATGGGCTTGCGGAAATTGATGTGATGACCGATGACGGGCACATGAGCGCCGCAGCGGGGGCCTATGCGGGACTCGATCGGTTCGAAGCGCGCAAGAAGATCGTTGAAGATTTAAGGGCGCTGGGCTTGTTGGAAAAAGTGACCGACCACGCGCACGCGATTGGAATTTGCGAACGAAGCAAGACGATTGTTGAGCCGCGGATTTCGACGCAGTGGTTCTGCGCAATGAAGGGGCTGGCGGCGCCGGCGCTGCGAGCAGTGCGGGAGTGGGAGCCGGGTAAAGAAAATACGATTCAGATTGTGCCGGACAACCGGCGTCAGGAGTTTTTGAACTGGCTGGACAATATTCGCGATTGGACGATTTCGCGGCAGCTTTGGTGGGGGCACCGGATTCCGGCGTGGTATTGCGGGGATTGCGAGGAGTTGATCGTCGCGGAGGAGGCGCCGTCGAAGTGTACGAAGTGTGGATCGGGAGAGTTGCGGCAGGATCCGGATGTGCTCGACACGTGGTTTAGTTCGGGGCTTTGGCCGTTTTCGACGCTGGGCTGGCCCGAGAAGACGGCGGATTTTGAGAAATACTATCCGACGAGTTTGCTGATCACCGGTTATGACATTTTGTTTTTTTGGGTGGCGCGGATGGCCATGCTGGGAATTCACTTCACGGGAAAAGTGCCGTTTCGCGCGGTGTATTTGCATTCGCTAGTGCGGACGGGCAGCGGCGAGAAGATGTCGAAGTCAAAGGGCACGGGGCTCGACCCGGTGGTGCTGAACCAGCAGTACGGGACAGACGCGATGCGGTTTTGCCTGGCGTCGATGGCGGCGCCGGGGACAGATATTATTTTGTCGGACGACCGGCTGGCGGGGGCGCGTAACTTCGCGAACAAGATTTGGAATGCGGCGCGATTTTTGTTTATGAATTTGGATAAGTTTGAGCAAGGTGGGACGGGGATCGAGGAGTTGGCTTCACCGGAAGCGCGGGCTGGGGCACCGTATGCCTTCGATGGAAGTGTGCCGCTAGTGGATCAGTGGCTGTATTCGAGGCTGACGATCACGATTGAGACGGTGAATGAAGCGCTTAAGAATTACCGGTTTCATGAGGCGGCGCAGAACGTGTATCAGTTTTTCTGGGGTGATTTCTGCGATTGGTATATCGAGTGGGTCAAGCCGGAACTGCAGAGTGCGGATCGCGAGCGGGCGGTCGTGGCTTGGAAGAATTTGTTCGCGGCGTTCAACGATGCGTTGCGCTTGCTGCACCCGTTCATGCCATTTTTGACGGAGGAGCTGTGGCATCAGTTGCCGCAGGCGGCGGGGGCGAAGTCGGTGGCGCTGGATCAGTTCCCTGCTCCGCGAATGCATTGGGCGAGCGGCGGCAAAGAGACTGGGCTGATGCAGCAGTTTCAGAAGATGCAGGACATTGTCGCGGCGCTGCGGAATATAAGGGCGGAGATGAAGCTCGATCCAAAGAAGAGAATTGCAGCGGAGGTATATGGTGGCGATCAGATGAGGCGAGAGGCGATTGAGCGGAGCAAGGATGGAATCGTGCGGCTAGCGTTGCTTTCCGAGTTAACGATTTCGATCAAGCCTTTGGAGCAGGCTGGCGGAGCGATGCGCTCGACGGCGGAGTTTGATGTCCGCGTGGTGTATTCGGATGTGGTGGATGTGGAAGCGGAGAAGTTTCGGTTGAAGAAAGAGTTGGAGGGATTGCAGAGAGCGATTACGTCGAAAGAGAGCCAGTTGGGGAATGAGACGTTTCGGAGCAGAGCGCCGGAGAAGATTATCAAGGGGTTGGAAGCGACGCTGGCGGAACAGCGTATCGAAATGGCAAAAATTGTAGAGCGGTTAGGACAGCTGTAACAGATCCGAGGCAATTTCTGATAAACGCACAGTTGGTTGCCGAGACGTGGCGCAGCATGCTGCGCCACTACAAGGAAGTCGTGTAGCATAGCGGGCGATGGGACTAGAGACATTTCCAGGTACAACAGACAAGCGGCTGGCGGCATTGCTGACGCTGCTGGCGGAGAACGCGACGATTGTAATTAGCGGGGCGCGGATTGCGCGGGAAATTGGTGTGTCGCGCTCGATGGTGTGGCAGTGGGTGCGGCAATTGCGCGGACTTGGCGTGCGCGTGAAGGGAAAGGCCGGGTCGGGATATTTTCTCGAGAAAGTGCCGGATATTTTGACTCCGGACATGTTACGGCAGCGGTTGAAGGGCAGCCTTTTCGGAAAGCACATCCATCATTTTTTCAAAACGGATTCGACGAACCGCGTGGCGCTAGAGTTAGGACACGCCGGTGATCCGGAAGGCACGGTTGTGCTGGCAGAAGAGCAGACCGCCGGCAAAGGACGGGCGGGACGTACTTGGCAATCCGACCGGGCGGCAGGAATTTACGTGACGCTGCTTTTGCGCCCTCGGCTTGCTCCGGTGCAGGCGCCGCTTTTGACCATGATGGCGGGGCTCTCGGCGCGCGCGGCTATCGAAGGACAGACAGGATTGGTGCCGGACCTCAAATGGCCGAATGACCTGTTACTCGGCGGTAACAAAGTGGGCGGGATTTTGACGGAGATGCACGCCGAACCGTCGCAAGTGCGATTTGTGATTGTGGGAATCGGCTTGAACGTGAACCAGGAGAAGTTCTCGGGAGACTTGGGAACGACGGCTACTTCGCTACGGCTGGAAACTGGTAAGCAGGTTTCGCGGCTGGAATTGCTAGTGCGGTTGCTGCGAGAATTCGAGAACGACTACAATCGTTTTGTGCGAGAAGGGCCGGGTGCGGTGACAGAGAAATTCGAGGCCGTCTCCAGTTACGCTCAGGGGAAACGCGTCCGAGTGACAAACGGCACCGAGAGTTTTGCGGGGACGACGGCGGGACTCGCGCCAGAAGGATTGTTGTTGGTGAAGCGCGACGATGGGCAGGTGGTGACCGTAATTTCCGGAGACGTGGCGGAGGCGCGATAGTTGATGCGCGCTTCCTCGCGGATTACGTTTCGGCCATATGGGGCGCAGCATGCTGCGCCACTACAAGGATCTTCTTTATGCTGCTGACGATTGATGTGGGGAATACGAATACGGTGCTGGGCGTTTTTCGGGGCGAAGAGTTGATTGCCAACTGGCGGTTGACGACGGCGAGGCAGCAAACGATTGATGAGTACGGCGTGCTTACGCGGAATCTGTTTACGATCGCTGAGTTGGACCGAGAGTCGATTGGCGGCGTGATCATCAGTTCAGTTGTACCGCCTGTGAATTGGACGCTGGCGGAGATGTCGCGGATTTATTTTGGCCAGAAGGCGCTATTTGTGGAAGCTGGCGTGAAAACAGGGATGGCCGTGTTGGTAGACAATCCCCTGGAAGTTGGCGCCGACAGAATTGTGAATGGCGTGGCGGCGTTTCATAAATACGGCGCGCCCTGCATCGTGGTGGATTTTGGGACGGCGATCACGTTTGATGCGATTTCAGCGCGCGGTGAATATCTTGGCGGAGTGATCGCTCCAGGGCTGGGGATTGCTTCGGAAGCGCTTTTTGCACGGGCCGCAAGATTGCCACGCGTTGAGATTAAAGATCCTGGAAAAGTGATTGGCACGAATACCGTTACACACATGCAAGCCGGCCTTTATTATGGCGCGGTGGACATGGTGGACGGGATGCTCACGCGGATGAAGGCGGAGATGGGCGGCGAAGTGAAGGTGGTTGCTACGGGTGGGCAAGCGAGATTGGTGGCGAAAGGTTCGAAACAAATACAAGATACTGACGAATTTCTTACGCTGACCGGACTGCGGCTGATCTGGGAGAAGAACCAGCCCGCCGAAGCAGGAAAAGGAGCCGCGGCGAATCGTGGCTCGCGGACTTCTGCGCCAGAACCTGTCCAATCAAAAAAAGCTCTGAGATAGATAGGCGTTGGCGCTGAGGCGCGTTACGCTATTGGTGCGCGTTCGTTTTTGATCCTCCGCCTCGCGATGGCGAACCACATGGATGGCTGGAACTACTTCAGTTACTTCACGGAAATTGAGAATTACTTCTGGAAGAAGCGCGGGGCGCATTTGCTGGTGTCGCCGCTGGACTGGGCCATCATGGAAACGTGGCAGAAGGCCGGCGTGCCGCTGGATGCTGTGTTGAAGGGGATCGATCATGCGTTCGAAAGTTATCAGCGGTCGCGACGCGGCGCGGGCAAACCGCTGAAGAGCCTGGCGTACTGCACGGACGCGGTGCTTGAAGCGGCGGAAGAACAACTGGAGGCTGCGGCGGGGAGCGCTTCGAAGAACGGAAACGCCGCGGCGAAAGAGCCGTTTTCGCGAGAGGAGTTGCGAGTTTTTTTCGCGAAGAATGCCACGCAAATTGCGAGCGTTGCGAATGGCAAAGGGTTGCTGACTGCGGAGCTTGTGAGCCGATTGCGGGAGATTGCGCACTCACTCAACAGCATGGCGACGCTTCTCGATACGCCAGGCACGCTGGATTTGGAAGACGTGGAGAGGCGGCTGACGATTTTGGACGACAAGTTGATGGCGCTGCTGATGAACTTTGTAACTGAAGAGACGATGTTGAAGATCCGACGCGAAATGGATGGGCAACTTGCAGCATACCGGCGCAGGATGAAAGCGGAACAGATCGCGCTAGTCGAAAAACAGTTTATGCAGAAGCGGCTGCTTGAAGAATTTCGTTTGCCGCGGCTGAGTTTGTACTACTTTTCCTGAAGCACGCTTTCCGGAAGCAATTACCTTTTCTTTCCACGCGAAAAATCGCAGAATGGGGCTTACGGATATGTCTGACGAGTTACGATTATCGATTGAGAAGCTAGTGTATGGCGGCGATGGGCTGGGGCACGCCGATGGCAATACGGTTTTTGTACCGTTCGTGTTGCCGGGAGAAGAGGTGCGCGCGGCGGAGAAATCGAAAAAGAAAAAAGTGGTGTGGGCAAAGTTAGTGGAGGTAACGTCTGCGTCGAAGGAACGGATCGCAGCGCCGTGCCCACATTTCCAGACCTGCGGCGGGTGTCACTATCAGCACATCACGGCTGACGAGCAAGTACGTTTAAAGAAAGAGATTTTGCGGGAGACACTCTCGCGACTGGGCGGAGTTTCGTGGGAGGGGGCCATTCAGGAGCATACCGCGGAGCCGTATGGATACCGGAATCGCGCACAGTGGGCTGTGAAGAGCGGCATGCCCCGTGCGCTGGGATATTTCTTGCCGGAGAGTTCGTTCATTGTGCCAATTGACCAGTGCCTGGTGCTTTCCCCTAAGCTGGCGCAAACTTTTGGACAACTGCAAGAGATGGCACGGTCTGGGCGCATTGCCCGAAGGAATTCTCGAGATTGAAGCATTCGCCGACTCAGCGGACGAGAAGATAGCGTTGAATGTAGCGTTCGAGAGATTTCCGAAACCTGCGGCGGAACTCGCCGCGGTGTTGCGCGAAGCGATACCGCAGGTGGACAGTCTGCTTCTGCTGGACCAAAAGAAGGACAAATTCGAGCTCACTGGTCCGGGATATTTGGTGCACGAAGCGGGAGGTTTCAAGTACAGGGTGAGCCATCTGTCGTTTTTTCAGGTGAACCGGTTCCTGATCGAAGATTTGTTGAAGACGGTCACGGCGAGTGCCAAGGGCAAGATGGCGCTGGATATGTATTCCGGTGTCGGTTTTTTTACGCTGCCACTTGCGCGGGCGTTTGAAAGAGTCGTATGCGTGGACGCGAACCTTGCAGCCACGCGCGATCTTTATGCCAATGCAGAAGCAGCGAAAGTCTCTGTGACCACGCATAACGAACACGCTGAGGATTTTCTGAAGAAAACTCAAGAACGCCCGGAGTTCATCGTGCTGGATCCTCCCCGAGCGGGTTTGGGAGCCGAGACTTCTGCAAGACTTGCCGATCTCGGAGCCGCGGAAATCGTATACCTCTCCTGCGATCCATCCACTCTGGCCAGAGATTTGGCTGTTCTGACCAATTCGCCGCGCAAACCGAAAGAAGTTACGGGACCAAGCGTACGTTATGAAATAAGCGAAATGCGCCTGTTCGATCTTTTCCCTCAGACGTATCACATCGAAACGCTTGTGAGGTTGCGAAGAGTCCCATGAAGGATCACGTCGAGGGATTGACCGCGATCCTCGAAAACTTTCGCGTCGGGACACTGTGGATTGGCAGAGAGGTTCAGTCGTCGGCGCTGACGAATTTTGAAAAACTGGCCCACGAAAAGAAAATTAGGATCATCCACGAAATACGTGGAAGCCCGTTTTCGTGGGATGGCATCGAGACACAAGTCCTATGGCCAGAGATTGCGCCAGAAGAGGTTGGCACTGCACCGAAGAACAACGATTCGCTGGTTTTGCGGCTGAAGTAAGGCGAGCGGAGCGAAGCGGAAAAACAGTCTGAGAGCTCCATACTGTCGGATAGCGGTGAAGCTGCGTTACGCGCCGGCGTATTGAAGGTTGGTCATCATGGCAGCAAGAATTCAACGATGTCGGGATTTCTGGCTGCGGTACATCCGAGCGTCGCTGTGATTAGCGCGGGAGAAGACAATCTGTACGGCCATCCTAACCCGGAATTGCTGGAACGTCTTACAACAGGAGGAGTGCGGATTCTGCGAACGGATCGCGATGGCGCAGTGGACGTTTTGACCGACGGGAAGGATCTGGAAATCAGCTGCTTCATTGCCTGTCCTGAGAAAATAGTGGAAACGGCCTCAGCGCAGCCTCATCCACCAAATCAAGAGAAGCACTGCGAGCAATAAAAAGAAACCGATGGCCGCCTGATGTTCGTGGTTCTTCTTGTACTGCGCCAAAGAAAAAGACCCCGCCCCGGCGAAAGAAAGTTTCGCTGGATTCAGCCGCGGGAAAAACAGCGGCACAGCGCGGGCGTACTCGTCAAATGCGGCGCCGTGATGCTGGCGAAGCTCTGCTTCTTCCCGGCGCATAACGACCGAATAGAAAAGCGCAAAGTAAATACCCAGAATCGCGGCTGATATCCAGGACCTTGCTGCGACCGCAGCCGCAAGCGTTAGAATCGCGCTGCCAAGATAGAGCGGATTGCGCGTGTAGGCATACGGGCCGGTAACCGTTAGAACTTTTTGCTTGTGAAGGTGGCCGGCTGCTCGGGCGCGCACGAATAAACCGAGCAAACCGATCGGTGCCGCCCAAAGAATGCTGCGTGGGGTTGGCCGCGCGAACCACAATACGAGAATGGCACACGGATAACTGAGTCGAACGCGCCAGCGGGCTAAGAAAGCACCAGTGGAGCTCATGCTGTGATTCCGAGCCGGCGGCGGACAGCATTAAACACTTCGTTTACTTGAATTTGCAACATGGAAGGATCGGTTTGGTCAATCCGGCTGTGCGTTCTTTTTGCGCCTGGCGCCCGCAAAACGATGTCGTCTGTGCGATAAGGGCCGTTGCGCGCAGGATCCGTGGGACCAAAGAGAGCGACAGCTGGAGTACCGAGTGCAATCGCGAGATGAAGCGGGCCGGTATCACCGCCAACGATGCACGCCGCGTTGCGCAATAGAGCCATTAATTGCCCGAGTGGACCATTGTAGGGTAGAGGATCGGCATCGCCGCTACATTCCCGCGCGGCAAGGGCAAGGTCGTCTTCACCGGGACCAAAATTCACCACGCAACGCAGGCCGAGAGAATCTCGAATCATTTGACTGAGCTGGCCGAAGCGTTCGGGAGGCCAACACTTCGAACGCCAGCCGCCGCCAGGACTTAGAACAATGTAGCGGTGCAGTCCGAGATTTTGCAAATATTCGCGAATTCCACAATCGTCTTCTTGAGGAACATGCAAGGAAAACGGTGCGACAGGATTGCGCGTCCCTGCGCGTAGAGACAACTCTCCGTTTTGATCAGCGATGTGGGTCGTGGCGCAGCGAACACGATCAGTGTAAAGGATGGGAACGCCAAATTCGCGAATCGTTTCCGAGGAAAAACCAATTCTGCGTTTGATGCCACCGAAAAAAGCTAGCGCAGCGGATTTCCACAGACCTTGATAATCAATGGCTGCGTCCCAGTGAACGGCTCGAATATCTTCAATGATTTTGCGGAGCGAATGAATCGAGCGAGTTTCGGTAGCCCAGACTTGCGAGACTAGGCCGCTGCTTTCTACTAAAAGCTTCCAGCGAGGGTGTGTGAGCCAAATGATTTCCGCAGTTGGGAAATATTCACGTAGCGCAGAAACAGCGGGAAATGTGTGCACGATGTCGCCGAGCGAGCCGAGGCGCAAAACCAAGAAGCGGGGTTCAGGCATGCGGGGCCTTACGGACGGATTCGAGAAGTTCGCGCGTGGAGTGATCCTTTGGATCGCCGACAATGGCAACGCGGATGCCTAGGCTCGCGGCAGTGGCGCGCTCTGGCACGGTGTCAGCGGTGTAGTCGGTTCCTTTGGCGTGAACGTCCGGCCTGAGGGTTTCGAGCAGCGACTCGACACTTGGTTCGCTAAAGAGAATCACGTAATCGACGGCGCGAAGCGCAGCGACGAGGAGCGCACGAGCGTTTTCATCAAGAATAGGGCGGCCGGGACCTTTCAACATGCAAACACTCGAGTCAGCATTGACGCCAACGACTAGGATGTCACCTTCGAGGCGCGCGCCATCGAGATAACGAACGTGCCCAACGTGGAGCGTGTCAAAACACCCGTTTGCAAAAACGATGCGCTGGCCGCGTTGCTTATGCCCCACCAATTTATCTCGGAGCGATTCGCGGGTGACGATTTTGGAGGAGGCTTGGCGCATGAATCAGGAAGCAGCGCCACCCGCTTGATGACGGAGGGCGGCGAGAAGTTCATCGCGCGTGACGGTTGCGGTACCGCGCTTCATGACTACGAGACCTCCCGCGATATTTGCAATGTGAGCGGCTTCGAGAGGAGAAGCGCCGCAAGCTAGCGCAACTGTATACGCCGCGAGAACCGTGTCGCCGGCACCGGTGACGTCCACAGCTTGATCGCTTCCATATACGGAAATTTGCGACAGACGGCCCTGGGGTTCGAGGAGCGCCATGCCATCGCGGCCTCGGGTGACGAGAAGCGACTGCAACTTCATTTCGGCGAGCGTTGCGGCACCGCAGCGCGCCAACTCGGAAAGATCCTGACCGATGGAGACATGATGCAGTGCTTCCAACTCTGCTTCGTTGGGAGTGGCCGATGTTACGCCCGCCTTGGCGTAGGCGTGGAGATTGTGGCGAGCATCGAGCGTCACGGGCGGTGTGCTCTTTTGGTTCGAAATAGCTTGCCGAACCAGTGCGGGCGTGGTGACGCCAAAGCCGTAGTCCGAAACGGCAAGGGCATGCGCGGAACGAAGCTTCGCTTGCAACCTTACCTGAAGCTTCTTGTGCACTGACTCCGGGAGAGGCGATTTCGGCTCTCGATCAACGCGCAGAACCTGCTGGCCGACGGTGTGAGCCCAGCCAGCAAGGAAGCGGGTCTTTGTGGGGGTCGTCCAACCTTTAACGCGGAGGATGCCGGAGACGTCGACGCGCTTGCTTCGGAAATAAGTGATAAGCGCTTCTCCGGCCGGATCGTCTCCGACGGCGCTAATGGGAAAGACGCGCGTGCCGAGGGCCGCAAAATTATTGGCAGCGTTGGCCCCGCCGCCGGCGGCGAAATGCGTTTCGCGATGGCGAAGGATCAGGACGGGGGCTTCGCGCGAGACACGGGAGATCTCGCCGAACTGATATTCATCCGCGACAAAATCGCCAAAGAGAACGACAGTCTTAGAAGAGAACTGTTCGACATAGTCCGCCAGGGCAAGAAGATCGACGGAGGATGACGGGGCGTTCTTTTTCGCGACGCGCTTCATTTCGTTGGCCTCAAGATCCAGTGAACGGCATCGGCAAGGTCGGCTGCTACAAAATCAGGCTGAATCGACCACTTCGCGGCATTCCAAAGATACTCGCCTTCCCCATAGCCCGTGCGCACCAGAATACTGCAGGCGCCCGCTCGGCGGGCAAGCTCGATGTCGCCGTGGCGATCGCCGACGACGAAAGAGAGCTGTAGGTCGATGGCATGTTCGCGGGCTGCCAATTCGAGCATTCCTGTTTTTGGCTTGCGGCAGTCGCAATGGTCGGCGGTTGTGTGCGGGCAATAGTAAATCGCGTCAAGACGGGCACCGGCGGCTTCGAGTTGCTGGCTCATAAGTTCATGAACTGAGTGAACGAGCGATTCCGGAAAGTAGCCGCGTCCAATTCCGGACTGATTTGTCACAACGATCACGGGCAGACCGGCCTCATTTAAGCGACGAATGGAATCCGCGACACGAGGCAAGATACGAAATCGGCTCACGTGATTCAAGTAGCCGACCTCTTCGGAGATAGTGCCGTCACGATCGAGAAAAACGGCGGGGCGGAGCGCGCTGGCGTCAGACAGGGTGCGCCTCCATCGACGAAATCCACTGCCGCGCGGCCGCTTCGACAGCGTCGGGCGTGACGCGTGTCATGCACCGGTGATCCGTCGGGCAGCGCCGCAGAAAGCACGGACTGCAGTACGGTTTTTCCTGAACGATGCTGCATCGCGGCGTTACCGGAGCGGTGCCAAAGGGATCGGTCGGCCCGAAAACGGCAACGACGGGCAATCCAACCGCGGCGGCGACGTGCATCGCGCCTGAGTCGTTCCCAATGAACAGATGGCATTGAGAAAGAAGCGAGGGCAGGTCACTTATGGGCGTTTTTCCGGTGAGATCGATGGGCGAGCGACGCATACCCGCTGCAATCGCTGACGAAACGGGCGCTTCGGAGGATGTACCGAATAGAATTACGTCGGCACCTGACTCCGTCTGTAACCGATTCGCGAGTTCCGCAAATCGATCCGGAGGCCAGCACTTCGCTGAGCCGTACGAGGCGCCGGCGCCGATGGCGATGCGCAAGCTGTCTGGTCGCGTGCCAACAGAAAGAAAAAACTCCTCGGCGTGTCGGCAATTTTCTTCGGGAACATTGAGTTTGATAAACGATTCGTTAGGCAG
Organism: uncultured Acidobacteriota bacterium; assembly: GCA_963730495.1. Lineage (GTDB taxonomy): Bacteria > Acidobacteriota > Terriglobia > Acidiferrales > UBA7541 > Acidiferrum. Next base: position 44,588 of record CAVSSD010000016.1, on the reverse strand, counting down.
AGTATCCAGCCAGCCTGCGCGGCGAAGCAATTCCAAATAGTAGAATTGCTCATGAACGGGAATTTCGCCGGGTTCGGGAACTGGCAACGCTTTTGTGAGAAGAGGGCTGCGGCCATCGCGCGCATAGCCGATGCGCTCTGGAATCCCCGCTCGCCACGCAATCCAAGCTGCCTGAAACGCATTCTGAAGCAACAGAGCAAGATCGAATTTCTGGGCGCGCAGTTCTTCCAGAACGTCTCTTTTGTCGTCCACAAACATCATGTTGTCGCAAACCTGCTGATTCTTGTAGATGGCCGCAACATAGGGTCGAGCAAGGATCGTTATCTCAGCATCCGAAAAACGCGATCGCACGGCGCGCAACGCAGGCAGCGCCATGATGGCGTCTCCGACCCAGTTTGTTGCGCGAATGAGGATTTTCAAGCGGCAACTCCGTGCGGCGACTGCAACTTTTTCTCTAGAGTGACAATGAATTCACTTTCTGCCGTGACTACAAAATCGATCACAGCAACGAAAATTGGAATCTTGGTGCTCTTTCCTGAACCCAAGTTTTCGGCATCTTTTTCTGTAGTTACAAATCCAATGGCGCCAGCTCTTTGCGCTGCCTTTTCCAATCGCTGAAGATCAGCGGTCGTGTACCGATGATGATCGCGAAAAACGCTCTCCCCAGCAACGGGAACTTCCCATCGGCTCAGATCATCAAAGAATGCCTGAGGATTGCCGATGCCACAGAAGGCAAAAAATGGTCCGTGGCTGATCCCGCTCATGGGCTGAATGTCACCATGATCGCCAAAGCGACGAAAACCCAACAAGCGCGTCTGCGCGTAAAAAATGGAATATTGATGAGCATCACCAGGCTCGATGTCTGGGCGCTCGGTCTTACGCGTCACGACCAGGATGTCCGCGCGGCGACAGGCGGAAATTGGTTCGCGCAGGACTCCCGAGGGGAGCAGCCACTGGTCCTTGAGTTTGTGCGAGCCGTCAAGCATCACAATGTCGAGATCACGTGCGAGGGGGAGATGTTGAAAGCCGTCGTCGAGTAGAAAAACGTCGACGGGTGCGTGCTGTTCGATGCGCTGACCTTCGTCGAATCGATCTTTACCGACGCCAAACGTAACGCGTCCCTGCAGACGATGCTTCATCAACTCGATTTCGTCGCTCGTGCCGCCAGAGCCTCGATAGCCTCGGCTCAGAATCCCAACGCGCTTCCCTTCCGCGAGAAATTTCTCTGCGAGCCACAACACCATGGGAGTTTTGCCCGTACCTCCGACGGTCAAATTGCCGACGCTAATCACTTTGCCACGCAAACGTTTCTGTTTCAGCCAGCCATTCTGATACAGCCAAGCACGGATTCGAACATATCCGCCATACAGAACGGACAGCGGCCACAGCAGGATGCGCACCAGTAGCGGAAGCTTCATCCATTCGCTCGGGCAGCGGCATCAAGGTGCCGGGCAATCTCCACGATGGCACGATCCGTAACGCCGCGACTAGTTTCTACAAGATTGCGAGCGGTCTCGCCCATGCGCGCGGCCCGCTCGGGGTCCCGCAGGAACTCGATCCACGCAACACCCGCGTCCTCGGGGCTCTCCACTCGAACCGCCGCTTCCGCAGCGACGAATCGCTGCGCAATTTCGGCGAAGTTTTCCATCGACGGCCCGAACACGGGAACTTTACCGAACGCTGCAGGCTCAAGAATGTTGTGTCCGCCACTCTCAACAAGGGAGCCGCCAACGAAAGCACCGTCAGCGACGCGGTAGAGCGACGCGAGTTCTCCGATGCTATCGAGCAAAATAACCGTTACATCATCGGGAATGGAAAACTCGCCGGGCATTGCGCCATTTTGCGATGGCCCCGGAACTGGCAGCTGCGAACGGCGAATAAATTTCCGGTGAGAATCATCAATGAATTGGGCGGCAGAATCAAAGCACTCCGGCTTGCGCGGAGCCAACACCAAAAGCGCCTTACGATGTTCCCCTTGCAATGTTCCGAAAGCGATCAACGCAAGAGGTTCCTCAGTCGCGACGACGCTGCCAGCCACAATAATGGGCGAGCGTCCACCGCGGCGAGCTTCTATCGCAAGCCAGTTAGAGATCGGCGTGGGCGCAGGAAGCTCCAAGTCGTATTTCAAGTTGCCACTGACTTGTACGCGGCCCGGAGGCGCACCCAGGGCACGAATTCGTTCGGCGTCCTTTTCGCTTTGCATAAGAAAACCAGAAGCGTTGGCAAGTGAACTCCGCAGAAACGGCCGAAGGAAAAATCCGAAAATGCCGAGGAATCGTTGATAACGAGCGAACGAACGGTCCGAGATACGCCCACTCACAAACACGACCGGAACACTGCTGCGCCACGCTTCTCGGAGAAAGTTGGGCCAGATCTCCGTCTCCAAAATAACGATAATCGAGGGCCTAGCCGCACGCAAAACGTGGCGAACGCAAAACGCCCAATCCAAAGGGAAATAAAAAATCGCGTCGGCAAAGGGCATGCGTTCGCGAGCCAGCGCTTGGCCGGTCAAAGTAGTTGTAGAAATGACGAGCGGCCGATCTGGATATGCCTGCTTCAGTCGCTTTGCAAGAGTAATCCCAGACAGCGCTTCACCGACCGAAACAGCATGAATCCATATAGCGCCAGCGCGGTTTTCAGGTAGTTTGCTGAGCGTAGGAAACGAGAAACCGAGGCGTTGCCCCAGGTTCGAAAAATATTTGCCGTGGCGCAATCCCTGCACAATCCAGTAGGGTGTGAGCAGCAGGGCAACGATGCCCATCAGCAGGCTGTAGACAAAATACACTAAGCGTGGCTCCGGTCTCTCTTACGCACCGCTTCGAGCAAGCGGCGCGCCGTGCGGGCAACCTTGCACTTCCCCCAGGAATCGAAGGCGTCGAGATGAGAAAGGACTATTATAACCCGATGCGAAACTTTGGCATTATAGTTCCCTTTCTTTCCGTCGCACTTTTTTCTGGCGGATTGATCGCCCCGCAGCCTCAAACCACGCTGAGAGCGGCAGCGCTCGAATCGCACGAGGGCGTTACCATCTCTGCTCAGCCGTGGACGGACGCTGCCAACTACAAGTCCAAGTTTCCCAAGAAGTCTCCCTTTAGCGCAGGCGTCGTAGCGATCGACACGATTATCCGCAATGATTCAGACGAAAGCATGAAGGTCGATCTCGAAGAAATCCGCTTGAACGTCACAGTCTCCGAGGACAACCGGCAGGCGCTGGACTCTCTCACAGCTGACGATGTGGCCGACGTAGTAAGCGGCGCCAAGACAAAAGATCCAACGTCAATGCATAAGTCGCCCATTCCTATCCCTACCGGTCCAAAGGTGGGCCGCGACAAGCACTGGACGGAAATGCAAAAATCTGCAGCCGATGCCGGAATTGCCAGCAGCATCGTTGCGCCTCACCACTCTGTGCAAGGATTGCTTTACTTCGACATGCAAGGGCAATTTGATCTGCTCAAGACGGCGCATCTCTATATCCCGGATATCCGGTCGCTCGAGAAAAATCACCCGCTGCTTTATTTCGAAATTGATCTCAGCCGGTAGACAGATTTCTGAATGCCCCATGAGATTGCGGATAATTTCTTGCCGAATGCTGGCACAAATTCCATTAATTTGCGCGTGTTCGCTCAGTCGGCTACCATCACTAGGCAGAATATCTTCGACCACTGCAGGTAAATGTTGAATCTCCTCGACGAATTGAATCCGGAACAGCGTCTCGCTGCAGAAACAGTAGATGGTCCCGTGCTCATCCTTGCTGGGGCAGGAACGGGTAAGACGCGCGCTATCACATTTCGCATGGCCAACTTGATTTCCAAGGGCGTGCCGGCCGACGCGATCCTCGCCGTCACCTTCACGAATAAGGCTGCGGAAGAGATGCGCACGCGCGTGTCCGATTTGCTGCTGCGTTCTGGAGTGCCACCCGCACAGCCCTGGCTTTCGACGTTTCACTCTCTGTGCGCGCGACTACTACGGCGGGAAGCGCCCAGTGCGGGATTGCCGCGAGATTTTGCAATATACGACGATGACGATCAGCTCGCCGCGGTGAAGCTCGCCATGAGCAAGCTGGCGATCGATGACGACAACCTGACGCCGCGGAATATCCTGAGCCGCATCAGTCACGCGAAGAATCACGCGCAAACGCCGGAGATCTTGCGCGGTGAGGCCATTAGCCAAGACGGCAGACGAGTCGCCGATGTTTTTGCGGCGTACGAAAAGCTGCTGCATCAGAGCAATGCACTTGATTTTGATGATCTCCTTCTGCGCTCGGTGCGCCTGCTTCGAGAAGTGCCCGCGGTGCGGGAAAAGTGGCGAGCACGTTTTCAGTACATTCACGTCGACGAGTATCAGGACACCAACCGCGTGCAGTACGAATTGCTGCGGCTATTGACCGGGCCGAAAAACAACTTGTGTGTCGTTGGCGATGAGGATCAGTCGATTTACCGGTGGCGCGGCGCAGATGTATCGATTTTGCTGAGTTTCTCGCGCGACTTCCCCGGTGCGCGAGTCGTTAAGCTGGAGCGCAACTATCGCTCCACGCAGAACATTTTGGATGCAGCAGGTGCTGTTGTTGCGAACAATCCGGAAAGATTAGGCAAGTCTCTTAGCGCGACAAAAGGCGCGGGCGCGAATCTACGCTATTTTGAGGCGCGCGACGCGCAGGCTGAGGCGGAATTTGTAGCAGGAGAACTGGAACGGATTTTGAACGACGACTCCGCACAAACTTGCGCCGTTGAATACCGTACGAATTTTCAGTCGCGTGCCTTTGAAGAAGTCTTTCGCCGCCGCGGCGTGCGTTACAAGCTAGTTGGCGGATTCAGTTTTTACAATCGCGCCGAAGTCAAGGATGCGCTGGCCTACGTGCGGCTCGCGATGCATCCGGAAGATGACATTTCGTTGCTGCGCGTATTAAATGTGCCGCCGCGGGGCATCGGAAAGACCACCGTCGATTCCCTACGGGAGACAGCGCGCGTGGACGGGTCTCCTCTCTGGGCCGCCATTGAAAAATTCATCTCTGGAGCAGCTGTCGGACGCGCAGTGACGCCCCTGCGCTCGTTTCAAGAGTTGATAAGCAAACTGCAAGAGGCCTTGGCAACGCGGGAGCCCGCCGAATTTCTGCACGCGGTTTTGGAAGAGACTGGCTACATGGCCATGTTGAAAGATCGCAATTCGCCCGAAGATGTCGCGCGGCTCGAGAATCTGGAAGAACTAACGCGGGCGGTAGCCGACAGCATGGAAGCGGGCGAGGAGTTTACGGACTTTCTGGATGCTGCCGCGCTGGTCAGCGATGCGGATTCGTTCGAAGGCAAACCGGGCGTAACGCTGATTACACTTCACAGCACCAAAGGTCTGGAGTTCGACCATGTTTTCCTGACGGGCATGGAAGAAGGCATCTGCCCGCACGGCCGCTCTTTGAACGAAGAAAAAGGAATTGAAGAAGAGCGCCGCCTGGTCTACGTCGGCATGACTCGCGCGCGCACGTCGCTGACACTCACGCGGGCCGTCTACCGGCGCATTTTTGGCAACGAACAGCAGTTGCGCGCGTCCCTGCCTTCGCGCTTCCTGGCGGAGATTCCCAGCGAGTTGGTGGAAACCATTCGCGGCTCGTTAGCGGAGATTGGCGAAAAGCGCCGTTACGAGCCCGATCCAGAATATTCCTACTCGGCGGACGAATTTTTGCGGCGCGTGCGTGGCAAACCGGAACCTACGATCGCGGCGCCCAAACCAGCGCGCACTACGAGTTCGTTTGGTAGGCCATCCGTCAAACGTGGAGCCAACGCTGATCCCATGCTTGGCCGCAAGGTTCGCCACCCAAGCTACGGCGTCGGCACCGTCGTCGGCGTGGAAGGCGACGAGGAAGACCGCCGCGTTTCTGTTAGCTTTCCGGGCCGCGGCACAAAGAAATTCATCGAGCGTTACGCCCAGCTCGAACCTGCCTGAGGCGCTTACGAAACCCTTTGCAAACGGCGCAACCCTTGTTGCGTAACAGCGCATCTCGGGGTACATTGAGGCGCGTTCGTTCCTCAAACACGTGTCCGGCTAGGTGTTTCCTCTTGCCGCGATGCGATCGGAGAGCATGAGTGGGATCAGCACTCTTCCATCGTAAGGGTATCGACCAACTGATTTCAGACTGTGAGAACGCGGAAGTTCGACTTAAAAAGTCTTTGGGCTGGTTAAGCCTTACCTCTCTCGGGATTGGAGCCGTAATCGGCTCTGGAATTTTCACCATTGTCGGCACCGCCATCGCTGGCCAGAAACTCCAAGTCTCCTCGATTCTCAATGCTCCGCTCCTTCAATATTTGATCACGCGCCAGTCCTCGTTCGGCCGCCCGGGCGCCGGCCCCGCAATCGCGCTTTCCTTTGTACTGGTCGCCATCGCATGCGGATTTGCATCCGTCTGCTACGCGGAACTCGCGGCGATGATTCCCATCGCTGGCAGCGCCTACACGTACACGTATGCCACGATGGGCGAACTCATCGCCTGGATCATCGGGTGGGATCTCATTTTGGAGTACGCCGTCAGTAACATGGCCGTAAGTGTCGGCTTCTCGGCGCATCTGGTGGACCTTCTCGATTGGTTCGGCTTACATCCCAACCCGCGCTGGATCTCCCCCGCCTATTTGCCCTCAGGACTTCAGGACCTTCAAGGGAACGACATCTACGGCCCGGGCTGGCATTTCGGTTTCAACTGGCCCGCCTTTATCATCGTGATGCTTCTCACCGTGATTCTTGTTCGCGGTATTCGCGAGTCCGCGGAGACCAACAACATCATGGTACTCATCAAAATTATTGCCATCCTCGCCTTCATCACCTTCGCATCGCGATTCATTCACACTTCGAATTGGCACCCCTTCGCTCCGAACGGCTGGCCCGGCATCCTGACCGGGGGGTCCATCGTATTCTTCACGTATATCGGTTTCGATTCTGTGTCTACCGCAGCCGAAGAATGTAAGAATCCTCAGCGCGACCTTCCGCGCGGCATTATCGCTACTCTCATCATCTGTACGGTGCTTTACATCGGCGTGGTCGTCGTCCTCACCGGCCTCGTTCGTTGGGATACGCTCGTCGACGACGCCGCTCCCGTCGTCAACACGCTGAAGAAACTGCACATCTCCAGCCTCCGCCTCGTCGTTCTCATTGGCGCACTTATGGGCATGATTTCTTCGCTGCTTGTTTTTCAAATCGGCCAGGCGCGCGTCTGGTTTGCCATGTCACGCGACGGCCTCTTTCCCAAAATTTTCAGCCGCGTTCATCGTACTTATCTCACGCCTGACTTCTCCACATGGGTCGCTGGTTTCGCCGTGGGTGTCCCTGCCGGACTTCTCGATATCGGTACGCTTGGGGATCTCGCCAACATCGGCACGCTCTTCGCTTTCGCGTTGGTCGCCGCTGGCGTGCTCATCCTCCGGTACCGCGAGCCCGAACGTCCACGGGCATTCCGCGCGCCGGGTGGACCGATCGCACCCGTACTCACGATCCTCACGTGCCTTTTGCTGATGGCTGGATTGCCGATCATGAACTGGCTCCGCTTCATAAGTTGGCTCGCCATCGGTCTCGTGATTTACTATTTCTATGGCCGGAGGCACAGCACGCTCCGGGCCGCCAACAGACGTTAGAGGAATCGAAAATGCGCCGGGGACTTCCCAGAGAATCACAAATTCGAGCAGGCCTTTTAGTTGGGGTTCTGCTGGTGATTTGTGTGGTGTTCCCCCACCGCCTTGCTGCTTGGGGCCGCAATGCGCATAAACTGGTCGTAAACCAAGCCATTGACACTCTGCCAGAAGACATTCGTGGATTTTTCGAATCGTACCGCGCGATTCTTCTACTGCACGTCAGTGATCCTCTGGACGCTGTCGCAAAAACTCCAGCGGAAAAGCGCAATAACCACGTCTATCTCGACAAATACGGCCGCTTCCCGTTCGACGCCCTCCCACGCAGTTACAAAGCTGCCGTAGCTAAATACGGAAAATCAAAGCTGGAGGCGAATGGTGTTCTACCCTGGGAAATTGGTGTTTACAGTCAAAAGTTGACAGAGGACATGAAAACCAGTCGCTGGGAAGAAGCCAAACTCGACGCCGCAATTCTCGCGAACTATGTGGCCGAAGCTCACGATCCCTTCAGCACCACGGAGGATTTTGACGGCAAACTGACCGCGCAGATGGGCGTCAACGAACGATTTGGGACTGTTCTTATCGATCGTTATTCTTCCTTCTTCCCCATGCGGCCAAGTGACGCTTCCTACATCAACGATCCGACGGATCACGCCTTCGAAGTCTGCCTCGCCTCGCATAGTTGGCTGGAGACGATTCTTCTCGCTGATCGCAATGCTTACATTGCCGGAAAGTCCTACGCGTACAACGACGAATACTACGATCGCTTCTATAACCAAGCCGCCGCCATGTTGATCCGACAACTTTCCGAAGCTTCTACTGATGTGGGCTCGTATTGGATGACAGCGTGGATTAATGCCGGCCGGCCGCAATTGCCTCATTGACGCGCATCGAATGAAATCTTCACTCCTTCCAGCAAACTTTGTTTCATTACCGAAAGCGGAGTTGCATCTTCATCTCGAAGGATCCATTCAGCCGGCGACGGTGTGCGCGCTAACGGCACGATACAACATCGTGCTTACAGAAGAAGAAGTCCGCCAGCGTTACACCTATCGCGACTTCACCGGTTTCATTGACGCCTTCAAGTGGGTGACATCGTTTCTACGTGAGCCGCGCGACTATGGACTCATCGCGCGAGACTTATGCGAGCATCTGTTGACCCAAGGCGTGGTCTACGCCGAAGTCACGCTTTCCATAGGAGTAATGCTGCTCCGCAAACAACGGCCAGAGGCCAACTTCGAAGCCATCTTGCAGGCTACTGAGCCGTTTGAGAAAAAGGGCCTTCGTATCAACTGGGTTTTCGATGCCGCGCGCCAATTCGGGGCCGAAGCGGCTATGGACGTCGTAAACGCAGCCAAACGCTGCGAGTCCAAAAAGATTGTGGCGTTTGGCATTGGTGGCGACGAAATGAGCATCGCCACCCACGAATTTCGCCCCGTCTACGAACAAGCTGCCAACAATGGACTTCATCTCTTGATGCATGCCGGAGAAGTCGGTGGCCCTGAAAAAATCCGCGAAGCGATCGAATTGCTGCATGTCGAGCGCATTGGCCACGGCATCGCCGCGGCGCAAGATCCCGCGCTTATGGACTTGCTCGTCGACCGCCGCATTCCGCTCGAGATCTGCCCGCAGAGCAATATCCGCACTGGTGCGCTAGCAAAACAGTTGCATCTCCCCGAAGCGCGCATCGCAGATCATCCACTGCCGCAACTCTGGCGGCACGGTCTCCCCATCGTCCTCTCCACGGATGACCCTGCGATGTTTCATACGACGCTGCAAGCCGAATACGAAAACGCCGCTGAAATGGGCCTGAGCGAAACCGAACTCGCTCAACTGGCGGACATGAGTTTCGAACACGCCTTCCTCACGGAGGAAGAAAAGCTCTCTCTCAAAAAATCCCGCAATTTTTGAACCCATGCTGCTCCGCACCGTCAAAAGCGACCGTGCGATTCCGCCGGACGCTTTCTCCGGTCGCCCGCAATGTTATACTTAGCTCATGAAAGCACACGTTTGGGTGATGCCGAAGCGCACGGTACTCGATCCTCAAGGACAAACGATTCAACATGCTCTCACGGGGCTGGGCTACGCATCCGTCAAGGATGTTCGCCAGGGAAAATTCTTCGTGCTAAATGTCGAGGGATTGACCCACGAGGAAGCCGTGAAGCAAGTTGAGCACATCTCGAAAGAAGTGCTCACCAACCCCGTCATAGAAGAATCCCGCTTCGAAATCGTGGAGTAAGCGCGGCGCGCCATGGTTCACTATCGCCACCTCTCCCGGCCGTCGTCCAACTTTCAGTCGTTTCTACTGCTAGCTTGCATTGCACTTTTCTCATTTGTCTTGGCCTCTGGATGCAAGAGCCACTCCCACACTTCCGACTCGCGTCTGCAAAAGATCGACGAGATGCTCAACACTCAACTTCCTCCGGGCACTCCCATGTCGCGTGTGGACCACTTTCTCAAATCGCGCGGCTACACCGTCGAGGACTCTCCCGGCAGGAATTCTCTTGTCGCCGTGGTACGCCACGTCGACACGGACACGCTTCAACCCGCCACCGCGCGCGTCACTTTCCACTTCGATTCGAACCGCAATCTCGTTTCCTACGAACTGCAACAGGCCCTGGATGTACCGCTACGCCCCTGATGCAACTTGGCGCTTTTCGCCACATCCTTAAGAGGAATCCGCGAGCTCATCGCAAGGCCGTGCTAGTCTAACCAAATAGCATTCTCAGGAGACCCCGCGCATGTGCGGAATAGTCGGTTACATCGGGCCGAAGAAGGTAGTGCCTGTCATCATCGAAGGACTGCGAAAGCTGGAGTACCGAGGTTACGATTCGGCGGGCATCGCGGTCGTCACCAAAGAAGGAAAACTCGAAATCCGCCGCGCTCCGGGCAAGCTCCGCAATCTCGAGGAAGTCATTCAGAAATCGCCCATCGAAGGCACTTACGGCATCGGCCACACTCGATGGGCCACCCACGGTCGCCCCACGGAAGAAAATGCGCACCCGCACCGCGATTGCACCGGCCAAATCGTGGTTGTTCACAACGGCATCATTGAAAATTATCTCGAGCTGAAAGAGCAGCTCCAGCGCGAGGGCCACAAATTCGTCACCGAGACGGACACGGAAGTCGTCGCTCACCTCGTGGAAAAAAACTCCCAAGGCGGCGCGCCGCTGGAAGACGCTGTTCGCAAGTCTCTCAGGGAACTGCGCGGCATCTACTCGCTAGTCTTTCTATCCGCTCGCGATCCGCACAAAATCGTCGCGGCGCGCATCGGTCCGCCCTCTGTTATCGGTTTGGGTGACGGCGAATTTTTTGTCGCCAGCGACATCCCCGCGCTTCTCGAACACACTCGAGAAATGTTCTTCCTTGTCGATGGCGATATCGCCGTCCTCACGCAGAGCGGGGTTCGCGTGATGGATCACGATGGCCGCCCAGTTGAACGCCCCGCCCATCACGTCGCCTGGGACCCGATCATGGCCGAAAAGGGCGGCTACAAGCATTTCATGCAAAAGGAAATTTTCGAGCAGCCCCGCGCCGTACGCGACACTCTGCTCGGCCGCATCTCGCAAGACACGGGAAAAGTTTTCCTGGACGAGATGCAAATCTCCGAACAGCAGTTCCGCGAGTTCGAGCAAGTGCGCATCGTTGCCTGCGGCACGAGCTGGCACTCCGCCCTGGCCGGCAAATTCATGATTGAACGGCTGGCTCGCCTACAAGTCGAAGTCGACTACGGCAGCGAATTCCGCTATCGCGATCCCATTCTGGATTCGAAAACGCTGACCGTGTGCATCAGCCAGTCAGGCGAAACCGCCGACACTCTTGCGGCGCAACGCGAAGCAAAACTCAAAGGATCCCCAACACTGGCCATTTGCAACGTGATGGGTTCGATGATCACTCGTGAAGCCGCAGGAACAATTATCACGCACGCGGGCCCGGAAATTGGCGTGGCCTCGACAAAGGCTTTCACCGCACAATTAGCCGCGCTCATGCTCCTCGCTTCTTATCTAGGCCAGATTCGCGGAAAGCTCGCCCCCGCGGCCGCCGTAAAGCTGATGCAGGAATTCACGCGCATCCCTCACAAGATGGAGACGATCCTGCAAGCCGACGCCTCCGGTTTTTACGAAAATCTCGCTCGCCAGTTTTTCCGTTACACGGACTTCCTCTATCTCGGCCGCGGCATTCATTATCCGATCGCCCTGGAAGGCGCCCTAAAGCTCAAGGAAATCTCCTACATTCACGCCGAAGGCTATCCCGCCGGCGAAATGAAACACGGGCCCAATGCCCTCATCGATGAAAATCTTCCTGTCGTCGTACTTGCCACTCGCGACGACACCGATCCGGAATCCGTCACGCGCTACGAAAAAAGCGTCTCCAACATCCAAGAAGTAAAAGCCCGCGATGGAATCGTCATCTCCATCGTTACCGAAAAGGACCATCTCGCCCGCGAAGCCTCCGACCACATCATCGAGCTTCCCCCGGCGCCGGAAATTCTCGCACCACTGTTGGAGATCATTCCTTTGCAACTTCTCGCGTACCATATCGCGGTGCGTCTCGGCTGCGACGTCGATCAACCGCGCAACCTCGCGAAATCCGTAACGGTCGAATAGTAGAAAGATCTTCGCAGAGCCCTTCGCCATTCATTCTTGGCGCAGCCTCTTCCCCGGATAGGCCCGCGCACCTTTTTCCGCTAAAATGAAAACATGAGTCGCTTCTTCCGGGTCTTCTTGGGGATGTCTCTATTCGCTTTGCTTCTTCTCTTTCTACCCGCGCAAGCTCAAACGCCAGCACCAGCGACCGCTAGTCTCCATGAAATCCGCGCGCAAGGCCTAAAAACTCTTTCCGAACCCCAAATCGTCGCGCTCGCCCAACTGGAAAAAGGTTCTCAAGTCGGAAAAACAGAATTGCAAGCCGCCGCAGACCGTCTGCTGCAAACGGGCATGTTCGCCAAAGTAAACTACAACTTCCAGACGCGCGCTGATGGCCTCACGGTAACATTCCAACTGGAAGAAGCTCCGCGGGTTCCCGTTTACTTCGACAATATCCCCTGGTTTTCCGACAGCGAGCTCGGCGACGCCATACGCAAAAAAGCTCCCTTCTTCGACGGCACTCTTCCCGAAGCCGGCGCGGTCGTGGATCAGGCCACGGATGCCGTAAAGGATTTGCTGGCCTCGCACCAGCTCAACGTGACTGTTGAACACCAGTTGCTTGCCAATCCTCTAGCCGAAGGCAACGTCCAGGAATTTCACGTCGAGGGTGCCGCGTTCTTCATTGCCAGCGTGGAATTTAGCGATCCCGCTGTTTCTTCTTCCCACGTCGTGCAGCAACAACTTAGCGACGTTCAGGGCAAACCTTTTTCGCGCATGACCATCGACCTCTTTCTTTCAGAGCAATTGCGGCCGTTCTATCTAAAGCAAGGCTTCCTGCGCGTGAAGCTCGGCCCGCCGGAAGTTCGCTTGACCGGCAATCCCAATCAGAAACTGCCCGATCAAATCCCGGTTTTTATCCCGGTGGCCACTGGCGCTGTTTATCACTGGAAGGGAGCCCAGTGGTCCGGGAACTCCGTTCTTTCCACCATCACGCTTTCCAATGAAATCGGGCTAAAAACCGATGACGCAGCCGACGGCATGCAAATCGAGGCGGGCTGGGACCGCGCACGGGAAGAGTACGGGCACCTGGGCTACCTCGATGCAAAGATCGATCCCGTTGCTTCATACGACGACCAGACGCACGGGGTTTCCTATGTAGTCTCTGTAGCGGAAGGCCCGCAGTATCACTACGGCACGATGGTTCTGACAGGGCTTTCGCTCGCTGCTGAAGGGCGTATTCATCAAATGTGGTCCATCGCCGCCGGCGCTGTTTTTGACAAATCTATCTTCGAAAAATTTCTTACTCAGTTGCAGTCTCATCCGGCCGAGATTTTCGGCGAACTGCCCGTGCACTACGATACCGTCGGCCATTGGCTCCGCACGGACGCGGACAAGCATACAGTCGATGTCTTACTAGATTTCAAATGAGCGTGCTTTCGCAGGAACCGGGCAAACGAAATAATCTGTCCGGTGGGGTATACTCTCGATGGAAATGAATACATTCGTGCATATCCATCTCGGGGAACAGGGGCAACTCTCGGCGGAAGGAAAAGAGTTGTCGCTGCTCAAGCAATTGGCTGAATTCCCTACCGTGATCGTCGCTCTCTCCGGAGGCGCCGACTCCGCCTACCTCGCTTGGGCCGCCCATCGCGCCATTGGAGAGCGTGCTTTGTCGGTGACCGCGCTTTCCCCAAGCTACTCCTCGCATGACCGCGCTGTAGTGGAGGATTTTGTTCGTCAGTTGGGCGTGCGCCATGAATTCATCGAAACGCACGAAATGGAAAATCCCAAGTACCGCGCAAACGCCGCGGATCGCTGCTATTTCTGCAAAGACGAGTTGTTCACCGTGCTCGATGTAATGGCTCAAGAACGCGGCTTCGCAGTCGTAGCTTACGGAGTCAACGCCGACGACACGCTGGATTTCCGCCCAGGCCAGCGGGCGGCTTCGGAACATCGCGTCCTGGCGCCTCTTCTCGACGCGGGACTTCATAAAGCCGAGATTCGTCAGCTTTCCCAACGCGCAGGGCTACCCACTTGGGACCGCCCCGCTTCCGCGTGCCTTGCCTCCCGCCTTCCCTACGGAACAGAAGTGACTCCAGAGCGGCTAGCCCTTGTCGAACGCGGCGAAGCGGCTCTCCGCGAACTGGGCTTCCGGCAATTTCGCGTCCGCCTGCACGATAAGCTCGCGCGTGTAGAAATTGCTCCCGAAGAAATGCCTCGCGCGATGTCGCCAGAAATGGCAGCCTCTATCTCCGCGCGACTGAAAGCAGCCGGCTTTACTTATGTTGCCCTGGATCTCGAAGGCTACCGACAGGGTTCGCTGAATGAGAGCCTTGCGCGCTGAGGCAAGCTTCGCCCTTGGGCTACCGGAACATTTTCACTGGTCTTTGCGTATCTTTTAACAGGGAAAGGCAAGAAAGCGCCGCCGTTGGCGCCGGAGGAAGAATGACGCGACGACACAAACTGGCCGCATCTGTCATCTTGCTCACCATCGTCGTGGCGCTTGCTGGCTGCCAGATGGGCCCTTCCGTCTCCGGTAGTTTCGACCGCTCCCTGGATGTATCTGGTCCCATTCGCCTGGAACTCAGCAATGTCTCTGGTGACATAAGCATCGTCGGCAGTGCTGACGGCAAAGTGCACGTGCACGCGGATGTGCGAGTCTCCGGCTTTGGATTAGGTAACCCACAGCAACGGCTGGACGACATCGTTGCTAGCCCTCCCGTCGAACTCAAAGGCGACACTCTCCGCATCGGAAAAGAAATGTCGCGCTTGCGTAACGTCGCCATCACCTACGCCATCGAAGTGCCGCGCGATACGGAAGTCAATTCGTCCACCGTCTCTGGTTCCCAGTCTGTTCGCAACCTGCGAGGCCCCGTGCAGGCGGCCTCAGTGTCTGGAACCGTCCGCGGACAAGACATCGGCCGCGAGGTCAAGTTCTCTTCCACGAGCGGAACCGTCACCGCCGAAAATTGCGGCGATGATGTGCGCGCCACCAGCGTCTCTGGCAACGTTACCGTCTTGAACGCCAAGGGTGACGTGCTGGCTCATTCCGTTTCAGGAAATGTTGAAGTGAAAAATCCAGGCGGCCGCGTGGATGCCAACACTTCCAGCGGAACCGTTGAGGTGCGTGACGCAAATGGCGACGTCAAAGCCCATGCCACCGCAGGGCGCGTCACCGTCCAAGGAAATCCAAGCGGCAATAGCTATTGGGATTTGAAGACCGTCTCCGGTACCGTGGATATCGCTGTGCCTTCCAGCGCCAGTTTTCATCTTTCCGCTGGCGCCGTGACCGGTCAAATTAGCGCCCAAATTCCCATCATGATTGAGGAGCAAGGCAAGCACTCGCTACGCGCCCACATAGGTGACGGCGGCGGCCGTGTCGAGGTCCACACCGTATCCGGCTCCATCGAAGTCCAAGGCGCGCAATAACCGATTCTCCGCCCAAAGTCCAATGCCCCATGCACTCGCCCATCGCTGGCCTAAGTAGAGGAGGGGCTTGTTTGCCCTGTAAGGGCCCTTCCCGCTGCGCCCTATCCGGCTGCCATTCCGCAATTTCCGCCAAACAGATTAGAATTGAAGTTGATGACTAGCACGCGAAAACTCCTCGCGCTTGCCCTCGTACCTGTCGCACTTCTGTCCGTGTGTCTCCCGAGCCGTCCTGCGTACGCTCAGCAAAGCGGAAGTCCGGCGACTCCTGCACTTAGCACAAAACCCGCCACTCCCAAACAGCCTGCGGCAAAAGTACTATCCGAAACCGAAGAGTTGCAACAAGCGATCGACCGCGCAGGCAATGACCGCGCCTCACTCGTCCGCAACCTCGAAGAATTTCTCAAGGACTATCCAGAGTCGCGGCAACGGCCACAAATCTATCGCGCGCTCGTCGAAGCCAGTCTGCAGTTGCGAGACTCCCCGCGCGCCACCGATTACGCCGAGCGCCTCGTCGCCATTTCTCCGGAAGACATGTCCATGACGCTGCTCGCGATTCAGCTATTGGAGCGCAATGGCGACGAGGCAGCCCTCCGCCGCGCCCTCAACTATTCCACCCGCGTCCTGGACTTCATCAACAACAGTTCCGACAGCGAAAAATCTCCTAAAGTTTCAAAAGAACAATGGGAAACGGAGCAGAAACGCGACAAGGTGAATATCCTCGTGCTTCGCGGAAGACTCGCGTTCAAGCTGCACGACAACGCTGCTGCTGAAAAGGACTTTCGCGCAAGTATGGCGCTCTCTCCGAGTGCTGCCGCCGGAGAGAAACTCGGCGAAATCGCGGAATTAAACAAAGACCTGCCCGGCGCCATCCGCGAATACGCGAGAGCCTTCGCCTTGGCAGATGCCTCGACTTCGGCTGCTGCAGCCAATCGCCGCGAGATTCGTCAAAAGCTCGGCAATGTCTGGCGCCTGGCTCACGGTTCCGACCAGGGCCTCGGCGACTATATCTTGCATTCCTACGACGACGTCATCGTGGCCTCGGATGCTCCGAAGCCGAAAAAGAATGCCGGTGCGAAAGAGCCCTACGATTTCACTCTGCGAAAGGCCCAAGATGGTTCGCCGTTTTCGCTCGCGGAGCAAAAAGGAAAAATTGTCGTCGTGAATTTTTGGGCCACCTGGTGCGGGCCGTGCCGCGAAATGGAACCCCATTTCGAGCGTGTTGCGGCGCAATTCCAAGGAGTCGCGGACATCGTTTTTCTTGCTGCGGATTGCGACGAAGACGAATCGCTTGTGCCGCCCTATCTGCAAGAGGAAAAGCCGCGAACAACTGTGGTTTTTGCGGATGGGCTGGATACGCTTCTTTCCGTCCGTTCTTTTCCCACCGTTGTGATCCTGGATCGCACGGGAAAAATTGCCTATCGTGCGGAAGGGTTCGATCCGGACGATGTGGATACGGAACTAACCAACGCGGTCCGCCACGCGCTCGCCGTTCAATAAGCACACGCAGAAAGCACTTTTCATGGCGCCAAATCGGCGTTGTAATTCCCTACGAATTCCTCGAAATCGTCAATCTCATCCATGTCCTTGCCTACAAACCTGATCGTATGCGAATCCACGCGCTGCACCGACCGTAGGTAGCTCAGCAGTTCCGCAGGCGTATAATTCTTAAATGTAATTTCCAGCGTCACCGGAGCTTTGATCACATAAGGCTTGAACTCGTACAGCCGGCTCAAAGCGGATTTCACACCTGCAAAGATTTTGTCGCAGGAAGCCGCTGGGGTGAGCGTTTCCGCCGAATGAAAACCGAGCGTCTTCTTGGTCTCGACGCTCTCGATGTTTCCAAGTCGCGACTTGATTTCTTCGACTGCGGCATCGTCGCCAGATACAAAGATAACCGGAACACCCTTCGCTCCAGCATAAGCGGCGTTGTACTCCCCCTCAGTCACCGCATTGCCATTCAGAGTCACACGCGCATAATGCGCGCTCGAAAACGTGTGCGCACGTACGCCCTTCGGATTCGCGGTGGATGCGTGATACCCGATGAAAATGGCCGCACTGAAGCTCGAATCCAATCCAGCCATCATTCCGCCGTGCCGCGGCCACGCACGCACAATTCGAACGTTTTTCGGAAACTCCTCGATCAGCAAATTCTCTCCGTTTCCATGTGAGTCGCTCACAACGATCTCGCTGGCGCCCGCCTCGTTTGCTGCTCGCACTGCCGCCATCGTCTCGTCAGTCATAAAATGGCGAAAACGCTCGTATTCAAATCCACTTGGGCCCAACTGGTCCGCTGTGACAGCCCCTGCTACGCCTTCCATGTCCACGGAGATGTAGACTTTCAACTTTTTCGCTGAGTCCGCAGGCGCTTGTGCCGAGGCTTTACGCGCCGCGACGGGAACCATCGCCAACGTGACTCCGAGAAACAACAAACCAGAAACGGTGCGCACTCTAAGACGCATCATGAATACCTCATACTCTGTTGAATAAAGTGAACTCTGATTGCAAACGCAATTCTAATCTTGTCCAGCCACCGAAGCCGAAGGAAAAGCGAGCGCAATTTCACGCGCGGCAAGAATCGTGTTCACATGGATTCGAATCGTGTCCTCGATGCGCCGCGCATATCCCCCAGCCAAAGCAGTGGCCACAGGGATTCCCCGCCGCCGCGCTTCTTCAAATACGCGACGGTCGCGCGTCTTCAGCCCGTTTTTCGTCAGCATCAACCCCCCAAGCTGGTCCTCGCAAAACGGATCGGCCCCGCCAACATAAAAAAGAAGCTCCGGCTGAAACTCATCTAGCGCGGCCTGTACCGCCGGAATCAACGCCGCCAGATACTCGTCATCTTCCACCCGATCGGCCATCTCCAAATCCACATCCGAAGGCGGCTTATAGGCCGGATAATTATTTTCCTGATGGATGGAAAGCGTGAAAACGGACTCGTCCTTCGCAAAAATTGCCGCCGTCCCGTTTCCCTGATGCACATCGGTATCGACGACCATGGCCTTTCGAATCGCGCCGTCATGCTGGAGCCTTCGAATCGCGACCGCAACATCATGAATCGCGCAAAATCCCTCGCCATGCCCCGGATAAGCATGATGAAACCCACCGCCCAGATTGCATCCAAACCCATCTCGCAAAGCCGCCTGCCCCGCCAAAATCGACCCACCGGCCGCAAACCAGCACGCGTCCACTGCCTCTCTCGAAAACGGAATTTCCAATTTCATGACCTCGCTGGCTGTAAGCGTTCCCGTCTTCAGCTTGTGCACCCACTCGGACGTGTGCACGCGCAAAATATCTTCGTCTGGCGCGAAATCTGGCGTAAGAAAATCTTCGCTCCCCGCGATTCCCTCGCGCACCAACATTTCCGCAATCAAACGAAATTTCTGTGAAGGAAAAACGTGCTCGCCCAAATTTAAATCGTAGCCTTTGTTGTAGACCACTTTAAAAGGAAGCATTTCTGTAGGGGCACGGCACGCCGTGCCCGTCTTCGGAAAACCTGGCTTCTAATTCTCGCGCTCTAAAATAAAATCCGGCAACGTCATCAACGCCCGCGCATACTCCGAATCAACGCGCCCTTCCAAACAAGCCTTGGCCCGCCGCGCATACTCATGCGCAAGACTCCGCGCCCGGTCCAGCGCCCCAGAATCCTGCACCAACGAAACAATCGTCTCCGCCCGGACCGAGTTGAATTCTTTTTCCTCTAGCACCCGCGCGACCAACGCACGCGCATCCCGGTGCCCATTATCCATAGCGTAGATCAAGGGGAGGGTAACCTTCCCCTCTTTCAAATCGCTGAGCACCGGCTTCCCAAGCTGCTCGGTCGACGCCGTAAAGTCCAAAAGATCATCCACCAACTGAAATGCCAGCCCGGCATTGCGTCCGTAATCGGCGAGCGCCTCTTCCTCTGCGCCCTCAAGCCCGCCAAGCACCGCGCCCAATCGCGCGCAACCGCTGAACAAACACGCTGTCTTATAAGTAGCGAGCCGCAGCGCATCTTCTACCGTGACGTCGATCCGCCCAATTTTCGCCAGCTGAATCAGCTCGCCCTCAACCATCTTCTGCGTAAGATCGATCAGCACATCAAGTATGCGGAAATTTCTTTCCTCCAGCGCCATCTGAAACGACTGCATGTAAAGCCAATCTCCCGCCAAGACACTACGATGATTTCCCCAACGCGAATTCGCCGAAGGCCGCCCCCGCCGCGTGTCCGCGCTATCAATCACATCGTCGTGAATCAAAGTAGCGCTGTGAAGCAGCTCTACAACTGCCGCCAACCGAATCGCTCCCGGACTCCGCCGCCCGGTAGATCCGTTACATAGCAGCAGCAACGCCGGGCGCAAACGCTTCCCTCCGCCGCCAAGCAGATAACTCGTAATCTCTGCAACCGGCTCGAAGGCGCCAGCGCTCTGTCGCGCGAGTTCTTCTTCAACCAAAACCAAATCCTCTCGCACGAGATCGAAAATCTCTTTGACAGTAAGCAGCGCGATAGCCTTCCTCCCCTGGCCTGCAATCATCTTTGGGACTCCGCAGCCGCGGACATCGACGGCTGGGAAAGACGGAAAAATCGCCGGAAATTCCCTGCTGTCCTGGCGGCGAATTCTTCCGCGGCTAAGTCTCTCACACTAGCGAGTGTACGCGCCACTTCCGCCACATACGCAGGTTCGTTGCGCTTCCCGCGGTAAGGCTGCGGCGCAAGGTACGGGGCGTCCGTTTCTATCAAAATGTTCTCCAACGGCAAAGCTTTCGCAACGTCCCGCAAATTCTGCGTCTTCGGATAAGTCGAATTCCCCGCAAACGAAATCATGAATCCCATGTCGATCCCGCGCCGCGCGTCCTCAATCGTGCTAGTAAAGCAATGCAAAATCCCGCCAAGCCCGGTCGGTTTCCACACTTCCTCAATCACTCGCAAACAATCCACCCAAGCGTCTCGACAATGAATGATAATCGGCAACTTCGCCGCCGCAGCCAGCGCCATCTGCTCTCGAAACACGCGCTCCTGCACATCTCGCGGCGAATGATCGTAAAAATAATCCAACCCAATCTCGCCCCAAGCAATCACCTTAGGATGTCTTGCCAACCGCGCCAGTTCATCGAGATGCGCCTGCGTCACATCCTTCGCCTCGTGCGGATGAATTCCCACGGTCGTGTAAATCCACTCGTGCGCCTCCGCAAAAGGCATAGCTGCATCCAGTTTGTGGGGCCCAGGTCCGGTCCCAATGGCTAGCAAAGTAGTTACACCCGCGGCCCGCGTCCGCCCAAACATCTCCTCCCGATCCTCATCAAATCGGGAGTCATCAATATGCGCATGTGAATCAACTAGTTCCATGTTGTAGGGGCACGATACATCGTGCCCCTCCGGCCTACTTCAGCCGCGCCCCGATCTCCACATCCTCATCCGGAAATCCCGCCAATACCGGTCGTCCCTCGGGACCAACAGAGGCAGCAACAATCATTCCGTTCGATTCCACCCCGCGCAATTTCCGCGGCGCAAGATTCACTACCACCGCCACCTTCCGCCCTACCAGTTTCTCCGGCTCATAAAACTGCGCAATTCCCGCGCAAATCTGCCGAATCTCCGTCCCAATATCCACGGTCAGCTTCAACAATTTATCCGCGCCAACAATCCGCTCCGCGGTCTTGATCTGTCCCACGCGCATCTCAACTTTCGCAAAATCCTCAATCCCTATCTTTTCTGCCGCCGCTGGTGCAGCAACCGGAGCAGCCGCCGCTCCCGCAGCAGCGGGCGCAGCAACAGGTGTTGCCGCCGCAGCGGGCGAAGGCGCGTTCTGTGCTTCTTTTTCCATGGCTTCCATCCTCTCAATCGCTTCTGTTTTTTCAATCCTGGGAAATAACGCCTGAGATTTTCCAAGCGCAGTGCCTGGCGCGAGCTGCCCCCACGCCAATCCATCCAAATCCACCGCTCCAAGCGCTCCCGACTGTCCAAGCAACGCCCAAACCTTTGCTGAGCTCTCAGGCAAAACCGGATGCGTAAGCACAGTAACAACCCGCAAAACTTCAGCGGTCGTCCAAAGCACAGCAGCGCGCCTCTGCTGCTCCTCGCCAGATTCTCCAAGTGACCACGGCTTCTCCACCGTCAAATACTTATCCGCCGCCGAAATCAACGACCAAATCACTTCCAATCCGCGCGAGAACTCCAGCTTCTCGTAATGCTCCATCACCTCGCCGATCGCAGCCTGGGCCTCTTTAGCCAGCGTCGTGTCCTGAGGTTGAAGCGCCCCCGCTTTAGGAATCTTCCCTCCGCAATTTTTCTCTATCATCGCTGCCGTGCGGCTAGCCAGATTCCCCAGCCCATTCGCCAGATCGCTGTTATACCGCTGCACCAGCGCGTCATAACTAAAATTCCCGTCCTGCCCAAACACCGTCTCGCGCAGCAAATAATAGCGAAGCGCATCCATCCCCAAAACATGCACAATCGGCCGCGGCCGCACCACATTCCCCAGCGACTTGCTCATCTTCGCACTGTCCATCAATAGCCAACCGTGCGCCCAAATCTGCTTCGGAATCGGCAATCCCGCCGCCATCAAAAACGCCGGCCAATAAACGGCGTGAAAGCGAATAATTTCCTTCCCCACCAAATGCAAATCCGCCGGCCAATAGCCGCTCTTCTCATACTGCGGCCCGCCCACCGCGCTCAAATAAGCGGTCAACGCGTCAAACCACACGTAAAACACATGCGGCTCTTCCCCGGGAACAGGGATGCCCCATCGAATAGATGTGCGCGTAATGCTGAGATCCCTCAGGCCGCCTTCGACAAAGCTCAGAACCTCATTCCGTCGCGCCTCGGGCTGAATGAAGTTCAGATTCTTTGAATAAAAATCGAGAAGCGGCTTCTGAAATGCCGAGAGCTTAAAGTAGAAGTTGTCCTCTGTCACCGTCTCCGTAGGCCGCCCGCAATCCGGACAATTCTCGCCCGGCTTCACGTCCACATACGCGTTGTCATAAATGCAGTACTGCCCCGTGTAATGCCCCGGATAAACAAACCCATTCTCCCGGCACAATTTAAAAAGCCATTGCACCGTATGCGCATGTTTCAAATCGGTCGTGCGAATAAACTCGTCGCCCTGCACTCCCAACTCGTCCCAAAGCGCCTTCCATTGCGCGGCCATCTTCGCCACAAACTCCGACTCCGGAATTCCCGCCTTCTTTGCCGATCGCTCCACGTTCACGCCGTGCTCGTCGGTCCCCGTAGTCAACACCACGTCGTACCCGCGCATCCGCTTGTACCGCCGGATCGTGTCGCACACGATCGTCGAATACGTATGCCCAATATGCGGCAACCCGTTCGTGTAGTAGATCGGCGTAGTCAAATAATATTTCTGTTTTCCCGCAGCCATTCTCGTCAGCTCTTTTCTCCGCGACTCTCTGAACTCTGTGCCCTCTGTGAACTCTGCGTTAAAAAAACCTTCAACCTTTCTCATAACTCCGCAAAGCCGAAGCAATCACCCGCTGCAAAGGCACATCCTTCTCGGCTGCTAGCTTCTTACAATCCTCAAACTCTGGCGCAACATGAAGTATTCGCCCATTCACCCGAGAAACCTTAATCCGCACATCCCCGTAATCCGTCGCGACACTAACCCACTCCCTAGGAAGCACGCGCCGCTGCGCCCGATAAGTCCTAACCCCAAACGTCGTCGTCTCCGCAAAAATTATAGACATCAACGCGTTCGTATCTTGCGGCTTGCACAGAACCGTCAACAAAGTCCCCGGTCGATTCTTTTTCATCTGGACCGGCGTCGTGTAAACATCCAGCGCTCCGGCTCCCAGTGCCTTCTCCAAAAAATACCCATAAATCTGTGGGTTCATATCATCAAGGTTCGCTTCTACAACGGCAATCTCCTCGTCGAGTAGCGCAGGCACTCCCGCCTGTGCGCCTTTCTCTTCGCCTTTCCCAACCGCCTCCCCCACCATAATCCGCACCACATTCGGCTGCCCCTCAAGGTCCGCCGTCCCCGCCCCATACCCAATCGCCGACACCGTCATCGCCGGCTGCGGCCCAAACAAATCGCAAAGTGTAGCCACTATCGCCGCCCCAGTTGGCGTCACCAGTTCCCTCTGCACACCGTTAGAATAAGTAGGCTTACCCTGCAACAAATTCGCTGTGGCAGGCGCTGGCACCGGCAAAACCCCGTGCGCCATCTTCGCCGTGCCACCACCCACATTTAAAGGCGAACAAGCAAACCTCTCGATCCCCAACGCATGAAACCCAATACACGCCCCAACAATATCCACGATCGCGTCTACCGCTCCAACCTCATGAAAATGAATCTTTTCCACCGGCACGTCGTGAACTCGCGCTTCCGCTTCTCCCAACTTCCGAAAAATAGCCCCAGCCCGATCTCGCACGCCCGCGGTAAGCTGCGACTTCTCCAAAATCTCCAATATCGCGCTAAGCGACCGGTGCTTCGACTGATCCTCCGTCACCACCTTCACATAAGTGGCCGCCATCCCGTTCTTCCAAACCTTCTCCGCCGTCAGTTCCCATCCCGAAACTTGCAATCCGCGCAGTTCCGAACGCAAATGCTCAACCGCGCAACCCGCATCCACTAGCGCACCAAGAGTCATATCCCCGCTTATCCCGCTAAAGCAATCAAAATAAGCAAGTTTCATGGAAGGCCGTCACGCGCGAGAATTTACTGCTTAAAAACCGCGTCCCCGAATGCAGATTGATACTATCGGCGCCACCCAGCACTGTCAAACAATGCCCGTCCTTGCACGGTGTTCCCACCCGTAGGGGACGAGCTTGTTTACCCTGAGCGCCGAAGGGCCCGTCCCGCATTTTGCTGGCTCCGCATCGCGCGAGTCCTGCGTCATACGCGTCTCCTTCACCCGGTCCACTAAACCAAGCACGCCAACCACAGAAATTCGTCTCCAATCCCGTCCTACCCTTTGCCTCTCACCCCTAACTCTTTTCCTTTCTGTTATATATAAAGTAATTCTTGACATTCATTATCTCTCATGGTAACCTCGTATATGTCCCGCTCGGCTGGTAGCCCCAAAAACCGCCGCGCGAACTCCCTCCCTTCTGTCGGCCCTCCTCATTTTCCGTTCCACACACGCCACCTTGCATCCCCTTTCATTTCAATCTGTTACAAGCGTGCACGCACGCAGGAATCCCACCTATTCCCTGTATTTTCAGAGACTTCGGAACAACTTCGTGCACAACCGGGGTGGGTGGGGGTATCCCGTACTCCCCAAGACCTCCGTCACCTTTTGACCCAACTCCTCCGTGCCACTTATACTCACCCATCTCACCGAACGAGGCACTGTGTACCTAACGCTCTCTAACCGCCTTCGTGAAGCCCTGGTGCGCCACATCCAGGAGCACTACGCCATATCTATGGATGTCGTTCTCGATCGTCCTCCCAAAATTGAGATGGGCGAAGCCGCCTCGCCAGTTTGCTTCGAGTTGGCCAAGCGCCTGAAAAAGGCGCCGCGCATCATCGCGCAAGAAATCGCAACCAAGATCGGTAAAGTCGAGGGCGTTGCGCGGATCGAAGTGGCCGGGGCGGGATACCTCAATGCATTTTTCGACCGCGCCACATTCTGGGATTCTGTCTCGCCACTAGTCACTCGCCACTCGTTTACCCCGAGCGCCGAGGGGCCACTTCCCTCGACAAAAAAATCCGGAAAAGTTATTGTCGAGCACACAAGCATCAACCCCAATAAAGCTGCGCACATCGGCCATCTTCGAAATTCCGTCCTAGGCGACACCATGGCGCGCATTCTTCGCCACGCCGGAAATCCCGTTCAGATCCAAAATTACATCGACAACACCGGCGTTCAGGTCGCGGACGTCGTCATCGGATTCCTCGACATGGAGCGCCTCACTCCCGTTAGCGTGAAAACGGCCGCTATGGAGCCGCGCTTCGATTACTACTGTTGGGACCTCTACGCCAAAACCACCCAATTTCTTGGAGAAGACAAATCGCGTGCCGCCGAACTTCGCGCCCGCACTCTCAAAGCCATTGAAGAAGACCGCGGTGAAGAATCCGAAGTCGCCCAAGTCGTCGCCGACACCATCACTAGCCTGCACCTTAAAACCATGGCTCGCGTCGGCATCTCTTACGAACTCCTCGCACGCGAAAGCGAGATCCTTCACCTCAAGTTTTGGGACGCCGCTTTCGAGCTTCTAAAAAAGTCCGGTGTCATTCAGCTGGTGAGCACCGGAAAAATGGCCGGCTGCTGGATCATGCCCTGGAAAGAAGAATCAAAGGACACCGAGAAACCGGCCGAAGCAAAACCTGAGGTATCTGAGGACGACGAAGAGAATATCCAAGACAAAATCATCGTACGCTCAAATGGCACGGTCACCTACGTCGGTAAAGATATCGCCTATCAGCTCTGGAAATTCGGCTTGCTCGGCAAGGATTTCAACTATCGCAAATGGCCGACCACTCCCGAAGGCGAAACGATTTGGGCCACGACTACCCTCAAAAGCGATCCTGCTGCGCCCCATTTCGCCGAGCCTGCGACTGCGGTTTACAACGTCATCGACACTCGCCAGTCCTACGTGCAGGACGTGGTCGCTGAAGCTTTGCACCGCCTCGGCCACGTCGAAGCCGCGAACAAATCCATTCACCTTTCTTATGCTTTCGTGGTGCTAACTCCTCGGTGCGCGGCGGAAATGGGTTACGAACTTACGCCTGAGGAAGCCAAGCTGCCTTTCATCCAAGTGAGCGGCCGCCGTGGCTTCGGCGTCAAAGCAGACGACCTAATCGACAAGCTCGAGGCTGCAACCTTCGCCGAAGTCCAGCAACGGCACGCCGAAATGAGCGAGCCAGAACAAAAGCAAACCGCGCATGAAATTGCCATCGGCGCTCTGCGCTTTTTTCTTCTGAAATTTACGCGCAACGCCATCATCGCGTTCGATTTCAAGGACGCACTCAGTTTTGAAGGCGAAACCGGACCTTATTGCCAGTACGCGGTCGTGCGGATTCGTGGAATACGCCGCAAAGGACTGGAAGCCGGCGCGACGAATGTTGCCGTCACTCCTGAGACCGCGGCCGCACTATTCGCTGGACCGGAAGGAAACGGCTTGTGGGAATTGTTGCTGAGCGTGGGCTCGCTGGATCGTGCTGTGGAGGCGGCCATCGCCGCGCAGGAACCTGCATTCATTGCAAAGTATGCGTTTCAATTGGCGCAAGAGTTCAACAATTTCTACCACAAGCACCACATCCTGAACGAAGCCGATGAACAAAAACGGGCGTTCTTGTTGCGATTGACGGAACTGGTCGAAGCGCGCTTGGTAGAAACACTGGCGCTGCTGGGAATCGAGGCGCCGGAAAAAATGTAGGGGCACGGCACGCCGTGTCCGTCTTGTAGTGGCGCAGCACGCTGCGCACTACAAAGAAGAACAAAACAAAGAGGAAAAATCAGTACGACATGACGAGATGAACAAGCGTGCGGAGCGCGACGCCGGTAGGTCCCTTAGCCAGCCACGATTTCGCGTCGTCGTTCCACGCGGTACCGGCAATGTCCAGATGGATCCAAGGCGAGTCACCGGCGAATTCTTTGATGAACATTGCGCCGGTAATAGCTCCGCCGCCTTTGCCACTCCCGATATTTTGAATGTCGGCCACCGTGCCCTTTATGAATTCGCGATATTCGTCGTCAATGGGCATCTGCCACATTTTTTCGCCCGCGACTCTGGAGCTGGCGAGCAGTTTGTCAGTGAAAGGCTGGTCCGAACCAAAAACGCCGACGTTCACATTGGCCAACGCAACAACGATCGCGCCGGTGAGCGTGGCTGCATCGATCAGATGCGTCGCACCGAGCTGCTTCGCGTAGTGAAGGCCATCGGCAAGAATTAGCCGGCCTTCGGCGTCGGTGTTCAAAACCTCGATAGTTTTGCCGGACATCGCCGTTTGAATATCGCCGGGCTTTTGCGCTGTGCCGCCGGGCATGTTTTCCGTGGACGGCACAACGCAAATCACTTTGACGTTTGGCTTTAACGCGGCGAGGGCGCGCATGACGCCGAGCATAGTGGCGCCGCCGGCCATGTCGTACTTCATTTTTTCCATGCCATCAGCGGGCTTGATGGAGATGCCTCCGGTGTCGAACGTCACAGCTTTGCCGATGAGGCCAATGACGGGTGCTCCGAGCTTTAGATTTGCTGGCGAATAAGTGACCACCATGACGCGAGGCGGCTCTGGCCCGCCCTGCGAAACGCTAAGCAATGCGCCCATTTTGAGGTCGGTGATTTTCTTTTCGTCGAGAATCTCAACGGCAAGGCCGGCTTGCTTGGCCATGGCTTCGGCTTTTTCGGCAAGAATTTTCGGCGTCAGTTTGTTCGAGGGCTCGTTGATGAGGTCACGCGCAAAATTTTGTGATTCGGCGATAATGCGGCCGCGCGCTAGGCCTTTTTCAGCGGCGCCGCGCTCCGCATCGGAGTAGCCAGTGAGCAAAACCGTGTCGGTGGACTTGTCGTTTTTCTTTTCGGTCTTGTACTTATCGGTTTCAAAGTTAGCCGTAAGAACGCCTTCCGCGATGACTTGAGCAGACTCCTCTGTGGCGTTGTTTTCGCGAACCAGAAAGGCCAACTGCTTTACCGAGCGTGCCTTCAGATAACGCAACGCGGCGCCGGCGAGTTTCCGAAGCGTGGCGCTCGTGAATTGCTCGCGCTTCCCTGCTCCGACGAGCAGTAAGCGCGCCGCTTTGAGCCCGGCCGGAGCGTGAATGAGAGTCATTTCCAAAGTCTTGCCGGTGAGTTCTCCACTCTTCGCGAGGTTGCGAAGCAATCCGTTCGCGCTCTGGTCGAGCTCCGAGATACGACCCTGGATGGGATCAGACTCCTCGGAAACATAAGTGACGAGAGCTTCGGTCTCCAGTGCGGCATACGGCTTTGATTCGAGTATGATTTGCATGTTTCTTTAACGCCTCCGGTTGTTGTACATAGCTTTTTCAGTTTCCCTGCGAGCTTCTTTGTCGCGTTCGTCCTGACGGCGATCCCAGGACTTTTTACCTTGCGCCAAGGCGATTTCGACCTTGGCGCGGCCATTGCGGAAATAAATGCGCAGCGGAATGACGGTCAAACCCTTCGACTGGGTACGCCCCGAGAGCTTATGAATTTCGTTCTGATGGAGGAGCAGTTTGCGCGAACCAAGAGGTTCGTGGTTCCATGGACCGCCAGGCAAGTACTGCGCAATGTGCGCGTTAACGAGCCAGGCGCCACTGGGCTTGAAATCAACGTAGGCATCACGAATATTCGCTTTCCCTTCGCGCAAGGCTTTGACTTCAGTGCCGTGCAGGACCAGACCGGCCTCAAAGCGGTCGAGCAGATGGAAATTATACGAAGCGGCGCGATTCTGGGCCACGACTTGCTCGCCAGCTTTGCTGTCCTTATCCGGTTTCTTTGCAGGCTTCGGCACAATCTTCCATCATAGCTGGAGTGTTAATTCTTGGCTACGGGCACGAAAAAACCCATATTATCGGAACTAGTACAGCCAACCTTCCGCATGTTGCCCATGCTCTAAACCGAGTGTTAGACTGACTTAGACTGCATCGGCTTCGTGTCGAGGCCTCGGAGAGTCCATGCGACGTGGTTGTAGCGTAATTCTATGTGTCGGGATGGGTGTCTTCGCCGTGGGCTGCCCGAAGGGCCAGACGGATTATAGCAAAGGGCGGAAGGCTGAGACGATCGAGGACTACGACGCAGCCCTTGAGTATTATCAGAAAGCGGTGAAGTCCGACCCCAACAACGCAGGATACAAAATCAGGCTGAACCAAACGCGCTTTGAGGCCGGAGAGCAGCACATAAAACTAGGCCTCAAACAGAGAGATAACGGGGACCTACAGGGCGCAGCAGCGCAATTCCAGCGTGCCCAAATGGATGATCCATCCAGTGCGGTTGCAGGGCAGGAGCTTAAAAAAACCGTGATAATGATCGCCGAGAAAGCGCACGCGGCAGAAGGTTCGAGGTTGCCTGGGGAAGACGATAGCAGTAAATACATGTCGGAACCGCCGCAGCTCAAGCCGCTCTCAAACGTAGCGATTACGTATAAGGCTTCCGCCGACGCAAAGGTAGTCTTCGACACCATCGGAAAGCTGGCGGGATTAACCGTAATCTTTGACGCGGACTTCCCCGCCCGGCGAATCACTGTTGATTTGAATAACCTGACCTTGGAGCAAGCGCTAGAAGTTGTGTGCCTGGAGAGCAAAGCGTTCACGAAAGCAATCACGGAAAACGTCATCATGGTCATTCCGGACCAGGCAGCCAAGCGGAAGGATTATGAAGAAGAGGTACTGAAGACGTTTTATCTGTCGAACACGGTGACACCGCAGGACTTAACGGAAATCCTAACAGGGCTGCGTCAATTGTTTGATTTGAAGCGCGTCCAGCAGCTCAACTCGCAAAACGCGATCATCATCCGTGCTACCCCGGATGTGCTGAAACTCGTCGGCAAAGTGCTTGATGACATTGATAAGGCGAAACCAGAAGTGGTTGTTCAAGTGGAAGTGCTGGAGGCGCGAACGGATCGTCTGCGGGTTCTGGGAATCCAGCCGGGGCAAACCGCGTCGATTGCCATCAATCCGAATGCGACAACGACAACAGGTGGCTCGATAACAACTGGATCGGGTGGAACGGTGTCGGGAACCCCATCAACAACGACGAACAACATCACGCTGAACACGCTAGCCCATCTGAATAGCAACGATTACGTGGTCACACTCCCGAACTTTACTGCTAACGCGGTGCTCACAGACACCTTTACAAAGATCATTCAGAACCCCGAGCTTCGCTCCGTAGACGGGCAGCAAGCAAAACTCAAAATCGGCGACCGCATCCCGATCGCGACGGGCAGCTTTCAAGCGGGTGTTGGTGTGGGCTCCGTAGGCACCGCGGGCTTGGTCAATCCGCTGGTCAACACGCAGTTCCAATATCAAGACGTTGGCGTGAATATTGACATGACGCCGCGTGTGCACCCGAATCACGACGTCAGCCTAAAAATAAAGATTGAAGTCTCTTCGGTTACAGGCACATCGACCATCGGCGGAATCAGCCAGCCGATTATCAGCCAGCGTGTTGTTGAACACGATATTCGATTGGGAGATGGCGAGGCTTATATTCTCGGCGGCCTTATCCAGAGAACCGATACGAAGACATTGAACGGATGGCCCGGGCTGGCGAAAATTCCCGTCATACGGTACTTGTTCTCGAGCGACAGTGTGGAACATCAGGAAGACGAAGTATTAATCATGCTGATTCCGCATATCGTGCGGCTGCCAGATTGGACGAAGGAAAATCTACGAGGGATCTACTCGGGTTCTGATTCAGACATCAAGGTAAGACTGGAAAGTGCAGTCCGGACGCCGGAGAGCCCGAAGCCGGCTGCGCAAGCTCCGGCTGGAGTTGCACCTGGGGCGACACAGTCAGCTCCTGGAGCGATTGCGCCGGCCGGTGCCCCAAATCCAGCAGCTGTGAATCCGCCGCAGGGCCAACCCGGCAAGCTGAGATTTGAACCGCAGGCGCTGTCCTTGAAGGTGGGTGAAACCAAAACGATTGCGGTGGTTGTGGAAAATGTAACCGATTTGTTCTCGATACCGATGTTGCTGCAATACAATCCGGCGATAATCAGCATTGAGGACGTACAGCACGCCGTGAGCGAAGGGCAGCATGGCGGATTCCTCTCTGGAGGCACACAGGAGATCGCCATCGTGAAGAGCCTCAATGCGGAAAAAGGCCAAGGCATCATTTCCGCTACACGACAGCCAAATACCCAAGGCGTGAGCGGGAGCGGCACTCTTCTCGGAATTGTGATCAAGGGAATTGCGCCGGGCTCGTCCAATTTGACTATCACGCAGCAGAACGCCAAAGATTCACAGCAGCGGCCCATTCCGTTGGTCACCAATGAGGCCACGGTGCAGGTTCAGCCTTAGTCCAAGCAAGAGGAAATAAACGATGTTACATCGCGACCCTCGTTCCAACAGAAGTTCTCGACGTCGGCGCTTTTCTCCAATGGTGGGAATGACGCTGCTCGAATTGATTATTGCCTGCTCGATCTTGATGGTCCTGTCTTCCATGGCGCTGCCGGTTTTCAAATATACGGTGATCCGCCAGAAAGAGGCAGAACTTCACTACGATCTGCGGACTATGAAGGACGCCATCGACAGGTACAAAGACCTTGCCGATCAACACAAGTTTCGGACTGAAGTTGGAAGCGAGAATTATCCTCCGGATTTAGAAACGCTGGTGAAAGGCATACAACTGGGACCGGGAAACGACAAGAAGCTGCGGTTTCTGAGAAAGATCCCCGTCGACCCGATGACGGGCCGGGCGGATTGGGGATTGCGCTCGATAAGCGATGATCCGGATTCGACGAGCTGGGGCGGTAGCAATGTTTTCGATGTGTATTCGAAGTCGACGGGGACGGCGCTCGACGGCACAAAGTATAGTGACTGGTAGTTTGGCCGAGGTGTTGGGATGAATAAAATCGGAAGGGACACGGGAAGCAGCATGACTGAAGGAAAGCGCGCGGCGCGGAGCTCGAACGGCGGGTTTACGCTGATTGAGTTGATGATCGTGATTGCGATTATCTTTATTCTGCTGGGGTTGGCCGCCGGACGATATGACATGACTATTCAGCGATCGCGCGAAGCGGTGCTGAAACATGATTTGCAGGTATTGCGGGAAGCGATTGACAATTACACGTTGGATAAGCAGGCTGCGCCACAATCACTCGAAGACCTTCACCAAGCGGGTTATCTCCGGGAAATCCCAATGGATCCCCTGACCCAGGCTGCGGATTGGGACCCGGTATTCGACAACGTCGTGCTGAGTCCGGATCAAACGATCACAGGGATGGTCGACGTGCATTCGCACTCTTCATTCAGTTCGCGATTCGACGGAACGGCCTACAATACCTGGTAATGTTTTATCGTGCTTCGAGTTGTTCTCTTCTTTTTTCAAAATGATCCGCAAATTTCCATACCTAGCGTGGCCGCTCAAGAAGGCGGAGTTGCAGTAGTACGGCAAGTCGCGTAGTATGAATACGCGGGGTGGAGCAGCCTGGTAGCTCGTCGGGCTCATAACCCGAAGGTCGTCAGTTCAAATCTGACCCCCGCAACCATTTTTTAGTTGATAAGAAACGGCTTAGAGGATGCTCCACTCTGAGCCGTTTTCTTTTTAGGTCCAATTGCGTCCAAAACTCCCCAAACTGCGTTGCCAAGTTGCGCCGCGATCCGCTTTCCATCCTCGCTAATCACATGAGTATAGATTGTCTCCGTGACTGGCGATCCTTCTGCGTGGCCGAGTCTCTGCTGACGCAATTTCTGCGATGCGCCGAAACTGCTCATCAGAGTTGCATTCGCATGACGGAATGCATGGAAGCCATTGCCGCGTGGCACCTGGATGCCGAGCGTCTGAAGCAATGGTCTGAACTTTCGTCTTGAGCAGCAAGTTCTGATCCCACGGCGTCCCGTTGCGAGTGCGAAGAGCAACCGGCGCTCATTCGGATGCCACGACTTTAAGAATATCCTCAAATGTGCGCAGGCCTGGGGAGATATCTCGACAACCCGAATGGAATCGTCTGTTTTCGGATCGCCGAGTTTTCCCCGCCATGCACTCTGCCGCACTTGAAGCATTCCCGTTCCAGGTCTATGTCATCCACCGTCAACCCGCATAGCTCGCCGGCTCGCAGCCAGTCTCCGCTGCAAGTCCGTACCATGTGCGGTACGGTTCCTGTGCCTTGGAAGAATGATTTGGATTTCCCGTTCGGAAGAAAAATCGCTGCACTCGCTTTACTTCGGGAGTACAACGCCTTCCATCAGGTCGTGAGCGACGTAGCCCCATGCTTTCGCCGTGGTCCACATGCTCTGGAGGGTGATGCAGATATTTCGGGTGGTTTTCGCGCTCACCGCTGAAGCGGAAACAAATTGCTGAACCATTTCGGGATTGATGTCCTTCATCGGGTACTCACCAAAAAACGGAACGAGATGCTTCCGAATGTGCGTTCGATAGTTGATTGACGTGGATCTCCATATTGACTCAACACTTTGCTTCCCAGTTCTAGCGAAGTCTGCAAACTTTGCGGTTGGCATTGGCCTGTAGCTGATTTTGTTGACATGGCTATGTGTTCGTCGAATGCACGCTGCGCCAGCCGTTTTGTTGGATAATCTTTCAGCGTTCCGATCGTCCCTGGCGCCGAGTCGCTTGCCGAACACCGTTTACGATTACGTCTTCACGCCATCGCCCTACCAATTCTTTGCTTCACCACAACTGTCCCTTCTGATACCGCTTCGTGCCATCGAGTTCCTTTCGCCCGATGACTCGATTGCCCTTAGGGCTGACAGTTTATCAAAATCCATGCTCATAAGGTGATCGCGAGAATTGAAAAGAAAACGTATTAGGAGATGGGCCGATTCCCTCCACTCTTAATCACTGTCTGCGGTCCGCTTCGTCCACAAATTCCGAAACAGTCCCGCTTGTATGCTGAATATCCGGTCCACTCTGTAATTCCTGCTTAGCGTTTTCGACGGTCCGGCGCGCGTAGCTGGCGTGTTTTTGGTCGCCGCGAAAGTCGGCGATTCTACGAATGATCTCTTCCGGGTCGTCGCCTCGGGCGAAGGCACGCTTTGCGTATGCCCAGTCATGCTCGGACTGGCTCAAGGTGGTGCTGGGGCTGATTGGTTGCGACCAACTTCCTCTTGGTGGTGCCGGGGAGCATCATGCGAATCGATCTGGAGCTTGAAATCGCGGAGGTGATAAGTCTGCGTTGATTCGGTGCGGGCCTGCACATAGAAATCTGCTTCGTACTTTTTGTTGGAAAATCCGGGAAGGCGCAATACGCGTGTCGAATCCGTTGCAGCAGGATCGCCGTCGAATTCCCTGACCATCGCTTGGTTCAGGGACTCCGCCTCCTCGATGGTCATTCGTTCCACTTTCCAAACTACTTGGAATTTGTCCGGTGACGTATTCAAGACGTAGTTCGGGCGTGGAACGAGGTCGCTGTTCTCAATCGCTTCAAGAGAGGTGGTCCCACCGTGATCGAGGTCAAGGTAAACATGGCTGATTTTTTCGATGTCTTCTTTGGTCCGGGTCGAAGCGTGGTGTTGCAGGGCGTTCATTCCCACATAAATGTCGGCCCCATTTGCGTTTTTGTACCGGAGCCAGGCTTGAAATTCAGGGCTTGAGGCTTTTTGCGCTGTCGTGATCCTTTGGGTGGTCTCACCTAGCTGCCGATTGAGTACCAGGACGGCGATGCGGTCTGTCGGTTTGAAGTTGTCGAGGATGTATTCCGATGCCGATGGAGCGGGTACGTGGTTTTCTCAGGAGCGCTCATGGCTGCTCCTGGCGGCTCTGATAGATTACGCCGAAGTCGTATTCGTCCAGGTCGGGGTCATAGCGATTGATTTCGACCACCTCAGAAACAAAGCGCCTGCCTGGTCGCCGTTCGAGTTGCACGACAACATTCACCGAATCGCCGATGTTGGTCTTGATCGCTCTATAGGGCAGGTCAACTCCGCTTTGGAGGAGGCAACTGGTGAATCGCGCGAGGCCCTGCTTGGCTGATGTCGCGTGGACAGTCGAGAGGCTTCCTGAATGACCCGTGTTCAGGAGCTGCAAGAGATCGAATGCCTCGCCGCCGCGAATCTCACCGAGTATGATCCGGTCTGGCCGATGGCGGAGGGCCGCTTTCAAGAGATCACGAATGCTCACAGCCGGCAGGCCGTTTTGTGGTTGCCGGGCTTCAAAGCGGACAAGGTTGTCCTGGTCCATCTGAATTTCGGACGTGTCCTCAATCAGGAGAATTCGTTCGTCCGGCGGAATGAATTTTCCAAGAATATTCAAGAGCGTTGTTTTTCCAGTTCCTGTGCCCCCGGCTATGAGGATGTTCTTCCGCCCGAGGACATAGGTCTCCAGTTGGTTCGCCAGCCATCTTTCCAGGGTTCCGGCCTGAATGAGATCCTCGATGCCGAAGTGCCTGGTGTTGAACTTGCGAATGGTCAGCGTGACGCCATTCAAACTGCAGGGTGGGATGACGGCGGCAACCCGGCTTCCATCAGGCAGGCGTGAGTCGAGGATTGGTTTGGATTCAGAAATATCGTCGCCCAGGCGGCGAGCGATGTTTTTCACCGCTACCATCAGCGACTTCTCACCCATCGAGAGCCCGCGGACCTCTTCGACAAAGCCTGCCTTCTCCACAAACACGCGATGATGCCCATTCACCATGACCTCGCTGATCGAGTCGTCAAGGATGAGGTGTTCGATGGGCTTGAGAAATGGCAGAATCATTTCGAATCCGTTCATCAGAGTTCTCCATCGGCGAGTTGCCGAAAGTAGGATTTGTTGGGGTCGTTGAAGTAAGGTTTCAGGTAACAGAACATCGGCGGCATCGGGTTCGTGCCGTCGTATGCAATGGTCACGGACTGCGCGTTTCGCAGTTCCGTGAATGTCTTCATGTCGAAGCGAAAATCAGTGTGCGTGTTATAGCTCTTGGAGGCTGTGATGTTGGACTTGTGGGACAGGGCCTTGCCCGTGAGCAAGCTAATCCGTGCATCGTGGCCGCTCTCGGAAAGGTTGTAGCTGACCTTGAGTTTGTCCTCGCGCCCGCAAAGCTCGCTGGCTGTCCTGGCTGAGAAGTCATCTGACAGCGCCAGGAAAATCTTTGTCCTAAATGTTTGGAGCAGAGTACGCCAGGTTTCGCCGGGGAGCGCGGACTTCAGAGAACTGATGCTTTGGGTGGCGATGATGGGAATGCATTTCGGCTGTCGGGAAAGGCTGAAAAACTTTTCGTCGCCGGTGGGCTCACTCTCGCCCACGGTGGCGAAATGCTGATATTCGTCACAGATGAACATGACCTGCCGAAAATAGCGGTCTGGATGCGCTTCCATTTGGGGCACGCGGTTTAGAACTGCGCGCTCGAAGTCGAGCTTCATCATTACACCGAGGGCCTTGGCCAGGCCCGCATTCATCGCTATCGGGAAATTGAGCGTGCAGACCTTGCCCTGCTCGATCAACCAGGAGAACGAAGGCAGCGGCTTGCCGAATTTGAAGTCGGCGTTGGCCCGGGGGTCATAGCACTCCGGTGGAGGACAGAAGGTCCGTTTTACCGAGGGGTTGTCATCGAAGAGAGAGAGAAAGACCGAGATTCCCTCAACGATGGAGGTGCGTAGCTTGGGCTCAATTCTTCGCCAGTCGTGATTGAACCAGCGCTTGACTGCTTCGAGCTGATCCTTTTTGTCTTGTGATACCGGCTTCTTGCCTTTTACATTCTCCGCTTCCCACTGAATGGTCTTGTCCTTCAATACCGCAGCGAGGCCTGGGGTGAGAGGGGCTCGTGTATCGTTTCGATTCTTCGTCGAGCCGAAACTTGAACGGTTCTAGGTCACGAGGATGCTTGAGATACTCCTCTTCCCAAAGTAGGACGGAATCGGTCTCGGTGAGCCTGCGTTCCGCTTCATTGATTTTTCTTTCGAGTGTGGCGTTGTCGATCGCGCACTCGTAGACATCGAACAGCGTCACATAATCAAACGCGACCTTATGAAGAAGGATGATGAACTTCACCAGATTCGTGTAGGCCTGCTGCCAGAAGGGTTCCTTGCCACGGCCGAAGAGGTTATTCAAGAGCGAGGCGATGTTGTAGGCGAGAGCGTATGCGTCGAGGTCGCTTTGAAGGGGGTTGTAGCGATACTTGGAATCGAGGCTGATTTCGATGTAGTCTTCAGCCCTGCCGTGGCGTGCGAGGATTTCCTTTACCCTGTGGCAGAAGTCCCCTTTTACTTCAAGGACCAGGCCGCCAATCCTCTTGTCCGTGTCAGCCGCGCGGTAAGCCAGAATCTGCTCCGCGAACGGATACATGCAGCAGCTCGTTTTTCCTGACCCGATTGCGCCGAGGATGGCAACACCAGTGAACAGGCCCCTCTCGGGGATGACGAGCCACTGCGGGCTCTCTGCGGGGACTTGTTTCCGGGGATTGTGAACCTCTCCCACGACGAGGAAAAGTTCGTCTCTTTTCCGGGGGTCGGGAAAGAGGGGCAATTTGCCGGCTCGGATTCGTTGCTTCGCCTTGAGCGCAAAAATGTACAAGCCGGAGAGCACAACGGAATAGCCAATGTACGGGGTCGAGAACAGGAATAAAGTGTAGGAGTACTTCAGGACCTCAAAGGCAGACGGCGACCGCAGAGCCATGACCCGCAGAAAGATATTGCCCTCGGGAAATGGCACCCGAAAATAGAGGGTCATACCCGTGGCCGCCGCCAAGACGAACGCGACGAGGTTCTTCGAGTTGAGGATTCTCTGCATCATGCTCTTGCTTGTGATTTTTGCGTGGCGGTGATGGGGACTTCTTTCCGTGCGGCCTGCTGTTGCTGTTTTCTCCAATTCATGAAGTGCTTGTCCTTCCACAACAGCATCTTCAGAGCTGAATTGACGACGTGATCCGGGGTGCTGTCGATAAACGTGGCGTACTTCTCGACCACGAGAGCGACAGGCTCTTCCAACTCGTACTCGCGCTTCACGTGCTGCGGGGGCTTGTTGATGATCGACATGTGTTTCCTCCTTTTCTCCTCTTTCTCTTCACTGGACGCGGGCAAAACACTTCGCAAACAGAGCATTTCCCTGTTTGCGGGGCTGGAGCGACCCCACGATTCTTTTGGGCAGCCAAAGGCTCCCAAAAGTGGGGTCGCTCCAGCCCATCCGGTGTTTTGCCCGCGTCCAAATCCGAATGTCGCGCCATGCGCAACCTCTATGCTCCCAACAACTTCGCGTCACCCTCGGGGTGACGCGAACCGTGACGGCTAGAGTGTGATCTGTGTCTTTCATGCACCCGTCACCGTGTTCCAGAACCCACAGCGAGTGGAGAACCATGCGGATTTACGAGAAAGGTGTCGAAAAACACTGCACGGTCCGGCCTGAGTTGGGAAAACTCCGCTCGCAATTCCCGGTCGCCAACTTCGCCGAAGACGCCAGGCCCGGTAGAGGGTCTCGAATCGGTCCCCGTGAAAACGCCGCCGCGCCTCATTCAGGAATTCAAGATCGGCCGTCACGGGAATTACATACTCGTGGTTGTCCCACTTCTTGCGGATCTGGAAGTAGCGGAGGATCTCGCTCGACACATCGGATTCCAAAGGCCTTTCACCATGGAGCGGAATCGCTCTTCCGCTCTCTGAAAATAGGCCTGCTTCGCCGCGATGTAGAGAAAGCGGAAAGCTGTTGAGTTGCCGGAAGAATCCCTGATAGGCCGCAAGGTGAGAAACGAAAGTTGGATGGTGTTTCAAACGCCGAATCCACGTAACTCAAGGTGACCACAGGGGGAGCCCCTGAGACAGGAGGAGCAAGAAATAGCGGAAACTTGTCGACAAAATAGCGAATGGTTGGCTGGCTGGGTGAAGAGCCCTCGTAAACCTTGGCCGGAAGGAAGTCCTTGGAGACCCCCAGTTGTTCACAGAAGAAATTGACCTTGTCCTGCTCGGTCTCGAAATAGGCCAGTTCCTGGTTGGCCAAAATGAAGTCCAGGAGGACCAACCGGGTGCGCATGAAATCGAAACGAGTGCTTTTTTCGGTTGCGGAGGTTGTCTTTCTCGATCTGGCCGTAAATGGTCCTGGAAAAGAGGTGGTAGATGGAACCTCTCCGCATGTAGTCGCGGACAGTGGCGTGACCTTGCTTGAGAAGTTTCTGGGCAAAAGAGGTGGGACGTTTTCCGTACGCGCTTCCCGTGAAAGCACGGAACTGTCCCAGAGTGAAGTAGCCCGAGAACACCGCCACGATGTAGAGAAAGCGGGCCTCAGAGTCGGTGTAGCCGAGGTCCTTGATCCGTTCGATGTGAGCAGCGGGAAGATTCATAGGGACAAAATCTCCGCGGTTAATTCCCTCTGGTCCAACACGCGGCGGAGGCCAGCAGCATCCTGCGCGTGGGCATAGATCGAGAATCCAGCGCGGACTTTTTCAGCCAAGTTGCGCCCGCGGTAGTGCTCGGTCGCAAGCTCAAGGTCGACGCGAGCCATTTCACCTTCACGGGTTTCGTACTCAATGCGGAGGTCGGGCAGCGGAATCTTTCCGCGAACGAGCTGTAGTCCGTGTCTTTCCGCAATCTCCTTTTTCTTTGCAGTGGATTCCCGCTGCGGTCCGAGCTTCGCGAGGTCGCGGTAAACGCGCTTCTTCAGTTCGTAGTCAAGAATCACGCGGAGATTCCGCCCACCCTGCCGTTCGATCTTTTCGGCTGCGGTGTAATACATCCGGTATAGGTCGGCATCGTGGTGGGCTTCACGGGGCTTGGTAAAGCCGTAGTGGATGGCCTGATTTTTCGGAACGCCCTTCGTGACGGTCAGAACCAGATGGCCCTGCTTCGTCAGGGTAAGGAGGCGGCGCGGACTGGTGTCGGAATGCGGAATCGCTTCTCAGCGACAAGACCCTGGCGGATGAGGTTCTGCACATCCGCTCTTGCGCGGTCTTTGTCCCCCTGGTAAGCGAATTCTTGTAAGTCCTTGGTAGCAACGGCGCGAAACTTCCCAAGCTCGGTGAGGGTCTGAATTTCTGAAGAGCGAAGCCGGTAGGTCTTCCCGCGCACTTCGAATGTCTCTCGCGGCTCGGCAGATCGAGGCTGTGTTGGCTCAGGCAGCGTGGCTCGGCGTTAGCCGAGCATCCTCTTGCGGGTCGCTCCCTTGGCCCTGTTCCCGAGAAGGCTCGGGACGGTCACTCTGCCGAGGATCTCGAATGGCTTCGGCAGAGGTATCACGCGGATCGAGGAATTCGTCGGGACCGTGGCTGCGGGACACGTTAATCCACCTCCTCTTCGAGAGATGGCGCGCGCACTTCGGTCTGCCCCACGTGCAACTGCTTGTCGAGATGGGAGAGTTTTCGGCCTGTGTCTTTAAGAAAGAACTTGCGATTGAGAACGAACGCCGCTGCAAAGAGATTGAGGAACAGTGTGGCGAGGTAAACCAGAATCGCGGTCCCATACTCATGGAACAGAACTGTCTTATAGGGAATGAAGAACTTCAGTTCGCCGAGGAGCCAAAAGCCGAGCGCCAGGAGAATGGCGATTGTCAGGAAGAGTGAATTTGCGACCATTGGTGTCCCTCCTTTGGCGGTGTTTGCATCTGGTCTCCCAACAAACAGCCTCGTTTTCTGCCAGCGCGGAGCGGAAAGCCGGTTAAGCCCGAAGGCTCTCCCGAACCGTGCCGTTTGTCGTTAGTGGCAAAGACCGGTGGGTGTGGGCTGTGGCGTAACCGAGAGGCACAATCGAAAGGGAAAGGAAGGCGTGGCGCGGTGAGGTTGGGCCGAGGGCGAGGCGTCGCTTCCGCGCTGGCTCTTTCTTTTGTCCTCATCGGAATCATTCACCTCAGTCGAAAAACAGCCTGACGTACCACGGTCTTGCTGCTAGCTCTTCGAGTCGCACTCTTCTTGACACCGGGGGAAAGAGCTCGGTCACATTGGCGTTCAGAGCCTCCGCAATGTCGTAGGCCAAAAAGAGGCTTGGGTCGTAGCTCCCGTTTTCGACTGCCGTGATGCAGGCCCTGGAAACACCGACGGAGTCTGCCAATTCAGTTGGAGTCCAGCCCGTTTTCTCGCGGAGTGTTTTCAGCCGGTTTTTCATTTGAATGCCTGGTCCTCTCGGAAATAGGTGATCGCAAGTCCCAAAGGGTTGATGGGGATAAGTTCGTTTGGAACTTTGCTCTTAAAAACGAACACGAAATTCGCGGTGTAAAGGTCGCGTTTTATCTCGCTATGGTCGGCGGGAGAGTAATAAACAAGGTAGAAATCGACTCGGGCCTTGAAAGGCGGAGTCTGCATGTCTTCTAGAGCGACTTTCTTCACCTCCACGTCGATCTCTGAAGCTGATGTGTTCATGAGAAATTTCTTGATGATGTCGTCCTTGCGGTAGGCGTCGAGGATGCCGTCAGCCAACTTTCCGTCAAGGAAATAGAGAGCCTTTGAGAAGTCGTTCTGAATCGTGTAGCGGTTGCGCCGATAGTAGAGTGCGCAAAACTGACTCAGAAAGTACTTAGCCTCCGCGTCTTGTGGTTTGTATTCGAGGTTGTGGTAGTTGATGGCTTCGGCTCGGCCGAGGTCGTCAATGCGAATCACAAGTGGACGGAAGTTCTCAAAGGTTCTGATCGTCTTCCAGTCAAGGACCAAGAGGCCCACGGCGATGAGGGAGACAAGCGTCAGAGCAATTTTGAGATATGTGTTCGTCACCATGGGGTCACCGTATTGTTCGAGATAGAGCCGCTTGGCATCTTGGAAGGTACGGTCGTCGCTCATGGCAGAAGGCCTCCAGCGATGCTGCCGACGATGCCGGCGGAAGAACCACCAGCGGTGCCGCTGAAAATGTGGTTGGTGAGGGCGGGTATCTTCAGGAGCGAGTAGATTGAGGCAAGGAAGGTAATAAAGAGGACGGGGAAAGCTTCCAAGAGTTGGACGGTCGAAATAGTGCCCTTCGGCTGAAGGTCCATGATTCCAAGGATTAGATTTGCGATGACATAGACAACGGCAGCGGCGATGACCTGGTAGAACGCATATTGGATGAAGCAGCGCAGCCAACCCCAGAACAGCCACTCCAATTTAGGAACGATAAAAAAGGGTATGAAAACAGGCCCCACTAGGACACAAACGGCGGTGGCGATAAATCCGAAGGCGATTACCACGATAGCGATGGCTTGAGCCGCGGCAAGCAGAATGATGATGACCACATAGATGACAGTTCCAAGGACATCCGCAATACCTGGCGAATCCATCCGAATCTCGAAGTCGGCGATCCGCTCCTCCACTGTTTGGAGTTCAGTCTGATTGATCTTGTTGGCCAGGAATTGGGACTCATCGGTAATGAGGTTGTGAAAACTGGTGCCCACACCCGGAATGGGTGCGCTGTAGTAATTCACCATTCCAAAGCCAAAGCTGATGGTCAGGAGCAGGCTTGCGAAATTGTCGAAGTGGAGAAAGTGCCTGCCGCTAGCTGAGGAGAGAGCCGATTTGACTCCGTACCAAACCACGAGGATTGTGGCGAAGGAACGAAAAAGGTTTTGTCCCATTGCGTCGAAGAAGCCGAGATTCTGAGTGAGCAGGTTGTTGATGGCCTGAAAGATGAACTGCAGGTAGTCCATTGTGATGGCTCCTTCGACGCGACGGGTGATTTGCGGCGTGCGTGCTACGGCATCCGGAAGTTTTGAAGTGAATCGGTTAAGGTGCTTGTAACTTGCGACATGTTTCCAGAGAGATTTGCTCGCCTAGAAATGTCGGCGTTGATCGCGTTGGTGGTCGCCTCACGCTGCTGCTTGGCAAGGATGGTCTGTTGTTCAAGGAGTGAGGCAAGGAGCTTATTGGAATCCTGAACTGTTCGAAGCGTCAGAACATTGGCGGCGTTGATCTTGTTGAGTACTGACACTTCCGAATTCAGATTCGGATCGGCAGAGAACGAATCCTGTTCGAGGTTTGCAATCTGGGCCTGGACACTCTCGGCGTTGCCACGGATTGAGCCGATGGTGGCCATCGCGTTCATGTTCGCGCCGTCTGTGAGTTCGATAGACGCGTATCGGGACTGCACGCGCTCTAGCTCCGAAGCATCCATGCCTGAGAGATGATCCGTGCTGTACGGGAGCAGTTGGGTTGTGGACTTCAGGTAACCGGTGTTGATGTTGGGAAGTAGGCCGGAGTTGATGCCGCTAATCCATGACCCCGTATTCCCGAACGTGTTCAGCGAGGTCACATTTCTCCATTGGGAAAACACTGCGCGGTAACGCGCGGGCATGTTTCGGACGAAAGTGGCCATCTGCATGGCGAGATTGAGCTGAGATGTGATCTTCGCGTAACTCTTCTGCAGCTGAAGGAGGTGTTGCTGGAGCTGGTAGTAGCGAAGCAACGCGTTGTGGTAGTTAGTCGGGTCGTAGACAATCCCACTTCCAAGCTGGGCCGACGCGGTGCCAACCGCGAGGCCCATTACGAGCACAAAGACGAGAACCTTTCTTTTCATTTTTCTCCTCCTGATGCCTCAGAGGTCTGAGGGCAATTTGTGATTGTTGTAGTCGGGCAACGCGAGGTCGCCCGAGAGATAGACTTTGACTCGGTGGCCTTCTCGGATGGTCACCGTGGGCATGATGTTGAGGAACTTGTCGAGGATCTGCGCCGAAGACTGCGCAGTGCTCTGAGCGAATCCTTGGCGCATAACGTCGGTACCCGACGCGGTCAGGGGGCCAGACGTTCCGCCCTGCGCAACGGCTCCGAGTGCGCCGATGGCCAGGGAGACTCCGAAAATACGGAGATAGTGATTGTTCACCTGATCGCGAAGGCCAGCATCGCCGGTCTGGTTAAGTCCTTTGAATTGGTCGAGGCTCAGGGAATAACCATCCGGCATGATGAGGCGGTGGAAGAGAACGGCCAGACGCGTCTGGCCGAAGGCGTCCACTTTCTTTGTTTCGCCTAGAACCTTCGACCCTGCGGGAATGAGAAGGTGTTGACGATCGTGTGAGTAGATGTCGTTCGTCAAGAGGCATTCGATCGGGCCGGAAAATTGCCCGTCGAGCCGATTTATGAGAACGGATTCGAGAACGGTTCCTTCGAAGAGGATGTAGTTCTTCCCTGTCGCCGCGGGGGACGTGTTGATCTTCGCGGCGACAGGGTTGTTTACCTCCTTTGGTTGCTGGTTGGCTTCGGCAACGTTCGCCGAAGGGTTGTGAGTTTGGGTTGAGGTTACGAGGTTGGGTTGAGTGGCCGAGATCGATTGCGCAGCAGTTCCGAGCTGTGCGTCCTTCAGCATTTGTGACAGTAACGCGGCCTCTGTGGGGGTGCTCGCAGGCGGTTCCGGTGTCGGAGACGGCGGTTCCGATGGTCCGGGCTGGTTCGCAGCTGAGGCCTTGCGATAGCTCAAAGCAATGTTTGAAGCAAACAGTGAGAGGTATTCGCGCTTCCTGCGTTCAGCCTTGATCGGATTTTCGGTGTGTTCCCCCGGCGGATTGTTAGGCGCGTAGTTCGATTGCGCCTGCTGCTGGTCGGGAATCGCTCCGGCAAGCAGGCGATTC
>CAVSSD010000015.1:0-61410 GCA_963730495.1 uncultured Acidobacteriota bacterium | reverse complement strand
GAGTATCAAGCGAGCGAATCCATTTGGCAAGTTCGTCGTCTTCAAGCGGCGCAAGTTGTTCGAAATAGCGGCGCACGATGGTGGTGAAATGTACGGGCGCGGTGTAAGCACCAAT
Source organism: uncultured Acidobacteriota bacterium (assembly GCA_963730495.1). GTDB lineage: Bacteria > Acidobacteriota > Terriglobia > Acidiferrales > UBA7541 > Acidiferrum. The sequence goes on along the minus strand of CAVSSD010000015.1, from coordinate 61,295 downwards.
CTTTTCGACGGCGGCAGCCAGGTGGACAACGGCGTTGTCCTTGGTGGGCACAGAGGCATGGCCCGACGGGCCGCGCGCGATCACAGCGACGTCCACGGGAACTTTTTCGCTGGCTTGCACGGCGACGTATTCGACCTTGCCATTTTTGAGGATGACCCGGCCGCCTTCGTTGAGAGCAAAGCCGGCGGCAAATTTGTCCCAGTATTTGGCGATGAGCACGCGGATGCTGGCTTCGCCGCCTTGCTCTTCATCAGCGGTGGCGAGAAAAATGACGTCGCGGTCGACGCGGGCGTTGGAGCGCTTGAGAGCGATGAAAGCGGCAAGGTTGGCGGCGAGCATGCCTTTGTCGTCGATGGAGCCGCGGCCGTACAGGTAGCCGTCTTTGATGGTGGCGGCGAAGGGATCGACGGTCCACTTGGATTTGTCGACGCCAACGACGTCCATGTGGGCGACGAGAAGCAGGGCGCGAGACGGATCCGGCATCGCGGCGCTGCGGAGACGCGCTACTAACGCGCTGCGGCCAGGAGCGAGATCCAAAAATTCCGAGTTGATTCCTTCTTTCGTCAGAATGCCAGCGATGTATTTTGCGGCGGCTTGCTCGTTGCCGGGGGGATTGGTGGTGTCAATGCGGATGAGATCGGCGAGCCAGCCTTCGGCTTCCTTGGCCAGCGCGGTGGTGTCGCCGGCCGGGGAACGCGTTGACTCGACGGTGGGCATGGCGGTGGAGGGCACCTGCGCCGCCAAAGGCAAAGTCGCTGCCAGCGGGAATAGTGCCAGGGCCACGGCGGGCACAAGTATGTGCATTCTGCGGTTCCAATTCACGAAGACTTCCTCCGACTCAGATGTGGCCTGGGTCTAAAATACCCGGCTCAGCAACGCTTTGCGGTTAACTCGCTTCATACTAACATGCAGGTGTGGGGGCCTACCCGAGGGCTTGGCAGCGGGTTTCGTAAATTCAAACGGCGAGCAGGCGCATCTGGTGTGGGATGAAGCGGCGGCCAGGCAAACGGGTTGATTTCAAAGGCGAATCGAGGGGTGAAATGAAGACGATTGTTTCTCTGGTTTTATTGGCATTTCTTGCGAGTGTGATCCTTCTGCCGCTGGCGGAGCAGCACGCAGCGGCGCAGGCGCCCACCGGGCCTCAAGGGAGCGCACCACCGCCGCCAGCCGCGGCGCCGCCCCAGGCTCCGGCTACGCAACAGCAGCAGGCGCCACAGGCCGGGGTGAGCATCGCGGTGGAAGTGCCGATTGTGACGCTGGATGTGATCGCGACCACACAACACGGCGACATCCTGACGGGACTGAAAAAAGAGAATTTCAAGCTCACCGATGAAGGCGTGGCACAGACCATCACAAACTTCGGACCGACGGATGCGCCGATAACGATGGTGTTGCTGCTGGAGTTCAGCAGCCGGGGCTGGGGAGGATTCTTCGCCTCCTACGCAAAGTATTGGTCTCAGTATTTGTTTCCTCAGCTCAAACAACAGGACTGGGTAGCGCTTGTAACGTTCGACATGAAAACTCGCGTGGATGTGGACTTCACACAGAACAAAGAAGAAGTGATGGATGGAATACGCCACCTCTACTTTCCCGGCTTCAGCGAATCGAATGTTTTCGATGCGCTGCTGGAGACTACGGATCAATTGAAGGATGTGAAAGGAAAGAAGGCTATCGTGCTGATGGCCAGCGGGGTCGATACATTTTCAAAGCACAACCTCGACCAGACCATGAAGCAGTTGCGGCAGAGCGATGTGACGATTTTTTGCGTGGGTTTGGGCCAGGTGTTTCAGAATGCCGCGGACATGAGCAGGCCGGGCGGAATGGGCAGCATACAGCGAATGAATTATCTGCAAGCGGAAAATCAGCTGAAGACATTCGCGCATGAAACGGGCGGCGAAGCGTGGTTTCCGCAATTCGAAGGGGAAATGCCGGGCGTCTTTCAAACCGTGACTTCTTTTCTGCGGCATCAGTACAGCATTTCGTACTCGCCGACGACCGGGGCGAAAGACGGAAAGTTTCACAAGGTGAAGATTGAGCTGGTGAAGCCCGACGGAAGCCCGCTGGAGATTCTCGATCAGAAGGGCAAGAAACAGAAATATGTGGTGTACGCGCGTGAAGGTTATGAGGCTGTGAAAACGGGCACGGGAGACTGAGCTTCCGGTTCGTTGGCGTTTCTTCAGTGCGTCCGTACAGTGCGCTTATACAGTGCGTTGATCGGCTAGTAGCCGCGGGCGAAATCTACCTGGTTGAACATTTCGCGGCCGTCAAACCATCGTTCCAGAAGATCCATGAGAAGAGCTGTTTCGCGATGCCAGAGGCGGTCGCTTACGGCGCTGGTGTGCGGCGTGATGAAGAGATTCGGCGCTTTCCAGAGCGGGCTTTCGGGCGGAAGCGGCTCGACGGAAGTTACGTCAAGTGCGGCGCCGCTCAAGGCGCCTGTTTCGAGGGCGTGGATTAGCGCGGATTCATCCAGCAGTGAGCCGCGGCCGACGTTGATTAGGCGCGCGCCGGGCTTCATGCGAGCGATTTGCGCGGCGCCGATCAGGTGACGCGTTTCGTTTGTTTCTGGCGCGGCGATGACAACGTAGTCGGCGTGTGCGAGAGCTTCTTCCAGTTGCGAGACAGGGAGCGATTTTTTCCGCGTGCGTGGTGTCGCCTTGGCCGGAGCGCGTTACGCCCCAGACGCGCATGTCAAAGGCGCGGGCGCGCTTGGCGAGTTCGCGGCCGATGGAGCCGAATCCCACAATCAAGCAAAACTTGGCCGCTTAGTTCGGTGAGATGCTGCGGCTTGTCCCAGATATCTTGCTGGCCCCAGTGCGAGCGGTCTTGATGGCGGGTGGAATCGGGGAAATTTCGGGCGAGCGCGAGGAGGAGGCCCATGGTGTGCTCGGCCATGGGTGGAGAGAAAACGCCGCTGGGATTGGTGACGACGATTCCGGAATCGCGGAGTTCGGGATACATCAGTTGCGCTACGCCGGCGGCGGTGGAGTGAATCCACTTTAGTTTTTTGGCGTGCGTGAGCTGTTCGGCGCGGAGGGAGTAGCCGACGAAAATATCCGTGTCTGGCAATTCTTCGGCGAGGTGATCGTAATTGGGCAAGTGGAGGACGCGCATTTCTGGCCAGCGGGCGCGGATCGTTTGCGGCATCACCGGTTGCGGGCGCCAGAACGTGAATGGGATGCCAGACGCAGATGACGAGTTTTGTTTCGGCTGGATTGGTGCGATTCATTCGCTGGAGCCGCGGTGTTTCCAGTAGAGGAATAAGCCGACGATTAGGCCGAGGCCACCCGTGCCGAGAATGAAAAGGTGGGAGAGCGGGAGTGCGAACCAACAAATTACTACGAGGCCCACGGAAACGATGGCGCCTACTGGTGTGCCGGGGATCGTGATGGTGCCGAAAAGATCGCGAGCGATTTTGGCCGGGCTCGGGAGGCTTTTGCTTAAGGGGCTCGTAGCTGAGCGTCATATTACGTTATGCCTTTTTGCGGCGCGCAGATCCTGGCCGGTCATGTCCGCTGGCCTGGGTTGATCGAGAGCAGCGAGCATGGTGGGCGCGAGATCGCGCAGTGAGCCATTCGGCTTCAATTGCAGCGAATCGTTATCGCTGACGAGGATCAGCGGGACGGGATTGGTGGTGTGATAGGTGTGCGGGCCGCCGTTGGCTGGATCGATCATCGTTTCGGCGTTGCCGTGGTCGGCGGTGATGAGCCAGACGCCGCCGCGCGCTTTCAGCGTTTGATAAATTTGGGCGAGGCCGGCGTCGACGGCTTCGACGGCTTTGATGGTGGCTTCGAGGTTGCCGGAATGGCCGACCATGTCGGCGTTGGCGTAGTTCATGATGATGGCGTCGAATTCGCCCTTTTCGATGGCTTTTACGACCGTGTCGGTGATTCCTTGCGCGGACATTTCGGGCTTGAGGTCGTAGGTGGCGACTTTGGGTGAGGGGACGAGGATGCGCTCTTCGCCGCCGAAAGGTTTTTCTACGCCGCCGTTGAAGAAGTAGGTGACGTGCGCGTATTTTTCGGTTTCGGCGCAGCGGAGATTTTTGTATTGCAGCTCTTCGAAGACTTGCGCGAGGATGTGCTCGAGTTTTTCGGGAGAGATTACGTATTTCAGCCAGGGCCAGTTTTTGTCGTACTGGGTCATGGCGACGTAGAAAAGATTTTTGGGGCGCTTCGCGTCGGTGATTTTGTCGAAGGCGGGTTCGACTAGCGCGCGCGTCATTTGGCGGGCGCGGTCGGCGCGGAAGTTGTAGAAGATGACGGCGTCGTCATCATGAATTGTGCCGACTGGCGCGGCGGAAGCGCCTTCGCCTTTTGTGATGACGATGGGCTTTATGAACTCGTCGGTGATGCCTTGCTCGTAGCTTTTTTGGAGAGCGGCGATGGGGTCGTTCGAATGCGTTTCGGCTTCGCCGTGAACTACCGCGCGGTAGGCGAGCTCGACGCGTTCCCAGCGATTGTCGCGGTCCATCGCGTAGTAGCGGCCGGTGAGTGTGGCGATTTCGCCGACGCCTAGTTCGCGCATTTTTTGCTGTAACTGGCGTACGAAGTCGCGGCCGCTGTTTGGAGGCGTGTCGCGGCCGTCCATGAAGCAGTGGACAAATACGTGCTCGACCTTCTGTTGCTTGGCCATTTCGAGCAGCGCGAACAAATGCTTGATGTGCGAGTGCACGCCGCCGTCGCTCAACAATCCGATGAAATGCAGTTGGTGCTGGCGGCCGCGTTCCATCGCTTGCTGAAAGAGAGGGACGTTTTGCAGTTGATTGTTGGCGATCAGAAGATCGATGCGCGTGATGTCCATGTGAACGATTCGGCCTGCGCCGATGTTCATGTGGCCGACTTCGCTGTTGCCCATTTGGCCTTCGGGGAGGCCGACGAACGGTCCAGAGGTGTGAATGAGCGTGTTTGGATACTTCTTCATCAGGTCGTCGTAGGCGGGTTTGCGCGCCAGAGCGATGGCGTTTCCTTTTGTTTCGGCGCGATAGCCCCAGCCATCCAGCACGGTTAGTACGATTGGCTTTCGGTCGTTTGCTCATAGTGTGTGGGACGGGCATTCTTGCCTGTCTGCTTGTTCCTTCTTCATTTTGATGGCTTCTGCTTAGAATTCTGAATTGAAAAAAGCGACAGACTGAAAGTCTGTCCTACTAAATCTCCCTTAGCCCCGCGAGAAGGCGGTCGACTTCTTCAGCGGTGTTGTAATGGACCAGGCCGATGCGCAGTAGGCCACCTTTGGATTCGACGCCGAGGCGCTCGGTCAGGTTCAGCGCGTAGTAATTGCCGTCCCAGGTGAAGATGCCGCGCTCGCCTAGGAATGCAGCGATTTCGGCGGGCGAGTGATTGGCTAGCCTGATGGAAACTGTCGAGCAGCGGTCGTGCAACCGCTTTAGGTCGCTGATGCCGAAAAACTGCAAATCAGGAATCGCAAGCAGTCCTTCCGCTAAGCGCAAAAAAAGCGCCATTTCGTGTTCGCGTGTTGCGCGATAGGCGGCGAGTAGCGCGCTGCGGCGATCTTTCGCTGCCGGCTCGCAACGTCTGCCGAGCTCGGCGAGGTAATCCACCGCCGCGCCGATTCCGGCGATTAACTCCTGGACTTGCGTTCCGGTTTCCCAGCGATCGGGAAGCGTATCCGGAGCGGGGCGAACTTTGTAGGGCTTGAAACGCAGCAGGTGCTCGCGCTTTCCGTAGAGCGTTCCCATGTGCGGGCCGAAAAATTTGTAAGGCGAGCACACCAGAAAATCGCAATCGAGGGCGCGAACGTCAATCGGGCCGTGAGGCGCGTAATGCACCGCGTCGATGAACATCAGCGCGCCAGCCGCATGCGCCAGCTTTGTGATTTCGGCGACGGGATTGATTGTGCCTACGGCATTAGAAGCGTATCCGACGGCCACCAGCTTCGTGTTCTTGTTGATCTTGTGCTTCAAGTCTTCGAGGTCGAGCGTGCAATCCGATTCGTGAATGTCTACCTGGCGAATCACCATGCCCAACTCTTCGAGCGCGCGCCAGGGAGCAACGTTTGCATCATGGTCGAGAGTGGTCACGACGATTTCATCGCCGGGCTCGAGCGTCCGTCCGATGGCGCGGGCCAGCGCGAACGTGATGGTGGTCATGTTCTGGCCGAAGATGACTTCGTCTTTATCGCAATTGAAAAAATCGGCCATGGCCGACCGCGCGGAGTCAATCATGGCGTCGTTGCTGCGGCTAGTAGCAAACGCACCGCAGGTGTTCGCATTCGACTTGAGATAATAGTTTTGAACCGCGTCCATCACCTGCTTCGGCACCTGAGTGCCGGCAGGGCCATCCAGAAACGCTGCCGCCTGCCCGTTCACCTGCAATTGCAGTGACGGGAATTGCTCTCTGACCCAGGAGACGTCCAGCGGCTTGCTTTCGCCTCCCTGCATCACCGGTGTGCTCATGGTGTTCTCCGACCGTTAGTTTCTCACAGCGCGGCCTGAGGATGAAGCCGCACGCAACCGTGTTAGCATTTAGCTGGTTGTTCCTCACTCATGCCGCTTTGGCGCCGGCTATAAATCAAATGAGCGGCCACAAATCGGCCTGCTCCGCGCCACGTTTTTCCTAGAGGTGTACCGTGTCCGAATCCTTCACGCCGAACGAGCGCACGCGTGTGGTGCGCGAGCCGCAGCGCGGCGTCTACGACCGCGAAACCATTTATAAGATTCTCGATGAAGGGATGGTGTGCCACGTCGGTTTTTCCGCGGATGGCCAGCCGTTTGTGATTCCCACGCTGTACGCGCGCATCGGCGACGCCATTTATTTTCACGGGTCGGCTGCGAGTCGGATGCTGCGCGGAGTCAGCGAAGGTGCGAATGTCTGCCTGACAGTCACGCTCACGGATGGAATCGTGCTGGCGCGTTCGGTTTTCAATCACTCGATGAACTATCGCTCTGTCGTGGCGCTTGGCAAAGCCACGCTTGTCGATGCGCCACAAGAAAAACTCGAAGCGCTGCGCGCCTTCACGGAAAAGATTTTGCCGCAGCGCTGGGATGATGCGCGCCAGCCGAATGAAAAAGAACTGAAGGCGACGAGCATCCTTCGCCTGCCGCTGACCGAAGCTTCCGCGAAAGTGCGCGTTGGCCCGCCGGAAGATGACGCTCCCGACTACGCGCTTCCCATTTGGGCGGGAGTAATCCCACTACGCACCGTCGCCGGCGCGCCGATTCGCGATGAACGATGCGATCTTGGGATTCCGCTGCCGGCTTATGCGGCGAACTATAATCGCTGAGTCGCAAATGACTTCAAGTCTGTGCCCGTCGTCACTGACGAACGGCGCGAAGGAAATCGGCGAGCAAACCGTAACCGGTGGCCTCGACTCCAGGATTGTGCTCGACGAGCGATAAGCCGAAGACGTCGAGGTCGAAGCGAATCGCCGAGCTGCTGCCTTCGAGATTGGCGAGGGGATCAGAGGCCAGCAGCATCTCCGGACGCACGCTGCAATCCACGCTATCGCCGCGGCGCTCGGCTCGGCATACCAATTTGTAGCGCATGCCCGCGGCGCGCACGGAACGGATTTTTTCTTCGCTGAGCTCGCGAATACCGGTACGCTGCACTTGCTCGAGCCGCACATTTGCGCCCATCAGCACAATTGCAAGAGCAACGACCTTTACTGCCGCATCCCATCCGTCTAAATCTGCTGTCGGATCGGTTTCCGCAATGCCCATAGCCTGAGCGCGCTTAATGGCTTCATCCATCGTGCGGCCCTTTTCGATTTCTGTGAGCACGACGTTCGTCGTGGAATTCAAAACTCCGGAGAAGCCGCGAATGTCCGTCGCGGGCAAGCCGTAGGGAAACATCGAGAAGACGGGGACGCCATCCATGACCGTGGACTCGTAGAGAAATTGCCGGTTCTTCTCTTTGGCGAGCGCGGTGAGTTCGTGGTACGCGTGGACGATAGGGCCTTTGTTGGCGGTGATGGCATGCATGCCGAGTTCGAGCGCAGTTCTCAAATGTTCCGTGGCGGGCTGGCCAGTTTTCACGTTGAGCGAGGTGGCTTCAAATAGAACGTCGGCGCGCGTTTTTTCGAGCCATTCGTGGAAATTGTGAGGCTGAGATGTGTTTCCGTGCTGAATCAGGGAGTGGCCGTGAAGAGCAGCGAGCGGATTGAGGCCGTCAGGGTCGGCAATCCAGCCGGTGCGGCGCGTGGCTACCCCTGTGAGGCGCCAGCGAATGTCGTAGCGGCGGCGGAGGTCGGTCTCTTTGGAGATGAGCAAGCGCAAGAGGGCGCGGCCTACGTTGCCCATTCCGACGATGGCTAGATTGTAGGATGGCATGTGCCGATCCTCCGAGGTTGTGGGAGAGACAGACATTCCTGGCTGTCTCGCAAAGCATAAGGGAGACAGACAAGATTGTCTGTCCCACTATGAGGGCGGGGCCCTTCCAGGGTAAACAAGCCCCGCCCTCACAAGGAGATAAATTAATGAGCCGCGGTGAGTTTCGCGGCCGCGTCGGAGATCAATGCTGCTTCATTCTGCAGACATTTCGCTACGACCAAGACGCCTTCATCGGCTTGCTTCCATTCTTTTTGTTCGATGGCTTCGCGGACGTAAGGCATCGTTTTCGCCGCGTATCCGGTGTAGAAGCCCGGCGCATACAGTTGGTGCTTGTACCATTTGCGGTTCGGCAAGCCTTCCTCGGTGATGAATTTTCGTTCGCTCTCGATGAGCAGGCGGTTTACCTCGGAGAGCGAAGCGGCAGCCAGCGCGGTGCCGCCGTTGGCATTTGCATGCTCCAGGGCTTTGCGATACTCAGCCGCGCTACGCGTGACTGCATCGGCCGCGTTTTCGAGAGGCGCGAAGTTCTGGTAGGGCGGTACTTCTTCTTTTTTCGGCGGAACCTCTGTCTTCTTTGGATCCGCAGTCGCCGTGAACACACCTTCGTCAATTTCCTTATTGCGTTCGCGGATTTCGTCCTGCATTTTCTTCGACAAGTCTTTCAGTTCCTTGACGTAGGTCTGCATCGTTTCCGCGAAGTCGCCGAATTCGAAGGGCAAGAGGTCGGCGTCGCCAAGACGCATCATGGCGCTGCCGCCAGCCTGGGCGAGCGCGCGTCCATAGACGAAGTTTGTATCGCTGAAGTGCGTGTACCAGTAGAAGTCGTCGTAAATCGAGTGATAGATTCCGCCGCCATCTTCGCCGCCAAAGCCGATGTTGAGCGAAGCGACACCGACGTGCTGCAGAAACGGCGTGAAATCCGAGCCGGAGCCGAGAGCGCCCATGTGCATATCTGCGCGCTGACGGACGTCTTGCTTCTTGTCGGCGGACGCCTCTTCAATCGCGCGCAACTGTTCGCGCTTCCAGGCGGACAGTTTCGTTTCGGGATCCTGAACGTCTTTGGCCACGTCGTTCATGAATTTTTCAAGCGTGTGCGAGCCGCCAAATCCAAGATAGCCGCGGCCGTTGCCGTCGGAATTGATGTACGCGACAGCGTACTTGTTGAGTTCCTCGGCGTGCGTTTCGACCCACTCGGTCGAGCCTAGCAAGCCTTCTTCTTCGCCATCCCACGAGCAAAAGATGAGCGTTCGCTTGGGCTTCCAACCTTGCTTCACGAGTTCGCCCAAAGACCGAGCTTCTTCGAGCATTGCAGATTGACCTGAGATCGGGTCTTCCGCGCCGTTTACCCAGCCATCATGATGATTGCCGCGAATGACCCATTCATTGGGATAAACCGAGCCGGGAATTTTCGCGATGACGTCATTAACCGGCGCCATGTTCCAATTCGAAATCATTTTCAGATGTACTCTCCCGGGGCCGGGGCCGACGTGATAGCCGACGCCAAGACCGCCGCGCCACGCTTGCGGGGCGATGGGGCCTTTGAGCGAAGCGAGAAGCGGTTCCGCGTCGCCATAAGAAATCGGGAGGACGGGGATCTTGGTAATCGTCTGAGCGTCTTTTATGGCGAGGCGCTTCGCGTCTTTCGTTGCGCCCACGCCGGGTGTCAGCGGATCGCCGGCGTAGAGCGGCATGTCCGCGACACTGCCGCGCTGCACGCCATCTTTCGGGCGATAGGGGCCCTGCGGGAAAACATCGCCCTGCGTGTATCCGTCTTCGCGAGGATCAGAAAAAATCAGGCAGCCAATAGCGCCATGTTCCGCTGCAACTTTCGGCTTAATGCCGCGCCAAGATCCGTAGTAGCGCGCGATAACGATTGCGCCTTTGACGGAGATGCCCATACGATCGAGCTGCTCATAGTCCGCAGGCACGCCAAAATTGACGTAGACGAGCGGAGCGGTCACGTTGCCATCAATCGAATAGGAGTTGTAAGTAGGAAGCTGCTCGGCCGTCTGGTTTGAAGTGGGATCTTCTTTTACGACGGGCTCTTGCAGCTTTGCAGTGAATATTGGCTTGCCATTCGCGTCCACGAGCTCGACGGCTCGCTCCTTGGGAGTGGGCATAAGCACGTCGAAAGTTTCGATATGCGCGTCGAGGCCGAATTCCTTAAACTTTGCCAGCAGCCAATCAGCGTTTTCTTTATCGTACGGCGAGCCAACGTGGTGCGGCCGCGCGGCAAGGTGTTCCATGTAGCCGCGGATTTTGTCCGGATCAGGAATGGCTTTCATTTTTTCTTCCCACTGGCGTTCAGCGCGTGAAGATTCGGCGGAGAAGCCGGCGAGCGGCTGTTCGTCGGCGACAACGTGTCTGCCAACGGGCGCCAAGGAAATACTTGCGAACACAATTGTGGCAACTAGACTTCTGCGGTTCATGAGACCTCCCTCGTTTTGCGCAGGTATTTTGCCTGAACTACGCGGCGATTGGAAACGTTTGTTGCAGGTTTATCCGCGGCTGCCCGTTCTCAGCAGAATGTCCAGATCATCGGGATGGATGGCGCAGAGGAGCGCTTCTTCGCGGTCGATGTGCCCTTTGCTGATCAGCTGGACGAGAGATTCTTCTAGCGCGAAAGAACCTTTTTTCTTGGTCATGGTGATTTCTTGATGGAGATGCTGCAAAGCGTTGCGCCGAATGTGCTGTCGTGCGCCGTAGCCGATCATCAGAAGTTCGGCGGCGGGAAAACGCTCGCCGCTCTTGCTGGGCAGCAGAATTTGCGTCAGGACGGCGACGATGGCCATGGCCAATTCCTGGCGGATTGTGTTTTGGCGTTCATCGGAAAAAGAATCGGAGATGCGCGAGATGGTCGTGGCGACGTCAATGGTGTGCAGCGTGGAGAGAACAAGATGGCCGGTTTCGGCGGCGGCGACAGCGATGCGCATTGTTTCCGGATCGCGCATCTCGCCAACCACGAGAACATCCGGAGCCTGGCGAAGAGCCGCGCGGAGGGCCGTGGGAAAATCTGGCGCGTCGGTGCCGATCTCGACTTGCTCGATGACACTTCGAATGTGAGTGTGCTCGTACTCAATGGGATCTTCGATGGTGACGATGTGGCGCGCTTCGCGGCGGTTGATGTCGTCGATCAGCGCGGCGAGCGTGGTGGATTTGCCGGAACCGGCTGGACCACCGATCAGTACAAGGCCTCTTGGCAGATGCGCGAGATTCTCCACGGAAGGAGGAAGATTCAGTTCGCGCAGCGTGGGAACCTTTTGCGGCAGCGCGCGAATAGCGGCGGCGGCGCGTCCGCGTTCGCGATGAAGATTAATGCGGAAGCGGCCGAGGCCGGCGATGCGATAGGAAGAGTCCGAAATTTGAGATTGGCGGTAGCGCGCGAGTGCGTGGGATGTGAGTGCGGGGAGCACTGCCGCTTCGATTTCGGGGCCGTCGAGCGGACGCGCGTCGATTTTTTGCACTACGCCTTTTGCGCGGATACAAGCGGGAGCTCCTGCGACGAGAAGCAGATCGCTTCCGCCACGGGCAATCAGAGTCTTGAGCCACGCGTCCAGTTGAACCGCGCTGATGGGCTCTGAACCTTCGTCCTCGGCAAGGTCGTTCAGTTCGTTAACGATGCGGTCGATCTCCGGCGCTTCATCCATGAGGAACCTCAAACGTCCAAACGGCCCAGACAGATTTGATGCCGGAAAAGTTTGACGCAGCGGAGCTTTTTCGTCCAGCAGGAAACGCGGCAGGACTTGCGGTTTGACGATAATACATAGCTAAAGTAAACAGGCGGCAGAGACAGAGAATCTTTGCCGCCTGTTTTCAATTATTTACCGACTGAACCGGGATCCCGCGAGGCGCTACTCCACGGATCCGGTCTGTTCGGTGACTACAGGAGTCAGCGTGCCGAAAAGGCCATGCGTTTCGTGGTCGGGGCCGGCGGAAAAGAACAGCGTTGTAGATGGACCCGCGTTGCCGTTGTTGCCGAAGGTGAGCGACCAGAGCCCATCAATGGTTAGAATTGAGTCGTCAGGGTTCTTCACGAAGCCGATAAATTCCTTGGTGAACCCGTTATAGGCAGCAACCCAACCGCTGCCGAAATTGCCCACGAGGATGCTGTTGCTGAAAACGCCAAAATCGCGGGGCGTCCAAACGACTCCCCAGGGCGAATTCAGCCAGGGGCCGTGCTGAAGATGTCCGATGTGCTTGCCATCGGGTTGGTAGAGCTCAACGAAACCATTGCCTTCGCCAGCCACGTCATCGTGTTTGGCGGCGTCCTGTTTTGCGTAAGTGACAAATAGCGTTCCGCCTATGTTCTGGATGTTGAAGGGCGCGAAGTCGCGCGGAAGAGCATCGTCATCGAACAATTCTTCGGAGATGTGCACGGGCTTGAAGCTGTTGTCGTAGACTTCCACTTTGCCCGAGCGAAAATTCGTGACGTACAGAAAGACTTTTCCGTTTACGAGAGCCGAAGTGGCGCCCTTATAAACTGCGCCTTTGGGGGAACCGCCCTTGGAATTGTCCACCTCCAGCGTCGCCGCCGCTCCACCAGCCCATGCAGAGATGGTTCCGTCTTCAGTGACGAAGATGAAAGCTGCCGCCGCGCCACCTGGACTGATCAGAAAATCCGTCGGACTGCTATTAAACACGATGCCTGTGGGCGTCGCTAGTGTGCCTGCAGGAGAACCTTTGGGAGGAGGAATCGTAACGGTTCCTGTGCCGTTGATGGGAATGATCGCCCCGGTGCCTGTATAGAGCGTGGAAAAGCCCGAGTTGTTATCGGAAACCCACCAGGGACTTCCTGCCTTTGCCGTGGTGGTGGGACTGCGGGTCAGCCCCCAAGGATTTACGAGATTGGGGTCGGTGACTGCGGCCACATTTGGCTGGTCAGCGACCAGGTTGGTTTGCGTGTAATGCTGCGCTTCTGTTACAGCAGGAAGCAAAGAGAGCCCAAGTGCAAGTACTGGGAAATATTTCCACGACTTAAACACGTACCTCATGGCTTTACCCTCCAGATCAAGATTTGTGCAGCGAAACGCATCGCGAGTGACCGCGATGAACTTCACGTCAGATTGGCTGGGTAAGCGATTCCGTAGTGCAAGTTCACTTCCACTATGGCTTATTACTTTGTGGATGACTCCGTAGTTGAGAACAAGGAACTTACCGGAGCTAGGCTGAAGAGGATCTCGACGGCGTTCCTATTTCCCGTAGGCAACTACCGCTGCGGATACCGAAGATGGGAGGGATTTATTCCCGGCTATTTTGCGGAACAAAAATGTGCTGTAAAAAATACCGAGTGAGCGGGGGACGAGCGGCTAGGCCCGGCGGAGAGTCAGCAGCGTGATTTCAGGGGGAACGCCGAGGCGAACTGGCGCACCGACGGTGCCAAGTCCGCGATTTACGTAAATCGATGCCAACGCCGACGATTGGCCAGGGTATAGCGACCCTTGACTCGTTTCGGATGACGGACCAGCCGCGGCGGCACGGTCATTAGGCGCCGGAGCGAACATCGGGCGGTGATACAGCCCCGCGACATAATCCGTGATGAAGCGCGCGGGGCTGAGACGATGATCGAGAATTTCTACCTGAATCTGCCCACCGTGCGTGTGGCCGGCGAGTGTTAGCTCGATGCCTAATTCCGCGGCGCGATTAAACGAGTTGGGATTGTGCGACATTAAAATGTTGGGCATGTCTCGGCGCACTAGCGGTTCCACATTCTGGAGCATTTGTACTTTGCGGCCGCCGTTGGTGCGCTCGCGTTGATAATCGACACCGATGAGATTGAACGACGCGCCCTTAAAAGTGACTTCGGCATTTTCCTGACGGAGCAATTTCATTCCGGACTGAGCGAAAAGGAGTTGCGCCGTATCTTCAGCACGCGCGTAAATTTCATGATTGCCGTTGCAGCCCCAAACTCCCAGCGGGGCACGGAGACCGCGGACTTCCTCGATACAATCGGCGATTGGGTCGCCTGCTCCGGTTATGAAATCGCCGGTCACGAGCGCGAGATCAGCACCCAGATCGTTGGCCATATTGACGGCGCGGCGGACTTGCAGGCGCGGCATGAAGCCGCTCAGATGAATGTCGCTGATCTGAACGATCTTCATGCCCTCAAGCGCGGCAGGCAAATTGGGAAGTGGAATTTCGACTTTGCGTACTTGATAGTCCAACCGCTCCGCTGCAAAGCCATAGACCGCGGTAAGGAACGGCGCAGCGCCGGCGAGCGCGGTGGCCGTTTTGAAAAAATAACGGCGTGAGGGATCGGCGATGAGTTCCACCGCGGCTGGCGCGGAAGAGTACGGGACTGCCGCGGCCGGAGCAGCAGCAACTCGGGAAGGCTTTGAATTGGTTTTGAGTTGATACGCCGCTCGCAGCCAGGACCAGATTTTATCGATGACGCTCACAAGTTTTACAGCGATATAACCAAAGAGCGCACTGAAAAACCATAATCCCGAGAAAACTGTGATCATCGAGGCGCGCGGAATAGCATGGCCGTGCCCCATGCGGAAGCCGTCCGCCATCACGACGATACTGAGCAGAAGCAGCGTTACGTAAATCAGACGCGCAACAACGCGCAGCCCCTGGCTTCCCCAGTTGGACGTCATGCGCCAAATGGCGCGATACCAAAATCGCTGTGAGAAAAAGACCAACCCCAAGATACTTAGCGCAATGACGCTGCGCACGATCAGCCAAGTCCAGTTCAAAAGGAGCGTCCCCCTAGAGGCAAACTTCAAGCTTACCATGCCTGCCCCTAGCGATTTTCCATGACGCCGGGGGGACGTCCTGCGTAAGATGAACCGGGTCAATAGGTCAGATTTGTGTCGGTCAAGTAAAGAAACGCTTGGCGGCGCGGCCCGTCAGAGAGTGTGTGCCTGCCAGGGCTTGCCCTAAACGGCCTCGAAGCAGGCCCAGAAACAAGCCCTGAACGGGCAAAGATGAGGAGAGAAAAGATGAAGAGTTTTAGCAAATGGGGAACCCTGCTGGTTGCAGTTGCGCTGGCGGCGCCGGTGTGGGCGCAGGATGCCAAGAAAGCTGCACCGCCAAAGCCTGCACCGAGCCCGTCCGAAGCCGTGCTGGAGTCCTGGAATGATATCGGCAGAAAGCTGGTTGCCATTGCCGAGGATTTGCCGGAAGACAAGTACAACTACAAGCCTAACCCGGACTCGCGGACATTTCTTGCGCAACTCATCCACGCTTCTGCTTCCATGTATTACTTCACGGATACCGCGCAGGGAAAGAAGCCTCATTTTTCTGATGATCCGAAGCTCGACGACTTGCAAACGAAGGCTCAGGTTACGGCCTTCGTAAAAAAGTGCGTTCAGGATGGCGCAGACGTGATCAAGGCCAAGGGCGACAAGGGATTGAACGAAAGTGTCGCTGCAGGCGGACCGACATTGACTCGTCTCTCTGACCTGGCATACGGGCTGATCGAGCACACCGGAGAACATTATGGGCAGCTCGTCGTCTATTACCGGATCAACGGCTTGGTACCGCCTGAATCCAGGCCCAAGAAATAAGCGGTCCCGCATCAAGCTTGAAACGGGCACGAGGTTTTTTTCTCCTGCCCGTTTCTTTTGGCGATAGAAGACTTCTGTGAAAACTCATGCGGCGGGTCGGAGGGCACGGCGTGCCGTTCTCCTACGAGGACTTGCCGACAGTTGGCTATGAGCCTGCGGCTCCGGCGGCGCCGTTTTCTAGAAGCGCGACCAATTGCGATGGGTCGCTGGTTGGCGGTAGGCAGGTTTGTCCAGCGCAGACCACCGCCATCGCCTTGTCGGCCAGTAGATGCGGTAGCGTTTCTTTGAGAGCGCCGGCTAGATTCACGAGTGATGCGCTTGGCGTCAGGCGCAAAACGGATTTTCCGAGACGAAAGGTGCGATTAGCTGCGTCCTCGAGCGCCTGCGCAACATGGATCATCCGCGCGTCCGGTGATTACGACTTGTAAGGGATGGAGCGCGAAGAGAGTAGCGGCAAGACCATACGTCGCCGCAAACATTCCATATTGCGGCGCGATCCCCGCGAACGCTTCGAGGGTTTTCTGGGCAAAGTTGAAGTAGCGCTCGTCACCGGTGAAGGCGTACATGCGAATCAGGGCGATGGCAGCAACCGAGTTCGCACCCGGCGTAGGCGAATCCTGGAATGGCTTGCGGCGAACATCGAGACCACCCATCGGCGCGGCATCTGAAGGCCGGTCGAAAAAGCCGCCCCCTTCCGCGTCGCCGTAGCGGACCATAGCAAGGTCCATCGTTTTTTGCGCTGCCGCAAAATAGCGAGGATCGAGTGTCACTTCGTAAGCATCCAGCAAAGCCAGCACGCTGAAAACTTGATCGTCGAGCGAGCCCTCGAGAGCAGGTCCTCCGATGCGGTGGCCAAAGCCACGGGATTCGCTCCACACTTCCTTCAACATTCGGTCGAAAGTTTTCAGCGCAAATTTACGGCAGGTCTCGCCCGTCGATCCGCCGAGCACCTTCGCTGCCTCCAGGTAAGCTGAAACGAACATCGCATTCCACGAAACGTACATTGTCTTATCGACGAAGGGCGTCGGTCGCGGCAAGCGCGCTGCCATCATCTTTCCTTTGCCTTTGGCGATCATGAGGCGCACCGAGGTTTCATCGAGACTCAGCTGCTTGGCGATGTCCGCGGCGCTGAGCGCAATCCACAGAACATTCTTCGCCGGATTGTGGTGCATCTCGCCGTGCGCTTCGACGTCGTAATAGAGCTCCATGACACGCGCTTCGTCCGGCAGCAGCGCGGCTCGTAACTCCTCGAGTGTCCAGGTGAAATAATCTCCGTCGTCGTCGAGCGAGTAATCCGCGTCCTGGCTGGCATAAAAGCCGCCATTTTCCTGGTCGGACAAGACTTCATTCACCCAGCCGATGATGCCTTCCGCCGTTTCACGCAGGAGCGGATTCTGCGTCATTTGCCAGCCGTGCAGATAATTGCGCAGCAGCTCCGAATTGTCGTAACTCATTTTCTCGAAATGGGGAACGAGCCAGCGTTCGTCTACCGAATAACGGTGGAAACCTCCGGCAAGCTGATCATAAACGCCGCCGCGAGCCATCTTTTCGAGTGTCGTCTCAATCATCGCCAGCAGATGTTTTTCTTTGGTCTGTTGGTAACGTTCCAGAACCAGGTCGACTGCTGACGCATGCGGAAATTTCGGCGCGCGGCCAAAGCCGCCATTCTTGATGTCAAATTGCTGCGTGACCGAAGTAATTTGCGCATCGACGACCGCGGGGTCGAACTCGGCACGCGCTCCCGTGAACACTTCTGCTTGGGCGACAGCATCGGCCAAATGGTCCGCCGCGCGAACAAGCTCCGCCCTTTTATTTTTGTAAGAATCCGCTACCGCTAGGAGAATGCGCCGAAAACCCGGGCGCCCCATTTGATCTTCCGGTGGAAAATACGTGCCCCCGAAAAAAGGTTTTCCGTTGGGGAGCAGGAAGCCGGTAAGCGGCCAGCCTCCCTGGCCGGAGATGGCGCTGACGGCGGATTGATAGCGAGCATCAACGTCCGGGCGCTCATCGCGATCCACTTTCACAGCGACAAAATTCTCATTAATAATTTTGGCGATCTCGGAATTCTCATAACTTTCGCGGTCGATGACATGGCACCAGTGGCACCATACCGCGCCGATATCCAAAAGAATGGGCTTGTCTTCAGATTCCGCGCGGGCGAAGGCCGGATCGCCCCACTCGTGCCAGTCGATGGGCTGGTGCGCAGCGGAACGCAGATATGGGCTGGCAGAATCCTTTAAACGGCTTTCAGGATGAGACGACACGAAAAATCCTTTCGGTTCTCGAAGCGCTCAATGCAAGCGCTGTCTTTGCAATGTCGCGAGTGAAAGTGGAAAAGAAAAACAAGCCTGGACTCAGACTACTGCACGATGTCTCCAGGGCCGAGATCACGCGGATCGAGCGGCTTGCGGCCGGCAAACCCTTCGTCCTGCCGGTGGTAGAAACGGATGCGGTCTTCACCAAGCTTCCAGCAAAGATAGACGTCTTCGTTGTCGATTACGGCGGGAAAATCAAGCAGGCCCACATCGAGGTCCTTAATGACACATCCGGATTCGAGAATGCGGTTCAGCGAGGTCTTCAGGGATTCGGCGAGGTGCTGGTGCTCTACGCGCAGCGCGGCTAGTTTTTCGTAGGGGACGATTACGCCGCCCATCATCATAATCCGCGCGGAAACCGCGGAAAGATCGTTTTCCAGGCCGGACAGTTTCTTGCGGCAATCCATGGCTTCCACTAGAAAAGGTTCCAGCTCGCGCCGCGCGCGCTCCGCCTCGGTGAGAGTGAAGAGCCGAGGCTCCGGCTCGGACGCTTCGTCCTGTCCTTCTTCGTCGTCTTCGTCCGCCATGGCTGTCCGTTCTATGATGCCGATTCCGCTCTGCGTGATTCGATGCTAACGCAAAGTCATGTTGTGGTCGAGCGTAATGCGTTTGCGAGGATGTTCGGCATTCACAGCATTCGACTATCCGCCGATAAACACCATGGTACGGGAAGGGGGCACGAAATCAGGGGCGTTGATGCGGTGTCCTTCTTCTTTTTCATCGACCACGGAGCGGATATAGCTCGCGACATCATCGTCTGTCGCGCCTTCCCGGAGCCGGCCGCGCAGGTCGTGATCCTCTTTGCTGAAAAGACAGGTCCGCAGCTTTCCGTCGGCGGTCAAACGAATGCGCGAACAGTGGCCGCAGAAGGGCTGCGTCACGGGCGCGATCAAACCAACTTCGCCAGGAGCGCCATCGGCGAAACGGTATTTGCGCGCCGTCTCGCTGCGCTCGTGCGGAATTTGAATGAGCGGCCACCGTGCGTGAATGCGCTCGTAAACTTCAGCGGCGGGCACCACGTGTTGTCGAGTCCAGGTGCGGTCGGCGTCCAGCGGCATGAATTCGATGAAACGCATAATCACGCCGCGGTCGCGGGCAAATTCGGCGAAGGCTTCCACTTCATCGTCATTAATGCCGCGGACCAGCACGGCGTTGACTTTCGCGGGTGCCAGCCGCGATTTCTGTGCTATGTCGATGCCGTGCATCACGGTATCAAAAGATTTTGTACGGGTGATGCGTTCAAACTTATTTCGGTCGAGCGAATCAAGGCTGATGTTAATGCGCCGCAGCCCTGCTTGGAGCAGCCGTTCGCACCGTTCTGCCAGCAAATGGCCGTTGGTGGTCATGGAGAGATCTTCGACGCCGAGCGCATGAAGACGCGCGATGTAATCTTCCACGCCGGCGCGGACTAGCGGCTCTCCCCCAGTGATGCGTATTTTGCGAATGCCCAGGCTCAGAAAAATGTGAGCCAGCCGGTCAAGTTCTGGCCAGGAGAGAATTTCGTCATGATCGCGGTAATTTTCAGGGTCGGCAGAACGACAATAAACGCAGCGGAAGTTGCAGCGGTCCGTGATCGAAATGCGCAGGTCGGTGATCTGCCGGCCGAATTTGTCTTGGAGGGTCATCACACGCTTATTAGATGAATGCAACCGCCTGCGTACTTTCTCTCCGCGGCTATAAAACAAAACCGTCCGATCCGACTACTTGGATGCGGGCGCACGACGAAAATACACACTTTTCCGTCGAATCGCTCCTTTCCAAGTTCGGGAGGCCCGGGCGTTTCCACCCGAACCCTCAGCCTCGAGGTCCAAAGAAAGCGGCCGCCGACACATCGCCCCGCGTGCCCTAGGTTTTTTCTCCCGTAGGTAATCGGGGTCGGAGTAACATTAGCTAGTGTATGCCTGTGCGAAAAAGACTGCAATTTTGTAGAATCTGGTCGTGCCGACCGCTCTTGGAACGGGCCCAGTGCGAGAGAGCTAGGTAGAGTAGAATCTTTAGTTGAAGCAAATCAAGACCAGCTCATAGAGGCTTGGAATGGGCATTTTGGCGTTGAAAGCTGACGAGCGTGTCGTCGACGTGAGTTTTTCCCCCGACTCGCTCAGCGTCACATTGCGGGACGGCAGAGTAATCAGCGTGCCTCTTGCTTGGTATCCCCGGCTTCTCCATGCCACTCCAGAGCAACGCAATCACTGGAAAATTGCGGGGTGGAGGCTATCTGTAGCATCCACTGGCCAGATCTCGACGAGGACCTGAGCACGGAGGGCCTCCTGCGGGGGGCGCCTGCACCGCGGCACTCGGCAACTCCTTAGGACATCCACGATTCCTGCCACGGTGTGTGATAGAGTTTTTGGCACACCATGCGGATCTTCGTTCTCGGGGCCGGTGCGACCGGTTCACTTTTGGCAGAGCTTCTCCTACGTCAAGGACACACTGTCTGGTGCGGTGACCGCGACCCCGAGCGCGCACGCCACTTCCTGGGCGAGAAAAGCACCATTGCTGTCACTGAAGTGAACGCCAGAAACATGATTGGCATTGTACGCGCGGCGCGCGGCTGTCAACTTATCGTCAATGCTTCCGCTTCGGTCTTTAATCAGATTGTAATGCGAGCCGCGCTTCGTCTGCGCGCCCATTATGTGGACCTTAGCTCGCACCTCACGCGCAATCCTTTCAAGGCCGAGCAATTCTCCTACGCTAAGCGTTTTGAAGGAAAAAACCGGACAGCGCTGATCAATGCCGGCGCCGCTCCGGGCTTGACGAACCTGTTGGTAAAAAGGGCGTCGGAAATGCTGGACGAAGTCCACTCCGTGCAGATTCGCCTGTATGAAAGCACAGAGAGCGACGACCCGATTTCACAGTGGTCGCCGGAAGTTTCGTTCGATGAGGCCATTTCCAGCCCGCGTGTCTATCGCGACGGAAAATTCCTCATGGAAAAACGATTCGCGGAGCTGGAGAAATTCCGCTTTCCCGATCCGATTGGAAACGCCAACGTCGTTCTCGCCGCTCAAGATGAAGTCGCGACGCTGCCCTACGTGATTCCGCTGCGCAATATGGACGTGAAGATCGGCGGAAATGAGTTTGACCGGCTTCGCCGCTGGTATAAGCAGGGGAAACTATCAAAGTCGCGCGGCATCGTGCGGCAGCGATTTCCGCAAACATCGTCGCCCCGCACAATCGCCAAACTGATTCGCCAAGGCGTTCTGCAAAATGCCCGTTTTTCGGCGGCAGTGCTGGTCAGCGGCGTGAAACGCGGCACTAAAGAAGATCAGCAATTGCTGATTCGCACTGATGCGATATTCCCGACGCTCTACCAAATCCGCCAGCAAGGCCGCTATATCACACCGGTCGCGTATGCTACGGCTCACGTTGCAGCGCTGTTCATCAAGAATTTTCAGCGCGACGAACCGGGCGTTTTCGCGCCAGAAATGCTGCCGGTGGAAACGCGCCGCGCTATCATCGCGGGGATCCGAACTCACAGCGTGAGGATCACGCACAAAACAACGATCGTCAAACAAAATGGCGAAGGCGGTTAAGAATTCTGACTTGCGCCATGATTGAAAAAGTTTTAGAAACCCACCTGCTGACGGCTACGGCCGAGCTTCAAACACCAGGTTGAATGGCGTCTGCGTCGCGCGCCGGAATCGCGTGAAGCCGCCGCTCGTCACGACTTCGCACAGGCGCTTCTCCCCGGCTTGGGCGCCGAGCGCCAGCCCCACTTCCTGAGACAACGACGCCGGAGTACACAAAAGCGTGGAAGCTCCGTAAAATGCGCGTCCAATGGGATTGAGATTGTCTTCCAGCTTGTCGCCCGCGAATGGCTCGACGATCATCCACGTTCCGTCTTTCTTGAGCCTGCCGTGCACATGCGCCGACGCGCCCGCGGGATCGCCCATGTCGTGGAGGCAATCGAAGAAAGTCACAAAGTCATAGTCCTTGCCGGGAAACGATTTCGCGCTGGCGACTTCGAACTTGATGCGGTCGCCAACGCCCGCGTCGTGTGCGCGCTGCTTGGCGGTCTCGATCGATTTGTCGTGGTAATCGAATCCAGAAAACTCGGACTTGGGATACGATTTCGCCATCAGAATCGTCGAGGCGCCCAATCCGCAGCCCACATCGGCCACGCGCGCGCCGCTTTTCAATTTTTCATCCACGCCCTCGAGCGCCGGAATCCACGCGGCGATCAGATTCGCGGCATATCCCGGCCGAAAAAATCTTTCCGTGCCAACGAATAGTTCGGCATGGTGCTCATGCCACCCCATGCCCTCGCCTGTCTTGAATCTCTCCGTGAGCGCTTCCTCCGCTTTGATTGCCGAGAGCGCCACTTGAAACGCACCGGGCATGAACGCGGGGCTGTTGTCGTCGGCCATCGCGAATGCCTGTTCTTCGCTGAGATGAAATTTTCCCGCCACCGGATCGTATGTCACATACCCGCCGGCTGCTTGCGCGCTCAGCCACTCGCGAACGTAGCGTTCAGCAGTTCCTGTGCGCTTCGCCAATTCCGCTGGAGTTTGCGGACCGCCCACCGCGAGACCTTTGTACAAACCGAGCTTGTCCCCGATGCGAATCAGTGCTGCGTTAAATGTAGCGCCGAAATCGACCACCGCTCTTCCAAGAAATTCATGAAGCTTATCCATGTCGAGAGCCATCTGTGCCTCCGTGAGGTAGAAAGTAGGCAGGCTGAGTGCTTGCCGGAAATTCTAGGCCGTTTAGCCGGGGAAAGGCAAGAACTGTCAGCAGCAGCGGTTGGGCCGGGAATAGCGGCGGTTGACCTGCTCGACGTAAAATTCTTCCGCGCTGAGCGTGCGTTGCTCCGAAGCCTGCCTGCCTTTTGCGCGCAGATAACGCTCGTATGCAGCGTCGCCACACCATTCCCGTAAGCCACGCCAGAACCGTCGAAGCGATCGTTTGACGAATTTTGCAGCTCCTTGCATCAATCGTCTCCGTGAGCCGTGCCGGTAAAACCTTTGGCCCACTGCGTAGCGACATACGGAGCTTCGTGAAGCACCGCTTCGCGGCGCCCGCTCAGAATCGCGTACCACTGCGCGAGCGCTTCCACCAGCAGCACGAGAATCATCAGCGCAAGCACGCCCGTAACAGCAGCGTCTAGCCGCTGATTGAAAACCAGCCGGTGCGTCTCGGCAATCTTTGCCACGGGAATTTGGCCGGCCGCGATTTGCAAAGCCAGAGAACTCGCCTTCGAAAGAAACCCGAGATTCGGGTTTGCATCAAAGATTTTTTGATAGCTCGCCGTCATCGTGACCGCGACCAGCCATGCCATGGGTACAACCGTTACCCATATCCAGCGAAGCCGCTTCATCTTCAACAAAATCGTCGTAGCCACCACCAGCGCCACCGCAGCCAGGAGCTGATTGGCAATCCCAAACAACGGCCACAGAGAATTAATTCCACCCAACGGATCGACGACCCCCTGATAAAGGAAAAAGCCCCACATTCCCACGATGATCGCGCTCGAAATCAAAATCCCCGGCATCCAGGCCGTGCGCCCGAGTGGTTTCCAGACTCGTCCCCCGAGCTCTTGCACCATGAAGCGGCCGACGCGCGTCCCGGCATCTAGTACCGTGAGAATAAACAACGCTTCAAACATGATCGCGAAGTGGTACCAGATGCTCAGAAGACGATCACCGCCAATTGTGTTCGAAAAAATCTGCGCCATTCCGACGGCCAGCGAAGGCGCGCCGCCCGCGCGATTGAGCAACGTTTGCTCGCCAACAGAGTGCGCGAGATTGGTCATGGTCTGCGCGTCGAGATGGTATCCCCAACTGCTGATGGTCGCGGCCGCAGCATCCGGAGTTCCGCCAACAATGCTCGCCGGACTGTTAATCGCGAAATAGACGCCTGGCGGCATCGCGCAAGCCGCAACCATGGCCATCACTCCGACGAATGACTCCAGCAGCATCGCGCCATAACCGATCGATCGGGCGTGACTCTCACGGAGAATCATCTTTGGCGTCGTGCCCGATGAAATCAGAGAATGAAATCCACTGATTGCTCCGCAAGCGATGGTGATAAAGCAAAACGGAAAAATCTTTCCAGCGAAAACCGGCCCGCTTCCATCGATGAATCGGGTGAGCGGCGGCATCATCATGTGGGGGCGGACAAACAGAATCCCCGCCGCAAGCGAGAAGATGGCTCCAGTCTTGATGAACGCGCTCAGATAATCGCGCGGAGCAAGAAGCAGCCACACCGGAAGAACGGCGGCCGCAAAACCATACGCGATGATTATGAAAGCCAACGAAATGCCGCCGAACGTGAAAGCCCGTGCCCACGACGGCGACGCCGCTACCCACTGCCCAGCGACTACCGCGAAGAGCACGAGCACGACTCCGAACAAGGAAGCTTCCAGAACGCGCCCTGGCCGGATGAACCGCAAATAAACGCCCAGCAGCAGCGCGATAGGAATCGTCATCGCGAGAGTGAACGTCCCCCACGGAGAGGATTTCAGCGCGTTCACCACGACAAGGGCAACCACAGCCAACAGAATCACCATGATCGCCAGCACGGCAATTTGCGCGATGAATCCGCCTCGCGCGCTCACTTCCTCGCGCGCCATCTGGCCCAGCGTTTTCCCGTCACGCCGGATCGAGCAGAACAAAATAATGAAATCCTGCACGCACCCCGCCACCGCCGCCCCGACGATCAGCCACAGCGTGCCCGGCAAATAACCGAACTGCGCGGCAAGCGTCGGCCCGACCAGCGGTCCCGGACCGGCGATCGCGGCAAAGTGATGGCCAAAGAGAACCCATTTGTTAGTTGGAACAAAGTCGCGCCCGTCGTCGTGAATTTCTGCAGGCGTGGCACGCGTATCATCCAGGGCCAATAAGCGCGCCGAGATAAATGCGGAATAAAAGCGATACGCAACCATATAGCAACACACCGCTGCGACGACGAACCAAGTCGCGTTCAACGGCTCGCCGCGGTGCACAGCGACTTTTGCCAAAGCGCCGGCTCCCGCGATTGCCACGCAGAGCCAAACGATAAATTTGAGGACGCCTTTCATTTCCCCGGAGTGGTTCCCGAGCTGGCGCGAATAAATTGCGCGGTGTCTTGCTTCAATTTGGCCAGCGAAGGCATGTGGGCATACACCATGTGCCCGGATTCGTAGTAGGCCCCGGTCAGGTGGCCTCTCAAAGAAGGATCAAGCCCGAGATGATCGAATGTGTATTCCGCCGCGAAAAACGGAGTAGCCAGATCGTAGTAGCCCTTCGCGACGAAAACGTGCAGAAACGGGTTCTGTGTCATGGCGCTGCGCAGCGTCTCGCCCACATCGGCATATCGGTTTTCATACGGTTTGTAGCTCCAGGGATACACCCGCCCGGTGAGCACTTCGTACGGCAGATCGCTGTCGAATTTCAAATCGCCGCGCACGTAATCATTCAGCGTGGCCGTGTAAGGCCCGATAATTGCTGCGATGCTCGGATCGTACTCCGGCATATCGCCGGCGGCATCCTTATCAATTCCAGTGAATCGGCCATCAATGCGTCCCACCGTGCGCCGCTCGCTGCGCAATAGTTCCTTCGTGAACCGTTCGATTTCCACGCGCATGTTGGTGCGCTCGATGTAGTCCGTGGAAAGTCCCGTCAACCGCGCCAGCTTCTGCACCACTTCTGTGTGCTGGGCATTGGACAATCCATCCCCCGCCATCAGCGCGGTTGCATATTCGCTGTTCGCAAAAATCTCCGACTCTTCAACCGCTTTGCGCAAGTCCGTCTGCAAATCCGCTGGCAATCGCTTGTGGTACCAGGCAATTGCCGTATACGTCGGCAGAATCAATATGTAAGGCAAATCGTTTCCGCTATCGAATTCCGTCGTAGCAAAATTCAGGATCGTAGAAACCAGGATGATTCCGTTCAAATACATCCCGTAGCGCTGCTGCAAATAGCCGGAAAGCCCAGCAGCCCGCGTCGTACCGTAGCTTTCGCCCGCAAGAAATTTAGGCGAGCCCCAACGCTTGTTGCGAGTTGCATACAAACGTATGAAATCACCAACGGACCGCACGTCTTCCTGAATCCCGTGAAACTGATCCGGCGCTTCACCCGGCGCGGGACGGCTGTAGCCTGTAGATACAGGGTCGATAAAAACGATGTCCGTTACATCCAGCAGTGAGAACTCGTTGTCCACCAATTTATAAGGTGGCGGCAGCAAAGAACCTGCGTCGCCCATCTCCACGCGCCGCGGTCCAAACGCGCCGAGATGCAGCCACACAGAAGCCGATCCGGGTCCTCCATTAAATGTGAACATCACAGGCCGCTGCGATAAGTCACTCACATCATCGCGCGTATACGCCACGTAGAAGACGCTCGCCTTCGGCTTCCCTTCTTCGTCTTTCATCACGAGCATTCCCGCCGTCGCCGTGTACTTAATCTCTTGCCCGCCGATGCGTGCAGAGTGTTTCGTCTGTACAACCTTATCTTCCGGAGGAGCGGGTGGTTTTTTCTCAGCTTCTTTCGGCGCTTCGGCAGTTTTCTCGCCCGGCTTTGGCACCTGAGGTGCGCTCGTCCCCGGTTGCTGCGCGAACGAAACTGAATTCCCAAGTAAAATGAGTGCGGCGCAGCTCAATCCCAGATAGCGATATTTCATCGACGAGACGCTCCTCGTAGTTGGCGTCCACAAATGGATAAGTAGACGGCGGCATCGTATGCGAGTGCAGTAGCTTCGTCAATCCATGCACGCCTCTGATGCGGCCGATTTTGGAATTGTGCTTGAAGAGGGCCAAGGCCGTTATACAATACGAGCCAAGAGTGAAACGTTTGTTTCAAGGAGCTTCCATGCGTCCAGCCCGTCGCCAGCTCACAGTGTGCCTGAACATTGCCGGGCTACTGTTGGCCCCAATCGCAGGCGCGCAGCAAAAAGAAGAATTGCCTCATCCTAAGACGCTTCCAGACCTTCAAAAGGCGATGAAAGATGTTGTCGACAAGGCTCGTCTGCCGGGCGCGGGCGTGGCGCTTGTCTCCAATGGTGAATTGCTCTGGTGCGGCGGATTTGGCAAAGCGGACGTTGCTTCCGGCCGCGATATCACTTGCGATACCGAATTTCGCGTGGGCTCGATCAGCAAATCGTTTGTCGCGCTTGCCCTTCTGAAGCTGCAGGAAGAAGGGAAAATCAATCTCGAAGCGCGCTTGCAGGATGTCGCGCCGGAAGTGCCGGTCAAAAATCGTTGGGCATCCACGAATCCGGTGCGTATCGTCAATCTGCTCGAGCACACTGCTGGATTTGACGACATGCAAGCATCCGAAGTTTATAACTACAAAGATCCGTATGATTTTTCACTTCTCGAAGTTTTCAAACGATTTCAGGAACCGCAAGACGTTCGCTGGCCTCCCAGCACGCGCATGTCCTATTCCAACCCAGGCTTCGGTATTGCCGGCTACCTCATCGAAAAAACAGCGGGCAAACCTTTCGATCAATACATTCGCGAGACGATTCTTCGGCCTCTAGGCATGGCGAATGCCGACTTTCCTTTTACTGACGCAAACAAACCTCTCCTCGCCGTCGCCTACGCTGGCGACCCGCCGCACGCACTTCCAGGCTACCCGTATATCTACTTGCGTCCCGCCGGCGACCTCAAAGCATCCCCTGGGGAACTTGCAAAGCTCGTGCAATTTCTTCTGCGCCGCGGAAAAGCAGGCGATGGGCAAATCCTAAAGCAAGAGTCGATCATCCGCATGGAATCGGTCGAATCGACTCTCGCCGCAAAGAACGGCCTTCGTCTCGGCTACGGGCTCGCAAACTACACGGAAGTTGTAGGCGGAGTCGTCACCCACGGTCATGATGGCGGCATTGACGGATTTATCTCCTCTTATCGCTACATGCCGGAGCAAAATTGGGGCTACGTCGTCCTGCTCAATAGCCCATCGTCATTCCAGGCGCTCTTGGATCTGAACCGGCTGGCCATCGATTTTCTTTCTAAGGATTTTCCAAAGACGCAGCAACCGCCAGCTTCCATTCCAGCGGCTGAGCTGGAAAAGTTTGCCGGCTATTATGCTCCTGGGGCGCCACGCTCGCAGATTTTCGCGTTTATAGATGATCTCAAGGGCGGTCTCCGCGTCCGTGTCATCAATGGACAGCTCACACACTCCAGCCTCTTTGGCAAACCAGAAGTGATGATTCCCGTCGGCAAGAATCTCTTTCGCAGCGAAAAAGATCCTGAAGCAACCACTATTTTCGCCACGGACAGCACCGGCAAAATGGTGTTCTCCAGCCAAGAGATGGAGGGCTTTTCCTACGGTGAGCGCACCAGCATTATATGGACGTATGCGAGGCTCGCGTTGCTTGTCCTCTGCGCGGCTTTAATGGCAACGTCGATACTATTCGCCATCGTATGGGTTTTGCGGAAACTTTTTGGTGGAATGAAAGACGTTCAGCATCTAGTGGTCCGAGGGATTCCATTGCTCGCAACTCTGTCCTTCTTTGCGTTGGCTCTCTGCTTCACAAAGCTGAGCTGGGACACCGGAAAATTCACTCTGTGGAATGCAGCGTTTTTTGTCCTGAGTCTTCTTTTTCCGCTGCTTTCGCTCATCGGATTGGTTCTCGCGGTTCGCGTCCCCAAGGGCGAAATCAGCGCCGCTACGCGCGTTCACTCTCTGCTCGTCGCCCTGGCCTGTTGCGTGGTCACCGTTTTCGTCGCCTCATGGCACTTCATCGGCCTCCGGATCTGGACGCCATGATCGCGATTTTGCTGAGTTGAATTATTCCGTGCAGCCGTAAAATCTGTTTGCCGCATCGAGAATGCGCGCAAGCTGATCATGGGAATGTTTCTCGTCTGAAGGCAGGATGTCCCAGCCAGTGAAGACAGCGACGATGTCGTACTCCGGCAAAACAATCAATTGTTGCCCGCCGAATCCGCGTCCGGTCCACGCAACATCTTCGGTGTTGCTTCCGAAATATTGCAGCCACCATAGGTAGCCGTATTTCCAATCGCCTCCGGGGACGGCAACATGCGGCGACACGGAATCTTTGATCCACGCGGAAGAAACCACTTCCTTCCCTTCCCACATTCCGCCTTTCACAAAAACTTGCCCGATTTTGGCGAGGTCGTGCGCCGAAAGATACAGCCCTCCCTCTGTGTCCGGCAAGCCGGTCGGCGAATGTTTCCAGAAGTAGCGCATTCCGAGCGGCTTGAAGAGATGTTCCGCTGCGTATTCATCGATATTTTTTCCAGTTACCTTTTTGAAGACCTGGGCGAGCAGCACCGTCGCGCCACTGTTATATACGAAGACTTTGCCCGGGTCATTGGCCATAGGCAAGTCGATCACGTACTGCGCCCAATCGTGGCTCGCTTCCATGATATCGGCTGAGTTTTTCGGATCGTCGTAGGGCAGATCTTCGTGCCACTCGATGCCTGCGGTCATCGTCAGTAGGTCCCGCACCGTGATGCGCTTCTTTCGGTCGTCGAGGTTTTGGATCTTCTTGATCCCCAAGAGCGGCACAATCTGCGCGTCCAAACTGGCTGTAAATTCATTCCGCATTCTCGCGATTCCAAACGTGACCGATGTGACCGTTTTTGATATCGACTGCATCGTGTGCATGTCGCTGCCATTGTAAAAAGGATGAAAATTCGTGCTGAAATAATTGTACGGACTGTGCATGTCATGATTCAGCGGGCCTTCTTTTTTGGCGCGCTCACCGTAAATCTGGCCGTAGTCGTGTGGATAAGACTTGTCATAAACTGCCGTGCCGCAGCGCAGGATTAACATACTGTCCACGAGTCCGTACTTTCCGCTGGCAATATCGGCGTCGAACGCCGCGAGCTTTGCCGGATCGAGGCCGAACTCCTTTGGCGTTGCTTTCGGCCATTCCTTGGAAGTTCCGGACACCTGCGCAATCGCGGAGACGGCGAAAACGCATAAAACGAGAGCCGCGGCCACGGCGATTTTTCTCACAAGCTTGGTCCTACTCGGCGACTTCACGGCTCTTCTCTTCATCGATTCTCCATTTCGTTTTGAGTCTCAATCATTCAGCGAGGTGAACTGTAGCAGCGGATAAAGCTCGCGAAATATTTTTGCAATGTCCCTCGGAAAAGTGGCCCGCGTCGCGTCGGTGGATTTTAGCTTGCGGCGAACGATCCACGCCTGCAGTTTCTTCCAGTCTTCAGTTCCAACGGGCCAACCTTTTTGTTCCGTCCACTCACCCTTCACCGCGCCATACCAGTAAGTTTCGTAGCGTTTGCTCAGGCGTTTTTTTTGTTGCGCAATCCATTTCGGCTGCGCCAAGAGGCGCGCGTCGCCAATCAGAGCCAATGCGGACTCCTTGCGTTTCGAGCCGGCATAAATGCGGAAGCCCGCGGTCACCGTTTCGGCGGATATCCCCACATAAAGCTGGCCGGTTTCTCCTTCGCCGGGAAATGGCGCGGAGAATTTCAAATACATTTGTGCACGATACGGCGTTTTGTCCTTAGCGAAACGGATATCCCGGTTGATGCGCGAGAAATTCGCGCCCTTGCGTCCGGTAGTTTCGAAGCGCGAATCGAGTTGCAGAACGGCAGGGCTGACTTCTTCGAGTAGCCGGCGGAATGGTTTCACTACAAATTCCTGATAGCGCTCGCGGTTCGCATCCATCCACACTTTGCGATTGTTGCGCGCCAAGTCGCGAAAAAACTGAAACGTTGCGCGCGTAAAAATCGGCTCTGGTTTTGCCATGCATGGGCCTCAATGCGGTTTGGTGGAGACAAGAGTACACGATTCCCATTCGGCGTCAATTGAACTATGCTGTGCGGCTTGCTCTGTTGGCTGGCAGTCACGTGTTATTCGAGTTCCAATCGAAATGAGGATGCGATGAAGCGAAGCAGATGGATTGTGACGGGACTTTTTCTGGCTGGCGCATGGGCGAGTGCCGCTTGGACGTGGCCGGCGGCGGTCGTAAGAGCGGACGACGTAAAACCCGCGGCGAAAACAGAATCATGGAAAGCGGAAGACGAGGTTTTCCAGGAATATGCCGGTCAGCTGCGAATTTCGCCTGACGCGAAGTGGCTCGTCTGGGTGAAGTCGACTGCCGACAAAGAAAAGGATGCTCGCGTTTCCAATCTTGTTTTGTCGAGCCTCACTGAAACCAAAGAGATCGAGCTGACGCGCGGGAGCGACAACAATTTCGGGCCGCGCTGGTCGCCCGACGGCGAGCGCATCGCGTTCGTCAGCTCGCGGGCGCGCCCGCAGGCCAAGCCGGATACCGCACCGATCCAAATCTGGCTGATCAACCCGCACGGCGGTGAGCCGTGGGTGCTTACGGAACTTTCACGCGCGCCGCGCCAAATCGACTGGCTGGACAAGGACACGATAATCTTTAGCGCCGAAGAAGAGCCCGCCCTTTACGAGCAGGAGTTGAAGAAAAAGAAAGACGATTCGCAGATTGTTGATGATGCCGATCACGCCGCGCCGGTGCGCTTGTACAAGATCAGTGTGAAGGATAAGAAAATCACGCGGCTTTCAACCAACACGGATTGGATCGAAAGCTGGAGCGTCTCGAAAGACGGAAAATACGTGGCCGCTTCCCATGCGAAAAGTTTGCACTACGAATTCGATCAGAAAGTCCCACCCGTAGCGGTTCTCCACAATTTGAGCGATGGCACGGAAAAACAGATATTCACGGAAGGCCGTGTTCGCCCGGATGGATTCGAGTGGGCTGCGGACGGATCCGGTTTTTACGCCATGGCACCTTATTCGACCGATCCTAAATTTCTAACTGCCACGATTCTCAAAGGCTATTTCTACGATTTGTCCTCGGGCAAGGCGACGGAAATCCCTGCGGATTGGGAAAACGGATTCGGTTTTGGCCTCGAGCGGGTGCCGGACGGTTTCGTTGCCGATCTTGCTGCGGGCAGCCATTCCGAGCTGGCGCGTTACACCGCGGAGAAATCTGCGTCAGGTCGGACTTGGCACCGGCAATCCCTTACAGGAGAGCATGCGAAGAACATTCGAGGATTCGCATTGAGCGAAGACGGAAAAACAATCG
Organism: uncultured Acidobacteriota bacterium; assembly: GCA_963730495.1. Taxonomy (GTDB): domain Bacteria; phylum Acidobacteriota; class Terriglobia; order Acidiferrales; family UBA7541; genus Acidiferrum. The sequence goes on along the minus strand of CAVSSD010000015.1, from coordinate 29,223 downwards.
TCTATGAATATTCGACGGCCAGCAAACTGCCGCAGATTTACCGCGCGGAGCTCGACGGGAACAAGATTGTTTCGCCGGTGCAAGTCACGAAACTGAATGACGGCCTTGTCAACGGCAGAACCTTTGCGAAAACGGAGGTCATCCGCTGGAAGGGATCACTCGATGAAGAGGTCGAAGGCATCCTCTACTATCCCGCAAATTACGAAGCTGGAAAGAAATATCCGGTGATCACCATGATTCATGGCGGTCCGACTGGGTGGGATTCGGACGCGTGGGATGACAACTGGGCGTACCCCGTAAATCTGATGACGCAGCGCGGCGCTTTCGTGCTGCGTCCGAATTATCACGGCAGCGCCAATTACGGCCTGAAGTGGGTGGAATCGATCTGCTGCGGCAAGTATTACGACCTCGAAACGCCGGACATCAATATGGGCGTGGACTATTTAATCTCCAAGGGCATGGCCGACCCGGACAAAGTCGCGACGCTCGGTTGGTCTAACGGTTCGATCCTTTCGATCAGCCTGATCACCACATATCCCTCGCGATACAAAGCAGCGAGCGTTGGCGCCGGCGACGTGGAATGGATCAGCGACTGGGGCAATGTGGATTTTGGCGATTCGTTCGATTCCTATTATTTCGGCAAATCGCCGATGGAAGATCCGCAGCTTTACATCAAGAAGTCGCCGTTCTTCAAGATGGACAAAGTGCAGGCGGCTGTTTTGATTTTCCATGGATCAGCGGATCGAAACGTTCCTCCAGCGCAAAGCTGGTCGTTCTTTCGCGCGCTGGAATACTACGGCAAGGTCCCGGTCAAATTTGTGGTCTTCCCCGGCGAACCCCATGGCCCGCAAAAACTGACTCATCAGATGCGCAAGGTGGAAGACGAAGTCGCGTGGTTCGACAAATATTTCTTCAAGACCTCTACGCCGGAAAATGAAGCATTTAAAAAGGATTCGCCTCTTGCCGATTCCTTGAAACGAAAGAGCATTCTACATGGTGGTTCTCGGTTTGGCGTTTCATGGATCAAACCAGGCTCTGGAAAAGACTCGGCGCCAATTCTCATCCCGGAAGTTGTAAAGCGCCCTCAGCTCGAAATAGGAAGATTTGAAGTAACGGTCGCCCAATACGGTGACTTTCGAAAAACAACGAGCGTGGACGCCTCTAATCAAAACCATCCGATAAGCGGAGTCACTTTGGAAGACGCAAAAGCCTATGTCGAATGGCTCAGCAAATACACCGGACAAACATGGCGAATTCCGTTTGAAGATGAAGTGAAAGATCTCTACGAAAACCGTGACGGCGAAAACACACTGGATTACTGGGCCGATTATCCGGCGAATCCGGAGGATGCCGCGCGACTTCGTGAAAAAGCCAAGGAACTGGGTGGCACAGCTCCCTTGCTGAAAGAAGTCGGCAGCTTTCACCCCCAAGGCAAAGACGACGAAGAACCGATTTACGACCTCGGCGGAAACGCGGCCGAGTGGGTTTTGACCCGCGCCGGCAAAGGTAAATTAATAGGCGGCAGCGCGGATTGTCCCGCCGATCCAGAATCCAGTTGCACGCCTGCGCCGGAATACATTGGGTTCCGCGTGGTGCGTGGAGCTGCGAAACCGGCACCGCCGTCGAAATAATCTCGGATTGTTACGTCCTCGCTGGTAGGGGCGCAGCATGCTGCGCCCCTACCAGCAAGAATTGACCAGATTTGCGCCGTCCAGATTGGCGCTTGCGGGTTTGGGTGGCTTGGCGCTAGCCTCGTTTCATGAGCGACTTCACACCAACGAAGAAAACAAGAGTTACAAGAAAGCCGGACCGAGGACGTTACGATCGGCAAACCGTTTACGATATTTTGGACCAAGCGTTTGTGTGCCACGTCGGCTTCATTGCGGATGGAATGCCCGTGGTGGTGCCGACGAATTATGTGCGCGTAGGCGATAAACTTTTTTTGCATGGCTCGACAGCGAGCCGATTGATGAAGACACTGGGGAACGGCGCGCCGTTTTGCCTTAGCGTGACTCTGCTGGACGGAATCGTTTTTTCCCCGACGGCGACGGGGCACTCGGTGAACTACCGCTCCGTGGTAGTCATGGGCAAAGCCGAGCAAATCGCGGAGCCTGATGCAAAAATGGCGGCGATGCGCGACTTCGTCGAATACGTGCTGCGCGGCCGCTGGGCCACTGTCCGCCCCCCAAGCGAACAGGAATTGAAAGCCACGATGGTACTGGCAGTCCCGCTGATCGAGGCGTCTGCAAAAGTTCGGATAGGCTTTGCCGTCGATGACGACAAGGAGTACGCCGGCGGAGCCTGGACAGGAGTGTTGCCATTCAAGTGGACGCCCGAAGAGCCGATACGCGATCCACGCGGGGACGCATCCGTCCCTGTGCCCGAGAACATTCAGCACTATTCCCGGCCGCAGTAGAACTTTCTGCCGCCCTTGCTGAGCAAGTTGCGAAATCTAGCGAAGATGTAATCCGCTCTTCGAGAGCTCGGACCGCAGGTTGTACCGATCAGACCTGCGGCCTATACTTGCTGCGCACTAAGTCTCTGACCGATGTACTTGTGGGAGCCCCAGCACCCATGTTACGGAGCGGCGTGAAAACACTCGAGCAAGCAAAAGAGAAGGCCGAAGAGATCGTGAGTTCGAAGGACAAACTGGCTCGGCTGCTGTCCCTCTCGATGCGCAAAGCGAAACAGAATTACGAGTTTTTGCTTGCACCGTGGGAGAGTCTGCAGATCCTCTTCAGAATGATCCGCGCATGGCTTGGCGGAAGATACTTTCCGCCGATTCTGACGGTGCTCGGAGGAATTGCCGCGCTCGTTTACTTCGTTGAACCGTTCGACCTGATACCGGATCCCATCCCTGTGTTGGGATACCTGGATGACGCGGCGGTAATTGCCGCGGTAGTGCGCATGAATCTGACTGAGATAAGCCGGTTTAGAAACTGGGAGGCTTCTCTCCACAACTGGCAATTTCAGAAGCGATAGCGCAGAAGTTCCTTCCAATAGAACACTGACCCCGGGATGAGTATGAACGTCATCCGCCCAAACCTCCTGTTGACGCTCAACAGGAGTGTGATAGGCTCGCGCTTGCTCCTGTTGACCGTCTAAATGAACTTGTGGCACCTAGTTAGGACTAGATTCCTTGTAGGAACGTTTGCTCGGCGAGCCTGGAGAATCAAGGAGCGCATGCGAGAACAATGGCATACTTTCGTTCAACGTGCCGCTAACGTTTTTCGGCGACGCCATCTCGAAGACGATCTTGACGCAGAGATGCACTCGCATCTGGAAATGGCCGTTGACGCGAACTTGGGCAAGGGCTTAAGCGCTGAGGAAGCGCGGCGCGAGGCGCTTCGGAGTTTTGGCGGGATGGAGCGGACGAAGGAACAGTATCGCGAGCAGAGAGGTTTGCCCATGATTGAAACCACACTACAAGACCTGCGATTTGGTTTGCGAATTCTGCGGCGGAGCCCGGGCTTTTCCGTACTAGCAATTCTGTGTCTGACTTTGGGAATTGGAGCGAATGCGGCAGTGTTCAGCTGGGTGGAGGGGATTTTGTTTCGTCCATACCCGGCGGTCGCGCACCAGGAGCGATTGCTGGCGCTGGCGGGGACGGCACGGGGCGAAACGGGTGCTACCGCTCTATCGTGGCCAGATTTTTTGGATTTGCAGAGGAACTGCACGCTCTTTGACACTTTTTTTGTGAGCAAAATTACGGGGACGACGCTGAGCATCGGCGATCGTGCGGAGAGGACTATAGGGAGCATCGTATCGGCTAATTATTTCGATGCGATTGGGGTTCATCCGATGCTCGGGCGCGGATTTGAGGCGGGCGAGGATGCGGGCCGGAGCGCGCACCCGGTAGCAGTGATCAGCTACCAATTGTGGCAGGGGCGATTCAAGGGCGATCCGCAAATTGTCGGGAAAACGCAGCGTCTCAATGGCGTGGTGCACACGATTGTGGGGGTAGCGCCGGAAGGTTTTTACGGGACGTTCGTGGGCTGGGGAATGCAATTTTGGGTGCCGGCTTCAATGGAGGACATATTTGAAGCGGGCGGCTACAAGCTGGAAGACCGCGCGGCGCGGTGGGTTGAGGCGTACGTGCGGCTGAAGCCGGGCGTGACTCGAGAACAGGGGCAGGCGGAAATTTCAGCCGCGGCGAAGCGGCTTGAGAACGATTATCCGGATACGAACCGCGGGCGGAGCGTACAACTGTGGCCCCTTTGGCGAACGCCATTCAACAATGCTGGGACGATGCTGCCAACACTCGAAATCATGCTGGGGGTAGTGTTTTTTGTGCTGCTGATTGCCAGCGCGAATGTTGGGAATTTGCTGCTGGTTCGGTCGTTTGCGCGACGGCATGAAATGACGGTGCGGCTGGCGATCGGCGCGGGGCGCGGACGATTGTTGCGGCAACTTTTGACGGAGGGCGTGATTCTTTCGGCGTTTGGCGCCGTGGGTGGATTGCTGGTGGCGTATTGGTGCCGGCATGCACTGGTGCTGCTGTTCCCAGCACGGGCGGGTGTGGCGATGCATCTGCCGGGGGAAATCGATTGGCGCGTGCTGGCGGTGAGCGCGGGCGTGTGCTTGATTGCAACACTTGTCGTTGGTCTCGTGCCCGCGTTGCAGAGCGGGAAAATTGATCTTGCGGCAGCGCTGAAAGCCGATTCGGCGGGTGTCGTGGGAATCCGAGGGAGAGCTTGGGTACGTTCGGGTTTGGTGGTGGTGCAGGTTTCGCTGAGTTTCATTCTTCTGGTAGGAGCCGGATTGCTGTTGCAAAGTTTGCTGAAGATACGGACGTCGAGCCCGGGTTTCTCAACGCATGGTGTGATCCATACGTCGGTGGATTTGGTGTCGGCGGGATATGACCCACAGCGGGCGCGGAATTTTCAAGATGAATTGTTGGAGCGCGTGAAGGGGCTGCCGGGTGTGGAATCGGCGACGTTTGCGCGACTTATGCCGCTGGACTATGGGACGTATTCGTCATCGCCCATTGCCGTCGATGGGTATGTTGCGCCGCCGGAGGAACTGCCGACAGTGGAGTACAACGAAGTGGGCGAAGAATATTTGGCGACGATGGGGATTCCATTGGTGGCGGGGCGCGAGTTTACGCGCGCGGATGATGAAGGATCAGCGCTGGTTGCGGTGGTGAACGAGACGATGGCAGGGCAGTATTGGCGCGGGAAGAATCCGATCGGCGAGCGCGTGCAGGTGAAAGGGCGGTGGATGCAGGTGGTTGGCGTGGCCAAGGATTCGAAGTACGAGAGCGTGCGGGAAGCGGCCAAGCCGTTTTTTTATGTGCCGTGGCGTCAGAATCTTTCGGTGGGGCCGGGACTGTATGTGCGAACGCCGCTGAGCCCGGAGACGATGGCAGTCGGGCTGGCGCGCGAGGTGCATGCATTGGACGGAAACCTGGCGCCGTACGAGGCGATCACGCTGCAAGAGCAAGTGGATCGCTCGACCGCGCCGCAGAAGGTGGCGGTCACTTTGGTGGGCGTGCTGGGCGGGTTGGCTTTGCTGCTGGCGGCGATTGGATTGTACGGCGTGATGTCCTATGCGGTGTCACAGAGTTCGAGGGAGCTCGGCCTGCGTATGGCGCTAGGCGCTGAGGCTTCGAATCTGTGGAGATTGGTAATGTCGCGGGGATTGGCGTTGACGGCGGGTGGCGTGCTGCTGGGCGCGGTGGCGGCGCTTGCCTTGACGCGGTTGCTCGGAAATTATTTGTTCAAGGTGAGTCCGCGCGACCCACTGGCGTTTGGAGCGGCGTTTGCAGTAATGACGATTGCCGCGCTAGCGGCGTCCTTTTTGCCAGCATGGCGCGCGACGCGGACCGATCCGGCACGCGTCTTGCGGGATTGATTCGTCAGACGATGCAACCAGAAAAGTCATTGCTGCAATGCGGTTTGCGCCTACTTGCAAAACGGCGTGGCGGCTCAGGTGGTTTCCAGAATCACCATGAAGTTCAAAGCGCTGCGGGCAGTGAAGTAGTCGGCCACGCTGCGGCAGTTGGCCGTACTTCGTTCCTGCAAACGTAAGTTCCGTTATTCGACGATGATACGGTCGGCCCATTCCACCAACGAGACGAAAATCGCTGGGTTCCCGAACTTCGCTCCCCACTGAGTCAGATCCGTTTCCGCAACCCCACGGGCGCGGGAGCAGGCCCCTCAAGCAAAGACGGGGATGTGTTTGGCGGCTACTTTTTCCAGCGTTTCGCGGAGCGGCGGCCAACCCACCGGCTGAATCGCGTCTGCGAGAGACTTGCGCATCAGCGCGGTGGCTTCGGCCAGCAGAAAGATTTGCACCTCGTGGCCGGCTTCCGCGAGCGCCAGGCCATGCACGAAGGGGAAAGACGCACGCGTGGGATCATCCGAGCCCCACGCGCTCTTCATCATAATCTTCAGAGGCTTTTTGGATTCCTGGGCTTTCGAGCCGAAAACCGCCAGCAAAGGAAGCGTCGCCAACTGCGCCAGAAAGTTGCGTCTCATCGTGGTTTCCTCCGTGTGTTAGATATCCGCAGATAGTTGAGCAGACTCTACTCGATTTTTTCTGGATTGCACAGGGTCATATGAAACGGCGGCAGGCGAACCTGCATGGAAACCGGCTTCGCGTTTTTGTAATGAGTGAGCTACTTCCTTGCAGAAGAGCCGGCGAAGGCTGTGGCTAGGCCCAGCGAGATGAGGATGCCACCGCTGACGTAGCGCTCGTTGCGCATCCAGCGTTGGTTGTTGCGGAGCCAGCAGGCTACGCTGCCGGAGAAGAGCGCCCAGAGGGAGTCGCTGGTGGTACCCATGGCGGCGAAGAGAATGCCGAGCGAGAGGATTTGCGTGGCGACGTGTCCGCGGGTTGGGTCGATGAATGGGGGGAGGAAAGCGAAGAAGAAGAGGGCGGTCTTGGGGTTCAGGACGTTGACGACAATGCCTTGGGTGAACACGCGAGCGAGTGTGGCGCGCGGCGTATCGGTATCGGACGCTGCGGCCAAGGATTCCTTACTGCGAAGGCGCTGGATGCCGAGATAGACGAGATAGGCGGCGCCTAAGTATTTGACGACGCTGAAAGCGGTAGCCGAAGAGACGAGCAGGGCGGAAAGGCCTACAGCGGCGGCTGCGGTGTGAATAAGGGTGCCGACACCGATGCCGAGGGCCGAGACCAGGCCCGCACTGCGTCCTTGGCCGATGCTGCGGCCGACAATGTACAAGATGGCGGGACCTGGAATGGCGAGGAGCAGCGCCGCGGCGCTAACGAAGATTAGAAGAGAAGCGTGGTTGGGAAACATAGGCGTTTGGATGGCGCGCTACGCGGCAGTGAGCAGGATCGGTTCGCGCTTGGTGATGACGATGGTGTGCTCGTAGTGGGCGGAGAGGCTGCCGTCGGCGGTGCGGACGGTCCAGCCATCGCGGTCGAGGGAGACGCGGCCGGTGGTGGCGGCGATGATGGGCTCGATGGTGATGACGAGGCCTTCGGTGAGGAGATGGAGGGCTTCTGGGGCTGCGTAGTTGGGGACGCTGGGCTCTTCGTGAATCGTTCGGCCAACGCCGTGGCCCCCTAGTTCGCGGACGACGTGGAAGCCGCGGCGGCGCACTTCGCGCTCGACGGCGCGGCCGATGTCTTTGGTGCGATTGCCCGGACGGGCTGCTGCGAGAGCTTGGCGAAATGCGCGCTCGGCGCAGTGGGCCAGTTCGCGGGATTTTTCTTGCGCGGGCGGGACCTGGACGGTGACGGCCGAGTCCGTGTGATAGCCGTCTTTTACGGCGGTGAGGTCGAGCTTGACGAGATCGCCGGGTTGAATGGTGCGCGGACCAGGGATCCCGTGGACGACTTCGTCGTTGACGCTGATGCAGACGTCGCCAGGGAAATTGTAGATGAGCGGCGGAGAGGATTGCGCGCCGTTTTCAGAAAGGATGTGCGCGCCGATGGCGGAGAGTTCGCCGGTGGTGACGCCTGGGCGGGCTGCAGCGGACATGGCGCGAAGGGCTTTTGCGACGATTTGGCCGCAGGCGCGGAGTTTTTCGAGTTGTTCGGCGGTAGTAATAGACATGGAAGCGAACCGCCAATGTATCAGAAACGTGATGTTAACGGCAAAAAGGAAAAGAACGGTCCCAAATACCCGCCACTACGATTAGTGGCAGCCGCAACCGCCGCCGCAACAACCACCTCCACCGCTTGAGGTACTACCCGAGGATGAGGAGGAACTACCGTTGCCTGCCGTCGCAAAGACGGACAGCTGGATAGTGGCCTTCTTACTGGCGCACTTGGGGCAAGCGATTTCTTGCTGCTTGTTAATCACGATTTTTTCGAACTGCGCTTGGCAGTCGTCGCAGACATATTCGTAGATGGGCATTTGCCTACTCCGGTGGATTCCTTTTGATTATAGCAGAGGCTGTGTGGGACACCACTACCAGGTCGAAGAGAGGATCTCGGTTGCGGATTTAGGTCATATAAAGGCCGCCGTTGGGGTTGATGGTTTGGCCGGTGATGAAGGAGCTTTGGGCGAGCAGGACAGCGAGACGGCCGACTTCCTCCGGCTCGCCGGAGTGGCCGACGGGAATGCGGGAAATATAGTCTTTCGGGATATCGGCGGTCATATCGGTCTCTACCAGCGCGGGAGCGATGGCGTTGGACGTAATGCCCTCTTTGGCATATTGCGAGGCATAGGAGCGCATCAGTCCCAGGATGCCGGCCTTGGTGGCAGAGTAGTGGGGGCCGAGAATGCCGCCGTACTGCGCTGCAATGGAAGACAGGTGAATGAGACGGCCCCAGCGGGCGGCGCGCATGGCAGGAAGCACGCGCTGTGTGACGAGAAAAACCGAGGTCAGATTCACGCGGACGAATTCGTTCCAGATTTCTTCCGTGACTTGCTCGGCGGGAAGAATTTTGGCGATGCCGGCGTTGTTCACGAGGATCCCGACGGAGCCGAGTTCTTTTTCCGTCGTTGAGACGACGCGATCGACATCAGAGGAAATGGAAACGTCGCCCTGGACAGAGATGCTTTTGCGGCCCATGTTTCGAATCGACCGGCAGACGGCTTCCGCGGCTTCGGCTTGGATGCGGTAGTTGACGGCGACGTCGGCGCCGGCTTCGGCAAGGGCGAGTGCGATCGCTTTGCCGAGGCCGCGGCTTGCGCCTGTGACCAGTGCGACGCGTCCGGAGAGTGTGCTCATGCGAAAAATTCCTTCCTTAAATGCGTCTGGCTCCGCGGTGACCGGAGCCAGATACAAACTGCGGAGTGGACAGGATACTTGGTGGCAAGTCGGGCACGGCATGCCGTGCCCCTACGAGGCGTTGCCGTTAAAATTGACTAGTCGCCGGCTACGGCTTCGGTGGCTTTTTCAGCGGCTGCTTGCCGTTGCCGTTCGAGTGGCCGTTGCCATTCGCAGGAGCGATCGTTACGGGCTTGCCAGCGTTGGCGAAATTGGCTGGAGTAGCTTTGGCGATGTCGGACACCGTGCCGATTTGCACGACAGTCGGCTGGGGCTTCTTCAGAACGAGCTCTTCGTAGATGGCGCGAACTTTGGCTTGTTCCTCGAAGGCCTTTTTGCGGCGAGCGCGATCTTCTTCCGCGGCGGTCTGCGGAATGTCGTGTTCGAGGTGGCGGACGCGGGCGGCGTCATCAGAGTCAATGTTCAGAGAGTGTTCGAAGCTCTGAAGATTGACGCTCTTGCCCTTGGCGTAGATTTCGTGTTTGCCGTGGTTCTTGTACCACTCGGCAACCGTCGCGTTCTTGTGCATATTTTCGATGATCTGGCGCCAACCTACGCCCGTGTTGTAAGCGCAGAAGGAAATTTCGCCTTGCTGCGTGGCGTAGGGGATGATGCACATTTCGGTGCGGCGGAAGTCGTAGTTGAAAAGATCCTGGAACCACATGCCGGCGATGAAGAGGAAGTTCCATGGATCCTGGCGGCGCTTCATGGCGTCGTCAATCTTGCGATCCGGAGAAGTGCGGCCGTACTTGGTGGTGGAGCGCTTGGTGAGCGCCCACGTCTTATCAAACTTCTTGAAGAGCGCGCTGAGCGTCAGGCCCTTGGGTCCGCGGAACGGGTGATAGTTCTTCAAGAGGGCCATGGCCATCATGAAGTTGGAGAAATTCTTGCCGCGAGCCGCATCAGTGATGGCGGTAACGTCTTTCGTCAATTGCACCGCATCGAGGAAGCGCGGAACGGGCGCCCATTCCTTCGTCTCTTTGTTGATCATCATCGCCGTGCCGACGCCGCAATTCGGGTGGCAGCCGCAGCAGAGCGAACCCCAAGTGGATTCGGTGCCCTTCACCATGTCCGCGAAACCGGCGAACGTGCTGATGAAACGAAATGGGGAACCAGTCGCGCGTAGGCTCGACCTTGCCGACCTGCGCGCTGACGTCCTTCGCAAGATGCGAAAGCGTGTAGCGCTGGCGGAGACGGCGTTCCGGAGTGATGTCTTCGTCGCGGCCGGTGAACGAAACCGGCTGGAAGCTGACGAAAGCGATTTTCTTGGGATTTTCCATCGCGAACTTCACGACGGAGCCGACCTGGTCGTTGTTCACGTTGTTGACGATGGTGACGACGAGAACGATTTCGATGCCGGCTTCGTGCATGTTCTCAATGGCGCGCAGCTTCACGTCAAAGAGGTTGCCGATCTGGCGATGGCTATTGGCGTCGTTGCCGATACCGTCGAATTGCAGGTAGGCGTAGCGCATACCGGCGTCGAACGCTTTCTTCGAAAATTCCTTGCTCTTGGCAAACTCGATGCCGTTGGTGGCAGCCTGCACGCTGTTGTAACCAATCTTGCGGGCGTAGGCAACGGCGTCAAGGAAGAGCGGGCTCATGGTCGGTTCGCCGCCGGAGAATTGCACGGACATCTGGCGGCGCGGCTTGATCTTCAGCGCGTTGTCGAGAATTTCTTTAACTTCGTCCCAGCCGAGTTCGTGGACGTAGCCGACTTGGTTGGCGTCCATGAAGCAAGGATCGCACATCATGTTGCAGCGGTTGGTGAGGTCGACGGTGAGAACGGAGCCGCGGCCGTAGCGAACGGTCGAAGAGCCGTGCTTGTGAAGATCTTCGTCGTTGTGCGCAGGAATATCGCGGCCCGGGAACTGCTTTTCGATCCAGTCGAGGAACTTGGCATCGATGGCCATCATGTCTTCGTAGTGGCCGTGGATGGGGCAATCCTTAACCATCCAAATCTCGTTGTCGCGCTCGATGATCTGCGCTTTGATTTCGCCGATTTTCTCGTTCATCAGATCGCGCCAGTCTTTTTTGCCGGCGATGATCGCTTCACGCGCCTCTTTTACGCATGCAGGGCACAGAGGAATCGGTTTGCCGCGGGAAGCCAAGCGTGGGCTTGGTCTTTTCCCAGGACTTGAGCAGCGGCTTTTCTGACCACTGCGGCGTAACGGAGGGGTTCGGATTGCGCTTGTTGAAATGCTGAATGCTGTTAAACGTGATCAGCGGCAGCCTTGCACAGCGCCCAGTCAAAAGTTCTCAGAATCTGCGTCCCCACACGATTCGGCATAAAGCTCTACCCTCGCTTTCAAAAAATGCGGCCCAAACTGCTCACTCAATTAGATGAAAACCGAGCCCTAAACTGCCCCCCGGACTCGAAATACCGTACCATTTTCTACTGGTACGTCCAATAAGTCTTTGTACGCCTATAGTTTGACGGTAAAGGGGGGAGGACGCCAGAAGGTTACGTCGAACGGTCAAAAATGGGGGTTGAACGGTAATTAGGGGCAGTGAACGGTAGGTCTGAGGGGGGTGGGCTAGGGGGTTACTTCTAGGACGAATGGGCTAGAACTTTGCATCTTTTGGGAAGCGTTGTGTTTCGAATCGGAAAAGTAGTCCCTGTTTGGTTGTGCTACTCGTTCAACGTGGGACGAATGACGGCAGTCACAAAATGCGCGAAATGCGAAGCGCCTTCGTCAAGCTGCAGCCAGCGGACAACGCAGTGATCGGCGAGATATTTTGTCACACGCGTTTCTGGAATGCCGAGATGCTCCGCAAGTTGCGGCTTGAGAGAATCCGCGCCGCGGCGGCTGGCACCGCCGCGCAAAAGATTTCCGACGGCAATCCGCAGAGTCTGGCAGGCTTCCACGTAGTAATAGCTGGTGAGATCGGAATCGGTGAGAACGAAAACGCCGGGACCGACGGGAGCATGATCCGCTTCGCTAAGTTTTACAGGAGCGCAGGTCAACAAGCGGCGCAACTGCATTTCGAGAAGAGACAATCTGGAGGAGAGACCGGGATCTCCGGAACGACCGCGGACACTCGGACCGCCGGGCTCCCCAATCGGTTCGATAGGCAGTGAAGGGATCGCGCGGCTCTCCGCCGCTCGCGATGGTCGGGGCTCGGCCTTTTCATCAAATACTCGCGATGGCAAGCCCTTCACGAGAGTTGTGGATTCCGAGGCGCGGGATGTGGAGACGGCTGCGGGACCCTTGGAAGTTTCGCTCTTGCGACGATTGCGGCCACCTCTACGACCGCGCCGACGGCGTTTTTTATCCGGAGAATCCGCGAGATTCTCCCGCTGATTTCACGGAGAGATCCTCGGTCTCGGCTTCCGATTCAGCTGGAAGCATGCAGAATCTTCAGACGCGGCGGAATTCTCTTCGTGCGCGGACACCGACTCCGCAGCAGCAACCGATGGCGGCGCCAGCATAAAATCGCCGGATGAATGCGCGGGATCAACGGCCGAAACTTCCGCGCCGAGTCTGACGGCCGCTTCTTGCGCTTTAACTTTCCAATCCGCTCTGCGAAAACGATCCGCGGCGGCGAGATACCATTTAGCAGCTTCGGGATTTTGCCCAGCAGTTTCGAAATAGCGTGCCAACTCAAACGCCACCATGGCGTCGCGCGTTTTTTCATACAAATTGGAGAGTTGCCCGACGGGGTCCTTGCCGGTGCGGGCCCGACGAATACGGGCGGTGATCTGTTTCCAGTCAGCCATGTGTTGGCTTGCATTGTAGCAGCGGAAGCTTGCTACAGCCAGAGGAGGCGGGAAGTTACAGGCAAAAGATTCTTGCCCTCCGGGGTGAATCTTTATTGACGGGGGCAAGGGCTGTGAGTATTCTTCGAGCAGCCCTCTTGGAGGCTTCAATGGCGCGCTCGCGCGAAATTGTTGCTGCATGCTTGGTTTCTTGTTTACTGATAGCTCCGGTCTGGGGCGCTACCACTACGGGCGCTCTGGGGACAGTTGTATCGTCGGAGGGTGCGAGTGTCGGCGGAGCGGGTGTAGCCGTTGGCACAACTATTTTTGACGGCGATCGACTGAGCACAGCCGACATGGGAAGCATGCAATTGCGGACCCAGGCGGCGCGATTTCTACTTTCTGCCGCTTCTGCGGCCACGGTTAATGAAGATGGCGGAATGCCAATGGCAACGCTACTGCGAGGATCGGGAACATTTTCCACCTCCAACGCAAATGCGTTTGCACTAAACGCTTTAACTGCGGTGATCAAGCCCCAGTCCGACGCACCCACGATAGGGCAAGTAACCGTGCTTGGCGAGAAGCAATTGCTGGTCAAGAGCATCCGGGGTTCGCTGACGATTACGGTTGGCGATGATTCGCGGGTAATACGCGGAAGGCGAGCGCGTATCGCATCGTTCTTGATCCCTCCGCGGAAGAAGCCCAGGACCAACCTCCGCCGCAAGGCGCAGGCGCGAAAGGGTCAAACAAGGGACCGCTCAAAGCAGGAACCAGCAAGTTTGTGTGGTATGCAATCGCACTTGTAACCCTCGCGACCGTCTTCGCGATTCACAAGGGACTGGAAAGTCCCGACAGGCCGTAATTTGTTTTTCTGAGCAGTTCAGATCGTCGCGATAACTTCCATCTCAACAAGAGCGTCTTTTGGCAAACGAGCGACCTCCACGGTCGAGCGAGCCGGCGGAGTAGCGGAAAAGTAGCGCGCGTATATTTCGTTCATCGCGGCGAAGTCGCTCATGTTCTTCAAAAACACGGTCGTTTTTACGACATGGCCCAGCTTGCTGCCCGCCGCTTCGACGATGCCTTTTACATTCTCTAGTGTACGCTCCGTTTGCTGCTGAATGTTTCCGGCAACAAACTCGTTAGTCTTCGGATCGATGGCAACTTGTCCGGAAACGAAGAGCAGGCCGTTAACCTTGACGGCCTGCGAATAAGGACCGATGGGTTTTGGACCGCGATCCGTCAGAACAATTTCTCTCATGGCATGGTCTCCTTGGAAGTGGTGGCGATAGCAGCAGCGGAAGCATTCTCATAGCGCGTGCGAAACTCGTCTGGAACCCCGGGGTGCTTCATCCAGAGGCGAACAAACTCCGCGACGTTCTGATGGGTTTCCTGTTCGAACGCAGCGATCAGATCATCGAGATCGAAGCCCCGCCCCTGGCGAGCGGAGAGCATGTGGCTGATCGCGTGGCGGAAAACCTCCTGCCCATAGCGCTCCTGAAGAGCGTAGAAGAAAAGGAAACTCTTTGCGCGCAGTACGTTTTCATCTTCCGTTTTGCGAGTCACTGCGCTCTTGGGAATCATACGCAAGGCACGGCGGATTGTCTCCGTCCGAGAAGTGGGCCCGTCGATGGCTTCCCGGCCCAGCGCGGAAGCGAACGCAGGAAGAGCCGAAAGAGGAGGCCGCTGTTCGTAGAAGCCGGGGTTCTGCCCATAGCCAAGCCAACTCGCAGCAAGCCCAGGCGCGGCGGCGGCAAGCTTTGGCGCTCCGCCATTAGAATCGATTAGCAATGTGTCGAGCGAGGCGAGTTGTGAGGAAACGGCGCCAGGTTCTGCGCTCAAGAGATTGGCATAAACGGATTCCGCAGCGGTAAAACAGCCGTCCGACACGGGCACTCCACAATCCAGAACGGCTTGGACTTTTGGGCGCGAGCGCCAAAAGTGGCGTCATATGCCTGAACTGCGCGGACCAGAGCATCCGCGGATTTCTGCAAACGCGCAGAATCTTCTTGAGCCCGAGTCCACAGAAAAACTTTATTGCCAGTGCTGGCGTCCAGAGCCGTTTCTTTGTAGAGTCCGGCGACGACAAACGGATAACGATCCTCAGGATGTTGCAAGGATTGAACAGTGATTTCGTGGCCGTTGCGAGACGTTTTTTTAGAGCCCCCGCTCATGTGAACTAGAAATCCATCGGGCACGCGCACCACCAACTTCCATTCCTTTGGAGGAACTCCCCCGGTGGGGAACAAGCCCTGCGAAGGAAGCAACTCCGGCGCCCAGCCTTCCGAAGGCAGAGAAAATGCATCGGCAGCAAAACTGATACCGGCTTGGCCTGCGGCAGAAGTCTGGAATTCCGCGGAGAGATGGAGAGTGTGACGCTGGGAGACGGTCCACCTCTGCGGAAGCGCAAGCAATGTGTTGCGAGGATTCGCAGGCGAGTTTTGCTCGGCGAGGGCGGCGCCATCCCATGTGGCTTGCGCTGTCTACAACGTGGAAGCCGCTGACTCCAAGGCAAACGCAGTTCAATCGAGGAGAGGGGCTGATTGCCAGTATTGCGAAGCTGGTAGTCCGAGTCGACGCGAATTCTTGGGTCAGGCCCCGGCAAGAACTGTACGCGGATTTCCTGCTTTTCAATGGAATACCCAGGCCCCAGCGCCACAGCGCAGGAAGAAACCCAATAAGCTACCGCGGCCAGAAACAAACAGAGAAGCGGACGGACATGCGAGCGTGGCAACAAAGCGACACGATTGTAGCGGGGGAAATCGGAAGAAGCAAAAGGTAGAACGGCAGTTCAAGCGTGTTGAGAGACAACAGGCGTCAGCTCGGTTTGCGGCCGTGCACGCGCACAAAGGACGTGTCTTTGTGGTTGCGCGCGCTCTCGCGAGCTTTAATTTCTTTTTCGGCCTGTTCGTCGGTCATTCCGGCATTGATGCGCTCGAGGACTTGGCGTTCCGTCAAGCCTGTGTTTTTGAGCCGCGAAATTTCGGCGCTGGCCATGACTGGCAGGCCATCCAAATGGCGCTGCAGAACGAGCTGGACTGTCGAGTCCGAAAGACCGATCAGCTTGAGAGTAACAGCGTCGATGCTGATGGCATCGAGCTGGTCAGCGTGGGCGATGTCGAGAATCTGCTGCTCTGTAAATCCGGCCCCAGCCAAATCGGAAGCGGATTCGGCGCTTAGAAAGATGCGCTTGTGAACGTGCGCGGAGCTCACCAACTCCACGCAAGTGTCATCGCTGATTCTTGCGTGCTTCATCTTGACGACTTGGGCGATTTCCAGGTCCGAGACGTTGAGCCCTTTGAGCTGCTCTATGTCGCTGGAAAACATCCCCGCTTGGTCCAGCGGACGATAGTCCGCGAGGGGATGCTGGTGGCATCCCACCGCTGCGAAGACGCACACACCGAGAAGCAATCGTTGGTACCACATATATATATTGTAGAGGCGGGGAAGCGGCAAACGAGGGCGTGTGCTTGGGTGATACCCGGCAGAAAGGACAGGTACGAAAAAGTCTGCGAATTAGATCTGATAAACGCGTTCGACACCGAACACGCCGGTCACTTTTCGAATGTTAGCGAGAATAGTTTCGAGCTGACGGCGGTCGACGATTTCAAGGCTGGCTTCGATCCGGGCATTCTGGCGGTCGGGACGGCTCTCAAGACTTCGGATGTTCGAGCCCGCTCCGCTGATAACTGCCGTGATCTCCGCAAGAAGTCCCGCACGGTCCTTGCCGCGAATCGAAAGTTGTACTGGGAACGTAGCTGCGCTCTCTCCGCCCCACTCAACGGCGATGCGGCGCTCCGTCTGATACATCAGGTTCTGAACATTGGGGCAAGCGCGCGTGTGCACCGCGACGCCGCGGCCGCGCGTGATGTAGCCCACGATGTCGTCACCGGGAATCGGATTGCAACATTTTGCTCGATAGACGAGCAGGTCGTCGTGGCCCTTGACGATCAATGGCGCTTCGCCGAAACCCAGCATGCGCTTGACGGTCTTTACCAGCGTCGGCTTGGAATCTTCCGCTTCCGACTCCGGGCCTTTTTCCGGTTCGCCAAGCAAACGCGCGAGAACCTGCCGCGCCGAATATTTGCCAAATCCTACAGCGGCGTAAAGATCCTCCTGCTTCGAAAGCCCGTAATCTTCCAGCAATTTGTTCCACTCGGCTTCCGGGATTTTCTTCAAACCCCGGCCAAAATGGCGGGACTCCTTCTCCAGCAACTTCTTTCCCATGTCGGTGGCTTCTTCGCGCTCGTGCAGGTTGATCCATTGGCGAATCTTGCTGCGCGCATGCGAAGACTTGACGAAGCTGAGCCAGTCCCGGCTCGGCGTATGGCTTTTGTTGGTTAGGATTTCGACTACGTCGCCGCTGACAACTTCATGGCGCAGCGAAACCATTTGGCCGTTCACTTTCGCGCCGACGCATTGATGGCCAACTTCGGTGTGCACGGAATAGGCGAAGTCGACGGGCGTCGCCCCTCGGGGCAACTCAAGCACGCGCCCTTTGGGCGTGAACGCGTACACCTCAACGGGCGCCAAATCCACTTTCAGCGTGGAAAGAAATTCGCCGGGTTCCTGCAACTCTTGCGACCACTCAATAAGTTGCCGCATCCACGCGATGCGCTGATCGTCGTCTCCGGAAGCAGGCTTACCGCCCTTGTATTTCCAGTGGGCGGCGACGCCTTCTTCCGCGATGCGGTGCATTTCCTGTGTGCGGATCTGCACTTCGAAAGGCTGCCCGCCATGCAAAACGGTGGTATGCAAGGACTGATAAAGATTTGGGCGCGGCATGGCGATGTAATCTTTGAATCGGCCCGGGACGGGCCGCCAAATGTGATGCATCACGCCCAGCGCGGCGTAACAGCTTCGCTCCGAATCCGTAATCACGCGGACGGCGAGCAAATCGTAGACCTGCTCAAGGCTGCTCTGCTGCCGCAGGATTTTGCCGTGCAACGAATAGAGCCCTTTAACCCGCGCTTCGAGTTCCGCCGGAATGCTGCTTTCGACGAGCTTGGTGCGAATCGTGCCCTGCACTTCCTCCAAAAACCTTTGGTAAACGGGACTCTTTTCCGTGACTTCTTTTTGGAGAGCGAGAAACGCCTCCGGTTCGAGAAACCGGAAAGACAAATCTTCAAGTTCGCCGCGGATCACTCCCATACCAAGCCGATGCGCGATCGGCGCGTAGATATCCAGCGTTTCCCGCGAAATGCGCTGTTGCTTTTCATGCCCGAGGAATTCGAGCGTGCGCATGTTATGAAGCCGGTCGGCCAGTTTGACCATCACGACGCGAACGTCATTGACCATCGCCAGCAGCATTTTGCGGACGTTCTCGGCCTGGCGCGTCTCCGGAGCCGTCATATTCAGGCGGCTGATTTTTGTGACGCCTTCGACGAGATGAGCGACGTCCGGTCCAAAACGCTCCTCAATGCGCGCAACGGGATATTCGGTGTCTTCGATAGCGTCATGCAGAAGTGCGGCCGTCAAGGTGGTCGCATCCATGCGCATGTCGGCGAGAATGTGGGCGACTTCCAGAAGATGCGAGATGTACGGATCGCCGGAGCTGCGGAATTGGTCGCGATGGCGCTCACAAGCAATTTCGTACGCGCGGCGAACTACCCAGGGGTCTTCGGAAGGCCGGTTTTTGCGAAGTTTTTCGAGGAGTTCCTCAAAGCGAGACTCCAGCTGGCGGATAGCTCGATCCCGCTGGAAGCTTAGAGGAACATTACTGGGAGACGGCATATTCAATTATACGCCTGAAACGGGCCGCACGCGAGAGGCGAGAAAACCGGGCGGAGCAGCCTCGGTGAAAAAGGAAAGGACGCCTTCGCAGGCGTCCTTTTCACTAGAAAATCGATTTACTACAGGCGATTCAGCATCCCGACTCAGGGCGTCTGTTGCTGCTGGTCCAGACGTTTCTGTTTGATCTCCTTGATCTTTTCGAGGAGATCGTCCGCCTGCTTCTCCAGCGAAGCGCGCTCATCCGCGCTCTCTACCATATCCGCCTTGCGGCGGTAGAGGAGTCCGAGGTACGCCATGGCGTCGTCATAATCCGGCTTCAGCGAAATAGCCTTTTGCAGGTCAGCGATGCCTTCATCCACGAGAGGACCATACTTCGCGGTATAGTCCGTGCGGACGGGAGCGGGCAGCGGCTGGTCATCGTGCACCTGCTTCTTGATGTTGTTCTTGTTGTAGTCCAGGCGCAGTTCTGCGTTCCCGCGCCACGCCAGCGTCCAGTCAATCACGCCGATCCAATAATAGGGCTCGGGGTCATCCGGCTTGATTTGAATGTGACGCTGATGGAAGGTCTTCGATTCCTCGAAGCCTTTTTCGTTGACCGGCGGCGTCCCTGCCATCTGGAAAAGCAAGGAACCGATGCCATCGATCGCCGTCAGATTGTTGGGATCGATTTCCAGGATGTTCTTAAATTCCGTGATGGCTTGGTCGCCTCGTGCTTTATTTTCGGGAGAAGGCGCGCCAGGAATATACAAGCTCGCGTACGCGGTAGCCAGATACACGCGAGCCATCATCAGACTAGGATCGAGCTCCGTGGAGCGCTTGAAGTCCTCGATAGCGGCATCTGACTGGCCGGCCTTGAACGCGTTTACGCCCTTGTTCAAGAGATCGCGTGCTTTGAGCTTATTGCAGCCCGAAACGCCGACCGTGAGGATCAACATCGCTGCCAGAGAAGCGGTCCGGCGAGCATTACGAACTGATGCATAAGTCATCGAAGCATCCATCCCTGCTAGGATTCAGATCCGCCCTGCGAGGGGCCAATCTACACTATTTAGTGCGCGTTTTCGAGTTCCGGCGTCATCAGGCCCACCGTCGTGATTCCCGAGCCGCGCATCACATCGATGGCCCGGGCAACTACGCCAAATTCGACAGCGCTGTCTCCCCGGACAAAAGCAACACGACTTGCCCGCATCTTGAAAATTTCCTCGAGCCGGCCTTGAAGATCTTGCCACTGCACCGGGTCCTGGTTGATGCGCACCGTGCCATCGCCGAAAACTTGCACAACAATCAATCCGGGCTGCGCGGGCGTCTTGGCCGTGGAATCCGCCTGCTGGGGCAAATCCGCAGCAAGGCCGAACTCCGGCTTGGGGCGGATCATCATAAAGATGACCAGAAGCACCAGCAGAATATCGATCAGCGGAACCACGTTCATTTCCGCAATCGTTCCCAGCTTTGAACTGCCCAGCGAAATCCCCATGAGTCACCTCGCATAAAGAAAATTCCCCGCGAGGAGGACTCTCACACCCTGCGCCGGCCGAAATGCGGCCGAAGTGAAAAAGAAATCCTTCGTGCTTACTGCCCGGCTTCGAGCTTGGCCGTGATCAAACCGACTCTGTCGATTCCCGCGCCACGCATGATGTCAATCGCGCGGGCAACTTCCATGAACAGTACATCGTTGTCGCCCTTCACGAAAGCAATTTTCTCGGCGCGCTCTTTGAAAATCGTTTCAAGGCGCGGACCAAGTCCATCCCAGGTCGTGTCTTCGTTGTTGATCTTCAGCTTGTTATTGACAAGCACCTGGACCACCACGGTCTTGTTCTCCAACTCCACGTCTTGCTTCTGGTTCGGATTGGGCTGAGGCACAAGCGCGTCCAATCCGTGAGGAGTGAGCGGAGTGATGACCATGAAAATGATCAGCAGCACGAGCAAAATGTCGATAAGCGGAACGATGTTCATTTCCGCCATCGCACCGCCCTTATTTTCTCCAACAGACATTCCCATTGCGAATCTCCTGTCAGCCTGCGTTTCGCGAGCTTTGCAGGCCATCAAGCCGCGCCAGGTGGGATCCGGCGCGGCCCTTCTGACTCAGCAAACGAATGGTACAGATACTTCAAACACCTCAGCCAAACGCCTCTTTAATCACCCGATGGAGCTGGCGATGCATTCGGAGGCGGGGCCGGTGTCCTGCGTTCTTGATTCTGCTCGGTCAAAAGGCCGAGTTGATCGACGCCTGCGGAGCGGATTTCGTCCACCACCGCAACAACGTCGCCATACTTGGCGCGAGCGTCGCTCTTCACGTAGACAGTCTTATCGAGACGGGCGGACAACATATCCTTAACCTGCCCGGTGATGTCGTCCTTGGTGATCTTCGTGTTCTTCAGATAGATCGTCCCATCTCGAGTAACCGCCACGATAATCGCGTCATCCTTATCAGCGTCCTGCATTTCCTTTGCATTATTGACCCTGGCCATATCCACTGGCAGGCTCTTCTGCAACATTGGCGTGACCACCATGAAGATGATCAGCAGGACGAGCATGATGTCGGCCATCGGAATGACGTTTGGCGACGCCATCTGCGCTCCGACTTTTGGTTTGTAGCCCATGGTTTACCTTATTTCTTCGCGCCGCGACGCAAAATGAAGTAGTTGATCAACTCCATCGAGGAGTTGTCCATTTCCACGTCGAACGCTTCGACTTTGTTGGTGAAGTAGTTGTAGGCCCACACGGCAGGGACGGCGACGAGAAGACCGAGAGCCGTGGTGACGAGAGCTTCAGCGATACCGCCGGCGACTGCCGACAGACCGGTTGCTTTGCTCGTTTCAATTCCCTTAAACGCGTTCAAGATGCCGACGACCGTGCCGAACAGTCCGACGAAAGGAGCCGTCGAGCCGATGGTGGCCAGCGCCGAAAGACCGCGCTTCATTTCCGCGTGAACGATGGCGACAGAGCGCTCGAGACCGCGCTTGGCCGCTTCGATCACGTCCGCGTCGCTCACTTGCTGCGAAGCGGATTGGAATTCGGAAAGCCCGGTCGCCACAACCTTGGCGATATGGCTCTTCTTGTTCCGCTCGGCGATGGCAATCGCTTCGTCCAGCTTGCCTTCCTTCAAAGCACCGGCAACCTGCTGCACGAAAACACGCGACTGTTTGCGAGCCGCGCTGTACATCAGGGCGCGGTCAATCATTACGCCGAACGAATAAATCGAAAGAATGAAAAGGATCGCAACCACGATCCTGGGGAGGGTGCTCATTGAAGACCACATGCTCCGTAGATCCCAGGAAGTAGCCTGAGATTGCAAGAACAGGGCCGCGTTCACAAACAGGGTCGCTACCATTCGTTTTGCTCCTTAGATCTGATGGCCCCGGGTCTCCCAGGGCCAACGCGAGAGTTTGCCAAGCTTTGCCGCCCGGACCAGCGCGCCTGTCCCACGACGGGCACGCCAGACCGCTTACGTGTTCAGAGAGAAAATCACGTCGATCGTGGTATCGACTTCGACCGGCTCGTTATTGAGCAGCGTCGGCCTATAGCGCCACTGCCGCACCGCGTCAAGCGCGGATTGTACCAGCAGTGGATGCCCAGAGATCACCTCGAGTTGCTGCACCGAGCCATCCTTGCCGATAATCGCATGCAGGCGCACCGTGCCTGAGATGCGCGTTTGCCGAGCCAGCGGCGGATACGACGGCTGGACTCTATTGATAATCATGGCAGCCTGCACCTGGCCGCCCTGCTTGATGCGCGTTTGCGTCGGCTTCGGCGGTGGCGGAGCTCCGCCCATGCCGCCGATGACGCCGCCAATCACGCCGCCCATCGAACCGCCAGGCACGCCGCCTGGAACGCCGCCTTGTACGCCGGCATCCATGTCGGGCGCGTCTTCCTTAATAATCTTGATGTCCTTCGGAATAGCTTTCGGCTGCACCAGTTTGCCCGCGTCCATCAAATGCACTTGTGGCTTGATGTGCACAACCGCCGCGGGAGGCGGCGGAGGGGGAGGCGGCGGTGGTGGCGGAGGAGCGGTAAGCATGGTCGCCATCATCGTCTTCGGCAGCGCTTCTGTATAAATCAGCGGAATGAGGATCAGGATACCCACGAGAACGGCTTGCACAACCATCGACAGCACGACCGTCCATGGCTTGTTCGTCCGTTTCGTATCGCCTGACAGCACCATATCTTCAAACATGAATCCTACCTCCTACCCGAAGGAGCAAGACGCCCTGCGACGCCTTCACTTCCGCGGGTTTTGTTTCCGGCTGCGGGTCCGGTGCCAACTGCGACGCCCTGTTGGCCGCGCCAATGATTCCAGGCGACCACAAGCGGTGCTGCAATACCAAAACTGGAGTACGTTCCTACCACAATCCCTACCACCAGAGCAAAGGAGAATGCACGAAGCACCTGGCCGCCCATCAGGAACAGCACGAGCACAGTAAGGAAAGTCAATCCGCTTGTCAGTATCGTTCGGGACAGTGTCTGGTTAATCGACTTGTTCACGACATCCGGAAATGGCTCGCGGCGCAGCAAACGATTGTTCTCCCGGATGCGGTCGAAGATGACGATAGTATCGTTCATCGAATATCCAACCAATGTGAGAAGCGCCGCGATAACCGTCAGCGAAATCTCGAAATGTAGCAGCGAGAAAAAGCCCAGCGTAATCAAAACGTCGTGAAACACCGCAAGGACCGCAGCCGCCCCGTAGACCAACTGGAATCGGAAGGCAATATATACCAGCATGCCCCCCAAAGCATAGAGGGTAACGACGATTGCCTGGCGGCGAAGCTCGCCTCCGACCTTGGGGCCCACGATCTCCACGCCGCGAATCGCGAAAGTTCCCAGACTGTAGTTATCCTTCAACGCGGAAAGAACAGCGGGAGTAACGCCGTCGACTTTCGAGACGCTGTCAAAACTGGTGAGCACGCCTTGGCTGTTCTTGTCGCGATAATCGAGAATTCTTTTTGCAAGCTGCTGATACCGGTCGCCGGCATTCGTCGAGAGCAGCAGCGGATCGTGTTGCGTGAAGAAAAGCGGTCAGAGAGGAAACCGAAGCGGAATTGAAATCGGGCTTGGAAGAATTGTTCGCACCGTAAATCGCATTCAGCGCGTTGATGACCTGGTTCTTGCTGGCGTCGCCCGCCTCGTCGCCCTGGTTCTTCTGCGCGACGAAGATAAGCACCTCATTCGAGTTGGGGTTGGCGATGTCGCTCACGGTCTGGATTTCGCTATTGCCGAGACCTTGCGCGTTTAGGCCGCTGCGGATCTGGTCGATATGCGGAGGCTGAGCGAAGCGCACATCCACGTTTGTGCCGCCCTTGAAATCGATGCTGTAACGCAGGCCACCATGCAGGAAGATAGAAGTCCAGCCGGCAATCAGCAAAATGCCGCTAAGCGCATAGAAATACTTGGCTTTGCCCATCCAGTCGATATTGGGCTCTTTGAATAACTCGATCATGCGGCTTTTACTTCCCTTCTTTAGACTCCACCTTGGGTCGAATAGTTCCCGCTGCCTCCCTGCCCAGCTTGGGGGAGGATGCCAGAGATTGCTATGACTCTATCGTTTCTCCTGAAAACCAGCCTTTGGCCCTATACGTCCTGGTACCGCCTAAATGCTCAATTCGCTCTGGCGGTCCATCTTGGCCAGGTGATACTGGAAAATCGTCTTCGATACGTAGATGGCCGTGAACACGTTGGCGATCAAACCGATCGTCAGGGTGATAGCAAAGCCCTTAATCGGCCCCGTGCCAAATAGAAACAAAAAGAAGGCAGAGACGACCGTCGTAACGTGCGTATCGATAATGGTTAGAAAAGCCTTGTCGAAGCCCGCTTCCACCGCGGAAGCCGGAGACTTGCCATTGCGCAATTCCTCGCGAATACGCTCGAAGACCAGAACGTTGGAATCGACGCCCATACCGATGGTCAGAATCACGCCGGCAATGCCAGGCAGAGTGAGTACCGCGCCGAAAAAGGCCAACGCCGCCAGTAGGATGACCAGGTTCAGGATAAGAGCGAGCACCGCGTTGCCGCCCGAAAGCCGGTAGTAGAACAGCATGAAGATCATCACCACCAGCAAGCTCAGAACGGAAGCTTGCACGCCGTGGCGAATGGAATCGGCTCCGAGAGACGGTCCAACAGTGCGTTCTTCGAGATACTTGATCGATGCCGGAAGCGCTCCAGCGCGCAGCACCAGCGCCAGATCGTGCGCGGAATCCTGGCTAAAATTGCCTTCGATCATGCCGGAATCGTCGATACGTCCATTGATGGTCGGCGCGGAATAAACACGATGATCGAGCACGATGGCCATCTGCCGGCCAAGATTCTGCTGCGTGAAGGGCCCAAAGCGGCGGGCCGCTTCGCCAGAGAGCGTAAAGTCCACCACCCATTGGCCGGGGTTGTTGGTGTTGCGGTTTTCCGTGGCGCTGCGAAGATCGCGGCCGGTGACGACCGCCGAGCGGGTCAGGATGTACCACCCTTCACCGTCGGACGGGGCGCCAGGAGTAGTGCGTGTTGCCGCGCGTCCCGGGACAAGCTCCGTCCCGGCGGGCAAAACTCCGCTGTGTTTGCTCAGAGCATCGGTTTCCGAAGTGTAGATGACGGGATCTTCCACAAGCTTCAACTCAAGCTGGCCGCCGGCTTGAATGACCTGCTTCGCACGCGAAGGATCGCCTTCGCCGGGAAGTTGCACAAGAATTTCATTGCTGTTTTGGCCGCCGCGAAGCTGAATCGTGGGCTCCGTCAAACCGAGAGCATTGATGCGGCGCTCGATCGGTCTCAAGCGACTGCGTCATCGTGTTTTCTTGAATTTGCGCAATGGCAGCGCCGCGCAGAGTAAGGGTGTAACTGGAAGGATCGCCAGCCGTGGGCGACATATCCCAAAAATTGGCGAATTGCGCGTTCACATAGTCGCGGAATTCCGGGAGCCTCGCTGAATCCACGTTGCGCACCAGAATGTGCGTGTCATCCACGCGCCGCACTTCATCGTAGCTAATGTTTTTGCCGCGCAGCCACGTGGAGATGCGCTCGACCATCTGATCGGTCTCTTGCGCCATGGCTTCCTGCGTCTGCACTTGCAGTACGAGATGCGTGCCGCCCTGCAGATCGAGCCCGAGCTTGATCTGGTGACCGAAATTATCTTTCAGCTGCGCCACGGACGTGGGAAATGTCGGAAGCCCCACGAGGCCGTAGATGCAGCCGAGAATGACGAGAACGATGAAAACTACTTTCCACTTCAGATTGGGGTTCATGGTCAGAGAGTTGAGCGCTTTATTCTGGCCGCGGGCGGGGTTATTTCGCATCTTCCGATGCCTCCACCTGCGCAATCGCCGAACGCGCGATGCGGATTTTTACCTGGTCGGCGATTTTGAGAATCACTGTGTCGCCGTCAATGCCATTGATGGTGCCGTAGATGCCGCTGTTCGTGACGACCTTGTCGCCGGATTTCAGCGCGGCGATCATCGCCTGCATCTTTTTGCGTTGCCGCTGCTGCGGCAGAATGAGCATCACGTAGAAAATGGCCATCACTACGACCATCATTACGAGAGGATTGCCGAGCAGACTCGCTGGTCCCGAAGCCTGGAAGAAAATCGCCGCCATCATCGTCAAGAAGAGCATCATTCCTTTCGCTAATTTCGGGCCTGTCCAACATCACTAGGGACGGAATCAGCCCGGCGGGTTTCGCTGCCCCGCTCTCACATCCCCCCGGATTCTCTGCTCGTGTTGCCGCGCAGGTCAGCCTCGGTGCAAACCGGGCCGCACTTGAAGAATCTCGGACGCTATTCCGGTCTCACGTTCAGGCCGGGCCTACAGCATAGCGCGCGTGCATCTCTGATGAGAAATTCGCTAGGTTCCCAAACTCGATAGCCTCGCGGATTTGCCTCATTAAGTCAAGGTAAAAGTGGACATTGTGGTGGGTGGCCAGGATCGCCGCGGTGAGTTCTCCGGCGGCGAAAAGATGACGAAGATACGCGCGCGTGTAGCGCCGGCAAACCGAGCAGGAACAGTTCGGATCGGGCGGACGTTGATCCGCAGCGTAACGCGCGCCCTTGATGAGAACGCGGCCTTCGCTGGTGTAGAGACAAGCGTGACGCGCTGCGCGCGTCGGCAGCACGCAATCCATCATGTCGATGCCCAGCGCGACGTAATCCGCGATTTGCTCGGGCTTTCCCACGCCCATCAAGTAGCGCGGACGATCGTGCGGCAAAAGCGCCGTCACTTCGCCAGTCATCTCGCAAGTGAGCGCATGTGGCTCTCCGACGGCAAGTCCACCGACAGCGTATCCCGGAAAATCCAGCTCAAGAAGTTGCTCCGCACTCGCGCGTCGCAGATCGCCGAACGTCGCGCCTTGCACAATTCCGAATTGCCATTGCGCCAGTTCGCCGTTGCGGCTCGCCTGTTCCAGAAAATATTTTCGTGCGCGCCCAGCCCATTCTGTCGTGCGCGCCACCGCCGCTTCCGCTTTGTCGCGCGGCGCCGGAGTCTCGATGCACTCATCGAGCACCATCGCAATGTCCGACCCAAGCGCCAGCTGAATCTCCGCCGCTTTTTCCGGCGTCAGCATGTGCTCCGACCCATCCAGATGCGAACGAAACCTCACGCCCTCGTCCGTAACTTTGCGCAACTCCGAAAGACTGAACACCTGGAAGCCGCCAGAGTCCGTAAGAATCGCGCGCGGCCACGACATGAACTTGTGCAAACCGCCGAGTTTGCGCACCGCTTCATGCCCCGGCCGCAAGTACAAATGATAGGTATTGGAAAGGATGATCTCAGCGCCCAGCTCTTCGAGCGCCTCGTTGCGCAAACCCTTGACGCTCGCCTGCGTGCCCACAGGCATAAAAAACGGCGTCTGCACCGCGCCGTGCGGCGTTTGCAAAACGCCGCGCCGCGCGCCAGTTGGATCAGTTTTTGTTACTTCAAAAGAAAAACTCACCCTGCAAGTGTATCAGGAGAAGGCGAACGCGAATCCCACGCGGCACACCACATACGCCGCCCACACGCCAAACGCAATCACGTAAGGCTTGCTGCCCTTGAGTTTTTTCGGGTTCGTCGCCGCAAATCCGATGGCGATCAGAATCAGCGTCCAGAACGTGAAAACGTCGAACGATTTTAACAACGCCACCAGCCACTTCGCCGCATCATCCGGCAGAAACGCGGCCAGATTGGTCGCTGCCGGATTCTCAACGTCGATCGCGCTCGGGTCCTTCAAAAATAAAATCAGCAAAAGCAGCGGGCTGCTGATCAATCCCGTCATGAACGCGTGCGCCGTTATACTGAAAGCTGTCGAGAAATTCGTGCTCGCGCCCCCCAGCAACGAATACGCACCCCAAAAAACCAGAGTAAAAATGAGCGTGATGAAAATTGGGCCGCACACGCCAAGGGTGTAGGTGAAAGGAGTGGTGAACTTGACGCCCGCCTCCACGCGCTGCTGCTTCTGCTCCGGCGAAAGCTGCGAAGCCTGCGGACTTTTCTCAATCTGCTGGCTGATGTATTCCCGCCAGTTGACGCGCTGAACGAACGCGAAGCTCACCGCGATGCTGAGAATCGTTAGCAAAGCCATGGGCAGAAACCACCCTGGCTTTCTGACGATATCTTCAAAAGTTTTTTGCGGCGAAAACAGCACGCCAAACACGCGGCTAATCGCGCTCATCTGGGCCTGCGGCTCAGGCGCAGCCGGAGAAACAGCAGTTGTCGTTGCCATCGGATAATCCTCCACCACGAGGTTTTGAAGACGCTCTCTACCAAAGCACTACGCAACCACCAACCCAAAGATTTCGATGCGCGGATTCTAGCCCGAACGACCCCACATTGTCAGCGACCCATTTGGAGTGCGGCAGCTCTGCTGCCGCTTTTCCCGTCAACCCGCGCGGCTCGATACCTAACGACGCTCAAGGCCTAAATTGTTCCCTTCCTCAGCGGCTCCCGTCCTCTCCACTCCAGGCACATGGCCCATTAATTGAGGTAAAACAGTAACGGTAAAACAAGTGACAGTAAAACAGAGGATATTTTCAAAGAGGTTTGACGCTAACCGCTCTTTTCCCTATACAAAACGGCGTTTTCGTGTATAATGGTCTTTGGGAAATAAGCGTCCATTGCCTGTAACCGCCGATCACCGATCGGCGTTTTTGCTTTTATGGGGTGCTCGTAAGCGCGTTATGCCGTCGCCCCAGGCAACTCGCCCTCTCTCAGAAGCGCAAGACATGCGTACACGCAGGAAAGGCCGCAAACCCTTTTCCTTCATGCGTTTACTTCATAACTCGCGGACACCCCGGGGTGGGGGGCAAGTTGTCGACCCGCTTCCGAAGCCGGCGGCAGCTTTCGCCCTCGGCATAGCCTAAGTCCTTTAGACGCAACGTTTACAAAAAACAAGGGAGGGCTATTCAGCACCGCCACCGACGCACACCCTCAAGGAGGAGTGCCCCAGGTTCGCAGTATGAACCTGGGTCTTGGGGTCGACGTTGCTTTCCAGCTTTAGGCCATGAGCTGTCGGGGAACCATTACACTGGCCAGCCCAGTCCGTCCCGAATGATCCAGAACAACCCATAGCCGACGTAAGTTCTTTATCAGCAACGCTTACAAAAAAACGGGGGAGGGCCCCAAGAGCAGGGAAAAACCTCGGTGAACCTCGGAAGA
>CAVSSD010000014.1:0-162487 GCA_963730495.1 uncultured Acidobacteriota bacterium | reverse complement strand
CCCCGCGTGCTGTATTACATGCAGGCTGAAAAGCCTGGATGGCGAATTCCTCAATCTGGATTGAGTTAGTGCTCGGCCTATCTCTTGGTCAACGGGAGGACGAATTTTAGCGCGGTGTGCGTGGAGGAGAAGCCGACGACTTTCACGTCTTTCAGTGCCGTTTTTCGGCCGGCTGCGATTACATCATTCTCAGTGATGCTCTTTTGCCCCTTGGGATAGACAATCCACAGTGCTGTGGCGCCTTTCAGGGACTTCGCAATTTTCGCGACGGACAAAAGTTCTTTCAGCGAATCGGCGGCGAAGAAAATCGTATCGGAGTCCGCAGCAACCTTGTCCTTGGTCACGGATCCAGCAAGCGGCTTGAGTTCAGAGAGAAAGTCCGCGTCGAAGTTCCCAATCAGCGCAACTTTCGCTTCCGGTTTCAAGCCGATCTTCTCGATGCGCGTTTTCGGATGCAGGATTTTGTCGCGCCACTTCTCGGCAGCGGGGCCAATCTCGAAGACGGCCAATCCGTTCGCGGTCTGCAAGTGTAGCTCGCCATCAACGGCCTTCGCCGATTTGATCGAAGCAAACGGAATCTTCAATCGGAACTCGCCGCGAAAAAGCAATTCGCTCGTTTCGACGAGCGCCTTGCCTTCAGAAATTTCTTTCCCGAACCTCACCGTGCATTTCAGTTCGTTGCCCATGAATCTCCGTCCCCGATTCCGCGGATGTAAACAGACTGTAAACCGCTCGCTGATCCTCTCCCAAATCCGCGCGCCTACGATAGTAAGCTAGAGGGCTCCATGGCAACCGCGACGACACACCGTGTGGACTGGAAGCTGATTTGGGCGCAGCGCGGCTTCCGTTTTTTCTTTGTTGCCATGTTTGTATCGCTCTTCGGTAGCGGCATGAATTTCGTCGGCGTGAGCTGGTACATCATGGCCGCCACGCATTCCACGGTGAAAGTCAGCCTACAGGTAATCGTCGTCACGCTGCCCGGCCTATTCATTCCGTTTCTCGGCGGCGTGCTCATCGACCGCTTTGACCGCCGCTATCTCGGCGTTTGCCTCGACATTGCCCGCGGCTTCTTCGTTCTCGCGACCGCTTACATCGCATGGCGCGGAAATCTTCAGCTCTGGCATCTCTACGCGATGACGCTGATCACCGGCACCGGCTCCGCGATGTACTGGGCCACTGTCAACGCTCTCGTCCAGGAAGTGATTCCGCCGAGCCAGTTCACGGGCGCCAACGCCGCCGTACTGGTCGGCGTGCAAAGCGGCATGCTGATCGCTGGCGCCTTAGTCGGCTTTCTCTACGACCGCACCGGTATCGCAGGTATTCTGATCATCGACGGCCTCACCTACTTCGTCTCCGCGTTTTGTCTTTACAGCATCCGCAGTGGCTACGTCTCGCCGCGCGACCATCTGAAATATCCGCGCGAATATTCCGAAGCCACGGAAGCCACCGCCGAAGCACTCGAGTCCGGCGAAAATCCCGAAGTCGCCGAAGCCGGTCTTTCGCTAGCGGTCTATTCCGATTTGAAGGAAGGCTTCGCCTATCTCAAACAGCAGCCGCTCGTTCGTTCGCTCGGCGTAACCCACTCGATCATGATGGCCGGCGTCGTCAGTGGCAACGTTGTTCTCGTCGCTCTGGTGAACGACATTCTGCACGCCGGCGCTCGCGGCCTTGGCTTTCTCGAAGCTGGCTGGGCGATAGGCGCGATTACTGGCGGATTCATTGTCAGCCAGCTTCGCACGTCATTGCGCATGCCGCTCTACGTCGCAGTCTGCGCAATCCTTGCCGTCGGCCACATGGCCACGCCGTTCGTTGCGTTTCTCGCTGGCGCCGTTTTGCTGCAAGCCATCTTTGGACTCTGCCGTGCGGTGGGCGGCGTCACCGCGCAGTCAGGTCTAATGTCCATCGTGCCGCGCCACTTCATGGGCCGCACGCAATCCGCCATGGCCATCTTCACGACGTGCGTGCAGCTCACGATGAGCATTGCTCTGGGCGTGGTCGCGCAAGGCGTCAGCCTGATCGCCGGGTACGCACTTCTTGCACTGCTCTACGCCGGCGCCACACTCTCCGCCTCCCGCGCCCGACAGCTCATGCGTTAGAATTTGGAAGTAGTTTCTTCTGCATGCGAGGCCCCGTGGAAATCAAAACCATTCAGCCGTTTCTGCATTATTGGAAAAATGTTCGCGAACGAACCATGCGCGTGGCGCGATGCATTCCGCCTGACAAAATCGATTGGACGTACGCGCTGGGAAAATTCACACTCGGCGACATCCTGCGGCACCTCGCTGTAGCGGAGCGCTTCATGTGGGCCGAAAACGTTCAGTGCCGTCCCGCTCGCTACACCACGCACGGCAAAGAACTGGCCGACGGCTACGAAAACGTGATGGCTTTCGTCGAACGCCTCCACGCGGAATCGATGGAAATCTTCGCGAGGCTCACCGACGAAGACCTTCAGCGCAAATGCAAAACTCCCGACGATGCGCCTATCACCACCTGGAAATGGCTCCGCCTGATGCCTGAGCATGAAATCCATCACCGCGGCCAAATTTATGTCTATCTGGCAATGTTGGGAGTGAAGACGCCGCCGCTCTACGGATTGACTTCCGAAGAAGTTCGCGCGCGCAGCGTGATGGATTGAGGTGTCCGCAGAATGCTATTTGGTTTCGCTGAGCATGGATTTGTGCGAGCCGACGATAAAAGCGGCAGCAGAGCTGCCGCACTCCATATTCAGGCAGGTTTCGGCGTGGGCATCGCCGGAGAGCTCGGCGGTACAATGGAATCCTGTCCCAACAAATCTACAGCGGCCTGGTTTAATTTCGCGCGCATCTGATAACGTTCATTTGCGCGCGTGATGTATCTCACCGCAATTTCAATCCCGCCGACGACCGGCTTCACATTGATCGCGGGGGCTGCAGTCAAGGTATGCGCCGTCTCTTTGGAGCGCGAGACATCCTCCCATTCCTTCTCGGCCTGCTTGGCCGTCTCTGCGGTCGCTTCAAGAACTTTCTTCTGAATCGCATCGACGATCGGATATGGATCGCGTCCGGCGGGCAAAACCACTTGCAATTCATCCCACAACCACTGCCCAGAAGTTGAAAAATTAAAATAGTGCCCTTCGATCGCGAAACTATTCGTAAACGTCACGCGCCGCCCCGTCGGATGCCCGGAGTCCGTCCAGTTGCCCGTCTCGAGCAACACGGTATGAAACATGCCGAGCTCGACGACTTCTCCCGTCACTCCATTAATTTCCACCCAATCGCCCAGCCGGATCCCATTCTTTCCCATCAACACGAACCATCCAAGGAAACCAACAATGAAATCCTTCAGCGCAACGGTCAGCCCCGCGCCGGCCAATCCAAGAAATGTCCCCAGCTGACTCGGCGGCCCAAAAATCACGAGCAGAACCAACAGCACCGCAAAAACCTGAATGGACACGCGCGTGACAGTCCGCAACGTCTCGACTTGACGCCGGTCCAGCGAAGTCTTGCCAAGCAAACTTTCTAGCCAGCGGTCAAAGAACAACAGCACGAGCGCGATGCCAAGAATGATCAGCACCCCGCGCAACGTAAGATAAATCTCGTTCCGGCGCTGCCCCTCGACGACGCTCAGCCACTGCCCATAAATGTTTGCGAGCTGTTTGTGGGCATCGACTCGCTTGTCAAACGAAGCGAGGCTCTTCTGGTCCGCGGAAATTTGCTTTGTTTTTTGCAGCAGATCGCTGGACTCATCATGGCTGCGCTGCGCCCGAACGTCTTGTCTCGGCTCCGTGGCGTTCTTCGCATGATGTGCCAGCTGAGGCATGGCCGCCTTCGCCGCGTCGATCTTCGCATCCAGCGCATCGTGCTTTTTCGCGAGGTCACTTGCTGCTGTTTCCGCTGCCTGCTGCGCCCACAGCAGCAGTTGTTGTTTCTGCCGCAGCAGTGCCCACTCTTGATAACGGTGCAGCAGTCCAGATTGATATTGCGGCGGCGCGACGTTGGTAGCGGCCGTAACTCCGGTCTTCTCCGCCGCCTTGTGCTCCGCCTCCATCTGCTGAATGCGGTCCTCGGGGTCACCTCCCGCCCGGATCAAATCTTGCTTCGCGTCATCGACTTCATCCTGCGCAAGATTCAGATCCTCTTGCGCGATGGCCAGGTTGTCTTGAATCTGTTCCTGTTTTTCGCCCTTCGCTTTAGCTGCAGCGTCTGTTAGTTGCGAGACCTGCGACTGTTCGTCCTCTAAAACTTTCTGCGCCTTCTCCAGCCTCGCCGCAATTTCTTTCGCTTCTCCCTTCAAAACCGGTGGGTGTTCTTTTGCGTCGTGCAGCGCGGCCGCAAACGACAAGTCCACTTCAAAGTCCGCCAGCCGCAGCGCTTCATCTGCCAGCGGCTTCTCCTCCGGCGAAAGCGAGAGTTGCGCAAGTTGCTGCGCCCGCTTCAGCGGCATCTGGTCCACCAGGCTCTCTGTTTGAAGGTTTCCGAGCGCTCCGAGACTGATACGAGCTGTCAGGTACGGCTGGCGCAACTCATACAAGCCGTAGGCGGTAGCGAGCGACAGTGCGACAAGCGCAATCGCAGCGATTTTTGTTCCAGTTTTCATTCGTCCTCAGTCGGGAAGGGTGCAGCCATTCTAATACGCGCGATAGCGCCGTGGAACGTGCATCTTCGCACTAACTGTTTCGAAATTCCGCAGGACATTTTCCCGCCGGGCCCCGTTCGCTCAGCTACGCTGGATTAGATACCGGAGAGCACCAACTTGGATTCGCGTCTTCCCAAAATGCTGTTCGTGCTGCTCGCCATTTTCGCAGCGCTCTGTTTTTCCTACTACTATCCGCGCTTGCCCGATGAGCTGGCGTCTCACTTCAACAGCCGCGGCCTTCCCAACGGCTGGCAATCCAAACCTATTTTCTTCGCGTTTTTTGCGAGCACCCTTGCGATGGTCGCCTTCCTCGCCTTCGGTCTCCCGCGACTTCTCAAGAGCCTGCCCATCCAGATGATCAATCTCCCCAACAAACAACACTGGCTCAGTCCGGAACAATCAGAAGCCACGCTGGATTTCTTTAGCACGTGGTTCGCGTGGTTCGGCTGCGCCGCACTTGTGCTCCTTCTCTTTATGTTCAACTACGCCGTGCAATCCAATCTGCACCCTGACGAACGCCCCAATCCCGACCACGTGCTGTATGCAATCCTCGCCTTTGCCGCCTTCGTCGCAGTCTGGATCACGCGTTTAGCCACTCGCTTCGCCCGCATCCCGCCGCAAAGCATCGGGAGTTGACGCCGATTCACGGAGAGCATAGTTTTGGCCAGTGAAAGTTCGAGACGTCATCCGCGTGCTGGAACAAGATGGATGGGTGCTGGCGAGAACTCGAGGGAGTCACCGCCAGTACAAACATCCTGCTAAACTGGGGGTCGTGACTGTTGCAGGCCAACCCGGCGAAGATTTGCGCCTGGAACATTAAATGGTGTTATGAAACAAGCGGGGTTGAAGCGATGAAGAAATATCTAATCGTCATCGAGCCGACACAAACTGGATTCTCGGCTTACTCACCCGATCTGCCTGGCTGTGTTTCGACCGGCCGCACGCGCGAAGAGGTCGAACAAAATATGCGCGACGCTATCGCGTTTCACCTCGACGGCTTGCGCGAAGAAGGACAAGCCGTCCCTGAGCCACAAACTTACTCAGCGTACGTCGCACTGCCTGCATGAAGGCTCGATAGAGGTTTAAGCCCTCCGGACTTCCGATGCAAAATAAAAACGCCCCGATTTCTCGTTTCGTGTTTCTGATTTCGAATTTCGAATTTCCCTTCTTTCTACAAGTAATCGCGCGACGGGCCTTCCAGGAAAGCGCGAAGCTTGCGCGAACGCGACGGATGGCGCAGCTTGCGCAGCGCTTTCGCTTCGATTTGGCGAATGCGCTCGCGCGTCACGGCGAACGACTGTCCAACTTCCTCGAGCGTGTGTTCGCTGCCGTCATCCAACCCAAACCGCATCTTGATAACTTTTTCTTCGCGCGGCGTCAGCGTCTTCAACACTGAAGACGTCTGTTCTTTCAAATTCAAGTTGATCACCGCGTCCGACGGCGAAACTACTGCCTTGTCTTCGATGAAATCGCCAAGATGCGAATCTTCCTCTTCGCCGATCGGCGTCTCGAGCGAAATCGGCTCTTGCGCAATCTTCAAAATCTTGCGCACCTTGGACACGGGAATGTCCATGCGCTTCGCGATTTCTTCCGAGGTCGGCTCGCGGCCAAGTTCCTGCACCAACTGGCGGCTCGTGCGCACCAGCTTGTTGATCGTCTCGATCATGTGCACGGGAATACGAATCGTGCGGGCCTGGTCGGCAATCGCACGCGTAATCGCCTGGCGAATCCACCAAGTCGCATACGTTGAAAATTTATATCCGCGGCGCCACTCAAACTTGTCCACGGCCTTCATCAAACCGATGTTGCCTTCCTGAATCAAATCCAGAAACTGCAACCCGCGGTTCGTGTATTTCTTCGCAATGGAAACAACCAAGCGAAGGTTGGCTTCAATCAATTCCTTCTTGGCCTGCTCAGCTTCCGCTTCGCCGCGGTGAATGAATGTGAGCGTGCGCTTCAGTTCGGTGAGGCCGACTTCGCTGGCCTCTTCAATGTCTTTCAGTTCCGTGCGCCGCGTGCGCAGTTCCTTGCGGGCTTCCGCCGCCACATCGCCTTTCGCGGCGTCCACACGCCGTTCGAGCCGTCCCGCTTCGCGCTCCAAAGACTGCAAGCGCTCGACCGTACCGCGCATCTTGTCGATTAGCCGCTTTTTCTCAAACGGGTTGAAATCAATCCCGCGAATTTCGACAGAAATCTCCACACGCGTCCGCGACACCGCCCACTTCGCCTTCATGTACGGCTTCTTCTTCGCCTTCGGCGTGGCCTCGAGCTTCTCCGCTTGTTTCAACGCCAAGTCGTACAACTTCGCAATCTTGTCGATGTACTTCAGCGTCTGCTTGGTCTTGTTGGCGATTTTTTCTTCGGTGAGCTCTTCGTCGTCAAACTGCACGATCTCTTTGATCGACCGCGCACCCTTGCGCAAATCCTCGCCCACCGCAATCAATTCCTTGATCACGATTGGCGACCGCGTGATCGACTTCATCACCACGAGCTGTCCACGCTCGATGCGCTTCGCGATGGTCACTTCGCCTTCGCGCGTCAACAGCGGTACAGTGCCCATCTCGCGCAAATACATGCGCACCGGATCGTTTGTTTTTTCGAGAGAGCCCGGGGTCAAATCCAGATCGCTGCCGCCTTCATCCGAATGCGCGTCGTCCTTGACGACTGCATCGCGATCGCCGCCCTCTGTCGACACTTCCACCGCGCGCGCCGCTTTCGCCGACGCCTGGTCCTCGTAAATCTCGATACCGTTGCGTTCAAATGTAGTGAGAAGGTCGTCGATCTCCTCCGAAGAATGCACTTCCGCCGGAAGCGAATCATTCACTTCGTCGTAAAGCAGATAGCCGCGCTCTTTGCCGACGGCAATGAGCTGCTTTACTGCATCATATTTTTCTTCAAGACCCACTGCCGCCACGAATTCCTCCAGGCTTACAGGCGCGACCCCGAACACTACCGAACAGCGCCGCCGAAAAATTTATCCAATAGCACCCAAGTTCCAGACGCAGGCAGTATGCCACGCTTGCGCAGCAGACTCCT
Source organism: uncultured Acidobacteriota bacterium (assembly GCA_963730495.1). GTDB lineage: Bacteria > Acidobacteriota > Terriglobia > Acidiferrales > UBA7541 > Acidiferrum. The sequence continues at coordinate 154,837 of CAVSSD010000014.1, read as the reverse complement.
CTGCGGTCACCGAAAAGAACTGTGGGGAATCCCCCACCAGATCACTCTTCTTTTTGTGAATTCCTTTATGGTACGCCGCGCCGCCAGCTCGCCGTTTGCCCTGTACTTCGCCCGTTGTGCGCTCTCAGAGTACGTTCCCGCGTCTCTAAGTACATCTATATAGATGCAGTTAGGTGCGTATTCGTTACTCGCGAAACCCTATTACGCTACACGCCTAAGTCTGCCCTCGTCAACAATTTAATCGGTGGATATTTGTGGAAGAATTTCTCCCGTCCATGGAATATTGCCTGAGGTGGTTATCTCAGGCTTGTCTCACTCTCCGGAATATTTCCTGGTACCCGTGAACTTGTCTTCTTTTCACCGCATCTACCCTGCAAGGCGCCTATATGCGTTATTTTTGTTTGTGTTGCGATTACGACGGCACCATCGCCCGGGACGGGCAAGTGGCACCTACCACAGTAGATGCTTTGAAGGGCGTTAGCGCTTCAGGCCGCAAACTGTTGCTCGCGACCGGTCGCGAACTTCCCGATTTGCTGCGGGTCTTTCCTGATGTTACCGTCTTCGATTCCGTGGTCGCAGAAAATGGCGCTCTTCTGTACCACCCCGTTAGCAAAGATCAGAAAGTCCTCGCGGAGCCTCCTCCACCCGAATTCGTCCAGGAGCTCCAGCGCAGAGGCGTCCAACCCCTCTCCGTGGGAAGCTGCATCGTCGCCACGTGGCACCCCAACGAAGCCGCCGTTCTCGACGTAATTCGCACCCTGGGCTTGGATCTCCAGGTCACTTTCAACAAAGGCGCTGTGATGGTCCTACCCTCCGGGGTCAATAAAGGAACCGGCCTGCGGGTCGCCCTCGAAGAATTGGGCCTATCGGCGCACAACGTTGTGGGCGTGGGGGACGCGGAAAATGACCACGCCTTTCTTGGAATCAGCGAATGCAGCGTTGCAGTGAACAACGCACTTGGAGCCCTGAAAGATCGCGTCGACTTCGTGACCGCCGCGTCCCACGGGACGGGTGTCGAGGAGCTCATTGAAAAGCTGCTCTCGGAAGATCTGCAAAGCGTTGCTCCGCGCCTGAGTCGTCACCAAATTCTTCTGGGCCGCACCGATAAGGACGAGGAGTTTCGCCTGGAACCTTACGGTTCTGCGTTACTTATTGCGGGGCCCTCGGGCGGCGGCAAATCCACCACCGTGTCTGCGATTGTGGAGCGCCTGATCGAAAAGGAATATCAGGTCTGCGTTATCGATCCCGAAGGTGACTACGATGAGTTCGAGCAGTTCGTAACCCTGGGCGGTCCAGAGCGCATACCTGGAGAGTCCGAGATCCTGGAAGTTTTGAACACCCGGAAGCACTCTCTCAGCATCAATCTACTCGGTGTCCCTCTGGCGGATCGACCGACTTTTTTTCAGGGCCTGCTTTCAAGGCTTCAGGAACTGCGCTCTAAAACGGGCCGCCCCCACTGGATCATTATTGACGAAGCGCATCACTTGCTTCCCGCGACTCTCGATTCCGCGAGCGCAACGATCCCAAAGGAGTTCACCAACTTCGCGCTTATCACGGTTCACCCAGACCATGTCTCCCGGGCGATCTTGAGTTCCGTAAACGGTCTAATCGCTATTGGACCTGACCCGCAAGCCGTCATCACGCAATTCAACTCTGGCTCGGGTATGAACTTGAGAGCCACACAACTGCCGGAATCGCCTGCGCAGCCTGGTCAAGTCTTGGCTTGGCTATTTCGCAATTCGCCGGAGCCTGTCAAGGTGACGATCGAACCGCCGAAAATGGAACTCCGCCGCCATCGCCGCAAATATGCTGCCGGCGAACTTGGCGAGGACAAAAGCTTCTACTTTCGTGGCCCTGCTGGAAAGCTGAATCTGAGAGCGCAAAACATGAACATATTCGCCCAGCTCGCCGAGGGAATCGACGACGAAACCTGGACCTACCATCTCCGCAACTCGGATTATTCCCGCTGGCTCCGCGAAGCTGTAAAGGACCAGGCTATTGCAGATGAAGTTGCCACGATAGAACAAGATGGGCAGCTTGAAACTGTAGAAAGCCGAGGACGCGTCGTCGAGGCGATCCGCAAAAGGTACACGGCTCCCGCGTGATTCCTACCCCAAGCTATTAAGGCGAGGGCGGAAGGGCATCCAGCTTTTTCTTCACCTCGGGTGCAGTTTTCGACTCCGGCGCAAGCTCCAAATATTTCGCGTAAGCCTTTTTGGCTTCGGCGTTGCGATTGAGCTTGGCCAAAGAATCTCCAAGGTTTAGGTAGGCAACCGCCCGCTCCGGGTCAATCTCAATCGTTCTGTTGAACCAGTACAAGGACTCCTCGTACTTCCCCATTTTGTAGTAGGCAAAACCCGCATTGTTCGCAAAAACGGAGTCGGCGGAGTTTTTCACGGCCGCTTCCTCGAATTTCGCCATCGCACTTTCGTAGTTCTTTTGTTCCATCAGCTGCATGCCCTCTCGGTTGCGAGCCGTGGCCACTGGATCGGATGGCGGAGAAGGCTTCTTCGAGCCACCAATTCTTTGATAACGCCCTTCAGAAAAGGCGTAATTGTAGGGGTCTTGTGAGTCACCAAGGCGGCAGGGCACACCAAGGTTTTAGCCTATACTTCACGCATGCGGCAAAAACCCTTGACCCTGTTTTTCCTACTAGTTTTCGTTCTCGCCTTCACAGAAATTCTGTCCGCCCAATCTAGTCCTGACTGGACGCAACCCTTTCCTGCGTTTCGCATCGCGGGCAATCTGTACTTCGTAGGTAGCCGTGGACTTGCGAGCTATCTGATCGTCACGCCAGAAGGCAACATACTGATCAACAGCGATCTCGAAGCCAATGTGCCGATGATCTCCGCGAGTATCGAAAAACTCGGTTTCCATTTTGCGGACACGAAGATTCTTCTTATTAGCCACGCGCACTGGGATCACGACGCCGGCAGCGCCAAGATCCTACGGATGACTGGCGCAAAATATATGGTGATGGATGCGGACGTTTCGGTGGTCGAATCCGGCGGCAAAACCGATTTTCAGTACGGCAGCACAGCCGGTTCGCTCTATCCGCCCGCCAAAGTCGACCGGATACTTCATGATGTCGACGAAGTGAAGCTTGGCGGCGCGGTGCTGGTCGCTCATCTCACTCCCGGCCACACCAAAGGCTGTACCACGTGGACGATGAAGGTTACCGACGGCGGCAAAACCTACAATGTGGTGATCGTCGGCAGCCCCAATGTCAATCCTGGCTACAAATTGGTTAGCAACCCTGCCTATCCGCAGATCGCGGAAGATTATGAGCGCATGTGGCGTGTTCTGAAATCATTGCCATGCGACATTTTTCTCGGTGCCCATGGCGGCTACTTCGGCCTCGAAGAAAAGTACCCTCTTAGGAAAGACGGCGGCGCAAACCCGTTCGTTGATCCGGATGGCTACAAAAGGTTTATCACCCAAAAGGAACAAGAATTTCACGAGGAATTAGCGAGGCAAAAACTCGCTGCCAAGTGAATCGCTCAGCGAACAAAACGCATGGCCGATTCTTATTGACAGAATGTAGTTTCATGATAAAATGATTATTGGGTAATAGTCTGCCCGTCCCCGCAGCGCCAGCATCTTGCTGGCGTTTTTGCTTTTTGAGACCCCAATCGACGTGGGCCCTTTTCTGCGCCGTAGAAAGTCCGAAAAGCCTTCGATCGCCTGCCAAAACGGGGCGATTTCGCAATTTACCTGCGCCCGTTATGTTTACTTGCAAGGTCTTTAGAATGAGCAGTTCCAGAAATCTCTCACAAACGCTCATTCTAATGAGCTTATAGAACGGGCTAAGTCCTTTAGAATGCGTGTTTACGAAAAAGAGGGAGGGGGGAGGGGAGTGTGCGCACAGTTACTGCTGTCCAATGATTTCGTCAACTGCAGAGTCGGCCTTCTACCTAGCCGCCGCCAGTCGACGCATAAGATCCTGCTTCTTCTCCAGTAGCCCGCGCATTTCCGTCACAGGAGGGTTTGCCTCGATGCTGCGCTGCACCTCCGCCAGTTCTCGCTCGGCTTGCCGGTGCTGCAGGGCCTCGACGCAGCTGACTGCTTCTTCCCAGGTCGGCTCACTGGCTTCCTCGAAGAGAATCTCGAAAAGTATGCGCCGGTCGCGCTCTTCGAGATGCGTCGCGACTTCCGTTGCTTGCATCGGCTCGTCGGCCAAGCTGGCGACGATTAGTGCCGCGAAAACTTTCTCGGTTTCGAGCCCATGGTAGAGCTGTGCGGCCTGAAGCCGTTGCGCCAGCTCTCGGCGGAATCCTTCGGCTTCCGCCAGCATGCGAATCAATCGCCGCTCCACGGGCTTAGCGGAGCGGCCAACCAACTCCGGCTGAATCTTTATTTCGCTGTGGCGCTGTGTTGCAGCTTTGCTCAGCGCGGCGCGCAACACCGGCTCGTCCAAATGCAGCTGCTGCGCGATGCGAGTCGCCCACTCCGAGCGAAGAATCGTGTTTGGAATTTTCTGAACGTAGGGCAGAAGAAAATTGACCGCGCGCCGCTTCCCTTCCCCGGTCGTTAAATCCATCTTCCGCGCACGTGCGATCAAGTAGTCCACGTAGGGCGGCGAATCTTTCAGTAGCTTGGTGTACTCCTCGACGCCGCGCTCGCGAATGAACAAATCCGGATCGGCCTTTTTGTCGCCGACGGGAGGCAGCGCCAGCACGCGCACCTCGAAATCCTGTTCCAGCAGCAGTGCCACGGACCGCTCTGCCGCCAACTGCCCCGCGTTATCCGGATCGTAGTTAATGATCACGCGTTTCGTAAAACGGCTCAGCAATTTAATCTGCGGCTCCGCAAGACTCGTCCCGCAGCTCGCCACCACGTTGCTGATTCCCGCGCGCGCCACCGCGATGGCGTCCATATAGCCTTCGACCAGCACAGCAAAGTCGGACCGGCGCAGCGCTTCCTTCGCGCGGTCCATGTGATAGAGCACGTTGCTCTTCGAGTAGATCGGCGTCTCGGGCGAATTTAAATATTTCGGTTGATCATCGCCGAGCGCCCGCGCGCCAAACGCGACGATCTTTCCCGAGTCATTCGCGATCGGAAATGTAATGCGGCGTCGGAAGCGGTCGAACATTCGGCCGCCCTGTTCGCCGCGCGAGATCAACCCGGACTCGACCAACAACTTCTCTGGATATTTCTGTTTCAGAAATCGCAACAATGCGTCGCCGTCGCTTGGCGCATAGCCGATTCCGAACCGGTCAATCGCCTTGGTATCGAGCCCGCGATCCTCGAGATAGGCCCGTGCAGCTTTACCTTCAAGCGTCCCGGAAATTTGCTTCGTGAAAAAGGCCTGCGCCTCGCGATGCATCTCGACCAGCGCTGACCGCTGCTGATTTTCCTGCCGTTCCTCGGGAGACCGCTCCCGCGGACGCGGAATCGCAATCCCGCACTTTTCCGCAACGGTCCGCACCGCTTCCGGAAAGGCGGACTTCTCCACGTCCATCACAAAATTAAAAACGTCGCCGCCCTTGCCGCATCCAAAACAATAAAAAATCTGCTTAATCGGAGAAACCGTGAACGAAGGAGTTTTTTCCTGGTGAAACGGGCAAAGCCCGCTGAAATCTTTCCCGGTCTTCTTCAGCCGCACATATTCGCCTACCACGCGAACTATGTCCGCCTGCTGCTTTACCCTCTCCGCGAATGATCCGGCCTCTGCCATAGTCCCTATGGGCGCAATTCTACAACTGTGATGGCCTTGCCGCCGTGTTCCTCGGTCTCGAACGAGGTTCGTTGAACGAGTGGGTGCGACTTGAGGAATTCGCCGAGGCCTTTGCGGAGCGCGCCGGTTCCGTGGCCGTGGATGATGCGCACACGCGTTTGATTGGCGAGCGCGGCTTCATCGAGATATTTGTCGACGCGCTCTGTCGCTTCTTCGACGCGCATGCCAATCACGTTGATCTCGCCCGAGGCCGTTCCTTCGCCGGGTTGCGCGGTCACGGTGACACTACCACGGGCAGGCGACTGTAGGGGCGGGGCTTGCCCCGCCCGCGCCGCACCGCCACCCGCCGCCTGCTCGATGGCGGTAATTTCATCGACGGCGACTTTCATGCGGAGTGGGCCGGCTTCGATTTCGGCGGACGAGCCGTCGAGTCTGCGGAAGATAACAGGCTTGCTGAAACCGCGTACGCGAATTCTTGCGCCGGATTGCAGCGCTTCCGCGCGAATTGGTTCTTGGCTCGCTGAGTTAGTGCCTAGATCGGCTTGCGAATCGGAGATGGTTTGTACGAGCGCGGCGTTGAGCTCTTCGCGAGCTTCGCTGCGAATGTCCTGACCCTTGCGCTTTGCAGTCTTTTCGAGTGAGGCGCGCAGTTCGCGTTCTTTGACGGTTTCGATCACTCGCGCGACGTTTTCATCGAAGCGCTTCTGCATCTCGGCGAACTGTGCTTCAAGTTCCTTAATACGTTTTTGCTGGCGCTCAACCCACTCAGTGCGGAGCTTCTTGCGCTCTTCTTCGAGTGCGTGCCGCTCTGACGCCATCTGTTGCTGCATGCGGTCGAGTTCATCGCGACTGCGATGCAAATAGGCAATCAAGTCGGCGGCTTCGCGCGATTCCGGTGTCAGCAATGAACGCGCACGCTCAATCACGGACGTTGCAATACCCAATCGCTGCGCAATGGCGATTCCGCTCGATCCGCCCGGGACGCCGACCATCAGCCGGTAGGTCGGCCGCAAGTTCACGTCGTCAAATTCTACGGCCGCGTTCACCACACCGGGCGTCGTCGAAGCGTAAGCCTTCAGGCGGTCATGATGGGTTGTGGCTAGCACGATGCAATTCTTGGCGCGAAATTCATCCAGCAACGCCACGGCCAGCGCCGCGCCTTCTTCCGGCGCAGTCCCTGTGCCCATTTCATCGACAAGCGCAAGCGATTGCGGCGTCGCGAGATCCAGCATGGTCTTCAAATTCAGCATGTGCGCGGAAAATGTGGAAAGGTCCGCAGCGATGGATTGTTCGTCGCCAATGTCTACCAGCACGCGGTCAAAAATCGGCAGCACCGCTCGCTGTGCCGCAACGGGAATCCCGGATTGCGCGGACAGCGCCGCGAGTCCCGTCGTTTTTAGCGCGACGGTCTTGCCGCCAGTGTTTGGCCCGCTGATAACCAGAACTTTTTCCGCGCCGCCTAGCGCGAGCGTCATCGGCACGACCGCTCGATCTTCGCGGCGCAACTTGTCTTCGAGTACCGGGTGCCGAGCTGCTTGCAACCTCAAGTCGCCAGCGTCGGAAAATTCCGGCATCGCCGCATCAAAATCGCGCGCAAAACGTCCGCGAGCGAAAACGCTGTCGAGTTTCGCGATTGTCTCCGCTGCTGCGAGCAGCGGTTCGCGAACGGCCTGCAGCCGCTCCGTTAGCCCGCGCAAAACGCGGATGATCTCCGCCGCTTCCTCCTCGGACAGCTGCGTGAGTTCGTTGTTCGCGTCCACCGTTTCAAACGGCTCGAGAAAAACCGTCTGTCCCGTTCCGCTCGCCCCATGCACAATTCCCGGAACGCTGCGCCGATTTTCCGAGCGCACGGGAATCACAAATCGTTCATTGCGCAGGGTGACGTAGTCTTCTCCAGCTTCCGCGTTGCGAGAGCGCAGGACCTGCTTGAGCGTTTTCTGAATCGACTCGCGCGTCTGAGTAATGTTCGCGCGAATGCGACGCAGCGCGGATGAGGCATCATCGCTGATCTCGCCATTTGGCAGGACGCATCGCTGAATCGCCGCCAGTGGTTCGCGAAAATCCACGAGCGAAGCCACGCGCGCCGCCAGTAAAGGAAACTTCGCCGCGTCCTCGCGGAATTGCCCGCGCAGCCATCCCGCGGTTTCGAGGAGCGACGCAGCACCCAGAAGTTCTTTGGCTTCGAGAACGATTCCAGGTCCCTCGATTTGTTCCAGCCATTCCTGCGGGTCGGCCAGCCCGCCAAATCCCAATTCGCCGCCACTGCGCAGCCACTCCCGGGCTTCGCGAATTAACGCAAAGGCCGCCTCAAGCGCGGTCCGGTCCGTTCCAAACTCCAACGCATCCACAGCCCGTCGCCCCGGCGCGCACGTCGTTCTCAGCCGCAAGAGTTCCCGCAGCTTGTCAAATTCAAGTACGTCTTGTGCTGTCCGCGACATTTTTCTTTTTTCGTTATTTCAATGTTCTCTACAGAGCTTTCTTACTGTTTCGTAGGGGCGTGCTGCGGCGTAGTAGCAACTCCCGCCTCATCAAATTCTTCAATCATCGCGACACACAGTCCGTTCAGCGCTTCGACTGCTTCGTGACCCTTTCCACCCTGATTGTTGCTCAGGAACGAAAAGATCAGCCGCCGCCCGCTCGGCGTTTCCGCAAAACCTGAAAGCGTCCTCACATGTTCCACTGAGCCCGTCTTCGCATGAATTCTTCCGGCGGCGACTGTGCTTTTCATGCGTTCCTGCAGGGAACCATCGATCCCCGCCACTGGCAGCGACGCATAGTACGGCGCGAACCAAGTCTGGCCTTGCGCATATTTCAGCAACGTTACGATCGCTCGCGGCGTAACTAGATCGTGGCGCGAAAGGCCCGAGCCGTCAGTCTGAATCACGTCGTCGGGTGCAATTCCAGCTGCTGCGTAAAAATCTTGAGGAGTTTTCAGCATTTCTTCGGGAGTGCTCCACAAACCATTTTGCCGCGCCGCGGTGCGCAGCAACATCTCGGTATGCAAGTTCTGGCTGATTTTATTGACGAGCTTCACGGAATCTCCGAGCGGCACGGATACATGTTCTGCAAGGATGGTGCGCGGCGTCACATCCGCTTCGGGAATATGCACCGCGCGGATTTTCCCATCGATCTTCACGCCACGATCGGCGAGAAACCCCGCGAGCAACGAAGCTGCGTGTTGCGCAGGCTCTTCAATTGCCAGCACGAGTTTGCGCGGCGTGCTCTTTGCCGGCAGCGCGCCACGCACTGCCACGAGATTCGCGCCCGGTTCGCGCGTCAGCGTCAAATCCGATTTCAGCCCTGGCATAGATGTCGTCACATCGTTTTGCAATGCAAAGTCCGGAGTCAGCGGTGCGACCACGGCCTGCACTGGATCTCCCGGTCTCTGGCCAGGCGTCAGCGTCACCGCCACCGTGTTATCGTCCACAACGATCGCAGAAATCGCCGCGCCGTATTCCCAGACCATGTCGTCGATTTCCCAGCCGTTCGGGTAACGGTCGCGGGGAAAATAACCGTCGTCGCCGATCACATCGCCGGAAATCTCTTTCACGCCGTGCGCTACTAGCGCGTCCGCCAGCTCGGCCAGGGCTCTTTCCGGCGGCCCGTCAAATTCTTCTTTTAGTTCATAAGGAAATTTGCGGTTCGAGAGATTCGGATCGCCCCGCCCGACAAGCACCACATCGCCGGAAAGCTTGCCGTCCGGTGAAATCGTGCCGCGTGTTTCGAGCGTAGTGTGAAACTTGTAGTCCGGCCCCAGCTTGGCCAGCGCCAGCGCGGTTGTAAAAAGCTTCATGTTCGACGCGGGCACAAAATAGCCGTCAGGGTTTTTCTCGAAGAGTGGTTCTCCCGTTTGCGCATCAACGATCAAGATTCCCCAGTCGCCTTTGCTGGAAGGCGTGGCTGCGAGCAGCGTCTCGGCACGCGCGCCAAACCGAGCCGCGGCAGGAGTTCGCCTGGGAGAGAGCTCTTTCCGGTTGCCGTCGCTCTTCGCCGCACAGCAAGCTTGTTCCAATGTCTGATTGGACTGCGCGCGGCCGCTAGTTGCGGCCGAAGCGCAGAAGGCCGCTATCAATGCCAATGCTACGGCCGGCGATGCGCACGATCTTCGTGAGTGCATGTCTTCTTTGCCCTTAATCCCCGCAGATGAAAGTATAGTCGAAAGCTCGCACAACATTTGTTCCGTGCTTCGCATCTACTCAGATGTATCGAATGAAACAGGCCCACACAAACTGTACTGATAAGCTGGCGGTTGCGTACAGACTCCGGACAACCTATCATTCCCTATCCGGACAAATAAATTTCAGCGAGGTGAAATTTGATTAAGAGGATTAGTTCCTGCCTTATGGCACTGGCGATGATTGCCCCACCGTTGCTCTCTCAAGTAGACAAAAAGGAAGCGGATAGACTTGAAAATTGCGGCACCGTTATGAAGGAAATTATGGATATCCCCGATGACATTCCTCAGGATCTCATCGACAAAGCCGAGTGCGTCGTTATTTATCCCTCGGTCTTGAAGGGCGCCTTCGTCGTCGGAGGCAGCTACGGTCGCGGCGCCATGACTTGCCGCACGGGCGAACACTTCACGGGACCATGGAGCGCACCGACGATGATGGCATTGGAAGGCGGAAGCGTCGGGTTGCAAATCGGCGGACAAGCCACCGATTTCGTTCTGCTGGTGATGAATCCGCGGGGAGCCCACTCCATGATCAAGAGCAAAGTGAAGCTCGGTGGAGACGCTTCGGTAGCCGCGGGGCCAAAAGGCCGAACTGCGAGCGCCGAATCGGATGTGACGTTGCGAGCTGAGGTACTCAGCTATTCGCGTTCGCGCGGGCTATTTGCCGGTATCTCTCTCGAGGGCTCGACGGTTCGTCCTGACAATGATGCCAACGAGCGCGTTTACGGGAAAAAGTTGACCGCGGAGGATATTATTTTTAAGGGCGCAGTCGCGGTGCCACCGCCGGCCCAAAAATTGGTCAGCACTCTCAACCTGAAGACTCCCAAGAACAATTCCGATCCGAACTCCTTGAAGGAATAGACTGGACAATTAGTAAGGAAACGCGAAGGCCCCGGAGATTGTGCCGGGGCCTTTGTGTTTTTGCGGAAAAAATAGCGCGCAAGAGATGTTGACGTGGGAGAATTTATGACCTATAGTCATTTATGAACAATGGTCAATAAAAACAAGCCGGCAGTTTCCAACGCCCGCCGCTCTCCCGCCCGACCTTCCCACGGCCGCCGCGAACGGCGCACGGCTGAAACCCGCGAACGCTTGTTTCGCGCGGCTTTGGATCTCTTTGCTAGAAAAGGCTTTAGCGAGACGACGGTGGAAGATATCACCGAATCTGCGGACCTCGGCAAAGGGACTTTTTTTAACTATTTTCCCAGCAAGGATCACATCCTGCTGGCATTCGGGGAGATGCAACTCGCGAAGCTTGAGTCCGCCGTCGAGGAAGCCCGAAATACCGGGGCGTCCATGCCCCAGTTTCTGCGTTCGCTGGGTGTCCGTATGACGCAGGAGCCTACCCGCCACCCCGGCATAATCCGGACTTTGCTTCAGGCGTATCTCTCGACCACTCCCGTGCGTGCAGCGATGCTCAACTTACAAAAACGCGTCCACGCCCTGCATACGGAGATTGTTCGCATCGGCCAGGAGCGGGGCGAAATCCGCAGAGACCTTCCGGCCTCGGAGATCGCGCACGTTTTTCGGCAAACTATTTTCGGAACTCTATTGCTCTGGTCACTGAATGGCGACGAGAGTTTGCATACGCGGATGGAGTCCGCGTTCAACGTGTTGTGGTCCGGCCTGGCTCCGCGGAACGACGGAATTTCGCAACCGGAAACCGCGAGGGTGGAGACCGCATCAACCGGAGTTCCTTTATTTACTTGTGGAGATTGATTCATGACTCGTAAGCATGTGTTTATCCTCATTCTCGTAGCGCTCATCTTGGGCGGCACGACGGTTTACGCCACCTGGTTCCGGCGCGATAACGCCCTGCAAGGCTCGGGCACAGTTGAGGCCCGGAACATTCGTGTGGGCTCGAAAGTGGGAGGACGGATCGACAAGGTTCTGGTGCGCGAAGGCGATCGGGTACAGCCTGGCCAGACTCTGATCACCTTCGACGACAAAGAATTGCTGGCTTCGCTCGATCAGTCCCGCGCGGCCGCGGAAAAAGCACAGCGCGGCTATCGGCCCGAAGAAATCGCCGAAGCGCGTGCCGCTGCAGAACAGGCCAAAGCTGATTACGAAATGCGTCTGAATGGCTACCGAAAAGAAGATATCGCGGCAGCCCAGTCCGACGTTGAGCGCGCGACAGCCGACGAAGTGCGCGCGCACGTGGATTTTCAGCGATACGAAGCGCTGGCGCGGAATGATCTCGTCTCGAAACAGCAGCGCGACACGGCCGAGGCCAACTGGAAAATGGCCCTGGCGCAGCAACAGAACTACCAGCACAAACTCGATGTACTGAAGCGCGGCTACCGTCCGGAAGAAATAGCCTCCGCGGAAGCGCACTACCGCGAGACAGAAGCAACCCTCGAAAAATTCGAGCGCGGGAATCGCCGCGAGGATGTTGATCTTGCAAAGGCTGCGTATTCCTATGACGAAGCGCGTTTCCGCGAGCGCGAAGTGAAGGCGCCATCCGCCGCTACTGTCGAAGTTCTCGATGTGCGCCCGGGAGATATCATCGCTCCGAACACGCCTGTGGCGACGCTATTGGAGCGGGATCAGATTTACGTGCGCATCTATATTCCGGAGACGGAACTCGGCCGGGTGCAGGTGGGCCAAAAAGCGGAAGTGCGGGTCGACTCTTTCCCGAAGACGATTTTTGATGGTGTGGTGGAACAGATCAATCAGCAAGCAGAATTTCTTCCGCGGAACGTGCAGACGCGCGAAGAACGCGTTCATCAGATGTTCGGGGTAAAAATCCGAATCAACGATTCCGCCGGACATGTTCTTGCCGGCATGGCCGCGGATGTGAAATTGAAAGCGGGAAATTAGTCCGTGGCTACTGGTCCCCACAATCCCGACGAACTTGCCATTTCCGCCGAACATCTTGTGCGGCGCTTCGGCCAAGTCACTGCCGTCAATGACGTGAGCTTTCGCGTCGAGAAGGGCGAAATTTTCGGCTTTCTTGGTCCTAACGGCAGCGGGAAAACTACCGTCATCAAAATGCTCACGGGTTTGCTGCCGCTGAGCAGTGGCTCGGCTTACGTCGAGGGGCTAGACGTTCGCGTGGATTCCGAAGCGGTGCGCGAGCGCATTGGCTACATGTCGCAGAATTACAGTCTCTATCATGATCTTACCGTCGCGGAAAATTTGCAGTTCTATGGCCGGATTTACAGCCTCGAGACTGCGCGCCTGAAACGGCGGATCGCGGAAATCGTGGAACTCAACGGGCTCGGGCCTTACATGGATAGGCTATCCTCGAGGCTTTCCGGCGGATGGAAGCAGCGCCTCGCACTCGGCTGCGCCATGCTTCATGAACCCAAGCTTCTTTTTCTCGACGAACCAACGGCAGGCATCGATCCTGTCGCGCGCCGCCAACTTTGGGATTTGCTATTTGAACTTTCGGGGCATGGCATCACTTTCTTCGTCACCACGCATTACATGGACGAAGCCGAGCGCTGCAGCCACGTCGCGTACATTTATTATGGCAAGCTCATAGCGGATGGCACACCTAACTCCCTTCGCGAATTACCAGACGTTCAGCCAGAGGGAACGATACGTGTGGAAATTACGACTCCGGAAGTGACGCGCGCGCTGCGCTTCGCCCGCCAGATGAGCGGCATACGCAGCGCGACAATTTTTGGCCAATCGATCCATGCGCTCGTGGATGACCACCTCGATCTTCACAATCTTCAAGAGCAGCTTCTAAAGAACGGCATTGCAGTGGCGGAGATTCGACCGCTCGCACCGAGCCTCGAGGACGTGTTCGTAGAGCTGACTTACAAGCAGCAAGCGCTTTTGGAGGCTTCGCGTGTATGACGCTTTTCGCGGCTTTGGCGCGGTCTTTTACAAAGAGGTTTTGCACGTCCGGCGCGATTTTGGGACACTTTTCTTTTCGTTGATTATCCCGCTGCTGCAGATGGTGCTTCTCGGCTTCGGCATTGATACCAACATTCGCCAGGTTAACACCGTGGTTTTTAACGCGGACGGGCACCGCGAAAGCCGCGAGTTCTTGGACCGTCTGAAGAATTCCGACACCTTTCACATCGTTCGCTACGTTGAAAGCGATCACGATATGAATGACGCGATTATCAGCGGCCACGCGCGTGTGGGCATCAAAATCCCAGTCGATTATTCGGACCGGCTGCTGCACAACATGAGCGCTCAAGTATTGGTGCTTATCGACGGCTCGGATTCCTCCGTGGCCGGCTCGGCGATTCAGGTGGCTACTTCCATTGGACTGGATGAATCGCTTCGCCGCGTTCTGCCGGACCGCGCCACTTTTGCGATAGACATTCGTCCCCAGCTCCTTTTCAATCCCGATTCGCGCTCGCCCAATTTTTTTCTTCCGGGGCTAACGGCCATCCTGCTGCTTAATGTCACCACGTTTCTTACTGCGTTCGCCATCGTTCGCGAAAAAGAACGTGGCACACTCGAACAACTTTTCGTAACACCGGTGCGGCCGTTCGGACTACTTCTGGGGAAAATTCTTCCTTACTACGCGATCGGCTTCTTCGAGTTGTGCCTCATCGTAACTGCCATGCGCTTCGCCTTCCGCGTTCCCATTCACGGAAGTGTGCTGCTGCTTGCGTTTCTCTCGCTTCCTTATTTGTTTGTTTCGCTCTCTCTAGGAATTTTGATTTCCAGCAAAGCAAACTCGCAGGGGGAAGCGATGCAGATGGCTTTTCTCACCATTCTCCCGAGCATTTTCTTTTCGGGTTACATTTTCCCTCGAGAAACGATGCCTCTGGTCTTTCGCGTCCTTAGCTACTTCGTTCCCGCTAGCTATTTCATCAACATAACCCGCGGGATCATCCTTCGCGGAGCCACTCTTCAGCATTTATGGCTGGACGGGCTGGCGCTATTCACTATGGGCACGTTCTTGCTCGTCATGGCTGCCCGGCGCTTCCGGAATAAAGTCATCATGGCGTAGGCGCGCGAATCTTGGCTTGCCCTTCAGAAGTGCCACGCACTAATATCGGCGTTCCAGTCCAGAGCTGAGGGTATCTTTCGTGGAAAATCGTTTGTCCGGTTGGGTCATCCTGCTGTTTATTTTACTGGTCGCGGGCGTATGTGCGGTGCACGACGGAATTCCCCGGCCCGTGGCCGCTACTGCACCGCAGGATGTTTTTTCCGCAGATCGGGCTCTCGTTCATCTGAACGCCTTCGCGACCGCGCCTCATCCCATCGGCTCGGCCGAGCACGACCGCGTGCGTGACTACCTGGTGCAACAGTTCACCGAACTCGGGCTCACTCCCGAAGTGCAGCGCACCACGGGCGTCACGCCGCGCTATGAAGTAGCGGGAACTGTGGAAAATATTGTTGCCAGATTAAAAGGCACGAGCGGTGCGGATGATGCCGTCGCGCTGGTCGCGCATTATGACTCCGTTCCCGCTGGTCCTGGGGCGGGTGACGATGGTGCGGGTGTGGCTGCTTTGCTCGAAACGCTTCGCGCCTTGCGGGCCGGGCCACCGTCGCGCAATGACATTCTTTTTGTGATCACTGACGGCGAGGAAGACGGGCTGCTCGGTGCTTCCGCGTTCGTTGCGGAAAATCCGGCGGCTAAAGATGTGCGTATGGTGGCCAACTTCGAAGCCCGTGGAAACGCCGGCGAATCGCAAATGTTCGAAACCAGCGCAGGCAACGGCCGGCTCGTGCAACTCTTTGCGCAGGCCGCGCCCCATCCTTCAGGTTCTTCGCTGACTTACGAAATATACAAGCACATGCCCAACGACACGGACATGACCGTGTTCAAAAAGTCCGGCGCGGCTGGCCTCAACTTCGCATTTATTGGTCACTGGGAGGCCTATCACACGCCGCTCGACAATCCGCAAATGCTGGATCGCGGGAGCTTGCAGCAGCAAGGGGAAAATGCGTTGTCTCTCGCGCGCAGCCTCGGCAGCACGGATCTCAGCCAGCTTCAGGACCGCGACTCGGTGTATTTTTCGCTCCCCGGAAATTTCTTCGTGCATTATTCGAGCCGTTTTCTTTGGCCTCTCGCGCTTCTTTCCGGCGTCCTGCTCTTCGGCGCAATCTTTTACGCGAAAGGTGCCTGGCAAACGAGTCTGCTATCCATATTGGCCGGCACCTTCGTACACCTTGTCATTCTACTTGTGTTGTTGATGGTCGGACTCGGTTTTGTCCTCGGTGTGCACTGGCTTCACCTCCATGCGCTGCCGGAAGGCGGACTCGAACAAAACGCATTGTATGTATTCGGTCTATACGCTTTGCTGGCTGCCGTTCTGACTTTCCTCTACTCGCTGTTTCGCAAGAGGATTAGGCCGCCCGCGTTTTTTCTTGGCGGGGGGATCCTGATTTTTGTCTTTATCTTCGTGACGACGAAATGGCTCCCAGGCGGAAGTTATCTTTTCGTCTGGCCGCTGCTGGCTGGCCTCGTTGCGTTCATTACGGCAGCTTTTAGGCCGGAGCGCCTCTCGCTTCCGGCTGTTTTGCTTCTCTGTGCGTTGAGCGCGCCTGCGGTGATTTTCTTTGTACCGCTCCTGCAAGGCTTTTACACTGCTCTTGGCTTTACTTCTATAGGCGCTCAACTGCTGAGCTTAACTTTCGGCGTGTTCTTTTTTTTCCTATTTCCATATCTCGATCCAGTGCTCGAAAATGCCGGCAAACTGCTTACAGTTCTCGCGCTTAGTATCGCACTCGTTCTGTGTATCATCGCGGCAAGAACAACGCACTACTCTTCGACTCATCCGAAACCCAGCTTGCTCGCCTACGCCCTCGACGCCGATACAGGCAAAGCCCTTTGGACAAGCTCTACCAATCGCGTGGACTCTTGGACCGCTCAATATCTTGGCAACTCCCCTTCTCGCGGAAAGCTTGCTGGTTTTGTTCCCGACTGGTATCCCATCGATTTTCTTCAGCACGAAGCGCCTTCCATTGCGGTAGCGTCTCCGCAAGCGGAACTGATCGAAAACTCGAGCGACGGCGCGACGCGCACGCTTCATCTCCACATCACTACGCCGCGGCACGCGCGCACGCTCCACCTCGAGGTCGCACAGGCAGAAGTTTTGAGCGCGACCGTCAATGGACACGATCTCGGCAAGCCCGCCGACGCGCGCTGGCATCAAACGGGTCACTGGGGCTTCGACTATGCCAATCCGCCAGCCGAAGGAATTGATGTCCAGCTCCGGGTACAAGCTGCGGGGCCCGTCACTATCGTGTTGGTGGACCGCTCCAGCGGGCTTCCTACAATTCCGGGAGCGAATTTTCCTCTGCGCTTGGCCGATTCCATGCCGATACACTCCGGCGATCAAACCATGGTTCGGCGGAGTTTCGTTTTTTAGGCGTTTTGTTTTTTTCCCGGCGCCGGAGTACTCTGCTGGTTTGTTTTTGTGTCACTGGGAGCCGCTGTGTCGTGTCCAATCTGTGAAAAGCGCAAAGCGGAAAGATTCTGTCCAGCGAAGGGCGAGAAAATCTGCGCCGTTTGCTGCGGTACGGAGCGGGAGGTTTCTATCGACTGCCCGCCGGACTGCTCCTACCTGATCGCGGCGCATCGGTACGAAGATCAGCATCAGCGTTCACTGCCGGAAGACACAGCACTCCTCGACGTAAAAATTCCGCAAGACGTGGTCTACACTCACCAAAATATACTTTCCGGGTTGGCGTTTACTGCGGCGAAATTTTCCGCCGCGCATCCGGGCACGACCGATCCCGATGTTCTTCACGCGCTGCACGCTCTCGCTGAAACCTACAAAACGCTGGACTCTGGCATCCTTTATGAAAAGCCTCCGGATGCCACTCTGTCGCGCGAGCTTTACGCTGCACTCGCCGCATTTCTGAATGAATCCAAGCAGCACAACGCTGAACGCGCCGTTGCCGCACCGACAAAAGACTCCGAAGTTTTCACTTTGCTCGTTTTCCTCTATCGCATGGGACTACTGCGCACGAACGGCCGCCCGCGCGCCCGGCGCTACATTGAGTTCCTTTGCGGGCAGTTCCCTGCCGCTCCTGAACTCAAGCGTGAAGAATCCCGAATCATCGTTCCCTAATGCCGCTCTGCTCGGAGACGAGTTGGCGCTGGAATCTGGTAGTGTTTTCTTCCGCAGTTGGTTTATGGAGGTTGCAAATGTTCGGCACAAAACTGAAAGGTGATACATCGAAACTAACAATTGGGATGCGTGTGTTTTTCTCGGTGGCTGCGTTGACTGCACTTGGCGCCGTCGCAGTATTTGCGGCGCCAGTTGGAGCTTTCGGGGATGAGCGTGAGGCCGCAGCGAAACACGTCGCACGTACCATGTTTAATCCGGAATTCCACTTGAAAACTTTTCACGGAGGAGAATGGCTAGGTAACGGAGATTTCTATCTGGCGATAGAGGCTGCTGCCTCGGGCGGCGGCAGCGACATCGTGCGTTATCAAACGTCGACCGGAGCTCGAGAGATTCTAGTTGCGGCGAGCCGCCTGATTCCGGCTGGCGAGAAAGCGCCGCTGCCCCTTGAGGATTACGCGATGTCCTCCGACGGACAGCAGGTTCTGGTGTTCACGAATTCTCAAACCGTTTGGCGGCAGAACACGCGCGGGGATTATTGGGTTCTTAATTTGAAGAGCGGCGCTTTGCGTAAGCTTGGCGGCGATGCTCCTGCATCAAGCTTGATGTTTGCCAAATTCTCGCCAGACAACACGAAGGTCGGATACGTTCGCGGGAACGATGTTTACGTGGAAGAGTTGGCGAGCGAAAAAATCACACAGTTGACGCGGGACGGTTCGGACACCGTCATCAACGGCACTTCCGACTGGGTGAACGAAGAAGAGTTTGATATCCGCGATGGCTTCGAATGGAGTCCCGATAGCCGCGCCATTGCTTTCTGGCAATTCAACACCACTGGCCTCGGCAGCTACACACTGATCTACGATCTTGGCGCGCCGCGCGGCGAGATCGTCACTGGAATTCCTTATCCCGGCACGGGTCCGTATCCGCAGACGCTGCAATATCCGTATCCACTTGCGGGTACGCACAATTCGGCGGTTCGCGTGGGCGTCGCTAGCGCGGGTGGAGGGGAAGTTGTTTGGATGCAGACCGCGGGGGATCCGAACAATTTCTATATTCCACAGATGGGCTGGGCTGATTCCGGCCATGTGCTGCTGCAACACATGAACAGGTTACAGAACAAGAATGAATTTCTGCTCGCGGATGCGGCATCCGGCGTGGCGCGAACTATGTTCGTTGACGAGGATCGTGCGTGGGTGGATGTGAATGCGTCGGTTTTGTGGGTTAACAAGGGCCGCGAATTCCTGGTGCTGAGCGAGCGTGATGGCTGGAGGCATCTGTATCGCGTGGTGCGCGAATCCGGCAAGGCGGAACTCGTTACGCATGGCGACTTCGATGTGGTAAGCGTCGACCGTGTCAGCCCAGATGAGAAGTGGGTTTATTTCATCGCGTCGCCGGACAATCCGACGCAGCGGTATCTTTATCGCGCGCGGTTGGACGGCTCGACTGCGCCTGAGCGCGTCACACCGTCGAATAAGCCTGGGACGCATTCCTACACCATTTCGCCGAACGGCGAATGGGCCTTTCACAACTTCTCCTCTTTCAATGAACCACTCACGTCTGAAGTGGTGCACTTGCCCGATCATCGCGTCATGCGAAACACCGCGGACAATTCCGCGCTTGGCGAGCGCGTGAAGCCGCTATCGAGTGGGCCTGCGGAATTCGTGAAAGTGGACGCGGGTAATGGACTGATGGTGGACGCGTGGTTGATGAAGCCGCCGAATTTCGATCCTGCGAAGAAATATGCGCTGATTGTGAATGTCTATTCCGAACCAGCTGGACAAACCACTGCAGACCATTGGCCTTCCATGTTCGACCGCGCACTTACCAGCGCCGGGTATCTGGTGGCGAGCTTTGACAATCAAGGCACACCCGCTCCGCGTGGCCGCGAATGGCGCAAAGTCGTCTATGGAAATGTTGGGCCGCTTTCGTCTCAGCAGCAGGCGGCCGCTCTTCAATCGCTGGAGAAAACTCACACGTATATTGATGCGAAGCGCGTCGGAGTCTGGGGTTGGAGCGGCGGCGGGACGGAAACACTCAATCTGATGTTTCGCTATCCCGAAGTTTACAGCGTTGGTGTGTCCGTTGCATCTGTGCCCGACCAGCGGCTCTACGACAGCATCTACCAAGAGCGGTATATGGGATTGCCACAGGATAGTCCGAAGGCCTACGAACAAAGCTCAGCGATCAATTTTGCCAACGGCTTGCGGGGAGACTTAATGGTCATGCACGGCTCGGGCGACGACAATGTGCACTTCCAGGGTTTTGAACTGCTGGTCAACAAATTGATTTCGCTCGGCAAGCAATTCGATATGCGCGTCTACCCGGGCCGCACGCATGGCATCTTCGAGGGCCAGGGCACGAGCATGGACGTTTATACAAACATTCTCGGCTACTTCGAAGCTCACCTCCCTCCGGGGCCGTAACCAGCCGAGCGTCATTGAGGCTGAGAAAGTTCGACGCAATCGCTGCGCGCCGAAACAGGCAACATCACTGGCAAACAGTACTTGTCTAAAGGCCTCGAAAGCCGAAGTACACCCATGTACCCAGGCAAAATCATCCAATTCGTTTGCGCTTGGTGTTCCAAACAGTAGTGCCTTTGATCACCTAAAGGAGAGAGCGGAAAATGTTTGCAGTAATGGGTGTTACCGGGAACGCGGGTGGTGAAGTAGCGCGCAATCTTCTGGCGGCGAAACGGCCCGTCCGCGCGGTTGTGCGCGACGAGAGCAAGGGTGAAGTTTGGACGCAGTGCGGCTGTGAGGTTGCGACGGCGGATATAAATGACCCGGCCGCACTTGCCGCGGCATTTAAAGGGGCGGAAGGAGTTTTTGTACTCGTTCCCCCGAGCTTTGATCCCTTGCCGGAGTTCCCCGAGGCTCGTGCCATAGCTGCGGCGTTGCGCGTGGCGTTGGACGCGGCTCGTCCAGATCGAGTCGTCTACTTGTCAACCATCGGAGCGCAGGCAATCCAATCCAACCTGCTTTCGCAGCACACGCTCATCGAGCAAGAGCTGCGAACGTCGCCCGTACCGATTACGTTTCTGCGGCCCGGGTGGTTCATGGAGAACGCGGCCTGGGACGTCGCTCCAGCAACCAGCGGCGGCGTGGTTCCGAGCTTTCTCCAACCACTCGACAAACCCTTTCCCATGGTTGCCACCGCGGACATCGGGCGCGTCGCCGCCGAACTGCTCCGCGAAACGTGGAAGGATCACCGCGTCGTCGAGTTGGAAGGCCCACATCGCGTAACTCCGAACGAGATCGCAGCTACTTTCGCCCGTCTGCTTGGGCGCCCAGTGCGAATGGAGGTGGTTCCATGCGAAACTTGGGAGCCACTCTTCAAATCGCAGGGCATGAAGAACCCCGGGCCACGAGCGCGAATGCTCGACGGCTTCAACGAAGGCTGGATTGAATTCGAGAATGGCGAAGCTGGCTCGCAAAAAGGAAGGGTCAGCCTGGAAACTGTGCTGCGGGCTCTAATTGAGAGAGCGGGGAAGTCCTAAGCATTGATCGATTCCCTACCCTGCGGCGCCTTGCAAGTCCGCGGCGGAGCTTGTAGCACCCCAGCCTAGCTTCATTTGGGTGCAGGGCGTTGTGCGTTGTGTGTCGCGGGCCAAGCGAGACTCGAAGCCGTATTTTTGCTTTAGGCGGGCTACGCGGTCGGCGATTTGCTTTCGGTACTTCTCTGGGGCGTAAGCTTCTTTTGAGTACCACTCTTCGTACTGTTTTGTTAGACGGGGGAATTTTTCCCGGATGAATGGCAGGAATTGTTTGGCGGAGGATGGCATTAGAAAGAGCACGCCCGAGAAAAACCACTGAGCGCCTGCCTTGTGCGCGGCTTCGGCTACCGCTTCGAGTTCGCCTTCGCGGTCGGTGATGCCCGGGATGAGCGGCGAGGCGGAGACTCCGACCCGGAGGCCCGCTTCTCGCAATTGCTTCACGGCTGCAATTCGCAGATCTGGAAGAGGAGCGCGGGGTTCGAGCAATCGCGCCAGCCTTGCGCGTAGCGTTGTGATGGTGATGTTGAGGGAAAGCTCGGAGCGTTCGGCAATCTTTTTGAAAATATCAATGTCTCGCACGATTTGATTCGATTTGGTGATTACGGAAATGCTGAGGCCCTCGCGCTTGGATAATTCTTCGAGGCACGCGCGCGTCACGCCATATTCTCGCTCTGCTGGTTGATAAGGATCGGTAGCTGTGCCGATCGCAATGTGCTCGGGCTTTTCGCCACCCGAGCTTTCGGACTCATACGAATATTTGTGGGCAACGTCGTAGGCCAGCAACGGGGCTGCATCTTTTTTCACAAAAATTTTTCGCTCGAATTCGCCGCCATCGAGCTGCATGTACTCGTGCGTGTAGCGGGCGTAGCAGTAGAGGCAGCCGAATTCGCAACCTCGATATGGATTGATCGTCCAGTCGAACGGAACGCGCGCCGAATCGCAGCGGTTTAGGATGGATTTCACCGGCAGCAGAAAATACTCGGGCCGCTCGGCGGACTTGCGGTGGCTCTCCGCAGGCGGAGAGCATGCTGCGAGGCGGGCAATGCCCACCAGCGGTACGGCTGCGTCTTGGGTCCGGTGATCCGCGCGGTTTTCTAGGCCGTGCGGGACCGCCTCTTGCGAGGTCGGCGGGGGGCAATCCGCCGTGGTGTAACCCGAAGTGCTGCCGCCTAAGCCGATTCCCGCTGCAGCTTCCACTTTGTCGCTGACACTGTCATAGACATTGTGGCTGCTGCCTGGCGAATCACCGGCCCTTGGTGTTGGGCTTGTCGCATAGGGGCTAACAGGAAAGAGAGTTGCCGTAGATTGTCTTGCGTGGCGGCGTCGGATACCAAAAGTCCGAGCCGTGGAGGAAAGAACTGGAGACATAGCCCACCTCGAAGCACGGCCAAGTATTTCGCTTTTTGTTCGCCATGTCAAGTAGTTTTCGCTTTTTATTCGTCATAAATTGCTGACATAGCCTCTTGGTTCGACATGGTGCCGCCGAACCTTTACGCGGATTGTGCGCTTCCGCGCCAGAGGGTATCCTGCTTGTTCGGGAGGATCCGCGTGCAACAGTCCCCACTAGCACGGTTGCTTCTAGGTGCGTCCGCCGTGCTTTTCTCGGCCTATCTATGTACTGCTCAAACGCAGCAGGCGCAGCAAGCTCAACCTCAGCAACAGCTTCCGCCGCAACAGCCCCTGCCGAAGGCGTCGGGTCCGCCTACCGCCTCTACATCCCAAGCCAAGAAACCCGCAGTCATACCGGCAACCCCTCAATCAACCCACTACCCCATCCTGCTTCTGGTTCAAGGCAACGACCAATCCTGGAGTCTGCGTATCGGCCTGCGAGGGCCGGAGCGGCTTGATCGAAACGGTTATCCCCCGATCCCGCTGGAACCAACTGACGTTGCTCGCGAGGGTGCTACGGATTCATGGACTTACCATGCCAAGGACTCTCAGACGGGCGCCGCGGTTTCGGTACATATAACCCGAGAAGCTTGCACCGACCCGGCTTCAACCACCAAGTTCGCCTTCACTGCATCGGTAGAGCACGCCCAGATCGGTGCAATGCAAGGTTGCGCGCGGGTGGCCACAGAGCTCTTCCCGAAAATCAACAATCAGCCTACCGACGATGATGATGACGCCAAAGACAAACCTGCCCCACCGACGATTACGCACTTCAAGGCGCCCGTTGCTGTGGCGTATATCAATGCCAGCGGCAAGCTAATCATCAAGCGCGGCAGCGTAGCGCGCGCTGTGCCAGGAAAAGGGGGTGATCAGCTGGCTCTTTCGCATGATGGAAAGCGCTTGCTGTACACGACCGAGGAAAAGGGCGCAGAAAAAGCGGCCGAGCGCACGATTTCCGTTTATGACTGGGCTACTGGCAAGTCCACCGAGTTGCCCAGGGGGCCCGTGCAGCAAGCGTTTTGGTCGCCGGACGACACGCGCATCGCGTTCCTAAAATTTGACGGTGCCAAGTGGCAGGTCTGGACCATGCTAGCGGATGCGCCCGAAAAAGCGGCTCTCGCGTATCCGGGCGAAGCTGTCAGCCTCTACGGTTGGGCGGATGCGCAAACGCTTCTAGCCGGTGACCTGCAAAGCCTCTCTTGGATTGGGGATGACGGAACTATGAAGCAAACTCTTGCCAGCGCAGATCTGTACGGCAAGGATCAATTTGGGTTGTCCAGCGCGAATACCGTGCGCGTTCATCCACTCAACCCGGACTTGCTATTGGTTTCAGCTGAATTGGTGCCAGCAGCTGCAGCGGCCTACTTGAAGAATGCCCAGGCTACGAGTAAAGACGCCGTTAAAATTACCGGTGCGCCGGCGGGGCAGGCGGTTTTTCTTTATGAGATCAAATCCAAACGCCGCGTGCTTTTGAGTCCGCCAAACTTGACGAGTTCTTTCGCTGAGTGGTCTCGCGATGGCCTGCAGATTTATTTCACTGGCCGCGAGTCATCGGCAAGGCCATTGGGGATTTACAAGATGTTCTGGGATGGTACCAGCCAGCTCAAGGTGTTGGACGGATATGACCTTGTGATTGGCCAATAAGGCTTTCGCTGCCAGGTTTCTGCGCTAGGATGGAAAGTATGTTCATGCCTGCATTTCGCGTGGCGGCAGTAGTCATCGCCATCGCCGCCTCGGTGTCACTCAGCTTGCTGCATCCTACTTTAAGCGCCCAGCAATCTTCGCCGGACCAAGCACCGACTGCGTCGGCCCCACAGCCCGCGCAGCAAACTCCCGCTCGGCCGCCTCATTCCTCACCTCGATCTTCACTTCGCTACGCTTTGCCGCGGCGCGAGTACCTTTGCGCTGGCGGCACAAGAATTGTGATTCTGCTGGAGACCAAGGCGGCGCGGCTGACCTTGAATGGGCACATCTACAATATGAAGCAGGTTGAAACCGACTCCGGCTCAGGCTCGGACATCAAATACGCGGCGGGCTTGGTGGTCTGGTCGAGCACTGGCGAAGACGGCTTCCTTGTAGACAACGCCGATGCCTCGCATCCAAAGATGCTGGCGGAGGAGTGCCACCTGCAGAGTTCGTACCCGCCAGTCGCTCCCACCGCCGGATCAATCAATGGAACGGCAACCTTTGGGACTGCTCCCGCCTTGCCTGCGGATGCCGTTCTGATTGTGCAACTTAGAGATATTAGCCATGATTCTGATGATCCCGCTGCCGTTGTCGCCGAGGAGAGAATCCCTATTGGCGGGCGCGCGGCGCCAGTATCGTTTGCATTGAAGTTTGACCCTTCAAAAACCACAAGCAAGATTCCGTTTGCAGTTTCTGCCAGCATCACAGGGCACGGAAAGCTCCTATTCGTTCTCGTCAAAGCGGTTACCATTCCGGATATTGCCAATCCTACTGCAGTTCATCTCGTTCTTTCGCGGGCAACATCGAAGAAGGGGCAAACGCCGACCTCTCCGGTTCCTGAAGCTCCGCCACACCTCTAGGACTGAGTTGGTCCGGCATTGGCCGATACGCGGCAGGCACTTGCTTGTCCAATCGGGGGGCGCAGGCTCAGCGCTATACTTATTTGATGGCGACCCCTACTCCTGTCCAGCCGCAGCAGGTCGGCATTCTTATTCTGGATGACGACGACAACAACCAGGGTGCGCTGCGTCAAATCCTGGATTCGGAAGGCTGGCGAGTCCGCTTGGTTCAGGACCCCAAGCAGCTCCTGACAGAGCTCAAGTCCGGCGAGTGGTCTTTGGTCATCGCCAACATTGCTTTGGCCGGCACTGACACCCCAATTTTCATCACGCTTCGCGAATTGGCCGGCGTTTCCTATGAAGAGGGAGGGCGGATTCGTGCCCTTTATCTGGTGCCGGAAATGACCGGCAGCCAGTACGTTGCGGCGCTCGAATTGGCGCGGGCACAGTACGTGGTGCGGCCTTTCCATTTGCACGATTTTCTCGAGAAAGTCAGCGATCTGCTTGTGGAAGTGAAGGCCATCGAAGGACCGATACGACAGGTGCGACACGAGTTTGGTGCCATCCGGAAGAAGAAGAAGCAGGCGGGACGGTCCAACTCGATGTTTGCTTCGCGGGACTCCTATTCTTACAGTGATGAAGAAATTGCTGAGTACGAAAAACAAGAGAGCGAGGCTTCTAAGAGCGGTAGGAGCAAGCCTCGGACTAATTTGGGCGGGACTGACCGCTAAGACGAGCTTCTGAAACCCTGCTTGTGTTTATTTCCTTTCGTGCACTTTTCGCTTGTTTGCCTCCCTTTAAAATTTCTGGGCTAGCGTAATTTGGATCAGTTGTGGCACAGCCAATCTTGGCTGTGCGCTGGTTTCGCGAGAATTGTGAAACCGCAGGAGGCAGGAGTGCTTGTGCTACGACATGCGCCTTACTGCGCCTTACTTGACTTCTGCGGCATGCAAGGGCGATGCTACCGCGTCCAAACTGTCTGTGGAGTTGTGGTTATGGACCGAGATCAACGAGGGATCGAATGCGATTGCGAGTGACTACGACTTTTCTCCTGTTTCGATTTGCTTTGACTGCGGCATTAGTAAGCTGCGTTGCGATTCCGTTGGCCGCGCAACAAGCCGATTCCGGGGGGCGGCGGGTTCTCACCGCTGAGGATTACAAGCACGCTGAAAAATTCATGATTTACAACGTGCGGCCGCTGGTTTTTCATGACGTACGCGGCAAATGGCTCCCTGATGATCGTTATTCGTTCCGCGACACGGGGCCGGACGGGAGTGAATTCGTGCTCTTTGACGCTGCGCACGGCACGCGGCAACCGGCGTTTGACCACGCCAAAATCGCTGCTGCGCTCTCCTCGGCAGCCGGAGCTTCCTACAACGCGGCGCACCTACCGTTTATGGCGTTTGAGTTTTCTGCTGGCGGCAAATCGATTTCGTTTCAGGTGAAGGGCCAGCAGTGGACGTGCGATTTGCAAGGGAGCAAGTGTACCGCCGAACCCAAGACCGCCAAGGCCGCGAAGGAACGTCCTGAAGAGGAGATTTCGCCTGATGGCAAGAGTGCGGCATTTATTCGCGACTACAATCTCTGGCTGCGTGATGTGGCCACCAACAAAGAAACGCAGCTCACAACCGACGGGGTGAAGGACTTCGGCTACGCGACCGATAATGCCGGGTGGATTCACAGTGACCGGCCGATTCTCTTGTGGTCGCCCGACTCCAGAAAGATCGCGACATTTCAACAAGATCAGCGCGGCGTCGGCGAAATGTATCTTGTCGAAACGAAAGTTGGCCATCCGGTACTTCAGGCGTGGAAATATCCGCTGCCGGGCGATGAAGTAGTGACTACGATTCAGCGAGTGGTGATTGATCTGGACGCGCACAAAGTGATTCGCTTGCAGCTTCCGCCGGACCAGCACCGGACGACTCTTTGCGACGACGTGGAATGCCGGGGCAGCGACTGGGACGACGTGGAGTGGAGCCCGGACGCGACGCGTCTGGCATTCGTGTCAACTTCACGCGAGCATAAACATGAGCAACTGCGTGTGGCCGATGCTGCGACTGGAGCCGTGCGCGACGTCCTGGAAGAAACGGCCACCACTCAGTACGAATCCGGCTGGGGCAGAGTAAATTGGCGCTACCTGCCTGGTTCCAACGAGGTCATTTGGTTTTCCGAGCGCGATAATTGGGGCCACTTGTATCTTTACGATCTGTCGACGGGCAAGCTGAAAAACCAGATCACTTCCGGCGATTGGGTTGTCACCCAACTGCTGCGCGTCGATGAAAAAAATCGCGTGCTTTATTTTGTGGGGCTCGGGCGCGAGAAAGGCGAGAACCCTTACTTCGCACATCTTTATCGCATCGGATTTGACGGCAAGAATCTCGGTTTATTGACGCCGGAAAGCGGAAACCACGAAGTCGGCTTCTCGACCTCAGGACGGTATTTTTTCGACAGCTACTCCAAACCTGATGTACCCGCCGTGGCCGTGGTGCGCGACGTTGCGGGCAAGTTGATCTCGACAGTCGCGAAAACGGACATCTCCAAGCTTCTTGCGGCAGGATGGCAGCCGCCGTTTCCTGTCACCGTGAAAGCGCGCGACGGCGTTACCGACCTTTATGGATTGATGTACAAACCGACAAACCTCGATTCGACAAAAAAATATCCGATCGTGAATCGGATTTACCCGGGACCGCAGGGAGGTAGCGTTGGCTATTGGGGTTTCGCGCCGGGGCGTGGCGATGGACAGTCCCTCGCGGAACTCGGTTTCGTGGTGGTGGAAATCGAGGGCATGGGCAATCCATTGCGGTCGAAGAAATTCCACGACTTCTACTATGGAAATATGGGCGACAACACTTTGCCCGACCAAATCGTTGGGATGAGCGAGTTGGCCCAAAAATATCCGTGGATAGATATCGCGCGCGCGGGAATTTTCGGCCACTCGGGCGGAGGATACGCTACCGCCGACGCTATGTTTCGCTATCCTGATTTTTTCAAAGTGGGGATCTCGGAATCCGGCAACCATGATAATCGCGAATATGAGGATGATTGGGGAGAACGGTATCAAGGACTGCTGGTTAAGAATACGAACGGCACGACCAATTACGATGACCAAGCTAATCAGCACTTGGCCAAAAACCTGAAGGGACATCTACTGCTCGCACACGGGACGCTGGATGACAATGTGCCGCCGTACAACACGCTATTGGTGGTGGACGAATTGATCAAGGCCAACAAGGACTTTGATCTTTTGCTTTTGCCCAACCAGCACCACGGGTACGGAAGCGCGACGCTTTATATGACGCGGCGACGGTGGGATTACTTCGTGCGCTATTTACTTGGGGCGGAGCCGCCGCATGAGTATGAGTTAAGTCCGCCTAAATCGTAGCGGGTCAGAAGACATATCCAACGCGAAAGATGTCTTTGCCAGGAATTATGCTCTCTGGGTGTTTTTGGGAGGTGTTGTGGAAAGGGTTTTTTAACGCAGGGGACACAGAGTTCACGGAGGAACGAATACGAGCAGTTTGATGACAGAGAGAACTGGCAGTTGGATCGGGTTCGAGCTATTCGTGGAGGACAACAGTCAGCAGGGATTTGTTGACCTTGATTTTGCCGTTGTATTCGATGAAACCCAGTTTTCTGAATTTGTTCATGAAGAAATTGACGCGGGAACGCGTGGTGCCGATCATTTCGGCCAAGGTTTCCTGTGAGACTTGAGGGAGGCTCCGGTCCGGCCGATCTTGTTCACCATAACGGGCGAGCAGGAGGAGAGTTCGGGCCAGGCGCTTCTCGCTGGAGTTAAAGAGTTGATCGACCAAGTCTTCTTCCACGCGAATGTTGTGGGCGAGCATATAGCCGATAAAACGGTCAGATAACTCGTGCTCTTCATGGAGCACACGAAGCATTTCGTTTTTGTTGATAACAAGAACGGTGGTGGGAGCAATGGCTGTCGCCGTCGCCATACGGAGCGCTTGGCCTGCCATGCAGCCTTCGCCAAAAAAGTCTGTCGGACCAAACATCGCGACAACGGCTTCCTTGCCCGAGCCATTCACAACGGAGAGCTTTACGCCGCCCCTCTGAATGTACATAACGGTGTTCGCACCGTCTCCCTGGCCAAAGATGGATTCACCTCGCTTAAATTCGGCGACTTTTCTTGATACTCCAGCGGTATCGAGAAAAGCCTGCGGGTCGAAGGGACGGGGATCCCCGGCGTTGGAGTTCTTTTTCTTCATGGGGGCTAGGAGAGGCAGCCCTTTCGAGGCTGCTTAGAGTACAGACCCACAATACCAAGGACTCCACCGCCAGAGTGTGCAAAAGTGAACAGTGGCTATGGGGGGCGATTGATTCAGGTGGCGCTAAATGCACATTCTGCGGCCGATGCTGCCCACAAAGGGCCACAGACACTGCGACGAGAGTGCTCGTAAAGCTGGCACTTTCCGCGAGATGGTAGCTGAACAGCTAGATCATGAAAGTCGAGTCTGTTCCGGCTTTCATAGCGTGAACCACACTATGGAAGGCGTAGAGTTTGGGGTCGCGCTGCGCTGGGGTTCGCGTTGAGAGACCAGCGGAAAAAGCGATGATCGCACGTCAAACAACGGAATGGACGAACGAAGAGGACTGCGAGAAAACAAGATTCGAGAATTCCGCGACGCTTGGAGCGATGGATTCGGTGACTTTGGCATACGGGACAATTCGCGGACATGGTGGCCCTCCTTGCTGAGATTGCGGTCGCACCAGTACCTGGGCCGTATAGGAACTAGTGCGTGAACCGTTGAAAACGCTTCGAAATTTAGCAAAGTGAGCAGAGGAGGTACTGTCTAAAAGGGGACAGACTCGGAGATTAATTCCTACTAAGGTTTGGGTGTGCCAATCACTTTTGCCGAGGTCCCCACCTTAGGGCGGCTCAAGTGGGGTTTGAAGGGTATTGTTTATGTTTCCCCTGTCCGGAAGCCAACCCAGGCTAAATGATCACGACGGTGCCAGCCGACGTGCAGCTGCAAATAGGTGGCAGTCCTTGCGTGTCCTGTTTGTTCACCGCGACGCTGATGAGATCGACTCTTGTTTGCAGGAGCTGAAGAGGGCGGAATTCGCGGTTCACGCGGATATCGTCTTGACTCTGGGGCAATGTGTCGAACAACTGCGCAAAGAGCCGTTTGACCTGATTGTAGCGGAATATCCAAGTCCCAACTGGAGCGGATCCGAGGCATTGGAGGCTCTTCGCCAAATGGTGCGCAGCGTACCGTTAGTCTTCGTGACAACCAGTTTGCGAAGAGAGTCCAGGGCGGCATTGGCAGCAAATGGCGCTTACGATTTTATCGAACCCGAACATATGGAGCACTTGCCAATGGCAGCTCGACGAGCGCTCGAAGAAAAGAAGCTGCGTGAAGAGCTGGCGCAGGCGGAAAAAACCAGCGCAAGTGCGGAGGCGCGCTATCGCGCACTCGTTGAAAACCCTACTTACGGAATCTGCCGCGTGGATACGACGGGGAAATTCGGTTATGCAAATGCAGCGCTCCTGAGCATGCTGGGGTATACGTCCAGAGAGGAATTCCTGCAAACAGATTTTGCGAGGGATGTAATTCGAGATGGTGAAGTGCGCGAACGCTGGAATGAGTGCCTCAGAGCGGGCGCAGGGATCGAAGGGTTCGAGATGGAGTGTTTGCGGAAAGACGGCGCGACGGTAAAGGTGCGAATGAGCGGACGCGCGGTTTACACAGGAAACAGAGCGTTCGACGGCTACGAGATAATTGTGGGAGACGTAACGGAGCAGCAGGCGCGGGAAGTGCGACTTAGAGAGCAGGCGGAGAGCGATTCGCTGACGGGACTGGCGAATCACAGGCGTCTCTTCGAGGTGCTGCACACGGAAATCAGCCGCTCAAAGCGTACAGGGCGCGAATTCGCGCTGTTGCTGCTCGATGTAGACCAGTTCAAAAATATCAATGACAAGTACGGCCACCTGGTGGGAGACCGTGCGCTTTGCAGGCTTACGAATGTATTACGAAGCTGCTGCCGTTCTATCGACACAGCTGCAAGACAAGGCGGAGATGAATTTGCGCTGGTGCTGCCGGAAACGGGAGCGGCCGATGCTGCGTTGGTGGGCGAGCGAATCTGCGAGCTTCTCGCAAAGGATGAGGAAGAACCCCTGCTGTCGGTGAGTGTGGGTGTGGCGGCCTATCCCGGGGATGCGGAATCCGTTGGACCACTGCTGTATTCTGCGGACGCTGCGTTGTATGAGATGAAGGGCAAACGAATAAAGTTCGTGCCGGTTGGGCCCGCGCGGCAAGTGTCAGTTAACGCCGAGCAACGCGAAGTGGGTAAGTCGGCGAAGCGAGCGAACAGTGAGTTGTAACAGGCTCGGGGGTCGGCTAGGAGGCAGGATTAGGAGGACAGGCGAATGAGAGAAGATAGACTCCGAACCAAATGGGCCATCAGGCACTTGCACTTGCACGGCCGGGGAACCGGCAAGAAGCAGCCGGATTTGCTCGGAGAAAAAAACATTCTGGACTTGATCTCGATGGGGGCGCCGCTTGCAGAGGTTCTGAACAGCTTGTGCACCGCCATCGATCTGCAGATTGGAAACATCGTGTCGGTCATGTTGCTGCCGGATGACACAGAGCGTGATTTTAAAACGATTGCCAAGGGGGCGCTGCAGTTTGGACTGCATCTTTATTGGTCCGCGGATATTCCTCTGCGGGACGAAGGCGTATTGGGGTCCTTCGAGATGTACTGCTGCATTCCGCGAACGCCTACGGCATTCGAATTGAAGTTGATCCATCGAGCGACGCACTTGGCCGCATTGGCCATTCAACGGTACTACGGCGATGAGGATCTCAGCAGCGCTTGCAGTGCATGGAAGCGGGCGCTGGGGAGACGGTCAAGCGAATCGGCTCAAGTGAACTGAAGCGCATTAGCTGAAGCGAGAGCATGGCGGAGCAACCTCTCGCGCATAGCCGAATTCTGCAGGTTTTCCTGCCATTTACCCTGCAAGAAAATCAAAGATGGTCGTTCTAAGCCCTAGGTGCGTCCTGAAAGGGTCGCGCGAAGGAGGGTTTATGGATCGATCTATGCTGGGGACCATTTTGGGGAGCTTGTTTGGGATGAGCGCATTGGGTGGCTTGGCGCTTATTGGTGCCGCACCGAACCCGGTGCCGGGGAAACCGGAAGGAAATTGGCGTCTATTGGATCCTGTGGCTTACGAGAACATCACTATTTTCCCGGTCGTGAGTTCCTCCACGCAGGACACTTCGCCGTTCTTGACTTTGGATGAAGGGCTTTCGAGCGGAGAGGTAATTGTCAGCGAGCAGGGGGCGGCTGGTTTGGCCCGGACGCGAGACGGGCGGCCGGTGGCCGTGCCGCAGTACAACACCGTCGCGAGCGTCAACCAGCTTGTTTTGATCAACCGCAGCAAGCGGCCGCTTTTGCTCTTGGCAGGCGAGTTGGTGAGCGGGGGAAAGCAGGACCGCATTATTGGGAAGGACCGGATTGTGCCGGTTGGCTCGGAACCACTGCCGCTGGACGTCTTTTGCGTAGAGCATGGGCGGTGGACGGGAGCGAGCTCGCAATTTGGAGAAGCTAAGACGATTGTGCATCCGAGTGTGCGTGAGCAGGCGGCCGTCGCCCAAAACCAGAAGGAAGTGTGGAATGCGGTGCGCTCCGGGACTCTGGCTGCGCCAAAAGCGGTACCTAGCGGAGCTGGGGGACGGGCGGCAGCCTCTCCACCGCCGCCAGCAGCACTTAGCGCTGAGATCATCGGGGATACCATTGCCACGTCGGCGCCTACGCAGTCCTATGCAAAAATTTATGAGCACAGCCGCGCAGGAGCTTCGGTCGATGAGTTTGTCGAGGAATTGCGCAGACGGTTTGATCGAGCGACTCTTGGACTTAAGGGCGAGCGCGTTGTTGGCGTGGTCGTGGCGTATGGCGGGGAAGTGGCATGGAGCGACATTTTTGCGTCCGGGGAGTTGTTTGAACATTATTGGGGCAAACTGCTGCGAAGTTACGCGGTGGAGGCTTTGGCGCGGCCGACTTACCGGGAGACGGCGGCGATTACGGATGCGCGGGAGTTTTTGCGTAATTTGAATGGGAGAGAGGTGGTGGAGAGCGAGCCGGGGGTTTACCGGTGGAGGGAGATTACGGAAGGTAGGCTCTCTTTGATTGAGTTGGATTCGATTGCGCCGCGGGCGATGACTTTGCATCGGTTGTTGTTGCACCGGACGTCTTGAGGCGCGGTGCTTAAGACGGAGACTATGTGAACGCAGGAAGACGGGCACGGCCCTTCGAAGCTCAGGTTAAACGTGCCGTGCCCCTACGGATTGAGGCGGGTCACTCGACTGCTATCCGCAATGTGATCAAGCAGAACTGCGGCGGTGGCTGGCCAAGACGAGTGTTGCAGGTTGGGAGCGATTTCGGCTAAGGGCGTGAGAACGAAGCGGCGCTGGAGCATTCGCGGATGGGGCACTTGCAAGTCTGGAGTTGCAATCGTTTCGGCGCCGTATAGAAGGATATCCAGGTCGATTTTCCTCGGACCTTTTGCGAAGTCTTTTTTGCTGCCTAGTTGCGCTTCGATGGAGCATAACGCCTGCAACAAAGCATGGGGGTCCAGGCTCGTTTCTGTTTCCACTACACAATTGAGAAACCACGGTTGGTCGAGAAAGTCGACGGGCTCGGCTTCGTATAGCGACGAAACCTGATTGACCCGGATGCCAGCGGACGGCAGCGCGGCGATTGCCGCACGGACGTTGGCTTGGCGGTCGCCTATGTTTGAACCAAGCGAGAGATAGATCGTGGGCATTTTGATATGCGCTTGGCGCCTCGCTGCTAACTGGCTGCGATTTCGCGAAGTTTGCCGCTGGCCACGTCATACACAAAGCCTCGCACTGTGACCTCCTTGGGAACCCAAGGATGCGTACGTAGCTTCTGCAACTGATGGCGAACATTCTCGTCGATGTTCTGGAAGGCGTAAAAGAAGGCTGGAGAGATGGCTGCGGTTCCCGCGCGATTCTGGATTCTGTTTCTCAAATCCTGTTCGGAAGTAAGCATCAGGCCACAATCTGTATGGTTGATGACCATGAATTCTTTGGTGTCCAGAAGGTAGTGGGAGATGACCAGGGAACGCAGGGTGTCTTCCGTGACGATGCCGCCGGCGTTTCTGATGATGTGGGCGTCGCCGGTTTTCAGCCCGAGAGTGCGAATGGAAAGCCGCGTATCCATGCAGGTCAGGATGGCTAGATGACGTTCGGGACGCGGCGTTAGCCGGCGCAATTCGTGGGTGCGGGAATAGAGTTCGTTAGCTTGAAGAACTTCGTCGATTACGCTCATAGTCGATTCATTCTAGCAAACCGTGACACTTCGATTCTGGTACAGCAGATATGTAGGTATAGAAATCCCGCGACAGGCTCAGAAAAGGCGAGGCTGGCGCTTGGGTAGTTCTTTGCCGAAATATTCGTAGGCGCGGGCGGTGGCCACGCGGCCGCGCTGTGTGCGGTCAATCAAACCAATCTGCATGAGATAGGGCTCGTAGATTTCTTCGATGGCGTCTTCTTCTTCCGAAAGGGCAGCGGCGAGCGTTCCGAGGCCTACCGGGCCACCTCCATATTTATCGAGAAGAGCCAGCATTAGGTTGCGGTCGACTTCGTCGAGGCCACTTTCGTCCACGCCAAGCATGGCCAGGGCTTCCTGTGCGACGGCACGGGTGATACGCCCAGCCGCGCGTACTTCGGCAAAATCACGGGAACGGCGAAGCAGGCGGTTGGCGATGCGCGGTGTGCCTCGGCAGCGACGTGCTATTTCTTCGGCGCCGCCGTCGTCCATAAGGATATTGAGGATTTTGGCGGAGCGGTGAATGATGATCAGCAAATCCTCGGGCTCGTAGAAATCGAGGCGGTGGACGATGCCGAAGCGAGACCGCAGAGGTGCTGTGATCAGTCCGGCGCGTGTGGTGGCGCCGATGAGAGTGAAGTGGCCCAGTTGAAATGGATGAATGCGGGCGCCGGGGCCCTGCCCGATGATTAAGTCAACGCGAAAATCTTCCATCGCGGGATAGAGGATTTCTTCGACGGCGGGTTGGAGGCGGTGAATTTCATCCAGAAAGAAAACTTCCTTGCCTTCGAGCGAGGTGAGGATTGCCGTGAGGTCACCTTTGCGTTCGAGCAGCGGCCCTGCGCTCGTCTTGATGGGAACTTGGAGTTCGTTGGCGATGATCTGGGCTAGCGTGGTCTTTCCGAGGCCTGGCGGGCCGTACAGTAAAACGTGATCTAGGGCTTCGCCGCGGCTGCGGGCGGCTTCGATGGCGATAGAAATGTTTTCTTTAACGCGTTTTTGGCCGATGTATTCGTCGAGGCGCTTGGGACGGACGCTGGCTTCGATGCGGGCGTCTTCGTCGTAGGAAGCGCCGGAGACGATTCTGTGTTGTTCGTTTCGGTCCATGGATCGTTTTGCGCTAGCGTCGGGCATTGATCGAGTTCCCTACATATTTAAACCGCTGACCGACCTAAAGGTCGGCCACTACAACTGCCTTACCAAACTTACGCTCCCGCATGAGTGGTGCGACCTTTGGGCGCGGCTAACGATTGCAAGGCTGCACGCAACAATTTCTCGAAATTCGTTGTGCCACCTTCGCGCTTGGCCTCGGCTGCCGCGGCTTCGGCGGCGCGCGCATCGTAGCCTAAATTTATTAACGCGGAGATTACGTCGGCCTCCGCACCTGCGGGGGAGGCGACAGTTGGTTTCTGGGTTTCTAACACGACGGCTTCAAGCTTGTCCTTCAACTCAACAACCATGCGCTCGGCGGTCTTGCGGCCAACGCCGGGAATTTTAGTTAGGCGGCCCAAATCGTTGCCACGAATGGCAGGGACGAGTTCCTCAACGCTCATGCCAGAGAGAATTTTCAAGGCCAGAGAAGGCCCGACACCGGAAGCAGAGAGGAGCAACTCAAAAAGATGCTTTTCGCGGGAAGACACAAAGCCGTAGAGGGCGAGAGCGTCCTCGCGGACATGCGTGTGAATGAGAAGGGTGACTTCGGTGTGGAGTTCGCCGAGCGCGGCGTAGGAGGAAAGCGGGACTTGAACAAGATAGCCTACGCCGCCGACATCGACGAGCACTTGATTCGGGCGTTTTTCGGCGAGGCGTCCGCGAAGCTGGCCAATCATCAAAGGCCAGTATTGCCGCCTTTTCTTCGCCTGTCAACGCGGTTGGGGGTATGCGTATACGCACGCGAAAAAGGGACCACCCCCCGTGGCGTTTTGCGTTCTGCCCGCACGTTGTTGTGCCCGCTCGCAATGCGTTCTAAGCCACGCTGAAGTGCACGCGGCGAGAAACGATTTTCACCGAATGCGACAGCGTTGAAATGGAAGTACGTTGGTTTTCATCCGGCGGAAAAATGTTTTCACGGAAATACTTACGAAAGGGACAAGCAAACGTTTTTGACATGTTCCACCTACAGAAACCACTGAAACTAGGCCACTTGCAAATACGATTCGCGTGCGTCACAAACACACTTAGAAAAACGCATTGCAGCGATGAAATGTGCTTCCGTAAAAAAAGTGAAAAGTACGAATTTGATGCATTTCCAATTTTTTCCTGTAACGGCGTTTACCAGGAGTTGATTTCACACGATTCTGGGATAACTGAATTCGTTCCTGCAAATTCAGGACAGTCTATCGCACGGAGCGAACCACAGTGCGGTATGCATAGGTGTTGCCCACAATCGTGAAGGCATCGGCGTCGAACTTTCATCGGCCCCCTTTTCCGACGCTTACCTGCATCGAAACTAAACGGGCCACGAGCACCGCCAAGTAGAGCTGGCCCGTCACTGCCTCTCCAGAGCCAAGAGTATGCGCAAGCGGAGTCAGCGGAATTATTCCCGCGTAGCCAACTGTTGTCAGCATCCCAAAGCTATAGTTGACCCAACTGGTCGGGAGTAAAACATCACTCCCTGCAGAGTTGAAAGCGCCGGGATTCGATAATGCCGCGATGTGGTAGGCGTGTGCCCAGCTGAACCCAATACACAGATAGGCCGCAAGCGCTCCCTGGATGCGCTTCACGGTAACCGGCCCGGAGCGGAACACCTGCCAAAGCAATACGACCGTAATCGCAAGAATGACGGCGAGCCCGCTCGATAAACTCCAGAGAACGAGCGTGTGTGTTGGATTCCACCACGTCGCCCACCTCAATGTAATCGCCACGATAGCCAGGAGCGACGTAAGCGCAAACAGTCTGCGATTCCGCCAGGCAATCGCAGCCCCTACGACCGACGCGACGGAAAACGCCATGTCTGCGTAAAGAGGTATACCGTGCTTCTCCACGCCGATAGAAGGGATCACGAAAGCCAGTAAGACCAGAAGGCACAAGAACAGAGACAGGTAAGCCTCCGCCTGCCAGGTGCGAGCCAAGAGACTACGGGTCTTTGAGAGCATGATCGACTCTTCTGTCGTCGCGGCCTAAGCCGACAACTGCATAAACCGTCTGGAATTTCACTTCGATCCCTAAACTCTACTTTTTTTGAGTAAAACTGGGTTACTCTGCGAATCGTCCCCTTTGATTCGGTCAGGCGGCCTTACTCCACGCCCAACTAGCGATCGCTAATTGTTGACCACGGCCATAGCCTCATCGACCTTCTTCTGATCCTCGGCTGACAACTGTGACGATCCGACGTTGTATGTCAGCCTGTCAATGCTTCCGGTGAAGCGGAATGGGACGTCGTAGGTAAAGTCCACCGGAGTGCGGGTATCGAGTCCGACGTCAAAGGTTTCATCGAACGGCACGAGCATTGGTATGGTGTGCTCCATCGACTTACGGGCGACCTCGGTACCGTCCACTGACAACACGCCGGTTCCACCCTTACCCGGACCAGGCCCGTCGTACTTGAAGTTGAAAACGATGGTGTGTTTACCTTCGCCCAATGAAGAGAGGCCTTCCCATCGAAAACGCTCCAGGTCAAGCAAATTGTAGACAAACACCGGCCTTCCTTGGCCGATGTGGAACATGTCAGTGGCGAAGGAGACGACTAGTCCGAGTGCAGCGACCAGCAATAGAGCGTAGGCGGAGCGTTTTCTCAACTTGCCCGCCTTACCCACGATGGCTAGGAGCAGCCCCAAGATTAACAAGGACGCGCAGATTTTCTTAAAGACCCCACTGTTCAGTATCCACCTGGCGCTTGGGCTCAGCATTAGCGCATACCCGCCGAAGCGGCCGCCCTCGGTCGCAATTATTCCTTCCGCGCCGCCGGAGGGGATAGTTATATTGGCGGTGATGGTGTAATCCCTGTCCAAGATGCTGGGGGCATTGCCGACAGGAATCCCAGCGTTCTCACCCGTGTACGTGAAAACCGTGCGCCCGGCCACGGCGCTCGGCCGCGGCGTTAGCGCTCGCGAGAAGGCTGAGTTATCCAAAGGGAATACCTGATATTTGGTGGCCTCCTTCACAAAGAGCTCCTGCAGTTCTTTAAGTTTGTCGGGATTGCTGGCGGCAAGATCGTTGAACTCCGAATAGTCCTCAGTGATGTGATAGAGCTCCCATTTGTAACCGTCCAGAAGGTTGGGCAACTTGCCGGTTGCCAGTTCCCATACCGGCGCGGGTGGAGTCGTGGCAGCGATCCATCCGTCGTGATACATCGCGCGGTAGCCAACCATCTCGAAATACTGCGTATCGCGTTTCGAAGGAGCACTGGTATTGGCTTTGTCGAATGTGTAAGCCATGCTCACACCTTCGATCGGCTTCTGCTTGATGCCGTCCACCATATCCGGCGCCTGGATACCAGTGGCCTCCAGAATTGTGGGCACTATATCTATCATGTGATGAAACTGAGTCCGGATGCCACCCAGGTCGGTAATGTGGCCGGGCCAGGAAATAGCTAGCCCCTGTCGCGTTCCTCCGAAATGCGAAGCCACCGCCTTAGTCCACTTGAACGGTGTATCGAACGCCCACGACCACGCCACCGACATGTGCGGATAGGTTGAGGCTGAGCCCCATTGATCGTAGTGGAGCATCTGCAAAGGTTCCGGAAGCTTCAGGATGCCGTTGTATGCGGTGAATTGATTGAATGTGCCTTCCGTCGTTCCTTCGCTGCTCGTGCCGTTGTCACCGCAGATATAGATAATGAGCGTGTTGTCGAGCTTACCTTCGTCCTGGACTTCTTGAATTACTCGGCCGATCTCATAGTCCGTGTACGCGGTATAGGCGGCGAAGACCTCAGCCTGGCGCGCGTAGAGTTTTTTCTGGACGTCCGTCAGCGAGTCCCATCTCGGTAGCTTAGCGCCGGAATACTCGGCCTGTCCGTCGGGCCATGGGGTAAGCTTCGTGTCCGCCGGGATCACTCCGAGCCGTTTCTGGTTTTCAAAGATCTGCTCACGCATCTTTTCCCAACCCATGTCGAACTTGCCGTGAAACTTGTCGATCCACTCCTTAGTGGGTTGGTGTGGTGAGTGGCTGCCGCCGGGCACGTAATAGACAAAGAACGGCTGGTCGGGTGCGGACGCATTCAATTCACGCACGTGATGGATGGCGTCATCGGCCAGGTCGGTGGTCAGATTGTAGCCCGGGCGGCCGACCCATGGAGTCACAGCAGTCGTGTTGCGAAAAAGATAGGGCGTCCACTGGTCGGTTTCGCCACCAAGGTAGCCATAGAAATATTGGAAGCCCATGCCGAGAGGCCATTGATCAAAGGGGCCGGCGGGGCTGTACTGAAAAGACGGGGTGTTGTGGTCCTTGCCAAACCACGATGTCGAATAGCCATTGCCTTGGAGGATGTTACCGATGGTGGCATTCTCCACGCCGATGATGGAATCGTAGCCGGGATAGCCAGTGGACAATTCGCCTATTACCCCGTAACCGACCGAGTGGTGGTTGCGGCCAGTGATCAATGCCGCACGCGTCGGCGAGCACAGGGAGGTGGAGTGGAACTGAGTGTAGCGCAGCCCGGCTTTCGCGACCCGATCCAGTGCAGGTGTGGGGATTACACCCCCGAAGGTGCTGGAAACGCCATAACCCTGGTCGTCGGTCATGATAAGGAGAATATTCGGTGCGCCCTTAGGCGGAACGACTCGCGGCGGCCACCACGGCGTAGACTCAGGGGCTGTTTGCTTGATCACGCCACCAAATTTGGGCGGTGGCGGCGGAAGCTGTTTTCCGTTGACAGTAGTGGTGGCGTCAGCTTGCCCCACCGTGCCCGTGACTTGCTGCGCAATGGCGTTACCAGCGACGAAGAGGCAGGCAAACTCTAGCCCTACCAAAGTGAGGATGCGGCTATCGACGCGAAAACTCATGTGATGCCTCCTATTGAACACTGCGGGTTATGCTCGCAAGAAGTGATTCGCGACGAGTGGATTCCGCTCTCAACGCAGAATATCCCCGTCGAAATACAAGCCAACAGAGTCGACCCGGTACGGATGTGCGCATCAGCCTGCACTGTAGACCACAAACAAAATAATTAACGGTCAAAGTGCTCAATCGCGGTTTCGTGTTGTTAGTGCTCTGCGAGATATACAACGTACAGAATGGCAAAGAGGCCATCCCCGATTGCTGTAGCTGTCATTACGTTCGTCCGTCTCACAGGCCCAAGAAAGATCAGTAATCCGAGTGCAAACTTTTCGACGGCGGCAGCAATCAAGACCGGTGTGCGAACCGCGGGAGCGCCCATGCTACATACGATCAGTGCGCCCATCGCGGAGATTAGTGCTCCCCAATGCCGGACAAAGAACGTCATCGAACTTTGAGAGCTTTCCGCTCCAAACCCGAATCGCAAAAACAGATGAGGGGCAAGGAACGCCGCGAGACCCGCCCCAGCGGTGACAACTCCGGACGCTGCGATAATCCATCCAAAGGCCGATGTGAACATCTATCTAACCATCCAAATCGTTCTGCGGATCGACACGCTAAGAGGCGAACGACCGCTAAACATGTGAATTCCACCGTCATTGCCGATCCGGGCGATGTTGGGATTTCTGCCGACCATCAATCCGCAGTTGGCCTGGGTGCAGCTAAACCTACAAATGCGAACTGAAATTTGAACGAACGCGAATATCATTGATTTTATATGGTGGTGCTATTGGCAAAAGTGACAGTCTGGCCTGTTCCTGGATCGCCGATGGTTCCTGTTCCCGATAAGTCGGTTTACGGGACAAATGCCTGTCCCCTCCCTCACTCCTGCTCCGACCGCAGTCCCATCACCACCTTCGCCAGTGTTGAGGTTTTCACCTTCTCTCCATTGAGAATTCCCCGTATCGTCTTGCGATCAAGCCCCGTCTCTTTGGTTGTTCTTCGCAACCCACGTGCGCTGATCTCTGCGATTAGACTTGCATTGGCGGCCACCCGACCACCGTCATAATGAATGCACACATCATCGATGTTCTCGATAAAATCCTCTTTGCCTTGCTCAAACCGCGAAACCTCTTTTCCAATGCAGTGCTGAAGACCACCCTTGACCCCCATGCGGCGCAACAGCCCGCGCGTGTCGGTCTTACATTTTTGTCCATCCGGCCCCAGTGATTTGATTTCCGGGTGTTGGATATAGCCGCACAAAATGTCGCCCAAGGTGACCACATCTACCCGCGAGAGTTCGTCAAGTCGATATACCTAGCCGTCGCGCGTATTGATGCAAACGGAATGCGCCCAGCCCGCGCGGTTCTTGCAACCTGGCACGCTCTGGGATTTGGCATGGACCTTTCCGTTTCTAGCGATGACGATTCTGGCCGGTACATCAGGCCCCTTGCCGGAAGCGGCGGGGGCCGAGGAGCGATTGCGCGGCAAAGAAGATTATCTGGGCCAGTGGGGACTTATCCACATCGTCCCGATGATCTTTCCGCTGGTTGTGCTGCTAATGGCCGCGGGAATCGCGGAGAAGCAGCTGGGGGTCGCGGTCGTAATGGTTCTGGCGTCCTTCGCATGCTCGAGCGCTCGAATTATTTTCAGCGAAAGGCTGCGGCGCCAATCGGACCTAGCGCTGGAAGAAAAGAACGCGCTACTGAAATCCATCTTTGAAGGCACCGGCGATGCCGTATACATCAAAGATTTGGAGGGGCACTACATCATCGTTAATCCGGCGTTTGCGAAATACTTCGAGAAGCCAGTTGAGGAAATTGTGGGAAAAACCGCAGCGCAACTCTTCGATTTCGCGACTGCGCGGCGGATCTCGGAAACGGATCGGCTAGTGATCGAAACCGGCGACGCACAAACGTTCGAATATGAACT
Source organism: uncultured Acidobacteriota bacterium (assembly GCA_963730495.1). Lineage (GTDB taxonomy): Bacteria > Acidobacteriota > Terriglobia > Acidiferrales > UBA7541 > Acidiferrum. The sequence continues at coordinate 112,407 of CAVSSD010000014.1, read as the reverse complement.
GCCGCTGGTCAACGGGACCCGCGCATTTTTGGTGATGAACAGCCCATATCGAGATGGTCTGGGCAAGACGATCGGAGTCATCGTGGTGTCGCGCGACATCACGGAATACAGGGCGATGGAGGAGCGGTTGCGCCAATCGCAAAAAATGGAGGCGATCGGCACGCTGGCAGGCGGCGTGGCGCATGACTTCAATAATCTTTTGATGGTGATCGCGGGTTATGGCTCCGTGTTGAATGAAGGACTGGCAGGAGAACCGAAGCTACGCGGCCACGTCGAACAGATACAAAAAGCCAGCGACCGAGCGGCTGCGCTCACGAGGCAATTGCTGGCGTTCAGCCGCAAGCAGACTATTCAGCCTGTGTCATTAAACCTTAATAGCGCGGTGAGCGGGGTGGAAAAACTCCTGAGGCGGCTCATCGGCGAAAATATTTCGATATTGACGCATTTGTGCCCCGAGCTCGGTACGGTGAGAGCCGATGCCGGGCAGATCGAACAGGTGATTCTAAACTTAGCAGTGAACGCCCGCGACGCAATGCCCGACGGGGGCAAACTAACCCTGGAAACGAAACACCAGGAGATCGGCGCCGGCCGAAATGGCCAGGCGGAGGCCATCAAGCCGGGACGTTATGTTGAACTGAGCGTGAGCGATACGGGAATCGGGATGGATGCGCAAATCCAAGGGCACGTATTTGAGCCGTACTTCACAACAAAACAGTCTGGAAAAGGAACTGGGCTGGGTCTTTCGACGGTGTATGGGATCGTGCAGCAAGCTGGAGGTTACATCAGCTTTTCCAGCAAGCGAGCAGAGGGCACGACGTTCAGCATTCTTCTTCCCCGCATCGATTCGGCGCAAGTGCCAAGCTCATCTTCAGATTTATTAGAGAGGTCTTATTCGGGCGAGGAAACCGTGCTTCTGGCGGAAGACGGACCGGCGGTATGTGATCTCGTGCGCGCCATTTTAACCGCGCGCGGATATACGGTTCTTCCTGCGCGCCTGCCTCAAGAAGCCGAGAGGATTTCTGAGACGCACCAGGGAAAAATTGATCTGCTTCTGACCGATGTCATCATGCCTGGAATGAGCGGGGCGGAACTTTCCAAGCGGATCGCGATGCGTATTCCCGGCATAAAAGTTCTGTTCATGTCCGGGTACATCGACGATTCGGTTGTGCGCCAGGGCATCAGCGAAAACGAGACGGCCTTTCTGCAAAAACCGTTCACGCCAATGAGCCTGGCAAAAAAAGTCCGGGAAGTGCTGGACGGAGCTCCCGTCCGCTAAAAACGCCTCTCAAGATGCGGCGGCGGCTGTGGAAGCTGCCGGACGGTAATGGCCCGGAACGGCTCGCAGAGCGATGGCCAGGCGGTTCCACGCGTTGATTGTCGTTACCACGAGCGTTAGATCCACAATTTCTGCTTCGTTGAAGTATTTGCGGACTTCTTCGTAGACGAAATCCGGAACGTGAGTCTCTGACACCAAGGTGACGGCTTCGGTCCAGGCCAATGCTGCGCGTTCCTTGTCGGTGTAGAAGGGCGTTTCGCGCCAGGCGTCGAGTTCGTAAAGTCGCTGTTCCGTTTCACCGAGGGCGCGAGCGTCTTTCGAATGCATGTCAATGCAATACGCGCAGCCATTGATTTGGGAAGCGCGCATCTTCATGAGATGAATCAAGCTATGGTCCAGTCCAGATTCGGCGAGATATTTTTCGATTGCGTGCATAGCCTTTTGGGCTTCTTGAGCGTGCCTTCTGGCATCAATTCTAGGTTCCATAAGAAGTCTCCTTCGTGATTGGCGAGCACGATTGCAAACGTGACAGCATAGTTGACCAACAGTGGTGCACGCCAATCTGTTCCATCTGGATGGATGATCGGAGACAGCGCGTGGGTATGCGAGAGTAGAAAAAAATTGTGCGTCTTGCTGCCAATTTGGCGGCGTTAACGGCGAGCGCGATCCTTGCGAACGGCTTCGTCGATCAGAGCGTCGAGCTCGTTTCGAGTCAAGGAGACGTGAGCGCCGGAAGATTCACCGGTGTCATTCGTTTCCGGGAGTTCGGCGCCACCGCCCGGAGGCGGCGTAACAAAATACCTGGCGCGCGCAGCCATCAACTTCGCAACTTCACGGCTGGAGAGAAGTACCGGGCCGCCCGCCAATTCCGCAGAGAGCACGATCTTGGCAAAGTGCTCGATGGTTTCCATGCGGAAGAAAGCTGTTAGAAGATCAGGTCCGCAGGTGACTGCGCCATGATTCGCCAGGAGTAAAGCGTCGTAGTGAGGCACGAAGGGTTCGATCGCATCGCTGAGTTCCGGAGTCCCGGGAGTGGCATACCGAACGAGTGGGATTTGTCCGAGGCCGATGATCACTTCCGGCAAGAGAGCTTGATTTAGGGAGCGCCCGGCGGCGGCAAACCCAGTGGCCGTCGGCGGATGCGCATGACAGATAGCATTTACATCGGGCCGCATGCGGTAAAATAGCAAATGCATAGCGATTTCCGAAGAAAACTTCCGCTCGCCGACGAGTTGACGGCCCTCGAGATTGGTGATCACGAGGTCTTGCGGCTCGAGCATGCCTTTGTTCATGCAAGTGGGAGTAGTAAGGATACGGTTTTCGTCGAGGCGGACGGAGATGTTGCCCTCGCAGGCTACGATGAAGCCGCGGTCGTACATCCACTTCCCCGCGGTACAAATTTCGCGGCGGTGCTGTTCTTCACTTTTCTCGTGAGTGGGCCAGAGGGAGTTGGTAGTCATTGCATACACTTCTTTCTTGCCCGGAATTTTCTCCGGGCCTTTGCTCTGCCCCCAGCAAAGTAAACTCAGGGCCTGTGAACGGCCGGAATCCAGAGGCGCAGAGTATCACACTAGGCGTAGATTCCGCGCAATTTTAGCGCGCTGCCCACGCGGTCAATCGCCAGCATATACGCGGCGATGCGATTGTTCACTCTGTGCGTTTCCGCGTAACGGACCACTTCATCGAAGGCGTTTTCCATGACGTCGAGAAGGCGCTCATTGACTTCGCTTTCGCGCCAGAAGAAGCCCTGGCGGTCCTGTACCCATTCGAAATAACTGACGGTGACGCCGCCGGCGTTGCCAAGAATATCCGGCACGGTGAAGATGCCTTTGGCATCGACGATGGCGTCGGCTTGCCAGGTGGTGGGACCGTTGGCGCCTTCGCAGAGAATGCGAGCCTGGACCTGATGAGCGTTTTGTTCGGTAATTTGATTTTCAATGGCGGCGGGGATGGCGATTTCACAGGGCTGGAAGAGAACGTCGCGAGCGGACATTTTCGTTCCACCCGATGGGAAATCCTGCAGCGGTTTTTTCTGGGTGTAGACCCAGTCGATCACTTTCGAAACGTCGAAGCCGTTTTCGTTGTAGAGGCCGCCGCCGATGTCGGCCAGACCCACGATTTTATAGCCCGCTTTTTGCATGAGTTGGGCAGCGAGAGAACCAACGTTGCCGAAGCCTTGGACCACGACCCGGCAGCCATCCTTCTTGATCCCGAGCTTGTCGAGAGCTTTGTCACAGCAAATCATCACGCCGCGACCAGTGGCTTCGCGGCGGCCTCTGGAGCCACCGAGCTCGATAGGTTTGCCGGTGACGACGGCGGTTGTGGCTTCGCCGACGTGCATCGAGTATGTATCCATGACCCAGGCCATGGTCTGCTCGTTCGAGCCAATATCGGGGGCGGGAACGTCGCGCTCCGGACCGAGCCAGTCGGCGAGTTCCGCAGTGTAACGGCGGGTAAGGCGCTCCAATTCGCCTCGCGAAAGTTTACGCGGATCGCAAATGATGCCGCCTTTGGCTCCGCCGAAAGGAATATTCACCACTGCGCACTTCCACGTCATCCACGTGGCCAGCGCACGCACTTCGTCGATGGAAACATCGGGAGCAAAGCGAATGCCACCCTTACCGGGGCCGCGAACAGTGGAATGAAGAACGCGATAACCGACGAATACTTCGAGCTGTCCATTGTCCATGCCGACGGGAATGTAGAGAGTGATTTCTTTTTTGGGATATTTTAGATAGCGGTAAAGCCCTTGCTCGAGTCCCAGTTTTTGCGCGGCTACTTCGAAGCGAGCTTCCGCATTCTGGTAGACATTCATTTCTTCAGGTACTGGGGCTTGCGACATGCGGGACTCTCCTTTAAGGCGGCGACGGCAGCAAAGCAATCAACAATTCGCAGTTCGGCCACTAAAGGAAATCAGGACCGATTTGCAGGGCCGAAAGAGATGGCTGGCGGCTACCCCGTTGCATGGAACTGAAAGTACCGGTCCGCCAGACTCGCTTTTGGCCGGGCCGCCAGTATACGAACCTGTTCCCCTGGCTGCAAGCGAGAGGGACTTTGTATGCTACTTAGGAATAATTCTGATCGGCGGGCAAATCTTTTCGCGTCAAGCCAGGAATTTAAGAGTTTCCGCGATGAGATCGGAAGTTCCCTGGTTAGGATCTCCGGGACTGTCGAACTCCATGGAACAGTAGCCTTTGTAATTGCTGTTTTTTAGAATGCCGAAGGCTTTCGCCATGTCCACGTGAACTAGTTGTCCCTTTTCATCAGCTTCCATGGCTTTAACGTGGCAAATGCTGTAGGCAAGTTTAAACATTGCCTCGATGCCTTTGTAGGCGTATTCCGTTTTGCCTGTCATCAAGGTATTCGCGAAATCGGGATTCGTGTGCAGCCATGGACTGTTCACTTTTTCGATGATGCTGACGATGAAGAAGGGATCTTCGCTCACGGGATTGTCGTTCTCGAGATTTACGAGAATATTTTTCGCGGCGCCATAATCCGCCACGCGGAGAAGAGTGTCGGCGGCCCGATTTAGATCGGGACTGGAATCCTTGGCCGGCGGCATGCTGGTGCGGACGCTTGGCGAGCCAACGCTGGCGGCTATGTCGATCCATTGCTTGCTGAAGGAAATGGCTTTTTCCCGCTCGGCCTTATCTGCCGAGTAAGGACTGTGCGCGCCGTCGACAGCGATGTTGACGATGGCGCCACCGGATTTTTCGACAGTTGAGCGAAGGTCGTTTAGATATTTTGCATCGAGCGAACGGAAATGTTCGCTCCACGGTTCGATCTTAGCGATGTTGAATTTCGATTTGACGAAACCTACAAAATTCTTCAATTCCATCTTGGGGATTGTGCTGGGGTTAGGCTTATCGTGAGCACCTACGATAACGTCGCGGAAGGGGTACGAGGCGACGGCGATGCGATCACGGGGCGCGGAAGGAAATTGCAAGCTGGGGCCGGAACTCGCGGCGAGAGCGGTCTTCAGGCTCGGCCATAGCAGGGTCGTGGCTGCGGTGGCAACGGACTTCGCAAGAAAATGTCTTCGAGTTGTTAGCGGCAAAGTGGCGCCAGTCTAGCAGAATGAGCCTCGGTACGCTATGAAGTGAGATCGATGAAATTGGGCATGTCTTAATCTTTGGGTCATAAATGGTAACCGGGAGTAGTGCGAAGCGGCTCTGCTATAATCCGGGGAATTTTGCGACATGCGGATTTCCGGAGACGAAAAATGAAACACAAACTCCTTTTACTGCTCGGAATTCTTCTATTGGCTACGCCAGGAATAGTCCTTGGCCAGTCATCCGCTGATTTGCTCTCCGAACTGACAAAACCGCATGACTACGTCTTAAAACGCATCTCGAGTTACGACCGAACCGGAGGCAACGATGACTATCGTCCGCTTGCTCCGGGGGAGACGCTGACGTTGCTGGACGAAGCCGGGCCAGGAGAAATATCACATGTGTGGATCACCATCGCGAGTGACGAGAGGTTTCATCTGAAAAAAATGGTGCTGCGGATGTATTGGGATGGCGAAACTTCGCCCAGTGTGGAGGCCCCAGTTGGCGACTTCTTTGGGTTGGGACTTGGAGAATATTTTCTTTATCAGTCCGCGCCACTCTCGGTGGGAGGAGACAAAGCCCTAAATTGTTTTTTCCCTATGCCATTTCAAAAACACGCTCGCATTACGCTCACGAATGAAGGCCGTCAGCGGGCCGAAGCGATTTACTGGAACATTGATATGCGCGCCTACAAAAGGCCGCTCCCCGCTGATACATTCTATTTTCACGCTCAGTACCGGCAAGCTGCTCCGAACAAAGCGTTCCCCGAGAACAAGATCAATCTAGACGGCAAGGAAAATTACGTTTGGATGGAAACGGCAGGGCGCGGACACTTCGCGGGAGTGACTATGTCCGTGCTCGAAAATCAGGATGGCTGGTGGGGTGAGGGCGACGACATGTTTTTTGTGGATGGCGAGAAGCTGCCGTCGATTAACGGGACGGGTTCGGAGGATTACTTTCTCGGGGCGTGGGATTTTGGGGGCAAGCCATTTGCTTATGCGCTATTCGGAGCGCCCGTTGTTGGAGTGGAACTCCAGGGCGGAAGATGGTCCGTCTATCGATTTCATCTGGACTCTCCAATTCCGTTTACGAAATCTCTGCGTGCTACGATCGAACATGGGCATGCCAACGATCGCGGAGACAACTTCTATTCCGTAGCGTACTGGTATCAGAGCGAGCCTCACGGGACTTTTCCGGCGCTGCCAGCGGTGGAGATGCGGCTGCCACGCATCTCTGCAGTTCCCAATGCTCAAAAATAAATAGCGGTGAGGTGGCCAGCCGCGACAGGCACCCGAATACACGGCAATGAACTACTGCGGACGGAATTTCATTGTAACCGTCAGGTGCATCGACACCGCTTTGCCATCGAGGGATGCCGGCTGATACTTCCACTGGCGCAGAGCGGTCATGGCCGCTTGATGCAAAAGCGCGGGGCCAGAAATGACGTTCATCGTCGTGACGTGTCCGTTGGCGTCAATCAATGCGTCGATGAGTACATCGCCGTAGATATGTTGATTTTTGGCCATGACCGGATAGGTCGGAGCCACGGAACTAATCAATCTTGCGGGCTTTACGTCTCCACCCACGGGAAGCGGCACTTGAGGAGCCGCAGGCTGGTTCCGGTTCCCCGCCGCAAGGCCCGAGTCCATGCCACCGGCATTTGCGTCTGTGTTGGTCGAAGAAAGCGTCGGCGCATCGGCTCCATCATCCTGAGCAGATGCAGGGCGATTCATCGTGGGGCTGGCCAAGTGGACTTCGCCGAGCGCGGGTTTCTTGGGTTCCGGATCTGCTGGAGGACGCGAAATGCGTTCGGTGACAGCAGCAGGAATAGTTGTACCCGCGCCGTGAGTATTGTCTCGAGTCACAGGAACAGGTTGCGGATTCTGCGGAGCTCGGATGAAAGGCGCGCTTGCGGCTGGTGTGTTCGAAATCGGCTTCGCATTCGAACCGGAAGTAGATTCGTTCGCGGCCTTGGAATTCTGCGAAGAGGGCTGCGCTATGGCGGGAGTTTGAGACGACACATTGGCCTGCGAGCCTTGCAGCGAAGTGAGGGGCGCTGCCGTACCTTGAACCACTTTTGTCGGTTGCAGAAAATACCATGCGCCTCCCGCTGCCAGCAAAACGGCCGCGGCAATGGCGCCGAACAAGACTCCTCTTCCAGAGCCGCCCGACGCACGATCGTGTGTGATGACAGGTTCATCCAGCGGGAGCAAGCTGCCGAAGACGGGCAGTGCGGACTCAGGAATGCTTTCCGCTGCTGTTACAGGTAAGGGTTCGGCCGATCGCTCATCTCGCGAAGTAGTCTCGGCGGCATGTTTGGCTTTTTCACGTTCGAGAAGTTCTGAGGGCGGTGCTGGGGCAGCGGCGTTGCGCGCCAGAGGCTCGAGCCATGACGGAATTTTCACCTCTTCTGTATCCAAGGATGACTTGATAGGAGGAGGTGGAGTTTTTGCAGGTGGTGCGGCCTTGATCGGAAGGAACTCGGACTTGGCAATTTCGAGAACCTGAGCAGTGACGTTCGAAACGGCCTTTACATCAAGAGCGGGTACTACGGGGGCGGGCGTTGCTGGCTTTGCGGCTGGGGTAGCGCTGAAGAGCATCGATGAGAGTTGTTCCTGAAGGCGTGCGGCTTGGAGCTTCAACTCTTCGGTCGAATCTTGACCGGCGTTGCTCGGCTGCTGTTGCTTGTTTTCGGACGCAAGAGGCGATGCTGGTGGTTTTGACGAAGTCACAGCAGACGGCAGTTCGGGCGAGCTCAGAAGACTTGCAAGGGAAGACGCCAGCGAAGAAGTAATCGCGGGAGCTGGAGTAATCGGCGCCTCGGTTTTCTTTGTGACAGGCGTTGAGGACGCTGCCGTATTTTGAACTGCAGGCATTTGTGACTGTGGGACCGCAGGTACAACCACGCTTACTTCCGCAGGCCGAGGCTGCGGTGCAGGCTTCACTTCCGCCTGAATATTGGAGACGGGGACCTGGGCCGGCTTGTTCTCAGAAATCTTTGGCGTGGCGCTAACGACAGGACTTATCGGCTTTAGTACGGATGAAACAGGGGTAACCGGATTGACTTTGGCAACAGGCGGGAGCGTTGCAACCGCCGCAGGAGCCGGGGATTGCGTGCCGATGCGATCTGACGGGAAGCGCATTCCCCAGAAGCCCACGACCGACTCCGTGAATTCGAGTTCGACGTAGCCACTGACGCTCTTGTAATTTTTCGATTTGACAACCTGGCAAACCACTTCCTTTTTTGTTTTTTCGTTGGTGAGGAAGAGCAATTGGCCTGCGGACACCGGCGAACCCAGACGGATGACTGCGCCATTGCCGAAAACCAGGACTGTCTTTGTGGTTTCAGAAAACGGCTCACGTTTATCGCTGCCTTCGACCGTACGAGCGCCATTGACCGTGACCGGGACTTCCAGCGCGACAGGCTGCGGCTTGCTTCCCGTAGCCGTATCTTCGGGCCGCGGTCTAGCGGCGACGGAAGCTGGTGCGGCTGTCTCTGGTGCGACGGTCAGGACTTCATTATCTTTGCTGCTAGGCGCCATTTGGATGCTCACTTCGTGCGTAGAATTTTTGGTCGGACACTTCTCGCATGTATGGACAGGGCTGTCCCGGAACTTCTATATGTTCTTCCCCGCCCACGCTCTGCAGCCATAGTACGGGCGTACCAACAGGGAAACACCTGTCCCGAAGGACAGTCGTGTTGTGGGTGGAAACTGGTCTAACGACTCAGCGGTGGGCGAAATTGCTCGTCAATTTCAACTTGATAGCCGGTGACTAGTTTATTGGTTTCGTTGGCCATGCCGATGATCGGCCTGCAGTTCCGCGAACATAGCGTCGGTCATGCCTTTTTTGAAGGCCGAAGCGGTGTGCGAGGCGATGCAATAGTGGCAGTTGTTGGTGACGCTGACGGCCACATAGATGAGTTCCTTGGTGAGAGGATCGAGCGCTCCGGGGCCCATAATCTGCTTGATGCTTTCCCATGTGCGCTTCAGGGTGGCGGGATCGTGGGCGATGGCCTTCCAGAAGTTATTGATCCAGTCGGTCTTGCGCGTGGCCATGATGTCGTCATAGACGGCGCGAACTTCCGGGCTCGCGTCAGCATATTCAATGAGGCCAAAGGTCGACATGAATGTCTCCATGCTTCGAATGAATTGGAATCGCAGAAACGTTAGCAGGAAGCAGAAATCTCCGCCAGTCATTGGGACGAATTAAACTATTACTTTTATTTCTCCATTCCCTTAGTGTCCGTGCAGGCCGAATGAACGCTTGGAGATGAGCGTTTTTGCTTTATTAAATCGAAACAATACGGTATTTTCTGGCTGCCTGGCAGCTCATTCTGAATTCTTTGTGGTTGCTTAATCACGGACAACCTACATGCGATACAATGTGTTCTTTGCGATTGGTGGAGCAATGCTCAAGGCTTGGGCAATGCTCTTGCTTCTGTTCGCCGTAGCCAGCGCACAGAACACGGCGGCGCAGACGGTGCGTGTGGACGTGACGCCGGCTCGCGCGATTCCCTTCGACCCCGACAAAGCGCTCGGTACTTCCGTGGATATTCTGTCCTCAAAATCGATCGACACGATCTACAGCGCACCGATCTTAAAGGAATCGCTTTCCGCGGGATGGGGGCCGATTACCTATCGCCAGAATACAGAGCTGACAATAGCGGCGTGGCACTGGAATCCGAACGGAACGTGGAGTGACGCTACACATCAGAGTGGATATTTTACGGGAAGCGCGGAGCCCACGGAGTTCTTGCGGCATTCCTATGGATATGCGCTGCCCCACCGTGGGTCGACAAAAAGCGACGCGTCGCAGGGAAAATACTCACAGCTGACCGATGGAGATCCCACAACGTATTGGAAGAGCAATCCTTATCTCGCGAAAAAATTCACCGGTGAAGACGACGGGCTGCATCCGCAGTGGATCATCCTCGATTTTGGCACGCTGCAGGATATCGACGCGATCCGCATCGCATGGGCGAATCCCTACGCGAAGAAATACGTTGTCCAGTACTGGCTCGGAGAAAGCGCGTTTGAGAAGCCTACGCTGGGCATTTGGACGCAGTTTCCCGCAGGCGAAGTTCAGAACGGAAAAGGCGGAACGGTTACTCTTAAACTGTCGGACACGCCAGTGCGGGCACGATTCTTGAGGATCAGGATGACGGAATCCTCGAACACGTGCGACACGCACGGAAACGAAGACCCGCGAAATTGCGTGGGATATGCGGTAAATGAAATTTACGCAGGGAATTTTGCGATGGACGGCTCGTTCATCGATTTGGTAACCCACTCGCCCGGGCAAAATCAAACGGAAGCGACCGTTTCGTCGACGGATCCGTGGCACACGTCTGCAGATATCGAGCCAAGCCGCGATCAAACGGGGTTCGACCTCTTCTATACCAGCGGCATTACGAACAATCTGCCCGCGATGATCCCTGTGGCGATGATTTACGCGACGCCGGAAGATGCAGCCGCGGAGCTTGCATACATTGAGAAGCGAGGCTATCCGATTTCGTACGTGGAGATGGGTGAAGAGCCGGACGGGAAATATACGAGCCCCGAGGATGATGCTGCTCTCTATGTGCAGTGGGCCGCGGCACTTCATCGTGTGGATCCGAAGCTGAAGCTTGGCGGCCCGGTGTTTGAAGGCGTCAACGAAGACATTAAAGTGTGGCCGGACGCGCAAGGAAGAACATCGTGGCTCGGGCGATTTATTGACTACCTGAAAGCTCATGGGCGGCTTAGCGATCTTGCGTTTGTTTCGTTCGAGCATTATCCGTTTCCGCCGTGCGAGATCAATTGGTCCGATTTGTATCGCGAGCCGGAATTAGTGCGGCACATTTTGCAGGTGTGGCGCGAGGACGGCGTGCCGACGAATGTGCCGCTGATGATCACGGAGAGCAATCTTTCCTGGGCTCTGACGGAACCAATGGCGGATTTGTTCGGAGCGCTATGGCTTGCGGACAATGCCGGGTCGTTTCTCGCGAACGGCGGCGCGGCGTTCTATCACTCGCCGATTGAGCCGGAGCCACTGCGCTCTGGATGCGGCGGCTACAGCACGTTTGGGAATTTTGTAGCAAACGATAAGCTTGAGATCTCACAGCACGCTTCACAATATTTCGCGAGCCAGATGATTAATTTGGAGTGGGTGAAGCATGGCGCAGGCGTGCACCAATTGTTTCCTGCTGAAGCAGACGTAATGGACGACGCGGGCCACTCGTTGGTGACAGTGTACGCAGTGAAGAGACCGGATGGCGATTGGTCACTGATGTTGCTGAACAAAGATCCTTCCAATGCGCATTCCGTGAAAATTGAGTTCGCGGACGCCGGGAACAAGAAAGTCGCGCATTTCTCCAGTCGAGTCACGATGATTACTTTTGGAGCGGAGCAATACGTCTGGCATTCGCAAGGGACGAAGAGTCATGCAGATCCAGACGGCCCCGCAGCAACCTCGACCGTAAACGCCAGCGGTGGGACGTTTAGCCTGCCGCGGGCTTCCGTGACCGTGCTGCGCGGCAAAATCGAGTAGGTTTATTTTCTGACCCACCCAGACGCAATAGTGCCACACCCTATATCCCAATTACCGCGAAGCATCGAGGAAGTGCCCGCCGGCGAACCGCGGCGTCCCATAACCGGACACTCGTAAGCGAAAACCCACCTAACCACTACGGAAAGTCTTCTAAGAACTGCAAGCTAGAGATTTCTTCGCTTGGCAGGGAACTTGCTGGTCAACTATTACGTATCACGATATAGTCTTCCATTGGACGATAGAGACGGCAATCCGGCGACGACGGCGGCCCGAGGTGAAAGCATGACGAAGAGAAGAGAGACTGAATCGTTTCTGCCGCTGACGCCAGCGATGTTTCATATTCTTTTGGCGCTCGCCGATGGAGAGAAGCACGGGTATGCCATTTTAAAAGAGGTGGCGCGGCGCACCGACGATAAAGTGCGCCTGAGCGCGGGCACCCTTTATGGGAATTTGGCGCGGCTGGAAAGCGCGGGTCTGATTGCGGAATCTGACCGGCGGCCGGAAGTAGTGCTCGACGACGAGCGCCGCCGGTACTACCTGCTCACGGAATTTGGACGCGAGGTCGCGGTCGCCGAAGCGGAGCGCATGGAAGAAGCGCTCGGACAGGCACGCGCCAAGAAACTTTTTCGAAAACCAAAATTGGCATAGCGAGGATTCACAGTCATGGCAAAACAGACTCTCCCGTTTTCGCAAAGACTCTTTCGAGCGCTGGTGCGAGTGTTGCCTTTCGATTTCCGCACAAACTATGAGGGCGAGATGGAGGGTGTCTTTCGCGAGCAGCAACGCGAAGCAGAAGAGCGCGGAAGCGTTTTAGGCGCCCTCAAACTGTGGAAAGAAACCATCGTAGGGATTTTCACTACGGCTCCCCGCGAGCACTGGCAAATCCTGACCAGCGACTGCGGCTACGCCTTCCGCATGATGCGGAAGAATCCCGGGTTCACCGCGGTTGCGATTCTTACCCTCGCTCTGGGCATCGGAGCAAACACCGCGATTTTCAGCGTAGTGCACTCCGTGTTGCTTCGACCGCTTCCGTATCCGCAGGCGCAGCAACTAATTTTCATCCGTCAGCAGGAAAAGGAGCTGGGCATCGAGGATTTGTCGTTTTCGGTGAAGGAAATCGAGGATTATCGCGCGCAGAACCGGACTCTCTCGGGGCTCGTGGAATACCATGCTATGTCTTTTACGCTTTTCGGGCATGGAGATCCGGAGCGCGTGCGAACCGGCGTCGTTTCCGCCAACTATTTTGATCTCTTTGGAATCCAGCCGTTGCTGGGGCGAACATTCTTGCCTGACGATGACAAGCTAGGCGCGCCGCCTGTGCTTCTTCTCAGCTATGAATACTGGAAAAACAATTTCGGCTCCGATCCCGGAATCGTTGGCAAAACATTCGAGATGAACGACAAAGTGCACACAGTCGTGGGCGTTCTTCCGCCTGTTCCGCAATATCCAAACGAGAATGACGTTTACATGTCGACTTCGGCGTGCCCGTTTCGATCTTCGAAGATGCATCTCGAAGACCGCGATATGCGCATGATGGAAGATATTTGGGCGATTGAAGCCGGGAGTAACGGTGGCGCAGGCGAGCGCGGATGCCGCTACAATCGCCGCCGGATTGAAGGTGGCCTATCCGAAATCGTATCCCGAAAATGCGGGCTTCACTTCCTCAGCCACTCCCCTGCAGCAAGAACTAACGAAGGAGGCGCGGCCCACTCTCCTGCTGCTGCTCGGCGCGGCGGCGTTTGTGTTGCTTATTGCGTGCGCAAATGTGGCAAACCTGACGCTTGCGCGCATGGCGCGCCGAGAGCGAGAGCTTGCGGTGCGCAGCGCTCTCGGCGCGGGGAGAAGCCGAATTCTACGGCAACTTCTTACAGAGAGTTTTCTTATGGCCTTTGCCGGCGGCGTGCTGGGTTTGCTGCTAGCTTACGGGAGCCTGACGCTTCTTACGGATTTTGTGGGGCGGCTGACTCCTCGAGCGAGGGAAATCCACATTGACTCCGGAGTCCTGCTGTTTACGCTGGCGGCAGCTCTGGGCACGAGCATCATCTTTGGCACGCTATCGGCGATTTTCTCGCGCGCAAATCTCACTTCCAGCTTGAAAGACGGGAGCACCGGCGCTGGGACTGGGCGCCAACAGAATCGCGTACGCAGCACGCTCATCGTTTGCCAGATCGCTTTTTCATTTATGTTGCTGATCGGCGCGGGACTGATGATTCGCAGCCTTTTCAAGATGCAGCAAGTGGATGCGGGCATCATCCCGGAGCGAGTCTTGGCTCTGCGAACTACGTTCAATTGGTCTAAATATACAGAGGCCGACAAAACCAACTTGGTTGTCCAAAAACTCCTCAACCGCGTCAAATCGGAGCCCGGAGTTCTTTCCGCCGCGATCTCAAGCCGTTATCCCTTCGAGCCGGAAATGATCACGGACGGCCCCGAGTCTGTTTCGTTCCAATTTCAAATCGAAGGCCGCTCTTTGGAATCGGGTCAGGCTCCGCCGGTCGGCACATTTGCCGCAGTTTCTCCAGACTATTTCAAAACTCTTGGAATTCCTCTCAAAGAGGGCAGGTTGCTTGCGGAAACCGACAGAGATAAGGCGCCGTATGTAGCGGTCATCAATGAAGCGGCAAAGCGCCAGTTCTGGCCAAACGATGATCCCATCGGAAAACGCGTCTCTGGAGATGGAGGGGAACACTGGGTCAATATCGTAGGCGTGGTTGGAGACGTACGGGAATTCGGGCTGAACCACGCGCCTGCGGCTGAGTTTTACGCCTCTCAAGCACAGAACGCCCAACCCGCCACATTAATTGTGCGTACCATCAGCGAGCCGCGAAGCATGGCGCAAGCACTGACGCGCGCTGTGCACGACGTAGACCCGCAGACCGCTGTGACGCACATCCTTACTTTGGAGCAAGCGCGGTATGAATCGATGGCCTCACCGCGAGTGACGGCAAGCTTGCTGGGACTTTTTGCGGGACTAGCGCTGTTGATCGCCACTGCGGGTATCGGCGGAATCATGGCGCTGATGGTCAGCCAGCGCGTGCGTGAAATTGGAATTCGCATCGCACTCGGCGCGCGGCCGGCGAGCATTCTGCAGATGGTTCTTGGGCAAGGTTTGCTCTTGGCCGCTCTCGGGATCGGAATTGGAATTGTGGGCGCGGTGGCGCTTGCAGGGCTTGTGAAATCGCTGCTGTTTGAAGTGCCGCCGACGGATATATTGACGTTCAGCGGCGTCGGCCTGACGCTTCTGAGTGCGGCAGCTCTCGCGAGTTACTTGCCGGCGAGACGCGCAGCAACAGTCGATCCAAACGTGGCGCTTCGCGCGGACTAGCTTCTGAACTTCTTCCGAGAGCGCAGCAACACCAAAACCAGGATGGACCTTACGAGGATAGAAATTCTTCGAGCAGAAGTTGTGCGAGGCGGCGAGGATTGTGCCGGATCACGCCATGCTCCTCGAGCAAATTGTCCAGGATGACGCGATAGCCAAGTTTCTGAAGCTCAGGCAGGTCAATCATCACTTGCTCCGCGCCCTGGCGCCGATAACGCTTGGCGACTTCCGGCGAAACTGGCCGGCGGTTGGCCACAACCCAGTCCACGACGGACCGCGGCGTGTGGTTGCGGATGGCGCGAAGGTGATCGCCTAGAGAATATGCGGCCGTTTCGCCCGGTTGCGTCATGAGATTCGCGATGTAAACGCGGGGAGCCCTGGACTTGGCGATCGCAGCAGCTATTTCCGAGATGAGAAGATTTGGAAGGATGCTGGTGTAGAGCGAACCCGGGCCGAGAAGAATCAAGTCGGCCTCGTGAATAGCGTCGATGACCGCTGGAAACGGAGGAACGCGGCGAGGCGACAGAGATATTTTCTCGATAGGCGTTTTGCTGGCGGAGATGCGCGTTTCTCCGTGGATCGTGTGGCCGCTGGTGAGCTTCGCAACAAGCTGGACGTTGGAAAGTGTCGAAGGAAAAATTCGGCCGCGAATCGCCAGGACTTTGCTACTGACGCGAATGGCTTCGGCGAAATCTCCTGTAACGTGCGTGAGCGCGGCGAGAAAGAGATTGCCGAAATTGTGGCCGATGAGCCCGCGGCCGGCGTGAAAACGGTATTGAAACAGGCGCCCAAGCAACGCCTCATCTTTTGAGAGGGCAACCATACAGTTGCGAATGTCACCAGGCGGAAGAACGCGATTTTCGCGGCGAAGACGCCCGGAGCTGCCGCCGTCATCCGTGACAGTAACAACGGCTGTAAGGTCGGATATTGGGCGGTGAGAATTGGGATGTTCGTCGCTGCGGCGAACAACGTACTCCTTAAGCCCGCGCAGGAGAGTGGACAGTCCGGTGCCTCCGCCAAAAGCTACGACGCGGAATCCACGGGAGAGAGGCTTCGGTTTGGGCGCTTTCTTCTTCACCGGATGACGTAGTGAACCTGGCAAACAAATCGTTTCGTTTGAGGCGCGTTTCTCCAGCTCTAATTCTTGTCAGGGGCTGAAAACCTGCACTGAGACTGTTCCCTATTGGGCCGGAAATTGCAATCGGACTGTCGCTTTAGGCGCGTTGGGCTTCACGGGAAAGAAAAAGAAACCAAGAAAGCTTAGCCGGCAGTGCCGTCTTTCTCCGGATAGAGAAGCTCGGTGAAGCGAGGATCTTCCTGGAGGAAAGCGAAATCTTCGTCGTTGCGCGCGTGATAGCGGTTTTCTGCGCGAAGCTCGATGGCCACTTTGAGATTCGCCATCGCCGAATCCGCTTCGCCAGTAAGGCAATCGAGAGCGGCAAGCGCGTAGTGAATGTAATCGGCTTTCGGCGAAGCTTTGCGCGCTTTGATAAGACTTTCGCGAGCATCATCCCAGCGGCCGATGTTCATCATGCCCACGCCGCGCTGGTAATGTTCGTCTGCGGTTTTTGGATTCTGCTCCGCGCTCGGTTTCATGCGCTGCTCGGCAATGCGCAAATGCATGCGAGCGCGGTCGGCAAGGCCCTTACTGGGACCTTCGAGCACTTTTTCCAATTCTTGCTTGGCCTTGGCAAATTTCTGCTGATGGAAAAGGGCGAGCGCTTCGTCGTAAACTTTGAGCTGCGCCTGAACGAGGGGGTCGACTAGTTCCACACCGCCCCGCTGCGCAGGTGGCGGAGGAGGTAAGTTCTTCTTTTTCTGTGAGTTGGAGTGGCCATGCGCAGCACCTTTGCCATGCCCTGATGAGCCCGAAGAGGCTTTGCGCGCTTTTGCCATGGCGCGAATCGTAGCAGAGGAAAATGACGGCGTCAACGAGTGGTGGTGGGATTACGGGGACCTGCCTGAGTTACTGCCCGGCGGCATGGGACGAAAATAGAGCATCGAAATGAGAGCGTTTTCGCGGAAACTGTAAGCAAGCTACCCGACAGGGACAGGCTCAGCCGGAATGCTGGCCTGCCAGCACCGCGTATGCTATAAATTTTGTTGCCGATCTCTGGTTAGGAACAAGTGCCTTTCATCAATTTTCCTGCTCGCGAAATTAATTGCAAGCTCGTGTACTACGGTCCAGGTCTGGGCGGAAAAACCGCGAACCTTCAGTGGGTCTATGACCATACCGGCCAAAACCAGAAAGGCAAAATGGTGTCTCTGGCCACCGAGACGGACCGTACGCTTTTCTTCGATTTTCTTCCGTTAGATTTAGGTACGGTGCGCGGCTTCAAAACTCGCTTCCATCTCTATACAGTCCCTGGCCAGGTGTTCTATGAGGCCAGCCGCAAGCTTATCCTGAAAGGCGCAGACGGTGTCGTGTTCGTAGCCGATTCCCAGGAAGAGCGGCTCGACGCGAATTTCGAGACGATGGAAAACTTGCAGGAGCATTTGAAAGAGCACAACCTCAACTTCGATACGATTCCCTATGTGTTGCAGTTGAACAAACGCGATCTGCCCAACGCCATGTCCGTACCCGAACTAACGAAGCAGCTTCAGAAAAAAGGCGAGCCAGTGCTCGAAGGAGTTGCCATTCAGGGTGTCGGCGTATTCGAAACGCTGAAAGAAGTCGCGAAACTGGTCCTCGCTGAACTCAAAAAGGGCGGCTGAAGCTTCCTCTACCTCAATAAAGCTGGAATTCGATGTCGACTGGAACGCGCACCGGGACCGACTGTCCACGCAACTTGGCAGGCTTGAACTTCCATTTTTGAACGGCGTTAATGGCCTTTTGCGTCAGCGAAAATGGCGCGCCCTTCAAGACTACGATGGAAGTAACGGCGCCATCCTTCGTAACGATCAGCGAGAGTTCCACGGTGCCGCGGTATTTCGCGGTGCGTGCAAGGTCCGCATGGAACGCGCAAGAGTCAGACAGACCGCCTCGCTTTGCAGCTCATCGAGCCCCATCCAGTTTTCTTTCAAGTAGTCATTAAAGGACTTGCGATCCTGCACCTGAAAACCGGACGCGTATCCAGCAAGGGATAGAGCAAAGTCGTCTGCGAGGAGCGTGCCCAATTTGGAAAATTGCTTGTCGCTGGCGTTGGAGAAATCAATCACAAATATTTTTGGATACGCGGTATCGATCTTGGACTGGCGGATTTCTTCCGCTACACGCGAGGCGAGCGAGTCCATCTGTTCTTGAGCTGCATGCGGCAACGCTGGCGCCTCGTCGCGTACCGCGGTCGAGGCGATCAACACTGAAACCGACATCACTGCAATAAACAGAGCGCTAAGCGGCCCCACAGTGCAAAAGGCGCTGCCGAGACACACAACAAAAGAGGTCTTTTTTCGCAAAGAGGCACACATGTTCCGACTTCAGATCGACGTCTTTCCGATGGATCGGAGGTACACCCATGCTAAAGGACGCAAAGCGGACGATAAACGTTGCTTGGACTAGGCGAAGTTAACGAGGGCGGCGGATTCGGAGTCGAAGGTAGGGATGGCCTCAATGAGTCGCGTGACAGTGAGGGCATCCAGGACGCGGCCAGGGCGGCAGACCAGGCGGAGCGCACCGCCTTCGCGAGTCAGTTTGATGGAAATGCGAACGAGAGCGGAGATGCCAGAGCTATCGATCTGCGGAACGCCATTGAGATCGACGATGACCTTGTGGGCACCAGCTTTGGCAACCGCCTCGAGAGCATCGTGAAGCTGCTCGCTGGGGTCGCCAATCGTCAAGCGGCCGCGCACCTCGAGAACCGGGATAGTCCCAGACTCCCGAACGGTAATCTCCATAGGCGGATGCTCGGTCATAATACTTAGCTCGAAATCCTCATCCTCGCTGCTGCGCTATCGCCCGCTTCGCTAACAACTATACCAGCGGCGGATTTACACTGGCGATGCATTATACGATGGCAGCGCCATGAGGCAAGAAGGCCTCTCAAAGAATTGCCGGGCAAGGATTGCCCGGTTGAACTAGGGAGTGAACGCAGCACCCTCTTGCCTTGCCTCGGCCTGGCAACGAATCTGAAAAATGAATCTGACGAATGCAAATTTCTAAACATGATGCTGAGTCGCGGCGCGTATAATCCGAGTCGCAAAAGTGGCGGGTCACCGTCGGTTTCTTTTTCAGAGTAGCCCCGGCTCAGCCGGGAGCAACCCAAACGAAGCGGAGCGGACATATCTATGAAGCGCATGGGATGGAAGTGTTGTTTGCTCTTGACCATTGTGCTTGCTGGCATTCCCCTCCTTGCGCAACAAACTCCCTCCTCCACGGCAACTGATTCCCCTTCGACAGCGTCTTCTACGTCTTCTGACAGCCAAAAGGCTGTCAACGATCAATTGAAACAACTTGACCAGCGCGTGACGGCGGCGCAATCGGCTGGGGACAATGCGTGGATGCTGGTAAGCGCAGCCCTGGTCCTGATGATGACAGGCCCGGGATTGGCGCTCTTTTATGGCGGACTAGTACGCCGAAAAAATACGTTAGCGATCATGATGCAAAGCTTTCTGCTGATGGCTTTGATCAGCGTACTGTGGGCGCTGGTGGGATACAGCTTGTGCTTCGGCGGGAATGGTCCCGTCATCGGCGGTTTCGAGCATGCCTTCTTGCGCGGCGTAGGCGCGGAGCCAAATCCCGACTACGCGGGAACAATTCCGCAGGCGACGTTCATGATTTACCAGCTCATGTTTGCGATCATTACTCCAGCGTTGATCACCGGCGCTACCGCTGAGCGCATGAAGTTCAGCGGCACAGTACTTTTCCTGACGCTTTGGTTTTTGGTTGTGTACGCGCCTCTGGCGCATATGGTCTGGGGTAAGGGCGGCTTTCTGAACGCGTCTCTCGGAGGTAAATTCCCAACATTGGATTTTGCCGGCGGGACGGTTGTGCACATCAGCTCCGGGGTTTCAGCACTGGTGTGCGCGCTCTACCTTGGAAAACGAACAGGCTATCCGAAGCAGCCAATGCCGCCGCATTCCCTGGTGTTGAGTTTCATCGGCGCGTGTCTTTTGTGGGTCGGGTGGTTCGGTTTCAACGCAGGCAGCGCGCTGGCCGCAAACTCGCTGGCGACGAGCGCGTTTGTCGCCACGCACTTCGCCACGGCTGCGGCGGCGATAAGCTGGAGCTTGGCGGAGTGGATCAAGAACGGGCGGCCCAGTGCTCTCGGCGCAATTTCCGGCGCGGTTGCGGGCCTGGTTGCGATTACGCCGGCGGCGGGATTTGTAGGGCCGATGCCGGCGTTGGCGATTGGCTTCATCGCAGGTTTGGTCTGCTATTACATGGTCACGAAAGTAAAAGCAATCTTCGGATATGATGATGCTCTGGATGCTTTTGGAGTGCACGGCGCAGGCGGCACGATTGGCGCTCTCCTAACTGGCGTTTTCGCGCAGCAAGTGATCAATCCGATTTTCGGTGCGGGCAAGCCCGTCGGCGGCATGGATGGTCACTGGGGTCAGCTTGGCAACCAGCTTGTGGGCGTACTGATCGCCTGGGGCTTTGCGCTCGTCGGAACCATTGTGCTGCTGAAAATAACGGATATGATTACCGGCATTCGTGTAACGGAAACGGAAGAGATTGAAGGACTGGACATCACGCAACACGGTGAAGAAGCGTATAACCTCGAAGCCTGAGCATGAACAACACAGAATCTTCAGGCATTGCGCGGAGCAGAAACTTTCATGATGAAAATTGAGGCAATCATTCAGCCTTCGCGTTTCGAATCCGTGAAAGATGCCTTGCGCGAAATTGGCATCGAGGGCATGACGGTCACCGAAGTCCGCGGCCACGGCCGGCAAAAGGGCCACACCGAAGTTTATCGCGGCCGCGAATACACGGTGGACCTGCTGCCCAAGCTCAAGCTAGAGATGGTCTTGCCGGATCCGCTGGTGCAGCGCGCGGTGGACACAATTTTAAAGACGGCCAAGACAGGAAAGATTGGCGACGGTAAAATATTCCTATCACGGGTTGAGGAAGCCATCCGGATTCGGAACGAGGAGCGCGGCGAAAACGCGCTCTGAATGAAGTGACGACCGCAGCTCGCCCAGGACTTAATCCGGCCAACCGGCCCGCAAAAACCATGTCAGGCTCTTTGACTCCCCTGTCCGTTCTCGGACCATTGGCCGAGGACGAACGACAACGCATCCGGCAGCAGTTTGAAGCCGGCGGAAGCGCGCAAGACACCCTGCGTGCGCTTTGCGAACTTGCCGATCGCACTTCCCAACAAATTTTTGGAGAAGTTCTGCGTGTCAATAACGCCGAGGCGCAAGGCCTCACTCTTGTTGCACTTGGCGGTTACGGCCGGCGATTGCTTTTCCCTTACTCGGATCTGGATATTCTCTTTTTGTTTGGCAACGAGAAGGCCGAGGCCGAATTTCGTCCGTTGATTGCAGACTTTTCACGCACCTTGTGGGATCTCGGTTTTCGCGTCAGCTCTGCAGGCCGCACACTCGATGAATGCAAGCGCATCGAAGAAGATAACGCGGAGTTTCACCTGGCGCTTCTGGACCGCAGATTTCTCGCAGGCGATGAAGAGCTTTTCGATCGGCTCACCAAAAAAATCCTCGCCGGTCCGGAAAAACAGGCTCGACCGTTTTTACTCGCCGAATTGACTAAACTCACTAAAGAACGCCATGCCCGTTACGGAAACACGATTTATCATTTGGAGCCCAACATTAAAGACGCGCCAGGTGGCTTGCGCGACTATCAAGCCGCGGCATGGCTGCGCCAAATCGCCAACGGTCAGAAAGACGGCTGGAAGAACAGTGCGGGCGAGGAAGAATTGGCGGCCAATGCCGTTGATTTCTTAAGCGCCATCCGTTGCTTCCTGCATTACAGCAACGGCCGCAATGACAATACTCTGACGTACGAGTTGCAGACCGCAGCTGCGGAACGCTCTCTGGGAGTTGCTGATGGCACGATGCGCGACTCGAAGCGCAGTCCTGAAGAATGGATGCGGCTTTATTTCCGCCAGGCTCGCATACTCAACCGGCTTCTTTTGCGCTACATCGAGCAAAAGCCAGCTATGCAACCGACCTTTAGGGAACGATTTTTTAGCGCGGCGCGCGGCGTGCGCAATGAAATCGGCAAAGGAAAACCCTTTGCTGTCCGCGACGGCTTGCTGGAAGTGGTGGATGAACCAGCCCTTTCCGACCGCGCCGTGACTTTCGCGCTCTTTGCTGAAGCCGCGAAGACCGGCATCCCTCTGAGCCGCGAAGCAGAACGCGCCATCTTTTACATCCTGAAACATCCCGAGCTACCGCAGAAGAACACGCAAATAAATTGGCCTCTGCTCCGGGAAATTCTTGCCGCCGATTATCCCAGCATGGCGCTCCGGCCGATGCAGCGTCTCTCTCTTTTGATCGATGTATTGCCGGAATTCAAGGCCATTGATTCCCTGGTCGTTCGCGATTTTTATCACCGCTACACAGTGGATGAACACTCGCTGCGCACCATCGAACATCTTCAGGAGCTTGCCGAACCGCCTGATGAACGTGCTGCCCATTTCAAGCAGCTCTGGAAAACGGTCGAGCGGCGCGACTTGTTGATTCTCGCGCTGCTGCTACATGACGTCGGCAAAGGCATGCCTGTGGAGAACCACATTACGGGCAGTCTCGAAGCTCTGGAAAGCGCGGCGGCCCGGCTCCGCCTTTCCGCGTACGAAATTGGCGAAATCCATTTTCTGATCGAACATCACCTTGCTATGTCTGAAACGATGCAGCGCCGCGACATTTTCGATCCAGGAACCGTTTCCGTCTTCGCCAATACCGTCACGACTCAGGAACGCCTTCAGCGATTGGCTCTGATGACGTACGCCGACATTCACGCAGTGAATCCCGAAGCTCTCACCCCGTGGAAAGCCGAAATGTTATGGCAGCTTTTCGTTGCCACTTCGAATCACTTCAGCCGCACTCTGGACCGCGACCGCTTGCATGCCTCCGACGAAGTGCCCCTGCTTGAACAAGTAAGCAGTCACGCTGGCGACGCGAATAAAGCGGAAGTCGAACGGTTCCTCGAAGGTTTCCCGCGCCGCTACCGCGCGGTGCACTCTGCTCCAGAGATTGCCGCGCATTTCCAGTTGTACCAAAAATTGGGCGCAGAGCCCGTCCAGACCGAACTCAAAGCCCGCCACCATTCCTTCTCGTTGACTTTGCTCACCGCCGACCGGCCCGCGCTGTTTGCCACCATCTCCGGCGTCCTCGCAGGCTGGGGCATGAATATCGTGAAGGCCGACGCCTTTGCCAATGCCGCAGGCATCGTGCTGGATACCCTTCAATTCGTCGATCTCCACCACACGCTTGAGCTGAATCCCAGCGAAATCGCCAGATTCCAGAAAAGCATCGCGGATATCGTGAATGGAAAAGCGCCGCTTGAACCGCTTCTAAAAGGGCGCGAAAACGCCAGCAAAGCGAAACCGCCGAAAGTGGCTGTCGAAACGCGCATCGGTTACGATGACACGTCTTCGGTACACAGCACGCTGCTTGAGATTATGGTCCAAGACCGTCCGGGCCTGCTGTACGACGTCGGCTCCGCTTTGGCCCGCCTCGGCTGCAACATTGACGTCGCGTTAATCGACACGGAAGGCCAGAAAGCAATCGACGTATTTTATCTGACAGAACGCGGGAAAAAACTCAGCCAGCAAAAACAAGAACTCTTGCGAGAAGTACTGCAGAGCACGCTGTCTTGACTCCTCACACCTGACACAGGTGAACCGATCGAAGGACTTTCTGGTCTTTTCTGTGCCTTTTTGAACAGTTCCGTGCACCGTCCTATGCAACTCTGAATGTCCCTTTAGTCTGATTGAGCCTGCCGTCTCACCCTTCACAGGCGTACGAAGGAACTGGCATGGCTATCTCCGAGCGTCGAATCACACCACGTTTCAAGCTGCATACACCCCTGTCTTTCCATCGAATGGAGGCACTCGCTGAGGGCGAGCAACAAGCCAAAACGATTAACATCTCGACTCGGGGAGTTTACTTCACCACAAATCTCGTCCTGCGTGTCGGTGAGGCCGTGGAACTTCTTCTGGAAATGCCAAAGCGCGTCACTGGGGCGAAAGTGAGCAGCCGTCGATTTACTGGACGTGTCACCCACGTCGAATTGGAGAACATGCCTCTAGGACTATCTGGAATCGGCGTGCAACTGCTTTACTATGAACGTGATCTAGTAAAAATTGTTCGTAAAGGACTCTGAGATCCAGCGGCAATTTCGGTTCTCTCAGTTCAAGGTGTGGGCACTTCGGAACTGGCTCTAACGCGCTCCCAGAGAACAATCCGTCCTTCCTCAATTGTCGATATCACAAAGATAAAGACACAGTCGCAAGAATCAATTAACCCTACGTTTTCTCCTGAGCAGCTGTGTCAGATTAGCGCTTATTGACGAGTTCGGATTATCCTGTCGCCTTTATAATAGCAGTCGCAACTTAAGGGTATGAAAACTCAAAGGCCTTTCTTCGAAATGAGCCCTAAGTTTTCCGACGAGGTTGGCAGGGAGAAATAAGGTATGGAACCGGACCCGATACTGTTTCGCGATCTAACGTATATCTTCCTGGCTGCGGTAGTCGGGGGACTGGTGGCATGGCGTCTTCGCCTGCCGCTGATCCTAGGGTTCGTACTGGGCGGGATCGCTATCAGCCCGTTCACACCCGGCCCGCATGTCTCGGACTTACACACCTTCGAGGTATTTGCCGAAGTTGGGGTCGTGCTGCTGATGTTTTCGATCGGGGTCGAGTTCTCCATCCGTGATTTGATCCGCGTGAAATGGGTCGCGCTCGTCGGTGCGCCCATCGGGATTCTGGCGATGCTGGGAATTGCACTCGGCGTGGGAAAGCTTGCGGGATGGACTCTTACAGAAGGACTCGTCATCGGCGCGGCCATCTCTGTGGCGAGCACCATGGTGCTTGCGCGGCTGCTGCGAGATTCCGGAAGCATGGCGTCCACGCACGGCCGTGTGATGATCGGTATCACTCTCGTCGAGGATCTCGCCGTCATCTGCATGACGCTGGTCTTGCCTGCATTCGGCGGCTCCGGGAAAGATCTCTTTGTGAACGCGGCTTGGACTCTGGGTAAGGCTTTTCTCCTGCTGGTTCCGCTGGGATTCCTGGCGATCAAGGTAATTCCGCCCGTTTTCCGTAAAGTCAAATCAACCTGCAACCCGGAACTTTTCCTGTTGATCGCCATCGCGGTTTGTCTCGGAACCGCGGCGCTCGCGCAAGCCGTTGGATTTTCGGTTGCACTGGGCGCTTTCCTGGCCGGTTTATCCATCAGCGGCTTGGAAGACCTTCACGACGCCCATACCCAACTTGTGCCCCTTCGCGATACCTTCGTGGCGCTGTTCTTCGTCACACTCGGGACTCTAATAGATCCCCACGTGCTCGCCAGGAGCTTGCCGCTCCTCGGCTTGATGCTCCTGCTTATCATAGTCGGCAAATTCCTCGTCTGGACGGCGGTAGTATGGATCTTCCGTTATTCCTTCTGGACGGCGATTGCCGTGGCGGCGGGGCTAACGCAGATCGGCGAACTCTCTTTTGTGGTCGTACAAGTCGGCCGATCCTCGGGAATGGTAGCCGAAAACGTGTTCAGCACGTTGATCGCCGCTTCCCTGATTTCAATATTGCTCAACGTTTTTATTGTGCGCGCCACGTTCGCATGGCTGAACCGAAAGCTTCCTGTTAGCGCCCCAGTCCGCAGCGAAAGTGCGGCTTGAGTAGACGAATGCCGAGGCTGTGGCACGCGACGGCGCCTGAGGTTGTGTTTTTTTCCATGCGTTTGCTGACTTTAAC
Organism: uncultured Acidobacteriota bacterium; assembly: GCA_963730495.1. Lineage (GTDB taxonomy): Bacteria > Acidobacteriota > Terriglobia > Acidiferrales > UBA7541 > Acidiferrum. Next base: position 86,409 of record CAVSSD010000014.1, on the reverse strand, counting down.
GCGATTCAGGAAGAGCAGCGCAGGAGCCCGCCAAGCGAAGGATTGCAATTGCAGAGAAAAAATTTGGTGGACGTGACAGGGATCGAACCTGCGACCTCATGCTTGCAAAGCACGCGCTCTCCCAGCTGAGCTACACGCCCATCCTTGCAATAGAATTAGTTTAAAACACTTTCGACGCCAGTGCATCTCCGATCGCTTTTCGTTGTGTCTGAATTGCTTCAGAACCCCGCTTTTTTATCACGATTTCTCGTAGGGCTTGCAACTTGGCGTTAGTCGCTATAATGTTAGCGCGACTATCGAAATGTATGCCGCACTCCCCCGAGCGGCGCACTACCCAGGAGGTACCATTTCATGCGCCGCGCGAAAGGTGCCGTCAGACCACCGGCCTCGCAAACTCCCGGAAGCGTCAACGGCCGCAAGGCTGCGAAAAAAAGGAGCGGCCAGCCAAATTCTGCCAAGGAACCCGTCGCCGGTCTTCGTGAACGGAAGAAAGCCCGTCTCCGCCAACAGATTGTCGAAACGGCTCTTCATCTTTTTCGCCAGCGCGGCTACGAGAACACGCGCATCGACGATATCGTGCTGGCTTTGGAAATCAGCCAGCCCACATTTTTCCGCTATTTCCCCAGCAAAGATGCAGTATTGCGCGAAGTCGGACGTCGGGCGTTTGCTCGGCAGGCAGAAAGCCTCAAGTCCGAGTTATCCATCAAAGCGACAACGGAGCAACGCTTGCGGCGATTTTACGAAACGCTGGGAAACACAACAGAAGTGGGGCGGCCGTTATGGCAGGCCGTAATTCTGGCGGGCGCGATGGATCCGGTGCGCTCGCCGGAGCTGCGTGGAGCCGAGGCGGCCACGGTTAGCCTTCTGCGCGAAATCATCGCGGAGGGCCAAAAGAACGGCGAGATTACGCGTGATTTTCCGGTTGTGCACCTGGCCGAATTCATGGAGGGATTGTTCAATACCGTCGTCCGGCAGTGGGCCGTAGATCTCACTGGACCACACAAGCTTACGGAGCGCGTGCGCAACGCCGTCGAATTTTTCTTGCGCGGCGCCAAGCCTTAATACACAGAGGCAAGTTCTCTGCTGATCGCGTCAAAGTCAAAGGAGTTCCGATCGCTTGCGCGAAATTCTTGAACCACGCTTCCCCAATTCTTTGAGATGGGCACAATGAAAGCAGCCATCCTTCGCGAGTTCAAAACGCCCCTGACCATCGAAGATGTCGCGCAGCCTTATCCCGAAGCGCAAGAAGTATTGATCGAGGTCGAAGCGTGCGGCGTCTGCCATTCGGATTTGCATGTGGCTGATGGCGATTGGCCGCAACTCGTTCCTATCACTAAACGGCCTTTAATCCTGGGTCACGAAATCGCGGGACGAGTCGTGGAAAAAGGCGCGTCCGTCCATAATCTGGAAATCGGCGACCGCGTCGGCGTTCCTTGGGTGTACTGGACCTGCGGCGAATGCGATTTCTGCCGCGAAGGCAACGAGAACCTTTGCGCCAAACAAAAAATTACTGGCGTCACGGTGGACGGCGGCTACGCGGAGTTCGTCAAGGTTCCCGCGAGCCATGCCACGAAAATCCCCGACGAGCTTTCTTCGGTCGACGCCGCGCCGCTTTTCTGCGCTGGAGTCACCGTTTATCGTGCCCTGAAACACAGCAGAATCCAGCCAGGCCAGCGTTTGGCGGTCTTCGGCGTCGGCGGCTTGGGGCACTTAGCTGTACAAATCGGACTAGGATTGAGAGCGATCGTCACCGCCATTGATGTCTCCGACGAAAAGCTTGCCCAGGCCAAAAGCTTGGGCGCATCCGCAACGTTAAACTCCACCACGGTAAATGTTGTCAAAGAGCTGCGACGAGCGGGCGGAGCCCATGTTGCGATAGTGACCTCGGCCGCAAAAGCAGCCTATGACACAGCCTTTCCCTGCGTTCGTCCGACCGGGACACTTCTCGTAGTCGGCCTGCCTTCAGAGTCTCTTTGCTTTCCGCCAATCATGATGGCTGCGACAGAAGTGCGTATCCAAGCCTCCTCCGTCGGAACCCGAGAAGATTTGAGGCATGTGTTAGCAATGGCGGCTGCAGGAAAAATCCATTGCGAGACGGCCACGCGCCCACTGTCCCAAATCAATGACGTCCTGGAGCAACTGCGGCGCGGACAAGTTTCCGGCCGGATCGTACTCGTGCCTCGCTGATCGCGAGCGTGAAATTTCGCGCGAGCGAACTATCGCACCGAAATGTACAAATCGACCACGGAATCTCCCGGATTCTGCGCCCGCTGATCGTAAACTTCGAAGTCTGCTTTGTAAGTTCGATCCCCGCCCAAAGCACTCTTCGGCGTCTCCCAAACTCGTCGCCACATCTCCACAACGATTGTCTGCACCGGGCCCCTCTCCGAAGTGAACACCGCATATCGTCCCGCAGGCACATTCTTCGCGACCATCCCCGCCGGCACGCTCTCCACTTTTGTCACCCGCGCGCCCAGCACGTAGGTGTAGTCCCCATCCTTGTCGCTCGCGTACTCCGTGTACAACGCCACAATATTCCCATCCGCCTTGTTAGGAATCGCCGCCAGCACTCCTTCTCTAAATAACCGTTCCCACTGCTTGCCGATGGGCCGCTCCGGCGTCATTTGCTCCGCATTGTTCGTCCGCACCGAGATGCCAACCATCGTAAAACCATCCTGCTGTACGGCTTTCGGATTCATGTCAGTTTCTCTCTTCATTTCTGAAAGTGTAATGATGGCACACGCAACAATTGCCACGGCAATCCCAGTCAACCTCACTGCGCCGCGAACTATTTTTCGAATCATCGAAGCCTTCTCCGGCATCAGCAGCCCCTCACTACCGAATTTTCAAAGCTAGCTTAGCTCTCTGACTCTCACGGCACAAAATTGTATCTTTTCTCGAACAATCCCTGCACCAAATCCTTTCCTTCCAATAGGCACATGAACGGTTTCACGAAACCCAACTCCATGTACAATGCCGTCGGCTTGCGACTTCAAACCTCAATCTTCGGGAGCAATTCATGTCAACGGACGATTTGACAGCTCCGCCGACTTCTTCGCTTGCATCGGACTCCTCGCTTTATCCTGACAAGCGATCCTTGTGGCGCAAATTGCGCGATTGGTGCTCTCGCCAGTGGGCTGCCATCCGTCCCGGGCCCGAAGCGCGCCACGGCGCCGTTTGGGGAACGCTTGCTGCAGCGGCCATTTGCGTCATCATTGGCGGCCTCTATTTGGATACGGGCTTCGGTTATGTTTTCGATTTTGCATTTTGTATCCTCGTCGCCGCGATCTTCATTCCCCTGGTCGCTCTACTCGTCATGCTGCTCCTGACCATCGCCAGAAAGTTGCCGCGTTCTGCCACTGGAGTGATCGTAGGGTCTTGCATGATCATCATGATGTTGTGGGGACCGCCAAAATTGGGGATCTCCATGGCGATTCTGATGGGCCTCGCCACCGGAGTTCTCGGCGCCACCATCGCTACTTTTTTCTGGGGCAACTTCGGCCAAGCCGCTTTAAGCAAGAAAATCATCGTTGCCCTGCTTTTCGTACTCGCTGTCGCTGGCAATATCTATTTCATTTGGCTCTTTGATCACTCAGGCTCGATGGAAAAACTGATCTCCTGGAAGCCGCCCGCCGATTCCATGCCCGCCAAATTGGCCGCACCGGATCCCTCCGCCCCTGGGCAGTTCCGCGTGTTGAAACTTTTCTACGGAGTTGGCAATGACATTCGTCGCCCCGAATATGGTCCGAGCGTCGCAATCAAAACGCACACTGTGGACTCGTCCGACTTCTTCAAGGACTTCAACGGATGGAAGCGCTGGTCGCGCAAGAAATATTGGGGCTTCGATATCGACAAGCTCCCGCTGAATGCGCGCGTTTGGTATCCCGATGGTCCCGGCCCATTTCCTCTTGCTCTCATCGTTCATGGCAATCACAACATGGCCGCTTTCTCCGATCCCGGATATGAGTACCTCGGCGAATTGCTCGCCAGCCGCGGCATTATCCTGGCCTCCATCGACGAAAATTTTCTGAACAGCGGCCTGTTTCACGACCCGGCCGATCAACAAGCTGTCCGCGGTTGGATGCTGCTCGAGCATTTGAAACTCTGGAAGGATTGGAATCAAGCCGAAGGCAATCCATTCCACGGAAAAGTAGATATGTCCCGCATTGCGGTGATGGGCCATTCGCGTGGCGGCGAAGCTGCGGCCACTGCCGCCGCATTTAATCGAATGAAGTACGCTCCCGAAGACGCGAACATCAAATTTGATTATGGCTTCTCGATCAAGGCCGTCGTTGCCATTGCGCCCGTGGACGGCCAGTACAAACCAACTGGCCAACCTCGCTGGATTGAAGACGTCAGCTATCTTACGCTGCAGGGCGCGCACGATATGGACGTCGCCTCTTTCGATGGCAGCCGTCAGGCGGACCATGTGCGCTACACGCAGGCCGGTCCATGGTTCACGGCCGAGATTTACGCGTATCGCGCAAACCACGGGCAGTTCAATACCGTGTGGGGCAACGACGATGCGGGCAAGCCCCTGGGCTGGCTGCTCAATCTCAAACCGCTGATGCCCGGCGACGAGCAGCGCCGCATCTCGAAAACCTATATCTCCGCGTTTCTGGAAGCCACGCTCAAAGATCATCGCGAATACGTTCCGTTGTTTGAGGACTGGCGCGTCGCTCGCGCCTGGCTGCCGGACACTATCTTCTTCAATCGTTATCGGGACACCTCTTATGTCCCGTTGGCATCGTTCAACGAGGACGCCGACCTCACAACCACGACTGCGCCAGGTGGGCACATCGAAGGAGAGAGCCTTTCCATCTGGAACGAAGGCAAAATTCCCTATCGCGACGGCGATCGCGGCTACAACGGCGTCTTTCTCGGATGGAATCGCGCCAAGGACGCTCCTTCTGCCACTTATACGCTCACATTGCCGGCCGGCGCAGCAGCGAATTGGCATTTGTCGGCAAACTCGACGCTCGAGCTTTCTGTGGCGCCGCTGGACGAGGACGTATCGCTGCCCGGAAAGAAAAAAGACGACGATAAAGACAAGAAAAAAGCCGAGGAAAAGGAAAAAGAAGAGGAGAAGTCCAAGAAGAAAGAGCGCGAATCGCCTGATTTCACAATTGAACTTGTCACTAGCGACGGTGTGACGATCAGCGCTCCCGCAAACCGCTTCATGCCCATTCCGCCGCCCTTCAAGGAAAAACTCGCGAAGCTCGATGTAATCAGTGACGCTGCATACAACCAGGATTGGGAAGCCGTCTTCCAGTCCGTGCGGGCTCCGTTTTCCGGGTTTGAGATGATTTGCAAAGACAAGTGTCCCGCGTTCGACCCCGCCAAACTCAGTGTCGTGCGGCTGAAGTTCGACCGCACGCCGATGTATAAAATCTGTATCAGCGGAATTGGTTTTGGCAAACAGTGATGTATGCTGTCCCCTCTTTGGAGGCTGCCCATGCATCTTTTGCGCGCTCGCGTCGCTTGTTTCTCGTCGATAGTCATCTTTTTGTTTGCCGCTGCGGGCGCTGACGCGCATGTCACGCGCATCGAGATTACTACGCGCACGGATGTTCTGGATGGCCGGGCGTTCGGATTGGCTGGGGGTTACGAGAAAATTGTCGGCCGCGTTTATTTCGCGGTGAATCCGGAAAATCTTCACAACAAGCTGATCGTCGATCTCGACAAAGCGCCGCGTAACGCACAAGGCGAGGTGGAATTTTCCGCTGACCTCTATTTGTTGAAGCCCAAGGACATGAACAAGGGAAACGGCTCGGTGCTTTTCGAGGTTTCGAATCGCGGCGGCAAAGGAATTCTGCACCTCGTTAACGGCTTTAGCCCTTCCACTCCGGATGGCGAATATGGCGACGGCTTTCTCATGCGCCAGGGCTACACGGTTGCCTGGGTCGGCTGGGAGTTTGACATACCCGAAGAAGGCGATCGACTCAAGCTCTACGCTCCTATCGCCCACGATGTGGGAGGAAGAGAAATTCGCGGCCTGGTGCGTTCGGATTTTACGCCGGCACAAAAAGTGGAAGACATGCCGCTCGGCCATTCCCTCCTCGGACCGACGGGAGGAAAAAGCTATCCTGTCGATCACCCGGCAGGCGCGAAGAATGTTTTGACGGTGCGCGATGCAGCGGATGGCCAGCGGCAAACGATTCCGCGCAGCCAATGGAGTTTTGCGCATACCGTCGACGGCCAGCTTGCGGCCGATACTCACTTCATTCATCTCGACGGCGGATTTCAGGTAGGAAAGATTTATGAAGTGGTTTACGAAGCGAAAGATCCAGCGGTTGCAGGGGTTGGCTTCGCGGCAGTTCGTGATTTTCTTTCCTATCTAAAATACGAACCGCATTCCACGGCGCCTATAAAGCGCGTTTACGCCGTTGGCATTTCGCAAAGTGGACGCTTTCTCCGGCATTTTCTTTGTCAGGATTTCAACGCCGACGAGCAAGGCCGGCAAGTAATGGACGGGGTCATCGCTCACGTCGCTGGCGCGGGCAGAGGCAGTTTTAATCATCGTTTTGCGCAACCCTCTCGCGACGCTCAGCCACTCTCCAGCATTTTCTTTCCCACCGACCTTTTTCCTTTCACCGATTTGTCGGAAACCGATCCTGATACAGGAGAAACAAGCGGTTTGCTCGATGCTTCGATAAAATCCAAGAACGCGCCGAAGTTGTTTCTGACCAATACATCGTACGAATATTGGGGACGCGCGGCGTCTCTGATTCACACTTCGCCGGACGGGTTAAGCGACGCAAAAATCGGCGAAAATGTTCGCGTTTACTTCCTCGCTGGCTTGCAACATTTCTCGGCCTCATTTCCCCCACAAAAAAGCAGCCCCGGCTCGCCGGATTCCAATGCGCAGCAACGCTACAATCCAAATCCCATTCAGTGGTACTGGCGCGCGTTGATCACGGACTTGGATCAGTGGGTGAAAGATGGCACGCCGCCGCCGGCGAGCACGTATCCGAAAATCGCGGATGGCACTCTTGTACCGCTGAACAAATCGGCTTTTCCAAACATCCCCGGAGTCAACAAGCCGCACGAAGTGAGTCTCGCGTACCATCTCGATTTTGGTCCGCAATGGAAAGAGGGAATCGTCAGCGTCGAGCCTCCCAAGGTTGGTAAGCCGTTCGCCGTCCTGGTGCCGCAATCCGACGCCAACGGAAACGACATGGGAGGCGTGAGTTTGCCGGAATTGCAAGTTCCGCTGGCAACGTACACCGGATGGAACCTGCGCGATCCGGCTATCGGGCTTGCCGATTTGCGACTCAGCTTTTACGGTTCGTTCATTCCGTTCGCGAAGACGGCGGCCGAGCGTGCAAAGACAGGTGATCCGCGGCTCTCGGTTGCGGAAAGATACGCTTCGCGCGACGAGTACATAGGGAAATTCACGGAAGCGGCTATGAATTTGGTTCATGAACGTTTTCTGCTTCGTGAAGACTTGCCCGCGTTGATCGAACGTGGCGAGCGCGAGTGGACCGAAGTCACGGGACAAAAATAGTTTATTTGATCGTAGCAGGTGGAAAAAATAATCGGAGGATCAATGAATCGGAATCGCCGGGACGTTCTCAAGGGTGGAACTCTTGCGTTGCTGGGAGGCGGCTTGTTTCGCCGCATGGACAAGATTGACGGAATGCAGACGCAGGGAGCGGGCGGATCGCTGGCGGAAATCGTGAAGAGCCGCAGCACCGGCGCAAGCGAAAAATTGTTGCTGGGCTCGACACCCGGCGCGGAAGGTCCGCCGGAGCCGGCGAAAGTGGACCGACTGCCGCTGGCGTGGAACAAGCAGACGGTAGCGCGCTTCAAAGAGCAGTTGGCGCAGAAAGATATTCATGCATTCGTAGCGCGCGATCAGCTCAACATTATTTATTTGACGGGCTACTGGCACACGCACACGGAGCGGCCGCAGGTGGTCTTTATGAACAAGGATGATGCGGATCCGTGGTTTCTCTATCCGGCGCTGGACCGCGACCTCGTGAAGGGCTGGTGGTTTGGCGGCGGCTGGGAATACTTCGACACGAAGCACGCCGAGGGTGGATTTCCGGAGCAGGGAAAAGTCGTGCAAGGGAAGACTGTGGATTTGTTCCAGATGCTTCTCAAAGGAATAAAAGCGAAAGGCGTCCAGGGCAACAAAATCGGCATCGACGGCAAACTCTATGCGGACGAATTGGCGACGGCGAAGAAAATTCTGCCGAAAATAACATTTGTGGACGTTAGCGATGCGCTTCTCGAAATGCGCGAAGTGAAGACGCCGGAGGAACTTGCGCTGACGCGGCGCGCGTATACGTATTTTGACCGGGCGCATGCATATGCGCGGGATTACATCCTTACATACGGAACGGATGTGACGGACTACGAAGTGGCGATTGCCAGCACTTTCTGGATTAACAATGTGCTGCTCTCCGATTTGGACCTCGCCGGCGGATTGCCGCACCACGGCGTGGCCGCCACTGTCGAGATTGACTGCCGCGTCGGACGCCTCTGCGCATATCCGCATCCGAATCAGCCGCGGTTCAACCGCATTCAGAGGAACATGCCCTTTCAGGTCGATGGCGACGCCTACATCGGCGGACACGGCGGAGAAAACTACCGCATGTACATCCTCGCGGACAACGCCGGCGAGTTCGACGCGCACATGCGAAAACTTTGGGAAGTGAGCCAGCACACGTGCGACATGCAAGTGGAATTGCAGAAGGAAGGCGCGACGTGTTCGAGCGTCGCGTACGAGATTCACAAATACCAAGTGGCGCAGGGAATGCAGGATTTCATTTACCACCGTCCAGCGCACGGAGAAGGCTCTGAAGGACACCAGCCGCCCTATCTTTCGCTTGGCGACGACACTGTTCTGAAGAAGAACATGTGCTTCTCCGAAGAGCCGGGGCTCTACGATCCGAAAGCCGGAGTCGGATTCAACTGGAGCGATCACGTGGTGACTGGAGTGAAGTCCGGGTACCGGATGAGCCGCGTGCCGTACTCGAAGGAGTGGAGCTGGATCAAAATCTGAAGTAATGAGGTAGCGGCGGGAAAAAGTAAATATCGTGCGAAGGGAAATAGGGTCTTGACCTAGTTCCTCTTTGCAGGCGTCCGCGAAGTATTTTCCTGCATTGGTCTTCGTGACGGTTTCTCTCAGGGCGCGCCTTGCCTGTCGAGCCCGCGAACGTTTTAGGTCCGTGAACATCCTGTCCGTTCCTGACATCAACGAACAAAATCAAGGCTGGCAAGCTCGGACCGCCGGCTATTGACGGCGGGCGATGCTGACACGCGAGATAAGAGATAGACTCGATGGCGGCGACCGAGATGCGCTGAGGGGAAACGTGGCTGAGCCAAAGGCGGAGTACTCGAGCAGGTTGGAAAAATACCTGAGGAGGATAGCGGAGGGGGACCGCGCGCACTTGCGCGTCGGATACGCAAAGCTGCTGGTGATTGCGGCGGGATTAGCGCTGGCGTGGAGCGTTCTGGCGAAACATTATTTGCCTGCTTATTGGTTGATAGCGCCGGTGGCGGCCTACTTGTTACTGACGATTTTGCATGGGCGCGTTTTGCGGGCTAAGGAGCGGGCGAACACGGCAGCGGAGTTTTATCGCAAGGGGATTGCCCGGATTGAGGATCGGTGGGCAGGAACGGGGCAGACGGGGGAGCGCTTTCGCGATGCGAACCATGTGTATGCGGAGGATCTGGATCTATTTGGGCGCGGGTGCCTGTTTGAATTGCTTTCGACGGCGCGATTGCCGATGGGGGAGAGGCAGTTGTCGAATTGGTTGAGCGAGGGGTCTGAGCTCGCGGCGATCCTGGAGCGACAGAAATTGATTCAGGAGCTGCAGGAGAAACTGGATTTGCGCGAGGACTTGGCTGTAACCGGGGAGGACTTGCGGGCGCGTTTGAACCCGGAATCGATGATGGAGTGGGCGGAGCGAGAATCGATTTTGCCTGGAGGCAAGATCTGGCGCGGGGTGATGGCGGTGCTGGCATTAGGAGCGGCGGCGGGGATTGTATATTACTTTGAGACGGCGACGCTTTGGCCGCTATTGAGCGTGTTCGCGGTGGAGGCCGTTGTTCTTGGGTGGGTGCGGCGCAAAGCGCACACGGTGATCGAGGGTGTGGATTGCAACGCAGAAGGGCTGCTGCTTTTTTCTGAGATTCTGGAGCGGCTGGAGCGGGAGCCGTTTGCGGCGCCGCGTTTGCAAGCCTTGGCCGCAGAATTGAAGCAGGGGAACGAGCCCGCATCGGCGGCGATCAGAAGGTTCGCGCGAATCGTTTATTGGATCGACGCCAGCGACGGCGTGCTTGCGAAAATGGCCGAGCTGCCGTTTCTCTATAGCGTGCAAGTGGGGATGTCGGCGGAGGCATGGCGGAGGCGCTGGGGCGCGAAGATGCGGCGGTGGACGGAGTTAACGGGAGAGATGGAGGCGCTGTTTTCTTTGGCGGCATATTCGTACGAGCACCCGGCGGATCCGTTCCCGGAATTTGTGGACGCGAAAGAAGGAGTGGGACTTTTTGACGGCGAGGAATTGGGACACCCTTTGATTGCATCGGAGAAGTGCGTGAGGAATTGTGTGCGGCTCGATACACAGACTCGGGTTTTGCTGGTGAGCGGATCGAATATGTCGGGGAAGAGTACGTTTTTGCGGGTGGTGGGAATTAATACGGTGCTGGCGATGGCTGGTGCGCCGATTCGCGGAAAGCGGTTGCGGTTGACGCCGCTTCGGATTGGAACGCGGATTCGAAGTACCGACTCGCTGCAAGAAGGGCGATCGAGTTTTTTCACGGAGATTCTGCATATCCGGAGAGTGTTTGACGCGGCCAATGGGCCGGTGCCAATGGTTTTCTTGTTTGACGAATTGCTTGAGGGAACAAATTCGAAAGACCGCCGAATCGGTGCGGAAGGTTTGATTCAAGGGCTGCTGAAGCGGCACGCGATTGGGATTGTGACTACGCATGATTTGGCGTTGACGGAGATTACGGCAACGGTGGGAAATGTTTTGCAGAATATGCATTTTGAGGATCAAGTGGCAGACGGAAAGATGAAATTTGATTACCGGTTACGCGAGGGAGTGGTGGAGAAAAGCAATGCGCTGGAATTGATGCGATTGATTGGGTTGGAGACGTAGGAAACGTACGCGCACGTTTCTGGTGTGCGCAGAAAACCACAAGCAGGTCCCTCGCTTCGCTCGGGATGACACTTTTAGCTATTGGATTACATACTCGCTGCGTCCAAAAATACTATTAAGCGGCGGCGATACGGCGAATCAAGTCTTCTTGTTCAGATTTGCTTTCGGCGCCGATAGTGAAGGCATCGAGAAGATTCAGCCCGAGCGCAAAATTCAGGGCTTCGTCCTGACGATCGCGTAAAGCGCCCTGCCCGAGAATTTTCATGCCAATGATTCCCTTCCCCTTGGCACGCATTTCCTTGATCACACTTACAACCGTATCCGGATCGGTATCCATCATTGCGCCGATGGGATTGATGCGGACCAAGTGGACCTCGACCCAGGAAGAATTGGTGGCGTCGCGCAGCGCTTCGATGGAATGGCACGAACAGCCGTGAGCTCGGATGATCCCCTTTTCTTTGGCTTCGGAGAGAACGTCCATCACGCCTTTATAACGATCGGTCCAGTCGGGCTCCGTGAGGCAGTGCATTAGGCAGATGTCGAGGTGATCGGTGCCGAGTTCGCGGCGAAACCGGTCGAGATCGGCGCGGGCGGAGGCGGCATCGCGGGCCCAAGTTTTGGTGAGGACCGTGACCTTGTCGCGCTGGACATGCTTGAGGGCCTCGGCGACGTGGGGATGGCTGCCGTAGCTGTCCGCCGAATCAAAAAATCGCAGGCCGTGGTCGTAGCCGTTGAGGAGAAGATCGGAGAGACCCTGCACGCCGAGAGCGGTCTGATGAGAGTGATGGCCGGAGCCGACAGTGCCCGTGCCCATGGCAAGGCGGCTCGTTTGGATGCCGGTCTTGCCAATGGTAATGGTGTCCGACGCGCTAAATTTACGCGGAAGCGGTTTGAGCGTCAAAGCATGGGCGCGCGGGGCAAACGCGGCGGAATGGAGCCAAGCTGCTCCTGCTGTGCATGCGGAGCGCATAAGAAATTCGCGGCGTTTCATCGGGCCCCCTCGGAAACGTCTTTGCAGAGGATGCTACACCTAGTATGGACGGATGGGCGAGGGCGGCGGTTATCAAGAATGGGAGCGGAACTTCTTAAAAGACGAGTTGTCTAGTTAAGAGGAGAGTCGGAGGACTTGATTTCGCCACGCGATGGCAGCCGCGCTTCCAAGGACAGATTCGAGCGAATGAGCGATTCGACCTGGTTCCATACCGCTGGATCACATTCAATTTGGATGTGGGACTTCATGAGTACGCGGTCCCACCAGGGATATTGGCCACAACTGAGAGGCTTCGTTTTGTAGTCCGAACGGAAATTGCCGAGGATGCGAGTACGCTCAGGATTGGCGGCCCGAATTTGAGGCTGGCCATGGAGCATGCCATCGAGCTGGTAAAAATTGATGGCCTGCGCGACGTTAGCGGGAATTACGGCGTCATTCTCGCCTCTCTTGGAGACGCTATCGACCTGGATCGTAAGAACCACGGGGATGCCGTCTTTTTCAAGTTGGCGGGCGAGCTCGACCGTTTCTGAAGCGCCCCAACTGTGGCCAAAAATAATGATGCGAGCGTTTTGCTTTTCTTCGGGCGAAAGCGTTCCATCGCCGTTGGAATCCAAGAGGTGAAGCACGGCTTGATGGGCATCGTTGCCACGGTGATTCTCAAACGTTTGGACGAAAACGTTGGAAGCATATTCTTCGCGCAGGCGCTCGACAAGCTGGACTTCCGTGTGGACGCGATCATCGTGGCGTACGAAGCCGCCGACAAAACCGATGACAATAACGGACGAAGCGGTCGAAACACTTGAGGGAGTAGTTTGGGGCCTCGAGCTCGCCTCACCAGAGACGAGGGCCAAAGAAAAAACGAGGAAAAAGACCCGGAACGAAGGAAGCATTTGCCGCACCGCGACAGGCAAACTACATCAATACAGATGACAGAAACAAGACTAAAGTTACGCAAAAATGAAAGCGAGAGAATGGTACGAAGAAGTGAAGAAAATGGGAGAAGTGCCTTAGTACTCACAGGACCACACTGCATGTTGTTTTATTGAATCTGACTGAAGGAGACCACTGTGGCGCGCGCGCCGCTGGAAGGGGTGCCGTTGTTGGCCGTGGAAGTCGCGCTATTGACCCGAGCGGCCTCCAACAGGGCCCAATCGTTTTTGAATTCCGGCATGATCTCACGACTATGTTTGGGACTCTTCAGATAGTGATCGGCGCGAGCGAGAGTCATGGCATAGGCCCACTGAGAATCGCTCCCGGATGCGAAGATGTTGCTTGCGCTTAGTCCCAGCCTCGATGGCTTGCCACCTTGCGAGAGATCCAACCAAAGAGTCCCGTTGGTATCGACCGAAAGCGTGCCGGCGCGATCCAGATACTTATATAGACGGCCGAGGAACTCGTAGTTCGGAATGACTTCGCGGCTAATCGCATCGCTTGTGAGCGTTCCAAACGCTTCCCGATATTGTTTCCATTCCTGGGTGCTACCCACGAGTTGCACGCTTTCCTGGTTAACAATCGCTTCAAGTTCCTCTTCGCGCGGGATGTCCTTCTCCGCCTTTGCTTCTCGAATTTCTTGCTTGATGTCTGCGGCATCGGCGTTGGGATGTTGCTCCAATTCGTGCTCGGGGTTGAAGCGTCCGGTGAGCAAATAGGAAGCGGCCATAAAGGGCAGTTCGTGGTCAGCAAAGAGAATCATGGGCACTAGGAGTTTTTTAGAGTGGTACAACTGCTCGGTTCCGTTGCGGCATTCTGTGCTGCGTTTGATCGTTCCAGGCAACTGCGCGAAATGCAGCACACGAAGATGCGCTTCCGGATGGTGTTCGCCAAAGTGGGTGAAGGAGCGCGCGATGGCTTTCGGAGTGATCAAGCCGAAGTCGTTCAGATAATCGGCTCTGGCTGCGTGAGGGTAATAGGTATTGAGGACGCGGCGAGAGAATGTGGCGCAATTTTGTGTGATGCCGTTAAAGTGGTTGTGATTGGGGAGAGAGTTGAATTCGGCGATTAGCGCGCGGTCCTGTTCTACGGAGGTCTCGACAACGAAAATATAGATGCTGCGCTCAAGGGTTGCGCCGACCATCTCACGCCACTCGGCTTTGCCACTCGTGCGGCAAGTGGGGCTGTCGCAATAACCAGCTAGAGATTTTGTGCGGTATCTTTCCTCAAGGGCGTGTTTGATTTTTTGCGAACTGAAGAGCGGCCGGTTCTGGGGGTCCTCGACACCGTATAAATAGACCGAGAGCGGGACTATGTTCCACTCGAAGGGCTGATCTTCGCCCAGCGTCGTGTAGTTGCTTATTACCGAGCCTTGCTCCTCTGGACGACACAGGCGAAGCTTTACGGGCGTGTCCGCGCATATCCGCGAGAAATACACGGCGCTGTGGCCGGATCCTGAGATTCTGGCGAAACTTGTATCCAAAGACTCGTTGAGAAGGACGCCGACATCTGCATAGGCGGGAGAAGAGCCGAGGCCAACAAAAAGAAGTACTAGAACCGCCAGGCGCACGGTAAGTCCCACCCTGGCCATGATCATTCTGACCGGTGCGATTGACGAGCAGATTGGGATCAGCTTGGACACCGCTATCGAGTTCCTTTCTGCCGAAGGCTTAGGCTACAAGTTTAGCCTACCGGGGAGTATCGGTGAATTGGTGTAGAGGCCGGGCTAATAGTGCTTTAGGCAAATAAAAACCCGCACTAATGGACAGGTCCTATTTCCATAAACCATTGAAACAGAACGACCTACGTCACCTAATACGCCTGGGAACGAGTGTAAGGTTGCCCCGTGGCCCTGCCCCTACCCAGCGATTCGATTCCGCTGAACGTCGCAAATGAAAGGACCTGTTAGTCCCCCTGGGTCAAACCCAAATTTGAAAGGAATGTTTTTGGGCGGGCATGGCCCTGCGCAGGGCGCATGAGTGGGACATGGGGGATGAGAGAGCGCTAAAAAGGGGTCTTACTTTGAAGACTGCCCGCGAGAATCCGTACGCTACTTTGCCCGACCTGGCATTTCGAGTTTACACAATCATTGACAATCTAGATTTGCCGCGGCGGGCAAAAAGGCATGCTTTGCTGGAGATAGGTCGTCTGTTAGAATGAAATGCTCAGTATTGCAACTTCTAGAGCAAATTTCTGGCTGCTACAGACAGCCTAAGTAGGAAAAACAATGGCACTGAAGTGTGAACTTTGCAGCAAAGGGCCGCATTTTGGCAACGTAATCAGTCACGCAAACAATACAAGGCGTAGACGGTGGAATCCGAACCTGAAGCGTGTCCATGCGTTGGTGGACGGCGCCAGAAAGCATATTCGAGTTTGCACGGCCTGCATCCGCGCGGGCCGCGTCAAGAAAGCGGCCTGAGCACCACGCCTTGAACCCTTCCCAAGCTAAGTTCAGCCTGGCTGTGCGCACGCATGGTCCCATGAGAGGGCTGGCGCGCGCGGCAATGCTCTTCCCCGTGGCGGCTATGGCTCTTGCCATGGGCACGGGTTGCAAGCAGAAGACGCAGCCGTCGCCGGACGTGTGGGCGGTGGTGAACGGGCAAGAAATCAAACGCGACGACGTCGACAAATACTATCGAACGCGGGTGAATCCCGACGGGCAGGAGCCTTCACAAGAAGAAGCTCTGTCGTTAAAACTAAACGTTCTGGAAGAGCTCATCAACAATGAGATCCTTCTTGAGCGGGCGAAAAAGCTGAACCTCGAAGCAAGCGACGGTGAAGTGGAAGACAAATTCACCGAGATGAAAAGCCCTTACACGGAAGACGAGTTCCAGAGACAGTTGAAAGATCGCGGCGTCTCGGTAGACGATTTGAAGCGCGATTTGCGAAGGCAGCTTTCCATCACAAAGCTGCTGAACCGCGAAGTGGTTGCAAAAATATCGATCACGGATCAGGACGTCACCGATACCTATAACGCGAATAAAGCGCAATTCAACGTCGTGGAACCGCGCTACCGCATAT
Organism: uncultured Acidobacteriota bacterium; assembly: GCA_963730495.1. GTDB lineage: Bacteria > Acidobacteriota > Terriglobia > Acidiferrales > UBA7541 > Acidiferrum. The sequence continues at coordinate 70,353 of CAVSSD010000014.1, read as the reverse complement.
CGGAGATCGTTGTAACACCTCGCAAGGAACCGCAGATTCGCAATCTCAAGAATGACGACGCCACAAATGAGGTAGAAGCCGAGCGCAAAGTAAAAATGCTCGAGGATAAGCTGAACAGCGGCGCGGACTTCGCACAAATGGCGATGGACTATTCTGAAGACATGAACTCTTCGGCCATGGGCGGCGACCTCGGTTATGTGCCAGAATCGGCGTTGAACCAGTCTGATCCAACTTTGAAGAGGTTAGTGATGGGAATGAAGCCGGGCCAGGTGAGCCCACCGCTTCCGATTCAATCCAAGGAAGGCCCGCGCATCGTTATTTTAAAGCTCATTTCGCGTGAGTCGCCCGGGCAGCGCAATATTTCTGATCCGCAGGTTCAGCAGACGATTCGCGACACGCTGCGCAGCCACAAAGAACAGTTGCTGCGCGCCGCGTATCTGACGATTGCTCGAGATGACTCGCGCGTGACGAACTATCTCGCGCAACAAGTGATCGAAGCCGCAGGCAAGCTGCCGGATGCGGCGAAAACAGATTTCCCGGCCAAGTCGTCGGGGCATTAACTCCTGAGGGGACGATTTGCGCGGGATTTTGCCTCTTATCCGACCATCGTGCGACGCAGTCCTTCGCGGTCTATTCCTTCCGGAATTTCTCCTTTGTTGACGTACGTGTAGCCCAAGCCTACGGCGGCGCGCGGCATCCCGAGCAAATTTGAAAGATCAAGATGACGCGCCACTTCAACGACATAGCCGAGCCGAATCTTAAGGTAAAAACCCAGCAGGCCTAATATCCCATGAGATTTTCTCAATAGGCTCAAGACCTGCATGCTTTGCTTCCGGCTTTTGAAAAACGCGGGCAAGGACTTGCGCAGTTTCCGCGAGCTCTGGAAATTCGTCGCCGTCCTCGAACGCTTTTCGCGAGGACGCATAACGGGTAGAGAGACTTCCGTTCTCATACAGAGCAAGCCAGAGAACGTCATCGTCGGCATTGCAACTCGCAAGGGCTGTGCAGGTAAGGCGCGTGGATAAAGTTAAAGAGAGGGACTCAAGAATACCCAAATCAAACTCATCAGTTTGCTGATCGTAAACAACGACCCAGCCTAAGGTCTCCGGCGTGACGTAGGCGCGCCGGCCGAGTTCCTCAAGCACAGCAACCACGTCGGATTGCTGCGCACCTTTCACCGAAACGTTGGTGTACCAATTCCCCATAGCCGCTCAGGAAACAATACAGAGCACTTCGCCGGCGTTAACAGGCTGGCCTTCCTTGACGTGAAGCCGCTCCATAATTCCGCTTTTTGGCGAACGAATTTCGTTTTGCATCTTCATCGCTTCCACGACTAAGAGACCCTGGCCAGCTTCGACTCTATCGCCAGCTTGGACAAGAATCCGGATGACTTTGCCAGGCATGGGAGCAGTAACTTGCTGGCGGCCTTCAACTTCGGAGCGCGCCATGACGCCGGCCACGCCATGCGCGCGGATCGACAACCTCGGCGGAAAATTCCTGCAATCCGGTCTGGAGCTTGAGCACACCGTCCGCCAAATGAGTGATACGAACTTCGTACGATTGGCCTTCGAGAATCAGGGAAAGTGTATTGGGATCGATTTCGACGGCATCTGCATCAATAGCTCGCCCATCGAGCGAGATCTTCCAGTGGTCCCCGTCGCGTTCGAGTTCTACGGTGCGCAGCACTTTCCCGGACGGGCCCGTGAGCTTGACTTCGAATTTCATGGCAGGCGGTCCAATTGTTGGCGACGGCCTTCTTGCTTCCAACGAGAAGGTTGCGAAGAGTCCTGATCTGAAGCGGACGGACCAGATGGCTTGTCCGACTGCTTTGCCTGCCAGAGAGCGGCGGCAATGCTTGCGGCATCGGCGGCGCGGTCCGCGTTCGCGCTTTCGTTTGTCGAAGCCGCAACGGAAGGCGAACGCTGAAGCAATTCATCGAGCCACTTGGTGTGGATTTCTCCGCGAAGAAAATCAGGCTCAGCAAGAATGCGGCGAAAAAGGCCGGCGTTGGTCTTGATGCCTGTAACGGTGTACTCCTCAAGAGCACGACGGAGTCGCGCGATGGTTTCTTCGCGGCTGTTGCCCCAGGCAATCAACTTGCTCAGTAGAGGATCGTAGTCCATCGGAACGGTCCAGCCTTCGTAGACGCCTTCATCGAGGCGGATGCCTGGCCCGCTCGGTGCATGTTGCGAGAGAATTTTTCCTGGCGACGGGAAAAAATTATTGTCTGGATCTTCGGCATAGAGGCGCACCTCCATGGCGTGGCCGCGCGGCGTGATGGTCTCCCAGGCGAACGGAAGACGATGGCCAGCGGCGATGGCGATCTGCAGTTTGACCAGATCCAGCCCCGTGACTTGCTCCGTGATGGGATGCTCGACCTGAAGGCGCGTGTTCACCTCAAGAAAATAAAAATTGAGATGTGCATCGACGAGGAATTCCACGGTACCGGCGTTGACGTATCCACCAGCGCGCGCAAGACGAACGGCAGCATCGCCCATCTTCTTGCGCAGCTCCGGCGTAATGACCAGCGAAGGAGCCTCTTCGATCACTTTTTGGTGGCGCCGCTGAACCGAACATTCGCGCTCGCCAAGCGAGACGACGCGGCCGTGAGCGTCCGCCAAGATTTGAATTTCGATATGGCGCGGTTTTTCGAGATATTTTTCGAGATAGAGGCGCGCATCGCCGAAGCGTTCAACGCTTCGGAGGAAGCATCGCGCCAAGCGGACGTGAATTCGGCATCGCGAGTAACGACGCGCATGCCTTTGCCTCCCCCGCCTGCCACCGCCTTCAATAAAACGGGATAGCCCATGTTTTGGGAGAGCGCCTGGGCATTATCGGGATTTTCGATGGGATCATTCGCGCCGGGAACGGTTGGCACATCGGAGCGGCGTGCAAGCTGGCGGCCGGCGGTTTTCGAGCCGAGAGCTTCCATGGCTTCGGCGCTAGGACCGATAAAGGTGATTCCCACCTCTGCGCAAGCGCGTGGCAGGGCCGCGTTTTCGGCGAGAAAACCGTAGCCGGGGTGGATCGCGTCGCAGCCAGAGCGGCGCGCGACGTCAATTATTTTCTCAATGCAAAGATAGCTTTCGCGCGAGGGAGCGGGGCCAATGGGATACGCCTCGTCGGCAAGGCGAACGTGAAGCGATTTGCGGTCGACCTCGCTGAAAACCGCGGCGCAGCGAATGCCCAGCTCGCGGCAAGCGCGCAAAATGCGCACGGCGATTTCGCCGCGATTGGCAATCAAAATTTTCCGGAACATGGACCTTTGGTTTTGCTCCAGGATTTTAGCACGGGGAATATCGCCGCCAAGCAGCTGGGGCGTCTCCGGTGTCCAATTGTTTGAGGTACAGCAAGTGCGCAAAAGAGTCGCGGAAGTGCCGAGTCAAGGCTTTGTGAACAGAAGAAAAACGAAGATTAGTTAGGAGCAGGGAATCCCTGAGATCGCGACAGATCTTCCGAACTAGGAAATCATTGATTTCTGTGTGACGCGGGACACTTGAGGTGGCGTTGGTTCGCGGATTGAAGAAAATGGCATGCCTGCCACCCTCACGCAGCAATTCGGATCCCTGAGCGGCAAGATGTCGTAAGAAATCACGCCGCTTCATTCCAAGCAGCTCAAATACTTACTATGATTGATTCTCGTATGGCGCCAGTGAGACGCTGTTTTGCGGCCAATTCGCGATTAGCTTCGATTACGAGGGTTAACGCTTCCCTCAGATTGCGGCGGGCTTCCGCGAGGGTACGGCCCTGCGTGTTCACGCCTGGAATTTCTTCGATATAGGCAACATACCAGCGGCCGCGCTTCTCGATCACCGAAGTGAACTCATGCTTCATAGCATTCATTTTAGCAGAGTCACCAGCTATTGGCCGCAATCAAAGAGGAATGTTGCCGTGCTTTTTGCGGGGGTTGGTGTCGCGCTTGTTTTCGAGTGCGCGAAGAGCGGTGATGATACGGGGACGGGTTTCGGAAGGTTCGATGATGGCGTCGATATAGCCTTTTTCGGCGGCCACAAAAGGATTGGCGAAGCGGTCGCGAAATTCGGCGATTTTTTCCTGGCGGAGCCGCTCGCGATCGGCCTCGGGAGCTTTGTCCAGCTCGCGCTTGTAAACAATATTCACCGCGCCTTCCGGCCCCATGACGGCGATTTCCGCGGAAGGCCAGGCGAAGTTGGCGTCGGTACGGATGTGTTTGCTGGCCATCACGCAATACGCGCCGCCGTAGGCTTTGCGCGTGATGACAGTGATTTTGGGAACGGTGGCTTCCGCAAACGCGAAAAGCAATTTCGCGCCATGCTTGATGATGCCGCCAAACTCCTGTTGCGTGCCGGGGAGAAATCCGGGAACGTCTTCGAAAGTGATGAGCGGAATATTGAAGGCGTCGCAGAAGCGCACGAAGCGTGCGCCTTTGAGCGAAGCGTTGATATCGAGAACTCCGGCGAGGAACGCCGGCTGATTGGCGACAATACCGACAGGGCGGCCGTCCAGTCGCGCAAAACCTACGACCATATTTTTCGCGAAGTGTTCGTGGACTTCGAATAAGTAGCCGTCATCGACGATCGCGTGGATGGCGTCCTTCATGTCATAAGGCTTCTGCGGCATCGTCGGGAACCAGGGAGTTCAACGATTCTTCGCGGCGGTCGGGCGAATCGGAAGACTGCCGTGCGCGGCGGATCGTCGACATTGTTCGAAGGGAGAAAACTCAACAGCTCGCGAATCATGGCAAGGCAATCGGCGTCGTCCGCGGAAACAAAGTGCGCCACGCCGCTCTTTTCGTTGTGCGTCATGGCGCCGCCGAGCTCTTGCTTGGTGACTTCCTCGTGCGTAACGGTCTTGATGACGTCGGGCCCGGTGACGAACATATAGGAAGTCTCGCGCGTCATGAAAATAAAATCGGTGATCGCGGGCGAATAGACCGCGCCGCCCGCGCACGGCCCCATGATGGCGCTGATCTGCGGAATCACCCCGCTGGCAAGCGTGTTACGCAGAAAAATATCGGCATAACCGGCGAGCGAAGCGACGCCTTCCTGAATGCGCGCGCCGCCGGAGTCGTTGAGGCCAATGACGGGAGCGCCGGCGCGCATGGCCAGATCCATGATCTTGCAGATTTTCCGCGCGTTGGCTTCGGAGAGCGAGCCGCCGAAGACGGTGAAGTCCTGCGCAAAAACGTAAACGAGCCGGCCATCGATGCGCCCAAACCCGGTGACGAAACCATCGCCGGCGGGGCGCTGCTCCTGCATTCCAAAATCCACGCAACCGTGGCGGACAAATTTGTCCAGCTCTTCGAAGGTTCCTTCGTCGAGCAGCAGATGGATGCGCTCGCGCGCGGCGAGCTTGCCGGCTTTGTGTTCGCGCTCGCGGCGTTCGGCGCCGCCGCCGGCTTCCGCCTCCGCGGATTGGCGGCGGAGCTCTTCCATGCGGTCGTGGTGCTTTTCTTTTGCGCTCGCGGCGGCGTTTTTCTCAGGCAAGCTTTCCTCCGGGAGCAGCAGGCTCATTTTTGGAAAAGATGCGAACGGCCAGATGCGTGGCAAGCCAAACTGTGCCGAGAAGCAGGACAACCCCGAGAAGCAATTCCGCGCAGATCGCGGCGGCTCGCTGGAGGGGCGACTCGCGAGACGTGACGTAATCCGTGGCTTGCACGAGAATGAACATCGCGCCAAGAGTCATGGCAACGATGAGAACGGTGGTCAAGATGGAAGCGAAAACCATTTTCATGAGATTGGCGCGGCGCATCGAAGCCGCAGAAAGAAGGATAGCGCAACTGGGCGAAAAGCAGAATGCGCAGCGAGGTGGCAACGGGACTTGGAGCATCGGCGTAAACGCTTCGAGGCTCGGGCAAACACTTCGAAGTTCAACGCAGCGCTTCGAGCCTCAACGCAAACCGGACCAATCGTCAGCGACAAGTATCGAATCGCTCGGATTCGAAGGATCGTACTTCACGCTGGCGGGCTGGCCGGCAACGAGCCGTTCGAAACGAATCTGCCCTTCGAGGCCGGTGATGTCCTGCGCGGTGTGATAGGTAACGCCGGAAATCGCGTAACTATAAGTGACGAGGTGCCTGGGTCTCAGATCGACAATCGGGTCGCGCCGGGAGCCAAAGAATTTTCTTTGAGCTTCGCGCGGCTCGGGAGGATGCTCGGCTAACTCAACGACTTGCCCTTCCGCGATGCGCCCGATCTGATTCAAGTGCAGACGCCGCCTGCGCTCGACATCCTCGGGCTCTTCCGCCGGGCGAAAAAACGCATAGGCGATCATCATGATCGCTGCGATGGCCGCACCGGCCATGGCGAGAACAACTTTCCAGTCCGCGAACAAAGCTTTCAACTAAAAATCTCCATAGCTGCAAATAAATTGTGTAGTGATCGGACGGTCGTCACAGCGGACGCCGAGGCTGACGGACGCACTAAGAAAAAGGCCGTCTTCCGGGATCGCCCCACAGGTGTGTATTTTACCGAAACAGCGGCAGGGCAGTGAAACTACGTGTGCGGGGCTTGCACTGGATTGCGCAACACGCCAACACCGCCGATGCTGACCTCGACGGTGTCCCCTGCGACCAGCGGGCCGACGCCCGCGGGCGTGCCGGTGGCAATCAAATCTCCGGGGAAGAGTGTCATCATGCGCGAGATCCAGCGGACCAGAAACGCGACCGGGTACGCCATCAGCGAAGTGCTGCCGGATTGGCGGAGCGCGCCGTTGACGTGCGTCTCCACCAAAACGTCGGCCGGATCTAGCTGCGTCTCGATGTGCGGGCCAACGGGACAAAACGTATCAAAGCCTTTGGCGCGCGTGAACTGCACGTCGCTTTTCTGCAGGTCGCGCGCGGTCACATCGTTGAGGCAGCTGTAGCCGAGAAGATAGGAGAGCGCGTCGTCGGAGTCCTTCAAATGCGAACATCGCCGCCCAACGATAAGCGCAAGCTCGCCTTCGTGCTCCACGCGCTGGGATTGTGGCGTAAGAACAATGGCCTCGCCCGGACCAATAATCGCCGAAGGAGGCTTTAGAAAGATCAGCGGCTCCTTGGGCACTTCATTGCCAAGTTCCGCGGCGTGCGCCGCATAATTGCGGCCAACGCAAACGATTTTTCCCGGATCGACAGGAGCCAACAGCCGAACGTCCGCAACCGGCCAGGCTGCGCGAACCGTGCGACCAGGAACTCCACGGAGGGCCGGAAATTTCGCGGACGTGATCGCCCTCGATCACGCCGTAAAGCGCAGAGGCTGGCAGCTGAACAGAGGAAGCACTTGGGAGAAATCGGCAGAATTTCATTCGGGATCAGCTCGGATGATGGTTCGGATGAGAGACGTGCGAGGCGCGAGCGCGCCGGATGATGGTCCAGATCCAGGAAAGAGAAACCACGAGCATATAGAGCACGGCACCGAGCATGAAAATCTGAACGGCGCTGAAACGCTCCGCAAGCCCTCTGAAATCCATGCACAGAACTCGATAGGCCAAGCTGAAAAGGACCCACGCCACGAGGCTCGAAGCCAGCAAATTTCCTGGCATGCGCCAAAACCGCAGAACCGGAATGAATGCGACCAGTCCAAGAAGAACCACCGCAGTCAGATTGCGCGCGAGCGCAAATCGATCAAGCGACGGAACATGATTTGCGACGATCACCCACCCGCTAAACACAATGGAGAGAATGATCCCGACGTAGATACCCGTACGAACCGACGCGTTCCGCAAAACGTGGAACGATTCATAAGCGGGCAAATGTGCACGAACGGTCATCAAAACGACACGCTCCCAAGATCGATGCTAGTAGAACCCAGGGCTACGGAGAAGGTTTCGCGACATCCACCGCAACGGCCGCGCTGGCTTCACTTTCATTGCCAGCACGATCGACGGCAGTCACGGAGTACCAGTAGCGGTGGCCGGGCTCTACAGACGTATCACGATACGCCGGTGCAAGCAACAACTCGGGCGTGATAAGCTGCGCCGCGCGTGTCTTGTTGCTCACTTCGATAGACGCGGTAGCCGGCGAGGTCGGTTTCAAGATTTATGGACCACGAGAGGTCCACGAGGACAGAACCGGGCGTTGCGCCGGAGAGAACAGCGGCAACAAGATTCTGTGGAGACGCGGGAGGAAAAGTATCGCGCGGCGGAAACGATCGCTGGGGCCGAATCCGAGGACTCAAGTGCGTTGCCATCCACAAGCACGACGCTTCGAACGATATAGGCGTATGTCTTGCCGAAGTCGAAAAGGGTGTCGCGGTAAGTGTTTTCGTCCGACGGAGCGAGCAAAGTGAGCGGCGACTTCCATTTGGCTTTCGAGAGGTCGCTTGCGGCCGCTTCGGCCGAGGTAGCATCGAGTTCGCCGCGATAAATTCGATAGCCGGAAAATGAGGTGAGCGGATCGCCCCCGGAAGTCTGCGTGGGAGCCGCCCAGCTCAACTCAATCGCGGGCTCGGTAACGCGCGCCTCTAGCTTCGCGATTGGCTCGGGCACAGGATAAACGCGGACCGAAACAGCGTTGGAATCCGCGGAAGCGCGTTTTTGGGAAGCTCGCGTCCGGATGACGTAGACGAGCGTTCCCCCGGATGCGCGCGAGTTTCTGCTGGGCGCCACGGGGTCAATGAATTTCACGTGACCTTCTGCGACGTAATTCTGCACAAGCGAACCCGGAATCGTGTAGACAATGCGCGATGATTTCGCGTCGGACGAACCATCCGGCTTCGGTGTGCCTCGTACAATTTCAACCGCAGGCGGCGATGCCAGGCGATCGCCGGTGATAGTCTTCGTGGGCAAAGTGAAAATGAGTTGCACGCCATCGCCGGCTTGACGCGCAGAAAGATCGGTTACCGCCACGGGAACAGGCGGAGAAGGCGGAACAGGCTCGCCAGGCGCACCACAACCGGCGGCAAAGAGAAATGCCACCCCCGAAACTCGCAAGGCGAAACTCACAAAGCGGGCGTGCTCCAAATCGCGCAATTCGGCGTTCCGCAAGTTTCGAATTTCCATTTTCGATTTTCGGAGTTTACAGGATATAGCGGCTCAAATCCTGATTCTTGACGATATCCGCAAGCTGTTTCGTGACGTAGGCGGCATCGACCTTCACATTTTTTTTCTTCAGATCTGGCGCTTCAAACGAAAGCTCATCCAGAACTTTTTCAAGAATGGTATGGAGGCGCCGCGCACCGATATTTTCAGTCGACTCGTTCACGCTGGTGGCGAACCGCGCGATGGCCGCGACCGCATCTTCGGTAATGTTCAGCTTCACGCCTTCCGTTTCAAGCAGCGCAACGTACTGCTTGATCAGGGCATTCTTCGGCTCCGTCAGAATGCGAATGAAATCCTCTTCCTTTAACGATTGCAGCTCCACGCGAATAGGCAAGCGGCCCTGCAACTCAGGGATAAGGTCCGAGGGTTTCGAAACGTGGAAAGCGCCCGCGGCGATAAACAAAATGTGGTCGGTGCGAATCATCCCGTAGCGCGTGTTGACGGTAGTGCCTTCAATGATTGGCAGAATGTCGCGCTGAACGCCTTCGCGGGAAACATCCGGCCCGTGGCCCGATTCGCGCCCGGCCACTTTGTCGATTTCGTCGATAAAGATGATGCCCATTTGCTCGGCGCGCTCGACCGCGATGCGCGTCACCTGGTCCATGTCGAGCAGCTTGTTCTCTTCCTCTTGAATCAGGTATTCGAAACGCGTCCGCGACGGACATTTTGCGCTTTTTTTTCTGCTGCCCAAAAAGCCCGGAAAGATTGGAGAACATGTCCTTCATGTTTACGTCCATGTCCTCGACGCCCTGATTCGAGATGATTTCAAACGAAGGCATAGAGCGCTCGCGGACTTCGAGATCGACCATGCGCTGATCGAGTTTGCCCTCACGAAGCTGAGCGCGGAGCTTCTCACGCGTACGCTGCGTCTGCTCGCGCTGCGCCGCGGCTTCCGCTTCGGTCGTGCCAGGCGCGGGCGGCGGTGATGGTGGAAGCAAAAGATCGAGAACGCGTTCCTCCGCGGCTTGTTCCGCGCGGTCGGCGACTTCATCGAGCTTTTCTTCGCGAACCATATCGATGGAAGTTTCGACGAGATCGCGGACCATCGACTCCACATCGCGGCCCACGTAACCGACTTCGGTGTATTTCGAGGCTTCGACTTTGACGAATGGGCAACCCGGCTAGGCGCGCGAGACGACGCGCGATTTCCGTTTTGCCGACACCCGTCGGACCAATCATCAAAATGTTCTTGGGAAGGACATCTTCGGCGATCTCTGGCGGAAGCTTTTGGCGGCGAACGCGATTGCGTAAAGCGACAGCAACAGCGCGCTTGGCCGCATTTTGCCCAACGATATATTTATCGAGCTCCACGACAATTTCGCGTGGAGTCATATCGTCGAGAGCAGGAAGAAGCTGCTCGTCTTCTACCGGCGCGGCGCCGTTGCCGCCGGGCATATAAACAATTTCTTTATCGGTCTTGCTGGTCATGAAATGTCCAATCCCTTGGTGTGCGCACCGTTTCTTTTACAACCGCTCGGATGCATACAATCTTCCGTCGTGCAATTCGTTTGATGCGTGAAACAAGCTCGGCGTATTATCGCCCCGACACTAGATTTCTTCGACGGTAAAGTTCGCGTTGGTATAAATGCAAATCTCGCTGGCGATGCGCATCGCTTCCATGGCCAGATCCTTCGTGCCGAGCTTCGAATGCTTAATTAAAGCGCGCGCCGCGGCCAGCGCGTACGTCCCGCCAGAACCTATCGCGCACAACCCATCGTCAGGTTCGATCACATCGCCATTCCCGGAAAGCAAAAATGTGGCCTTCGTATCAGCGACAATCAACAGCGCCTCGAGATGCCGCAGCGCGCGATCCTTGCGCCATTCCTTGGCCAGCTCAACCGCGCCTTTCTGCAAATTTCCGGAATGTTCCTGAAGTTTTCCCTCAAAACGTTCAAATAGTGAAATCGCATCCGCAGTAGAGCCGGCAAAACCCGCGATGACCTTGTCATTGAAAAGACGCCGCGTCTTTCGCGCCGTATGCTTCATCACATGATCGCCCATGGTCACCTGGCCGTCGGCGATCAACACGGCCTTATTATCCTTGCGCACGCACAAAACAGTGGTGCCATGCATCTGCGCGCTTCCCTGGCTATTCCGCATCCAATGATTATACAGCGGCCTCACGTGCGAAGCACGCAAGAGCGCGAACATGCCCCAAAGCGATTCGGGCCACTCATTTGGCTTCAATCAGAATGACGGAGGATTCTGCGGAGACTCCGATGTGGAAGGCGCAGGGGGCTGCTCGCTCGGTGCAGTTTTCGCTAGGCTCTGGAGGTGGTCTTCAAGGACCTTCAGTTCGAGTTGAAGTCTTTGCGATTCGCCCGTGAATTCTTCGATCTGTTTTTGATCGGTCACCTTCTGGCCTTCCGGTGCATCGAGAAGACCTTGAGTTAATACCGCCAAGTGATCTTTCAACTCTTGGAGTCGTTCTTGCTTACTTTTAATCACTCGTTGCGTTTCCTCCGACGTGGGCGGGAGATCGACAGTCAATCCAGCCTGTTTGATTTGTTTCTCCAGTTCTGCCCTTTTGTTAGCCGCTTCGGCGGCCGCGGCTTTCTGTATTTCCTTCTCTTCCAGATAGACGTCCGCCGGAGTCCGCAGAGCAGGCATATCATCGTTTGTCCAAACTTTTGTTCGTTTGGGGGCGGATGGGCCTGGAGGCTGAGAGGAAGGTTGTGGATTCTTTTGTTGTTCCGGAGGTTGTTGCTGAGCCTGCGAAGTTTGTTTCCCTTGCCGCCCCGTTGCGAAGGCGCCCTGCAATGTGGAAAGAAAAATAAGCGCGACAACAGCTATAGAAAGGGTGCGCTGCCTTCGGAAAGAGGTAGGTGGGTTCACTCGGAGGTCCTAACTCTGCGGAATTTCGTGGAAGGATAGCACCTGATACTTAGTCGCCGATTGGACGTATTGAACCCAACAACTGCTGTAATAAATGCCTTGACTGCCTTGGTAGGGATAATTATACGTTGGCGATCCCAGTGAAGAAAGAGGATTGCCCGACAAATCCTCTGTAGCTGCGATCAGTACTGCTCCGTTGATTTGGCCCGTTCCTTGAGCAAATGACGTCCCCGCCACGGTAAAAACGCCTTTGCCGATCACTAATATGATTCCGTCCCACGTAGAGTTTGGGTCGTAGGTGAAGGTACCCGTCACGACAAGAATTCCGTACCCTGTGCCGCTCCACCCGTTCTCGGTAAAATCACCATTGACTACCACTGTCATGGGATTCGTTGCAGACATCCCCGCGGGCATAAGGTTATTGGAATCGCTTTGCGTTACAGGTCCGGCGAGAGTTACGTCCGCTAACTGCGAGAGGGTTGTCACCACAGTATTGACTCCTGCAAGCGTTTGCAGGTTTGAAGCCAAAGTCGGCGGGCCGGGCGGCGGCGGATTCCCAACGTAATAGACATCCGGCACATTGGAACCAAGGCCTTTATAATCGCCTGTGATGCTCGATGTAATCGCATTATTAATGGTTATCACGCTTGTGTCGTTATTGGAGTAACCAACTGCCCTGACCGGGTTCGGAGAAGGGTTGGACCCCAGCACACAGCCACCGGAGCCGGAATAATAGTTTTGGTCGTATCCGTTTACGGAGAAGTTGGCTCCCCATGGCACCTTGAACGGATAGGGCCCAGAGTTGGGCACGTTGGGCCCATCCAGGGTTAGTGCCGCGGGAAAGCCCAAGTTCAGCGCGACCGGAGAAACCACGTACTGCAAGAGCTTCTGACTGCCGTTGGGCAATTCGGCCAGTGCCGTGATTTGCAGCACTTGCACGGCAGTGGTTGGGGGAGCCGGTGTCACGATCAAGCTAGGCGACGGGATTGCCACTCGAATCCACTCCAGCGGGATTGTAATAGATTGGCGTAGAGTGGTCGTAAACGCCGTCGGAGTTCACATCGAGGTAGAGAGACTGCTCGGTCGCCGCGGTGATCCGGACCCATTTGTACATCGGCCCAGGAAGGTTCGGACTAACGGTGTAATCCCAGACCGAATAGGCGGGATAAATACCCACACTAGACGCCGACAACGGAAAAAATTCAGCCCCGAATTCCTTGTCGTAATACTGGTTGCTGGTATCCCACGGGACGACATTTTCGCCCGACAAGCGATTCATTACATATACTGCCTGGCCCAAGGGGAAGGGTGTGGGAACGACGGCAGGGGTAAAGTAGGTCGGATTCTTCGGGGAGCAAGCGTCCGCGAGCTTCCTCCAGTCCTGCAAGAGCCGCATAGTACACGGTCGAAGAGGCCCGGTAGTTTGCGCCGAGCGCTGTTTCCGTTCCGGACGAAACCAGAAGAGCAATCGCCACCACGCTGATTAATAGCAAAACGAAAATCGCGATCAATAATGCGATTCCCTTTTCGGAGTGGCGGCGCGTTTTGCGGTCTCTGTTCATTCTCGGTCTTTGCCTCTGCTGACTCGGCCTTACGGCTGAATCGGATTCAGGCTGTGGCCCCGTCCATGCAATTCGATGAGCCTCGGCTGCCCGGTCTGTGCGTCCTGCGTGGGCGCCATCACGATCAGCGTAATCTCGACGTCCGTTACATTGATGGGCGAATTATAAGATACCGCCGAAGCACACAGCTGCGGCCCAAAGGGCGTGTAACAGGTATAGCTGAAAACCGGCACCGGATTCCCGCCAGGAAACATACTCGGGTAGACTGCCTGGAATCGCGCAATTTGAGTGGGCGAAGCGTTGTTCATCACATTTTGAACGAAGGGAACGAATGAGCTCTGCGTGGTCGCAGCGGGGTCCGCGCCGCCAGCCACTTTATAAGTCTGGCTGCGAGACAGAATGTTATTGCTGAGCTGATAGCGAGTCCATTCGACGCCGTCGTGGCGCCAGGGGTCAACATCCCTTTCGATGATCATGTCAAAATCTCCGGGTGTGCTGCAGGTCCCTCCTCCGCCAGTGCCAATCTGGCAAGGCGAGTTGGGATAGCCAGCGGACCAGGCGACCGGGGTGATCGCGTAAGAGGTCTGGGGCGGCAGACTGGGCGAGATCGAAAACTGGTTTTGCGGGGGATAACCGGAGCCATTCACGTCTCGAACGATCTCGTCCAAGCCGAATCGTGCCTCCTGAAAAGAATTCAAGACTTGCGATTCCGTCTGATATCGCTGCTGCGCCACGGAGAGAAGCGCAAACGCGGCGCCGCACAGCAAAATGAAAATCACCGCCGCGATCATCATTTCGATGAGCGAGAAGCCTCGTTCCTTCCGATTGTGAGCGGCGCGTTTCATTTGTAAAGTATCGTATCCAGCGTCACCGGATTGTAAATTCCGTTGCCGCCTTTTTTCCTCGCTCCGAGGATGAATCGCTTCGAGGTAACGGCGCCGCCGTTGGTCGTCGTGAACACCGCCCACCGGACGTCGTAATTCACTTCCGCTGGATCGTTCGGATCATGGTAGACGAAGCTGTAGTTCGTCACTGGCGTCGCGCTGAAATCGATGACCAGTTGGTTATAAAACAGAGCGTAGTTGCTGCCCACCACTACATTCGGCTGTGTTGGGTCTCCGAGATTGCACGTGAAGGTTTGCGAGTCGATCGTTTCGATAAAGGCTGTATTGTTGAGCGGCTGAAGCAGGAATTGGTCCATCTGCCGCTGCGCAAACACCAGGGCGGAAGAGTCGTTGCGATTCGTCGAGTTGGAACCGATCGAAGCCGGCACCAACTGCGCGACCGCAACGATGCCCACGAGCAAAATGACAATGGCAATAAGCACTTCCGTAAGCGTGAATCCGCGCTGATTCCTCCGTGCCTTCCTGCGCGTCTCGCGGTTGTGCGGATTCTTTATCACGTTATCCTGCAAAACGGATCAACTGATGCGCTGCCAATTCCCGGCCGAAGATGTGGTCCACACCTGCACGGCGCCGGAAGGCAGCGTTATCACTGCGCGATAACCAGCATTCGGGTCGTTGGGATTGCCGAGGTAAAACGCATAGACCGTCGGACCACAGCGCCCCCCGCACCGGACACGACGACTCCCCGTTGGTCGAACATGACACTGGCGTTGGCCCCCGACGAAACCGTCCACGGAAGCGTGGTCCCGCCTGCACCCAAAGTAGTTGCAATTGGACTTGGACTCGGCACGGAACTCTGCGGAAGGAGCGTGTCATTTCCGGCCATCGGAATCACCATTTGCGGCTCCGCCCCGTCCGGTGCGCCGTCGCCATTTGAATCTGCCCACACGATCCAATTTGTGCCGTTCTGAAGGATCTGGAAAGTCACATGCGTGTTCTGGCGAATGGCATCGAATTTTGTGAACTTGATCATTCCCGCCAATTGCGAAGCAGTGGAATTCAGCTGGTAGGTCTGCAGCGAGCGCACGACGACAGGGATCGCCAGAGTTGTAATAACCAGGAGAACGGCCAGGGAAAGTACGAGCTCCACCAAGCTAAAGCCATTTCGTGGGCTTCGACGCGGGGACACGAAGTTGGCATTCAGTATCATTTTGGGACGACACCCGTCAGGCCCACTCCGGCAACTGCCTGGGAGCACGCCCAACCTACTAAGACTATTACATTTTATCAACAAATCCCATAGACCCGCGGTACCCAAGTGCACCATAGCACTAGTTAATGGCAGTACTCCCTCTAGCACTAGAACCTCAATCCCGCTATGCCATTATAAATACTACGCTTATAGGCCAGAGTTCCGCCAGCGCCGATGCCTTGTGCGAATCCTCGCCTGGAAATCTGTGGATTGTTTCCAATGCGCGAGCGAACGTTCCCCGGCACGGATATTTTGCGTTTCCCAAGTGCCGCAGTCGGACATAGATGTTAATGCCCCCAGCGAGCCGCCAGATCCGGCGCTGCGCATGATTTGAACAAAAGAATCGCGAGCCGTCCGATTCTCAATGGGCTTTTACTCTGACTCAGTTATTTGAGTTCTTAGTCTTCTTAGAGCCCGCGTCCGCGCTCTTTTTCTGCAGAGAGGTCTTGTCGAAGTAGTCGCTCGGAAATCCGGGATTGTATCTGCATGTATCATAGAAGAATTGAGCTGTCGCGTCGGTCGTTGTGATCCTTGCTGACTTGCATCGGGGTCCACACAGTATCCTTCAACTGGTAGTTCGTGTAGATGGTGACGTCGTCATCGCGTTCTTGGGTTTCTTCGTTCTTGGTGATAACCACACTTCGCACCAGAAGGCGTGTGTTGTGGTCCACCGCCAGTCGAAACTTGCGCTCCTCGCTGTCCGTCAACTCCACCCATTCCACTTCTTTCAAATCCACTGTATCGCTGCCGCCAAAACGGTAGAACCAACCCGGCTCTTTGAGGCGCACCCTCAGCACGTTGTCGATGTTTCTCTTCACTTGCTCCTGAAATTCGGCAATCGAGGTCACCGGCAATTCCGTGATGCCGCCGCGGTCAAGCGTCCAGCCGTGATCGGCGTTATATACCACGACGATGGCGCCTCCATGCGACCAGTCCAGGCCTTCGACTCCGATCACTGTATTTAGGATGCTCTTCAGATTGTGACTCTTCGCCGAATACTCAAGCCGCTCTTTATCCGGCCAGCGGCGCGATTCCGTGAAACCCACATATCCGAGGACCGCTCCATTGTGGCCGAACTGTGCGCGAGTGCCTTGGCATTCGCCTTCCGTGGCTTCCGTGTAGGCTGCGCCTCCGCGGGCATTTACTAGGTCCTTCAGAATTTGTTTGGCCTTCGCGGCGCTCTGCTCCGGCATCATCGAGTCCGGATTCTGCGCGGCAGCTCGCGACGCAAACGCCGCACCGGCGAGCAAACCCGCAACCGCGAACTGGACGAGCTTCAACCGCACAAGACCGAACCTCCGTTTACATTGATGATTTCTCCGGTGAGGAAGTTGGCCAGGTCCGAAGCCAGAAAGAGAATCGGCCCCGCGATTTCTTCCGCGGTGGCGGGACGTCCGAGCGGAATCGCAGCGGCGACGGCCTTCACTCCCGCTTTCGTCTGAATCACCGGATTCGACATGTCCGTGGCCACCCATCCCGGAGCGATCGAATTCACGAGAATGTTGTGCTTGGCGAGTTCCACCGCGAGCCCTTTGACGAGGCTGATCACGCCGCCTTTGCTCGCGCCATAATGCGTGTGGAACGACTCGCCACGCTGCCCAGCCGTCGACGTGATCGGAATAATCTTGCCGGACTTCTGCTTGATCATCTGCGGCACGCTGAAATGGATGATCGAGTACACGCTCTTCAAGTTCACCCGAATCATGTCATCCCATTGCTTCTCGCTCATGTTCTCGATGGGCAAGTCCTCGATATTCCAGACTCCCGCGTTGGCCACCACAATATCCAATCGCCCGAGCCGCGCGATGCACTGGTCCACCAGCTTCTTGTTGTCGGCGTGCTTCCCCGCGTCCGCCTTAAACGCCTCCACGCGCGTTCCGTGCTTTTTTGCTTCTTGCTCGATCTGAAGCGCGGCATCCTTAGCCTTGTTATAGCTAAAGATTACGTCCGCGCCGGCCTGTGCAAAGAGTTTGACGGCCGCCGCGCCGATTCCCCGAGAACCACCAGTAATGAGTGCCGCCTTGCCTGCGAGTGAAATCATCCAGTCCCCCAACGATTTGAAAAATGAAAATCGAAACCAGAACGGCTAAGTCTTTTGCACCACCGCGCCACGCGCCGCGGCCACAAAATCGCGAAACAATCGCTCGGAAAAAGCATCGCCAAACATCCGCTCCGGATGCCACTGGACTCCGACGACCCAATTCGCGTCGCCGGTCCACTCCACGCCCTCGATTATTCCATCCGGCGAGTGCGCCGTGACGCGCAGGTTCTTTCCCGGCTTTGCTATGGCCTGATGGTGCGAACTATTGATTTTGGCCCGTTCGCCCGACGCCAGCTCGGCCAGCCGACTCTCCGGCTCGAACTTTGCCCCGTGGATGGGATCGTCCTTCGGTTCCGGCGAAAGGTCATTCTTCCGGTGTGGTGTGGTCGTCCCTAGGTCCGAGCGCACATCCTGAATCAGCGTCCCACCCAGATAGACATTCAAGAGCTGGCACCCGTAGCAAATCGCCAGAACGGGTTTCCTCTCGGCGAATGCGTGCGCCAGGATGGCTCTGTCAGCCTGTTCGCGCGGCAAATCGGCTGGCGCGGACTTACCCTGATTCACCGCACCATATTCAGCAGGCTCGACGTCCGCAGGACTGCCGGGTAGAACGAACGCATCCAGCTCCGGAATGACGCGCCCTTGTTCAGTTCGGTCGCTTAGGGGTATGAGTACTGGTTCGCCCCCCGCCTTGCGGACGGCTTCCTCGTAATTAGCGATCTTCGGGCGATTGTCCTGTGCTTCCTCTTCCGACGTTCGCCAGGGGATCCCCACACGGGGCCGATTGACAGTTTCGGGGCTCATGGAATGCCAAATCGTAGCATTCGCGAGGGAGTGCGGCAACCCGGCCAGCTTTCGGGTCCCGTGCCAGTTCCCGGCTGTCTGACTCACCAGGGGTTGACACCCCTTTCGTCAGGTACAGTGCGTAACTGAGCTATCTCATGCCACCATGGCCTAACGTGATGGTTCAACTCCGGCCAACTAAGAACGATGACCCGCAATTCGTCCAGCTCTTGGAGAGTGTCGTCGAAGGAATTCTCGGTGAAGCGAAATCTGACGATCTGTATGTCGTTGCGATAGACAACTGGTTCGACCACAAATGGCTAAAATTCTCAGGCATAGGCGTAGTCCCTTTCGAGTTCCCGGCATTCATGAACAGCGAGGATGCATTAGGTGAGTTCCGCCAAGACAACGTCACTCTGCCGCCCTTCTCACCCAAAAGAGTGATTTGCCAAAGCCACTTCCACAAGCAGGGTGCTGCTTATATTGAATCAGATCGGCCCAGTCTAATTCACAAACAAGAGCGTCAACGCAGTGAGGGAAATCTGAACCGTAGAATCGTAGACATTTCTGAGTCGGGCACTTTGGTGTGGTACAGCTCGAATACTCTTGTCAATGCGAGGGCGAGCATAATGGCGTATACGATCAAGAAAACGCAGATCGAAGCATGGTTTGCCGCTTTCAGAAACGTCAACGGCTGGAAGCTGCACCTCACGAAGGGAATCAATGCAGACCGCGTGCAAGGATTCCTTAGACCGTAGAAGACAATCCACACAGTTCGTTCCAAGAACTCGAGTCAAGTCTTGATAACGCGGCAACCGAAAACTGACACTACCCGCTTTAGCCGCTCCTGGCGCACCTCGGAATCAATTAGGCCAGCGGAGACATGCTCTTTGCGCAACGCGCGTCCAGACAGAATTCCGGACGCTGGAAAAAGGCCGGAAGGCTGGAAAAGCGACTCACAAGCTGCTCGAAAGAAGGCGCGCGCAGCGTGACGTGACCGAGTTTGCGGCCGGAGCGCGGCTCTTTTCCATAAAGATGGAGATGAGCGGAAGGGATGGCCAAAACCTGTGCAGATTCGGGAACCTCACCAATCAGATTGATCATCGCGGAAGCTCCGATGGTCGTGGTCGCACCCAACGGGAGCCCGCAAATGGCCCGCAGATGATTCTCAAACTGGCTCGTCACCGCTCCCTCGATCGTCCAATGCCCTGAATTATGGACTCGCGGAGCCATCTCATTCGCGAGCAGTTTGCCGTCGCATTCAAAAAATTCGATTGCCAGAACGCCCACGTAATTTAGCGATTCCAGCACCTTGCGTGCCGCATCCTCGGCGGCCTTCTGTATCTCCGGACTGACCGTTGGCACCGGAGCCAGGGAAAGCCGCAGTATCCCGTTGCGATGGTGATTTTCCACCAGCGGGTAGAACACCGTCTCTCCCGCTTTGCCCCGCACCGCAATCACGGATAGCTCTCGCGTGAAGCTGACAAACTTCTCCGCAATGCACGGTTGCTTTGGCAAACCGTCCTTGGCGGCCTTCACGTCCTCTGCCGTCCTCAGAACCCATTGCCCCTTCCCGTCGTAACCCATCCGCCGGGTCTTGACCACTGCCGGCAGCCCCACTCTTTTGATCGCCACATCGATGTCGTAGGCGACGGGCACCGAGGCAAATTCCGTCGTGCCGATTCCCAGCTTCTCGAACAACTGCTTTTCTTTGAGGCGGTCCTGCGCGGTCTCGAGCGCCCCCGGCGGCGGAAAAACGGGCACCTTCTTGGCCAGATGTTGCACCGCGTCCACCGGCACGTTTTCAAACTCGTAGGTCACCACTTCCAGCCCATGTGCGAATTTCTCAAGCGCCGCGCGATCCGTGAAGTCTCCCGTGACCCGCGGAGCAATCCGTCCCACGGGCGCTTCCGGGGACGGGTCGAGAAAACGGAATCGCAGCCCAAGCGGATATCCCGCAAGCGCCAGCATGTAGCCAAGCTGTCCGCCGCCGAGGATCCCGATGCTCACGCGCGCTTCCTCTTCTTCCGCGCTTTCCGCGGCGCCTTTTTCTGAGGGACAGCCGCGCTCGACGGATCAGGATTAGCTAGCACGTGTTCCGTTTGCTTGCCGCGGAAATTGCGCAGCGCTTCACGAATGTCCTGGTACTTGCCACCAAGAATTGCCGCGGCAAGCAGCGCTGCGTTGATCGCACCGGCCTTGCCAATCGCGAGCGTCCCGACAGGAATGCCTCCGGGCATCTGCGCAATCGACAGGAGCGAATCGAGTCCCTTCAACGCTTTGGATTCCACCGGAACGCCGAGCACCGGTAGCACGGTCTTTGAAGCCGTCATCCCCGGCAAATGAGCAGCCCCACCTGCACCCGCGATAATCACTTCGATTCCGCGCTTCTCGGCACTGCCAGCATATTCAAACAGAAGGTCGGGCGTGCGATGAGCCGAAACCACGCGCGTTTCATGTGGCACGCCAAGTTCCGAAAGCGTCGCGACAGCGTGCTCCATCGTCTCCCAATCCGAAGACGAGCCCATGATGATGCCAACGAGTGGGTGCACGTCCGAACTCGTCCCGCCGAGCGTCCCCTTTTTAGCGGGCTTTTGTCTCTCTGAGGTCTTCTTCGCCATCGATGTTCAGTGTGTCGGGAAAGACTGTATTGGAACCCGAGCCGCATATTGTACGGTGTTTTTTATCGCGCGGCGACCTGCGCGCGATTTTTCCAGTAGTAGCGCAGTTGTCCAACGAGGTAGAGCGACCCGGCGACGAAGACGGCGTCGTCCGCAGCGGCTCGGTCCAGCGCGTATTCGAGTGCCGCTTCCGGCTCAGGAATGATCGTGAAATGCTCGGCGTGATGAGACGTGATCTCAGCAAGCTGGGCTACGGAAATCGCTCGCGTCGTGCGCGGCTGCGTGAAAATCACCTCGGCGGCATGTGGGAAGAGAACGCCTGAAATTTCGTCAACGGCTTTATCGCGCAGCGCGCCAAACACCAGCCAGATTTTCCTGCCGATGAGGTTCTGCTCCAGGTAGGAGGCAAGCTCCCTCGCCGCCGAGGGATTGTGCGCGCCATCCAAATATACATCCGGCTTCGACTGAACCTTCTCCAGGCGCCCCGGCCAAACCGCTTCGGCGATTCCCTGCGCGATCGCCTCATCCGAAATGCGGTACCTGCGCTTCTGCAGGTAGCGCGCTGCCGCCACAGCGTTCAGGCTATTTTGTATTTGAAACTTCCCCGGAAGCCTCGGCGCTAGCTCCATGGACCAGCCGGATTCAACCTCCACAACGCGCGCGCGGCTGCAGCCGCTCTCCATCCATTCTTTTTCAACGCGGAACGCAGACGATGTCTCTATAACCGGGCACCAGAGCTCTCGCGCACGCGCCCGAATCACTTCCATTGCTTCGGGCCGCTGCTCGGCGACGACCACCGCAACGCTCGGCTTCAGAATGCCGGCCTTTTCTGCCGCGATTTCCTCCAGCGAATGCCCAAGAAAGTTTTCGTGGTCAAAGTCCACGCGCGTAATAACCGAGACCACCGGCGTCAAAATATTCGTCGCGTCCAGCCGCCCGCCTAGCCCGACTTCGAAAACGCCGAACTCCACCCGCGCCCTCGCAAAATACTCAAACGCCATCGCCGTCACGCACTCAAAGTACGTCGGATGAGCGCGAAGCTTCCCTGTCGCGAGCAGCTCCTCGTTCAAAGCCTGAATCCGCGTAAACGTTTCAGCAAACGCCTCGTCGCTGATCTCTTCGCCGTTCACGCGAATGCGCTCGTTAATTTTTTCCAAATGCGGCGAAGTGTTTAGTCCGGTCCGAAAGCCAGCGCGTCGCAGTATAGATTCCAAAAACGCAGCCGTCGAGCCCTTGCCATTCGTTCCCGCGATATGCGCGGACGGATATGCACGATCGGGCCGGCCAAGCCGCTCGGCAAGAATCGTTATGTTTTCAAGATCGAATTTCGCCGCCGCCGCCTGCGTGGGCGCCGCCAATTCCCTTCCCAGCGAAAGCAAATAGCGGACGGCAGCTTCGTAATTCATTTCAGCTCAAGAGAAGATCGAAGGAGTTGGCGATAAACGCTTTCAGGTCTTTGCGGTGCACGACGGCGTCGAGGAATCCGTGTTCCAAAAGAAATTCCGAGCGTTGAAATCCTTCGGGAAGTTTCTGCCGAATGGTCTGCTCGATGACGCGCGGGCCGGCAAATCCAATCAACGCACCGGGCTCGGCGATATTGATGTCGCCCAGCATGGCGAAGCTGGCCGTGACGCCGCCGGTCGTGGGATCAGTGAGTAGCGAGATATACGGCACCTTCGCGTCGTCGAGCTTGGCCAGCGCCGCGGAAACCTTTGCTAGCTGCATCAGGCTGATCGTGCCTTCCATCATGCGAGCGCCGCCGGAACAGGAAACCACAACGAGCGGCTGTCGCGATTCGATGGCCAACTCGATCCCGCGCGTGACCTTCTCTCCGACTACCGCGCCCATCGAGCCACCAATAAACGCAAATTCCATCGCGCAGCAAACTACCCCGCGCCCATTGAGTCTGCCCTCCGCTGTAATCACCGCATCGTTCATCCCCAGCTTTTTGCGCGCTTCCTTGAGCCGCGCCGCGTAAGGTTTCGTATCGACAAACTTCAGCGGGTCTGTCGACGTCATTCCCGCATCGTGCTCCGTCCATCTTCCGTCCAGCAGCATTTCCAGGCGCTGCTTCGCGCTCATCTTGAAATGGAATTGGCACTTCGGGCAGACGAACAGGTTTGCTTCCAGGTCCTTGCGAAAAACGATCGTGCCGCAGGACTCGCACTTGGCCCACAGCCCCTCCGTGCGCACGCGGCGCTCTTCCGGAGGCGTGGCGGCGTCGATCGATTTTTTGTCCCGCTTGAACCAGGCCATAATTGTAGGTGAAAGTCGAAAGCCGTCCGTTCGTTATCGCTTGTAAGTGCTATTAATAAATGTCCAGCCGGTAAGTCCGTCCGCGGGGCCACCTCCCCGCGTCGCAACTAGTAGTCGATACCCCGCTGGGCCAGTATACCCTTGGTGTAGGGGTGTTTCACCTCGCGCATCTCAGTGACGAGGTCCGCCAACTCGACCAGCAGCGGATGCGCGTTCCTGCCCGTGCAGATCACATGGACGCGCTCGGGCCTATTTTTAAGCGCTTCCACGACCTCCGCAGCGTCGAGCATTTTGTAGCTGACCGTGTAGTTGATTTCGTCCAGCACCACCAAATCGAACTTCCCTCCGTAAATCGCGTCGCGCCCTGCTTCCCAACACTCCCGCGCCAGTTTGATGTCTTCCGGATCGGTTTCCGCGCCGCCAATTTTCACGAATCCCCGTCCCATCGGCCGAATTTCAAACTTGTCATCGCCGAGCATTTTCGCCGCATCGAGTTCACCGTAGTGCCAAGAGCCCTTGATGAACTGCACCATCAGTACGCGCAGCCCTTGTCCCACAGCGCGAAATGCCGTACCCAAGGCGCAAGTCGTCTTGCCCTTGCCCGGCCCGGTGTAAACAATGAGTAGCCCTTTTTCTTCCGGCATGAATTCCTTCCCCTCAAAAGAGAACAAGTCACAGGGAAAGGTCTAGAGTTTGGAGGGTGCGAAAAGAAAGGTCAAGACAGCGCCGGGCATCGGTGTAAATCCGCTGCCCGGATTGGCCTGTTCCGCAGGAAACCTTCAGAAACTCGCGGCGCCAAACGCTTGCTTCACTTCCGGCTTGAAAAGGTAAACTAATATCCAAACGTCAACCGCCGCAAAGATCAAAGTAAAAAACAACCCAATCGGATGAACGTGTGCAACTGCTCTTAGCAGACCGAAAGCGGAGCGCAACAGATGTAGCGCGACCAGGACTAGCGTTAGGATGCGCGCCCAATTTGCCACCTTCAAGAGGCCCAAGGCGTCAACGATATAAATGACGGCAAAACCGAAGAAAATAACTCCGAGGAAGGCTCCGCCCAAACTCGCCAGCATCCCCAGGCCGCTCCCCGAGGCCATGCGAGAAAGTACCGCGCCGCCAAGCGCCATTCCTAGCCCGCCCAGAGCCGAAAATCCAGCGAGAATGAAAGCCACCACCGCGAGAACTGTCACCCCAGCGGGACGTTGCATAGATGCTCCTATATTGAAATATTTTCGCGACGAAGGTCTGCGCAAACGCATCCTAGGGCACTTCCAGATCGCAGACCAACGAGTATGACTCAGGCTATGTCGGGTATTTCGGATGGTCAAGGGCGAAATCGTGTTGATGATGCTTAAGTAAGCGAGAGGCGTTTGGCTAGTTCGGCGATGATGGCGGTGATGCGTTCTTGCGTGGCGGAGGGCAGAATAGTTTTTAGCTTGGCGTGCGGATCGCGGATGACGATCCAGAGACCAGGGCGATACACCTCGTCATCACCGGGGCAGATCGCGCCAGTGAGTTGCGTGAGTTCGAGAGCCTGTGGGGCGGAATGCGTGAAATCGAGATTCGCGTGCTCGGGCGAGTTTGCCTGAAACGGAGGATGGGCGAGGAGATCCATCAAGACGCCGCGAGCGTCATCCACGAGGTCGCGAAAGCCCTGCGAAACGAGAACGGCGTCAACGTCGCGTGGCGTGGGCTGGTCGAGCTGGAGCAAATCGTAATCGGGCAGCGGTGTCGAGAGTGAAATCTCAATTGCGGCGGAAGGCTGGCCTTGGTCAGGAATGATGCGAATGGACATGGTGGCTAAAGTTTTACACTAGCGCGCTTATTTCGGATAGGGGCTGCCGGAAAGGATGGCGAAAGCGCGGTAAAGTTGCTCGGCCAGCATAGCGCGCGCAAGTTCGTGGGAGTACGTCATGGCGCTAAGAGTAATCTTTTGCGGAACGCGTTCGCGCAGGGCCTGAGGGAAACCGTCGGCGTCGCCGCAAACGAAAATAATCTCGCGTGTTCCGCGATCGCGGTGTTCGCCGAGCCATTTCGCAAAGGCCTCGGAACCGAAAGTCTTCCCTGCTGCATCGAGCAAAACAGCCGTGGCGGCGCGGTCCGCATCGAGTTTCTTCATAACCGCCCCGCCGTCGCGAACTTCGGTGACCTCGATGGGCGAGTGGCGACTGATGCGTTTTACGTAATCGTCGATCACCGCGCGCATTTCCGCGCGGCGCGTTTTGCCGAGCATGAGCAGGCGGATTTTCACTTGAGGCCGTATTTTTTGCGTTTTTCGAGGAGGGTTTTGCGGCTGATGCCGAGGGCTTCGGCGGCACGACTGATCTTGTAGTGCGTGGCTTCGAGGGTGGCGGCGATCACTTCGCGCTCGACCTCTTCGAGGGAGCGCAGGCCGGCGATGGAACCTGCAGCGCCAGAGGCTGCGGCGCGAATGTTGTCGGGAAAATCGGCGGGATCGAGCGTGTCGCCGTGCGAGAAAACGATAGAGCGTTCGAGCGCGTTGCGAAGTTCGCGGACGTTGCCCGGCCACGCGTAGGTGGCGAGCATGCGGCGTGAAGGCTCGCTGAGGTGCGTACCGGGGTGGCCGTGAATCGAACGCAATGACGCTAGCAAATGATCGGCGAGCGGCAGGATATCCGCGCGACGCTCGCGGAGTGGCGGTACAGTCAACGCAAGAACGTTCAAACGAAAATAGAGATCCTCGCGAAAATGGCCGCTGGCGACGGCGGCGCTTAGATCGACATTGGTTAAGGCCATTAGGCGCGCCTCGATGTGCAGCGTTTCCGTGCCGCCGAGCCGCTCGAAAGTACGCTCCTGTAGAACGCGAAGAAGCTTGCCTTGCGCGCCGGGAGTTAGCGCGGCGACTTCATCGAGAACGATGGTGCCAGTTCCGCCGAGTTCCAGGCGCCCCAGTTTGCGTTCGACCGCGCCTGTGAATGCGCCCAGTTCGTGACCGAAAAGTTCGCTCTCCACCAAATTTGGCGGGAGGCTGGCGCAATCAATTTTTAGAAAAGGAGCGTCCCGGCGGGGGCCAAGTTCATGAACGAGGCGAGCGAGGTGATCTTTGCCGGTGCCGCTTTCGCCGCTGATGAGAAGTGTTGTTGCTGCGGTGGCGACTTTTTGCGCGAGTTCGAGAAGACGTTGTGAAGCGGGGTCTTCCGCGATCCACGGCAATCGCTCCGTGCTCATTTGGAATAGGCTTCGCCGGCGGCGTGGGATTCGTCGAAGGAGTCGAACGAATGGTTGCGCGCAGCGACGTCTGGCTCATCGGGGATCACAAGCTTTGGCGAAGAGCGCCAGAGGCGTTCCAGGTCGTAGTAGCGCCGTGCTTGCTCGCTGAAAACGTGCAGGATGAAGCCGCCAAAATCGATCAGCGCCCATTCCGCGGAGCCGCGCCCTTCGCGATGCTTCGGGGAGCGATGAAGATGCTTCTCGAGCTGGTCTTCCACTTCGCTGCAGATGGCCTGCACCTGCGGCGTGCTAAATCCGGTGCAGATCACGAAGAAATCGGTGAACGCGCCGACGCCACTGAGATCCAGAACGGTGATTCCCGCCGCTTTTTTATTTTGCGCAGCTTCAACAGCCAATCGGAC
Organism: uncultured Acidobacteriota bacterium; assembly: GCA_963730495.1. Taxonomy (GTDB): domain Bacteria; phylum Acidobacteriota; class Terriglobia; order Acidiferrales; family UBA7541; genus Acidiferrum. The sequence goes on along the minus strand of CAVSSD010000014.1, from coordinate 43,568 downwards.
GCCCTGTGGCAAAGTTTCAAGTTTCAACGGTATAGGCCTTGTTTGAGAATGTATTCCTCGACGCGCACGGAGACAAGTCCATGAATGGACTGGCCACGGTTGGCGCGCCGCCGGATGTCGGTCGCGGAAACATCGATTGCAACGGATTCGAGCAGATAAACGTCGGTGTTCTGGAGCTCCGCAACCACTTGTGACGGTGCTGCTTCTCCATTTTTTTTGAGGTCGCGCCGACCCATTAAGTGCGGCGGAATCACAAGCCGCAACGCCTCCGCTCGAATTCCCGGGCGGTTGGCGACGATGAAATCGCAGAGACCGAGAAGCGTTTCGTATTCCTTCCAAACAGGAATGTCGAGAAAAGCGTCCGCGCCAATGATGAAAAAGATGCGGTCGCCGTGGCTGTTATAGGCGTGGCGGAAATACCGCACCGTATCGACGGAATAGTGAAGCTGTGTGCCGCTAAAATCTTCCCCGGCTTCGGCGAGCGATGGAACGAAGTGCGGATGCTCGGAGCAGGCGAGCGAAGTCATAGCAAAGCGGTGGGGAAAGGGAGCGAGGTGCTGCTTGAGCTTGTGGGGCGGCCGACTTGCCGGAATGAAATGAATTTCGTCGAAATTGAAACGGCGGTCGGCGGCGCGCGCTACGGCGAGGTGGCCATTGTGAATCGGGTCGAAGGAACCGCCAAACAGCGCGATGCGACGCGGATGATGCTTTGCGGCGGTGCGATGCGCCTGCGCGGTGGTCAATGCGCCTCCCGAGAGGTGACTGTAGTCAATTTTCTCACGAATTTTTGATCGGCGCAGGCAAGGAATCGTGTCCCGACGCGTTCTCGTCAATTTCTCCTGCGGCTACTGGTAAGTCCAAAGTCGTTTCGTGTGCTGGACGAGGAATCTTGTCGAGGGCATCGGCGATGGAACGGACTAGATCTTTCACGCCGTCACCGACAACCGCAGATATAGCGTGGAATTCAAGGCTGCGCTGCTTGCAAAAATCCCTAAGCTCTTCGAGATGCGTGGGATCGGTCGTAGCGTCCAGCTTTGTGGCAACGACGATCATCGGCTTTTCGATAAGCGAAGGGCTAAAGGCTTCCAGCTCTCCGTTGATGACTTGAAACGAATGGATCGGATCATCGACGTTGGAATCGCTCGTATCGATTAGATGCACGATCAGGCGGGTGCGTTCGACGTGGCGCAGGAATCGGATACCGAGGCCGGCGCCTAGATGCGCGCCTTCGATGAGCCCAGGCAAATCGGCGACAACAAATGTGCGACCGAGTTCGGTGCCGTGGCTACCGGTGCCGCCGTCGGCATTGACGACGCCGAGATTGGGCTCGAGAGTGGTGAACGGATAATTTGCGATTTTCGGCCGGGCGGCAGAAATCACGGAAATCAGTGTGGACTTGCCTGCGTTGGGGAAACCGACAAGGCCAACGTCGGCGAGCAACTTCAATTCGAGGCGCAGGCGGCGTTCTTCGCCGGCAAAGCCTTCCTCATGTTCGCGAGGAGCTTGATGCCAGGGCTTAGCAAAATGTTGATTGCCGCGGCCACCCTTGCCACCGTGGGCAATCAGCACGCGTTGACCAGGCACAGACAGGTCAGCGATGGTTTCGCCCGTCTGTTCGTCGTAAGCAAGCGTGCCGACGGGAACGAGCAGGTTCATGTCCGCGCCGGAATGGCCGCTGCAATTAGAACCTTCGCCGTGCCGGCCCCGATCGGCTTTGAATTCGCGATTGTAGCGGTAGCGGAGAAGCGTGTTGTCGTTGGGATTCGCTTGCAGATAAATGCTGCCGCCGTGTCCGCCGTCGCCTCCGGAAGGGCCGCCACGCGGGACGAATTTTTCGCGGCGAAACGCGACGCAGCCGTTGCCGCCGTCGCCAGCCTTGACTAGTATTTTTGCTTCGTCGACAAACACGAGATTAACGCTCCAATAGAAGGTACAGGGACACGCCTGCCTTTAAGAAGGATAGCAGATGCGTGAAGGCATGAGGGAAGGCCGCCTCAGAAACTCAGGCGGTTAATTGACAGCTTGAGCGGGCTCGGCTTGCGTAGCTGGCTGGACGCTGATGAAACGGCCGTGCCGACCCCGGTCCGTGAACTTGACGACGCCGGTGACGAGAGCGAAGAGTGTGTCGTCCTTGCCCTGGCCAACGTTTTCGCCAGCCTGGTGGCGCGTGCCCCGCTGGCGCACGAGGATCGTGCCTGCGTTGACGAGCTGTCCGCCGAAGCGCTTTACGCCCAGCCGCTGTCCGTGTGAATCGCGGCCGTTTGTAGAGGAGCCGCCGCCTTTCTTATGTGCCATGACTCATTTCCTTTTTCTTTAGAAGCTTTTTCTCAGAAAATCCTGGAAGAAAAATTCCGGATTTGAAAGAGACTACAGCTTGATTTCGCTGACTTCGACGGCCGTGAAATTTTGACGATGGCCGCGAGAAATCTTGTACTGATTGCCCTTCTTGAACTTGAGCACGGTGATTTTCTTGGCGCGGCCTTGCGTGACGATCTTACCACTCACGCTGGCCTTGGAAGCGTCGTCGCCCAGGACGATTTTCTTTTCGTCCGTGTGGACAGCGAGAACTTTGCCAAACGTTACTTTTTCGCCGACTTCGCCTGTGACGCGCTCGATACGAATGGTGTCGCCCGGTGCGACACGATACTGCTTTCCCCCGGTCTGAATAACGGCGTACATCTGCCCTCCAAGCTATAAAGACAAACCCCAATTATACCGGTGAACCGGCTAAAGCGTCAACGAAGTATCGCGGGCGTCGGTGGGAATTGTGATCGGACACAACTCGCGCGAGTCTGACCACTCAACGCACCATGGAACCAAGGATGAGTACGCAACGGGAGAAAGCGAGGAATCGGCGGCAACTCACTTTCCAACCTCATATGGCCTCTAATGGCTTCGAGAAATATGGCCGAGGGGATACCCCCGGAGGGAGTATCCAGAGAATCGTGCGTAAGCGCATGAAGACATTGGAGTTGCGGGCGTTTCTGCGTGCTCGCGCAGAGAGCTACCGGATCTTGCTAAGACGAGTCTCCCCTACCCGGGTGTTTTCTGTACCCTTCGCTAGAACTCAGGGTAAAAGAATGACAAAGGACTTATGCTTGACGCGGCGCGTAAGAGTGGCAAATGGAAGACTTAAAGTCTTTGCCATAAGGTTGCGTTTGGCCTTGAGGGGCAATAAAGGACTTGGGACTGCGAAAGCAAATAGCCAGAAACAAAAAATGCCAGCAGGGCTGCTGGCATTGCACGAATATGGCACAATGTTACCCAAACGTTACTATACGCCGATGAACACATTTTGTCAAGAGAGGATTGTGAAAAAATCGTGGTAGGCCCCGCGCGAATCCGAGGAGTCCCATTCTGGGAAGAGAGGCTTGGGAAAGAGAAACCGGTCGCAGGGACGCAACGGAGGATCGACCGCAACTTTTGTGCCGTTTCGGAGTTTAACTATGCAGGTGCTTCAGAAGGAATGAGTCACCTAAGAGCACTTAGATCCGAGGCGTTTGGGATGATTAGTTCGGATCTAGCGAGGATAAGATCATGAGATATCTAAAATATTTGGCGCTATTGGCTGTTTGCGCTTTTGCGCTAGCCGCGCCGTCGCAGGCCCAGGTTAGTGTTGGCGTTGGAGTTGGGCCCGTGTATGGCGGCTATGCTGCACCTGTTTGCGCGTATGGGTATTACGGGTATGCGCCGTATGCCTGCGCGCCTTACGGTTACTACGGCCCGAGTTGGTTCGCTGGTGGAGTATTCATCGGGGCAGGACCGTGGTTTCACGGTTATGGTGGCGGATATTGGGGCCACGGCGGCTACTACGGTCACGGTGGTTACTACGGGCGTGGCGGTTATAATGGACGTGGTGGCTATGCTGGCCGCGGGCCGGTGGCTACTCCATATAGGGGTTCTGCAGGCGGTGCAGCTCGCGGCTCAGTAGGCGGTGGATTCCACGGCGGCGGTGCAGCCGGCGGGTTCCATGGCGCTAGCGGATTCCACGGCGGTCGTGGAGGCCAGAGTGGCGGTGGGCACCGGTAATTGATCTAGATTTTCACACTGAAAAATGAAACGGCTGGCAGCTTACGCTGCCAGCCGTTTTTATTGGAGGGCAAGCGATCGGATGGCGGGCGATCCGCTCGATGCCTATTAAATATGCAAAGACGGGCACGGCCCTTCGGGGCTCAGTGTAAACGTGCCGTGCCCCTACGAACTGGTTCAGCTGAAAGTTGTGCGAGTCACTGCTTGAGTTCGGAGATTCGCCTGTCGTACTGTACGGGCGTGACTTCAACAATTGACCACTGGAAAGCGAACGGGTGTGGGCGGAATGGGCTTGGGGGCGAGGCTTAGTGCCGACTCTCGAGCTGATTCACTCGCCGCATGCGCCTGATATTAGTCCGGTCACAATCCACTATCGCGAGTTTGGGCGTGGGAAACCGCTTGTTTTTCTGCACGGTGGCTGGGGGTATGGGGTCTATCCCTTCGATCGGCAGATTGCGGCCTTTCAGAATGAGTTCCGAATATTGATTCCTGACCGTTCCGGATATGGACGGTCGACTCGAGTCGCTGGGGAAATGCCGCTCGATTTTCACAGGCGGGCGGCGGCGGAGACCATTGCCTTTCTTGATGCGCTGGGCATCGAACGCGCCGCGCTGTGGGGCCACAGCGATGGATCCGTGATCAGTGCGATGGCCGGATTGGCCGCGCCGGAGCGCTGCGAGCGTTTGATTTTGGAAGCCTTCCATTTTCTGAGGAGAAAACCAGGGTCGCGGTCCTTCTTCGAGCGATTTGCGGCCCATCCGGAAGATCTGGGCGAAGAAACGAAAAAGTTGCTCGCACAGGACCACGGCGAAACGCAGTGGCCGACGATATTGCGACGGAATTGCACCGCATGGTTCCGGATTGCTGATGAGGTGACTCGGCCGGATGAGGATTTGTACGACGGGCAGCTGGGCAAACTTGCGGTGCCGACGTTATTTCTGCACGGAAGCCTCGATCCGCGGACGGAGGCGGGAGAGATGGAGCTTGTCAGCGCGGCAGCGCCGCGAGCAACGATCAGGTTCGTTCGGAACGGCAAGCACAGTCCCCACAGCGAAGAAACTGCATTTGAAGAATCCAACGGGATTGCGAGGGAGTTCCTGGACGGTCAATCATAAGCGACTGGGCCGTTTTAGCGTGAGGGCCACTAGCCGACGCCGATTTATCGAATTCTCGGGGTCCAGCCCTTCGAAGACTTGCTTCTCCCTGCGGTATTTATACCAGTTTCATCATCGCCCTCCGTTGGTAGTAACGTGAATTGCCCAGCTCATATTTGAGTGCCGTCCGAAGCAGGTGAGGCAGACGAGTTGCCGCTTGCTCACAAGGACAAGGATGGAATGGTGAGAAGCAAATCGATCAACAGCAGGACCTTTACGCACAGGGTTTTGCTTTGTTGGCGACGCTAGCAATGAGCCTATTGCTGGGAACGCGTGGCTAGGCGCAGTCCCAGGTCTATGGTGAGTGGGGGGGAGCCGTCACCGATCCTCAAGGTGGGGGCGTGGTGGATGCGGTGGTGAGCGCCAGAAACCTGGCGACGAATGCTGTGGCGTCGGCGAAAGCGGACAGCAGCGGCCGATACCTGGTTCTGCAGTTTTTCGCCCTACACGCAGCAAGTGGTGGTAGAGGTTGGTGTGGTAACTACGGCTGATATTGTCCTGGAGCTTGCTGGGCAAACGCAGACTGTGACGGTGAGCGGCGAGGCTTCGACAGTGGACACGGAGCAGAGCACGTTTGCCCGAATTTTCAACAGCGTGGCGCTTGAAAATTTGCCGATTAACGCGCGCCAGGTGGTCTTATTTTGCTCTTTTGACACCTGGAGCGGTGCCAGACGGAACGTTAGGTGACATCTCGTTTCGCGGGGTGGGCTACATCTTCGACAACAACACGGTGGACGGAACGGCGAATACACAGGCCGCATCACCAATGAACAGATTTATGAGCAGCTGACGCTCACGGGTTCCGCGAGCGGTCAGATTAACCCGACAATTTTCCCCACGACGGGAACGTCCAACTCAACCGGTATGCCAACTGCCGGAGAGCCCATTTACCCCAATATTTTGCGGCCCTCTGCGTTTAGCGTCGGCAAGCCGAACATCGTTTTTTTTCGTCAAACATGCGGAATCCGGGATTCGAGAGGCCGGAACATTTATGCGTGCGGATGCGCTTTGTCGTAGATATCCATCAGCTGGCGGATGGACGCGTGGGTGTATTTCTGCGTGGTGGAGAGCGATTGGTGACCGAGGAGTTCTTGAATGGCGCGGAGGTCGGCACCATCAGCGAGAAGATGGGTTGCAAATGCGTGGCGCAGAGAGTGCGGGTGGAGGTCCCAATTCACGTTGACGAGGCGGACGTATTTCTTGACGATGCGGCCGACGGAGCGTTGCGTGAGGCGGCGGCCAGCGTAATTCAGGAAAACGGCCTCAGTGTGAGGCGCGTCGCGGTGACGACCACGGCTGCTTGAGGCTTGCAGGAACAACTCTTCACGCAGGGGCCAATACTTTTCGAGAGCCTCCTGCGCTTTAGTGCCGTAAGGGACGATGCGCTCCTTATCGCCTTTGCCGACCACGCGCAGCACGCGTTCTTTCTGGTCGATGTCGGCGAAATTGAGGCCGGTGAGTTCGCTGACGCGGAGGCCGGCAGCATAGAGCAATTCCAGAAGGGCGCGGTCGCGACGAAGGAGCAAGCTTTCATCTTGAAGTTTGACAAGCTTATTTGGGGAAGGATTCTCACTCTGTCGCGCGCGTTTTTTTGGAACTTCGCCGCCGGTGCTTAAGGCCGGCCCCATTTCCGCGAGCTGATTCAAAAAACCGTTCATCTCTTCGGCGGAGAGCACCGAGGGAATGCGTTTTGGCAATTTGGGAGTGGGCACGAGCCTGGCGGGATTTTCCTGCAAGCGGCCCTCGCGGACGCAGTATTTGAAGAAGGAGCGAAGCGCAGCCAGCTTGCGCGCAATCGAGCTTTTCTGGAGGCCGTGGTCGTGCAAGTGTCCGACGAATTCGCGTATGGTGTTGTGCGTGACGGCGCTGAGAGCGGGAGGCTCCAGACCTGGTGGCGATAGATAGGTAACGAATTGGCCGAGGTCCTTGCCGTAATTCGAGATCGTGTGCGGAGAGGAATTCTTTACTGCACGAAGATATTCTAGGTATTTGACGATGGCCGTTTTCATTTTGTGCCGGAGACTGAACCGGGCTTTCACTATTAATTATAGAGCAGCATCTGGCGGCAAACCTGTCTATTCGGCGGGTGCGCCGCTAAAAGTGAGATGGCAGGAACACTGCATCTGTCTAGCCGTCTCCAAAACCTAAGTCGGTGATACGCTTCTCTCAATCGGGGAAATCGGTTTGGGAGGATCGCATGCGATCAAGGATGTTGGCTGGCGCAATAGTTCTTGCATTGTGTTTCAGCGGGACGCTTTTGGCGCAGGAACCACAACAGGCGCCGTCTGAGGCCAGCAAGCCGCCTGTACCTGTGGCGGCCGCGCCTCCGGAAAAGCTTATTTTGAAGGAAGGCGCTGATGTGAGTCTGAAATTCGCCCAGGACTTGAATTCGAAAACCGCGAACGATGACGACACCGTCAGCCTTGTGCTCGATCAAGACATAAAGATTGGCGATATGGTGGTGGTGAAGGCCGGCGCGAAAGCGGTGGGAACCATCACGCATGCGAAAAAAGCGGGGATGATGGGTAAGGCCGGCGAACTGAACATGAGATTGGATTATCTGATCACGGATTCGGGGCGGCTTAGGTTGCGCGGAACCAAAGGCAAAGAGGGAGAAGGAAAAGTAGGCGCGACGGTGGCGTTGACGGTTTTGTTCGGACCGATTGGCTTGATAAAACATGGAAAGGACGTTGAGATAAAACCAGGAACGCTGCTGCTTGTTTATACGGACGAGAATTACGACGTACCTGCACCAAAGTGAAATTCGCTAGCTATTGAGTCTTCCCGATATGGAGTTGTCCTGGCGCTGAGAAAAGCGGCAGTGGAGCTGCCGCACTCCAAAGCTCCGAACGTTAAGTTTGCGGAGAAATTACGGCTTGGCGCCAACCGGTGTGGCTTCTTCGGGTTGAACTTGCGGTGGCGGCGGGGCGGCTGCAGGTTCGGGAGCGAGTTTTTCCCAGTCGCAGCCTTCCTTCAAGCAGGTGTGCACCAGGCCAATTTTGGTTTTCTTTTCGACGATGAAAGGCGCGCCGCACTTGGGGCATGGCTCGGCGATCGGCATGAATGGCGTCGTGAAATCGCAATCGGGATAGCGCGAGCAGCCGTAGAATATTCGAGGACGGCCGCGGCCTCCCTTGCCGGCGCTGCCGCGGCGGACGAATTCGCCTTCAACACACTTCGGACATTTGATGCCCATGGTGATGGGGCGCGTGTATTTGCACTTGGGATAGCCGGTGCAGCCGATGAATTCGCCGAAGCGGCCGTGCTTCTTGACGAGGCCGTTGCCACAGAGCGTGCACTTTTCGTCGAGCAGCTCGTCGGGCTGCATGGATTTGCGTGTGCCCTCGACGAGGCGGCGAGTGGTCTGGCAATCCGGATATGCGGAGCACGCGAGGAACGGCCCGAACCTGCCGGCCTTGATGACCATTTCTTTGCCGCAGTTGTGGCAATACTCGACTTTTATTTCACCCGGAGCAGCGTCCGGCAAAGCGGGGGACAGATCCTGAATGAAATCGCAGTCGGGATAACGCGAACAGCCCAAAAAGAAACCCAAGCGGCTGATGCGCTCGAGCAGTTCGCCCTCGCCGCACTTCTCGCACTTTTTGCCGGTGGGGATGCCCGCTTTGTAGGAGAGCATTTCGTCGTCGGCGCGATCGAGATCGACGATGAACTTTTCCCAGAATTCTTTTACGGCTTCGCGCCAGGGGAGTTTGCCTTCTTCGATTTCGTCGAGCTCTTCTTCGAGACGAGCGGTAAAGGTGACATCGAAAATATCTTCAAAACTTTTGACCAGCAGCAGGCTCACACGTTCGCCAAGCATGGTGGGTGAGAAGCGGCCCTGCTCTTTGGTTACGTATTCACGCTCGACGATGACGGAAATGATCGAGGCGTAGGTGGAAGGACGGCCGATACCTTTTTCTTCCAGATCCTTGACGAGCGTCGCATCGTTATAGCGGGGCGGTGGCTGCGTAAAGTGCTGGTCGGGACGAATTTTGTCGAGGTTTAGGGTTTGGCCTTCGGTTACACGAGGAAGCGCATTGCCCTCGCCTTCGTCGCTCTTTTCGTCGTCAGCCACATCCACAACCTCGGCCTGATAGACCGCCAAATAGCCCGCGAATTTCTGGACCATGCCCGTGGCGCGGAACGTGTAGTCCGCCGCTGAAATGTCGATGGTCGTTTGGTCGAACACGGCGGGCATCATTTGGGAAGCCACGAACCGCTGCCAGATCAATTGGTAGAGCTTGAATTGATCTTCCTTCAAGTACTTGCGGACGTCTTCAGGCGTGCGCGTTACATCCGTCGGCCTAACTGCTTCGTGCGCCTCTTGTGCGTCTTTCTTGGACTTGTAGTAGTTGGGTTTCTCTGGCAAATAAGCGGAGCCAAATTTTTCAGGAATGAGTTCGCGAACTTGCGCAAGCGCGTCCTGCGAAACGTTTACAGAGTCCGTGCGCATGTAAGTGATCAGCGCAACGGAGCCCTCAGCGCCCAATTCAACGCCTTCATAAAGGCCCTGGGCTACTCGCATGGTATTTTTTGCCGAGTAGCGCAGCCGGTTATAGGAAGCCTGCTGCAGTTTTGACGTCGTGAAAGGCGGCGGCGGATTTCGCTTCTTTTCTCTTTGCGTGACGCTGGCAACTTGCCATTTTGCCTTGCTAACCGCGGCGACAATCTTATCGGCGGCCTCCTGATTTTTGACTTCGATGTCTTCGCCCTTGTGCTTGAAGAGCTTGGCTTCGAAGAGAGGCGGCTGGCCAGCGTCGAGCAGGGCGTGGATCGTCCAGTATTCTTGAGGGACAAACGCGCGGATTTCCTGTTCGCGCTCGACGATCAGGCGAAGAGCGACCGTCTGCACACGTCCTGCGGAAAGGCCGCGGCGGACTTTGTTCCAGAGAAGCGGAGAAACTTTGTAGCCCACGATACGGTCGAGAACGCGGCGGGCTTGCTGGGCATCGACAAGATTTGCATCGACTTTGCGCGGATGCTCGAAAGCCGCACGAATCGCTTTGGGCGTAATTTCGTTAAACGTGACACGGAAAATTTTCTTGGGATCGATGGCCGGAATTTCTTTTTTGGGTTCGTCCTTCGGCTCTTCTACCACCACTTCGGGCTTGGCGCCCTTTTTCTTGAAGCGCGAGACGGTGGGTTCCTGCTCGGGGTATTTCGAAGGCTTGGCCAAAACCATGGCGAGGTGCGCGGAGATGGCTTCTCCTTCGCGGTCCGGGTCGCCCGCCAGATAAACCGCGTCGGCGGTGTTGGCAGCCTTGCGGAGATCGTTGATGATCTTGCCCTTGCCAGCGATGATTTGAAGCGTCGGCTCGAAGATTTTCTCGTCGTCTAGAGAGATGGGAGGGCGAACCGGCTTCTCTTTTACTTTCTTAGCTCCCTTTTTTGCGCGCTTCTTTTTCTTGCCGGTGTTTTCTTCTTCACCAGGCAGACGGATGCCGATCGTCTTCTTGGGCAGGTCCATCACGTGGCCAATGGAGGCTTTGACGAGGAAATTCCGCCCGAGGTACTTATTAATTGTCTTCGCCTTTGCAGGCGACTCAACGATCACAAGCGAACGGCCCATCTTGTCTTTGTAACCCCGTAATGTTCTGCTGGGAGAGCTGGAGAGGGCGGCGTGTGTCCTTCTCGCTAACTTCCACTAGATGCTTCGATCCGCCCTAGGGATACTCTCAGCGGTTAGATGCGAGATCAGAGGCAAGCGATTCGCGCCGTATCTGACTTTAAAACAACACCTTGCTGAATTGCTTGCCGGGCGACTGCCGCACGATGCCTTTCATTTCCAGATTAAAAAGCGTAGCTAAGACTTCGGAAGAGTTCAAGCCGGATCGTTCGACGATGTCATCAATGTGTTTGGATTCGTCCGCGCAGAGCAGCTCGTAAATCTTTTTTTCGGAGGAGTTTAGGGAGGCGGCGACGAGGAGATTTCTTTGCTCGGCTTCGGGTTGCTCGGCTTTTACGAGCGCGGCACGGACGGGCGTGGGGAGCTCTTCGATCACGTCTTCCGCGTTTGTCACAAGTTTCGCTCCCTGCTTGATTAATAGGTTTGGCGCAAAGCTGACCGGTTGCGTTACGTTTCCCGGGACGCCGAAGACTTCTCTGCCGAACTCCATGGCTAGTCGGGCTGTGATGAGCGAACCGCTGTACTGCGCGCCTTCGATGACGATTACGCCTAGCGGCATTCCGGCGACGATGCGATTGCGGATGGGAAAATTTTCGGGGGCTGGATGGGTGCGCAGGGGAAATTCGCTGATGATAGCGCCGCGCTCCAATGCCTTTTCGTAGAGTTTTTTGTTTTCTTTCGGATAGCACACGTCGATTCCTGTGCCGAGAACTCCGATCGCTCTGCCGCTTACGGCCATGGCGCCTTGGTGGCCGATGGCGTCGATGCCGCAGGCCATGCCGCTCACTATGACCAACCCGCGGACGGCTAGATCGCGGCCGAGGCGTTCTGCCATTTGCGTGCCGTAGAGAGTTGGACGCCTTGTGCCGACAATGCTGAGGCACGGGAGGTTGAGGACTTCCGGGTCGCCGCGAACGTAGAGCAAGACTGGTGGGTCGTAAATTTGCAACAGGGATTGTGGATACTCGGGCTCGGTCCAGTTGACGAGGCGGCAGCGGTCGATGTTGCGCGCGGCGGTAAGTTCTTTTTCGGCGCGCTTGAAGGATTCTTTTTTGAAGATGGCTTGGGCGACGAGAGCAGGCAGGCGACATCCTTCCAGATCGGTTAGCGGGGCGCGGAAGATCTCGTCAGGCGAGCCGAAGCGCTTGAGAAGGCGGGCGGACAGACGGGAGGCGAGGCCGGGCGCGAGCGCCAGCGCGAGCCAGGAGAGGGATGCGTCTTGCTCCATCGCAGGCCAAGCCGATAAGTATGATAACTGTACTGTCAACTAATAATTATTATAAATAAGACGAGCTCTGCAATCAGCTCGGTTGAGCGGCGTCTTCGCCGAGGACTGCGTCGAGTGTGGCTACAAAAAGGTCGGCGTCGGCTTGGGAGAAAATCAGTGGAGGGCGGAGCTTGATCACGTTGTGATGCGGGCCGTCAGTGCCGGCTAGGATGCCGCGTTCGCGCAGGCGGTTGACGAGGTACGAAGCTTGATTAGGCGCGGGTTCGCGAGTCTGGCGATCGAGCACAAGGTCGACGCCGAGAAAAAGTCCCGAGCCTCGGACGTCACCGATCAGCGCATGCTTCTCTTTTAGAGATTTCAGACGAGCGATCAAGTAATTCCCCACGCTTAACGCGTTTTCCTGAAGATGCTCTTCTTCGAGGACGTCGAGAACAGCGAGTCCTGCGGCGCAGGCGACAGGATTGCCACCGAATGTGCTGAAGAACTCCATGCCGTTGTTGAAGCTCGCGGCGATTTCTTGGGTGGTGACAACGGCCGCCAATGGGAACGCGTTTCCGATAGGTTTTCCCAGAACCACGATATCCGGGGTTACACCTTGCGTCTCGAATCCCCAAAAGTGCGTGCCGAGACGGCCGAAGCCGACTTGTACTTCGTCGGCGATGCAGACGCCGCCTGCGGCGCGGACGTGTTTATAAGTTTCGGCAAGGTATCCCGGCGGAAAAACAATTTGGCCAGCTACGCTTGGGAGCGTTTCGGCAATGTAAGCTGCGACGCTACGGCCTTGCGCGTGAGCGTTCTGCAAAATCTCGGCGACGTGCTTCGCGTACTTTGGACCCGCGTCGGGATCTTCCCGCCGGTATGGCCCGCGATAATCGTCTGGGATGGGCGCGACATGGACCCACGGTTTGCGGCCGCGGCCACCTGGACCGTCGAATTTGTAGGGACTGATGTCGATGAGCGTGGTGGTGTGGCCGTGGTAGGCGTGTTCGACGACAACTACATCTTCGCGGTCAGTGTGCGCGCGGGCCAAGCGGAGCGCCAGCTCGTTGCCTTCGCTGCCGGAATTGACGAAATAGCAGACGCGCAGTGGATCGGGCAGAAGACGCGTGAGCCGCTGGGCATAGCGGATGATGTTGTCGTGCAGATAGCGAGTGTTGGTGTTGAGAAGAGCGATTTGATCTTGGATGGCACGAACCACGCGCGGGTGGCTGTGGCCGACGAGCGGGACGTTGTTGTAGACGTCGAGATAAGCGCGACCGGCGTCGTCGTAGAGGTATTGCATCCAGCCGCGCACGATTTTGAGCGGCTTCTGGTACGAGACGCTGAGATTCCCTCCGAGAACAGCGTGGCGGGCGGCGAGGGTTTCTTCGGCGTTGGCCAGAGGGGCGGTTCGCGAATCGAAATCTGGTAAAGCACGAGAGGGAACTGTTACCGGAAACGCCGACTTCCTGGCTTTGTTGTCGTCACGAAGGGCGAGCAGGCCGCACGCATTCCGAAAGGAGTGCAGCGCGAGACGAGGATCGATCCGAGCGAGCTTTTCGAGAGCTTCCCATGCAGGAGCTTCGCTGATCGTGATGTAAGGATCGTCAGCGACGAGCGACTTGCGATGCGCGGAATTCGTTACGCTGACCGCGAGACGAATGGCGATGAGCGGATAAAGAAGACCAATCTCGGATTCCTGCAGCGGAAAGACGCTACGATAACCAGCAATGACAGCGCACGCCGCACTCAGCGGATCGCCTTTGCCGAGAATCGCGTAGGCCACGGCAATTGCTAGCTCCGAGACGGTGATGCCAAGGTGCATGTCGCCAAAATCGATGACGCTCGTGACTCTTCGCGGCTGCGGCCACAGCGGGCCGACCAGGACGTTGTAGTCGTTGGCGTCGCCATAGATGACGCTGCGGCGCAGCGACGGCAGCGATGGAATCACTTCTGTTTCGTATAACTCAAGAAATCGTTCAACGAGCGCGCGGCGAGTCGAATCCCCTATGTGCGACAGATAATCTCGAATCCAAGAGGCGCGAGCGAGATCCCATTTCAATTCGCGATGCGTGGCCGGATGAGAAAAATCAGTCAGCGCGGCGTCCATTTCGCCGAGAAACTGGCCGAGATTATGCAGCAACTGAGGAGTGTGTGGATTTACCTCGGCGAAAACGGTTCCGGGAATATACGTGAGCAGCCAAAGCAGGCGCTTGGTTCCATCGGAAAGCGTTGCGATCGTAAACGCGTCGCCGCTTGGCGTTGAGCAAATGCGCGGCAGCGAAAGATGAGGCGCGCGCTTGGCCAAATGTTGCAGCGCCTGGCACTGCATCTCGACGAAAGACTGCTCCCTCGCGGGATGCATGATTTTTAGGACAAATTCGCGACCATTGACCGAAGTGAGATGAAAATTATCGTCATACTCGCCGGGAAGCGACTTGGCAGAGACATCGAGGCCGAATATTTCGCGCGCTAGCCGCGTGGCTTCCAATTCGGTGACGGGCTGGGCCACGCGCGCTTCGGGAATCATGCGGGGAATCTTATCTGTAAGGGATAGAGCACGTCCATTCCTCGCGGAATGTGGCGCGCGTCACACGCGGAGCGCGGCCGCAGGGTTAGAAAGCTGTTCGACCGCGTTCGCAGAAAGCGGAGCCAAAACTCAGGGCTACATTTCTCCGCGTGACGATTGGATCGAAACCGGGCCGTTCACAGTTGAGAGCTTGATCATCGCCGGGGAGCTCCCGTACTCGATGCGGCGATTATTGTCGTCCCAGGTTTTCCGCGCGCTATCGCAGATGCTGGCATGGCAGCTCATTGGGGAATAGTTGCGCGATTCCACGCTGAAGCTGGACTTGTAGTCGGACGGAACGGAAAGCGTCATAGGACCGTTCTGCGCATCGGCGGTCAAGCCAGTTCCGCTCCAGGTAGTTCCTTGCAGGTTGATGGAGATCGGGCCGTTCTCGGTGTGAATGCGCACGTTGCCGCTGCTTCCGGTAATCGTGATGGGACCGTTTGCCGCCCGGACATCGGCGTCACCGGAAAAATCGCGCAGAGTGATAGGACCGTTCGTGGCGTGGGCAGTCAATTTGCCGTCCACGCTGTAGAGCGAGAGCGGACCATTCGCGGTATCGAGATCGATGACCGCCCCTTTTGGCGCACGAATCAGCAGGTAAATTGCCCATTCGCCGTCATCGCTGGGGCCGTTTGTCGAGACCTCTCCGTTCTTAACAGAAAGCGTCATTTGCGCGAGAATTCGCTGCGCGCTTCCGTCTTCATTTGAAGCGAACTTACAGGACGTCACCGAATAGGTGTCTTTGTCCCACCCTTGCACCTGAACGCCGCCGTTTTTGTGCGGGCGAACGCGAAGAGTGGGTGCATCGGCCTTCGTTATCGTGCGTTCTTCCGTTTCCGCGACGGCGTCGCGATCGTCGAAACGAACGTGAAAGTCGGAGCAGTCTGTTGCGGGCTCACGATGGCCGCCGGACATGCTCATCGAGTGACGATGGTCCCAATCGGGCCAGCCTGGAACGGCGGGGACCGCTGGTACAGCGGGAACCGCAGGCATTGCAGGTAACGCGGGCGCAGCCGGAACGGCGGGCGTCGCCCCGTAGAAGTGAACTGGAGGGATCGGCGGCACAGGGGGCGCAAGGGACTCGAAAGAGGGAGGCGCGGGCGGAGTTGGAGGGGTTGGAGCGTCCTGGGCACCAGCCAAAACGCCGAAGGCGGAGTATCCGCAGACCACGGTCACAGAAAGAAGACTAAACCTAAAGAGCGATTTCATGGACATGCCCTCCCTAGCTACATAGACGAAGCAAACGCCTATCGGTCTGCCCGGGAGTCCTTCTTTTTTGGGGAACTACGGTTGCCAGTCGCAATCCAGCATGCCCATGCTGCCGATGGGAGGGCCGTCGGGCGGCTCCATAGGTGCGGTCAGATCAATGTGTTTAGGATCTTTCTCAAAGAGCTCGATTTGTTTGGAGGCGAAAAAAATGTGCGCTTGATTGGAAATGACCTGGCGGCCAGAAGATGGCGTATTGAGCCAGTCCTTTAACCCGTGCAGCTTCAGCGAAGCGATGGCGCGGACCTCGTCGGTGGCATGTTCGTTGGCCGAAAGCGACATAAGGTCGTATAGAACGACGTCGTCAACGATATTCGCAATTTCTCCGTTGTACCCTTTGCTATGCGGGGCTTTCCAGGTGGCGTTGAGGATGGCATCGAGCACTTCTTCGAGGCCGGGGTTTGCGCTGTTGCGCGAGTGGAATTCGACTAGGCGAGCGGCGCGCTCGGGATTAAAGAGAAATTGCAGCGTGTACTGGGCAGCGGATTCCGCAGGTGCGAGCGCGTCGAAGGCAGGGCTGGTGTGAATCTTGAAATCTTCGCGGTCACGTGGGTATTCGGGCGGACGAGGCGGAATGATTTTTAGCAGCGATTCGGGAAGGGCAAGCGTTTCCGGTTTGAGCGTGGCGAGCACCGCGGCGAGGGCGCGGCGCTGTTCGGCTGGGCGCGACGATTTGCGCTGGAACTTCTCCATCGCCGCGCAGCGCAAACGTGTAGTCCATTCCGCCGACGAGCTTGCTGGCTGCTTCCACCTGATAGCGGTGGTACATGTAGATGGGGGCGAGGACGTCTTCGAGAGTTGCCAGCGGCGCGCCTTCGCGAATGTTGTTTTCCCCGAAGCGCTTCAGCGCGGCGGCGCGAACTTGCATGATGCGGTTTAGTTCGTCGACGGCATTCGAGCCGCTATCCCACAGATGCGCAACGCTGCTGGAAGAACCGGGGGGACGGGCATCCTGGTCGGTGAGGTAGCGAAGGCCGCGGCCAAACGCATCGCTCAGGATTTTGTCGAGCGCGGCGTGATCGTCGGTGCCAGGCGCGAAGTCGCTGTAACCCCAAGCGATCGACACTTTGTCCCAGTCGCCGATGCCCGTGGCGTAAGCGTCAGAAAGATCGGGCGTGCCGTCGGCCGCGAGCTTCACGAGCGGCGGCGGATAGTCCATCACGGAAGAGCGATTGACCGTGCTTGCCGAATAGTTGTGCATCAAGCCCAGTGTGTGGCCGACTTCGTGCGCAGCGAGCTGGCGTAGCCGCGCGAGCGCCATCTGCATCATTTTTGGCGAGACCAGTTGGCCCTTTTCATAGGGAGCGAGCAGGCCTTCGGCGATCAGATAGTCCTGACGCACGCGAAGCGACCCGAGGGTGACGTGACCCTTGATGATTTCGCCGGTGCGCGGATCGATCACTGCCGCGCCATAAGACCAGCCGCGCGTGGCGCGATGCACCCACTGGATGACGTTGTAGCGCAGATCCATCAGATCCTCGCCTTCGGGCATCATCTCCACGCGGAAAGCGTTCTTGTATCCAGCGGCTTCAAACGCCTGATTCCACCAGCGCGCGCCATCGAGCAACGCCGAGCGAATGGGCTCTGGCACGCCGCGGTCGAGATAATAAATAATGGGCTGGATCGGTTCGCTGACGGCAGCGTTTGGATCCTTTTTCTCGAGGCGGTGCCGGGCCGTGAAGCGCTTGACGATGGGTTCGCTCACTGGCGTCGCGTAGTCCATATAAGCGATGCCGAAAAAACTACTGCGAGGATCGTAGATGCGAGGCTTGTAGCCCGGAGGCGGAAGCTGCACGAAGGAATGATGCTCGCGAACGGTGATGGACTCTGGCGAAGGCGTGACTTCGCGGACCCACGGCACCGGGCTCGTCGCCGGCAAAGGTCAACGTGGCTTCGACTTCTGTGTTGAGCGGAAAGCTTTTCGTTCGAGGAAGATAGATAGTGCAGCGCGAGCCATCCAGATGATAAGAGCCCTGCTTGGTGCGGCGAAGCGTCGCGGGAATGCCGTGAGCGTCTCGGAGGAAAAAGTCGGTGGCGTCAACAAGTACATGGCAATTCTGCTCGGTTGCATCGGTGACCGCTTTGCAATTCTCCTCGGCGGCAACGGTGAAGCCCCAAAGCGCCGACTCCGCGAAAGAATCGTGGACAGCACGGCGCTCATCCACGTCGTTGGTCACCGCGCGATAGCCGAGATTCTCCTCAATGAGGAGAATTTTAGGCCCGCTGCGCTCGAACCGGACGATGGCCGTTTTGCCGAGTTGGCCGCGGTCGAGGCCGATGTCATTCGAGCCGATGCCCGCCGGGAGCCCGCTCTGGTAGAGGAATTCCGTCTTCCACTTATCGATTTCGAGCCACAGCTTACCTTGCTTGGCGTCCCAATACAGATTGAAATAGCCGGGAAACTTTTGCGCGCCGGCGACTTTTTCGGCGATAGAAGGCGTTTGGGTAGAGGGCGTTTGGCTAGATGGTGTCTGGGTCGCATCGGGATTAGCCGCGACGCCGGCAAAGGGCAGGCATAGGAAACAGAACAGGAAAAGACACCAGGAACGTTTCAACATTTTCAGCGCCTCCGAATGGAAGGAACGTTTTACAACAAAAGACGCTTGGCGCGCACGAAAATCCTCTCTGCTATACTTGGTTGAAATCGCGAGACTCTCAAATTGCAGAAACTTCGCATATCCATCGTGCAGTATCTGAATACCGCGCCGCTCGTTTGGGGGTTCACGAACGGGCCGCTGGCCGGGAAGTACGATTTGTCGTTCACAGTGCCGTCGCAATGCGCGGAAGCGCTGCGTGGGGGGACAGTAGACATCGCCATCATTCCGGCGATCGAGTATCAGCGCATCCCGGGCCTGGTAGTTCTGCCGGAATTGGCAATCGCCTCGCAGAATCGCGTGCGTAGCCTGCTGATCATCGCAAAGAAGCCCATCGAGCAGGTGCGCAGCATCGCGCTGGACCGCAGCTCTCGCAGTACGCAAGCGCTCACGCGCATTCTGGCCGCCCGGCATTGGAAGATCGATCCTGATTTTTTTGAGACTGAGCCTGATTTGAGCCAGATGCTGGAAAAAGCTGACGCTGCTCTGCTCATCGGCGATCCGGCACTGCGTCTATCCATCGCCATCGAGAAAAATAGCACGGTGAGCCCACAAGGACGTGCAGTCTGCCAAGCGGCCACGCTTGGAATTCCAGGCGCCGAAATATTTCATATTTATGACGTGGTCGGCGAATGGCGCAAATTTTCGAGTCTGCCCGCAGTGATGGCGGTCTGGGCCGCGAGGCCGGAGGTGGCGACTCCAGAGGTGCTGGCGGATTTTTCAGCATCGCGCGATTTCGGGCTGAGTCAGATCCCGGCGATCTGTCTTGAGGCTGCGCGCGAACTGGAGTTGCCGCAACCAGCGCTAGAGTCCTACTTACGCCACAACATTGATTTTTCTCTCGGTGAAGAAAATCGCCGCGGGCTAGAAAGATATTTCCACGAAGCGGCAAAATTAGGTCTGATCGCCCAGGAAAAGAAAATTGAGTGGGCAACTATGACAAAAGAAGCTGCCCAGGTTTCAGCGAAGTGAGGGCACGATGTATCGTGCCCCTACGATTAGAGTTTAGAGGGTGCATTCGTTAGAATTAGAACGCAACGAAGCGAAGGAACAACGTGGGACTGACGAAACAAGAAGCTATCGACATGCTGCAATCCGACGACCTGGTGGGCGTCGGCATGGCCGCGCATCAGCTGCGCCTGAAGAAAAACGATCCGCGCGTCGTGACTTACCAGATCGACCGCAATATCAATTACACGAATTTCTGCACGGAATACTGTTCGTTCTGCGCGTTTTACCGTCCGCTTGGGGCGAAAGACGGCTACATCCTTTCCTTCGAAACCATCTACGAAAAAATCGAAGAGATGCTCGAGCTCGGCGGCACCGGAATCTTGCTGCAAGGCGGGCTGCATCCCGACCTGCAAATCGGCTATTACGAAAATCTCCTGCGTTCTCTGAAGGCGCGCTTTCCGCAAGTGCATCTGCACTGTTTTTCTGCGCCGGAAATTTTGTGCATCGCGGAAGTCAGCGAGCTAAGCGTCCGCGAAACAATCCAGCGCTTAATGGATGCTGGACTGCAGTCCATCCCCGGCGGCGGCGCGGAGATTCTCGACGACGAAATTCGCGGGAAAATTGCCCGACTGAAGTGCACCAGCGACGATTGGGAAGAAGTCCACCGCATCGCGCACTCACTAGGCTTGCGCACTACGGCGACGATGATGTTCGGCTGCGGCGAAGAGTTGCGCCATCGCGTGAACCATCTCGAACGCTTGCGCCGCATTCAGGAAGACACGGGCGGATTCACGGCGTTTATTCCCTGGATGTTCGCGGCGGAAAACACGGCTCTCGGAAAAAAAGTACAGGAAGCGACTGCTGTGGATTATTTGAAAACGCTGGCTGTCAGCCGCTTGTACCTAGACAACATCGATCACATCCAATCGAGCTGGCTTACGCCCGGCATCAAAGTTTGCCAAGTGGGTTTGCAATTCGGGGCCGACGACGTCGGCAGCATCCTCATTGAAGAAAACGTCGTGTTCGCCGCCGGCGTAAAAAACCGCACCAACGAAAACGAGCTGCGCCGCATCATTTCCGACGCAGGATTCGTGCCCGCGCAACGCGATACCCTTTATCGGTCTTACGCGCTGAAGTAACTCCAAAAAATCCAAACGCTATTTTGCTGGGGTTGGTCGCTTCAGGGGACGAAGTACGAGCTGCACCTCGGTCCCGTCGGGAAGATCGATATCTTCCAGCGGATAGAGAATCCCGCTGCGGAATCGCGCCTGAATCCAGCGCGGACCGGGTTTGGCATCAGCCACAGCAGCTTTCGCGGGCGCTCCTGGCGTGCTGGGGGCGCCGGAAGTTTCGTCAAGCGCTTCATTCGCAAGAGCATCCGCTTCACGGTTCTGCTCACGGTAGATGTGATCGATCCGGAAAGATGTGAAACCCATCGACATTTTCTTCGCGCGTTCAAAAAGCGGCTTCAGATCCTCGCTCTTCACTTTGTACTGCCCTTGCATCTGCTTGACCATCAATTCGGAATCGCTTTCGACGCGCAGTGCGCGGATGCCGTGCGACTCCGCGTAGTCCAGCGCCGCAATCAATCCGTAGTATTCGGCAACGTTGTTTGTCATCCGGCCGATATATTTTTTCAGCTTGGCGACGAGTTCGCCTTGCCCATCGCGAATAACGACACCATACGAAGCGGGGCCGGGATTCCCACGCGCCGCGCCGTCAATATTCGCTTGATGCGCCGGCGTAGCGTTTTTTTGGTCGGCGGGCGAGTCTCCAAAGAGACCGTCACCGGCAGCGCGAGTAGATTTTGGAAGGCGTGGCATCAGGAATGGTTAGAGGCGGAAGAAGCCGCGTGCCCCGAACCGGCGGCAGGATCCGGCAGCGGAATAGGCTCTAGAGTGTATAAAATCAGGCCGCAGGATTCGCAGCGGTAAATTTCTTCATTGGGATCGCGGCGAAGCTCCTGCAAAGTGTGCGGCAGCACGCGCATCCCGCAACCGCGGCATTGCCCATCGCGGGCTTCGGCGAGGCCCGTACCGTGATGACGTTTGGCGATGCGAGCATACAGTTCACGCAAATCCTCGGGAACCGGAGCCAAGGCGCCTTCCCGCTCGGCAAGCAGAGACTCAAGCTGTTTCTTTTTCTCGGCCTGCAGCGCTTCGATCTCTCTTCTCTCTTTTGAGACCGCAGTTTCGTCTTCCTTGAGATTCGCTTCCGCGTGCTTCACGCGGCGTTCGGCTTCTTCACCGGTCATCATGACTTCAAGTTGCGCGTCTTCGGCCTTTGCAACCTCGGCTTCCGCGTTGGCAATCTCGTGTTGCAGGGCTTTATAAGCTTCGTTGGTTTTAACCGCGCCGCTTTGGTCGCGATATTTCTTCGCGCGGTCTTTCCACTGCTGGACGTCAAATTCGAATTTCTTGCGCTCTGCCTGGCTCTTGACCAGGCCTTCTTTGGCAGCCGTCACGGCGGCGCGCGCGCCGCTCAGTTTGGCGTCGGCTTGGCGGACGCGCTTTGGAAATGTGTCAATCTCGGTGCGCACCGCGGCAATCAGGTGGTCAACACGCTGGAGCTCGATCAGGCGAGGAATGGCGGAATGCATCGGTCTGTAATACTAACACAGCGGGCGGTATGCTTTGGCTCTGAGAGGGGACCGTTCCAGGGTCCCTACGGGATGCAAAGGTCTAGTAGAATGCCTCGGATTTACAGGCAAGATTTTGGGGATTGCCATTTCGAGGAGGACGAGAAATGCCACATGTTCAGATTACATGGGTCGAGGGACGCACGCCGGAGATGAAACGCAAGATCGCAGAGCGTATCACCTCTGTGCTAATCGAAGACGGGCGGGCAAAACGCGAGAACATTCACGTGTCGTTCCACGATGTCCCGGCGACGAACTACGCCGAGGCGGGTGTGCTGGTGGCGGATCAAAAGCGCACGCCATGACTAGAGCCCGCCAAACCTTTCCGCTCGGCTTGAATTCGGGTGACGAGACGGATGGCACGGCACCGATGATGGTGAGCAATTCCGTCCGTCTTCCTAACGATTGCACTGGCCGCAGCGGTGGTGCTAGCTCGAAGCGCGAAGGTCGCGGCGAATCAGCGTGAAATCCAAAAAATACCCTACGCCGATCGCCAGTGGGATGATGCCGAACGCAGCTGCAGACCAGAAGTCGCGATCTGCTTGAACCGCTGCAATCAAGCCAAACGTGGCGATGTAGCCCAAAGCTCCAGCTATGAGGAGAATCCCTGAACGCCGCGAGTGCGCTGCCTGCGATAGTTCCGGCTCTTGCGGAACGCTTACGCCCCGCGCGATGGCCGCCAGACGCTCTTCGCTGCGCAATTTTCGTACTCGATAGTATGTGTATAGCATGCCGAGGGGGACGCCCATCCCGAGAGTGACTGCCACCAATCCGATCAAATCTCCGCCCATAATTTGCTCCTTCCAAGATGCGCCGGAAGCGCGATTTATAGCGAGGAAACCCGTGTCATTAGAAGGTACGAATCTCTCAGGGAAAATGTTCCAAAGTCAGGATGGAAGAGATTCCGGTTTAATACTCTGCCTAAGAGAAAAAACCAATTGCAGGAAGTTCAGTTGATTTCGCGGACTTGCATGCTCTGGTCAATCGCAAGCGTGGGATAACGAATCGGGGAACCTGCAGCGGCCGGAGCATGGCGCGCCGTGACACTGAATTCTCCTCCGGAACACTCGATCGAATAGGAGTAGCCGTCGCGCTCAGGCTGCGACAGAGCCAGGGACTTCGAGGAAATTAACTCGTCCATCGGCGCGCAATGGCCGTTCAATGCAATGTAGCCACCTTCCGCCTGAGCAATCTGTATGAGATCAGCCCGAACACCAGTGAGGCTGATGGCTTGGGTGGGGGCGGTACCTTCGTCAGTCACTGGCATCTTTTTGAAATAGAAATGATATATGCCAAATACAAGCGCAGCGGCGACGAGTATTGCAACGAGAGCACGCATAGAGGAATTCTGGCGCTGCGCCACATCCGTTGCAACACTTGAGGAAGGAACGCGTGCGCGAGGAAACAACAGAACTCTTCTCCCACTAGAACACTGGCTACTTTGCTAAACTCCTCTCACCGCTGATGCCTCTTCGCGGTGTAAAACCCCTCTCTTGGATTGACGAATGGACACGATTGCTCCCGCAGCCGAGCTGCAGGCACCTGAAAAACTGCGTGATGAGGAATTGGAAGAAGCTCGCGCGTCCACTATCTCCACAATCCTCCTCGCGCGGCGTAACCATTACCCATCAATTTCAGCCGGTTTCGGCGGTCGGCGGCGATTTTCTGGACTATTTTGAACTGACTGACGGCTCCATCGGGCTGTATCTCGGCGATGTGTCAGGTAAGGGTCTCCCCGCTGCGTTTTTTGGAGCGCTGGCAGTCGGAACTCTCCGCGGGGTACATAAGACGGGAATTTCAGCCGATCAAGTACTTGCTACGATGAACAGGCGGTTGATGATCCCCGGCCTGCCTGCGCGACATGCCGCTCTTCAGTATGCGGTGTTCAATCCCGCTTCTCGCGAGATCCAAATTTCAAGCGCGGGGATGCCCGGACCACTGCATCTCACCGGCAAGGGCTGCCGCTTGCTCAAGATGTCCGGCATTCCTCCCGGACTTTGGCCTTGCACAAGTTACGAGGCCACGGTGTTCCGCCTCGAGCCGGGTGACTCGTGCTTTTCAGCACGTCGGAGTTACATTTCTAAAGAGATCGTCGCAGCGCTCGGCGATCTGCGACGGACACTTCGACTCGCCCACGCACCTGCTCAAGCCATCTTTTTGCAGTCGAGCTTCAGCCGGGACGTGGTCCACACGACGACATGGCAGCGGCTTTGTTCTATTGCTCGAGTGATTTCCCACGAAGAGAGCATATGTTGCGCTGTGCCGGCCCCGGGGTGCCCAAACAGCAATGTAGCTTCTGCGCAAGCCGAATCTGGTTTCCAATTGACAGCCTGAGCGCCCTCCAGTAACAACAATAGATAACGCAGATGACTGCAGTCTATTTAGGAGAGTTCCCAATGAAGACGAAGTCCCCTTTTGCACTTGGCTTGGCTTTTTTGCTCTCGCTGATTATCACCGTCCCAGCAGACATTTCTGCCGAGCCTCAGACTGGCGGACAGAAGGCCGGCGAAGTTGCCCGGGTAATACCCGCGGTGAGCATTGCCCGCGGTTCCAAGAACATCAATGCTTCCGCAAAGACGCTGGTCGAATGGCAGGACTTGGTGAACACCAAGACCGACGGGCGCGCGCGTATCGCCCTGGATGATGGCTCGGTCTTGAATGTCGGCTCAGATTCCTCAATCAAGGTCGTGAAACACGACGCGGGAGCGCAGCAAACAGAACTCGAGTTGGCCTACGGCAAACTCCGCACGCAAGCTACAAAAATCTCAAAGCCAGACGGCAAGTTCGAGGTACATACCGCAGCAGGCGTCGCTGGCGTGGTTGGAACGGACTTTTACGTGGCTTACGAAAACAACGTGATGAACGTAGTCGCCTACGAAGGCTTTGTGCGTGTCTGCAACCTGGCGGGCGTCTGCGTGATCTTGAAGGCCGGCCAGATGACTAATCTTCGCAATGGGAATAATGAAGCGCCAGCACCGCCGGCACAGGCACCGCTGGATTTGCTTGTCGCCGCGTCCAAGGACACGGAAGTAGGCCTACGACCTGGCGGCGGACTCGCGAACGGCGGGCATATCGGCGTGGGATTGGGCATAACGATAGGAATCCTAGCCGTTGTGCCGATCGTCGTCTTTGGCGTCATAGCAAGCCATCACAGCAACACGCCGACGCCTCCTACTCAGACAGTGAATCCTGTCACCGGTGGGTGCAGCCCGACCAATCCTAATGCATGCTGATTTGTCCGTCTGAAGCACGAACGGGGTATTTTTTTAGCCCTGGCTGCGAGTCGCGGCCAGGGCTCTTTGTTTGTAAATCTATGCAACTCGCCGCGCCGGGCAGCCGTCAAACTGTTGTTACCAATTTTGAGAGACGCATTGAGACCCGCATTTTGTGCCGTTACCCGCTGTAGCGTACACTGGATGTTTGGCAGTGCCGTCTAACTGTAAGTGAGGCAATTCTTGAAAATTCCTGTTCGTCATTATCTGAGTACCCTTTTGTGCGTCTTTGGCCTAATGGCCTCTTTAACGCCGTTCGCGGCGATTGTTACGCAGGCTGCGCCACCTCCCGATACGCAGGTCAAGAAATCTCCCCTTCTCGCGGCTCTCCAGGCTGAGCTCGAGCGCTCCATGAAGACCTTCAAAGCGCAGGACCCGCCGGCTTATTACCTTGGTTATACCATCACCGATACGCAGCGCGCGGATGTCTCCGGCTCAAACGGCGCGCTTCTGAACAGTGGCGAGAGGCGCGATCGCTGGCTGGAAGTTTCCGTGCGTACGGGTAGCTACGAAACGGATGACACCCATAAAGTCGGCGAGCGCCAACAGACCAGCTCGGGCCCTGGCGTCTCTGTTCCCCTTGACGATGACGCTGGCGTTCTACGCCGTTCCGTGTGGCTCGAAACCGAGAGCCAATACCGCGCCGCCGCGGAAGCTCTCATCAAGATCAAGACGGGCAAAGAAGTGAAGGTCGACTCTGTTGAAAACCGCGCGCCGGATTTTTCTCACGAGCAGCCGCACACTTTCATTGGCCCGCAAGTGTCGCTCTCGGTGGACCGCAAGCCGTGGGAAGAAAAAGTGCGCGTCTACACCCGCACGTTCCGCGAATCCGCCGCGATTATCAATTCGATTGTCACCTTTTCGGCCCAGGCGCAGAACGTCTTCCAAGTCACCAGCGAAGGAACGCAACTGCAATTCGGCCAGATCCGTTACCGGCTCGAACTATTCATTCAGGGCAAAGCGCCGGACGGAATGGACATCGACCGTTACTATAATTTTGACTGGGTCAATCCCGCGGATGCGCCTGATGACAAAGCCGTCTCCGCTGCGCAAGCCACGATGCGCAAAGAACTGGAAGGACTTGTCGTTGCGCCGATTAACGAACCGTCGGTCGGACCGGCGCTCCTGACCGGCCGCGCGGCTGCCGTCTTTTTCCATGAAGTTTTTGGCCACCGCGCCGAAGGCCACCGTCAAAAAGATGCCGCCGAAGGCCAGACGTTTGCGAAAAAGGTCGGTGAGCCAATCCTGCCAAGTTTCTTGACCATCGTAGATGACACAACGAGGAAGAAGCTTGGTTCAGAAGATCTGCTGGGTTATTACCAGTTCGACGACGAGGGCGTTCCTGCGCAAAGCGTGACGCTCGTCGATCACGGGATCTTGAAAAATTTTGAAATGTCGCGCTCGCCGCTCGTAGGCTTTCCCACTTCCAACGGTCACGGTCGCCGGCAACTCGGAGCAACACCGGTTTCGCGCCAGGGCAACCTGATTGTGGAAAGCAATAAGATGGTCACAAACGCGGAACTGCGCGTTAAGTTGATCGAGCTAATCAAAGCGCAGGGAAAACCCTTCGGACTGCTGATTGATGACATCGCCGGCGGTTTTACCTTCACCGGGCGTGGACAGCCACAGGCTTTTCAAGTGCTGCCGCTTGTTGTTTATAAAGTGTTCGCCGATGGCCGCCCGGATGAATTGGTTCGTGGCGTGGACATCGTTGGAACGCCGCTCGCTGCGCTCACCAAGATCGTAGCCACTGGCGACACAGCCGAGGTATTCAACGGCTATTGCGGCGCGGAGTCCGGCTCGGTCCCTGTTTCCGCCGCGTCACCCGCCATTCTCATCTCGGAATTGGAAGTACAAAAGAAGGAAAGCTCCACGGATCGGCCGCCGATTTTGCCGCCGCCCGCGCATGATCCTGTGAAGACGGGAGGCCAACAGTGAGGCGTGCTCACGGATTTGCAGCACTCACGATTTTCGCCGCCGTGTTGATTTGCAGTTTCACGGCGCGCGCGCAGGCTCCCAAAGACAACGATCACACGCTTCAAGCCATGCGGGACGAAATGGCGCGCTCGAAAACGCGCCTCGAATTGAAAATCCCTGGCACCCCACAGCCCCAGCGCCCCTATTACGTGGAATACCGGCTGCTTGACCTTGACGTGCGCGAAGTTGTCGCCGAATTTGGCGCGCTCGTCGCTTCCAACCACACGCGCAATCGCTTCATGGATGTGGAAGCGCGCATCGGCGACTACAAGCTGGACAGTTCCAATTTCATCAGCGACGACGGTTTCCGCGGCTTTATCGGCCCAACTGGTTCCGTCGGCATCGACCGCGACTACGATTCCCTGCGCCAGGATCTCTGGATCGCCACCGACCAGGCGTTCAAGGAAGCTGTCGAAACTTATTCGCGCAAACAGGCCTACTTGAGCAGCCTCGCCCGTCAATCTGACATCGACGACTTTGCGAAGGCCGCGCCGCTGCAGCTCATCGAACCACTGGTCACACCTGACTGGAGCAATCGCAACTGGGAGCAGGAAGCACGCGAAACTTCCGCAACGCTACGCAACTTTCCGCAAATTTACGAAGCGCGAGTGACCTACTACCTGGTTTATGCCACGGAATATTTGCTGACCAGCGAGGGCACGGAAATCCGCACAAACCGTTGCTTCGCTGCGATCGAATCGGGCATGAACACGCTTGCCGACGATGGCATGCAGATTAATCACATGTACGCCACGTACGCTCCAAAGCCAGTTGATCTGCCGAGCGTGGATGCGGTTAAAAAGGCGTTGAACGTCAAAGGCAGTGAATTGATGGCGCTGCGCGCTGCACCGCCCGCGCAGGATTACACCGGACCCGTGCTTTTTGAAGCACGTGCTGCGGCTCCGCTTCTGGCCCAGGTGTTGACTCCAGCAATAAATGGCTCTCGGCCCCCGGTTTCTTTCACCCCAGTGATGGAACAACTTCTCACTGGGTTAGGAGGAAAAAGCGACTGGGTAGGACGGATGGGCGCCCGCGTTTTGCCGCCTGGCGTCTCCCTGATCGACGATCCTGGCGCAAAGGAAGCTCACGGAACAGCTTTGCTTGGTGCTTACGCCGTGGATGATGAAGGTGTCCGCGCCGAGAAAGTCACCATTGTGGATAATGGGAACGCCAAGCAACTCTTGATGTCCCGGCGCCCTGGCCCAGATTCCGATGTTTCCAACGGGCACGGACGCTCAGCGTTCATAAACGACGCCAAACCCACGATGAGCAATCTGTTTTTCAAATCGACAGAGACGCTATCTCCAGCAGACTTGAAGAAAAAGTTTCTCGATGAATGCCGTTCAGAAAAATTGCCTTACTGCCTCGTAGTCCGGGAGATGGACAATCCCTCCATTAGCTTGCTTCATCAGGATGATTTCTCGGAATTGCTTGCGAGCTTCGGCGGTGGCGCTGGGACCGGCGACCGTCTGCCGCTCATCGTCTACAAGGTTTATCCGGAAGACGGGCGAGAAGAGATGATTCGCGGGGCGCGCATTATCGGCCTGAATACACGCATGCTGCGGAACCTCGGCGGCATTGGCACCGACGACTTCGTTTACAACTACATGCAAAGCCAGGTATCAGGGTTTGCCGGCACGGCGCTTGGCGCGTTCGGCTCGGCTCAAAACGGCTTGCCCGCTTCGCTCGTAGCACCGTCACTGCTCTTCGATGACCTGGAAGTGCGCGGCGCGCGTGGAGAACCCAAGCGCCTGCCGCTGTTGCCTGCACCGTCGATGACGGCAGACTGAACCGGATCATAGGCGTTGTGCGGTCTTGAGCGCCTTAGAAAACTAGAACCATGAACGACCTAACCCGCCGCGGCTTTATTTTAACTGGCGCAACCGTCGCCGCTTACGGCCTGCTCATTGGCGTTCAGCGCGCCTGCCGTTTTGCGCTTGCCGATAATAAACCCGCAAAGAACGATTCCGGTCCCGTGCAAATTGTAAAATTCGGGGACGACGGAACTCGCCTGGGCGTGGAGACCATGCCAAAGGTCGTCAAGAGCGACGCCGATTGGCGCCACTCACTCAGTTCCGACGAATTTGACGTCACGCGCAAGGCAGACACTGAGCGGGCCTTCAGCGGCGCCTACTACAAGAATCACGAACCCGGCCTCTATCGTTGTCTCTGCTGCGCAAACGCGCTCTTCAGCTCCGATACCAAATTCGACTCAGGCACGGGCTGGCCGAGCTTTTGGGCGCCCATCGCCAAAGAAAACGTCGTAAGCAAAAATAGATTTGAGTTTTGGAAGGAGCCGCGACGAAGTGACTTGCGCCCTCTGCGACGCGCACCTGGGGCACGTCTTTGACGACGGTCCCAAACCCACCGGGCTACGCTATTGTATGAATTCTCTGGCTCTTCGCTTTATTCCGCGCGCAAAGTCCTGAGCTTTCCGCGGCTAGAAACTTCTATCAGCAAAGAAAACCGCTTTTCTCCTTTACTGTTTCACTTCGGCCAGCAAGTCTTCGAATTCGTTTATCGAGACGCGGTCGATCTTGCCGGGGATCGCGAAGTCGAACTGCTCGGTCGGATGCGTCACGGAGAGCAGTCCCATTTTTACTGTCTTATCACCGATATGGGCATAGAGAGAGATAGCATCCTTCCAGGTGTCGGGGACGCCAGTGCGGGTGATTTCTCCCTTGATGTGAGTCTTCCCATCAGGCGTACTCTCCGCGCCAACATGAAATGTGTACTGTGCCTCACCCATTCCGTAAACGTACTGGTTGAAGAACCAGTCCATCTTGTGGTTTCCGTCAAGATCCATGCCATGCGACATATGCTTCTCAACGATCGCTTTAAAGTCCTCCGTGGATGCAGCCTTGTTGTCGAACGTTTTGCAGTAGTCCTGCATCATTTCCTTAAACGCACGATCCGGGTCCGGCTCGCGTGAATTCATCAGCTGCATGCGCAACATCTGCAGGATGTACGCGCCCTTGGAATAAATGAGGTCCTGGTAGGCACCGGGATCGGTAATAGAAGAACGGATGCGCTGGCCCATCCAGATCGGGCCGAGCGAGCCGCGGGAGTGTCCGTAAGCATCTTTATTGCGAATTTTCTCTTTCTCCTTGCGCCATTCGCCCAGTGCTGTCTTCATGCTCTCGCGGTATTGCACGTACAAAATGCCGGAAAAATCAGCGAAGCCTTCCGAAAGCCATTGATCGTGGTAACTCTTCCAACCGACCCGGTGTCCCCACCACTGATGAGAGCTCTCGTGACCGCGGAAGAAGTCCGTGAGAGCGGTTTCATCTTTTAGACCGATGCAGTTGCGTTGCGTGGAATCCAGAAAGGAACCAGACCATAGATAAATGAGTCCCGGCCACCCTTGTCCGTAGGAATAGCTGATTGGCAAGCTCGTGATGGAAAGGTGCTTGTAGGGATAGGGGCCGAAATAGGACGAGAAAACGCGAACGGTGTTGGCCATCTCCGTTCCCATGGTCTTCCCCATCACTGAAGGACTCATGCTTCCAACCGCGCATGCAAGCTGGCCGGATTCAAAAGCACGTTGCAACGAATTCGTGATGTCGTCGCCTTCACGGTTGGCGTAGATGTCCACGGCAACGTCGCCGGCTTTGTCGTTGACTACCTTGTAGTCGCCGTAAGCGAAGCCCGCGACAGAGAGGGGAATTTCGCTTTTCCAGGTGGTGACGCGAGTGCTGCCTTCAACGGTTTCCCCAGTTTTTCCACCAGTAGCTACAAGGATGGAATTCTTAGGACTGTGAAATGTAATGTCAAAATCGGATCGCGCCGAAAAGCTATTTGGTCTTTCGGGATACCATCCTGTACTTTCGCAGAAATAATTTCCGCTGCCTTCCTTGCGAACTGCGCGCTTTCCTCCGTACCGAAATGCGAGCGACGCTGGCGTGCCGACGGCAAGCGGCTGCGGGAGAATCACGGCCACATAATCTCCGTAGGACTGATTGCGATCTTTTGTTTCTCGCGATTGGTAGAACGAAAGGGCATTGTTGCTGGAATCCTTGACCGATTCGAGGCGCAGATTGGCATCAAGGTCGAAGATGAGCACGCTTTGACCCGCGAGGCGCGGCTCAAGCTCCAGACGGGCTGTGGCGTTCAGGTCCGCACCGGACGTGACGGCAGCATCAATTTTGTAGCCGCGAATGATGAAGTCTTGCTTGGCTTGCGGATCTTTCCATGCGTCGGCGCTCGTGTGGCCTCCAGCGGGGAAACTCATCCAGGTGTCGAATATCTTGAACGGCCCCACGTCCACCCAACGGCCGACTCTGATGTCTTCAGAGTCCAGCGCGTCATCGCGGACTTCCAGCCACCCCTTCTCGACTTTCAGATCCGCGAGAAAGTAAGCGGTGCGCGCATGATCCGCCGACAAAATACCTTGCAGTATGCGCGGCATGGACGATTCGCCCAGATCCTCTCGATCCTTTTGACGTTTCGCATAAATATCATCGGCGGCAGAAGCAGAGGCTTGCCATTTCACCTGTTTGGCAACTTCGTCCAGCAGGCCATCCGTGAAGCTGAACGTCGCATCGGTGAACTCCACATTGAGTTTGTCCTGCTTTGTAAATAGATGGAGCTGCTGAGCCTCCAGCGGATTAGGAGGCACCACTTGCAGCCTCCCTTTCCCGTGAAAAACGGCGCCAAAAACGACGCCATTGACTGGTTGGGTGAACTGGATCGTGCCGTCCGTGAGAGTGATGTGGACCTGGTCGCGGACGATCTCGACATTTTCTGTGTGGGCCGATTTGGCGGTGTCCATCGATGGAGCAGAAAGGGCGTTCCAAACAGTTGCGGCTGCGATCGAGCCGGCAGGCGCCTGCGCGAGGCTCCACGGTGCGAGTGCACACATCGCTGCAAAAGCTAGGACGGCAGTCCGAAGATAAACGATCATTTGGAGGGCTCCCCGACGCTGCGTGAAAATACCCTGTCTTAGCTCAGACGGCAAATGCCAAGACGAATAAACGTGCGCAGAACGAAAATGTTCCCCTCAGACCCAAGCTTCGCACGTGCCGTGGCGGTTTCCTGCTGGAGCCTTAGCGAACGAGCATCCCCCAATCGCATGGCAGAAAAAACCGCTTGCACCGAACCATCGCCCAGTAAGGAAAATTAGGGCACTTAAGGTAGTCTAGTCAGACTGTCATGGCGAATCGGCAAAACGAGGAAGCGCGCGAGAAGCGCAGGGCGGCACTGCTGAGCGTGGGCTCTGCGGTGGTGCTGCTTTCCTTGAAGGCTTTTCTAGTTGTCCGCACGGGAAGCTTGGGCGTTCTCTCCGAAGCGCTGCACTCCGGACTCGACCTGCTCGCAGCTGTTATCACATTTCTTTCCGTGCGCGTGTCGGATGAACCAGCAGATGAACGCCATCCCTATGGCCACGGTAAATTCGAAAATTTCTCTGCATTCGTTGAGACGGCACTGCTTCTCCTCACCGCTCTTTACATCATTTACGAAGCGTTTGACCGTCTCTTTTTTCACAGCGTGCATATTCAGCCGAGTATCACCGCCATCCTCGTTCTGCTCGTAGCACTGGCAATCGACGTGACCAGGGCGCGCGCACTCAAGCATGTCGCGCAGAAATATTCGAGCGAGGCTCTGGAAGCCGACGCGCTGCACTTCTCGACAGATGTGTGGAGCACCATGGTGGTCATCGCCGGCATCGGCCTGGTCTGGGCCGGCGAGACGTGGAATCTGCCGTGGCTTGCCTATGCGGACGCTCTCGCAGGCCTTGCCGTTGCCGCCATTATTCTCTGGGTTGGCTCGCAGCTCGGCAAGCGAACATTGGATGCGCTGCTGGATGTCGCTCCCAAAGGTTTGCAGCAGGAAATCGCCATGGCCGTGGGGCGCATGGACGGAGTCTTGGACGTGGACCGCGTCCGCGTCCGCCGCGCGGGCAATCGCCATTTCGTCGACGCCACGGTCAGCGTTGCGCGAACCGCCAGCCTCGAACAAGTGCACGCGCTCAGCGATGCCATCGAGAAGCGCATCGGCGAAATTGTCCCTTCGGACGTTATGGTGCACGCGGAACCGCGCGCTCCGCAGGGTGAACATTTGTTTGAGGCGATTCGCGCCGTAGCGCAGCGCATGGGCCTGGCGATTCACGACGTCACCGCTCTGCAGCAGGCCGGGCAACTTTTCATCGAGCTTCATCTGGAAGTGGACGAAAACTTGAGCTTGCGAGACGCGCATCGCCAAGCCACCGAGCTCGAAGAAGGCATTCGCAAACTGCGCGACGGTTCAACGGACGTGAACATTCATATTGAACCGCTCGGCCGCCACATCGCCACGCCCGACGCTGGCGCCGGCGAAATGAAGCTGCTCTCCAGATCAATCGAAGAGTTTCTGAACGGCTTGCCCTCGGAATTTGACGAGCTCGTGAATTGCCACGATGTGCGTGTCCGCCAGGTGGAACACCACATTCTCGCTTCTTGCCATTGCACGATGAAGGGCGCGCTACCGATTACACAAGTCCACGACGTGACGGCCACCCTGGAGGACCGGGTTAAGGCGAAATTTCCCCAAATCTATCGGGTCACGATTCATCCTGAGCCCGTCGAAGAGAAATGATTTGGATAGCTCTATCGTTAAGCTAAATCCGGTGGTTTAGCAGAGCGGGCGAACACCTGGCCTGCCAGCGCGAGAATCGCCGGGAAGCACACAAGCACATAGCGGGGCTCGGGCGTTTCAATCGTTGTAAGAAAAGCGGTGCGCAGCAAAATGTAACCGACAAGCAAAGCGACGGCCAACCGTAGTGCGGAGCTCTCCCGCGATATTCGCAACGCTCCCCACAATGCAAGCGCTACGTAGGATGCATTCAACAAGAAAAATCCGAGGGTGACGGAAAAGTCGATTGGATCTTCCCGCCACGCGGCTCTGACCGGGAACAGTTGCCCCGAAAAAGGCAGCAACTCGATGCGCGGCGTAAACCAGATGGTGAACGCTCTCGCGACTGGCAGCCACAGATAGGTGCGCAGTGGATGTCGCGCCGTACGCTCCCGCGCGAGTTGGCCGAAAGCCGCGTCTTCTTCGGGAGTGATCGTAATGTCGTTGTTGTATAGCTCGAGAAGCGCCGCGACTCGATCTTTTTCATCCTGTGTGTCGAAAGCACGTGGCGGGATGTCTTCCAGATTGATCACTTCATCGTCAAGCTTCCATGGAACGAGAAAACAATCTTTCATGCGGAAGAGCCAGGTCTTCTCCCAAGCCATGAACCCGCGCGGAACAAATTCTCCGGACATATTCAAATTCTTGGGAGCGAGAAACTGCACTTCATGCAGCGTCCTGGCATTCCGGACAGCCCAGAGTGCGAGTGGCAAGGCGCAGCCAATCGCGGAGAGCACCACCAGTTGTGCAAAAAAAAGAAAGCGCCGCTTCCTCAGCCAAATAAATGCAAGCAGAATCCAGGCCACAACAAGCAGAAGAGGAGTCTCGGGACGAAAGAGGGTTCCCATCCCGATCAGGAACCCGCTCGCGAGCGCGAAAATCGATTCGGCGTGCCTGGAGGCCCATTCAGTTTTAAAGAGTGCCGTCTTGCCGCCGCTCTCGGTCCAAATCAAGGCTATCAGTGCCACAAAGGCAGCCGCCGTGAAAAACCATGCGAACACCTCGGTCATGGGAACCGCTGCGTAATTCGCCGTGAAGGGGCACAGCACGGCAATCCATAGCGTTGCGATATAGACGCGCCGCCAGCCTTCCGGATTGGGCCTGAGCAATGCCAGCATCGCGGCGAGGCCCGCCGTAAGCAGGCAAGCACCCAAGTCCACCGCCGATTGCACCAGCACGACGTAGAACCGCGCATCCGGGCCCACACGCCCCGCAATGGCGTAAATAATGGCCAAAAACGC
The DNA here is from genome assembly GCA_963730495.1 of uncultured Acidobacteriota bacterium. Lineage (GTDB taxonomy): Bacteria > Acidobacteriota > Terriglobia > Acidiferrales > UBA7541 > Acidiferrum. The sequence continues at coordinate 8,432 of CAVSSD010000014.1, read as the reverse complement.
AGGGTAGCCCGGCATGCGCAGATCGACCGGCATCAGCGCTCCATCCACGGTTATGGCGTAGACGTGATGCTGCAGCCAATTCGTGGCCAGTTGTTCGTAAAGCGCCGTATCCGTTGGGGCAAAGGGAAACTTGAACACGAAGAACAGCCGCAGGCAGAGGCCTGCTATCAGTGCGGCGACGGTATGCGAGAAAATTCGCTTCATGAACGCATCGCATCTTACAATAGAGCAGACGGAATCGCGCAGACGGTCTAGGCTGCCCACCGGCCAGTTCCCTGCCATGCCGCCAGGTTACACGCATCAATGTATGCATGGTCGTATGCGTTGTTCTAAACATTCATGAAAGAACGCGGACCTATCTTTTACGACGCTCAACGTGCGCGATGGCGCCGCACGCGTCGCGTCATGGAAATCACGGGAGCTCTACTGACGCTCCTGCTCGCCTATTTTTTTGTCACGATCGTGGTAAGCGTTGAACTTCCCGCCGGCCTGCTGCCTGAAATCAAGCCTGCTTTTCACGCCCTAAAAACGGCTGTGAAGAAAAAATCCGTCGCGGGGCGTGAAGGCCGCCACCAGCGCGTAGCCAACATCGGCAAAGTTCCCGAAAGCTACGACCCGCTCCGTGCAGCCTTCTATGTCAGTTGGGACGCCAACAGCCTCGCGTCGCTCAAGAAGCATTACAAAGATCTTGACCTGCTGATCCCCGAGCAGTTGCATGCCGTAACTCCGGACGGCAGCCTCACCATCGTGGACTACACGCACAATCAAACACGTCCCGTGAAAGCGACGCCCGCGGAGGCGCTCTCCTTGTTAAAAGGAGATGAGCTGCACGAGTGGATGAGATCGCTCAATCCTCCTGTCGAGTTGCCGATGATGGGCATGCTGGACAACTACGACGGATATACTTGGCGCATCGACGAGATGGCCGCCCTGCTCGGAAATCCCGCAGCCCGGCGTCTGCTCATTCACGATGTCACGGAATACGCGGTCCTGGCGCACCAGTCCGGTATTGTCGTGGACTTCGAGGAAGTTCCGGAAGCCAGCCAGGTTCACTTCAAACAGTTTGCCGCCGAACTTGCCGCCTCGCTCCACGCCGCCAATCTGAAGCTCATGATTTCTCTCCCCGCGCGTGACGACGATTACGACTACGAATATCTTGGCAAACAGTGTGACGCCATCATCCTCATGAATTACGACCAGCACTGGCTGACGTCGCCGCCAGGCCCAATCGCCGCTCAGGATTGGTTTGTCGAAAATCTCCGCCAGATTCTGGAAGTTGTGCCCGCGCAAAAACTTGTCGTGGGCATTGCGAACTACGCGTATGACTGGGGCGAAACGGGAAAGAAAGGAACCTGGTCTGGTGCGGAGTTCAGTGTTCAGGAAGCTTTGCTGCACGCTTACGAGTCGGAAACCGACGTCGATTTCGACGAAGCTTCGCTGAATCCACACTACTCCTATTCCGACGAACAGAATCACACTCACAGGGTCTGGGTATTGGACGCCGTGACGGCGTACAACCAGCTTCGCGCCAGCGAACGTCTGGGTGTGCAAGGCACTGCGCTCTGGCGAATGGGTTCCGCGGATTCGTCGATCTGGCCAATCTGGGACGCGACTCGTCCCGATGACACCGCGCGTCAAAAAATAAAAGATATTCCGCCGGGACCCGACCTGACTCTGGAAGGCAACGGCGACATTTGGCATTTTGCTGACACGCCCAAAGCCGGTCGGCGCAGCTTCCTGTATGACGCTGCCACTGATCTGTTCACCGACGAGACCTACGAGGAATTTCCGCTTTCCTATGACATCGATCAAATCGGCGGCACGACGGCAAAGAAAGTCGTCCTCTCCTTTGATGATGGCCCGGATCCTCGCTGGACTCCCGAAATTCTCGATGTACTCAAGCAAAAAAAGGCGCCCGCCGTTTTCTTCGTCGTCGGCGAGGCCGCCAACCAGCACCCGGAAATTCTTAAGCGTGCCTTCGCGGAAGGCCATGAAATCGGCAATCACACGTTCACACATCCGCAGTTTGATCAAATCACGAAGACAGAACTCCGGTGGCAGCTGAATCTTACTCAGCGCCTTATCGAGAGCACCCTAGGTGCAAAAACTATTCTTTTCCGCCCGCCCTACGGCATCGATCATCAGCCGGAATATGCCGAGGAAGTCGCACTGCTCCCCGTTGCGCAGGATATGGGATACCTGATTGTCGGCCAGCGAATCGATCCCGACGATTGGAGCACTCTGGACGGCAAGAATCAGATGCCCGCCGCGAACATTGTCCAAAACGTATTGCGCCAGGTGGACAAGGGCAATATCATCTTGCTCCATGACGGCGGCGGTGAGCGCGCTCAAACGGTAGCTGCGCTGCCGCAAATCATTGACGCACTGCGCGCCCGTGGCTATCAGTTCGTGTCTATCGGAGACTTAATCGGGAAAACGCGCGCGGAAGTGATGCTGCCGCTCTCGACGCAAGAAAGATTCGAGGCGCGCGCGGATGGTTTCATCTTCACCATTTTTCAGTGGTTCCGGTTCACCATCGCCACGATTTTTATCGTTGGTATCGTCCTGGTCAGCGCTCGCGCACTCGTCATTGGCATTCTTGCGCTTATCGAGAAACTCCGTCCTGACCACGCCGTGATGCCCGTGCCGGAGCCCGCCGTCACCGTGCTGATTCCCGCGCACAACGAAGAAAGCGTCGTGGTACAGACCGTAACCTCCGTGCTTGCCTCCGACGTGCATTCGCTTCACGTTATCGTCGTGAATGACGGTTCGACCGACAGCACTGGTCCGCTGCTCGACGCCACCTTTGGGAATGACTCGCGTGTGCGCATTATTCATCAAGTGAATCGCGGCAAAGCGGCGTCGCTGCACCGCGCGTTGGCTGAAGCCGACACCGAAATCGTCGTCACCATCGATGCAGACACTGAAATCGAGCCAGACGCCATCAGCAAATTGCTGCGCCATTTTTCCGATCCAACCGTTGGCGCTGTCGCCGGGAACGTCAAAGTCGGCAATCGCTCGCGGTGGCTTACCCGCTGGCAGGCGCTCGAATACATCACCAGCCAAAATATGGAGAAGCGCGCGTTCGATCTCTTGAATTGCATTACGGTTGTCCCCGGCGCGCTGGGCGCATGGCGAAAGCAGGCCATTGAAGCGGCGGGCGGCATCACCGCGGATACCGTCGCGGAGGATGCGGACCTGACCATCGGGATTCGCCGTCTGGGCTGGCGCATCGGCTATGACGAAGAAGCCATCGCCTGGACCGAAGCTCCGGAAACGGCCGGCGCTCTGATTCGCCAGCGATTCCGCTGGACCTTTGGCACGTTGCAATCTTTCTGGAAGCACAGCGATACTCTCTTCCGTCCGAAGCAGGGCACGCTCGGCTGGATTGCGCTGCCAAATATTTTCGTCTTTCAATTGGTGCTGCCGCTGATCTCGCCGGTCATCGACCTGATGTTCTTCGGTTCTTTGCTGCTTTGGGGATTGGCGCAATTCCGCATAACGAAATTGCCGCAACTCTGGACCACCGCCGATGTTGAAAAATCCGTCATTTTTTTCCTCGGCTTCCTGCTGATCGATGTGCTCACTTGCGCTCTCGCATTTGCTCTTGAGAAAAAAGAGGATTGGACTTTGCTTGTTCCTGTCCTTCTCCAGCGTTTTTACTATCGCCAGTTGATGTACGTCGTTCTGTTCCGCTCGGTGAAGGAAGCGGTCAGCGGACGCCCGGTAGGTTGGCGTGGTGTTGAAACTGAAGCCCCGCCGCCGCGCTCTGTTGCGCCTGCTCTCCGCGGATAGCCATGCTCGCGCGCGCCTCGCAGGCTAAAAACTCCTCGCCGTTAAATCCCAATTTGTAGTCATAGACGTGATGTAGACTCTGTTGCCGTGAGCGTGAAAGAACGCGCAGGTCATGTCGTGAGAATCTTTTCCTTTCAACGGATCACCGGACTATGAGTGCCGCACCACAATTCGCGGTTTATCCAAGTTTACGAGACCAGCTTGTCCTCATCACTGGAGGAGCGACGGGCATTGGCGCTTCCATCGTGGAGCATTTCGCTTTGCAGGGCTCTCAGGTCGCATTCCTCGACGTAGATCAGAAAAACGCAGAGCAATTGGTTGCCAGCCTTTCCACAAAATATATACACACTCCCGCTTTCTTGCCTTGTGATTTAAAGGATATTCCTAAACTGCGTGAAGCCGTCGCCGACATCGAGGCGCGCTACGGGACGATCCGAGTGCTCGTAAACAACGCGGGAAACGACGCCCGCCATTCCGTCGAGGAAGTTACTCCTGAATCTTGGGACCATTCGATGGAAGTAAATCTCAGACATCAATTCTTCGCAAGTCAGGCCGTCATTCCGGCGATGAAGCGAGCGGGCCAAGGTTCGATCATCAACATGAGCTCGATCTGCTGGGTGATCCCATCCACGGGATTGCCGGTATACGTCACTGCGAAAGCAGCAATTGTGGGGCTTACGCGCACGCTTGCTCATGAACTGGGGGCGCACAACATTCGCGTAAACTGTGTGCTTCCCGGCGCCATCCTGACCGAACGCCAAAAGCTGTTGTGGTTCACGGATGAGTACCGCGCGGTGATCCTAGGCAATCAGGCCCTGAAGAAAATACTCTTGCCGGAAGAGGTCGCCCGCCTCGTGCTCTTCCTAGCTTCCGATGACAGCAGTGCGATCACAAGTCAAAGTTACGTGGTCGACGGCGGGTGGGTATAAGCTCTTTGCATCGAGCGAAGATTTTCCGCAAACTCATTTGGAGCCGAAATTCCTCCGAGAAGAGCCGGATTGGATGCGGCCGAACCACGGGACATTTCGCATTAGATAAGCTTCCGTGTGTTGTTTCTTAAACTCCGATGATTTCGCCGGAGTCATCCACGTCAATTGATACGGCTCGTGAGACTTTCGGCAGACCCGGCATCAGCATGATGTTGCCGCACAGGACCACAATAAATCCTGCTCCGGCCGAAAGAACCGCATCCGTCACATGCAAAGTCCATCCAATTGGCGCGCCTAGGATTTTGGGATCGTCTGTGAAGGAATATTGCGTTTTTGCGATGCAAACAGGAAGTTTCGCGTAACCCCATTCCGAGAACTGTTCCAGCTTAGCTTTGGCTTGATCGCTGAAACTGACCTCTTTTGCGCCGTAAATCCCCCGGGCAACCTTTTGAATTTTTTCTAAAATCGGCTCGACGAGTTCATACACCGGCCGAACGAGAGGAGCGGAATGTTTGGCGATCAGTTCAACTACTTTTTCGGCCAGTTCTTTGGCTCCCAGACCACCTCTCGTGAACGCTTCGGAAAGTGCGGTCGACGTTCCGTGCTCCGCGCAATATGCTTCCAGCCGTTCGAAATCCGCATCCGTGTCATTCGGAAACCGGTTGATCGCGGCAAGGGTTGGTACTCCAAAACTTTTCAGGTTATCGATGTGTCGGCCCAGATTTAGTAGTCCTCGCTCCAGAGTACCTTGGCCTTGATTTCGGATGCTCTGCACGGTCGTAACGAGGACTGCCGCCGCAGGCGTGATCCCCGATTGCCGCATCACAATATCAAAATACTTTTCAGCTCCCAGGTCTGCAGCAAAGCCCGCTTCGTTTACAACGTAGTCTGCAAGCCGCAGTCCCATCTCCTGGGAGATGACGCTGCTTGTTCCATGGGCGATGTTGGCAAAGGGTCCAGTGTGCACAAATGCGGGAGTCCCATCGGTCGTCTGGACAAGATTAGGAAGAATGGCGTCCGCGAGCAGCGCCATCATTCCGCCAGTCGCTTGGAGGTCTCGCGCACGCACGAGCTTCCCATCGCGCGCTGCACCAATCACGATGGCATCCAGCCGCTGTCGCAAGTCCTTCAAGTCTTTCGCAAGCGCCACAATCGCCATAATCTCCGAAGCGGCGGTGATGACGAATCCGGTCTTGCGCCCGCCGCCGTCCTTCTTACTTTCCAGCGAGATCGCGATCCGCCGCAGGGCGCGATCGTTCATGTCCATTGTGCGCGGCCACGTAATTCGCTCGGGATCGAGGTTCAACTCGTTCCCGTGGAAAAGATGAGCGTCGAGGAGCGCTGCCAGCAGATTATGTGCCGAAGAGATGGCGTGAAAGTCTCCATGAAAATGCAGATTGATCTTTGCATTCGGCTCAATCTTGGAGAGCCCGCCGCCGGTTGCGCCGCCTTTCATCCCGAATACCGGTCCAAGCGATGGCTCGCGCGAGGTGATGACTACTTTTTTGCCGAGCAGCGCAAGCCCCTGCGTGAGACCGATGGCCGTAAGGGTTTTGCCTTCACCGGAAACAGTCGGCGATGTCGCCGTGACAAGGATTAATTTTCCGCGTCGCGTAAACGCTGGATCGGCCAACAGCTCCAGGCGAACTTTCGCGCCGTGAGGTCCAACCCGTTCGAAATATTTTTCTGGAATTCCTAATTTGCGCGCGACATCTTGAATCGGAAGAAGAGTCTTTGTCATGTCCTCATCGGATCGTGATTGGGGATTTTAATTCCGAGCCACAGGGTACCACACGGGCCCAAGCACCCGGCTACCACAGCTGCATCGAAAAACGCGAGCCAACTCTAGTTGTCTCGAATAGCGACGAACGTAACGCCTATTCGATATTTCGTAGATTTTCAATCAATACCCGCTTGTTATACGATAGGCGTCTGCGTTAGGAGAACTTCATGGCCATCACTTTCACGCTGAATGGCAAAGCTCAAACGGTGGACGTCAGCCCGGATATGCCGCTTTTGTGGGTTTTGCGGGACACGCTGAATATGACCGGGACGAAATTTGGGTGCGGAATGGCTCTGTGCGGGGCTTGCACCGTGCACATCAATGGCGAAGCCACGCGCTCTTGCATTACGCCGATCTCGAGCGTAAGTGGTAAGAAAATCGTAACGATTGAAGGGTTGTCCGCAGACGGCAGCCACCCCGTGCAGATCGCTTGGATCGAAGAAGACGTTCCGCAGTGCGGCTACTGCCAGTCCGGACAAATCATGTCTGCGGTAGCACTGCTCACAAAAAAACCAAAGCCCACCGATGCCGACATCGACGATTTCATGAGCGGCAACATTTGCCGCTGTGGAACGTACCAGCGCATCCGCAAAGCCATTCACCGCGCCGCCGCCTCGCCAGCCCAGAAGGCATAAGCGTCTTCCAGAAAACTCGCCACCTGCGTTGATGATCTGTTTCAGAAGTACTTCTGGCCTATTCTGTAGGGACATGCCCTGTCCACATCGGCTTCAGGTTAGCCTCATCTCCCTATTCGCGCTGTCCAAAAAGTGCCGGCGAAGTCCTCCGTCTAAGAAGTCGGCCAAACAATTCTCCGGAAGAAACCGTGGAGCAAGGCTGGCCTCACGCAGAAGTGACAAACCGTCGGTGGTCGTGAGAGATTCGAGTGAAACTCTTCGATGATGGAACTAATGCATCCACACGTTGCGAACGCGCTGGGAATCATTGCGCTTGCGATATGGCTTCACTTGTTTTTCGGGCGTGGGTGGTTTTGGCGCATTGGAAAGTTGGATGCGGACGCGTTTGTGGGTAAAAGCCCCGACAGAATGGCCGCGAATTGTAGTGGTGGTGCCGGCCCGGAATGAGGCGGAGACAATAGAGACGGCAGTGACGAGCCTCGTGCCGGCAGGACTACTTGGGAGAATTTTCCGTTGTGGTTGTGGACGATCATAGTGAAGACGCAACCGCCGCCCTCGCCCGACAAGCGGCACACGAGAATCGCGCGGGGGACCGCGTGAAGGTGGCAAGTGCTTCGGGGCTGCTCGAGGGCTGGACTGGGAAACTGTGGGCGCTGAACGAAGGGGTGGCGGATGACGCGGCAGAGCAGCCTGCCTATTATTGGTTTACGGACGCAGACGTGAGCCATGCGCCAGACACGCTGCGACGGCTGGTGGTGCGAGCGGAGCAGGAGAAACTGGAGCTGGCGTCGCTTATGGTGCTCCTCCAGGCGAAGTCATTGCCTGAGCGGGCGCTGATTCCGGCATTTCTTTATTTTTTTCTGATGCTTTATCCGCCGAGGTGGATTGCAGATGAAGAGCTGAACACGGCTGGCGCGGCGGGTGGGTGCATCTTAGTAAGACAAAAAGCGTTGGAACGAATTGGGGGATTGGCTGCGATCCGCGGCGAAGTTATCGATGATTGCGCACTCGCGAAGACCGTGAAGCTGAGCGGCGGAAAGTATGGATGGGACTCACGCGGAAGAGCACGAGTTTACGTGCTTATGGGACTTTCGGAGAAATTCGGGATCTGATTGCGCGCACGGCGTTCACACAACTGCGTTATTCGACCCTGATCCTGGTGGGGACGTTGGCCGGAATGTTCCTGACGTATGTCGCGCCGGTGATTCTGCTTTTTGCACACGATTCAACCGCCCGGATGCTCGGAGTTGTGGCTTGCCTTTTGATGACTCTTTCTTTCCTGCCTCAAGG
>CAVSSD010000013.1:0-18995 GCA_963730495.1 uncultured Acidobacteriota bacterium | reverse complement strand
TCGCCCATCTTAACGATTCACGCCCAGCGAGGAAAGTGGCCGCCACGTGAAATCCGGCAAGCCGCCCTCGGCGGTAAAATCTCGACAAGGCCACTCATTTCACAAATCCTAGGTGAAATTTGACGTCTACATCAGCAATTTGCTGGATTGCGCGGAAGGCCGCGTCGTCCTAAATTCGTGCGCGCCTCCCACCCTAGGCGTTTGTTTCACCTCCGGTGCTTTCATCAAATATCGCGGCGAGGTAACCCAGCATCAGGGAAGGTGTGACAATGTGGTTTAAGAATTCTATCTGCACCTGGCCTGTTCCGGCATCCGCTCTCCTTGCCATTATTTTGTGCTGCGCCGGTCCGCTACGTGCACAAATAGCATTCCAACGATACGCCGCCCGGTTTGAGGCGGCTCAGTCGAACGATTCGCCCTCGGCCATTTCGGCGGACTCACAAGGCGACGTCTATGTAACGGGCCAATCCTGCGTCGACAGCTCCTGCACAGATCAGGAAGCAGTGACGATCAAGTATGATCCCAGCGGTAATCTCCTATGGAAGGCTTGGCTGAAGAGTCCCGTGGGCGTTGCCAAAGGAGTGGACATAGGAATCGACGCTGCGAGCAATAGCTACGTCCTGTTTTTGCTGTGGCAGAAACGCGACTCTTCGAACCAGCTCACCGACCCAGACGTGGTCACCGCGAAGTACAACGCCGACGGCGTGCGCCAGTGGATCAACTACCTTTCCAGCACCTCCGCCCTTACACGAACCCCAGTAAAACTGTCGGTCAGTCCATCAGGCGATGTCTATGTCACAACGGTGGCCGCGAATATTGCGGCGAAGACGAAATCTGACGTACTCACGATCAAATATGACACCACGGGTAAAACGGTGTGGGCACAGGTGGCTCCTCCAGCGTCAAACCCCCTCAGTGTCCCCCTCGGCATCCAGCAGGACGCGCAAGAAAATGTCTACGTCCTGGTGAAAAGCTCCGCCCCCAGCGGCGGACCTGTTAGCTCGCTCATCCTCAAATACGCTTCGGACGGCGCGCTCGCAAAATCATTCGGCAGCGAACAAATTGGCGATCCCGTCGCTTTCCAGGTCAGTACGGTAGGCAATTCCTACGCCGTTGGGTTTGCACCGACAATCACCGCGAGCGATACGGGAAATGTCACGCTGGCCAAGTTCAATCCAGACGGCACCTTGGCCTGGTCGAACAATCTTGGCTCGACGACGGATAGTCCCAAGTCCCCGCAACCAGTAGCCCTGGCGCTCGATCCAAAAGAAGATGCATTCCTGGGATCAACAGCAATAGGCACTACCGCGGGTTGCGGTGGCTCGGTTGCTACCAGCTTCGTGGCAACCAAGTTCGATACCGGCGGAACTCAACAGTGGAGCTCAACATATACTGACAGTGGAAGCGCTGACACTCCTACCGCAATCGTTGCAAATTCACTTGGCAATCTATATGTCACCGGAAAGAGTGAATCCTCATCAGGCTCGGCATGCGTGCCGCAAATTCTGACCGCCAAATTCGGCCTTTCTGGAACTGTGATTTGGACAGAACGCTATAGTGCGGATCCCGCGGGTGATTCTCCGGCCGGCATAGCCATAGGAGGGCAGGGCGGGCTTTTCATAGCGGGCACGGGTGCCCCCACGCAGACCGACGCCGATTGGGTGACGCTCGACTACGTCCAGGACGGGTCCAAGCTTAGTACATCAAGTCTTGAGTTCGTGACCCTCCCTGAACAACCTCAGCAGGCCACAGTAAGCATCATCAACATAAGCGAAGAGCCCTTGATCGTCATCGGCTTTTATGGCAGTTATGGGTCATTTGGTTTCGACTTGGGCAGTTGTGCTGGTGTCCCGATCCCGGTTGGCGGGACGTGCCAGGTTACTGTCGAGTTTGGTGGAGGGTTCACGGACGGTGGCTTTATGCAGGTTGCAGACAACTGGGAGGCTAGTCTCCTTCAGCTAACTCCCCAGCTCTCACTTTGGGGCGCTGTCATCGGCCAATAGCCCCGGCTGCTCAGAAGACCTGTCTTGAAGGGATTCGCCTTTCTCCCACTCTTCTCTGTTCCTTCTGTGTCTCTGTGGACCTCTATGTAAAATCCGTTTCCTTCTTCTTGCAACAATTCCTCGTAAGGCCAAAAAGTAAGCCAAACTAAGAATCGACTTACATCCCAGTCTAAAGTATACTTTCCTTCCGTAGGCCAACCCATGAAAACCGAAGTCTCCACCGTCACCACCAAAGGCCAGCTCGTCATCCCCGCAAAGCTCCGCCGCAAGTACGCCATCCGCGAAGGTACGCAAGTCGCGTTCGTCGAAGAAGAAAACCGCTTGGTCCTCCAGCCGCTCACGCCGGAGTTTGTCCGCAGCCTCCGCGGCTCCGTAAAGACGGATCCGTCCGCTCTGAAAATTCTTCTGGATGACCGTAAACGTGAGCGCCATCCTTAAGGCCTGGTCATGAAACCTCTTAAGCCATGAAACGAGTCGTTCTCGACGCCAGCGCTGTCATGACCTTCTTCCTAAACCGCCCCGGCGCGGACAAGGTCGAGGAGCTCATCCATCTCGGCGTTGCAGGCAAACGTGAGTTGCTGATGTCTGTAGTTAACTGGGGCGAAGTCTACTATTCCACCTGGCGCGCCCACGGCCCCGGCGTCGCGCGCAAAATCATCGAAGACATTGCCCAGCTCCCCATTGAAATCGTCGCCGCCACCCTCGACCTGACCCGCGCAGCCGCCGAACTCCGCGCCGACCTGAAACTCCCCTATACCGACTGCTTCGCCGCCGCCCTCGCCGCCCAGCGCAAAGCCTCCCTCGCGACAAGCGACAAAGACTTCGCCACCGTAGAAAAAAAGATCGACATCCTGTGGACCATCGCGTAGCTACACTTGATGGATACAAGCATGGAGCCGTTCATCGAGTTAGTGGTTAACGGCCCGCTCGAGTTGGGTCTGTGGTCCGTTGATGTGAAACCAGTGCCGGGAACTCTGTGGAAACAGGCACCACATACGGCAAGATTTATAGCAGTAGGCATTACACCATTCACACGCGATTTTTGTTGGAATCCTCAATCGCCCTAGGGACCGGGGACAGGAACTGGGGCCGACGGGACGTTTTTCTTGTTTTTGACTTTTCCAACTATTTCCACAGCCATATCAAATCAGTTAGCCCCCGCCCAACTCCTTAAAATCCTTCAACTTCCGCTAGCCCTGTTCGAATACCAATTCAGTAATCAAGAAAACTATTGACAATCGGTAACTACTCCTGCTACCGTTGTTCATGGTCGCCGCCCGTTCTCCACAGATTTCTCCTTCCCTCCCCGCCAAGTCCATACCCATTCCTTCTTCCTCTGACCTCTGTGCACTCTGTGAAGCTGTGAAAAAACATCCTTGTGGCTGCTTTCCGAACATCCCGACGCCCACTTTTTTGCGTTCCTTGAATGTTTGCCGATTCGCGTCGTTGCTTTGCGTGCTCGATTATCCCGCAGGAGCCGGGTCAGGTGCCCGTCCGAGCCGGATCCCTTGCTGCATGTTGTAGGTGAAGCAGGCCCAGAGCATTTCGGCTCGTACTTTGCGCAGTCCGCGCACATGAAATTGCCGCAGGCCCAGTTTAGTTTTGATCCAGGCATGCACAAACTCGGCCACCGGACCACGCCGCCGGTAAATCGCTTGTGCTTTTTCGCTGGCCATCTTTTCCCGGAACGCACCGAGCGCCGCGTTTTCCTGTTTCCGTTCGACCGACCGCCCGTGTTTTTGATTCGCGCCGCAACACTCCGCCCGCAACGAACACTCGGCGCATTCTTCGGCGGCCGCCTGGTACTTATAATGAGTCACACCGCCGCGCACCCAGTGGCCTTGGTAGTTCAACGTCTGGCCCGCCGGGCAAATGTAACGGTCTTCTTCCGCCTCGTAAATAAATCGCGTCGCGTCAAATCGCTTCGCATTCGTCCGCGCTTTCGACGCGTCATCGGCCAGACTGCCCACGAAATCAATCCCTTTTTCCGCCATGCCCTGAATGTTTTCGCCGCTCGTGTAGCCGGCGTCGGCCACCATTCGTTCCGGCTTTCGTCCCCAGCGCTGCTCGATCCGCTCCGCCGCCGGCAGCAACTGCTGATAGTCGTTGCCTACTTGGGTGATTTCCGCGTCCACGATAAATCCGTGCCGCGCGTCGGTCGAGATCTGCGCGTTGTAGCTCGGCGCAAAACCGCCACCGGCCTGCTTCATCACTCGCGCCTGCGGATCGCTCGTGCTCACGCGCGCCTCGCGCTTTTCTTCCACCGTCTTTTTTACCTCGCGCAACTTCTCCAGTTCGGCCAACGCTTCTTCCAACCGTTCTTGCTTCTCTTGCACGGCTCGTTCCCGCGCCGCTTGCTGATGCCGGTTCGCCGCCGACTCGGCCAGCGGATCCCGCAAAGCTTGCACCTGTTGCCGCGCGCGCTCCAAATGTTCCCGCAGCGTCTTCTCCCGATGAAAGCTGCCGCTGCTCGCCCCGGCTTTGATTTTCGTCCCGTCCTGCATCACTTCTTCCAGCGTGATCAGCCCTTTCGCGCTCAGCACTCCCAGCAAATTGGTGAACAACTCATCCAACTCCTCGGCCTTTTCCACACGAAAATCCGCCAGCGTGTGATAGTTCACCGCTTCCATCCCCGTCAGCCACTGAAACGCGGGATCGTATTCACATCGCCGCGCCACTTCTCGCGCCGCTCCGATTCCGCGGCTGTAGGCATAGACCCACAAGCTGATCAACAGTTGCGGATCAATCGCAGGACGCCCGCCTTCCTCCGCGCTGCTGGCGATGGCTTCGTAAAATCGGCTCACATCCAGCCGCCCCACCATCTCCCAGATCGCCCGCGCCTGATGGTCCTGCTCAATCAGCCGCTCGATGTCCACCGCGCGCCAACTCATCTGCTCCCGGTTCACATATCGAATCAACCGCTGCTTGGTGTTCGTATTTTCCTGGTTCATGTGCCAAACATAACTGCCCTCAAATTATTTTCAAGTGGAAATTTCAGAGAGGTTTTTTCACAGCTTCTGTGTCTCTGCGTTCAGCTCTCCGAATCTTTTCCCTTCAATTTTAAACTTCTTGCCTTGTTTACCCTGCTCGCCGTGAGCCCCGAACGGAGCCTCGAAGGGAGCGTAGTCGAGAGGGGTCCCCATCCACTTCCGGCGCACTTTTCAATCGCCACTCCTACCGACGCGCACCAACGCCTGTCTACCCCGAGCCGTGTGCGAGGGGCAACTTCAATCTCTTCAAGCGTTTACTTCACAATTTCGCGGACACCCCCGGGGTGGGGGGCTACTACTCACCACCCACTACCCGCTACTCACTCTCTACCCTTGAAACCCCTACTCCAAATGGCGCATCCTTATACATGTACGTGCAAGAAAGGCCCGGCGGCCCGGGAACCCAGGTACTCGACATGCGCCGCTTCCTGATTGCTATTGTTTCTCTCGCGGTTCTCCCCGCGATCGCCTCCGCACAGCGCGGAGGAATGGGAGCCGGCATGGCTCACCCTGCGATGGCCGCTTCCGCCCCGCACGTTGCCATGCATGCTTGGGCCCCTGCCGGAGCTCACGTAACTTCCCAAGTAAATTCTGGAACGCACTACGTTTCGACGATGCGCTATGTGCGCACCCGTTCCGGTGCGATTGTGGCCCGACCGATTCCGCATTCGACTGCTTCTGGGCAGCGAGCTGGCTCTGGCCGCCAATTGCTTTCGCAGGACATGGTGCCAGGGCTAGGATTTGATTACGCGCACGTCGCCGCGGTCCATCCGAATGGATTTAATGGGCGGGGACGAAATCGCCAGTTTGTGGGGACGTATATCCCGTTCTTTTATGGCGGCGGATACTACATGCCGTTCTCTTCCGATGAGTATGTGGACGATGCGCCGGTGGCCGACCCGCAACAAGCCGATACAGGACAGCCTCAAGTAGCGCAAACGGCTGAGCCCGAACGTCCTGCGCGGCCGTCGCGCGACTACGTCCCGGCGCCGCAGACAGCTTCCGAGAAGGAAGCGGAACAATATGTGTTTGTTCGCCGCGACGGCACCGTGTTTTTTGCGTCGGCTTACGCCTGGGAGAACGGCACGCTTCGCTACATCACCAGCGAAGGCTTGCGCCACACCGTTACCGCGGACAAGCTGGATTTGAATGCTACGCAACAGTTCAACGAACAGCGTGGCTTGAATTTCCGTTCGCCTGTTTAGGTTTTTTCACGCCCGCCAAAGTTCGTTTCTTTGCCGAATGCGGCGAGCCCGAAGTAACGAAGTAAGAAGTAGATAGGCAAGAAGTACGAGGCGAGAACAAGAAAGAAGAAGTAAAAGAAAAAATCCGCGGGCGCAGCCCGCGTTTATTTTTTCACCGGCTCAGGCATCACGTAACCCGAAACCGCAGGAAGCCCCGCCCTCTCAAGCTGAACGGTAGTGTGATCAATCTTAAATTCCTTCGCGGCTTTTTCTTGAATCGCTTTGAGCAAATGCTCGCATTGATCCAAGTGCATATCCGGAATCCGCGCGTGCAAGCTCAGCGCGTTGTGCCCTCCACCGAGCGACCAAATGTGCACGTCATGAACCTCTTGCACACCTTCCACAGTCAGGATGGCTCGCGCGACTTCCTCGACGCGCATCTCGCGTGGCCGCCCTTCCAGGAGTATGTGCGTCGACTCGCGGAGAATCCCAATGCTGGACCACAGCACCAGCAGACCGATGGCGATACCGAGGATCGGGTCGATCCACAGCGCGCCAGTCATGTGAATGGCAATGGCGCCAACGATGATGGCTATATTCGATAGGGCGTCGCCGAAGTTGTGGACCAGTATGCTGCGCAGGTTTAAATCTTTGTGGCCGCGAACGAGGGCGAGTGTGATGCCGCCGTTAACGGCTAGCGCTGCGAGCGACGTCCAGATCATCCAGCTTTCGACGACGCGGACAGGAGAGCGGAAGCGTTCGACGGCTTCGTAGCCCAGCCACAGCGAGAGCAGGACGAGGAGAATCGCGTTGGTGAAGGCGGCGAGAATGCCGGCGCGGTGATAACCGTAGGTTTTTTCGCTGTCGGCGGGGCGTTCGGCCCAGCGCATGGCCAGCCAGGAAATGCCGAGCGCGGGCACGTCGGAAAGATTGTGAACGGCATCATTTAATAGAGCGACGGACCTGCCGAGAACGCCGCCAAAGATCTCGGCAACAACCAGGCCGAGCGTGGCGACCATGGCCCAGCCTAGAACCGACGGGCGCAGCGGCGGGTGGGAGTGGCCGTGGTGATCGTGCGAATGCGGATGGTGCACATGGCCATCATGGTGGCCGTGCTCGGGGTCGTGATTTTGATCGTGGGAGTGGTCGTCCATCCGGTCCATGCGCTCCATTTTACGCGCTTGCGGCAAGTCGCGCAGGACTCTCGGGCTGCCTTCGTGATGATGCCGAGTCACGCCGAGATACGTTCCTGGTTGTGCGCTGCATGCCAGAAACAGCGAAAGAGCACAGGCAGGAGTGCCTGTGCTACCAGTGGGAAGTTTGACACGTCCCCGGCGCGAATTCATTGACGCATTTCCCCGCGGCTGCCAACATCGAACTAGCTTCGCCTTCCGCTTAAAAGAGCGGCAGGAATGGCCTGCGCGCAGGGTGTGTGCTGAGGGACATGACGGCTCCCATTGCCAAACTGAGTTTCTGGGGTGTTCGAGGGTCAACGCCAACGGTGGATCCCGCGACGTGGCGTTACGGCGGGAACACGCCGTGCCTCGAACTGACCGCGCCGGATGGCACGCAATTTATTTTGGATTGCGGGACAGGGCTGCGCATGCTGGGCAGCCGGTGGGGTATGCCGAACGGCGGGGGAAATCCCGAGACACACATTTTTGTGACGCATTATCACTGGGATCACATTCAGGGGATTCCGTTTTTTGCGCCGCTTTATGCGGAGAATAACGAATTTCATTTTTATAGTTTTCGGTCGAAATTTTTGGGGCGCGACAGTTTGAAGCAGGTATTTGAAGCGCAGATGGCGCTGCCGTATTTTCCCGTGGACATGTCCGCGATGAACGCGAAGAGGAAGTTCAAGGAAGTGGAAGGCGGAGATTCGTTCACGATTGGCGAAAACAAGGTCACGGCGCGATGGCTGAACCATCCGCAGGGATGCCTTGGGTTTCGCCTTGAGACGCCGGCGGGAACCGTGGTCTACGCGACGGACAACGAGCCTGGCGACCCGAAATTGGATGAAAATTTACGGGAACTGGCGGCGGGCGCAGACATTTTTATCAACGACGCGCAATTCACGCCGGACCAGTTGAAGACCACCCGCAAGGGGTGGGGGCATTCGTCGTGGAAAGAAGGCGTGAAACTGGCGCGCGAAGTTGGCGCGAAGACTCTAGTGCTGTTTCATCACGATCCGGACTCGACGGACCGCATGGTGGATTCGATTTTGCGGCAGGCGCGCGAAGAGTTTGATTCCGTGTTTGCGGCCAGCGAAGGCATGGTAATTACGCTGGGAGCGACAGGGGACAATGTGCAGGCGCACATGCCAGGGGCGCGGACGTCCTTGCGGCGAGAGGCACAGTTCCGCGCGAACGTTACGGGAGTGACGGAAGACGGGAAAGAATTTCAGGAAGAGACCGTGGTGCGCGACATTTCTTTGCAGGGCGCGCTGATTTCGCTGCAGAACATGCCGCAGCTGCAATCGGAATTGCAGGTGACGATGGAGACGCCGGGCGAAGATGGTTTGCAATCGTCGATGCGCTTAAAGGGTTATGTGGTGCGGATCGATGCGGGAGCGGAGAAGGGGCAGATCGCGGTTGGCGTGGTTTTTACGGACTGATTTCCAAGAGCAACTCTACAATCTTCTCGTAGGGTCCTAGGGAGAAAACGAAAGACCCACCCTTGCATAACCCAACCCGCAAGGATGGGGCACCCTCGGAAAAAGATAAAGTCAAAATCTTAAAGGTCGCTCATTTATTTTGGTGACGGTAGCTTTGCGTATTCGGATTTAGCCTCGATGAGGACAGGAACATCGGGGTCCGCGTCTCGCCAGAGGGTGAGGAAATCTTTATAGGCGTCGCGTGCTTTTGCGGTATCGCCCTCCAACGTGAACGCGCGTGCGATTCCAAGATGTGCCCAGGCACCGGTCTCGCACGCCCCAACAAGTCCGCGATGATCAATGATTTTCTGAAATTCAGCGGCGGCGGGCACGCCCTGTTTCGCCGCCAGATAAGCTTGGCCGCGCACAAGAGCGGGATAGAGACAACCGTTCAAGGAAGAGTTGGTCAATTCATATGGCGAGGCGGTGCGCAGAAGCTCAATGCTTCGGTCGGGATTCTTGCGGGAGAGCTCGATCTGTGCGCGCACCGTCGGCAGCAGGACCGATTGCACCAAAGTGTCCTGAGGGAATCGCGCCGCAAGCCTTTCGAGAGGGGTCTCAGAATGTGGGCTATCTCCTGTCAAGGCCAAGGCAAGAGCTCCTACGCCCAGGGCAATCTTTCCTAGAGTCGGCTCTTCCAGGGCCGCGAGTGCGGCCTGCCGAACGTCTGCCAGATTACCAAATGCGGCTTCACGAAGCGCACTGTCCAGGCGCCGGTTCGCGGCGCTTTCTTTGTTGCCTGCTCGCTCCGCGGATTCCACCGCCCGCTGCATCAGCTCTCTCGCTTTTTGAAGGTGGCCGGAATAAGCCGCCACGGCGGCTTCGCGCGTCAGAAAACGCGGAATGATCTCTGGCTTCGCTTCCGCCCACGTCACTTGCTCCGCCATTCCTTTCTCATCGCCAGCGAGGAAGGCCAGCAGGTAGAGATGAAAATGCAGTTGCTCGGCCTCGAGTCTCCGATCAAAGGCATCCTGTATAGTTCTGCGGGATTCCGGAAAGTGATTCAGGGCGATCAAGACCCATTCGAGATTGATGTATCCGATCACATCGTTGGGGTCCTGTTGAATGGACTCACGAGCAAGTTCGGCGGCCTGCTCATACTGCCCCTTGTGCATATAGATGAGCCCCAGATTGCCAAGCGCAGTAGGATCTCTCGGGTAACTGCCTAGCCACTCGCGGAAGACACGCGTGGTGTTTTCCAGATCCCCAGTCACATGCTCGAAGTACATGGAATCGATATCGAATTTCTCTCGTTCGCTGGTGTGCTCTCGCAGGGAATAGGCCTTCGTGAATGATTCCTTGGCGCTCTCAACTTGGCCGGCGTTGCTATGCATTTTTCCGAGGGCCACGTAGCCGGTCGCAAAATTCGGATCGAGTTCGACGGCGTGCTGGAAGAACGGAAGAGCAGCTACTGATCCTTTTTCATGAAGAGTTTTGCTTCCCAAACTCACTGCCTTCAGAGCTTCCAGAGAGGACGTCGTGGCCTGAGAGAGCGGAACATCGAACTTCTTCACGTTTGCCAATGACTCGCCGAGTTCACTCCGTAGCTTGCTCGCCGCCTCACCCAGTGCATCCAGAACATTTTCCTTGCTTCCGGCCGTAGCCTGCGCCTGCGCGAGAATATCCCCGTTCTGGCAATTGATGGTCTTAAGGCCGACGACGTACTCGTTTCCAAGGCTCGCGATGGAGCCGGCGATCCATGTCTTGCTGTCCGTGCGCTGGCAAACTTCCTGAATTATTTCCGGGGTCAGAGGTGTGTTTGTTGGACGAGTCATGAGCCGCAGCGTTTGACTCACTCTGTTATCCGACAACACATTCAAAAACGGTGACTGTCGCAGAGATGACGTGAGAGCCTGCTTCAAAGCGTCGTCAAAGACTGGATCTCCAGTGGCGTTGGCAAAATCGGCGAGGACAACGGTGTCTTTATCCGTGAGCTTCGGCGCACGATGCAGATAGAAATAAGTCCCTGCGGCAAGCGCCGCGAACAGCAAGAGGGACGGGCCGATCCACTTCCTTGGTATCCCGTGAGTCTTGTCAGTGGTGCCGTTCGTGACTGCAAGCAGTTTTGCAGACTCGGTATCGCGCTTGCTTTAGCGTCTGGCCGTCCATAAGCTCCATGACGATGAACAGGGAGCCGCCTACTTCGGCGATTTCGTAGACGGTGCAAATATTCGGGTGATTCAGTGCGGAGGCTGCGCGTGCTTCGCGCCGGAAGCGCTCGAGCGCCTGAGGGTCTTTCGCCAAATTTTCCGGTAGAAATTTGAGGACAACGTGACGCCCCAGGGTGAGATCTTCCGCTTCGTAGACAACTCCCATCCCACCACCACCTAGCTTTTCGAGGATGCGGTAGTGCGAGATAGTTTGGCCGACGAGCGAATCGGTTCCAGCCATTTCGCGCTCATCTTAGGTTGGGGCAGGGACCAAGTCAACGAAGGAGGAAAGCCCCGGTCTGGTTTCGAAGGACGTAACAAACAACTTGACGATTATGACCAAAATGAACCGGAGGTGGTGCAGTGCGCTACAATCTTGGCCTCATGTCTACTACTGGTTCGCGAACTGCAAACTTTGTTCCTGTAAGCGCGTTAGATAAGAGAAAGCCGTCGAAGGTGGCGTTGATTCGCGGATTGGTGCGGCAGGCGCCGTTTGTGGCGAAGAATTTTGGACTTTATTTTCGGAATGGGTGGCGGCGGAACATTTTGCATACGAATGTGGTGGCTCCGTATGCGGTGACGTTTTATGTGACGCATAAATGCAATTTGGCTTGTTCGTACTGCACGCAGAAGGAGCCGGACGTTTTCAGCGAGGAGTTGTCGACGGGCGAGACGATTCGGTTGCTGAGGAAGATTCGCAAGGAGACGGACTCGATTGTGATTACCGGTGGCGAGCCGACTTTGCGGGCGGACATTGAGGAGTTGGTGGAGGCGGCGCGGTTTCATTGCAAGTTTCGGTCGGTGCTTTTGATTACGAATGGGACTTTGCTAGATCGGAAGCTGGGGATATTGCGGGCGGTGACGGGGTTGGTGGTGAGTTTGGATGCTTTGGCGGCTGATCCTTCGAATGCGCTTTCGAAACCGGCGGCGCTGCCGAAGGTGTTGCAGAATTTGGCGATGGCGAAAGAAGTTTTGGGAAGTCCGGCGCGGATCACGGTCAGCACCGTCATTGAGGAATGGAACATTTCGGAAGTGGAGAAACTGCTGGATTGGTGCGGGGCGGAAGGGTTTGTGTTTGCGGCGCAATCGGCGCAGATGGAGAAAATGCCGAATCTGAAGCTGCTACAGAATCCGAAGTATCAGGCGCTAGTCGATACGATTATCGAGCGGCGGCGCAGCGGGGTGCAGCCGATCAACGGGACGCCGAAGACCATAGAGACTTTGCTGCGGTTTCGGGATTTTCAGTGTTATCCAACGATGTTTCCTCGGGTTTATCCGAATGGGGATGTGTTTTATCCGTGCGAGCCGCTGCGGAAAGTGGCGGGGAATTTGTTGCGGCATGGGTCGCTGGCGAAAATATTCTCGCGAGGGAAGAAAATTTATGGGGATATTCCGCCATGCCAGGGGATTTGCTATTTGTTTGGGAATGTTTTGTCGCATTACTATGTGAATGATTTTTGGGGGTTGGCGGGGGACTTCGTGCGGTAAAGACGATTCGTTGCAAGACGGCTTGGTTCGCGTCGTGGTTGAATGGGGATTTTTAACGCAGAGGACACGGAGAGCAGATTTGGCGGGGTTGGCCTACGCGGGCGGGGCAAGCCCCGGCCCTACAGGTCTTGCTAGTGCTAGTTCAGGTCGGAGATTTTTTTGTCGAGGTGGGCGAGGGCGGCTTCGAGAGACCGTTTGTGATTGGGATTTGTTGCGGATTCTAGGTCGTGAGCGATTCTGATGCGAGATAGCTGGAGGTCTTTGCGTTCCAGTTCGCGGCGGAGTTCATCCGCGGTTTTGCTGTTGTTGCCGTAGTGACCTTTTGGAGCCTGGCCGGACTCGACCTGTGCTTCCACGTCTTTGCTTTCCCATCCTCGCGCCATACGTATAGTTTGACACATTTTGCAGCAGGTGAGGGGTTTATGAGTGAAAAACTTCGAGGTGGTGCGGAGAGCCGGTGAGGCTTGAAATGCGGGGCGGCGCGACGCTAATCGGCTGTGCGATAGATGATTTTGCCGGCGCGGAACGTGTATTTGACGTGGGACAGGGCTCGGAGGTCGATAGCAGGGTCTTGCTGGAAGACGGCTAGATCGGCTTGGAAGCCTGACGCGATGCGGCCGAGTTTGATTGCGTCACCGAATCGCTCGGCGGGAGCGGTCGTGAGAGAGGTGAGAATCTGGCGAAAGGTCATTCCGGCTTGTGACATTAAGGCGTACTCGTCGCTGGGATCGTATTCGACGGCGCCTAGATCGGTGCCGAAAAGGACTTCGCCTCCTGTGGCAATCCAGGCGCGGAGTTGGCCGATTTCTGTGTTGGTAACTTTTTCTTGCGCCGAAAGCCGATCGTGGCGCATGTAGTATTTCCACAAAGTGAGCGTAGGCGTGAGCGCTACGCGCTTTTCCTTCATCGCGGCAAGGAGCGTTTCGTCCCAGGGGCCGGAGTGGGGAGTGGTGTGAGCGATGATGTCGACTCCACCACGGACGGCGTTGAGAACATCGGCGGCGTTATTCGGGTGAACGAAGACGGGTTTGCCGGCGTGATGCGCTTCGTCTGCGGCGGCTTGGAAGACGCTCTCCGGAAGCGGGGCGCCGCGTGGAGCGGAGGCGAAGATTTTTATTGCGTCGATACCTGCGTCAAGGAGCTTCTTGGCCGCCGCTGCGGCCTGTGGCGCGTCGGCGATTTCCGGAGCTGGCAACTTCATCACGCCCATCATGCCGAGAACCTGGTCAGAGGGCAGAGCGCCTGGGGGGACGAGGCCCTCGCCCGTCGAGCGAATCTTGGGGCCGGGGACTTCGCCGGAGTCGATGCGGTCGCGCAGGCGACGCGTGTTTTCCCATACGGAGCCGGTGTCGAAGACACTGGTGAAGCCGTATTTCGTTAGCATGTCTTGGAGCTCGCGGCTGAGTTCAGCGGCGGGGATGCTGGCTACATCGGCCCACTTGCGCTCGAAGAAGTGAACATGGCTGTTCCAGAGGCCGGCGGTGATGGTGAGGCCGAAGCAGTCGAGGACATTAGCGGTTTCGGGAAACTGCATTTGCGCTCGGTGGCCGACGGAAACAATTTTTTCGTTCTGAATGAGGACAACGCCGTCGCGAATGGATTCTTCCGTGGGACTGATATGGATTGTGGCGCCCATTAGCGCGGTATATTCGTTCGGGGAGTTTGGTGGCGAGTTCACAGGCTCGTCTTTCAGACCGCGGCCGAGTGGAACATTCTAGCTCAGCCGCAGCTTAGGCGCTGGCGGCGCGGCTTTTTGGCAAGATGGGAAGCGGGGTGTGCATCACGCTGCCAAGGGTGCTCTGAGCAACGCGAGCGAAGTGTTCGGCGAAGACACCTTGATAAGAAAATTCTGCGGCGTTATCGGACCATCGAACCCGCAAAATCCAGCGATCCTTTTTTTGCAGCGCATTCGCCGAAGTGATCTCGGCGGCGGGAATGACGAGTAAGGGCTGAAAGTTCGAATCGAGCGCCCAAATATGCTCCGCGCCAACGAAAAGCTGGACGTGGGAGGGAGCGGCATTACCCGGCTGATATTTCCCGCCGTTTACGATGACCAGAGCGCCGAGTTCGCGTGCTTTCTCGTCGGGAATATTGAGTGTCTTGGCAGGAGGCATCAGGATGGCCGCCATAAACATTCCGAGACCCGCGATGGCTGCGAGCCAGCTGTTCCAAAGACTGAGCGGCAGGATGACTAGCGCGGCACCCGCGAATCCGAGAAAAACGCGAAAGGCCATCCAGGATTGAGGGTTGCGGCGGATGTGGAGAAGCTTGGGAATCAGGAGAATGGCGGCAAACAGGGCGCCTATCAGCAAATTGCGCAGGCGCGCGCCGGTTCCTTCTACTGGAGATGTTGCAGTGGCTGGGGCCGTGCTCATCTTACTTCCTTATCTTATCTAGTTACTTAGAGTACGCGGCGGGGCTCAAGGTTTCAACGAATCTATCTCGCGCATGCGGGCGAAGGCCCGGCGGACGTGGGGAATGGTAATCGAGCCGCCGACGATCAAGGCTACGTTTAGGGCGTCAATGACTTCTTCGCGCTTCCAGCCTTCTTCGGCGCAGCGAACGATGTGGTAGGTGATGCAGTCGTCGCAGCGGAGAACTGCAGAGGCGACGAGGCCGAGCAGCTCCTTTGTTTTTGTGCCGAGTGCGCCAGGCTCGTAAGCCTGATTGTCGAGAGCGAAGAAGCGCTTCATGCCGAGATGGCCGCAGTTGAGGATTTCCTCGTTTATGTCGGCACGAAACTTCTGAAAATCTTCAAGGCGGTCCGCCATGGTTCCTCCGAAAGTGGAGCGATTATTATGGACTAAAACAGATTAGTTCGGCAGGACGCGGCCAGGGCGTAAACCGGTGGCTTTGCCGGTGTCCCAAACGAGTGCGCCGTTTATGAAGACTTTTTCAATGCCGGTTGGGAGTTCGAAAGGCTTTTGAAACGTGGAGCGGTCAATGACCGTGGCAGGATTGAAAAGGACGAGGTCTGCGAAAGCGCCTTCGCGAAGGACGCCGCGATCTTTCCAGCCGAGGCGCTGGGCGGGCAGCGAAGTCATTTTGCGAACAGCTTCCGGGAGCGTGAGCCATTTCTTTTCGCGGACATAGAGGCCGAGCACGCGCGGAAAGGTGCCTGCGCCGCGCGGATGCCGTGAGCCGATGCCGCCGTCGCTGGCGACCATCACCCAGGGCTGCTGGTAGAACGCTTTAATGTCGGGCTCGACCATCGATTGCCCGATGATCCCGGCTTCGGTGTTGGCGGCGTCGCCTTCGTGGATGATACGGATGAACATCTCGACGGCGGAAATGCCTTGCTGCGTGGCGAGATCCTCGATGGTGTGATTTTCGTAGGCGGTGTTCGGCACGAACTCAACGATTGTGACGTGTGAAGGTCCGCCGACATCGGCCAGAGCTTTCGCGACGCTCTTCGGGTCCACATATTGTTTGTTGGGCACGAGGACCTTGATATTGGAATGCCACGCATCGTAAGGATAGCAATCGGCGAGAAAATCGAGACCACGTTTGCGAGCGGCTTCGATCACGCTGATGTACTGCGGCGCTTTGCCCCAGACGCTAACGGTGCCGAGCTTGATGTGCGAGTGCTCAACGGGGATGTGAGCGCGGTCGCCGATGGCGATCTCTTCGTCCAATGCCTGGAAGGAGAGGTCTGCCTCGTCGCGGATGTGCGTCATGTAGAAGCCGTGAAGTTTTGCAGCGGCGCTTGCGAGGGTGACGACTTCGTCCGTGGTGCTGTAGGTGCCCATGTCGTATTCGAGGCCGCTGGAAAGGCCGATGGCGCCTTCGCGCATGCCTTGATTTACGAGAAGAACCATTTTGTCGATCTCGGCGGGTGTTGAGGCGCGCTGGTAATCCTTGCCGAGGACTTGTTCGCGAACGGTGGCGTGGCCGACGAGGACGGCCAGATTAAGAGATGCGGGGTTTTTGCGCCGTGTATCAAGCCACGGCGCGATTGGCCAGGGAGAATCGCCGTCTGGGCCGAGGATTATCGTGGTGATGCCTTGGGCGATTTGAGTTTCGGCGAGAGGATCTTTTTCGAGGCCTTCGATGGAGTGGTTGTGAATGTCGATGAAACCAGGGGCGAGGACGAGGCCCTTTGCGTCGATGATTTGTTCTTCTTTGTTTGGTTTAAAATTTCCGACCGTGACGATAAGGTCGCCGGAGATGCGGACGTTGAAATCGCGCAGAGGCGCTCCGGTGCCATCAGCAACCTGGGCATTGATGATGACCGTCGAGGCTGATTTATCCTGCGAGCTTGCGAAAACGCAGGCGAACGCCAGCACCAAAAACAAAAGGATAGCCGATTGCCGGGCGAAGCGAGACGTCGGTGTTCGTCGAAGAAAAACCATTCCAGAGATTGTCATGCCTCACCTATATAACAAAGAGGAGCGTGGAGGGAAGGGGAAGACTGTCGAACACGTCATTCCGTAGTTGCCGCCAGAGCTTTCTCCGCCAATTCTTTTGCGCCGGGTTTGCCTGCAAGGATGAGATTTGCCCATTCCGCGCCGACTTGTGACAAGCGTACGGCCTCGCTGGTGAGGGATTCCGGACCGCCGGAATCGTTGCCGCCAAAATAAATGCGGTCCATCGGATGAGCGGCGGCAATGCGATTTTTTGTGTATTGCCCTGGCACGGACATAAACATGGGGTGGCCGCGGCGGTAAATACGAACTTCGATGGGATCAACGTTGAATTCCGGCATGACTTTCTGGAAATCGGTTAGAACGCGGGTGGCGAGGGTCTTGCATTCTGCTTCGTCGAGAAGAGTGGAACGGAATTCTTCGCGGAGTGGAGTATAGAAAGTGAGGATGTTGTTTTTTTGTTTGTAGCCGGGATCGTTGCGGACGGTCCAATCGGCGACGATGAAGTCGGTGAAGGAATTGCCGGGGCACCAGTTGTCGTAGCCGCGATTGTAGACGGGCTTGTCGAAGATGAGATTGACGACCGGGTAGGGAGCGTAGCGAGTTCGGCGCATGGCGGTTCTTTGTTCCGCGGGTAAACCCTGAACGATGCGCGAAGTAATGTGTTTCTGAGTGCAC
Source organism: uncultured Acidobacteriota bacterium (assembly GCA_963730495.1). Taxonomy (GTDB): domain Bacteria; phylum Acidobacteriota; class Terriglobia; order Acidiferrales; family UBA7541; genus Acidiferrum. Next base: position 1,482 of record CAVSSD010000013.1, on the reverse strand, counting down.
ATCAGCACGGCTTTCGCGTGAACCGTGGTGAGTTTTCCTGCGAGGAAATACGTGACGCTGACGCCGTCTTTTTCCTGTACGACTCCGACCACCGCGGCCTCACCAAGCATGCGGTCTTTGTATTTCGGCTGGAGGACTTCGACGAGCTTGTGGGCGATGCAGCCAAGGCCGCCGGGCAAGATGGCGCGTTTGGCGTCGTCGCCGGCGACAAGATCGTGTGCGTTGGCCAGACCGACGTATGCGGAAGAATCCGGAGTGGTGGCGCCCCAGTTCGAAGGACCGAAGATGTCCCACCATTGCTGAACTTCCGGAGCGTAGGCAGACGTGTATTTCGAGAAAGGCTGGGAATCGAGTTCGGCAATGCGCTCGCTAATTTTCATTTTCAAAACGTCTTCGCGAAATTTCTGGAAGCTGGCAATGACAGCTTTGGGATAAGGAAGCTGCGTGATACCCGTTTTCCAGGTGTCGGGGACATAGGTTTTGTTGACGAGCGTGGGGTCGGGCATGTTGACCATCGGGAGTTTGAGGCCAATTTCGGAGGCGAGTTGATCGCCTTCGTCACCGTGATATGCATAGGCCGAGCCAGTGGCGAAATATTGACCGTCGAATTCTTCTTCGTAAGCGTTGCCGCCGAAGTGGTCTTCTTTTTCGAGCAGCAGCCAATCTTTGCCGCGAAGAAAATATGCGGCAGAAAGGCCCGCGACGCCCCCGCCGACGATCACAATATCGGCTTTGGAAGTAGCGGCGGGTAGATCGAAGTGGTGGCCGTCGCGCACTTGGTGGCAGATTTCATAGTGTTCGCCATCGACGAGAGGTGTGTTGCCCGGATTGGAAGTTGACGCTGCGGAATCGGGCGCGGAAATGAGGGCGGTATCGACCGGACAGCCGGATGCGACCGAACCTGCAACCACGTATCTAATAAATTCACGGCGCGAGTGCGGCATTTGTCCCCCCATGGTTCCTACGGCCTTTCAAGTATCTGCTTTGCTTCCAGGCCGACGCTGCGCATGCGTATCCGATACCAGATGATGATGAGCGCAACGGAAACGGCAAAAATAAGTGTGGAGACGGCGTTAATTTCCGGCGTGATGCCGCGGCGCAGGCGGCCCCAAATTTCGAGAGGGAGCGTGTTGTCGCGGCCAATCAGAAAAAAGGTTACGGCGATTTCGTCCATCGAAAGCGTGAAGATGAGCAGCCCCGCGGCGATCAGCGAGAGCTTGAGATTCGGCAGCGTGATGCGCCAGAAAGTTTGCCAAGGCGTGGCGCCGAGATCGAGCGACGCTTCTTCCTGCGCGCGGTCCGTCTTTTGAAGGCCGGCGAAAAGTTCCGTGGTGGCTACGGAGATGAGGGCTGTGCCGTGACCGAGAAAGACAGTCATGAGGCTGAGCTGAAATCCGGCAAGGACTGCGAACATGAGCAGAGAGAGACCGGTGATGATTCCAGGAAGTATTAGCGGCAAAAGAACGAGCCTGCGGAAGAGAG
>CAVSSD010000012.1:0-20880 GCA_963730495.1 uncultured Acidobacteriota bacterium | reverse complement strand
GTCGTCGCACTAAGCAAAATCGCGAGGCGCCGCTTTGGTGAATACTTCGTATCAGCGTCGGTCCACGCAAGAAGCGCGTTGAACGCAGCGACGACAAAGGACAGACCGTAGATTCCTGTAATCGTCGTGAGCTGCACTAGCGCAATATTTGCAGAGGCTGGATAGCCGAGGAGGTTCCACGGAAAACTAATTTCAGGCAGGTAAGCTCGAAACACCTCGAGCGAAACCCAAAAGGAATGGCCCACCGAAGCAAGCCAGCGTGATACTTCGCCGCGAAAGCCGGTTGATCACCCAAGTGACGGCGCCATTCGCTACGGACCAAACCGAACCAATCAGCAGTAAGACGCCCCATCCGCCGGCGCGAGAAAGCCCGCCGTGCACGGAAAGTGTTTCCGCGATCCATGAGACGGACGTCAGAACAAAACAGATGCCGTGCACGAATCCGCAAGCCAAGGCCACGCGCTGGCTGGCCCCGAAGAGCACGATGAACAAAATCCCCACGCATATCCAAGAATAGATGCTGAGATAAAAACCAGTATAGGAAAACGAGAGCGCCGCGCCGGAAACCGCGGCGATAAAAATTCTGAGCCACGCGGGAGTTTCACTGCCGGGATGGGGTCGAAAATAGCCGAGCCACGGACGCCCTGGCATTAGTGCTTGACGATGGCTTTGAAGCCGGCCACCTCGAGGCCTTTCCTGGCGTTGTCGACGGCTTTCTGGTCAGCGTAGGGGCCAACCAGGACGTGATAATACTTATCCCCCTGCGGGGATTGCACAAACGTCGGGAAATTTTTCTTGCGCAAATTATTCGCAAGCGCCATCGCATCCGATTCTTTGGTCAGCGCGGCTACCTGCAGGCTGGTGCCTCCGCCGGCGCTGGGAGGCGCGACACCAATGGTCTTCGAGATCGCGCTGGGCTGCTGCTTCGTGGGATTGCCGCTTTTTCCCACGGCGGATGTCGCGGAAGGGTTTATCGAAGGCGCAGCGACCGGTTTCAGATGATCATCTGCCTTGTTCGAATCGCCGGCGTGGTAAAACTCCCAATCGGGCGGTGCTGACGCTGGCTTTTCGGTTTGTGGTTCGGGTGTCGGCTTTTTGTTCGAGGGTTTCGGCGCAACCTCTGGCTTTGGCAACACGGTTGAATCTGGCGAGCCGCGCAAGTTTGTTGATGCGCGCACTTGGCCATCGTACTCGTTACGTCCCATCACGTAGCCAAGCGTAAAAAACACGCCAGAAAACAGCAGCATCAGCATAAATAAGCCGATGACGTGACGCCCTTCGAGCACTCGCTCTCCGGCGCTCGCTCTTTTTCCCCCAGAAGCCATTCTTACTTTTTCGATCCCCCTAACGCTTGTACCCAGCTATTAATGATATCGATGGGCAGGGGGAAAACAATCGTTGTGTTCTTCTCGACACCTATCTCTGTCAGAGTCTGCAAGTAACGTAGCTGAATCGCGGACGATTGTGTCTCCAAAACTTTCGCGGCATCGGCAAGTTTTTGCGACGCTTCGAATTCGCCCTCGGCGTGAATCACCTTCGCGCGGCGCTCGCGTTCCGCTTCGGCTTGTTTTGCGATGGCGCGCTGCATCTGTTCGGGAATATCGACCTGTTTCACTTCCACCTTCGAGACCTTAATGCCCCAAGGCTCGGTGTCTTGATCGAGAATGACCTGCAGCTTGCCGTTCACTTTGTCGCGTTGCGAGAGAATTTCATCCAGTTCGAACTGGCCGACGATGCTGCGGAGCGTGGTCTGCGCAAGCTGCGACGTCGCGTACTGATAATTCTGTACTTGAGACATCGCGAGATTGGCGTCCACCACGCGGAAATAACAAACGGCGTTCACTTTCACGGAAACGTTATCGCGCGTAATAATGTCTTGCGGCGGAACGTCCAGAGTTTCGAGCCGTAGGTTGATGCGATAAAGCGTTTCGATCGGCCAAAAAACCAGGTTTATGCCCGCGGTTTTGGCTTCGGGCAGCAAACGTCCCAGCCGCAGAACCACGCCACGTTCCCATTCCTTGATGATGTAGAGCGAATTCCAAAACCAAATCAGAAAGATCCCGACGATCAACGCTAACCCAAAAAGACTGATCTCCATGTCACCCTCCCAATCGTGAACGCATTCTACTTGCTTTCCGTGACTACCGCTTCTTCCGGTTCGACGTGCAGCTTCAGGCCCTCAACGCTTCGAACTCGCACCGGCTTCCCTTGCGGCACCGCACGCGGCGAGACGGCCTGCCAAAGCTCGCCATGAACGCGAATCATCCCTTCCGCGCCCGCGCCCAGCCCGGAGATGGCAATTCCCTCTTCGCCAATCAGCTCTTCCTTTCCTGTCGTCGATTTCCACGAACGCGAACTCAGCACAAGTCGCATGAGAAATACGGTGATGAGTGCAAATGGCAATGTCGCAGCGAACGCCACTCCCAAGCTCACGCCTCCAGACGTTAGCGGCGAGCGAATAAGGAACATCGCGCCCAGCATCATCGAAATGATTCCGCCGATGGCAAGTACACCATGGCTCGTAAACTTCGCCTCCAAAATGAATAACGCGAGAGCCAGCAGTATCAGCAGCACCCCCGCGAAGTTCACGGGTAAAATGTGCATCGCATACAGCGCAAGCACCGCACAGATTCCTCCAATCACCCCGGGAGCAATCATCCCCGGATGCGTGAACTCGGTGTACAACCCGAGAACACCGACCATGAGAAGCACAAAGAAAACATCCGGTTCGACGATGCGCGCGAGAAAACTCTGGCGAGCGGAAAGTTCAAAGGGAGTCGTCACGGGATTCTTCAGCGACAGAACCATCTTCGTGCCATCGAAACGGGTGATCGTGCGGCCGTCCAGTTGGTGCAAAAGATCTTCGGGAGAAGACGCGATCAAGTCGATCAGCTTCCCGTCCAGGGCTTCTTTTTCCGTGAACGCCTTTGCGTCTGTCACAGCGGTTTCAGCAAGCGTTGGATTCCGGCCGCGCTTCTCCGTGTAGCTCCGCAAAAAGGCCGTGGTGTCATTGAACATTTTCCGGCGCATCGTTTCGTCAATTTGCAGTTGAAACCCGCCGATGGCAACCACGGGAGACGCCGCACCGGTGTGGGTCGCCGATGCCATGGCCGCGATATCCGCGGAGAGAAGAATAAAGAATCCCGCCGAAGCGCCGCGCGCGCCCGTGGGCGATACGTAAACAGCCACCGGCACCGGCGACGCCAGAATATGCTGGATCATGTCCTTCATCGACTCGCCCAGTCCGCCGGGCGTATCCATTGTGATCAGTACAAGCGCGGCATGCCGGCTCGCGGCATCGGCAAGTCCTTCGTCGATGTAAGTGGCCAGCACTGGCTCGACTTCGCGATTGAGACTGAGCTCCAACACGAGTGGATTCGTGGAATGTTCATCCGCCGTGGCGGACGGAAGCACAAGAAACGCCATTGCGACGAAGATGCCGCAAAGAATCGTCAACGTCGAGGAATGGAAAACTCTAGAACCGCAAAATCTTTGAACCAGACGATGAGCGCTCATTGTGCGCCTCCGGACGGCTTTACTTTCTGCAAGTGCTCCAGCAATTCTTTGGCATCGGGATACTTGGGCGCCAGCTTCAGTGCTCGCTCCAATTCGGCACGCGCCAAATCCACTTTTTTCTGTTCGAGATAGACGCGCGCAAGCGTGGTGCGCACCGCGGCGGAATCGCGAATCGCGAGCGAAGCCTGGAGTTCCTTGGCGGAATCGTCCAACTTGCCCCGGCGCCGGTAGACTTCAGCAAGTCCGTTGTGCGCGGACGCGCTACCCGGATCTGCCGCCAGAGCCGCGCGAAATTCAACCTCGGCTGCATCGACGCGCCCGGCCGAGAGTTCCTGCCGCCCGCGCCGTATATGCGCCGCAGGAGTGTCCGCCACTGTTGCAGCGGCTACACTTGCGGAATCTCCCGCCGACACAATTTCCAGCCGCAACGCGGTGGTGTCCATCTCCGAGCGTACTCGTTCAAGATGAAGCAACGTATCTTTCTTGGCGTCCAGTCGCACAACCGGAAGCGCGTCAGGACCAAAAGTCTCCGCTGCAGTGTCGCGCTCTTGATCGGCTTCCGCTTTCTTGCCCGCTTTCTCGAGCGACAAGAATCATCAGCGCGCGATTTTCCGCTTTGTCTGGCTCGCGTTCGGAAGCCTCGCGAAAATAATTGGCGGCGCCAGCGAAATCATTCGCGCCAAGCGCCAGCAATCCCAGGTTGAAGGGATAGTCGTCCTCGTCCGGATCAAGTTCCGCCGCCCGGCGAAGATCGGCCACGGCCGCCGTCGTGTTGTTCTGCCGCGCGCGCGCCAGCGCGAGGTTATTCAGAATCTCCGGCAAGTCCGCGCCGGAAACAAGATTGTTCCGCAAGGCTCCTTGCAACGACAAAAAGACTTCTTCGGCTTTATCTGGCTGGTTCATCAGTAACCGGCAAACTCCCGTCGCAAACACCGCTTCGACATAACGGTCGTGCGATTTGGGAACTTTCGCAAACCAAATCAGCGCCGAGTCACAGTCTCTGCGCGCATAGTAGGCGTCGCCAATCGCGAAATCCGGATCGGGCCACTCGGGCTCGAGGCGCGCTGCTTCCCGAAGTTCGCGCAGCCGCGGATCGTCGTCGCTCGCTAGCAATCCCCGCACATAATGTTCGAACGCATCGAGGCGCAGAGGCCGCTGCACTTTTGAGAATTCTTCGAGAGTACGCGGGTAGGCGTGGTCGTTAGCGGAAAGCAGCCGCCAGAGCAGCTTCACGTGTAGGTCCATCAGCGAATCGAGCGGGCCGGTCTCCCGGATCGCCGGAAGCAGCCGGGTCGGGCTCACGCGTAGAATTTGAGCCTCGACCATCAGAATTTGGCCGTTGGACGTAAATCTGCCAAAAATCACATAATCCGCGTCCATGTTCTGCGCAATACGCAGCATCGAGGCGCGGCTCAGTTTTGCCGTGGGCGGAAGCCCAGAGCGGTCCAGTTCACCGGTGCGCCCAGTGTGCGAATACACTTGCTGCCCCGCAGCAGACAGCCGCTGAATCGTTAGCTCTTCAAGGCCTTCGCCAAGCCAGTCCAACCGAGGCGACGCTCCCGCATTCTCAAATGGAAACACGAGGTAGATACCCGGTTGTGAAGCGTCGGACCCGGCTCCGTGCGTACCCGAGGAAGTCGCAGAGCCTGCGGAAGGTTGTTGCGCGATGACAGAAAGAGGGACCAGGCAACAAATGGTAAGTGTGCAAAATAGGACAAATGTGTGGGCGGTGAAAACAGACTGCTTCATGCTCATTTCATTGTAGCAGAGGAGCACGACTGCATCGCTCTCGAAGCGTTAGGTGGGAGACAATTTAGATGATGTGCGGATCGACTAACGGCTCGCTGAAAACTGTCGTGGTTATCGCTTGTACCGCCTGCGCGCATTATTTCTGGGGCTTGCCCCAAAGCTACTCAAATTTCCGCAGGGCCAGAGCGGGATTTGTTTGGTCTACAGCTGCGTTGCGTCCACCGGCTTCGGCACGAGCAGTTCCTGCACGGCAGGATCCTTCAGCGCCGCGCCAAATGCGGGGTCTTTCTTTATATCGGTGAACTGTTTGTAGCCTTCGTCCTTGGCTTTGCGGAGGTAATGGATGCAGCGGTCGAGGTCCCCGGCCTGCGCATAGGACTTTGCGAGCATGTAATAAAATCGCCCGCGATCCTCGACGGAGCGGTCTTGCAAAATCGACCCGCTGCGCGAGCCATTATGCTCAAAAAGCATGGGATCGAGCGTCAACGCATGCCGGAAGGCATAAATAGCATCTTCGTATTTTTTGTCCCCAAAATACGCGTAACCCAGATTGCTGTACAGAACGGGCATGTCGCTTTTGATCGCAATCGCTTTTTGATATGCCTTTTCAGCCTTCTCGTATTTCTTGCGTTGATACCAAATCGTACCGACATTGTTTTCCGCGTCGGCGTACCGCGGATCGACTTTGACGGCTTTCTGGTAATACTTCAGCGCCAGCCCCAGCGCTTCCTGCTGGTGAAGGGCAATCCCGAGCTTGTTCAAATAGATCGGGTTCCGTGGATCCTGGTCCGAGAGTTTCTTGAAGATGCCGGCGGCCTCGCGATATTCCTTGCGAATCATGTACAGGTCGCCCATCTGCTCATCGGTGATCTCCGGGCGCACCACGATTACAGGATCCTGTGGCGAAGGCACTTGCGCCACACCGGGCGCCATCATCTATCGAGCTTCTTCGAGAGTTTGGCCTGTTGCGGGAATCGCAAGACTTACACTTAAGAGGAGAATACTGACTGGAAACGCCACTCGAAGCTGAGTCATGGCGAGTCTCCCTTCTCCGGCGGAGGCGTAGCTGGTTGGGGCTTAGCCTTGTCGGGGTCCTTCTTCTTGCCCCCAAAGATACCAAAAATCTTCTGTAAAGGGTTCTTTTTCTTTTCGCCGGGTGGGGCGTTGGGGTCACTGGCCCCTTGGCCAGTCGCGTTCGGTGGCCTGTTCGGGTCGTAGGGGATTATCGGCTTGCCCTCGGCATCGGTTTGCGGCGGTTTGGGCTCGCCTCCCCCAAAAACATGAGACAGCCAGGAACCCGAGGAAGCTGCTGCGGCGCTCCCACCGTGCAATTGGCAGAATTGTGTTGGGGCGGAGCCAGCAACATAAACTTCATCGCGGGTCACCGGACAGTTCGGCGTGGCAAGCTCCTGCGATTCGGGGTCGATCAACACCGACTGCACGCCATCAGGCATAGAGAAATCTTTGGCATCGCGATAGGCCGGGAGCGCGCTAGCCCGAATCATAAAATCAGCCCAAACCGGCGCATCCGCCGCGCCACCCGTCAGACCGAGGTCGCGATTGTCATCAAATCCCACCCAGACTACGGTCAGGAGGTTTGATGTGTATCCGGCGAACCATCCGTCGCGCGAAGTTCCGGTTTTCCCGGCCGCAGGGAGTGCAAAGCCGCGCGCGCGAACGCCTGCTCCCGTCCCTTTATTCAAGACATCCTTGAGCAGACTCGTGACCAGAAAGGCCACGCGTGGATCGAGAACCTGGTGCGTCTGGGGCGTAAATTTCTCCAGCACGCTTCCATCGGCGCTCACCACACTGTGCAGGAATTGTGGTTCCGCGCGCACGCCGCCGTTGGCGAACGCGGTGTAGCCGCCGGCCACATCCACCGCCGTCATTTCGTATGCACCCAGAGCGACTGCCGGCGTGGGCTGAATATTGCCGCCCAGCCCCATCTGCCGCGCAATCTGCACCACGCGACCGTAACCAATCAGCTCCGCGACCTTGACGGTGGCCACGTTCAGCGAATTTGTCAAGGCCTCGCGCACCGTGACGTGCCCCATGAATTTCGCGCCGTAGTTATTCGGCGTGTACTCTTTGTTGTCGAATTCGAACGTCGTGGGCTCGTCATCGACCGTGGTCGCTGGAGTGATCACAGGTTGCACGCCGTCCACCGCGTTATCGAACGCCGCCGCATACACGAATGGTTTGAATACCGACCCAGGCTGACGATGCGCCAGAGCGTGGTTTAGCTGGCTTTGCCCGTAGTCCCGGCCTCCGATCAAGGCTTTGATTTCGCCCGTCTTCGGATCCATTGCTACCAGCGCGATCTGAACCTGCGGAATCGCCTCGGTGCTTCCCTTCTTCTCCGCTTCCTTGCGCCACTTCTCGTATTTCTTCGCCAGCAGCAAATCGACATTTTTGACGCCAGCGTCAACCGCGGCCGCCGCGGCGCGCTGCAGTGCTGGATCAAGGGTCGTGTAGACGCGGAAGTTCTGGCTCAACAGCTCGTTCTCGGAATATTTGTCGAGAAGATGGTCCTTGACCATGTCCACAAAGTACGGCGCTTCGCTCGCTGAGCCTGCGGTGCGAACAATCTTCAGAGGCGCGTGCTTCGCTGCCTCCAGTTCTTCTTCGGTGATGTACTTGTTCTCCAGCATCTGCGTCAGCACGCGGTCGCGCGCCTGCGCTCCGCGCTCCGGATGCCGGTCCGCGGAAGAATAATAATTAGGAGCGCGAATAATTCCCGCTAGGTACGCACACTCCGCGATCGAGAGCTGGCGAAGATCTTTGCCAAAATAAGCGACGCTCGCTTCGGAGAATCCGCGAATCCCGAAACTCCCGCGATTCCCGAGATAAACCTCGTTGGCGTACAGCTCGAAGATTTGTTGCTTATTAAACCGCTGCTCGAGCTCGATCGAGACCATCGTTTCGGCCACTTTGCGCCGCATCGTGCGCTCGTTCGAAAAGAAAAACGTGCGCGCCACCTGCATGGTGATGGTGCTCGCACCCTGGTAGTGCGAAGAGCTGTGGCGAAGGTCGGCCCACGCGGCTCCTACGATTCGAATGAAGTCGAATCCGCCGTGGTCGAAAAACCGCTTGTCCTCCGCCGAAAGAATCGCGTGTATAAGTTCCGGCGGCAAATCTTCATACCGCACTGGCCGCCGCTTTTCCCTGGCGCTGTCAAAGAGATTGGTAATTAGCTCCGGCTCGATTTGCGCCGTCTCCATAGTTCCTCCGCCGGCGAGCGGGCGAATGGAGCGGATCGATTTTCCGTTGAACTGCACCGCCAGAGCGTTCGAGCCGCCAAAGTAGGAAAGCTTCGAAGGGCGTACGTCCACCGTGTTTCCCTGCACGGTGTACTGCCCCAGTGAGTTGTCATCCGCTTCAGGACGGTACCCGATGCGCGTCAAATACGTCGTCAGGTCTTCCGCGCTCCACGCCTGCCCGGCGGAAATATATTCCGGCGCGGAAAAAATCTGCGTCGTGTTTTGCAACACCTTGCCGGAGAGCCGCGCGTCGATCATCCGCGAATATTTGATGTAGTAGTAGGTGAAAAGCCCGCCAGTGGTGAGGAATAGGGCGAAGACGATCCCCAGGATCGTCAAGCCTAACTTAGATGTGAAGAACCCTTTTCCAATTCGAATGCGCAAACGATGGCTCCCGGGGCTGAACTTCTATTGTCTCGCAACACCCAGCACTAAGAAAGACGGAGTTCGCACGAGAAATGTTGCTTGACCCAGTACGCGCGGAGGTGCCGCCGGAACAGCTATCGTCCTTGGAGTCGCTCGGATCGATCCGGACAAGGCCGCAGCGGCAACGCTGGATTCAGCCATCCGGGCGGAGAAAGCGAGACCACTACATAATCGATTTGTTTTCACTGGAAGGGGAAAAGTGCAGCTCGGTGCTGTAGACCAGCAGATCAACTGGAACGGTGTACTCCAACGAGACTTTCACAAGCGCTTGCGACACCGAGACCTTGATGTCTTCGCGCTTCGCTGGAATATCCAAATCCTGCACCACCTTGAACATATTGTCGCGGATCTGCTCCTCGGAATAGCGATTCACGATGCCAAAGCGCGCCATTTCCTGCATCTTGTCCTGCAACTGGTATTCGGCTACGTAGGGCGGCACAAGCTTGAATGCTAGAAAGATTCCGACCACGATAATGGCGGTGAAGACTATCGCTTTGAGCTTGCCTTCGCCGCGCTGGGAGCTGCGGCGCCGCGCTATCGAAGTCCGTTTATGGGAGCCAGCAAAGTGCACGAAACTCTTCTCCGGGCGCCGCCAAAGCCGCTCGTAAAACGCGGCATCGCACGGCAGGATTCAGTTGCTGTCTTTCAATTAACGCTAGCACCCTGTCCACAAGGTGTCGAGACGTTGGAAGGACAGGTGTTCCCGGAAAGCTACGGGGTCATGTAGTAGCACAGGCTTCAGCCTGTGTTCTTTTTCCCTACCCGGCGCAGCCCGCGCTGATGTGCTGGAGCCTGGTGCGATTTGACCTGATGTGATGTGAGCTGACCGCTCTAATCCGTCCCCGAACGGACCGCACCGAATCCCTCAGTATGCCCGCGCAAAAATAGCCCGCTCGGGAGCCGCTTTACCACAATAAACGCAAGCCCCAGACCCGCCATCGTGTGCATTCCCATCGCCCAAACTCTGATCCATCGGAATGCACCTCATCGTCGCGCGAGTCTCTTCCTTAATTTTCCCTTCGCACTCCGCGCTTCCGCACCAGTACGAATAGGCGAAGCCCATTTCGACGGCCTTCTTCAAGTCATCGTAGGTCTTCGCGTCGTGCGTGTTGGCTTTGCGGAAAGCTAAAGCTTTGTCGTGGAGCGCCTGCTGAATCTCGACGAGCAATTTCTCGATCGTCTGCGGCATTCCAGCTAATGGCGAGCTGATTTTCCCTTCTCGACCTGGCCGATCCCGCCTGGCCAGCACCGCCGCCGCCTTAGCCACATCCTTCGGGCCTAGCTCCACGCGCAACGGCACTCCGCGCATTTCCCAATCATTGAATTTCCAGCCAGGGCTCGGCCCTTCGCGCTCATCCAGCGTCACGCGCACGTTCGCCGCAACAAGTTCCGCTTTCAACTTCCGCGCCGCGTCCATCACCGAGCTTTTTTCCTCGTCTGTCTTATAAATCGGCACGATCACCACCTGGTAAGGCGCGAGTTTTGGCGGCAGCACCAGCCCCTGATCGTCGCCGTGTACCATGATAATCGCGCCAATGACGCGCGTTGAAAGTCCCCACGAGGTCGTCCAGCAATGCTGCAACTGCCCTCCCTGGTCGAGATACCTCACCTCGAACGCTTGCGCAAAATTTTGCCCCAGGAAATGCGAAGTCCCGGACTGCAACGCCTTGCCATCGCCCATCATGCCTTCGATCGAATAGGTGACATCCGCGCCCGCAAATTTCTCCGCGTCCGATTTCTTCCCGGCAATCACCGGAATAGCCGCGTCGTTCACCGCAAAATCCGTGTAGATATCTAGCATCTGCCGCGTTTCAAATTCTGCTTCTTCGCGCGTGGCGTGCGCCGTGTGCCCTTCCTGCCAGTAAAATTCCAGAGTGCGCAGAAAAAGTTTCGTGCGCAATTCCCAGCGCACCACGCTGTTCCACTGGTTCATCAACACGGGCAAGTCGCGATACGACTGGATCCATTTCGACCACATGTGGCCGATGATGGTTTCCGAAGTTGGCCGGATGACTAGCGGCTCCGCCAGTTTTTCGCCGCCGCCAATCGTCACCACCGCCAGTTCCGGCGAAAATCCTTCGACGTGGTGCTTCTCTTTATCAATAAAGCTCCGCGGAATCAGCAACGGAAACGCCACGTTCTGATGCCCGGTCGCTTTAAAGCGCCGGTCCAGCGCTTGCTGCATGTTCTCCCACAGCGCCCAGCCGTACGGCCGCACGACCATGCAGCCGCGCACAGGTGCGTAGTCGGCAAGCTGCGCTTTCAAAACCAACTGGTTGTACCATTCGGAAAAATCTTGTGCGCGTGTAGGGAGCTTTTCTTCAGCCATGCGGCAATGTGTTCCGTTCTCCTCAGAGCAATAAATACGCCTGAGTAAACTCAAAAGCGTAACGGACACTTTGCAGCGTGTCAACGAAGAGGCGATAGACAGAAGAGTTTAGGCGTAGGTAACGGTTTCACCGCGGAGAGATTTGCACAACGGCGAGGATTGCTTCGCCGCCGCAAAAGATTACTTGCACGATGCCAGGCTGCGCGATGAAGCTTCGGGCAGACTTGAAACATGGTAAAACTTTTGGGATGGCACAGTTGACCGAGATGCAGCCCGAAATCGAAACGGAAAGCGCTGCGAAGAAGCCGAGACACCTGGCAAGCAACGCCGCTCCCGGCTGGCGCTCCTACGTCAACGCGTTTCTCGCCTCGGAAATTTCCGCGCTAACCAGATACTACGACCGAGTAATCCAGTGGCTGCCGCGCGAAGACGACCAGGGCGGGCTGCTTGCCGCGATCGATGCCCCGCGCAAAGAAACCGTTGGCAAAGACCAGCCATTCCCCGACTTGACCCACGAGCGCGACAAGCGCACAGCGATTCTGATCAACGGAACTTTCAACCACGACTTCGACATTCAAGCTCTCTTGATGCAATTGAAGCTGAACCTGGCGCGAACATCGCGCCTGGTTGTAGTCCTTTACAATCCGTACCTGCGCTGGGCTTATTACCTGACGAACCGCATGGGAATTCGCAAGGGCGATCTGCCGAGCACGTTTGTGACGCGCGTCGATCTCGAAAACATCGCGAAGGTGGCGGGATTTGAAATTGTACGTCAGCGGCAGGCGGTCTATTGCCCCTGGAAAATGTTGGGACTCGGTACGGTCATCAACCGCGTTATGCCGCTGATGCCGCTCGCCCGCTGGCTGAGCCTGACGTCGGTTGTGGTAATGCGACCGCTGGTGCCTTCGTCGCAACAGGGCCTGTCTTGCGTCATACCCGCGCGCAACGAACGCGGAAACATCGAGAATGCGCTGACGCGCTTTCCGGACCTGGGCCGCGAGGCGGAAATTATTTTTGTCGAGGGCCACTCGACGGACGGAACCTGGGAAGAAATTTTGCGTGTTTCTACTGTCTATCGTGATCAGTTTCGCATTCTGGCAGTGCAGCAGCCCGGCAAAGGCAAAGCGGATGCGGTGCGTCTGGGTTTTTCGCACGCCCGAGAAGATTTGCTGGTGATTCTGGACGCCGATCTGACCATGCCGCCAGAAATGCTTTCGCGCTTCGCCTTTGCCTACGACCAGGGACACGGTGATTTTATCAACGGGTCGCGCCTCGTCTATCCGATGGAAGGCGCAGCGATGCGTTTCCTGAACCGCATGGGAAATATTTTCTTTGCGAAAATGCTGAGCGCGGTTCTGGATGTACGCCTGGGCGATTCTCTGTGCGGCACGAAACTGGTCACACGGCACGACTACGAGCGCATGGTGGCGTGGCGAAAGGATTTTGGCGAGTTTGACCCGTTCGGAGATTTTGAACTGCTCTTCCCTGCGGCGGAGCTGGGCTTGGAGATTGTGGATGTGCCCGTCCGCTATCTGGCGCGCACCTACGGCGAAACAAACATCCAGCGCTTCCGGCATGGCCTGCAGCTGCTAAAAATGACCTGGGTAGGCCTCGTGCGAATCAAAATGGGGTTCAGAAAAAAACCAGTGCCGATAGCACAAAACGAAACCCGACAGTCTTAACCCATAGTTCACACCAACAGTGGCCTCAGCGCAACAAATCCCTTATAGGGGCACAGCACCGCTGTGCCCGTCCTAGCCCGAGCGTACTGATTAAACTGTCTTTTCACCACATCCGACTAGACTAGGTGAGTGTTTAGAAACGCAAGCTAGGCAAGAATTTTCTTGGAGCAGAGCAAGTCAACGTAGCCGGAGCGCTCAACAGCGAGTTCGATGGCGCGATTATCCTGAGCAAGAGTAGTCGCGGCGCGAGTCAAAATGTGGAGCTGATAGCCAGCGGAGAGGAAAAAGTCCAGCAGCACGGACGGCTCGAACCCCAGTTCACGCATGCCGTCCGGAGCGTACTCGAACGCGATACACATCTCGGGAAACTTCTCGATAGTTTTGCGCATACCTTCGCAAACGGCAAGTTCGTAGCCTTGCACATCGATTTTAATAAACGAAATATTCTGCAAATTGCGGGCCGCCACAAAGTTGTCCACGCTAGTCACCGCGACCGTGGTGACTTTTTCCCCGGCAGGCCGCGATGTCTTGAACTGCTCCGTAACGACGCGATGATCGGCCGAATGCTCTTCGTTGTGCCAAAACTCAAGTGAACCATCGGCGCTGCCGACAGCCAGGTTGCAGATCTCCACCGAATCGCCAAGATTTTTGCGACGGACGATCTCTCCAAGTGCCGCGAAGCTGGCCGCATCAGGCTCAAAGGCGTAGACCTTGCCCGAAACCTTCGCATTCGCCTTCAGGGCAGCTGCAAAGACCCAAGCTGTGTAACCAATGTTTGCCCCGATATCGAGAATATCGCCACCGGTAAAAAGTTCGGGGCTCCGCTTTGCAAGCGCCCAGAACGGATCTTCGCACCATCGCTTGTAAAGAAAATACGCGAAAAGAAAAAGCCTCTTGAACAACGGCATTTCGAAAAGGCCTCCCGAGCGTGCCAGATTGTAAACACGCGTGAAAATATTCGATGACGATTTATTGCTCATGCGCGGTGTCGCTTCCAATCGAGAGCATTTCGTACTGTTGGTGTCTCCATGAGCCTAGGCCGTTTTCTCCAACACCAGCAAAACTCGCAGTGCCGCAATACTGCGCCACAATGGAGATGTCGCGCGCTCGAATTTTGACATTGCCGGATACAGGGACTCCGGCAAGAAATTCATCGGTTTGAATCCGCCGCTCAGCAAATAGGCGAAGAGGCAAAAAGGTTCGAGCGCTGCGAGTTTGAGTTCCGGCAAAGAACTGAGCGTAATCGAACAATGCTTGGGTCCGAAAAGCAAATACGGAATCGCTTGATTGCCGTCAAAAGCCAATTTTTCAGGTGTTTCTCCCCCCTGATTTACAACCCAAGGCGTTTCAGAAAGATCGCAACGCTCCTGATGTAGAAAACGGAAAATGAAATAAGAAAGAGGCGTGATCCACGGTTCAACGAGAATCAAGCGGCCACCAGGAATCAGAACGCGCGAGACTTCGCCTAGAAAAGTCATTGGCGTGGCGAGGTGATGTAGCATATCCAGGCCGAAAACGTTTGCGACGCTGTTCGAGCGAAAGGGGAGTTTCTGCGCGTCGGCGATGGCATCGAGCCACGGACACCAGATGAGGTCTGTCGAGAGAATGTCTGGCGCAAATTGTTTGAAGAAACCTGGGCCCGCGCCGACTTCAATGGAAAGTCCGTTTGCGTTTCGAGAGGCGAGCAGGCGCGCGAAAAATTCATCATTGTAGACGCGCCGCAGAATGGGTTTTTGCTCCCAAACGCGGCGGTGCCGGAGAAGTTGCTCGTGAGCTTGCGTGTCGATGGCCACTGTGCGTTTTCTGATTGTACTGAGTTCGACAGCGCCAGCGACGAGAAGCTCGCGGGATTGTTCGGTTGTCGTTATCAAAAGAAGACTGGCGCGAGGGCCGGTAACTAATGCTGCGGCGCCATTTTCGCGGCGCAACGGAACCTGCTGCAGTTTTGATAGGCTGGTTTCACCGTGAGATCCCTTTCTCAAACAAACGTGCACCAAATCGCTCGCCCGGATTTTCCGGATCCAGCGCAGCCGAAGGACCGGCGGCTCATCATTTTTCTCGCGGTTCTGTTGGCGCTCGGAACCGCGGCGGTCTATGCGCCCGCAATGCGCAATGGATTCGTAAATCTCGACGATCCGGATTACGTAACGCGCAATCCGCATGTCCTGGCCGGATTGACATGGGCCGATGTGCGGTGGGCCCTCGGCTCGAGCTACCCCTCTTCGAACTGGCATCCGCTCACGTGGATTTCGCACATGCTGGACGTGCAACTGTACGGAAGAAATCCCCCAGGGCACCACTTCACAAGTGTGCTCCTGCATATTTTCGGCGTGGTCTTGCTTTTTCTATTGATCGAAAGCGCTACTGGACGCGCCATGAGAAGCGCGGCAGTGGCGGCGCTGTTCGCGGTGCAGCCTTTGAATGTCGAGGCCGTTGCGTGGGTCTCCGAGCGGAAATCGGTGCTGTGCGTTTTGTTTTTTCTGCTCGCGATCGGGGCGTACGGCTGGTATGTGAAAAAGCCGGGCCTGGAACGTTACCTCTGGGTCGTTTTGTTTTTTGGACTGGGAATCACAGCCAAAGTAATGGTCATTCCCTTCCCGTTTGCTTTGCTACTGCTGGATTATTGGCCGCTGGGCCGGCTGCCAGGAACAGACGCCCAAGGAAAGCCGCGTGCATTTTTCGGCGCGCTGCGAGCGCTCGTAATCGAAAAGATTCCTCTCTTCTTAATGGCGGCGGTAGGCGGAGCTGTGACCGTCTATGTGCATTCGCGGGAACATGCGTTAACGGCCACGATGCCGTTTAGCTGGCGTTTCAAAAATGCGATTTTTTCTTACGTTGCATACTTGGGAAAAGCAATTTGGCCGGTAGGACTGGCGCCGTATTATCCGCATCCGGAAAATACGCTGTCATGGATCGTAGTAGCTCTCGCCGGATTGGCGCTAGCTGGAATCACAGCAATCGTCTGGAGATTCCGAGAGCGCAAATATCTGCTGATGGGCTGGCTCTGGTACCTGGGCACGATGCTGCCCATGATTGGCTTTATCCAGACCGGACGGCAAGGGATGGCGGACCGCTTCATGCACATTCCGATGATGGGCTTGCTCTTTGCTTTGGTTTGGCTGATTGCAGATTTGGCGGCGGAGAAGCACTGGCAGAAGGAAATTCCAATCGCGCTCTTTCTTCTAGCGCTGGCGCCATTTGCTGCGCTAACGATCAAACAGATTGGCTACTGGCACGACAGCTACACGCTTTTTGCGCACACCCTCGAAGTGACCAAGAACAACGGGTTTGCTGAGAACAATTTCGGAGTTGCCCTCCTCGAGCGAGGAGAGCCGCAACTCGCCGCGCAACATTTCGTTGCGGCCGTCCGTCTGAGCCCCGATCTGGCGTCCCCTCACTATAACGTTGCCGTCCTGCTGCAAAAACAAAATCGCCTGGACGATGCGGAGCACGAATATCGCGCGGCCTTGGCGCTATCGAGCGACCAGGCAGAAATTGTGCAGTCGCACAACAATCTAGGAATCCTGTACCTGGGCGAAGGCAAATATTCTGCGGCGGTAACGGAGCTGAGCGCGGCGATTGCTCTCGATCCGAACGCGCAAAACAGCTATACCGGTCGCGGAATGGCAGAGATGCAAATGATGAACACGGATGCAGCGATCGCGGATTTTACAAAGGCAGCACAGATCGCGCCGTCGCCGCTCGCCTTGTTCAGATTGGGACAAGCGTTGGAAACCAAGGGTGAGAATCGGCAAGCCGCGAGCGCCTACGCAGCCGCGCTGCAGCTGGCTCCTTCAATGGCCGAAGCCCAGGCGCGGCTTGATGCGCTGCGTTCAACGGTTCAATAAAATCGACTTCTAATCCTGGAGGTCAGGCTCTTACCATTCATCTTTTAGCGCAATCGCAACTAGATACTATCATTTCGTGGGCGGAGTCGTGGTCTTTGCGAAAGCGATGTTTCGGACGCGGCCTGCGAAAAGATCGCAACCAGTGACATGGCCGACGGCATCGCGGCGGAAAACGATGGCGGTGCCGAACGGGCCCTGGAATTCGTCGAGAACGGTTGGTTCGAGGACGGCAGGCTCCTGCCAATTCATCGCAAGAGTTAGCTTGCCGTCCTTGACGGCAAAGCGGTACTTGGCTTGGAGTTCGGCGCTGGTGTATTCGCCAGCATACTGTGCGAAATTTTCCGCGGAAGCCTTGAGCGGTTCATACCTTTCAAAAATTTGAGGCGGAGTGTCTTTGAAAGCCAGCGTAAGGCGTAAGCCGGAATTTGGCTGACGGTCGAACGTGATTTCAGGGCCGGCCGTGGCTACGAAGTGATTCGCGTCGCGAGGTTTGAAAAGTGTGCCGAATGCCCCGACACCTTCCTTTGACACGGTAATCTCAAGGACTGAATGAGAGTCGATGTTGCGATACCAGCCGGCAAAAGGCTGGGCGTCAATGCTCGCGGCTGCGGAGGCGGAAGACTCGGGTGAAAGCTGGCCCGCGAGGTAAAGATCCGCAACCTGATACGAAAGCTGACTGGGGTTGCTGGTGCCAACGTTGCACAACGTGGTGACGGAGAATTTCTGCTGAGGGAAACGCAACAGCTCGGTGCGATAGCCGAAGAGCGCGCCGCCGTGCTCGACGATAGGCAGGCCGCGATAAGTGCCGATAAACAATCCGAGAGCGTACTCAATGTTTTTTCCGCTGTTCAGTACACCAGGCGTTTGTATTTCTTTTAGGAGTGTTCCCTTGCCAAGCTTGTTGGCGTAAAAATTTCGATCCCACAGGAGCAGGTCGTCGACGTTGCTCATGAGGCCGCCATCGCCGATTTTGTCGAAATTGGTGGACCAATCGATGCGGAAACCGCCGTTGGGGAGCGGCTCGTAAGCAGGAACGCGCCCGGGGACGACGACGGAGTGGTCGTCGTAAAAGCGAGTATGCGTCATGCCGAGCGGCTTGAAGATATTTTCTTCGGCGAATTGCGAGAGAGGCTTCCCAGTGGCGCGCTTGATAATCACGCTGAAGAGGAAAAAATTTGTATTGCTGTAAAGGAATTCGTCGCCGGGCTTGTAGTTGAGAGCTTTTTGGCGAGAGAGCAAGTCGAGTAGTTCCGGGGTTGGATGGATGTCCTCGAAATTGCGGCCAGCAAGCAGGAGCAAGCCAAGGATGTCGCGAAAGCCGCTGGTGTGATGGAGCATTTCGCGAAGTGTGATGGGCTTGCCGTAAGAAGGAATCTCGGGGACGTATTTGCGGACGTCATCGTCGAGCGAGAGATAGCCCTGCTCGGCGGCGAGCACGACGCTGGCGGCGGTAAATTGTTTCGAGACGCTGCCCATGTACAAGACGGACTCGGGAGTGAGCGGGACACTCAGTTCGAGGCTGCCTTCGCCGTAGCCTTTTTTATAGATGAACTCGCCATCGCGCACGACGCCGAGCGCGCAGCCCGGCGAATCGGGCTTGTCGTACGCCGCAAAAACTTGATCAACTTTACGCTGCAATTCGCTCGCGCCCTGTTGTGCGAAAGAAGCGGGTGCAATCAGCGAGCAGGCAGAAAACAGCAGGACGACACCGCGACGGAAAGCGGTCATGTTAGAAGCCCCTTGGGATGCATTGAACTAGCGCACGAGCCTATATCGACGTTGCACACAAAGCAAAGCCTTTTGCCTGCACTAGCTGTTCAAAGCCGTGCCTAAGGCCTTAGGGAATTCGCAAATTTTCTAGTTATTTTCGAAACTTATGATTACTTTTCCGCGGGCGTGCCCTAATTCCAGATAGCGGATAGCCTCAGGCACTTCATTCAAATTGTAACGCCGGTCGATAACCGGCGTTATTTTCCCAGATTCCATATGCTCGCGCATAAAGGTCAGATCCTGTTTGCTAGGTTTTGCAAGAATCATGAGGAACTTCTGGTTCCCGAACAGCGACAACGCAAGAGAGGAAATTGCGCGCACCAAGGGACCAATCATCCAATTGTCTGTCGTTCCCCCCGCGCCGACGTATATTCCCTTGGGATTTAGAACGCGCATGGTAGCTGACAACGAATGGTTCCCAACGCAATCGAAGAACAGGTCGTAGCGTTGCGCATTCTTTGTGAAATCCTCTTGTGTGTAGTCGATAACGCGATCAGCGCCGATGGACCGGACCATCTCGAGATTTCTGGTGCTGCATACGCCGGTCACATCCGCGCCAAACGACTTGGCAATCTGCACAGCGAATGTACCGACACCTCCCGCGGCACCGTTAACCAGGATCTTCTGACCGCCTTGGATGTGTCCCTTGTCGCGAAGACCCTGCAAGGCGGTATAAGCGGCCACGGGCACGGCTGCGGCTTGCTCAAATGTCACGTTAGCTGGCTTAATTACCAAATCTGATTCGGAAGCACAGGCATACTCGGCGAAGGCCCCTTTGCACGAGCCAAAAACTTCGTCGCCGAGTTTGAACTGCGATACATTGGCGCCAAGGGTTTCGACCTGGCCGGCAACGTCCACGCCTAACCCCGGGAATTTTGGTTTGTGCAGGCCGGCGATGATGCGAACGGCGTAGGGCGTGCCTCTCATGAAGTGCCAGTCAAGCGGATTGAGGCTCGCCGCGCGAACTCTTATCAAGACTTCGTTGTCCTTGGGAACGGGCTTCTCGACGTCCGTCATCTGGACAACATCGGGAGGTCCGTACCTGGTGTAGACGGCGGCTTTCATTGGCGTTCCTCTGTTGCGCTGGCTTGATTCCTCCCGAAGACATATACCAGAACCGGAGCGGTTAATCTGTACCTGACTTGCTCTTGCTCGCATCAGACACTAGACCTCCAGTAGTGCTCGTATGAAAATTCGTTGTCAAGGTCACGGATAACGGAGATGAACTTACACCTGGGCTTTTATGGGCGTCAGAAAGGAAACATGGATAATACAATCTCGAAAAGAATAGGAATGATTGCCATGGGTGGCCAAGTTTTTGCGGCAAGTGTTCTTTCTATCGCACTGATCTTTGGCGCTAGCACCGCTCGTGCCCAACGGCAGCCTGAAACTTTCTTTAAGACTCAGGTCGGTTTGTCCGACAGCGAAATTCAAAAGATGGATCAAGGCCAGGTAGTGACCAAGGTTCTCGAATCTGGCGACAAGAAGTACGGGATGCTGGTGTTCGGTGGGGTGTATATCAATAGCACCGTCGAGCGTTTTGCGGAATCTTACCGCGACGTGAAGAGCCTGCTCGAGGACAAGGTCTACCTCGACGTACAAGCGTTCAACGAACTCGGTTCGCCGCCGAAACTCTCCGACTTCGACCGTATCGCGTTCCCACGCAAGGATATTGACGCGCTGCAGAAGTGCAAACCCAACGACTGCGATCTCCAGGTCTTTGACGTTGCGGCGCTGCAGAAACGAATCGATTGGAACTCGGCCGACAAATACGACCAGGTTAATAAGTTCGCTCGACAGCGTCTTTTCGAAGTGGTGACGGCCTACATCTCGGGCGGTCTAAAGGCGTTTGGCAGCTACACGGATCGCGAGAAGCCCTTCAACCTTTATGAACACATGAAATCGATGTTGGACAGTTCCTACTACCTGCCGAAGGACAAATCCGGCGGCATCTATGAACACATTCTCGAGTATCCCGATGGAAAGCTCGCTGGGGCGATGGACTTCTTCTATTGGGAAAACATCGATTTTGGCCAGGGCCCCACCATCCGCGTGAATCGCGTCTCTATGTTTCCGAAGGGCGTTGGCGATATTAAATACGTTGTCGCGAATGAGCAGCTGTATGCCAGCCGCTACATCCGCATCGCCTTGCAAATGTTCTATTGCGTCCCCGATACCGCCAATCCGGGCAAGCCGGGATTTTATTTGATTGAGATGAATGATTCGCGACTCCCAGACTATGGCAGCTTGAAACTCGGCGTGGTGCGAAAAATTGCGACGGGAAAAGGCGTGCAATCCAC